>CAVWOZ010000026.1:0-19115 GCA_963756595.1 uncultured Acidobacteriota bacterium
GCCCTGGCGCTCGACGTCGAGCGCGACTGCGTGGACGTGGCGGTGGCCTCGGCCCACAAGTGGCTGCTGGGCCCCGAGGGGATCGGCCTCCTCTACGTCTCGGACCGCGTGGTCGAGAGCCTGCGCCCGGCGCGCTGCGGCTGGCGCTCGGTGCGCGACATCTTCGCCTGGAAGGACCTCGACCTGATCTGGGGGGAAGGGGCGAAGCGCTTCGAGAGCGGCTCGCTCAACGTCTACGGCATCGTGGCGCTCGGCGGCTCGCTCGAGATCCTGCTCGAGGCCGGCGCCGCGATCGAGCCGCGCGTCCTCGCCTTGACCGAGCGCGCCGCCCGCGGCTTCGCGGACCTCGGCTTCGCCGTCGTCAGCTCGCGCCGCCCCGGCGAGACCTCCGGGATCGTCACCGCCGTGCCGCCGGACCCCCTCGACGCCGCCGACCTCGCGAAGCGCCTCAACGCGCGAGACGTCGTCGTCGCCGCCCGCGCCGGCCGCCTCCGCATCGCCCCCCACTTCTACAACACCGAGGAGGAGGTCGACCGCTGTATCGCGGTGCTCCGGGAGATCGTGGAGGAGTAAGCTGGTCCGAGACGCGAGGCGTAAGCCGTCCTGACGTAGGGGCGGGGCTTGTCCCCGCCCGGGTGGGGGGCCGGAGACCGACACCCGATCGCGCAGGGCGCTTTGTTCCTCCCCTGTACTCGGGGGAGGCTAGGAGGGGGTTCGCAGCGTACCGGACAAGGAAGCGTACCGGACTCCGGAACGCCCCCTCCCGGCCTCCCCCGAGTACAGGGGAGGAGAAAAGCTCCCGGGATCAATCGGCTCAGGCCTCCGGCCGGCCCCCACCCGGGCGGGGACGAGCCCCGCCCCTACGTTCAGACCTCGAGATGTCTGGCTACCGGAAATCCAGCAACTCATGCCCCCAGTCGCGGAACAGCCGATACGTGAGCGGCAGGGGGAGGCCGACCACGTTGGTGTAGTTGCCGAAGATCTCCTCGACGAAGAGGGCGCCGATCCCCTGGACGGCGTAGGAGCCGGCCTTGTCGAGGGGCTCTCCGGTCTCGACGTACCAGGCGATCTGCTCCTCGGAAAGCGGCGCCATCCGCACTCGCGAGGTGCCGAGCTCGACGATGCGGCGGTTGCGGTCCGGCTCCTCCAGGGCGACGGCGGTGAGGACGGTGTGCTCACGGCCGGCGATGCGGCCCAGCATCTGGCGGGCGTTCGCGGGGTCGCGCGGCTTGCCGAGGAGCTCGCCGTCGATCACCACCACGGTGTCCGCCGCCAGCACGATCTCTCCGGGGTGGCAGCGCGCCGCCGCCTTCTCGCGGGCGAGGCGGAGCACGGTCTCCTCCGGCTTCTCCTCAGCCCCCGGCGTCTCGTCGAGTTCGACGGCGCGGACGGTGAAGCGGAGGCCGAGGCCGCCCAGCAGCTCGCGGCGGCGGGGGGAGGCGGAGGCGAGGACGAGGTTGGGGAGGGCGCTCAGGGGTAGTAGCCTCGCGCCGTCTTCGCTTCGAGCCCGGGCTTGCCCACCTTCACCTCGACAGAACGGAACTTCTCGGGGTCTCCCCCCTCCTTGGTCGACTGGTAGGCGAGGTAATACTGCGAGCGCAGCTCCTGCTGGATGGTGTCGTAGATCCCGTCGATCTCCTTCGCCCGGTCGATGAAGAAGAAACGGCCGCCGGTCTCGTCCGACAGGCGCATCAGCTTGGCGCGCACGTCCTGGTCCTTCGACGACAGGTTGATCCCCACGCTGTAGATCGCGACGCCGCTGTGCCGCGCGTAGTCGAGGGCTTCGTCGAAGCTGTAGTGGCTCCCCTCGTCGCGGCCGTCGGAGAGCAGGACGATCGCCCGCTTCCCCTTGATGCCGCCGAAGTAGTAGAGGGTGTAGATCAGGCTGTCGTAGAGGGTGGTGTTGCCGGTCGCGGTCAGCCCGGCGAGGCCGCCGGCGAGCACCGCCGGCTGGTTGGTGAAGCGCACCGCCAGGTTCGGATGGTCGGCGAAGGTGATCACCGCCGCCCGGTCCTTGGGGGTGATCACCTTGTCGAAGAAGCTCAGCGCCCCCTTGAGCGCCGAGTCGAGCTTGTCCCCCTGGCTCATCGAGGCCGAGGTGTCGAGCAGGATGCCGGCGTAGATCGGCACGTCGCGCACCGGCTCGAAGCGGCGGATCTCCTGCTTCTGGCCGTCCTCGCTGACCGTGAAATCCCCCTTCGACAGGCCGTCGACCGGCCTCCCCCGCGGGTCGACCACCGAGGTGTAGAGCTCGACGAGCTGGACGTTCACCTTCTGGGTGTACTCGGGGCCGTTGACCAGCACCAGGTCCTCGGTCGAGTTGCCGCCGTCGAGGTAGGCGACGGCGCGCACGTAGGTGATCTCCTTCCCCCCCTTGGGGAGGAGGAGGGCCTGGGTGTACGGCGGCTGGTAGAGGGTCGCCACCTTGTCGTCGTTGAGGTAGAGCTCCAGGCGGTCGAGCCGCTCCCCCTCGGGGACCTCGACCCGCGCCTCGGCCCGCAGGCTCGACTGGTAGGTCTTCCCCGCCTGCGGCTCGACCAGCCGCACGGCGAAGCGGTGGGGGCCGACGTTGAGCGCCAGCTCGTCCTCGGCGAGCTGCTTGCCGCCGGTGTCGAGGGCGAGGGCGCGCAGCAGGTGGGTGCGCGGCTGGAAGCCGAGGTTCAGCTCGACGCTGTAGGGGGGGTGCCCCTTGGTGAGCACCGGCTTGCCGTCGAGCTCGAAGGTGACCTTGGCGACCCCGGCCCCGGTGGTGGTGGCCTCGACCCGCAGCTTGCCGGTGGCGAGCCCCGGCAGCGGCGGCACGATGTGGACCGTCTGGTCCCCCGAGCCGAGCGCCGCGTTGGCCTCGGCGAGCGGATTGTTCGGATTGACGGCAGGAGTGACGGCGGCCGTTGCGCCCGGTGGCACCGCCGCTCCGACCGATGCTCCGGAAATACTGTCGACCGCCGGCACCGCCAGCTCCCGCTCCTCGCGGAAGTAGCGCTTCTCCGCCATGTCCTCGATCTTGACGATCAGCGAGTAGATCCCCGGGCGCAGGTAGCGCTGGAAGACCACCGGGATCTCGGCGCCGGCGACCTGGCTCTGCGGCAGGGTGAAGCGGTAGCGGAAGTGCTCGAAGAGCTCCCCCTTGTAGAGCACCTCGCCGTCCACCACGAAGCTGTAGAACGACTCCGGCGACCCCTCGATCCTCTCCGGCTTCACCGCCTCGCGCGGCACCGTCACCAGCCCCTGGAGCACGGTGCGGCTGCCGAAGCGGCTGGGGAAGGAGAGGTCGAGCTTCGCGGGGAACGGCAGGGCGCCGGCGGGGACGTCGGTCGAATAGGACGAGAAGGTCGACAACCACTCCTCTCCCGGATGGGGGATGAGGTGGAGCGACGTCGCCACGCGGTCCCAGTCGACCGCCTCGCCGAGCCGCGCGGCGATGTCCTCGCCCCGCGGGCAGGCGTCGGCGATGGCGGCGATGGCCCGCTCCGGCTGGTCGATCTTCGCCCGCAGCTCGAGCGACAGCAGGTTCTCGACCCCCTCCTGGGGGGACCACAGCCGGTAGACGCTCCCCCGCTGCACGAAGACCAGGGTGAACTCGCCGCGCAGCTTCCCGGCGCCGGCGAAGCTCCAGATCTCGAGCGGCATCAGCGCGTCGCAGCGCACCGGGAAGACCTCGCGCGGCTCGCCGTGGAAGAGGATCATGTGGGCGCGGTCCTCGGTCAGGTTGCCGAGCCGCTTGCGGGCGATCGCGGCGTTCAGGTCCCAGCGGTCCTTGAGCTCGTTGGCCGGGGTCTGCGGGAAGGGATCGCGCACCTCCCAGAACCGCCGCTCGAAGGTGTCGCGCTGGTAGTCCTTCTGCAACGCGAGGAAGGTCTCGCGCTCCTTGGGGGTGATCAGCAGCGCCACCTCGTCGAGCCACTCCCGGTAGCGGGGAGCGAGGGCGGCGGGATCGGCCGCGGCCGGCACCTCCTGCACCGCCGGAGCCGCGGTCGGGGCCGCGAGCGGCCCGAGCAGGGCGAGGGAGAGGACGAGCGGCGGCAGGCGGAGCACGGAAGCGATCCTAGTCGAAAATTTCATGGAGCCTCATGGGTAATAGCCGCGCATCGTCTTCGCCTCGAGCCCGGAACGGGTCACCTTGAGGTCGACCGTGCGGAACCCCGGATCGGTGCGGTTGGTGGTCGACTGGTAGGCGATCAGGTACTGCGCGCGCAGCTCCGCGGCGATCGTCGAATAGATCGCCGCGAGGTCGCCGTCGCGCTTGACGAAGAAGGCGCGCCCTCCGGTCTCCTCGGCGATCCGCGACAGCTTGCGCTTCTCGACGTCCTCGCCGAGGCCGATGGCGTAGACGGTGACGCCGGCCCGGCGGGCGAACTCGAGGCACTCCTCGAAGCTGAAGCGGCTCCCCTCGTCGCGGCCGTCGGAGAGGAGGAGGAGGGCGCGGCGACCTTTCAGGCCGTTGAAGGTGTAGAAGGAGAAGATCAGGCTGTCGTAGAGCGCCGTGCCGCGCTCCGCCTTGAGGCCGGCGAGCCCGCCGGAGAGCTCCTCGACGTCGCGGGTGAACTTCACCGCCAGCATCGGATGGTCGTTGAAGGTGATCACCTCGGCGCGGTCGCGCGGGCGGATCGTCCCCTCGAGGAACTGGAGGGCCGCGGCCTGCGCCTGCGCCAGGCTCGGCTCCATCGAGGCCGAGACGTCGATCGCGATCGCGGCGTGGATCGGCACGTCGGCCACCGGCTCGGCGCGGGCGATCGTCTGCCGCACGCCGTCCTCGGAGACGGCGAAGTCCTGCGCCCGCAGACCGGACGTCACCGGATGCCCCTGGCGGTCGAGCACCGTGGTGTAGAGCTCCACGAAGTCGACGTTGACCTGCGCCATCTCCTCCGGCGCGTTGACGAACACCACCCCCTCGGTCGACGTGCCGTCGGCCAGCCAGGCGACCGCCCGCACGTAGGCGAGCGGCTGGTCCGGCGGCGTTGTTGCCGGTAAAACGACGGGGTGCACCCACGGCGGCTGGTAGAGGGTCGCGATCCGCGCCTCGTTGAGATAGAGCTCGACCCGCTCCAGCGTCTCCCCCTCGGGGACCTCCACCGCCGCGCGGGCGAGCAGGCTCGCCTCGTAGCGCTTCCCCGCCCGCGGCTCGACGAGGCGCACCCGGAAGCGGTTGCTGGTGGCGTTGATCGCCATCTCGTCGCCGGCGAGGACGTTGCCCTGCGCGTCGTAGGCGGTGGCGACGAGCGCGTGGGTGCGGGGGACCGACCCGAGGTCCAGCTCGACGCTGTACGGCGGCGCCCGCTTGGTGAGCACCGGCTTGCCGTCGAGCACGAAGGTCACGCGGTCGATCCCGGGGCCGGTGGTCAGGGTGTCGAAGCGCTGCTGCCCCGAGTGCAGCTCGCCGGCCGGGGGGATCAGCTTGACCGTCGTCTCCCCGGAGCGCAGGGCGGCGTCGGCCTCGGCCAGGATGCGCGCCACCTCGGCGTCCTCGGGCGTTGGTTTGGGATGATAGGCGGCGGGCGCCGCCGGCGCCGCGTTCTCCCGCGCGGGGACGCTGAGCGGGCGCTCGTCGCGGAAGAAGCGGCCGCCGTCGACGTCCTCCACCTTGACGATCAGCGTGTAGTCGCCGGGGCGCAGCGGGCGCTCGAAGGTGAGCGGCAGGGCCGTGGCGGTTTTCGTAGCGCCGGTCACCGGCAGGTCGAACTTGTAGCGGAAGCTGTCGAGCAACTCGCCGTGGTAGAGCACCTCGCCGTTGAGCAACAGGTTGTAGGAGCGCGCATCCCCCAGCTTGGCCTGGCCGGCGGCGCCCGGCGGCACGGTGACCACCCCCTGGACCATCGTGCGGTTGCCGAGCCGCCCCGGGAAGGCGATCTCGAGCCGGGCGGGGAGGGCCGGCGCCCCCGGCGGCACCTCGGTGCGGTAGGACTCGAAGGCGGAGACCCACTCGCTGCCGGGCCCGCGGGGCGGGGCGGTGATCTTCTGCTCGAAGACCGGCCAGAGCCCCTTGCCCGCCACCAGCGCGAGGGCGGCCACGATCTGCTTGGCGTGCTCGTCGTTCCCACAGCCGCCTCCCCCGAGGGGTGAGATGTCGTCGAGCGTGTGCCCGGCGGCGGCTCCCGGCGACGTCGAGATCCGGGTGGGGCTCCCCTGCCGCCCGCCGGCCTCCCGTTCCCCTTCCTCCGCGCCCCGACGGTCCGCCCCCGCGTCGTTGAACAGGGCATCGATCCCGTCGGCGGGATCCCAGATACGGAAACCCCCTCCGCCCCACTTGCGGTAGAAGACGATGGCGAACATCTCGGTGGTGCGGTCGTTCGGCGGATAGAACCAGGCCTCGAGCGGCCACAGCAGGGTCGGGCAGGCGGACTCGACCCGCAGCTCCGGGGAACCGTTGAGGAGGAGCATGCGCGAGCGCGCGTCGGCGAGGTCGTGGAACATCTGGCGCGCCAGGGCGACGTTGGCCTGCCAGCCGTCGCGGAAGCCGGCGCCGCCGCGCCGCCTCCGGGGCTCGCGCACCGTCCAGAAGCGCTCGATGAAGGCGTCGCGCTCGTAGTCCTGGCCGAGCGCCAGGAAGGTGGCGCGCTCCTCGTCGGAGAGCAGGAGGTCGACCTCGGTGAGGAAGGTCCGGTACTTCTCGGCGAGGCTGGCGATCGCCGCGCTCTGCTCCGCGGTGGGCGGCCTGGCGGCCGCGGACGCCGCGGCTCCCGCCGGGACCAGGAGGAGGACCAGCAACAGGACCGAGCGAACCACCGCCTTCACCATGTTCCGACCTCCCGGAAAGAAATCGGCCGCCGGCTACGGGTAGTAGCCGCGGATCGTCTTCGCCTCCAGCCCCGGCTTCGCCACCTTCAGATCGACGCTGCGGAAGTTGTTGCCGGCGGCGGTGCTGTTCGACTGGTAGGCGATCAGGTACTGCGAGCGCAGCTCCGACTCGATCGAGGCGTAGATCGCCGTCAGCTCCTCGACGTTCTTGATGAAGAAGGCCCGGCCGCCGGTCTCCTCGGCGAGCTTGTTGAGCTTGCGGTGCTCGGCGTCGTCGCCGAGGCCGATGGCATAGATCGTCACCCCGGCCCGGCGGGCGTACTCGAGCGCGTCGTCGAAGGTGAAGCGGCTCCCCTCGTCCTTGCCGTCGGTGAGCAGGAGCATCGCCCGCTGCCCCTTGACGCCGGTGAAGTAGTAGAGGGTGAAGATGATGCTGTCGTAGAGCGCCGTGCCGCGCTCCGCCTTCAACCCGGCGAGGCCGCCGGCGAGGGTGGGGATGTCGTTGGTGAACTTCACCGTCAGGTACGGGTGGTCGTTGAAGGTGAACACCGCCGCGCGGTCCTTGGGCTGGATCGTCCCGGAGAGGAACTGGAGGGCGGCCTGGCGCGCCTTGTCGAGGTTCTTCTCCATCGAGGCCGAGACGTCGATCGTCACCGCGGCGTGGATCGGCAGGTCGGTCACCCGCTCGAAGCGGGCGATCTCCTGCTTGACGCCGTCCTCGGTCACCGCGAAGTCCTTCTGCGTCAGCCCCTCGACCGGCCGCCCCTGGCGGTCGAGGACCGAGGTGTAGAGCTCGACGAAGTTGACGTTGACCTCCGCCATGTTCTCCGGCGCGTTGACGAACACCAGGCTCTCGGTCGAGTTGCCGTCCGGCAGGTAGGCGACGGCGCGCACGTAGGCGAGCTCGTCCCCCTTGTTGAGCAGGATCGGTTGCTGGTAGGGGGGCTGGTAGACCGTCGCCACCTTCGCCTCGTTGAGGTAGAACTCGACGCGCTCGATCGTCTGGCCGTCCGGCACCGAGACGTCGGCGCGGGCGAGCAGGCTCTTCTCGTAGTGCTTCCCCCGCTGCGGCTCGGCGAGGCGCACCTGGAAGCGGTTGGCGGCCGAGTTGATCAGCAGCTCGTCCGAGGCGACCGGGTTGCCGGCCGCGTCGTAGGCGGTGGCGGTGAGCCGGCGCGGGCGCGGCAGGGCGCCGAGGTCGAGCTCGACGCTGTAGGGGGGCTTCTGCTTGGTGAGCACCGCCTTCCCCTCGATCGAGAAGGTCACCTTGGCGATGCTGGCCGCCCCGGTGGTCAGGGTGTCGAAGCGCTGCATCCCGGTCTGCAGCTCGCCGAACGGGGCCACCAGCTTGAGCGTGGTGTCGCCGGTCGAGATCGCGGCGTTGGCCTCGATCAGCATCCGCGAGCTGATGTCGTCCGGATCGACGGCGAGCGGCGCCGGGGCGATGCGGTCCGAGGCCGGCACGGCGATCGTGCGCTCCTCGCGGTAGGCCTTCTTCGAGTTGAGGTCCTGCACCTTGACGATCAGCTGGTACTCGCCCGGACGGAGGAAGCGCTGGAAGACCAGCGGCAGGTTCGCGGCCGGCTCGCCGGCGGCCGCGGTGCCCGCCGCCGCGGACGCCGCCGCCGGCGGCTTCGACGGCAGGTCGAACTTGTAGCGGAAGCTGTCGAACAGCTCGCCGTTCTGCAGCACCTCGCCGTTGATCAGCAGGTCGTAGGTCTGGGCGCCGGCGAGCGACGACATCGTGGCCCCGGCGCCGGCGGCCGGCACAGTGATCAGCCCCTGCATCACCGTCCGGTTCTGGTAGCGGCCGGGGAATTCTAGCGACAGCTTGGCGGGCAGCGGCGGGGTCCCCGGCGTGATGTCGGTCGAGTAGGCGTTGAACGAGGCGACCCACTCGCCGGACTGCCCCTCCGGCTTCGCCAGCATCTGCGCCTCCTGCATCTGGTACGCCATCCCCTGGCTCTGCACGTAGCCGATGGCGCCGGCGATCCGGTCGCCGTCGCGGCAGCCGTTGGCGATCGTCTGCAGGCTCCGGCTGCCGTCGTCCGCGGCGCCCCCCGAGAACAGGGCGCCCATCCCCTCCGCGGCCGACCAGACCTGGTAGGGGCCGGCCCCCCAGTGGCGGTAGAAGACCACGATCAGCTCGGAACGGGTGCGCTCGGAGCGCGCGAAGTACCAGACCTCGATCGGCCAGACGACGCTCGCGCACTTCGCCTCCAGCCGCTCGTTGGGCTCGCCGTTGAGCAGCATCACCCGCGCGCGGTCGTCGCCGAGAGAGCCGAACAGCTTCTTCGCCAGCTCGATCCGCTGCTCCCAGCGCTCCTGGACGAGGTTGCGCGACCCGGAGTGATAGGGGTTCCGCGACTCCCAGAAGCGCTTGATGAAGGCGTCGCGCTCGTAGTCCTTGTCGAGCGCCACGAAGGTCGCGATCTCCTGCTCGGTGATCAGCAGCTCGACCGTCTGCAGCCAGTCGCGGTACTTCTGGGGGAGCTTGGCGATCGCCTCCTTCTCCGCCTTGCGCTCCGCGCGCGTCGGCTTGGCGTCGGCCGCCGCCGCGGACCGCGCGGTCGCCACGAGGGCAGGCAGGATCAGGAACAGGAGGAGAAGGGGGAGGATCGTCAGACGTCGCCGTACATGCATGCAATCACCCGCGCCAGAAAATGAACCGATCGCCAGAGGCAAAACCCAGGTTCAATTCAACAGTCGTGCCGGGGGGACGGATTCCAGACCGGCGAGCCGCCCGCCCGCGTTACAATCCGGCCTGACATGATGACGCCTGTCTATCTCGATCACAACGCCACCACCCCGCTCCACCCCCGGGCGCGGCAGGCGATGCTCGCCTGGCTGGGGGAGCGGCACGGCAACCCCTCCTCGATCCACCGCTTCGGGCAAGGAGCGCGCGAGGCCGTGGAGGAGGCGCGGGAGAAGGTGGCGGCGCTGATCGGCGGACGCCCGCCGGAGATCGTCTTCACCGCCTCCGGCACCGAGGCGAACAACGCCGTGATCTTCCATGTGGCCCGGCAGGCGAGCCACCGCGGGCATCTCGGGCATCTGGTGATGTCCGCCCTCGAGCACCCCTCGGTGCGCGAGGCGGCGGTGCGGCTCGCTGAGGACGGGATGGAGGTGACGCGGGTGTCCCCCCGGGGGGACGGCGTGGTGCCGGCGGAGGACGTCGTCGCCGCCCTGCGGCCGGACACCCGGCTGGTGGCGCTGATGCTCGCCAACAACGAGCTCGGCACCCTGCAGCCGGTGCAGGCGGTGGCCGCCGCCTGCCGCGAGCGGGGGGTCCCCGTGCTCTGCGATGCCGTGCAGGCGGTGGGGAAGATCCCCGTCGACGCCCCGTCGCTGGGCGCCGACTACCTCGTCCTCGGCGCCCACAAGCTCAACGGCCCCCTGGGGGCGGCGGCCGTCTGGGTGCGCAAGGACGTCGGGCTCTCGGGGTACCTCGTCGGCGGCAGCCAGGAGCGGCGGCGCCGCGCGGGGACCGAGAACGTGCCGGCGATCGCCGGCCTCGGCGAGGCCGCGGCCGTGGCGCGCGAGGAGGCGGAGACGCGCCCCGCCTTCCTGGCCGCCCTGCGCGACCGCTTCGAGGCGGCGCTCCCCTCGCGCGTCCCGGGAGCGATCCTCCACTGCCAGGCCTCGCCGCGCCTCCCCAACACCTCGCACCTGGCGGTCCCCGGCGTCGAAGGGGAGTCGCTGCTGATCCGCCTCGACCTCGCCGGCTTCGCGGTGTCGACCGGCTCCGCCTGCTCCTCGGGGAGCGTCGAGCCCAGCAAGACGCTGCTCGCCGCCGGCATCTCCAGGGACGAGGCGCTCTCCTCGCTGCGCGTCAGCTTCGGCATCACCAACACCGTGGAGGAGGTCGACGCCTTCCTCGACGCGCTGGCGCGCGAGGCCGCCGAGCTGCGGAGGGCCGTCGCGTGACCGAGCCGCGCGCCCGGAACGATGACGCCGGCCTGATCGCCGTGGCGATGAGCGGCGGCCTCGACTCGTCGGTCACCGCCTGGCGGCTGGCCCGCGAGGGGCGGCCGGTGGTGGGGCTCTCGATGCTCCTCTGGGACCAGTCGACCGTCGAGGCGCACGGCCGCTGCTGCGGCGCCCTCGACCTCGGCGACGCCCGGCGCGTGGCGCAGCAGGCGGGGATCCCCCACTACACCCTGCGGATGGACCAGGAGTTCCGCGACAAGGTCGTCGACCCCTTCGTGGAGGACTACCTGGCCGGCCGCACCCCGAGCCCCTGCGTGCGCTGCAACACCTGGATCAAGTTCGACCTCCTGCTCGAGCGCGCGAGGAAGCTCGGCGCCTCCCGCGTGGCGACCGGCCACTACGCCCGCATCCTGGACGGCCCCGACGGCCCCGAGCTGCACACCGCCGTCGACGCCGACAAGGACCAGAGCTACTACCTCTTCGAGCTGACCGCCGAGCAGCTCGCCGCCTCCCTCTTCCCGCTGGGAGAGCTGACCAAGACGGAGGTCCGCGAGCTCGCCCGCGAGGCCGGCCTCGTGGTCGCCGAAAAGGGGGAGAGCATGGAGGTCTGCTTCGTGGCCGGAGGCATCCGCGAGTTCGTCGAAGAGCAGGCCGCCGCCAACCCCGAGCGCTTCGGCCGGACCGCGTTGGAAGAGCCCGCCGTCCTCGTCGACACGAAGGGAGAGACCCTCGGGGAAGGCCAGCCCTACTACCGCTACACCGTCGGCCAGAGAAAAGGCCTAGGCCTCGCCGCCCCCAGCCCCCTCTACGTCCTCCAGATCGAGCCGGCCCACAACCGCGTCGTGGTCGGAGACCAGTCCGACCTCATGGCCCCCGGCCTGAGAGGCGAGCGCCTCCACTGGATCGGACGAGCGCCCGCGGGAGAGGTAGATGCCACCGTGAAGATCCGCTCCCGCCACCCCGGGGTGGAGGCGCGTATTCGGCCGCTGGGAGACGGGAACGTCGAGATCGACTTCGCGACTCCCCAGCGCGGGATCACCCCGGGGCAGGCGGCGGTGTTTTATCGCGGGACGAGGGTGCTGGGCGGGTGCTGGATTGCGGGGCGGTTGTAGGGCAATCTTTTTCTGCTCAAAGCAGGCTCAAACGACTCCTTAATGATTCGAACCCTCGGCAACCAAGCGTCATTATCGCCCACTGTGGTAGGTCCGATATTCGGGATCATGATCGAGGCGGCCTTTCGGCTTCGCAGCGGCCCGAACCCCACGATCGAGCCGCCTTGAGACAGTCGACGGTCACCCTGCGGCGGAGGCGGTAGAGACGGGCCAGGTCGTAACGAGAACCTCTCCGAGGCCACGGGGACGGCGGTCCGTCTCCGGCGGAGGGCAGGCCGGCCCGAACCCGCAGGGTACCGCGAGGGCACACCGACGCGCTGTTTCCAACGCCCGAGCCTGCGGACAACCAAAAACAAACGCGTCCGTGTGCCCCCGAGCACACTATCCCGCCGGAACCCCCTTGCCCCACCGGAGACTACCGCCTCCGCCGCACGATTTGCCCCTTTCCAGTCGCACGGAATCGCCCAGACCAGGAGGTCACGGACTTCGGGCGCACTACACTAGCGGTTAGATCTTGGTGCCGTCCTGCCGCTCCCCTCCGCCCTCAAAAAGTCCAGAGTACAAAGCCTTTGTCTCTTGAATGGAGGCATAGTCAAAATATCTGGGGCGAGCAACATGCGCCTTACCAATAAAGTCCGCCAGTATGCAGTAGAACAAAAGCAATAGGTCTTGCGTTTCGCTTTCCTCAGTGCAGTAAAGAGACTTCGCCTCCATTGGATCTGGAGACAGAGCGTTATTCGTTTCGTATGAAATTACGTGCCTATGCCAATCGCAATAGAGGTTAGGCCAAACTCTTGGCTCGTGACTCTTGAGATAGGCTTGCATCTGAGAAATCAAATTCTCCTTGCTTAGAGAGCCGCTTGTGAAGATGAACCCTAAAATTTGATCCCTATGAAACAGCTCTGGGTCAAAGGCAATGCCGGGGATTGAAATTCCTGGCCCTGTAATCAGCTCGTTTCGCCTTCGATTGCTCCGATCTAGAGCTTTGACTGATCGGGTTTTCTCTAGAGCGTCCGCCAGCCTATCGGAGGAAGAGATATCAGACTTGACTTCCCCGACTGCAATCACGCTCTCGCAGGGAAAAACTTGACTCCAGCAACTTCGAAGATAGTACCGACAGTTTGATCATAAATTACCACGTCGATCTGCTTGCTCTCTCCTCCCAAGGCGTCTATGACGAAACCAGAATCAATCCCCATCCTTGAGGGTAGATACTTCTTGAGCAAGGTGATTAGAACTCTTTCCCTTGCCTCTCCAGAGGTTAGGTTATGACTAATCTCTCGCGTAAGCTCATCGAATTCGGCGGCGAATGCCTTCGAGACTTTGCGGAATGTTGAGCTCAGGTTCATGTCGGCGCGACCTCCAATGTTGGCAGCCCAAGGCTGCCAGTGGCAGTCTATGCTAAGAAGGGCAGGTTTAAGATTATGGCTCGCCCTGAAAAAACGCCCGGGGGACGGCCTCCTCCGTCCCCCGGGCAAGGATGAATCAGTTTTCAAAGAGCGGCGTCACTGGTAGCAGGCAGCGCGCTACGAATGCCCCCCAGCCGGCCGCTCCGCGGCCTTGGGCGCCGGGATGGTCGTGGAAGGAGGCGTGGTCGACGGCGGGGTGACGCTCGGCGGCTTCACCTCGGGGGTCGCCTTCGGCTGGCGGACTCGGGTGCGCAGGGGCTGGAGGTCGAACTCGACCAGCTTCTCCGCACGGTTACCGAATCGATGCCGGACGCCGCCACGCAGGAGAGTGGCCAGTTTGCGGCCGTCGGCCAGGACTCCCTGCAACTGCTTCGTCACGTCCTGCTTGCTCGCCGCCAGCGCGGCCTGCTGCGTGGAAGCGGCCTGGGCCGCCGCGATCTTCGCCTTGAGCTCTTCGCGATAGGCGTCGAGTTGCGGGAACTCCGCGGCGTTGGCCTCCAGTGCGGCCAACAGACGATCCCAGCCGTTCAGGGTCACTCCGTACTTCGGTTCTCTTGCCATGGTCTTTCTCCTCATGGGGCCTTTCGAGCCCGTTCACCGCGCCAGGATTGGCGACGGAAATCCTGTTTTGTTGAACCGGTCCTCTCGGCTTTTCCCGAGGCAGCGTTCCCGCGAGAGACCGGGCTATCCCGCAACGCCTGATATGCTCTTAAAAATGAGCATCGATGTCAAGCCCTGCGAACCAGAAATTTCGGCCTTCCCGGGAAATCGGCCCGCATTCCCCACTCCTGAGGGCCATCGTAGTTGGGGAATGCTCCATTCCCCATAAGATGGGAGGATTCCCCAGAGGGAACGACACATTCCCCCGACATGTGCATGACAGTCGAGCGTCGCGATGCACATTCCCCTTGCTCCAGCTGCTTTCCCTCCTTCTCGAGCGCTTTCCCCGTACGACGGCTCATCGAAAAGCAGGGAATGCGACACGCAGGGCCGGCGAATCTCTTTCCCCCGCGGGGAGCGGCAAGCCTCAGAAGGGGAAAGCTGACGAGAGGGGGGAACGCGCCGCGGGAACTGGGGAATGCCACGCGAAATCGCCTTCGCCCCCTGCTCTGGACTTCCGGACGGCGAATCCGTAGGCTTCCCGGCTCCGGACCGCCTTACCCCGGGCGGCGGGGCCAACCCCAAGGAAACCTATGGAAATCCTCAAGGGACTGATCGATTTCGTCCTGCATCTCGACAAGCACTTAGGGCCGATCATCCAGCAGTACGGCGCGTGGACGTACCTGATCCTGTTCGCGATCGTGTTCTGCGAGACGGGGCTGGTGGTGACGCCGTTCCTGCCGGGCGACTCGCTGCTCTTCCTGGCCGGTGCGCTGGCGCACCAGGGGCAGCTCTCGATCGCGGCGCTCGCCGGCGTCCTCTCGCTGGCCGCCGTGCTCGGCGACACGGTCAACTACTGGGTGGGGCACTTCCTGGGGCACCGGCTGCTCAACGCCAAACGGCGGATCATCAAGCCCGAGCACCTCGCCAAGACCCACGAGTTCTTCGAGAAGTACGGCGCCAAGACGATCCTGATCGCCCGCTTCGTCCCCATCGTGCGCACGCTGGCGCCGTTCGTGGCGGGGCTCGGCCGGATGAGCTACGGCACGTTCATGAGCTACAACGTGGCGGGCGGCGTGGGGTGGGTCTGCGTCTGCACGCTCGCCGGCTACTGGTTCGGCCGGTATGAGGTGGTGCAGAAGAACTTCTCCCTGGTGGCGCTGGTGATCATCGTCCTCTCGCTGCTGCCCGCCGTCTGGGAGTTCTGGCAGGCCCGGCGGCGCTCCCGGCAGACAGCATCCTAGGCGGCAGTGTCCTAGTTTTGAACCGCGCAGCCGACTGGCAGCGACGAAGGAGCGCACACGAAGGAGGCGAGCAGGTTCAAACCAGGGCGCTGCCTGCAGCCGGACTAGACTTGAGGACCGGAGTATGAGATCCTAGCGATGTGCCCGCCTCCTGGCGGGCGCAACTGTGAAGCGGCTCAACTCATGAGCCCGAGCGGCGGCCTCACCGGCAAGGTCCCCGTTCCCTTCCCCTTTCGTCGGAACATGATTGTGGCGACGCGCCCATACGCAGCGGCGTGCGCCCGGAAGGATTGCGACGCTTGAGCAATTTCTCGGAATTTGGCCTCAACCCTGAGCTTCTCCGCGGCATCGAGACCCTCGGCTTCGAACAGCCGACCCCCATTCAGGAGGACGCCATCCCCCCCGCCCTGGTGGGCAAGGACGTCCTCGCCTGCGCCATGACGGGCAGCGGCAAGACCGCGGCCTTCCTGCTGCCGATCCTCCACCGGTTGCAGGAGAAGCCGCGCGGCACCACCCGCGCCCTGGTCCTCGCTCCCACCCGCGAGCTGGCCGCCCAGATCGTGGAGCACATGAACGCGCTCGCCAAGTTCACCGACATGAAGGGCGCGGCCGTCTTCGGCGGCGTTGCCATGGGGCCTCAGGAGAAGGCCTTCCGCAAGGGGGTGGACGTGCTGGTCGCCACGCCGGGACGCCTCCTCGACCACTTCCAGAACGACTACGCGAAGCTCGACGGCCTCGAGATCCTCGTCCTCGACGAGGCGGACCGCATGCTCGACATGGGCTTCCTGCCGGACGTCCGCCGGGTGCTCCAGCACCTGCCGCGCCCCGAGCAGACCCTCTTCTTCTCGGCCACCCTGCCGCCGCCGATCGTCGAGCTGGCGGGGGAGATGCTGAAGGATCCGGCGCGCCTCAACATCGAGCGCAAGTCGGCGCCGGCGACCGGCGTCACCCAGGCGGTCTACCCGGTCAAGGAGGAGCTCAAGCCGTACCTTCTGGTCGAGATGCTGCGCCGCGGGGAGATCAAGAACGTCCTCGTCTTCACCCGCACCAAGCACCGGGCGAACCGCCTCGCCGAGTTCCTCGAGAAGCACGGCGTCACCTGCGACCGCATCCACGGCAACCGCAGCCAGGCGCAGCGCACCGACGCCCTGGCCCGCTTCAAGAGCGGCGACCTGCTGGTGCTGGTGGCGACCGACATCGCCGCCCGCGGCATCGACGTCGAGGCGCTCTCGCACGTGATCAACTTCGACGTCCCCAACATCCCCGAGGACTACATCCACCGGGTCGGCCGCACGGCCCGCGCCGAGATGGTGGGCGACGCCTTCACCTTCGTCTCCGAGGAGGAGGCGGCCGAGCTGCTCGCCATCGAGCGCGCGGTCGGCGCCCGCCTTTCGCGGCGGACGGTCGAGGGGTTCGACTACCAGGCGAAGCCGGCCGAGCGTTTCGAGATCCCGCTCCAGGAGCGGATCGCCTCGATCCGCGCCCGCCGCGCCGAGGAGCGCGCCCGCGCCCGCGAGAAGGCGGAGAAGAAGGCGCAGCGCGAGGCCGAGGAGAGGGCTCGCGTCGAGCAGAAGTCGGCGAAGCGCCGCCCCGACGGACGCCCGGCGGACGGCCAGCAGCCCCGCCAGCATCAGGGGCAGCAGGGAGGACGGCCCGGTGGCCAGGGCCAGGGGCGGGGCCCGCGGCAGAACGACCGCGGCGACCGGCAGCCGGATCGCCAGCCGGACCGCCAGCCCGGCATGGAGCGCGGCGACGCCCAGCCCCGCTTCCATCAGGGCCAGCCGCAATCCCGTCAGGGCCAGGGGGGGCAGGGGCCGCGCAAGGACCAGCGGCGGCGCAGCGCCGAGCCGCCGCACCGGCACGTCGAGCCGCCGAACCGGACGCAGGTCGATCCCACGACCAAGCCGGCCGAGGAACGGCTCGGGCAGATCCTTTCCGCCTTCTCGCCGGCGCGGTTCAACCGCTTCCGGCGCTGATCCGAGAAGGCCGATCCGGTGATTTCAGCAGGCCGTCCGGCGCACGCGAGCGCGTCGGGCGGCCTTTCCGCCCTCCTAGGGGTTCGACGCGGCGGGCTTCGTCATCGCCGGCGCTACCGAATAGGTGTCTCCCTTGCAGTCGATGGTCGCCAGGGTGGCGCGTTGCGGATTGAAAGTCGCGAGCCCCTCCCGGCACTTGCCGTTGGCCGTCACTTTGACGGAATTGAGCTGGGACGGGACGGAAACGTTCTGGCGCTCCCCCGGCCCGAGCTTGAGCGGATCGACACCGCCGCCGCTCCACAGGACCGCGACCCGAACCTCGGCGCTGGAATTGTTGACGACCGTGAGCTGGTGATCCTCCGCTCGGGCGACGCTCGCGAGGGCGACGGCGAAGAGAAGGATGAGACCGAGGGTGATTCCTGGCTTGTTCATGAGGCCTCCTTTCCTGGATGAAGCGCTTGGATGAAGACAACCATCCCAGGCCTCTGGGGAGTGTCGCAACCTCTGTGCCAGAATCGGCGCTTCTCGTCCCTGTCCTCTATCAGGACGCCCATTTGATCGCCGTCGCCAAGCCGGCGGGTCTCGCCGTCCACCGGGGGGCCGCGCGGGATCGGATCTTCGCCTTGCAGATCGTAAGAAACCAGATCGGCCGACATGTCCACGCCGTCCATCGCCTCGACCGTGCGACCAGCGGCGTCCTCCTCTTCGCGCTCGATGCCGAAACCGCGCGCCGCATGCAGGAGCGCTTCGCGGCGGGCGAGGTCGAGAAGCGCTACCTGGCGCTGGTGCGCGGCATCCCGCCGGAGGCGGGGGTGATCGACCATCCCATCCCCCGCGACGAGGGGGGACCCAAGGTCGCCGCCGTCACCGCCTATCGCCGCCTCGCGATCTTCGAGCGCTACGCCCTGATGGAAGCCTGTCCGCGGACCGGTCGCCGGCACCAGATCCGGCGTCACTTCAAGCACCTCAGCCACCCGCTGATCGGCGACGTGCGCTACGGCAAGGGGGAGCACAACCGCCTCTTCCGCGAGCGCTTCGGCCTGTGCCGCCTCGCCCTGCACGCCCTGGAGGCGGTGTTCGCGCATCCGGAGACCGGCGAGCCGCTGCGCATCGCGGCCCCCGTGCCGGAGGACCTCACGGGTCCATTGGCGGCGATGGGGATCGTGATTCCGGAAGGGTGGCCCGGAGACTTCAGGTTTCCTGGGTGAGGAGGGTACGGATTTCCGCTTCCAGGGCCGGGGCTTCCTTGGTGGCCGTCTCCCAGACAACTTCCAGATTCACTCCAGAATAGTCATGGGCCAGCTTGTCGCGCATTCCGGCCATATCCCTCCAGGGAAGATGGGGGTAACGGCCTTTCACCTCCGCTGGAATCCGTTTGGTCGCTTCGCCGACGATCTCAAGAGCGCGGACGACCGCAAAATTGGTCTTCTCGTCGAGAGCAAATTCGTCGTAGGTCATTCCCGCCACGAAAGCCTGGGCCTTCCCCAAGCTGTCCCGAATGTCATCGAGATAATCGAGGTAGGTCCGCTCGCTCATACAGGAACGGCTTCGCGCAGGATATTGGCCCCGATCCTCGGCTTGAGAGCCTTCTTCATGACGAGATCCACCCTGACACCGAGGAGATCGCTGAGGTGATTCTCGAGAGAAACGAACTCCAGCAGCCCGGGGGTCTTCCCGAACGTCACCAGCACGTCGAGGTCGCTTGCCGCGGTCTGCTCATTCCGCACGAAGGACCCGAAAACATCCAGGGAGTGCACGTGGTACTGCTCGGCCAGCTCCGGAAGGCTCTGGCGTAGAATGGTGAGATACCGGTCGACGGGTCGTCCTGCCATGCGGCCATTATAGGCCCGCCAGGAGGCGTGCTAGCCTTCGCTCCATGACGACCGCGCCCCCCAATCTCGAGCCCACGACCCTCCAGGCCTTCCGCAGCGTGCCCCGCACGGGGGTCGTCTTCGTCACCAAGGAGGCGACGGCCCGCGGGTACCGGACGGGGGACCCGGCGTGGTCCAACCTCGGCCAGGGGCAGCCGGAGACGGGGCCACTGCCGGGGGCGCCGGCGCGGGTCGAGTCGATCGCGATCGATCCCTCGGATCATTACTACGCCCCGGT
>CAVWOZ010000027.1:0-149727 GCA_963756595.1 uncultured Acidobacteriota bacterium
GGATCTCGCAGCTCCTGGCGCCGGTACGGAGAGAATTCCTCCTCTTCTGCCAGACTTGAGGCGGCAGCCATCGAACATGATTTCGCCCGCGGACGAGAGGGTCATGGAGGCCCCCGCAGGCTCCGCGGACGGGGAGAGGCGGGACATGACGCAACGCACGGTTGGACGCTTCCTCGCCGGGGCAGCCCTGGCAGTCACCCTCACCTTCGCGGGCGCCGCGCCAGCCGGCGCCTGGCCGATCACGGACGGCGTCTGGAGCCGGTTGGCCGAGATCCTGGCCGGCTGGGGAGTCGCTCCGGGAGCTCTGGTGCATCTCCCACACGGGGGGCAGCGCTCTGGATCAGCCCAGTTCTTCCAAAAGGCGGAATACTGCAGCGACCTCAACGGCCATTCGGTCACTTGCGCCGGCAGCCAGACCTCTGGGGCGGGTGTCCCTAGATGCACGGCTTGGAACGATCAGGGGGCTTGCGTCGATCCTAACGGCTGAGGAGGGCAGCTCGATTGACGGGTAGCGGCTCAGCTCAGTCGGAATTGCCACTCGCCAAGCGCTATCGCTCCAATCTTTGCGTTAGGTTAGACTCTTCGAGACAGCCTTTGCGGTAACAGCAAGAACTTTCTTCGTTCCCGGACCCGGGAACTTTTAGGGTACTTGGATTCTTTTTTCTTACGACTGGAATCCCCAGGCGGGCAGGTGTGCGAGAATCCGCAGAGTTGCGAAAGGAGACGCGTTGAGCGAGCACCCCACCCGGGCCGAGCTGGAAGCGTTCGTCGCGGGCAGCCTGCCAGCGAGCCGTTTCCGAACCGTGGCCCGCCACCTTCGGCGGAGCTGCGCTACGTGCAACGCCTGTCTTGCCGCTCAATGGTCAGAGGCCTACGGCGCGGCGCCGGGCCGGTCCTTCTCGGGGTCCGGGACCACAAGCGCCACCTCCGGCAAGAGAAGCTGCGGGGCCGCAAGGCAGCCACCCTCCTCCAGGAGGGAGGCCTCGACGCCTTGATCGCCGCGGATCTTCCCTTCCAAGGCTCCGGCATGCTCCACGCCCTGCTCGAGAGGAGCTGGGCCGTCCGTCACGACTCCCCTCAGGAGATGGTGAGCCTCGCCCGCCATGCCGTGGAGATCGCCAATCGGCTTGACCCGCGGTATTACGCTCTGCAGGAGCTCGCCGACCTGCAAGCCCGGGCGTGGGGCGAGTTGGCGAACGCGCTACGTGCCGCGGACGATCTGCACGAAGCCGAGCGCGCATTCGGCGTTGCCTTCGAGCATCTACTCCGGGGAACCGGCGGTCTCCAACTCAAGGCCAGGCTCTACGACCTTCAAGCCTCCTTCCTCGGCACACGGCGACAGTTCGAGCTGGCGCAGCCGCCATCGCTTCTTTGGAGCTGGCTCTGGTCTGGATGCACCAAGATCGCTACGAGGAGACGGCGGCGATGGTCGCTGATGCCGTCGAGGTGTTCGTGTCCCTGGGAATTCAGCGGGAAGCGCTGGGCGCCGTGCTGGTCCTTAGGGACGCTTTCGAGCGGCGGGTGGCGACCCTGGGTCTGCTGGAGGACGTCGTGGAGTTCCTGCGGCGCTGTCAGATCGATCCGAACGCGCGGTTCAATCCCAAGGGCGGGTAGCGGTTCGAGGGCAGGCACTGTCAGGGCAAGTTGCGGTCGTCGTTGGAGTAAGGGCTCGTCGCAAAATAACTTGACCAGTTCCCGAGAGCTCAGCCCCGAGGCGTCCGGCCCGAAGGGCCGGGAGATCAGAGCCCAGGGCTGAGGCCGCAGGCCGATGCCCTGGGTTGAGGAATGACAACGTGGGGCGGCCTGAAGGGTCGCGAGAGCGTCTTGTCGAGGCGGGTTCTCGCGACCTTTCAGGCCGCCTCGATGGAGCGCCTTTTTTCCCAGGGCATCGGCCTGCGGCCTCAGCCCTGGGCTGGGGTCTCCCGGCCCTTCGGGCCGGACGCAAAACGGACACATTGATCCGCGACGAGCCCTTAGCCTCGGCTTTTCCATAGAGTAGAAAATCGCTGAATCGGTCAAGCAGGGGTAGTCCGCTATCTTGCTCTAGGAATAGAAACTGGCCGCCCTCATAGACCTCCAGAAAGATACAGTCTCCTTCCGGCTTGACGATGAAATCAAAACATCCAAAGACGATCCCAAGGCGTGACATGAGCCGAAGGCAAAGATCGGAACGCCGGAGGGTAACTCAAAGGCGCAGGACTTGATCTCTTCCGGAGCCCTCCTCCAGTCCAGCGTTCCATGCTGCGTGTCTTGGGACTCGATCTTGGCCGTCAAGATGCAGTCGCCCATAGCGGTAACTCGCAACTCGAAGCCTTGGGCAACAGTTGCTGATAGATGCCTGGAACGCTGCGCAGTAAATCGTCCTCGACGAGTCTACCTTCGGTCAGCCGGCTGGTGAATGACATCCAGATCCTTCCTTCGCCTTGCCATGGAAGTCCGCGCAGCGGTTTATAGATGACCTCTCCTCCTTGACTCTTGATGAAGGCGCGAATCTGCCGAGGGTCCTTGGAGTAGAGGGCGGTTAGGGAAACTGTCAGGTCCGAAAGCAGAGGTACCGGGGAATGAGACTCTTACGACCCTTGAAAGTTTGCATAGCGGGGATTTTTGGGCTGGGAATCTCCGCTTTCAGTATTTTGGCCGCAGAGGCGGATGGCGCGTCGCCACCCACGCTTCCCAAGGCGGCCCAGGCTTGGAGGTCCACGGCCGACCAGAGGCTGCTCTGCGTTGAGGGTGACCGGATCTGGAGCCCAAGCCAGAGCACCGCAAGGGTCCTGGTCATCGAGCGTCGTGATCCACAGGCGTGGACGGTCCGAGAGGAGGACGCGCTAAAGACTTGGAAGGTCTCTCAACAGGCGAAAACGCTCCGGACGGAAGTGTCAGGGAAGGTCATAGAGTACAGCAAGCTCCCTTCGGTGCCCGCGGCATGTGCTTTTCGAGTGGTGAGGCTAGCCCGGATTTCTCACCGAAGATGAGGAAAGGGCCGTCTCCAGTGGTATAAGTGTTGTGTTGGCAGCACTTGTACCGTAAAAGGAGAACAGCCCTATGGCGACAGACTGTAATCCTCAGCAGCTGGAATTTCAAGGGGCGGGCCGCAGGACGGTGGTAGCCGCCTTTGACGGCGGGACTTTGACTTCGGACGGGGGTCTGCTGTTGCTGTCGGAGGTGGAACGGCGGCGCGGGATTCTTCGGGACTTTGCAGCCTGCTTTCGGGATCAGCGAAACCCCTCCTATGTGGAGCACCGCCTTGAGGAGCTGGTGCGGCAGCGTGTCCTCGGCCTGGCGCTGGCCTATGAGGATCTCAACGACCACGACGAGCTGCGAACGGATCCGCTGCTGGCGACCGTGGTGGGCAAGGCGGACCCCGCCGGTAATGACCGGCGCCAGGAGCAGGACCGGGGCAAGCCGCTGGCCGGCAAGAGTACGTTGAACCGCTTGGAGTGGGGGGCTGTCAAGCAGGACCGCTATCGGAAGATCTCGGTGGATTCAAAGGCCGTGGACCGCTTCCTGGTCGATACGTTTTTGTCGGGCCATGAGTGCGTCCCCTCCCAGATCATTCTGGATTTGGACGCGACCGACGATCCTCTGCATGGCGAGCAGGAGGATCGTTTTTTCCATGGCTACTATGGGGGATACTGCTATCTACCGCTCTACATCTTCTGCGGTTCTCACCTGCTGTGTGCCCTTCTGCGCAGCTCGGATCGTGATGCCTCAGCCGGCGCGGTCACCGAGGTGGATCGTATCGTGGCGCAGATTCGTAGCCGCTGGCCTGAGGTGCAGATCATCTTGCGCGCCGATTCGGGATTTGCGCGTGAGGAATTGATGGTTTGGTGCGAGCAGCATGCCGTGGATTTCGTCTTTGGGCTGGCCCGCAACGCTCGGCTGCAGCGGGCTCTGGGCGGTGAGTTGACCCAGGCCCGCGAGCAGTTCGAGCAGTCCGGCGAGGCCACGCGAATCTTCCGGGACTTCACGTATCAAACACGAAAGAGTTGGTCTTGTCAGCGACGGGTCGTCGGCAAGGCCGAGCACTTGGCCAAGGGCGCCAATCCTCGGTTTATCGTGACCTCCCTGAGTGCTGAGTCGTGGCCGGCCGCCGCCTTGTACGAGCAGATGTATTGCGCTCGCGGCGAAATGGAGAATCGGATTAAAGAGCAACAGATGTGCCTGTTTGCCGACCGCACCTCTTCCCACCACTTGGCCAGCAATCAACTGCGTCTTTGGTTTTCCTCGGTGGCCTATATCCTGCTCAACGAGTTACGCCGGCTGGGCTTGCAAGGGACGGAACTGGCTCAGGCCCGCTGTGACACCATCCGTACCAAGCTGTTGAAGATCGGTGCGCAGATCCGGGTCACGGTACGTCGCGTGTGGGTGCATCTCGCCAGTTCCTACCCATACGCGACTCTGTGGACTCAAATCGTTGGCAACTTGCGGGCTGGTCCCGCCTGATCGGCTGATCTCCGCCGCCCGAAGTCTCTCCTCTCTGTGGCTCTCCAGGTCGAGGTGTCTCTTCTGACTGGGAAAATCCTTCTTGCTGGTTTTTGAAGATCGAGGCTTCCGCTTTGATACCGCCCTTCGGCGACTGCCAACCAGCCGCCCAAGGGCGGGGCCAGCTCACTTCCCGTGATTTGGCCCCGGAACCGTCGATGACGGGCCGCTTTGTGAGAAATGCGGGCTAGGGCAGCCCAGGGAAATCTCGAAAGAGCGGGCTGAAAGCGTCTCGCGGGAGATCCACGAGCGCATGCTGACGGATCAGAAGGCCATGCAGGCCGGGATGATCGGTCCGTCTTCCCCCGTAATCATCGAGAACAGGAAATATCTGGAAAACCTGATTCGAGAGCTCGGCTGGATCGACCTCCATCGCTTCGGGCCGGGAAGGTTCTGGCAATGCCATCGTGCTGGCCCAGCACAGCGAGGATCTTCCGTTGATGGTCGCAGTTCTACCGAGCGTCGAGAAGGAGTACAAGAACGGCGGTGGGGATCCCATCATGTATGCGATCCTCTACGACGCCTTACAGCGCCATCTCGGCCGGAAGCAACGCTTCGGCACCCAAATGGGGTTGGACTCCGCGGGAAACCCGATGGTTTTACCCTTGGAGGGTGCTTCTAAAGTCGATCAGTTCCGTCAGGAGATCGGCCTGCCTCCGCTGGCGGAATATCTGAAGCTCGCCAGTGAAGGACTCTATTCGGGGAAACCTGTGCGGATGCCCAGGGCGGACGAATAGCCGACGCGAGCTGCGACCCGCTGGACCCCGTGGGCGGCCGAGCCCCGCCCGCTCACTTCCTCTTCCCGGCGAGCTCGTTGAAGGCCTGCCGAACGGACTCCTGAATCATCTCGTCGATCTCTCGCTTGGTCATCTTGGTGCCTTGCAACTCAGCGGGCAGGTCCGGCAGCGGCGCTTGCAGGCCGCCGAGGAGGCTGTGGATCGAGCGGTACGCCTCGGAAGGCGCGTCGGCCCGTCGGGGATAGGCGAGCTCGTAGAACTCCCAGGGCTCGAGTCCTACCGCGCGCACGATCGAGAGGATGTGCTCCACCTTCAGCTCGATCGCTCCGGCGAACAGGCGGCTCACGTAGCTGGGCGTCAAGCCCAGACGCCGCTCGATCTCCCGGTTCGACAAGCCCAGCAACCGCGCGACGATCCGAAGGACGTTCAGCAGCCGATCGACCTCCTCTTTCTCGTTCATCCCAAAAGTGTACCTCAGGCCAGGAACAGGGAGCAACACGACGATCAATGTACCGTCTTGACAAGAATCAACCGATCGATGTAGAAATTGTCCTGACAGTACGGAGTTTCGCCTGAACACGATTTTGTCCGGCCCGGACGGAAAACGCCGGCAAGGAGAGCCTGGATGATCGATCTGCCGTCACGCCCTTTGAGCGCCCTCTCGCCGGAGTACATCGAAGCGCTCCGCGAGCGGGATGAGCCTCCCGGCGCCACCGATGGGGATCTGGCCGGCCACTGGCGGGTGCGGGAACGGGATGGCGAGTTCCACGTCTTCCGGGAGTGGGAGCGCTTCGAGTCGGGCCACCGCCCAGCGGCCTCCCTCAAGCACCGCGAGGATGCCCTCCTCCTCGTCATCGCTCTCGAGATCGCCGGCAAGCCGGCCCTCTTCCGTTTCCACGACGGCGGCGAGCTGGTCGGCGAGGGCTACTCCCTGGAGCGCGAGGGGGAAGCCGCCGGCAGCTTGCGGATGTACCGCGCCGAGCTGCTGGTCATCCTCCACACCCTCGCGAGCGTCGCGCGCTCGCCGGTGGACCTCTCCACCCTGCTCAGCCTCTCCGGATCGCAACTCCAGGAGATGATCGGAGAGATCCTCGGCCAGGAGCTCCTGGGCGAAGCCGCCGCAAGCCGGGGCGACGGCTCGGCAAGCCGGGGCGAAGGCTCAGCAACCTAGGGCGAAGGCTCAGCAACCTAGGGCGAAGGCTCAGCAACGCGGGGAGATTGACGCACAACCCAGGGAGGCCCCTTTCCCCGAGAGGGCAACGCCTCTCCCTCGAAGGTACGCCTCTCGTCCTCGAAGGGACAGGCCGTTCCCCGACCGGGCGGGCGTTTTCCCTTCGAGGGACAGGCCGTTCCCCGACCTTCGAGGGGCAGGCCCTTCCCCGACTGGGAGGCCTCGATCCCCTCGAGGTACGGCCATCTCCCCGGGAAGAGCGGCCATTCCTCCGCGAGGCGCCGGCTCGCAGCCAGGAGATTCAGCGCCTCGGCGGCGGCTCTTGGGTCTCTTTCGGGGCCACGGGGAACAGCCCGTGCTTCCGCACCACCGGCCCGATCTGGTAGCCGTCCTCGAAGATGCGGCGGTAGAGCCAGCGGTAGTGGTCGCCGGCCCAGAACTGGAAGATGGTGAAGGCCCGCAGCTCGCCGAGCAGCTCCTTGTCCGCCTGGTACTCGAGATAGTTCACGATCAGGTGAAGGTAGCCGAAGTCCTCGGAGTCGGCGCCGTCCGGATAGCCCACCGGCACCTTGGGAAAGATCTTGCGCAACTCCCGCTTGGCGGCGTCGGTCTGGTCGGCGTGCTGGGTGAGGAAGTGGTGCAGGTTCTCGTGCACGAAGGTCGACAGCAGCAGGTCGTCGTCCTTACGGTGGCGGGTGTTGAGTGTGAGCACCGGGTGGCTGTGCGGGATGACGCCGGGGGTGCTGTCGATCACCAGGCTGCGGGTGAAGATCCAGCGCTCGACGTCGTAGGTCTTCAGCAGGCGCAGGAGCTGGTCGCGAGTCTGGCCCTCGGCCGCGTCGCCGTGCGCGAGCTTGATGTCGAGCGCGGGCGCCTGAGCCTGGAGGGGCACGGCGGCGAGCCCAAGGACGAGCGACAATAAAAAACCTTTCATCCGCCGAGTCTAAACTAGAATCCCGCCATGCCGAGCGCCGCCGCACCCACCCTTCCCTTCCTCCACGGCCCCACCCACGAAGCCGGTCACCAGGTCTGGACGGCCCGCCGCGGCGACGTCGAGGTGCGCTTCACCGGCCGTGGGCCCCAGGGCTCCAATGCGGATCGCGAGGCCGTGCTGCGGGCGATCGCGCCGGAGGCTCCCCCGCTCGCCTGGGCGAAGCAGATCCACTCGGCGACCGCGCTGCCGGCCCGCGCCGGCTTCTGTGGCGAGGGGGATGCCCTGTACACGGAGGAGGCGGGGCTCGCGCTGTCGGTGATCACCGCCGACTGCGTCCCCGTGCTGGTCGCCGGGCCCGAGGGTCTGGCGGCGATCCACGCGGGGTGGCGCGGCATCGTGAGCCGGGTCATCGAGACCACCCTGGAGACGATGAAAGGGCGGCCCGGGGAATGGACCGCCTGGGTGGGGCCGGCGATCGGCGCCTGCTGTTACGAGGTGGACGCCGACGTAGCCGCTCAGGTGACCGGTGCGAGCGGTGCAGGAGTCGCGATCGACGGGCCGGCCGGCAAGCCCCACCTCGACCTCCCCGGCGCCGCCCGCTTGCAGCTCGAGCGGGCCGGCGTCGGCGAGGTGATCGTCCTCCCCCGCTGCACCCGGTGCGACGAGGCGAACCTGTGGAGCTTCCGCCGGGAGGGGAAGGGGGCCGGCCGCAACGTCGGGCTCATCTGGCGGCGTCCTCAAGGGCAGTCGCCGAGCCGCCGCCCTTTCATGTGAGTGACGAGCGGCGGCTTGCCGTCCATCCTCGTCGTCAGCTCGCCTTCGGAAGTGTCCCCGTGGTACGTCGTGCGGTCCGAGAAGGAGTAGCCGGCGCAGACCTTGGTGTAGGACATGGTGTCCGCCACGAGCTTGAAGTCCTTGATCGTGCAGTGATGCGCGGCGGCCCCCTTTTCGAGAAAAGCCCGGTTTGCCGCGGCATCGCCGTTGATCCCCTCGGCCTGGGCGGGCTTGATGCAGAAGTCGCGGGTCGTGCTCTGGCCGTCGACCGTGGAGACGAACTCCCACTTCCCGGGGTGGGTGCGCTGTGCCGCGTGCAGCGCGGGCGATGCGAGGAGAGTGAGAGCGATCCCTGCGAGCAGGGCCGTGCCGTGGCGCATTTTCATGGTGCCCTCCTGGGGCGTGAGAGGCTCAGTTGAGGTAGCCGAGCAGCTTCTGGGGATCGACCGGCTTGACCAGGTGCACGTCGAAGCCGGCCTCGAGGGCGCGCCGGCGGTCCTCTTCCTGGCCGTAGCCGGTGACCGCGATGAGGCGGACGGCGGCGGTCTCCGGTGTCCGCCGCAGGGTGGCCGCCACCTGGAAGCCATCCATGCCGGGGAGGCCGATGTCGCAGAGCACGACGTCCGGCCGGACGGTCTTCGCGGCTTCCACCCCGTCGGGGCCGGTGTACGCCAGGGAGACCTCGTAACCGTAGAACTCGAGGAAGAGGCGCAGGCTCTCGGCCGCGTCCTCGTTGTCCTCGACGACCAGGATCTGCAAGGGGTGCTTCTTCGGCGGCGCCGGCCGGGCGCCTTCGCTCAACGCCGGCGGCTCCGCCTCCCGCGGCAGCCGGAGGGTGAATTCCGTCCCCTTCCCCACCCCCGCGCTCGCCGCCCGGATCTCGCCGCCATGCAGCTCGACCAGGGCTTTCGAGACGGCGAGGCCGAGGCCGAGCCCGCCCTGCCGGCGGTCGAGCGGCTGGTGCCCCTGGGTGAAGACCTCGAAGATGTGCGGCAGCATCTCCGGGTCGATGCCGACGCCGGTGTCGCGCACAGTCACCACCGCCTGGCCGTCGGCCGCCAGCCGCACGGTCACCCGGCCGCCGGTGGGGGTGAACTTGCCGGCGTTCTCGAGCGTGTTGCCGAGCGCCTGCGCGAGGCGCAGGGGATCGCCGAGGATCCAGACGGGGGTCTCCGGCAGGTCGACGTCGAGCTCGAGGCCGGCGCCCTCCAGCAGGTCGCGGCGGTCCTCGACGCTGTGGCGGACCAGGCGCGAGAGGTCGACCCGCTCGCTGCGCAGGGCGACCTGGCCGCTGCTGATCCGCGCCACGTCGAGCAGGTCGTCGACGATGCGGGCGAGCAGCTGCATCTGGCGGTCCATCAGCTCCAGGGTCCTCCCCGAGGCGTCCTCGTCCCCGCCCCCGCGGAGATGGTGGAGGCGCAGGACGTGGAGCGCGTTGCGCAGCGGCGCGAGCGGGCTGCGCAGCTCGTGCGCCAGCATGGAGAGGAACTCGTCCTTGCGGCGGTTGGCCTCCTGCAGGCGCTCGATGAGCTGGCTGTTGGCGATCGCCATGGCGGCCGAATCGCCCAGCGCCTGCAACACCTCGAGCTCCTCCGGGGTCGCCACGTGGTGCGAGCCCCAATAGGCGCCGATGGCGCCGATCGGGTCCTCGCTCCGGATCGGGGTCATCGCCAGACTGTTGACGAAGGTCGGCTGATAGGCCTCGTGCGGGATGCGCGCGTCGGCGTAGATGTCGGGGATGGCGACCTGCTCGCGATGCAGCATGCACCAGCCGGAGATGCAGCTGTCGAGCGGGAAGCGGCGCCCCTTCCACAGCGGGCCGATGGCGTTCTCCTCGACGTAGTGACAGAGCTCGCCGTCGCGCAGCACGATGGTCACCCCGTCGGCGCCGCTGAGCTCCCGCGCCGACTGGCGCAGCACGGCCATCACCCCTGCCATATCGCGGCAGAAAGAGAGCTGTTGGACAACGCGGAGCAGGTCGGCTTGCAACGCCATGGCATCAACCTTCGCTTCGGAGCATCGAGTCCCCGAAGCTCAATTGTATGTCCAGATGGAGTTTCCGACGAAATCCCGGGGTGGGAGGAGTGTCCTAGTTCAAACCGCGCAGCCGACTGGCAGCGGCGAAGGAGCGCACACGAAGGAGGCGAGCAGGTTTCAAGCTAGGACACGACGGGGTCGCGATCAGGCGCCCGCCGCTCCTCCCGCGCGCGCACGCCGCGTGCCTCGCGGCCGAAGGCCCTGAGCTGGCCGCAGGCGGCGCTGACGTCGTCGCCGCGGCGGCGGCGGACGGTGGCGATCCAGCCGCGCTGGCGCAGGCGTTCCTTGAACGCCTCGATCGCCGCCTCGGACGGGGGGACCATCGCGGCGCCGAGCACGGGGTCGGGATTGACCGGGATCAGATTGATCTTGGCGCGCAGCCCCGAGAGGAGGCGCGAGAGCTGGTCGGCGTCGCGCGGCGAGTCGTTGACCCCCTGGATCAGGATGTACTCGAAGGTCAGCTTGCGCCCCTTCTCGAGCGGGTAGCGGCGCAGCGCCGGCAGCAGCTCGGCGAGCGGATACGTGCGATTGATCGGCATGATCCGGCCGCGCCGCGCCTCGTCGGGGGCGTGAAGGGAGATCGCCAGGTTCGGCCGCCGCTCCCAGCCGGCCATCTCCTCGAGGCCGGGAAGGATGCCGACCGTCGAGACGGTGATCCGGTGCGGCGAGATCCACTCGGTCAGGATGTCGAGCGCGGCCTTGACGTTCGGCAGGTTGAGCAGCGGCTCGCCCATCCCCATGAAGACCAGGTTCAGCCCGGCGAGCGGCAGCCCGCGGTCGGCGCGGACGGCGAGCACCTGGCCGACGATCTCGCCGGCGGTGAGGTTTCGCCCCGCTCCCCAGTAGCCGGTGACGCAGAAGGCGCAGGCGAGCGCGCAGCCGGCCTGGCTCGAGATGCAGAAGGTGTGGCGGCCGCGGTCCGGGATGTCCACCGCCTCGATGGTGGCGCCGTCGCGCAGGCGGAAGAGGTACTTGGCCGTGCCGTCCTCCGAGACGTGGCGCGAGCTGATGGCGGGGAGGCCGACGCGGAACCGTTCGGCGAGGCGGGCGCGCAGCTCGCGGGGGAGCTCGGTCAGCCCGGCCAGGTCGCTCACCCCCCGTTCATGGAGCGCCTCGTAGATCTGCCGGGCGCGGAACGGGCGGTCGACGACGGGCGCCAGCGTCTCGGCCAGGAGCTCCCGCGACAGACCGAGGAGGTCGGTCCGCTCGTCGTTCGGATCGGCGGGCGGGTTGGAGGGAGGGGTGACGGACATGATCGGTTCCGGAGCGAGCGGGGCGGCTGGAGCGGCGGACGGGGCGCTCGAGGCTGGAGCGCGACGGTGGATCCGAGGGATCGGGATCAACCGGGGCTGCCGGCGTTGGCGCGGCGGCGGCGCAGGCGGCGCGTGGGATCGATGCCGATCGACTTCAGGAAGCTGAGATCGCGGCCGTCGATCTGGAAGGCGGGCTCCGAAGAGGTGCTGGGCCAGCGCGGCGCGGTCAGCGCCAGCGCGTCGGGATCGTTGAGCTCCCGCTTGCAGTCCACCAGCAGATAGAGCGAGTACCCTTCCTCGCGGATTTTGCGCAGGGTGCGGCTGACGTCCGAGGATTCGGAGATCGCCTCGGAGAGGGCGCGCCGCAAGTCCCGCAGCATCTGATGCAGCTTGTCGTCCAGCTTGAAGACCCTCCCTTCGCTCGTTCTTGGCTCGTCGTTTGGGACCGGAGCGATTATCCACCCCGCTATCCGGGGTGTCAAACCGGTCCGACGCCTCCAACAGCCCCCGCCAACCCCCCATTCCCTGGGCTCTTGCGCGATGGTACCCTCCTTCGTTCAGCTCGGCAGTCAGAAGGAGGCAGGGGGTGATGGTGCAGAGCAACGAAGGGGCGGCCGGCGCCGTGGGAGTCTCCGGGCTGGACGCCTGGCGTCTCGCCGCGGGCGAGGATCTCCACGAGGTGCAGCCGCTGACCGGCGACGTCTCGCCACGCCGCTACTTCCGGATCCTGTTCCCTGCGGGGGCCGCGGGGGCCGGGGGCGACACCGCCATCCTCGCCACCTATCCACCCGAGCTCCGGGAGACCTGCGCCCGCTTCCTGCGCACCACCGCGATCCTCGAGGCCGCCGGCCTCCGGGTGCCGCGCGTGCTCGGCTCCGATTGCGCTGCGGGGTGGATGCTCGTCGAGGACCTGGGGCCGCTGACGCTCGGCGACTGGGGGCAGGGGCGCCCCTGGAGCGAGATCCACCCCTTCTTCGAGCATGCCCGCGAGCTGGCGGCGACGATCTCGCGCCTCCCCGCCGGCGGCCTCGCGGAGCTCAATCCGCGGCTCGGCCGGGAGCTCCTGGCGCGCGAGCTGGCGCAGACCTGGGAGCTGTTCCTCGAGCCGCAGGGGCTGGTGCGCGACCCCGCCCTGGCGGCCGGCCTGCGCACCACCCTCGACGCGCTCTGCGCCACTCTCGGCGACGAGCCGCCCCTCCCCTGCCATCGCGATTTCATGGCGCGCAACCTGATGCCGTTGCCGGCAACCCCCGGGATGCCAGAGGCCGGCGGCGGGCGGCTCGCCGTGCTCGACCACCAGGACCTGCGCCTGGGGCCTCCCTGGTACGACCTCGCCTCGCTGCTCAACGACACCCTCTTCCCGCCGCCGGAGGCCGAGGAGGCGCTGCTCGCCGCGGCCCTCCCGGCGCCCGAGCGGGTGAAGTATCACCGGGCGGCGGCGCAGCGCACGCTGAAGGCGGTGGGGACCTACGCCAAGTTCGCCCGGCAGGGAGCGAACCGCCATCTGCCGCTCGTCGAGCCGACGCTGGCGCGCTTCGTGAAACACTGCTCCCGCATCCCGGAAGGCGCCGAGCTCGCGGCGCACCTCGCGGAGAGGTGGGGATCTGCTAGACTGAATTGGCCCTGAAGGGCCTTGCGGGACACCGCGAAGGCGTCCCAGGAGAGACGAAAATGGCTGGCCTCGGCGTTCCTGAGCTCGCGATCATCTTCCTCATCATCATCGTACTGTTCGGTGCGAACAAGATTCCTCAAATCGGCAAGGGGCTGGGAGAAGGAATCCGTAACTTCAAGAAGGGGATCAAGGAAGGGGACGAGGAGCACACCCAGATCCCCGAGAAGACCACCCAGAACCCGTAAGGAGCTCGCGAGAGCCCCCCGGGACCCCCGGATGGTGACAAAAACCCGGGTCCGCGAGCGCTTCCCCTCGCGAACCCCGGATCACGCCGCGCTGGCACACCGCCATGCCGCCTTGGCGTGAAGGTCTCTCTTTGCCTTAAATCGGTTGCCTCACCTCGGTCCTGCGAGGCCTGCTTTCCGCTGATACTCCTCGTATTGGGCGAGGACGTCGCGGACGTAGCCGCGAGTCTCGGGGTAGGGCGGCACTCCCCGGTAGCGGTCCACCACCCCCGGTCCCGCGTTGTAGGCGGCGAGCGCCCGCTGGACATCCCCCTTGTAGTCCTTGAGCAGGCCGCTGACGAAGCGGCTCCCCACCTCCAGGTTGACCGCCGGGTCCAGCAGGTCTCCTTCGATCCCGTAGTCCTGCGCCACCTCGGGGATGACCTGCATCAGGCCGCGGGCGCCCTGGGGCGAGACCGCATGGGCCGAGAAGCCCGATTCGGTGGCCACGATGGCGGCGAGGAGCAGGGCGTCGACGTGATGGCGGGCGGCGGCGCGGGCGATGGTGAGGCCGTAGGGCATCTGGTGCAGGAACCGGCGCGCCACCTCCGGATCGGCGCCGGGGTCGAGCAGGGAGAGTTGGCGGCTGCCTGAGCCGCCGCTGAAGGCGCCCAGCCCGTCGAGATCCCCGGAGCGGAAGGTATGGAACCTTTCGTCTCCGCCGCCGGCTCCGGCGACGAAAAAGTGGGCGATGTCCTGCTGTCGGGTCGCTTCATCCTGAAGCGGCGTCATCTGGTGAGGGTCGGGAGTGGCGGGATCGGAAGGAGTCGTTTCAAAGGAGAAGGCCACGAACATCAGGCAGGCCAGAGTGGTGAAAGGGATTCGAGCACGCTTCATGAGCCGGTGGGTTCCTCCTTTGGACGCCGTGCCCCACACAAACTTCGGGCAACACCTTCATGGGCACGGGCGGGTCTACAGAAAAAACGCGCACACCCCGGCCAGAGGGCCGGGGCGGCACCGGATGCTTTTCCGGGATGAACGTAATGCAAGATCGGCGCCGTATTCTGCGTAGGGCGCTTTTTTCCTCCCCCGGAGGGGGAGGTCAGGAGGGGGTTCGCAACGTACCGGACAAGGAAGCGTTTCGGACTCCGGAACGCCCCCTCCTGGCCTCCCCCGAGTACGGGGGAGGAAAAAGGCTCCCGGGATCAGTAGGTTCGCAATTCCGGCCGGATCTCACGCCCGAGCCGTGAGCTGTGATGAGGGGGGAGGGTGCGGGTCAGGAGACCGGTTTTTCGGGGCCGGCGGCGGCGCCGTTGCCGGGGCGCGTCTTGCGGCGCAGCTGGCGCTTGCCGGGGAGGTCGTAGTCTTCCGAGCCGATGCCGAGGTCGGAGACCTTGTTGCGCAGGGTGTTGCGATGGACGCCGAGCGAGCGGGCGGAGCGGCAGAAGTTGCCGCGGTTGGACTTCAGGGAGGCGACGATGAACTGCCGCTCGAACTCCCGTCTCGCCTGCTCCAGCGTAACCCCCCGGCGGACGAGCTCGTCGACGATCTGAAAGAGGCGTCCGTTGAGAGTCTGGTCGGGCAAGGGCAGGTTCCTCACGGTTCCGAAACCAACAGCTTACCATAGGCGCCCGGGTGCCCCCAAGCGCCTGAAGGAGGACGCCGTTACTTTGGATCGAGACGGTCGCCGAGGCGCACCGGATAGCGCGATTCGGTGATCTTGGCGACCGAGAACCGCTTGTGGACGGAGAGCACGGCGAGCTCGCCGACGACGATCGGCGGCAGGCCGGGCTTGTTGTCCCGGTAGATCGTGTAGAGGTCCCCCGGCGTCGCGTTCTGCTCGCCGACATCGATGTGGACGACGTGATCGGCGCCGAGGGAGATGATGTCGTCCTTGGCGTAGACGATGGCGGGAGCGTTCGCCAGCTTCTCCGCCGCGGCGGGGTAGTTCACCGGCCGCAGCGCGGTGCTGCGGCCGAGCGGCACCGGCTCGGGCTCGAACGGCTGGAGCAAGGCGCCGGTGACGATGGCGTCGCAGCTCTGCACGATCTCGGCGATGGCGGTGGTCTCCTGGACGGAGAGGATGCGCAGCCGGCCGAGGTAGCGGTAATAGCGGCCGACGACGTCGCCGGTCAGCGGGTGCAGCACCTCGTGATCCGGCGCCACGACGGTGAACAGCGACCCCGCCGAGAGGCCGCGGGCCCTGCCGCCGTCGACGTAGACGATGTCGCCGGAGGTGAGGTCGATCTTGGTGGTGAGGTTCGGGCTGGCGAAGGAGCTGGCCTTCCAGCCGGTCTTGGCGTGGTGCTTGGGCTCGATCGACAGCGCGTCGTACTCGGAGCCGACGAGGGCGTAGGGGAAGCTCTCGTCGAGATCCCCCACGTACCCCTGGCAGTAGATGTCGGTCTCGCCGCCGAGCGGCACCGGCGAGCCGGTCGCCTCGGCGGCGCCCACCACGCCCGGAGGGGGAGCCGTGGACGCTTCGCCGGGGGTCTCGCCATTGGCCGCGCCAGCCGCGCCGTTCTGGGTCAGGGTCTCGACCGGGGCCACGTTCAGCCCGAGCACCAGCGGATCGCCGGGGTAGATCCAGTGGGCGTCCAGGATGTACTTGTTCTTCTCCCACACCTGCGGCCACAGGTAGGCGTTGCCGTAGTACTTGGCGGCGATGTCCCACAGGGTGTCGCCCTTGACCACCACGTGGACCTGGTCGGTCGCCGCGGGGGTGGGCGGATTCCACGCCGTCCAGTGATCGCCGACGTAGTGGAGATCCTTGGGGGGGCGGTCAGACGCCTGGGCGGGGCCGGCGGTTGCGAAAGTCACGCAGACCGCGGAGGCGCCAGCCAGGACAGCTGCGAGCATGTACGAGGTACGCCGCACTCTCATCGAAGACCTCCTGCAGATCCGGGAGGAGACAGCTATAGTCGAGCTTCTATGGGCTTAAAATAGAGCTTCCGCCTGAATCTGTCAAGTTTTACCGGCTCGAAGCTCAGGTGGAGCTTGAGCTTTGCCGGCCTCCGGAAGCGGCGTCTGCGGCCTTCGCGGCTAGTGCAGCTTCGACCGCCGCTCCTCGGCCACCGCGGCGGCGGCGGTGGCGGGGAAGCGGCGGACGACCTCGCGGTAGGTCACGCGCGCCCCCTCGACGTCCCCCATCCCCTCCAGGCACTGCCCGGACTTGAGCATCGCGTCCGGCACCTTGTTCCCCTTCGGGAAGCGTTCGACCACCTCGCGGAAGGCCGCCAGCGCCCCCTTGAGGTCGTTGCGCGAGTAGCGGCACTCGCCGATCCAGTACTGGGCGTTGTCGGCCAGCTCGCTCTTGGGATTCCCCTGGAGGAAGCGCTGGAAGCTCGCCTCGGCGTCCACGAAGTGCCCCTGGTGGTAGAGCGAGTAGCCGCGGTCGTAGAGCGCCTGCGTGGCCGGTGAGACGGCATCGGGAGACGCCGGCGCCTCCTCCCCCAGGGTCCCCGGGTTGACCGGCGACGGGGCCGGAAGCCTGGCCGCGGGCGGAGCCGGCAGGGGCGAGGGCTTCGGCGCGGGGGATGTCTGCGGGGAGGGCCGTGGCGGCTCCGCCGTCTTCGGTGTCGGAGCGGGAGCCGGAACGGCCGGGGCCGCCGGCTTGGCGGTCGCCGAGTTGCCGGCGTGCCGGGGGGGCGGCTGCGGCCCCTTCTCGGGGAGCTCGATGTCCACCTCCTCGATCGGCTCGGCCGGCTGCACCGGCTCGCGCCGGACCTGGGGGCTCGGCCGCGCGGGGACCGGCTTCACGGGGGCCGGCGCGGGCGCGCTCTCGGCCACCGGCGCCGGCGGCGGGACGTACGGCCGGGCGGAGGCCGGAGGCTGGCTCGCGGCCGGCGGCGCCGGACGCGGCGCGGGCTGCGCGGCGGCGGCCGAGGGAGCGGGCCGGCGGCCGGCGGCGCCGCCGCGGACCTCGAGCTCGGCCACCTGCTGGCGCAGTTGCGCCAGCTCCACCTGGTTCATCGCCGCCTCGCGCTGCAGCTCGACGAGGCGGTTCTTGAGCGCCTGGATCTCCTCCGGCGAGGGGGTCTCGGGGCGGAGCGCGGAGCCGGCGCAGCCGGCGAGCAGGAAGGGGACGAGGAGAAGAGTGACGCGCCTCATGTTCCTGGTTTGTCTCCTGTCGCGGCGGCGGCCTTCGCGGGCTGGGCGTCCGGCGGCCGGTTCTCGATCCCCTTGACCTCCGGGATCTGATGGACGTACGCGCTCTGCGGGAACTGCTGGCGCAGGATCTCGAAGGTCTTGCGCGCCTCGTCGTACTGGCGGTTCTTGTCGTAGGCGACGCCGAGCGTGAAGATCACCTTGTCGCGCTGCTTGTAATCCGGGTAGGAGCTGAGCAGGTATTCGAAGCGCTCGCAGGCGGCGCGCGGGATGCCGAACCGCAGGTAGAACTCGCCGATCACGAACTCGTGCTCGGCGAGGCTCGCCAGCACCACCTTCGACTGCTCGGTCGAGCGCGCGGCGTACTCGCTGGTGGGATAGAGGCGGATCAGGTCCTGGTAGGCCTCGAGCGCCTTGCGGGTGACGGCCTGGTCGCGGTCGGGGCGCTCCATCCGCTTGGCGAGGCTGTTGGCGATCTGGAACTGGACGTACGCCGACGAGTCGCTGGTGGGGAAGCGGTTGAGGAAGTCGCGGTACTTCGCCTCCGCCTGGATGTAGTTGGCGTTCCCCCCCTGGAGGTAGTAGGTGTCGGCGGCGAGCAGCAGGGCGTCGCGGCCGATCCCTGAGTTCGGCTCGACCTCGAAGGCATGGGTGAAGTAGGGGCGCGCCGTGTCGTACTTCTTCTTGGTCAGCAGATCCTTGCCGGTCGCCAGCGACTCCTCGGCCGAGAGGCGGAGGATGGGATCTTTGGGAGCGCCGCTCTTGCAGCCCGCGCTCGCGAGGAGGAGGCCGGCGATCGCCAGCAGGGGGAGGAGCTTTCTCATACGGTCTCCGGCCGAGCGCGCTCGCGCAGCTCGTGCATGGTTGCCACGGGGTCGCTGGTGCCGAAGATCGCGGAGCCCACCACGCACACGCCGACTCCGGCCTCGACGACCCGGGCAATGTTATCGCGGTCGATGCCGCCGTCCATTTCAATCTCCACGGGGACGCCACTTATTTCGATCATCCGCTTGAGCCGCCGCGCCTTGTCGAGCGCATGGGGGAGGAAGGCCTGCCCCGAGAACCCCGGGTTGACCGACATCACCAGGACGTAGTCGAGCCGCGGCAGGGCGTCGGCGAGGAGCTCGACCGGGGTCGCCGGATTGACCGCCACCCCGGCCCGCGCCCCCGCTTTGCGGATGCGCTCGAGCAGGCGGTCGAGGTGGGGGGCCACCTCCCAGTGGACGGTCACCTGCGCCGCGCCGGCCGCCAGGTAGTCGTCGAGCAGGCGGTCGGGGTTGGCGACCATCAGGTGCAGGTCGAGCGGCAGGCGGGTACGGCCGGAGAGCGCCTTGATCACCGGGATGCCGAAGGTCAGGTTGGGGACGAAGTGGCCGTCCATCACGTCGACGTGCACGAGGTCGGCCCCCCCCTGCTCGCAGAGCGCGAGGGAGCCCGCGAAGTCGGCGAGGTCGGCGGCGAGGATCGAGGGGGCGAGCCGCATCAGGGAGCTCCGTCCGCCGTGGCCACCACCAGCGACACCGCGTCCTCGTGGGAGAGCGAATGCCCGGGCAGCGGGAACTGGCGCAGGATGACGCCGGCGGCCACCCCTTCGTAACGCTCGAACTTGACGTTGCCGAACTTGAAGCCGAGCGTCTCGAAGTAGGGGCGCACCTGGTCGTAGTTACGGTACACGAGGTCGGGCATCACGTAGCGCGCCCCCGGCGCCGCCATGGCGAGGAGCAGGTCGACGCCGGTCGCCGGCGGCACCGCGGCGTTGGGGTCGGGGTCCTGCTCGATCACCGAGCCGGGCGCCTCGTGGTTGGGGGCGAGGGTGCCGAGGATGTGGCCGAGAGCGAGGCCGGTCCCCGAGATGGCGGCCTGTGCCGCCGGCAGGGTCTTCCCCCGCAGGTCGGGCACCGTCACCCGCCGGGGGCCGAGCGAGACGATCACCCGCACCGGGCGCCCGCGCTTCATCAGGGTCCGCGGGTCCGGGGTCTGGCGGGCGACGCGGCCGGCCGGCACCTTGTCGTCGTAGCGCCCCTCCTCCTTGCCCTCCTGGCCGCTCTGCAGGGTGAGCCCCTGGTCGGCGAGCACGTTGGCGGCGTCGCCGCGCGACATCCCGACCACCGACGGCACCGTCGTCACGCCGCTGCGCACGAACAGGCTGAAGGAGGTGTAGGCGGCGAGGCCGAAGACGACGACGACGAGCAGGGCGTAGGCCAGACAGCCCAGCCCGCGGAGGAGCCGCGACAACATGGGCCGCAGTCTACCAAAGCCGGAGGATCGCCGGGGATAGAATGCGTCCGGGCACGACATGGGATCGTGGGCGCCTTTTTCCTCCCCCGTACTCGGGGGAGGCCAGGAGGGGGCCGGTCCGGAGTCCGGAACGCTGCGAACCCCCTCCCGACCTCCCCCGAGTACGGGGGAGGAGAAAAGCAACGGCTCCCAGCTCAGACGCCAGAGACTTCAGCCGAGCATGCCCTCCCGCCTCAAGCTCCCGCTCCTCCCTCCCCTCGGCACCCACGTCTCGGTGGCGGGGGGGCTGCCGGTGGCGATGGAGCGGGCGGCGGAGATCGGCTGCACGGCGGCGCAGATCTTCGTCAAGAACGGCAACCAGTGGCAGGGGCGCGAGGTGGGAGACGAGGAGGTGGCGGCCTTCCGCGCCGCCCACGCGGCGGGGCCGGTGGGGCCGCTGCTCGCCCACGCGAGCTACCTGATCAATCTCTGCGCCGTCGAGCCTCCGCTCCTCGCCCGCTCGCGCGCGGCGCTCGCCGACGAGCTCCTGCGCTGCGACCGGCTGGGGGTCGAGGGGCTGGTGCTGCATCCCGGGGCGCACCGCGGGGCGGGGGAGGAGGCGGGGATCGACGCCGTGGCGGCGTCGCTCGACGCGGTGCTCTCGGCGCTGCCGGGGTGCGCCACCCGCGTGCTGCTCGAGAACACCGCCGGCCAGGGGTCGTGCCTGGGGCACCGGCTGGAGCACCTGGCGGCGATCCGCGGCCGGCTGGCGGCGCCGCAGCGGGCCCGGGTGGGGATCTGCCTCGACACCTGCCACGCCTTCGCGGCCGGCTACCCGCTCCACGAGGCGGCGGGGTATGAAGAGATGATGGCGGAGATCGCCGAACGGATCGGCCTGGCGGCCCTGGGGGCCCTGCACCTCAACGACTCGCTCCGCCCGTTCGGCTCGCGGCGCGACCGTCACGCCCACATCGGAGAAGGGGAGATCGGCCTCGACGCCTTCGCCCGCATCCTCAACGACCCGCGGCTGCGGCGGACCCCGATGGTCGTCGAGACCGAGACCGGGGACGACATGGCCGGCCACCGCAAGGACCTCGCCACCCTGAGGTCCCTGCTGGCTTCCGGCCCCCCGAGGAGGCGCCCTACCCCCCGGGCCGCAGGTGGGCCGGGAGAGTCTTCATCAGGTCGAACCAGATCACCACGAACATCAGCAGCAGGATCATCACGAAGCCGACCTGGGTGACGATCTCCTTCAGGCGCACCGACAGGTCGCGCCGGATCACCCCTTCGACCATCAGGATGAAGATCTGGCCGCCGTCGAGGATGGGGATCGGCATCAGGTTCATCACCGCGATGCTGACGCTGATGAAGCCCATCAGCTGGAGCAGGTACTTGAAGCCGCGCCCCGCCGCGTCGCCGCTCTCGCGGGCGATCTCGATCGGCCCCGAGAGGGCTCCCTTGGCCGACAGCTGGCGGGTGAAGATCTTCCCCATGATCTGGAAGATCTGCGCCACCGTCTGGCCGCTGTAGCGCGCCCCCTCGACGAAGGCGCGGGCGAAGCCGAAGCGCTGGTAGAAGCCGATCTGCACCCCGATGCGGCCGTTGCCGTTGTCGTTGCGCGGCACCACGGTGAGGATCAGCGGCTGGCCGTCGCGCGCCACCTCCACCTGGATCGTCTGCCCGGCGCGCGGCGAGATCGCCTCGACGAAGGCCTGTTGGTCCATCACCGGCCGGCCGTCGACCGCCCGGATCTCGTCGCCGGGGCGGAAGCCGGCGGCCTCCGCGGGCTGGCCGGCGATGATCTTGATCACCTGCGGGCGCACGCTCGGCAGCAGCCCCGCGAAGTCCCCCACCTCGTAGCGGGGCACGCGCTTCGGGGTGACCGTCGCCTGCAGGGTCTGCTGGCCGCGGCGCACGGTGAGCGGCACCGGCTGGTCGGGGGAGCCCATCAGGGCGAGGGCGACGTCCGACCAGTTGTCGACCGCCTCCCCCTTGGCGGCGACGATCACGTCGCCGCGCTGGAGGCCGGCCTGCGCCGCCGACGACTTCGCCTCGACGCCGCCGATCAGCGAGGGGAGGTCGGGGAGGTTCATCACCTCGATCCCCACCATGAAGACGACGGCGAAGACCAGCACGGCGAGGATGATGTTCGCCGCCGGCCCGGCGAGGTAGACCAGGATGCGCTGCCAGCGCGGCTTGTTGAGGAACTCGCGCGGATCGGTCGGATCGACGTCCTCGGCGCTCTCCCCGCCCAGCCGCACGTAGCCGCCGAGCGGCACGGCCGAGAGGCGGTACTCGGTCTCCCCGCGCTGGAACCCCCAGAGCCGCTTGCCGAAGCCGACGGAGAAGGTCAGCACGCGCACGCCGAACGCCTTGGCCATCAGCAGGTGGCCGGCCTCGTGCACGACGATGATCACGCCCAGCGCGAAGGCGAAGGCGAGGAGAGTCTGCAGGGTGTGGGTCAGAAGAGTCATGCCGAGGGTTCCAGTCTGGGATCGGGGTTCGCAGGTGCCGACACGAAGCGACGATTATACCGAACGGAAGGAAGGCCCCCGGGATTCCCGGGCTTCCCGGGCTAGGGGGGTGCGGTTTGCCTCGCGCAGCCGACTGGCAGCGACGAAGGAGCGGAGCCCGAAGGAGGCGAGCAGAGGCAAACCGCGCCCCCCTAGCCCGGGAAGCCAACCCCCAGCAGCCAGAGGCCGATCAGCAGGACCGGGGCGGCGAAGAGCATGGCGTCCATGCGGTCGAGGATGCCGCCGTGGCCGGGGAGGATGCTCCCCGAGTCCTTGACCCCGGAGCCGCGCTTGATCATCGACTCGACGAGATCGCCGAGCTGCGCCGCCAGGGCGGTGGCGGCGGCGACGGCGAGCAGCCCGGGCTCGAGGGCGCCGCGGCGGCACCAATCCCAGACGGCGGCGGAGAGCACCGCCACCACGAAGCTGGCGGCGGCCCCCTCCCAGCTCTTCTTCGGGCTGATCACCGGCGCCATCTTGTGGCGGCCGATCCGCGACCCCACGTAGTAGGCGGCGGTGTCCCCCAGCCAGACGATCGCCAGCAGCAGGAAGATGATCCAGGGATCGAGCCGCTGCATCAGGTGCAGGCTCGACAGCGGGAGCGCGAAGTAGAGGACGCCGAAGCCGAGGGCGCCGAGGGCCGGGAGGGTCTCCTCGAGCGGCGTCCTGGCGAGCAGCAGGAGCGTGCCGAGGCCGACCGACAGCAGCAGCGCGCCGCCGAACAGCTCGAGGCGCAGGGTGCCGAGGCCGGCCCGGCCGCTCAAACTGTAGCTCAGCGCCCAGGCGGCGGCGGGGATCAGCGGCAGCAGCAGGAGGAGCGGGCCGCGGGGCAGGCCGGGCAGGCGCGGGCGGACGATCGCCACGTACTCCCAGGCCGCCACCATCATCACCACGGACATCGCGGCGAAGAACAGCAGGCTCGGCGCCAGGAAGACCATCGCCAGGACGACGGGCGTCCCGATGGCCGCGGTGAGGAGCCGTTTCATGGCGGGCTGTGGATCCCGGCGCCGGTCAGCCGCGGTGGCGGCCGGAGGCGAAGACGTCCGCCGGCTCGCGGGCTTCCGTCGACTCGGCGGCGCCGTAGCGGCGCTCGCGCCGCTGGTAGTCGAGCACCGCCTCGAAGAGGTCGCGGCGCCGGAAGTCGGGCCAGAGGGTGTGGGTCACCCAGATCTCGGCGTAGGCGATCTGCCAGAGCAGGAAGTTCGAGACGCGCAGCTCCCCCGAGGTGCGGATCATCAGGTCGGGGTCGGGCTGGCCGGAGGTGTAGAGGTAGCGGCCGATCGTCTCCTCGTCGATGTCGGCCCGCTTGCCGGCCGCCCAGTCGGCGACGATGCTGCGGCAGGCGTCGACGATCTCGCAGCGCCCCGAGTAGTTCAGGGCGATGTTGAACTGCATCCCCCGGCAGTGGCGGGTCGCCTCCACCGTCGCCTCGAGCTCCCTCACCACCGACGGGTCGAGCTCGCGCCAGCGGCCGAGCACGTTGAAGCGGATGTCGTTCTCGACCAGCCCCTCGCGCTCGCGGCGGACGTACTCCTTGAGCAGGTTCATCAGGGTCCAGACCTCGAAGCGCGGGCGCTTCCAGTTCTCGACCGAGAAGGCGTACAGGGTGAGCACCTCGAGGCCGAGCCGCGCCGAGGTCTCCACCGCCTCGCGCACCGAGGCGACGCCGGCGCGGTGCCCCTCGACCCGCGGCAGGCCGCGCCCCTTGGCCCAGCGGCCGTTGCCGTCCATGATGATGGCGACGTGGCGCGGCAGCCGGTCGAGGTCGATCCGGCGCACCAGGAGCTCTTCGGGGGATCCCGGGTCGGCGAGTTTGGACAGATCTGCCATGGCTTGAGGGCCCTTAAATTACCACAGGCGGTTGCGGATCGCCCTCCACGCTCCATTCCACCGGATAGAAGACGCGTTCGAGCGCGAGGCCGTGCGCGGCGGCCGTCGGTCCCGCCGCGGAGCGCGCCGCGCCGGCGAGCAGGGCGGCGAAGCTCTCGAGGGTCCGCCGGCCGGTGCCGGTTTCGATCAGAGTTCCCACCAAAGCACGAACCATGCCGCGCAGGAACCCCTCCCCCACGATGCGGAAGGCCAGCTCACCTCCCCGCTCCTCGCCCTCCTCGAAAGCGGCGGAAAAGATCCGCCGGAACGGCTGTCCGTGCGAGCCGCCGGCGAGGGCGAAGGCGGAGAAATCGTGCCGCCCTGGCAGCAGGGCGGCCGCTCTGGCCATCCGGTCACGATCGAGGGCGGCCGGCGCGGCGGCCACGAACGGGGCGTCGAGCGGCGGGATCACCTCGGCCCGGCTCAGCCGGTAGAGGTACTCCTTCCCCCAGGCGTGCCGGCGGGCGTGGAAGCCGTCCGGCATGCCGGCGGCGGCGAGCACCCGCACGTCCTCCGGGAGGTGATGGTTGGCGCCGTGCACCAGCCCGCGCTCCGGGAAGGGGCGCGCCAGCTCGAGATGGGCGGCCTGGCCGCGCGCGTGGACCCCGGCGTCGGTGCGGCTCGCGCCGGTCACCCGCACGGGGAAGCCCAGCAATTTCTCGAGGGCCTCCTCCACCACCTGCTGCACCGCCATGGCGTTCTCCTGGCGCTGCCACCCCGCGTAGGCGGTGCCGCGGTAGGAGAGGATCAGGCGGTAGCTGGGCATGGGAGGGCGGGATCGGGTACAGTATGCCGATTCACCGCGGCTGCGAGCCGGGGTGCCATCAACAGGAGCCCGAGCGACGCGGCCCCGCGGAGGGCCCGCGTCAGCGTCAGCTTATGACCCAGGTAATGACCCAGGTAATGACCCAAGCGATGAGCCCGATCGACCCCGAGACGAAGGCCCAGGCTTGCCGACATCCGCGGCCAGCGCGGCCAGGAAGGGGCGGCCACCCGCAGCCGCCTCCAGCCGGGCATTGACCATGAGCTTTCCGTGGGCGCCGGCCCTGCTGGCACTCTATTACTCCGTCCTGGTGGTGCTGTCGTTCTTCGGCCTCCACCGGCTGATGCTGGTCTACATCTACCTGCGCACCGGTGGCCGCCGCCCCTCGGCCCCGCCGCCGCAGCCGGCGGCCGACCCGCAGGCGTGGCCGGTGGTCACCGTCCAGCTCCCACTGTACAACGAGATGTACGTGGCCGAGCGGCTGATCGACGCCGTCTGCCGGCTCGACTATCCGGCCGGCCGCCTCGAGATCCAGGTGCTCGACGACTCGACGGACGAGACCACCGAGATCGTCACCCGCGCCGTCGAGCGCTACCGGGCGGCCGGGGTGGACATCCACCTCGTCCACCGCACCGACCGCACCGGCTTCAAGGCCGGCGCCCTCGAGGCCGGCCTCGCCCGGGCGCGCGGCGAGCTGCTCGCCATCTTCGACGCCGACTTCGTCCCCACCCCCGACTTCCTGCGCCGGAGCGTCCCCTACTTCCTCGCCGACGCCAGGCTCGGCCTGGTGCAGGGGCGCTGGGACCACATCAACCGCTCCTACTCGCTGCTCACCCGGGTGGAGGCGATCCTGCTCGACGGCCACTTCATGATCGAGCACTCGGCGCGCAACCGCAGCGGCCGCTTCTTCAACTTCAACGGCACCGCCGGCATCTGGCGGCGGCAGGCGATCGAGAGCTCGGGCGGCTGGGAGCACGACACGCTGACCGAGGACCTCGACCTCTCCTTCCGCGCCCAGCTCGGCGGCTGGCGCTTCCTCTACCTCCCCGGCCTCAAGGTCCCCTCCGAGCTGCCGGTCGACGTCAACGGCTTCAAGAGCCAGCAGTACCGCTGGGCCAAGGGGGCCGTGCAGACGGGGAGGAAGCTGCTCGGCCGGGTGGTGCGCGCGCCGCTTCCCCTGAAGGTCAAGCTCGAGGCGATCGTCCACCTCACCAACAACGCCAGCTATCCGCTGATGGTGCTCCTCTCGCTGCTGATCTTCCCGGCGATGCTGCTGCGCCACAGCACCTCGACGCTGGTGCTGCTGCTGGTCGACCTCCCGCTCTTCCTCTCGGCGACCGCCTCGGTGCTCACCTTCTACCTGATGAGCCAGTTCGCCGGCAACGACGACTGGCGCCGCGAGCTGCGCTACCTGCCGGCCCTGATGTCGGTGGGGATCGGCCTCTCGGTCAACAACGCGAAGGCGGTGATCTCGGGGCTCTTCCACCAGGGGGGCACCTTCGTGCGCACCCCGAAGTACCGCATCGAGGCGGCCGGCGAGAACTGGACCGCCAAGCGCTACCGGGTGGGGAGCGACCCCACCCGCTTCGCCGAGGCCGTCCTCACCGTCTACTTCGTGGGTTGCACGATCTGGGCGGCGGCGGCGGGGATGTGGCTGTCGATCCCCTTCCTCCTCCTCTTCGTCCAGGGGTACGGCTACATGGCCGTGCTCAGCTATCTCCCCTCCGTGCGCGACTGGTGGGAGCGGGGAAAAGCCGACGCGGCGGCGGCCGGAGCCGGGTAATCGGCCGGTGGTCTGTCCAGGAATTCCTCCGACAATCCGTCTAAAATAGCTTCATGGCCCTTCCCGAGCGTCGTTCCAGCTCCCAGGTTTCCTTGCGGCCGGCGGCGCCTCGGGACGCCGATCTCCTCCGCCAGTGGCGCTCCGAGCCGAGCGTCCAGCGCTTCCAGCCGCTCAACGAGCTCCCCACCGCCCAGCTCCGCGCCGACGTCGCCAGCCAGCGCATGGCCGACCTCTACCGCGGCCGCGGCGAGAAGTTCCAGTGGATCGTGCAGGTGGACGGCCAGCCGGCGGGGTGGATCACCCTGGTGGTCAGCAACTGGGAGCACGGCCTGACCGAGGTCGGCTACGCCCTGTCGACCGTCTTCCAGAACCGCGGCGTGATGACCGGCGCCCTCGCCATGCTCCTCGACGACCTCTTCCACAACACCCTGCTCGAACGGGTCGAGGCGCGCTGCGCGGTCGAGAACGTCGGCTCGCAGCGGGTGCTGGAGAAGAGCGGCTTCGAGCGGGAGGGGCGGCTGCGCTGCTACTTCAAGCTGCGCGGCCGGCGGGTCGACAACTACCTCTACGCTCTGCTGAGGGAAGATTATTTGGCCCGGCAGGAGCGGGGGTAAGGCCCCCCGCTCCCTTCCTCTTCCTACGGGAAGATCCCCAGATCCTCGTAGCAGATGGCGATCTTGTCGATCGCGTCGATGAAGGCCGCGGTGCGCAGGTCCGCCTTCCCCTTGTGGCGGGCGCGGATCTCGCGCAGGCGGTGGTAGGCGCTCCCCATGGTGTCCTCGAGGCCGGAGTGGACGAGGTCCGCCTCGTCCGGGCCGTGGGCGAGGTCGATCATCTCCTGCTCGGTGAAGTGCTTGCCGGTGCGGGCGCCGATCGCCTCCAGGATGCCGCGGTAGGCCTTCTCCTCGAAGCGCTTCTCCATGCGGCCGAAGCGGACGTGGGCGAGGTTCTTCAGCCACTCGAAGTAGGAGACCAGCACGCCGCCGGCGTTCGCGTAGTGGTCGGGGACGATCAGCAGCCCCTTGCGCTCCAGCGCCTCGCTGGCGCCGCTGGTGATCGGACCGTTGGCCGCCTCGACGATGATCTTCGCCTGGATGCGCGGCGCGTTCTCGTCGGTGATCTGGTTCTCGAGCGCCGCCGGGATCAGGATGTCGCACTCGAGCTCGAGCCCCATCCGCGGGTCGGCCAGCCGCTCGATCCCCTCGGGAAGGACCAGCTTCTGGATCGACTTCTCGCCGCGGCGCAGGGCGTTCCACTGCTCCACGATGGCGGCGGCGTCGAGCCCCTTGGGGTCGTAGAGGCCGCCGTCGAACTCGAGAATGCCGACGATCACCGCCCCCATCTCCTGGAGGAAGGTGGCGGCGTAGGAGCCGACGTTGCCGAGCCCCTGGATCACCACCCGCTTGCCGGCGATGCCGCGCGTCAGGCCGAGCGCCGTCATGTCCTCGGCGACGTCGCAGACCTCGCGGGTCACGAAGGCGACGCCGCGGCCGGTCGCCTCGGTCCGCCCGCGGATCCCCCCCTGGGCGATCGGCTTGCCGGTGACGCAGGCCGCCCCCTCGAGCTTGTCGTTGGCGAGGGCGATGTAGGTGTCGACGATCCACGCCATCTCGCGCGGCCCGGTGCCGAAGTCCGGCGCCGGCACGTCGATGCCGGGGCCGATGAAGTTCTTCTTCACCAGCTCGAAGGCGTAGCGCCGGGTGATCCGCTCCAGCTCGTGCCGGCTGTAGGCCTTGCTGTCGATCTTGATCCCCCCCTTGGCGCCGCCGAAGGGAGCGTCGACGACGGCGCACTTGTAGGTCATCAGCGCGGCGAGCGCCATCACCTCGTCCTCGTTGACGTCGAGGCTGTAGCGGATGCCCCCCTTGGTGGGGAGCTTGTGGTGGCTGTGCTCGGCGCGCCAGGCGTGGATCACCTCGACCTCGCCGTTGTCGCGCTCGAGGGGGAAGGTGAAGTGGTAGACGCTGTTGCAGGTCTTGATGATGTCGAGCAGGCCGCGGGGATGGCTGGTGAGCGCGGCGGCCCGTTCGAAGTTCCGGTTCACCTGCTCGAAGAAGCTGACGGGATGGTTCGGCATACGGTTCCCTTTGGGTTCCATTTGGAAGCGAGCTGAAAGGATCAGTGGGGCTCGAATTCTTGGCTCAGGAGCTTCGAGGCGACGGAGTGATAGCATTCTTGTCCGGCCGCCGCAACCCCGAAACCGCTTTTTTCGTGCTCCGACGCCCAATTTCACCCACCGCCCCGCCCATCCAACCTTGCCGCCCATGGGATCTCGCCCGTCCGGGTCTCTCCTCGCGCTCCTCCCCGCCGTTCCCGCCCTTCGGGGAGGCGATCGCGGGATGCTGATCGCGCTCGGCATCGCCGCCGTCCTCTTCCTGCTCCTCGCCGCCGTCCGCGAGCTGGTCGTCCGCCGGCTGGGGCGCCGCGCCCTTACGACGGGGACGGCGACGGCGGCCGGAATCGACGACCTGCTGGTCACCCTCGGCCGGCGCACCCAGATCCTGGTGATCGCCGCCGTCGCGCTCTACGCGGGGAGCCTCTACGTCGACCTGCCCGCGAGGGCCGAGCGGCTGCTGCGCGGCGCCGCCGAGCTCGCCGTCTTCCTCCAGATCGCCCTGTGGTCCTCGGTCGCCATCGACTTCTGGATCGCCCGCCAGCGGCGGCGCCTCGACCACGACCCCACCTCGGTCGCCCTCGCCGGCGTGCTCCGCTTCGCCGTCAAGCTGGCCCTCTGGGCGATTCTGCTGGTGGTGGCGCTCGACAATCTGGGGATCAACGTCACCGCCCTGATCACCGGACTGGGGATCGGCGGCGTGGCGGTCGCCCTCGCCCTCCAGAACGTCCTCGGCGACCTCCTCGCCTCGCTGTCGATCGTGCTCGACAAGCCGTTCGTGATCGGCGACGCGATCACCGTCGACACCCTGACCGGCACCGTCGAGTCGATCGGCCTCAAGACCACCCGCCTGCGCGCCGTCTCGGGCGAGCAGCTGATCTTCGCCAACGCCGATCTGCTGAAGAGCCGCATCCACAACTGGAAGCGGATGGCCGAGCGCCGGGTCGTCCTCGCCTTCGGCGTGCCGCTCGACACCCCGCCGGCCGCCCTCGCCGCCCTGCCGGCGACGCTGCGCGCGCTGATCGAGGCGCAGGACCTCGTCCGCTTCGACCGCGCCCACTTCAAGGGCTTCGGCGCCAGCAGCGCCGGCGGCGCCGGCGGGACAACCCTCGACTTCGAGGCGGTCTACTGGCTGCTGACCGCCGACTACGGCCTCTACATGGACCGCCAGCAGGCGATCCAGCTCGCCCTGCTCGGCGCCCTCGCCGACGCCGGCATCGCCCTCGGCCCCGGACCCCAGAGCGTGGTGCTCGCCCGTCCGGCGCCGCCGGTGGAGGCGGAGGCGGAGGCGGAGGAGAAAACTTCTGCCTGAGCGCGGCGTACACCCCTCGGGAAAGACTGCTGTCTCGAAAGGAGATCCTGTGCGTACATTGATCCATCGGGTGGGAATCGCGGCGGGGCTGCTGCTGCTGCCGGCGCTGGCCGCCGCGCAGCCGGCCGGGGAGTCGCGCCTGCTGCGCTACCCCGACATCTGCGGCAATACGATCGTCTTCGTCCAGGGCGGCGATCTCTGGCTCGCCGACGCGCAGGGCGGGGTCGCCCGGCGCATCACCTCGGGAGAGGGGGACGAGCTCTCCCCCAAGTTCTCTCCCGACTGCCGGTCGATCGCCTTTTCCGGCCAGTACTCCGGCACCCGCCAGGTCTACGTGATGGACGCCGGCGGCGGCACCCCCCGCCAGCTCACCTTCCACAACGAGGTGAGCGGCATCCCGCCGCGCGGGGGCTTCGACAACCAAGTGTTCGGCTGGACTCCGGACGGCAAGCAGATCCTCTTCAACGCCCACCGCACCCCGTACAGCGAGCGCAACGCCCGCCCCTACCTGGTGCCGGCGGCCGGCGGCATGGAGGCCCCGCTGCCGATCCGCGAGGGGTCGGCCGGCGTCCTCTCCCCCGACGGCAGCCGCTACGTCTTCGCGCCCGTGATGCGCGAGTTCCGCACCTGGAAGCACTACCGCGGCGGGCGCGCTCCCGACCTCTGGATCTACGACCTCAAGGCGAACACCGCCGAGCAGATCACCAACGATCCGGCCAACGACTACATGCCGGTGTGGATCGGCGACACCGTCTACTTCGTCTCCGACCGCGACAAGGTGGGAGCGGTGACCACCAACAACCTCTTCGCCTACGACACGAAGACGAAGGCCGTGCGCCGGGTGACGAACCACGACACCTTCGACGTCTTCTGGCCGAGCAGCGGCGACCGGAAGCGCATCGTCTACGAGAACGGCGGCTGGATCTACCTGTTCGATCCCGCCGACGGCAAGAGCCGCAAGGTGCCGATCCGGGTCGAGGGGGATCAGCCGCAGGCGCTCCCCTACTTCAAGAACGTCACCGCGGACATCCAGGGGATGGCGATCTCCCCGACCGGCAAGCGGGTCCTCCTCGACGCCCGCGGCGACCTCTTCTCGGTCCCCGCCGAGAAGGGGGAGATCCGCAACCTCACGCAGTCGGCGGGGGTGCGCGAGGGGTACGCCGTCTGGTCGCGCGACGGCCGCTGGATCGCCTACCTCTCCGACCGCTCCGGCGAGTACGAGGTCTGGGTGCGCCCGGCCGACGGCACGGGCGAGGAGCGGCGGGTGACCACCGGCGGCAACGTCTGGCGGCACCAGCTCGTCTGGTCCCCCGATTCGAAGAAGCTCGCCTTCGGCGACACCAACGGCTGGCTGCACTGGGTGGACGTGGCGACCGGCAAGGTGACCGACGCCGACCGCTCGCGGCGCACCGACATCCGCGACTACTCCTGGTCGCCGGACAGCCGCTACCTCGCCTACACCAAGCCGGGGGAGAACCAGTTCTCGGCGATCTGGGTCTACTCGCTCGAGGACGGCAAGACCCACCAGCTCACCTCCGGCCTGACCAACGAGGCCGAGCCGGTCTGGGACCCCTCGGGGCACTACCTCTACTTCTTCTCGAACCGCGACTACAACCTGACCTTCAGCGGCTACGAGTTCGACTACGTCTACACCAACCCCACCCGCGTCTACGTCGGGCTCCTCGCCAAGGACGGGCCGGCCCTCTTCCTCCCCGAGAGCGACGAGGAGACGGCGAAGCCCGACGCCAGCGCCGACGACAAGCCCGCCGCCGAGGCCAAGGCCGCCGCCCGCAAGGTGGCGGACGAGGACGCCGCCGGCAAGGCCGGCGCCCGGGACAAGGCGGACAAGGCGCCGAAGCCCGGCGTGCGGGTGAAGATCGATTTCGACGGCTTCGAGCAGCGCCTCCGCGCCATCCCCGCGCCGCCGAGCAACTACCAGAGCCTCTCGGTGAGCGCCGACGCCGTCTTCTACCTGCGCGCCAACAATCCCGGCGCCGGCCTGCCGTCGCTGCGCATGTTCAACCTCAAGGAGCGCAAGGAGGACACCGTCCTCGAGGCCCTCGCCGCCTACGACCTCTCGGCCGACGGCAAGAAGATCGCCTACCGGCAGGGAGAGAGCTACGGGGTGGTCGACGCCCGCCCCAATCAGAAGCCGAGCGACGGCAAGCTCGACCTCGGCCACCTGACCCTGCGCATCCAGCCGCGCGAGGAGTGGCGCCAGGAGTTCACCGACGCCTGGCGGATCTTCCGCGACTGGTTCTACGACCCCAACCTCCACGGCCTCGACTGGCAGGCGATCCACGACCGCTACACCCCGATGATCCCCTACATGTCCACCCGCTCGGACCTCGACTATCTGCTGAGCGAGCTGGCCGGCGAGGCCTCCGTGGGGCACGCCTACGTCGAGCCGGTGGAGGGCGGGGGGCCGGAGCGGGTCGAAGGCGCCCTGCTCGGCGCCGAGGTCGAGCCCGCCGCGGGCTACTACCGGATCACCCACATCTTCCCCGGCGAGAACTGGCACAAGGACTTCCGCTCGCCACTGACCGAGCCGGGGGTCCACGTGCAGACCGGCGACTACATCCTCGCCGTCGACGGCACCAGACACGAAGGGGGTGGACAACTTCTACCGCCTGCTCGAAGGGAAGGGGGACCGCCTGCTCACCCTGCTGGTGAACGACAAGCCGACCCGGGAGGGAGCGCACGAGGAGAAGGTGCGGCCGGTGGTCAAGGAGCAGAACCTCCGCTACCTCGACTGGGTGCTCGCCAACCGCGCCAGGGTCGACAAGCTCTCCGGAGGGCGCATCGGCTACATCCATCTGCCCGACACGGCGGTGGCGGGGAACCGGGAGCTGTTCAAGTACTTCTACCCGCTCTCCCACACCGACGCCCAGATCTTCGACGACCGCTACAACCAGGGAGGGTTCATCCCCGACCGCATGATCGCCCTGATCTCACGGCCGCTGGTGGGCTATTTCGTCAGCCGCGGCGGCACCCCCGCCCCGACGCCGGCGTTCGCCAGCACCGGCCCCAAGGTGGCCCTGATCAACGGCCAGGCGGGCTCGGGCGGCGACGCCTTCCCCTATTTCTTCCGGGAGGTGAAGCTGGGACCGCTGATCGGCACCCGCACCTGGGGCGGCCTCGCCGGGCTCTCCGGCAATCCGCCGCTGATCGACGGCGGCACCCTCACCGTGCCGACCTTCCGTTTCCTGACCCCCGAGGGGAAATGGGCCGTGGAGGCCGAGGGGGTGTCGCCGGACATCGAGGTCATCGACGCGCCGGACGCCCTCGCCCGCGGCGAGGACCCGAGCCTCGAGGCCGGGGTGAAGTACCTCCTCGACCAGCTCCAGAAGAACCCGCCGAAGAAGCTCGTCGTGCCGCCGGTGCCGACCGGCGGCGCGCCGCGCTGAGGCGGCTCCTCGAGAGGTAGGACCAGGGCGGGGCTGATCACCCCGCCTTTTTATTTTTCCGCGAGCGGCTTTTCATCGATCAAGGACTCGAGCAGCGCGAACCCTGCGGGCCAGGAGCCGAGGCCGGAGGCGGAGTCAGAGACGGGGGAGGATCAGGACGCGCGGCATGACCGCGAAGATAGCAAAACCGGGAAGGCCGCGAGGGCTGACTGGCAGAATTTACTTGGGGTGGGATCGGGAGGCAGGAGGCCGCCGGCTGGCGGCCTCCCTCCGAGGATGGAGCCTGGAGTCTAGTAGCGGCCGCCGCCGCCACCACCGTAGCCACCGCCACGGCCGCCACCGCCGCCGCCACCGTAGCCACCGCCACCCCCACGGCCGCCGCCGCCGCCGCCGTAGCCACCACCACCGCCCTTGCCACGACCGCCGCCCTCTTCCTTCGGGCGGGCCTCGTTGACGGTCAGGTTGCGGCCATCCAGATCCTTCCCGTTGAGGGCGGAAATGGCGGCCTGCGCCTCTTGGTCGCTGCTCATCTCCACGAAACCGAAGCCCTTGGAACGGCCGGTGTCACGGTCCATGATCACTTGGGCCGAGTCCACAGTGCCATGGGCAGCGAACAGATCCTCCAGATCGCTGTCCCTGACGCTATAGGACAAGTTGCCGACGTATAACTTTCTACCCATTCGCGACTCCTCGCTTGACCGTCGTCCGATTCGGTCGTGACGACTCTGTGATTGCCTGACTTCTTCTTCTACGTAGCGTACGAGCTATCCGAGACTGTCGTGTCACGACGAATCTGGACGGGGTACCGGAGTCTTCCTGAACCGACCCGAGCTTCTTGAACCGTGAGACCAAGAACCGATCTTAGCATCATACGTGACGAATAATCTGCAACCCTCGTGCCTGGCCGCCCCGTGGCCGGCGACCGGGTGAGCGCGCGAGGACGATACCTGCGGCGGCTCCTGGCGGCAAGGGGTAGTGCTCCGACTGCCCGGCTCCCCCTCCCTCAAGGCCGGCCGGCACGGCGCAGGACCCAGGCATGCCAGAGGCTCGGCACGTCGTGATGCCAGGTGGGGAGGACCAGGGAGGCGAGGAGCCCCTCGACCTCGTTGTAGATTCCGACCGCGATCATGGCGGTGAAGAGGGCTCCCGGGCCGCCGCGGAGGAACACCTCGCCACAGCCCAGGAAGAGCAGGATCCCCCACAGCTTCGCGGACCCCATGTGGTACGAGGCGATCTTCCCGTACTTGGCGAGGTCGAACCCCCAGCGCCCCACCTCGAGCCCAGCCACCCCCAGGATGCCCACGTGGTGCTCCCGCCAGACCCCGGGGTACGCGGCCAGGCAGGCCACCGCCACGCACAGATAGAAGAAGATGTCGACGACGCTGTCCGCCAGCCGCAGCCGCGCGGTCGCCACCTCGAGCCGCCGCGCCAGGACGCCGTCGAAGATGTCGGAGAGGAACGCCGCGGCGAGCATCCCCAGCATCCAGTAGCGAGACCAGCCGCCGAGGCACGCGGCGACGATCGCCGGCCCGAGGACGGCCCGCAACGCCACGAGGATTGCCGGGACTCGCTTCATCTTCCTCCACGGTGAGCCGCCGCCGCGCAATGGACCCGGATGTCGGCCGACGGAAGCTTATCTTCCGCCAGGGAAGCCCAACTTTTCTCACGGCAGCCGACCGGGAGAAAATGTCCGGCGACATTCCGCCAAATCCCGGGACAATTCTCCACGGCAGCCGACAATGCGCCACGGCAGCGCAACTTCTCCCACGGCAGCCGACCGAACCAGATTGTCTGCAGACATCGCCCCAAATCCCGGGACATTCTCTCAAGGAAGCTGACTTTTCCTTGCGGCAGCCTGCCGTGGCGGAATGTCTGCCGCCTTGGGCCAAATCCCGGGACTTTTCCCCACGGCAGCGTACCGAGCCGGATTGTCAGCCGGCAGAGCGCCAAATCCCGGGACTTTTTTCTACGGCAGCTCAACTTTTCCCACGGCAGCTTGCCGTGTCGCGAGGTCGGCTTCCGATCTCTCAGATCCCGGGACAATCTCCCGCGGCAGCCGACCTTCCGCCAAGGCGCCATTGAGCTTGCCGCTACATGGCAGCCTGATAGGCTCCCGCAGCGCTGCCCCGAAGGGGCGAAAATTTGATTAGCCCGATGCTTTAGCGCCGGGTTTCAGAGGTTCCCCTTTCCCACCCGCCCCGAAGGGGCGGTGCCTCTTGCACAGCGTTCGCCTCATGGAGGCAGGAGCACGCCGGTGAGGAGTTCGGTCAGCGAATCGAAGGTGGAGACGGTGCGGTCAGACCATCGCAGGGGCAAGGGAGAAGGCGCACAATCGACGGCTGCGATCGAGAGGTTAGCCCGAAAGGCACCGCCCCTTCGGGGCGGGTGGGAAAAGGGGACCTCTGAAACCCGGCGCTGAAGCACCGGGCTAATCAGATTTTCGCCCCTTCGGGGCGCGCGGCGGGGATCCTTCGAGAGTGCCTTGGCGCGACGCGCACAAGAGACCGCCCTTCTGGAGGTCCGATGTCAGGCGAACGAGCCGGCGACCTGGGCCGCGCCGGCCTCGCAGGTCTACCGCTTGATCCGCGATCCGCCCTCTTCGGTGCCGAGGATCCAGCCGACGACCTTGCCGGGCTGGATGACGTCGACCTTGTGCCAGAAGCGGCGGTTGCGGAGGAAGCGGCTGGAGGAGTCGTCAGCGGGGAGGGCGGCGATCTCGTCGCGGATCTTCTGGAAGCGCTCGACCCAGCGGGCGCAGTTGGCGAGGCGGAGGTCGACCCAGCCGTCGCGCACCCAGGACTCCAGATTCTTCGCCGTGATCTCGACGCCGGCGGCGTCCCCGGGGACGAGCACCTTGACGCCGCGGATCACCTCGCCCGAGTCGAGCAGGATGGGGATCCCCACCGAGACGACCTCGTTGGCGACCTCGGGGTCGGCGCGGACCAGGCGGTCGAGCGCGTCGCGGACCGCCTCGGGGGTCGAATCCCAGGCCGCCTTCATGTTCGGGAAGGCGAGGCGCAGCAGGTGGGCCTCGAAGAGGAGCTTCGAATTGCGCGGCGGCCCCAGCATCTCGAAGGCGACGCTGTGCACGCCGTGCTCCTTCTCCATCTCGTTCAGCCGCTCGAGCGCCCAGTGGCGCAGGATCCCCGCCCGGTAGGTGGGGCCGAGCACCGCGCCGTCGAGCGCGTTCACGATGTCGAAGCCGGTGCCGCGTCCCTCGATCTCGAAGACCAGGTAGCGGGCGATCTCCTCCGGCGTCACGAACTCCATCTGCTCGTGGCTGGTGACCGTCGAGAACTCCTCGAGGCTGAAGACGCCGTTCTCGCCGGTGTCGATGAAAACGTTTTCATACGGCTTGTCGCTGACCTTCGCGGCGGTGGCGTCCTCGGTCGAGAAGGTGCTGCCGAGGGGGATCGGCCGGGCGTCCATCCACTGCAGCGGCTTGCCGCCGCGGACGATCGGGCCGAAGCCCATCCCCTTCCAGGCGATCACCGCCGCCGGCTTGATCTCCTTGGTGATCGGCGCCCCCGGCGTGCGGGCCATCAGGAAGAGGAGCATCGACTGCGCGCCGGCCATCGCGCTCTTCGAGAGGAGCACGCGGCTCGGCCGCTCCTCGGAGTGGGTGTAGGGGATGTTGAGCCCCATGCCGCCCGTCCCGGTGGTGCCGATCTTGACGTAGACGCCGGTGCCGGCGTCGATCATCCCGCGGTACATGATCTGGATGTGGCGGATCAGCCGCGGCATGTAGAGGGCGTCGAGCAGGCGCTCGGCGGTCGCCTCCTGGATGCCGCCCCCCTCGAGCTGCTTCAGCACGTCCTCGGCCGAGCGGAAGATGTCGCCGTAGGCGATCCCCGTCGAGGTATTGACGCAGTCGACCACGATGTCCGGGCGCGACTTGGCGAGGACGTCGTAGAGGACGAAGGTGTCGAGGCTCTCGTCGTCGAGCCGCCGCAGCTCGGCGCGGATGAGGTCGCGCTTCGAGCCTTCCTGGACGAGGCCGAAGATGTTGCCGGCGGAGACCGAGAGGACGGTCGCCCCCGCTTCGGCCTTCAGCTCCTCGACCGCCTTCTGGGACTCCGCGAGGCGCAGGCTGTGGATCTGGATCTCGCGCGGACGGCGCGCCAGCAGCTCGCGGCAGACGGCCGTCCCGACCAGGCCGTACCCCCCGAGCACGAGGATCTTCCGATTTTCAATGTTCAAAGCAAGCTCTCCTACCGTTTTCCTGCCAGTTTCCTGAACAAAGAGGGATGGGGTGCGCCGGATTGTGGATACGGTGCAAGCGGCGCCAGGTTTCTCCGGCTCGCGGGGGGAGAGGATAGCACTCTCTCACCTCCTGGGCGGGTGGCAGTGGCACGCTGCGGGGCCACGGTGGCGCGGGAAACCCCGTTCTGGGTATAAACTCACCCGGATTGCTTGCGCGCCGCGCACCGGCGACGGCCGGGTGACAGCTCTGTTTCGGTTTCGGAGGAATGCATGCCCCCTCGCAGGAGATCGGCTCGCCTGGCGCCGCTGGCGCTGGCATTCGCCCTGACGGCGCTCCCCGGCGGGGCGGACGCCGCGGTCTCCTCGTCCTCCGGGTCCCCCACCTCCAACGCCGGCTCGGCCCTCGACGCGCGCATCGACCAGGAGGCGCAGAAGGTGGCGCCCCGGCTCGTCGAGGTGCGGCATCGCATCCATCAGAACCCCGAGCTGTCGAACCGCGAGACCCAGACGGCCGAGCTGGTCGCCACCTACCTGCGGGGGATCGGGCTCGAGGCGCGCACCGGCATCGCCAGGACGGGGGTCGTCGCCCTGCTCGAGGGGGGAAAGCCCGGGCCGCTGATCGCCGTCCGCGCCGACATGGACGCGCTGCCGGTCACCGAGGAGACCGACCTCCCGTTCAAGTCGACCAAGCGCGACAAGTTCCTGGGGGCTGACGTCGGCGTGGCCCACGCCTGCGGGCACGACATCCACACCTCGGTCGAGCTCGGCGTCGCCACCGTCCTCGCCGCCCTCCGCGCCGACCTGCCCGGCAGCGTCCTGTTCATCTTCCAGCCCGCCGAGGAGGGGCCCCCCGCCGGTGAGAAGGGGGGCGCCAGCCTGATGCTCGAGGAGGGGGTGTTCCGGAAGGAGAAGCCGCGGGCGGTCTTCGCCCTCCACTCCTTCCCCGACCTCGAGGTCGGCCAGGTCGGCTACAACCCCGGGCCGACGATGGCCGCGGTCGACCAGTTCCGCATCCGGATCAAGGGGAAGCAGGCGCACGGCGCCTATCCCAATCTGTCGATCGATCCGATCGTCACCGGCGCCGAGGCGGTGGTCGCGCTGCAGACGATCCGCTCGCGCAACCTGTCGCCGTTCGAGCCCAGCGTGCTCACGGTCGGCATCTTCCGCGGCGGCGAGCGCTTCAACATCATCCCCGGCGAGGTGAGCCTCGAGGGGACGGTGCGCACCTACAGCCCGGAGGTGCGCACCACGGTCGAGCGCCGGATGCGCGAGATCCTCGACGGCGTGACGCGCGCCAACGGCGCCACCTTCGAGATGGACTACCAGAAGAACGCGCCGGCGACGGTGAACGATCCCGCCCTGTCACGCGAGGTGCAGCCGCTCCTCGAGCGCATCGTCGGCGCCGGCAACCTGAAGGTCGTGGAGCCCAGCATGGCCGGCGAGGACTTCGCCTACTTCGCCGATCAGGTTCCCGGCTTCTTCTTCCGCCTCGGCGTGGTCAAGCCGGGCGAGCCGTCGGGCGGCCTGCACACGCCGACCTTCCGCGGCGACGACAGCGCGGTGCCAGCCGGCATCCGTATCATGTCGCGCCTGCTCGCCGATTACCTCTCCGCGCAGACGACGGCGCGACCGAAAAAGGTTGCTCGAGCCTCTCTCCCAACGACAACTCGAAAATCACACTGAAACTTATCTTCCGAGGTGCGGAATGAAAAATGAAGGGCCTGTCGTCAGCAGCTTTGGGGTGGACAAACAGGGGATCACCGGCGTCCAGACGGCGTACTGGAACCTGTCGCCGGCGCGCCTCGTCGAGCTCGCGGTCAAGCGCGGCGAGGCGGTGCTCGCGGCCGAGGGGCCGATCGTGGCGGAGACCGGCGCGCACACCGGCCGCAGCCCGAACGACAAGTTCCTGGTCAAGGACCCGGCGACCGACGGCGACATCTGGTGGGGGGACGTCAACCGTCCGTTCGAGCGGGAGAAGTTCGACGCCCTGCTCGCGCGCGCCCAGGACTACCTCAAGGGGAAGGAGATCTTCGTCTTCGACGGCTACGCCGGCGCCGATCCCCGCTATCGCATCAACGTGCGGGTGATCAACGACGACGCCTGGCGCAACCTCTTCGCGCGCAACATGTTCATCCGCGAGGAGGACCCGTCCAAGCTCGCCGACTTCGAGCCCGGCTTCACGGTGATCAATGTCGCCAATTTCTCGGCCGACCCCGAGCGCGACGGCACGCGCACCTCGACCTTCGTGCTGCTCGACCTCGCCCGGCGGATCGCGCTGATCGGCGGCACCCGCTACGCCGGGGAGATCAAGAAGAGCATCTTCAGCGTGATGAACTACTACCTGCCGAAGCAGAAGGTGCTGTCGATGCACTGCAGCGCCAATTATGGTCCTAATAATGGCGCGACGAAGGACGACGTCGCCCTCTTCTTCGGCCTCTCCGGCACCGGCAAGACGACCCTCTCGGCCGACCCCGACCGCACGCTGATCGGCGACGACGAGCACGGCTGGAGCGACCAGGGGGTGTTCAACGTCGAGGGGGGTTGCTACGCCAAGGTGATCCGCCTCTCCCCCGAGGGAGAGCCGGAGATCTTCCGCACCACGCGCACCTTCGGCACCGTGCTCGAGAACGTGGTGGTCGACCCCGAGACCCGCAAGATCGACCTCGACAGCGAGAAGCTGACCGAGAACACCCGCTCGAGCTACCCGCTGACCCAGCTCCACAACGTCGACCTCGGCGGCCAGGCCGGGCATCCGCGCAACGTCGTCTTCCTGACCTGCGACGCCTCCGGCGTGCTTCCCCCGATCAGCCGGCTGACCCCCGAGCAGGCGATGTACCACTTCCTCTCCGGCTACACGGCGAAGGTGGCCGGCACCGAGCGTGGCGTGACCGAGCCGAAGACGACCTTCAGCGCCTGCTTCGGCTCCCCCTTCCTGCCGCTCCACCCCGGGGTCTACGCCAAGATGCTGGGCGAGAACCTCGCCAAGCACGACGTCCGCGTCTGGCTGCTCAACACCGGCTGGACGGGAGGCCCCTACGGCACCGGGCAGCGGATCAAGCTCGGCTACACCCGCCGCATGGTCACCGCCGCCCTCACCGGCGAGCTCGACGGCGTCGACACCTGGACCGACCCGATCTTCGGCCTCGCCGTGCCAACCCACATCGAGGGGGTGCCGGACAAGCTCCTCCACCCCCGCGACACCTGGCAGAGTCCCGCCGAATACGACGCCAAGGCCTCCAAGCTCGCCGACCTCTTCGCCGAAAACTTCAAGAAGTACGAGAGCGGCGTCGACGAAGCCGTCAAGGCCGCCGGGCCGAGCAAGGTGAAGGTGTAATCAAGCGCGCGGGAGGCTTCGCGCCTCACGAAAACGCCCCGCTGTTCGCAGGAACGGCGGGGCGTTTTTCTTTGGGCTGGCGTCCGTCGATCAGCTTACAGGCTCGCTCACCCATTCAGGGACCGGGTCAACGCCGCCCAGGGATCGCCCTCGATCGGCTCGCTCCAACAGGACCTGTCGTCCAGATCCGCCTCGGAAATGACCTGGCAGAGGCGCTGCCACTCAGGGTCCAGGCGCAAGAAGGCGTCCTCATCCCTGCCGGCGACTGCGATCGGGCGCTTGAGAGTGGATGGCTTGCCCTGGTGACGGGGCTTCCTCGACATGGCTAGACGAGGCTGCCGTAATACTCCGCCATGCTCGCATGCGAGATGACACGCGTCCCGCGCTCTCCGGGGCCGAGACCCTGACGAGCGTCTCCCCAGGGATCCTCCCGGTGCGTCAGATCGCTGAGCCACTGCGAGGAGCGGTCGCCGTAGTATTTCAAGACCGCATCGATGCTCTTCCGCTGCTTGGAAGAAAGGTTGTCGGGATTCCCCTGCTTCCAGGAATCGACCTTGAACTTCCCGCGATGCTCGCTGTAGAGAGAAGGCACGACCGGTCCGTTCGCCCAAGCTTCGATCCGGTCCAGGAACAGCGGCTCGTCATCCCAGACGAGCGACCAAGCCTGGGAGTAGTAGACCAGCTTCTGCAACTTCATGGCGGTCATCTCGCCTCTCTCGCGCAAGATGTAGGCAGCCACGTCATGAGCCGTCGCCATTCGATTCTCCTGAGCAGGTCGTCATCGATCAGAGCCCTGAATAGGGGCTTGGATCGCCGCGATCATTGTACAACAAGCGCAAGAGGGGCGGAAGTCGCGCCCTTTGCGTCAGGCGAGATCCCGCACCGCCGGCAGCAGGCCGAAGCCGTCCGCTTCGGCGACGCCGGTGAGGATCGCCTCGGCGACGGCGCGCTCGGCGAGGACGCCGATCTGGTTGACGTTGGCCTTGCGCTCGCCGCGCGAGAGGACGACGACGAGGTCGCCGTCGTACTGCGAGAGAGCCGGGGCGAGGGTGCGGTAGAAGCCGCCGAAGGCCATGTGGCAGACCTTGAGCGCCGCAGCCTTGGTGAGGACGGCGTCGGTCATCACCACGGCGAGGGTGGTGTTCCCTTCCCACGGGCCGACGATGTCGGGGGGGAGGTTCGCCAGGACGCGCTCGGCGTGGGCCAGCTCGCGGGAGTCCGGCGCCAGGCGGCAGCCGGCGAGGAGGGTGCCGTCGAGCCGGCGGACGTCCCCGAACGCGTTGACCGCCACCGCGGCGGCGACGGTGGGGCCTCCCGGAACCGTGAGGCTGGCGAAGCCGAACCCTCCCTTCATCCCGTGGACCGGCCCGCCGTTCGCCTTTCCCACCGTGGCCCCGGTCCCCGCGCCGACGCTCCCCACCGCGACCGGCCCCTGGGCGGCCGCCACGATCGCCGCCTCGACGGTCTCCCGCGAAGGGCCCTCCGGCCGGCCGAGGGCGAGGTCGAAGAGGATGGCGGTGGGGACGATGGGGATCGGCGCGATGCCGGTCTGGAAGCCGTAACCGCGGGCCGCGAGCCAGGCGACCACCGGATCGGCCGCGGAGAGGCCGAAGCCGCTGCCGCCGGCGAGCACCAGGGCGTGCGCCTTGCTCGATACGTGCTGGGCCGAGACCAGCGAGTCGAACTGCCGGGTGCCGGTCGCCGACCCGCGCACCTCGGCCGCCGCCAGCGCCCCCTCCGGGCAGAGGATCACCGTGACGCCGGTGAGCGCCTCGCGGTCCGTGCCGTGGCCGAGGGTGAAGCCGGGGAGAGTCAGGGCGCGGGAGAGCGGCGGAAACGGCGGCGGCGGAGGCATGACCGGATCATTCTAGCCCCTCGGCCGCCGGCCCCTCCTCGGCCTCTCGCGGCGCCGCTGGTGCTTTCCCCTGGCGTTCCTGTACGATACGCGCCGCTTTCGCGAGCGTCTCGCGGCCTGCTGCTTACTCTTCTATCGATAAAGATGTCGGACTCGAACCTGGAATCCCGGCCTGAAGCCTCGGCCGTCGCCTGGAGCTGGCGCGACCGCGCCGCCCGGGCGGAGGCGTTGCGCACCCGGGAGGCGGCGGCGAACCGCACCAAGGGCTTGATCGGCGGCGCCGTCGGCCTCGCGGTCGCGGCGATCGTCTACTTCCTCCTCCACCGGCCGGTGGCGGCGGAGGTGATCGGCGCCATCGCGCTCGTCGTAGCTCTCGCCGCCCTCGCCTCGCCGCTCGGCCTCTTCAAGCTCCTCCAGCGCGGGCTCGACGTCTTCGCCCACGCCGTGGGGACGGTCCTCACCTGGGTGCTGCTGACCCTCCTCTACTTCGTCGTCTTCCTGCCGGCCGGCCTCATCCTGCGCCGCGGCAAGCTGAAGATCACGCGGGGACCCGACAAGCGGCTCGCGACCTACTGGCTGCGGACCGACGAGCGCGAGCGGGCGCGCACCCCTGAGTCCTACGGAAAGCAGTTCTGACCATGAAGCTGCTCGGCATCTCCTGCTACTACCACGACTCGGCCGCCTGCCTGGTCGACTCCGGACGGATCGTCGCCGCCGCCCAGGAGGAGCGCTTCACCCGCAAGAAGCACGACGAGGACTTTCCTACCAACGCCGTGCGCTACTGCCTGGCCGAGGGGGGAGTGGGGAAGGGGGAGCTCGACGGGGTCGTCTTCTACGACAAGCCGCTCCTCAAGTTCCACCGCATCCTCGAGACCTACCTCGCCGTGGCTCCCAAGGGGCTGCGCTCGGCGATGATGGCGCTCCCCCTCTGGCTCCGCGAGCGGCTGTGGATCCCTCCCCGCATCCTCGACGCCCTCGAGGAGTGCGGCGTCGGCGAGCCGAAGCAGATCTACTTCACCGAGCACCACGAGGCGCACGCGGCGTCCGCCTTCTACCCCTCCCCGTTCGAGGAGGCGGCGGTGCTGACCCTCGACGGCGTCGGCGAGTGGGCGACGACGACGATCGGCGTCGGCGAGGGGAACCGCCTGGAGCTGATCCGCGAGGTCGCCTTCCCCCACTCGCTCGGCCTCCTCTACTCGGCCTTCACCTACTTCACCGGCTTCCGGGTGAACTCCGGGGAGTACAAGCTGATGGGGCTCGCCCCCTACGGCGAGGCGCGGTACGCGGACGTCATCCGCCGCGAGCTGATCGACGTCCGGGACGACGGCTCGTTCCGGATGAACATGGACTACTTCGGCTACCTCGACGGCCTGGCGATGACCAACGACCGCTTCGCGGCGCTGTTCGGCGGTCCGGCGCGGAGCCCCGAGTCGGCGATCACCCAGCGCGAGATGGACCTCGCGCGGTCGATCCAGGAAGTCACCGAGGAGATCGTCCTCAAGCTGGCCCGCCACGCCCGCGAGATCACCGGCAAGCGGAACCTCTGCATGGCCGGCGGCGTCGCCCTGAACTGCGTGGCGAACGGCGTGCTGCTGCGGGCGGGGATCTTCGACGACCTCTGGATCCAGCCGGCCGCCGGCGACGCCGGCGGCGCCCTCGGCGCCCCGCTCGCCGTCTGGCACAACGCCCTGGGGAACCCGCGGACGGTCGCCCGCTCGCCGCGCACCGGCAAGCCGACCGACGCCATGCGGGGGTCGCTCCTGGGCCCCGACTTCCCGCGCGACGCGATCAAGGACTACCTCGACGCCCACGGCTACCCCTACGAGGAGCTGCCGAAGGAGGATTGGGCGCGGCGGATCGCCGAGGTGATCGCGGGGGAGAACGTCATCGGCCTCTGCCAGGGGCGGATGGAGTTCGGGCCGCGGGCGCTCGGCGGCCGCTCGATCATCGGCGACTCGCGCTCCCCCAGGATGCAGTCGGTGATGAACCTCAAGATCAAGTACCGGGAGAGCTTCCGGCCGTTCGCCCCCAGCGTGCTCGAGGAGCGGGTCGGGCGACTACTTCGAGCTCGACCGGCCGAGCCCGTATATGCTGCTGGTGGCGGACGTGGTCGAGCGGCGGCGGATCCCGAAGCGGGGGGACGAGCGCAACCTCCCCCTGACCGAATGGGTGAACCGGCCGCGCTCGGACGTCCCCGCCATCACCCACGTCGACTACTCGGCGCGCATCCAGACGGTGGGCGAGGAGAGCCCGGCCTACCATGCGATCCTGACCGAGTTCGAGAAGCTGACCGGCTACGGGGTGATCGTCAACACGAGCTTCAACGTGCGCGGCGAGCCGATCGTCTGCACACCGGAGGACGCCTACCGCTGCTTCATGCGCACCGAGATGGACTACCTGGTGCTCGGCCCCTTCCTGCTCGACAAGCGGGCGCAGCCCGAGCTCGCCGAGAAGGGGGATTGGCGGCAGGAGTTCCAGCTGGATTAGGCCGATCCGAAGCAAGAGGAGAGATTCATGCGTAAAGCCCGCTATCTAGGCTCCTTCCTGGGGGAGATCGTCCAGTTCGCCAAGCAGAACAAGGTGTACTGGATCCTCCCCCTGGTGCTCATCCTGGGGCTCGTGATCCTGCTGGTGGTCACCAGCCAGGCGGCGGCGCCGTTCATCTACACCCTCTTCTAGGGCGCACTTGCCGTCCCGGGGGGGTTGGGACACAATAGCCCGACGATGCGCCGGTTCAGACCAATTCATGGAGTGCTGATCGTCGTATTGGTCTGGGGGGCAATCTGGAGCGCCGAGGTGATCCTCGAGGGACGGCTCAACCCGTCCGGCTTCAAGGCGGTCGCACCGGCGCGCGACGGGACGGTGCGGATCGAGCTGGCGGATCTGAAGCCGCAGCAGGTGCGCTTCTACCGCTTCCTCAACGCGGGCAACCAGGAGGTGCGGTTCTTCGTCGGCCGCGACGAGGCCGGCGAGGTGCAGGTCGCCTTCGACGGCAACGAGCAGTGCGCGAAGTCCAAGCGCGGCTTCCGGCACGACGGCGAGTGGATGGTTTGTAACAAGTGCGACAAGGCCTTCCGCCTCTCCAGCGTGAATTCGGGGGGCGAGGGATGCACGCCGATCCCCCTGCACCACCGGGTGGACGGCCAAGAGCTGGTGCTGGCCGAGAGCGACGTTCTCCAGGGGTGGCGGCTGTTCCGCTGACGCGCGCTTTCGCCAGGGACAAGTGACGTGAAATCAGAGCTTTGACGGCCAGCTCGCGATGTTGTATCGTCGCCCGGTCCGGAAAGGTTAGACAATGTGCGCAGCCGACTTCGTGCTCTACGAGGAGGAATTCAAGCACCTTGAGGAGGCCCTGCGCCGTCTGCGCCAGGAAGCCAACGCCAAGGCCGTCTTCCTGATCGACAAGAACGGCCAGCAGATCGCTTCCGCGGGGGAGGTGGAGCAGTTCGACACCACCTCGCTCGCCTCGCTGACGGCCGGCAACGTGGCCGCCACCGACGGGCTGGCCAAGCTGATCGGCGAGCGGGAGTTCTCGGTGCTCTTCCACGAGGGGCAGCAGGACCATATCCACATCTCGATCGTGGCCAAGCGGGCCATCCTGGTCGTCATCTTCGACGACCGCTCCTCGCTGGGGCTGGTCCGGCTGCGGGTGAAGCGGGCGAGCGTGGATCTGGAGAAGATCTTCGAGGTGATGCTGCAGAAGGGTGAGAGGGGAGCTCAGGGAAACGCCCACGCGAGCCCCTTTTCCGAGATCACCGACGACGACATCGACGCGCTCTTCGGCGAATAGCCGCGGCGCGCGGAGCCGGCGGGCGGCTGCGAGTCTCCGGACGAGCGCTCCGGAGCCCCCGGCGGATCGCCTCGCGAGAAGGGGCGACGGAACGAGGCACGGACGACGATGACTTTTATCAATTACGCCAGCAAGGAGATCAACTGCAAGATCGTCTACTACGGCCCCGGCCTGTGTGGGAAGACGACCAACCTGCAGTACATCTACAACAAGACCGCCCCGGAGTCGAAGGGGAAGATGATCTCGCTGGCCACCGAGGCCGACCGCACGCTCTTCTTCGACTTCCTCCCGCTCGACCTCGGGAGCATCCGCGGCTTCACCACCCGCTTCCATCTCTACACCGTGCCCGGCCAGGTGTTCTACGACGCCAGCCGCAAGCTGATCCTCAAGGGGGTCGACGGCGTCATCTTCGTCGCCGACAGCCAGGAGGAGCGGATGGAGGCGAACATCGAGTCGATCCGCAACCTGGAACAGAATCTGAAAGAGCACGGGTTCGACCTGGCGACGGTCCCCTACGCCCTGCAGTTCAACAAGCGGGACCTGCCCGGCGTCGCGGCGGTCGACGAAATGTACCGCACGCTCAATTACAAGCGGGAGCCGACGTTCGAAGCGGTGGCGACGACCGGGGTGGGAGTTTTCGACACCCTGAAATCGGTCGCCAAGCAGATCCTCATCGAGCTCAAGAAACGCTAGCGAGAGGGAGCCATGGCCAAGGCCGCCAAGCCCAAGACCCCGACCAAGACCGCGGACAAGAACGCAGCACCCCCGGCCGGCGCTCCGGCGCCGAAGAAGCTCGCCGCCCTCGGCGACGACCCGTCCCTCGATGCCCTGACCGCGGGGCTTGCGGCGCTCCAGGCCAAGGACTGGAAGAAGGCCGTCGCGCTCTTCGAGCAGGCGGTCGAAACCAGCGACCGGCCGGAGGTGAAGGACAAGGCTCGCCAGTTCCTGCAGGTCAGCCGGCAGAAGGTGGGGGCCGGCGAGGGGAAGCCGGCGCAGGAGGCGGCCGAAGCGGACCCCTACCTCCTCGCCGTCTACGAGAAAAACCGCGGCAACCTCGCGGGTGCCCTCGAGATGAGCCGCAAGGGGGGACGGGACCAGAAAGACGAGCGCTTCGCCTACCTGACGGCTTCGATCCACGCCGCCGAGGATCGGCTGGACGAGGCGGTGCAGGCGCTCACCAAAGCGATCGAGCTGAACCCCAAGAATCGCATTCATGCCTTTCACGACCCCGATTTCGCCGAGCTCCGCAAGAACCGCGACCAGCAGCGCGCCCTCTTTGGCCTCTGAAGCCGGCCGCGCGCTGGTCGCCATCGGCGGCGGCACCGGCCTCTCGGCCCTCCTGCGCGGCCTCAAGCACCACGTCGGCACCCCCCGGCTGCGCCAGCTCACCGGCGTGGTGACCGTCACCGACGACGGCGGCTCCTCCGGGCGGCTGCGGCGCGAGTTCGGCGTGCTGCCGCCGGGGGACATCCGCAACTGCATCGCCGCCCTCGCCCCGGACGAGGACCTGCTGACCCGCCTCTTCCAGTACCGCTTCCCGAACGGTGGCGGCCTGCTCGGCCACTCCTTCGGCAACCTCTTCCTGACCGCGCTCACCGGCATCACGGGGGACTTCCACCAGGCGATCCTCACCGCCGAGTCGGTGCTCCAGGTGCGCGGCAAGATCTTCCCGGCGACGCTGACCGACGTGCGCCTGCGCGGGCGCGGCGTCTCGGGGCGCGTCTACGAGGGAGAGTCGGCGGTGGGGCTGTCGGGGGAGGAGCTGGCCTCGCTCGAGCTCGACGCCGCCAACCCGCCGGCCTTCCCGCCGGCCGTCGCGGCGCTCGAGGAGGCGGACCTGATCCTCCTCGGCCCGGGGTCGCTCTACACCTCGATCCTCCCCAACCTGCTGATCCCCGGCATCCGCCAGGCGCTCGCCAAGGCGAAGGCGCCGGTGGTGCTGCTGCTCAACCTGATGACCCAGCCCGGTGAGACGGACGGCATGATGGGCGCCGACCATCTGCGGGCGCTGGTCAAGCACGCCGGGGGCGGGATCGTCGACGCCGTGCTGGTCAACTCGACCCCGATCCCGGAAGGGCTGATCGCGCACTACGCCGAGACCGGCTCGGAGCCGGTGACGGTCGACCGCGCCGCCCTCGAAGCGCTGGGCGCCGTGATCCACCAGGCCGACCTCCTGGCCGCCGACGGCGACCTGATCCGCCACGACTCCGCGAAGCTCGCCGCGGCGGTGCTGGCGCTGACCGGAGTGGCGGGGCGTACGGCTGAAGGCTAGTATGGCGGCTGTTTTTTTCCTCCCCCGTACTCGGGGGAGGTCAGGAGGGGGTTCGCAACGTACCGGACAAGGAAGCGGGCCGGCAACTGGGGCGCCCCCTCCTAACCTCCCCCGAGCCAACCCTCCCCCTCCCCTCGGAGGAGGAACGAAGAACCGGCCGAGCTTGGAGATTTCACGATGACTACCCCCCGTCCCCGCGTCGCCGTGATCCTCGCCGCCGGCAAGGGGACGCGCATGAAGTCCGCCCTCCCCAAGGTGCTCCACCGCGCCGCCGGCCGCCCCCTCCTCCAGTGGGTGGTGGACGCCGCGCGCGCCGCCGGCTGCGGCCGCATCCTGATCGTCGTCGGCCACGGCGCCGAGCGGGTCCGCGAGGAGATTCCCGGCGACGACCTGGTCTGGGTGCTCCAGGCCGAGCAGCGGGGGACCGGCCACGCCCTGGCCCAGGCCGAGGCGGAGGTCGCCGGCGCGGCGACCCTGCTCGTCCTCTCGGGGGACGTCCCCCTCCTCCAGCCTTCCACGATCGACCGGCTGGCCACCGAGGCCGAGAGCGGTTGGGGGGCGATGGCGGTCGCCGAGCTCGCCGAGCCCGGCTCGCTCGGCCGGGTGCTGGTCGACGAGGCCGGCGTCTTCCAGCGGATCGTCGAGGCCCGCGACGCCACGCCCGCGGAGCTCGCCGTGCAGACCATCAACGCCGGCATCTACGCCCTGCCGGCGCCCGACGTCTTCGACTACCTCCGCCGCCTGAAGACCGACAACTCGCAGGGGGAGCTCTACCTCACCGACGCGGTGACTCAAGGGGCGGCCGACGGGCACCCCGTGCGCCTGATCTCCCTCCCCGATCCCGACGAGGCGCTGGGGGTCAACGACCGCACCGAGCTCGCCCGCGTCCACCGGCTGCTGATCGGCCGCCACCTCGTCGCGCTGATGAAGGCTGGGGTGACGATCCTCGAGCCGGAGCGGACGGTGATCGAGCCCGGCGTCGCGGTCGGCGAGGACACGGTGATTCACCCCGGCGTCTCCCTGCTGGGGAGGACGGCCGTCGGCCGCGACTGCGTGATCCACCAGGGGGCCTGGCTCCAGGACTCGACCGTCGGCGACGGAACAAACATCGCCCCCTACAGCGTTCTGGAAGGCGCCGAGGTGGGGGACGCCTGCCGCGTGGGACCGTTCGCCCGCCTGCGGCCGGCCGCCCGGCTGCGGCGCGGCGCGCGGGTAGGGAACTTCGTCGAGGTGAAGAACTCCGTGCTCGGCGAGGGGTCGAAAGCCAACCATCTCGCCTACGTCGGGGACGCCACGGTGGGCGACGGGGCGAACCTCGGGGCCGGGGTCGTCACCTGCAACTACGACGGGGTGAGCAAGCACCCGACCACCATCGGCGCCGGCGCCTTCATCGGCAGCGACACCATGCTGGTGGCGCCGGTGACGGTGGGCGCGGGCGCCACCACCGGGGCCGGATCGATCATCACCAAGAACGTTCCCGACGGCGCCCTGGCGGTGGGGCGGGTGCGACAGAAGAACATGGAAGGATGGGCCGGCGGCCTCCGCCGGAAGGGCCCGAAGAAAGGGGACGAGTAGCCACCATGTGCGGAATCGTCGGATACGTTGGAGAGCGGGAGGTCATCCCCGTGCTGATGGACGGCCTGCGGCGCCTGGAGTACCGCGGCTACGACTCGGCCGGCGTGGTGGCGGTCGAGGACGGCGAGTTCCAGACCGTCAAGGCCGAGGGGAAGCTCGACCGGCTCAAGGAAAAGCTCGAGCAGCAGCCGCTCGCCGGGCACTACGGCCTCGGCCACACCCGCTGGGCTACCCACGGTCCGCCGAGCGAGCGCAACGCCCATCCGATGCTCGACTCGCGCCGGCGCCTGGCGCTGATCCACAACGGCATCATCGAGAACTTCCTGCCGCTCAAGAAGCGGCTGCTCGCCGCCGGCTGGACCTTCACCTCCGACACCGACACCGAGGTGGTGGCGAACCTCATCTCCTCCTACCTCGAGGGGGACCTGCGGGCCGCCGTCGCCCGCGCCGTCAAGGAGCTCGAGGGGATGTACGCCTTCGCCGTGGTCAGCACCGAGACGGAGGGGCAGGAGATCGTCGCCGCCCGCCAGGGGCCGCCTCTCGTCATCGGCCTCGCCAAGGACGAGCAGTTCCTCGCCTCCGACCCGGCGGCCCTCCTCGCCTATACCAAGGACGTGATCTTCCTCGAGAACGGCGACATCGGCCGCCTCACCCCGGCCGGCGTCGAGATCCAGGACCGTGCGGGGCACCCGGTGAAGCGTCCCGTCCAGCGCCTCAACTGGGACCCCATCCAGGCCGAGAAGGGTGGCTACAAGCACTTCATGCTCAAGGAGATCCACGAGCAGCCGCAGGTCGTGCAGGAGACCTTCGCGGGGCGCGTCGACTTCGAGCGCGCCGAGGTCCACTTCGACACGGTGAAGATCTCCCGCGCGGAGGTCGAGTCGATCGAGCGCCTCCACCTCCTCGCCTGCGGCACCTCGTGGCACGCGGCCCTCGTCGGCCGCTTCCTGATCGAGGAGATCGCCCGCCTGCCGGTCGAGGTCGACTACGGCTCCGAGTACCGCTACCGCGACCCGATCGTCTCGGACCGCGTGCTGGCGGTCGGCGTCTCGCAGTCCGGCGAGACGGCGGACACCCTGTCGGCCATGGAGGCCGCCCGCGACCGCGGCGCGCGCCTGTTCTCGATCTGCAACGTGGTGGGGAGCCAGGCGACGCGGATCAGCGACGGGGTGATCTACACCCACGCCGGCCCCGAGATCGGCGTCGCCTCGACCAAGGCGTTCACCACCCAGCTCGTCGCCTTCTACCTGCTCGCCCTGTACCTGCGCCAGTGCCGGATGGGCAAGCTCGAGCCGCACTACCTCGACGAGCTGACCCGCCTGCCGCAGGCGGTCGACGAGGTGATCCGCCGCCAGGAGGCGCACATGGACGAGCTGGCCCGCAAGTACCAGCGGGCGCAGAACTTCCTCTATCTCGGGCGGGGGATCAACTACCCGATCGCCCTCGAGGGGGCGCTCAAGCTCAAGGAGATCTCCTACATCCACGCCGAGGGGTATCCCGCCGGCGAGATGAAGCACGGGCCGATCGCCCTGATCGACGAGAACCTGCCGGTGGTGGCGATCGCCACCGGCGATCAGCTCGCCGAGAAGACGAAGAGCAACATGCAGGAGGTCAAGGCCCGCGACGGCATCGTGATCGCCCTGACCGACCGCGACCCCGAAGAGCTCGGCGGCATCGCCGACGAGGTCATCGAGGTCCCCTCCGTCTCCCCACGCCTGCAACCCATCGTCAACGTCGTCCCCCTCCAGCTCCTCGCCTACTTCATCGGCGTCCGGCGCGGCGCGGACGTCGACCAGCCACGGAATCTGGCGAAGAGTGTGACAGTGGAGTGAGGGGAGAAGCAGGGTGTCTGTTATCGTAAAGGAGAGGCCGAGATGACGAAACAGAGAACCTTCACCGCAATCCTCCACCAAGAAGGCGACCTTTACGTCGCTGAATGCCCCGAGGTCGGCACGGTCAGCCAAGGATCGTCGCTGAGCGAAGCGGTCGCGAATCTCAAGGAAGCCACGGAGCTGTTCCTGGAAGAATTTCCTCTACCAGAAGGCGACCGGTCGCTCCTGACGACGTTTGAGGTCGCCGTTGGTACGGCAGCCTAGCGTCTCGGGAGACGATGTCATCCGCGCCTTGGGCCGCCTGGGATTCCGGGTGGCGCGCCAGCGGGGCAGCCATGTTGTGCTGAAAAAAGAATTGGAATCCGGCGCTGTGGGTTGCTCGGTGCCTCTTCACCGAGAGCTGGCACACGGGACACTTCGTGGGGTCCTCAAGCAGGCCGGCGTGACTCTCGATGAGTTCTTGAAGGCCTTATGATCGCCCGCCGAAAGACCCCTCAGGATTCCCAGGAATCCCGTTCTTCCCGGATGTATTCGGCGGCGTCAATCCCTTCCCACAGCTCCTTACCCAGCCCTCTCAAGCCCATAATCGACAGATTCCTTATCTGATCCACATTGCTGTCGAGAGTGCGGATGACCTGCTGGGCCACTGAACGATGCTCTCGTTCAGCTTGGTGCTTGAGCCGGTTGTAGAGATCTTCGGGAAAGTTATCGATCGTGAGCGTGGCCATGAGCGTTCTCCAAGGACCATCAGTTTGGCCGATTCGGGAATGAGGAACAAGGGGATCGGGATATGGTTCCCTGATGCCCGCACCCTCCTCCCCCGCCGCCCTCTACGCCCAACGCCGCGACACCTTCACGGCCGCGGAGCGGCGCCTCGCCTCGATCTCGTTCCGGTTCTCTCTGTTCCGTGGCGCCCTGTTCCTGGGTTTCGCGGCCTGCCTGGGGGTGATCCTGGCCCAGGGGGGAACTCCGGGATGGCAATGGTGGGCGGGGGCGGGGTTCTGGCTGGTCGCCTTCTTCTGGGTGCTGCCATACCACGATCGGGTGATCAAGCGGCAGCGGCGGGAGGGGGAGCTGCGGACGATCAACGCGGAGGGACTGCTGCGGCTCGCCCGCGACTCCTCGGCCCTGGCCATCCCCACGCTGCCGGAGCCGGACGACGCCGAGCGGCCGATCGCCCGCGACCTCAACCTGTTCGGCCGCTCCTCGCTCGCCCAGCTGCTCGGCACGGTGCACTCGCCGCCGGGGAAGAGCGCGCTCGCCGACTGGCTGCTCCATCCGGCGACGCCTGACGAGATCCTGCGGCGGCAGGAGGCGGTGGCCGAGCTGGCTCCCGAGATCGATCTGCGCCAGCAGCTCGAGGTACGCACCCGGCCGATGGAGACGGCGCGGCTCGACATCGAGCCCTTCCTCGCTTGGGCCGAGGGGGAGCCGTGGCTCCTCCGGCGGCCGGGGCTGATCTGGCTCTTCCGCCTCCTCACCCTGCTCACCCCGCTCGCCGGCCTCGCGGCCTTCGCCCCCGGCGTGCCGGCGGCGCCGTTCCTCCTGCTGGCGACGATCAATCTCTCGACCGGCTATCTCCTCGGCAAGCGGACGTTCGGCACCTTCGACCGGGTGGAGGCGCGCGAGGGGGATTTCCAGCGCTACGCGGAAGCGCTGGAGACGGTGGTGGGGCACCCCTACGCCTCCGGCGAGCTGCGGCGGATCGTGGCGGAGCTCTCACCGCGCGACCGGCCGGCGCACGCCTGGATGGACCTCCTGCGCCGCCGGATCGACCTCTCGGACGTCCGCCACTCCGCCTATCTCCACCTGCCGCTGCAATCGATCCTGCTCTGGGACTTCCACGCCCTTCTGCTGCTGGAGAAATGGCAGCGCGACGCCGGACCGGCGGTGCGCGGCTGGCTCGCGGCGCTCGGCCGCTTCGAGGCGCTCGCCGCCCTCGCGACCCCCAAGTTCGAGCAGCCGGACTGGTGCTTCCCCGAGGTGCACACGGGCGTCGACCGCTTCGCCGCGCAGGCGCTCGGCCATCCGCTGATCGCCGACGGCCAGCGGCGGACGAACGACGTCGAGGTCGGCCCGGCCGGGACGTTCCTGCTGGTGACTGGCTCCAACATGTCGGGGAAGAGCACGCTGCTGCGCGCGATCGGCATCAACGCCGTGCTGGCGCAGGCGGGGGGGCCGGTCTGCGCCACGGCGCTCCGCATGCCCCCCGTGACGCTCGCCACCAGCATCCTGGTCGAGGACTCGCTCGCCGAGGGAGTCTCGTTCTTTATGGCGGAGCTGCAACGCATCCAGAAGATCGTCGCCGCGGCGGACCATTCGGCAGACACTGCGGGCACCGGCCGGCCGGTCCTCTACCTGCTCGACGAGGTGCTGCGGGGGACCAACAGCTACGAGCGGCAGGTAGCGGTGCGGCGGGTGGTGCTCCATCTCCTGCGCCACGGCGCGCTTGGCGCCGTCTCCACGCACGACCTCCAGCTCGCCGAGGTGCCGGAGCTGGCGGCGGTCTGCATCCCCGTCCACTTCCGCGAGACCCTCCATCCGGGGGGCGACCAGCCGATGACCTTCGACTACGTGATGCGGCCGGGAGTCGCGACGACGGTCAACGCGCTCAAGCTGATGGAATTGGTCGGCCTCCCGGCGGAGAGCTGAGGGGCTCCCCGCCCCCGCCAGACAAAGAAAAAGGGCGCCGCCCGCGAAGGCGACGCCCTTTCTGCGTTCCGGTCCGGCCAGGCTCAGTGCTTGGCGCGGGCGGCGGCGGGCTCGGTGGGAATCCGCATGCCGTAGAACGACCGCCAGACGAAGACCATCGAGAGCACCAGGAAGACGCCGGAGAGCACGAGGCGCGTCGTCGTCGCCATCTCGACCGCCAGCTCGACGGCGAGGAGGCCGAAGAGGGTGGTGAACTTGATGACCGGGTTCATCGCCACCGACGAGGTGTCCTTGAACGGGTCGCCGACGGTGTCGCCGACCACGGTCGCCTCGTGGAGCGGCGTCCCCTTCTCCTTCAGCTCGACCTCGACGATCTTCTTCGCGTTGTCCCAGGCGCCGCCGGCGTTGGCCATGAAGATCGCCTGGTAGAGGCCGAAGATGGCGATCGAGATCAGGTAGCCGATGAAGAAGTACGGCTCGAGGCACGCGAAGGCGAGCGTGCTGAAGAAGACGGTCAGGAAGATGTTGAACATCCCCTTCTGGGCGTAGGTGGTGCAGATGCCGACCACCTTCTTGCTGTCCTCGATCGAGGCCTTCTGCGAGCCGGCGTCGAGGCGGATGTTCTGCTTGATGAACTCGACGGCACGGTAGGCGCCGGTCGACACCGCCTGGCAGGAGGCGCCGCTGAACCAGTAGATGATGGCGCCGCCGGTGATCAGCCCGAGCAGGAACGGCGGGTGGAGCAGCGACAGGTTCGGCAGGTACTCCGGCTGCAGGCCGTGGGTGAGCACCACGATGATCGAGAAGATCAGCGTCGTGGCGCCGACCACGGCGGTGCCGATGAGCACCGGCTTGGCGGTCGCCTTGAAGGTGTTGCCGGCGCCGTCGTTGGCCTCCAGGTGGTGCTTGGCGATCTCGAAGTCGGGCTCGAAGCCGAACTCCTTCTTGATCTCGGCCTTGATGTTGGGGAGCGTCTCGATGGTCGACAGCTCGAAGACCGACTGCGCGTTGTCGGTCACCGGGCCGTAGGAGTCGACGGCGATCGTCACCGGGCCCATGCCGAGGAAGCCGAAGGCCACCAGGCCGAAGGCGAAGACGGCGGGGGCGATCATCAGGTTGCCCGGCAGCGTCGTGCTGACGCCGTAGCCGGCGCCCATCAGGGCCACGATGGTGAGGCCGAGCCAGTAGGCGCTGTAGTTGCCCGCGATCAGGCCGGCGAGGATGTTGAGCGAGGCGCCGCCCTCGCGGGAGGCGGTGACGACCTCCTTGACGTGGGCCGACTCGGTCGAGGTGAAGACCTTGACCAGCTCGGGGATCAGCGCGCCGGCGAGGGTGCCGCAGGAGATGATCGTCGACAGCTTCCACCACAAGGTGTCGTCGCCGTTCAGGTGCGGGATCAGCAGGTAGGAGGCGCCGTAGGTGACGACGACCGAGAGCACCGAGGTCAGCCAGACCAGCGAGGTCAGCGGCGCCTCGAAGTTCATCGTGTCGGCGTTGCCGTAGCGGGCCTTGGCGACCGACTCGTTGATGAAGTAGGAGACGGCGCTGGTGACGATCATCATCACGCGCATGGCGAAGATCCAGACCAGGAGCTGGGTCTGGATGGTCTGGAAGTCGGGGCCGGCCACCGCCTGGTTCACCGCCAGCAGGATGAAGGTGATCAGCGCGACGCCGGTGACGCCGTAGGTCTCGAAGCCGTCCGCCGTCGGGCCGACCGAGTCGCCCGCGTTGTCGCCCACGCAGTCGGCGATCACGCCGGGGTTTCTGACGTCGTCCTCCTTGATGTTGAAGACGATCTTCATCAGGTCGGAGCCGATGTCGGCGATCTTGGTGAAGATGCCGCCGGCGATGCGCAGGGCCGCCGCGCCCAGCGACTCGCCGATGGCGAAGCCGATGAAGCAGGGGCCGGCGTAGTCGCGCGGCACGAAGAGGAGGATGCCGAGCATCATCAGCAGCTCGACGCTGATCAGCAGCATGCCGATCGAGATCCCCGACTTGAGCGGGATCGCGTAGGTCGGGAAGGGCTTGCCGCGGAGGCTGGCGAAGGCCGAGCGCGAGTTGGCGAAGGTATTGATCCGGATGCCGAACCAGGCGACGCCGTAGCTGCCGGCGATGCCGATCAGGCTGAAGATCAGGATGGTGATCACCTTGGCGAGGTCGTAACCGCGCAGGGTGTAGAAGTAGACGAACATCACGATGCCGATGAACAGCTCGAGCAGGAGGATGAACTTGCCCTGCGTGGTGAGGTACGTCTTGCAGGTCACGAAGATCAGCTCGGAGATCTCGCGCATCGAGCGATGGACCGGCATGTTCTTGAGCTGCGTGTACATCACCAGCCCGAAGAGCAGCCCGAGGACGCAGACGCCGAGGCCGATCATCAGCAGGTTGTGACCGGTCATGCCGAAGAAGGTGATGTTGGGGTTCGACAGGTCCGGCAGGACGAGGTCGGCCTCGCTGGCGGAGGCGGGCGTGGCGGTCAGGATGGCGAACAGCGCCATCAGCCCGAGGAACGGCAGCCGTCTCAGGGACTGGCCGATCCGGGCGAGGGTTGCGGTAAGGGGCATAGTTCCTCCAAAGCCTTAAGGCTTGCCAATAAACTCACAGCGCGAGCCGGTGACGTTCCGCCCGGCGGCCGGGCCGAATCCGTATCGCGCTGACGGGATCTTGGGACTCTTCAGGACTCTACCCGGCGGTCCGCGCCACGCCTGCGAGGACAGGAGCACGCCGACCCGGGACCGACCGTGAAGATCCGGGGGACGGTATCACAGGTCCGGAGAAAACCGGAGAGGGGGCGGGGAGTGTCCTGGTTGCCGCTGGGCGGCATGCCGCCCTCTCGTGCCCAACCTACGATCCAGGAGCCTTTTTCCTCCCCTGTACTCGGGGGAGGCCAGGAGGGGGTGTTCCGGAGTCTGAGGCGCTTCCTTGGTTGGCAGGTTGCGAACCCCCTCCTGACCTCCCCCTCCGGGGGAGGAAAAAAGCTCCCTGCGAGATCCTTTACCGGTATCCGGTCGGGCTCCCGCTTCAGTGGCTATCCGCAAACGCCTGGTAGGCGTAGTAGGCCGGCTTGGGGGAGCCGTCCGGACGGAGGATCCCCCAGGTCGAGCTGCCGGGATCGGCGCTGTCCTTGAGCTCGTAGAAGAAGACCTTGGTGAGCCAGCTGCGCCCGGAGCGGCCGGTGAACCAGTCGCTGAGCAGCCCCGAGTAGTAGCTCGCCTGCCGCGACTCCCCCACCCGCGACGACTCCCAGCCTGTCTCGGTGAGCCAGACGGGCTTCCCCGTCCAGCCGGTGCTCTCGAGGACCTCCTCGACCGAGGGGGGGACGAGCCCCCAGAGCGCGGGGTGGCCGCCGAACAGCGTGCTCGCCTCGAGCTTCGAGGTGACGCTCCGGTTGCCGCTCGAGTCGTAGATGTGGTGGGTGATGAAGTCGAGCCGGTCCCCCGCCTCGAGGAGCGACTCGCGCAGCCAGTCGTACCAGTTGGAGTCGCCGGAGACCAGGTGGGCGAGGTCGGGGCCGCCGACCTTGGCGGCCCGGTTGCCGGCGTGGATGGCGTCGGCGCCGGTCTTCAGGATGACGTCGATGTACTGGTCGCGGCTCCCGGCCCAGAACTGCGGCAGGTTGGGCTCGTTCCACATCCCCCAGTAGGTGATCTTGCCGCGGTAACGCATCGCCGCCCGCTGGCAGACGCGCCGCCAGTCGTCCGGGTTGCGCGGCACGCCGGTGAGCTCCGGGCCGTCGGTCGCCCAGGCCGGGGTGTAGGCGATGGTGGCGTAGATCTGCAGGCCGCGGGCGCGGGCGGCGGCGGCGAGCGCGTCGTAGAGGTGCCAGTTGTAGGCCCCCTTGCGCGGCTCGATCACCGCCCAGATGAAGTCGATCCGCACCCAGCCGAGGCCGGCGGCCTTCACCCGGTCGAGCTGGGCGGCGAGCTCGGCCCCTTGCGGCGCGTGGATGTTGACGCCGAACGATGCGGGGTCCGCCGCGGCGCCGCGCGCCTGGAAGAACAGGACGGACAGGAGGACGAGGACGCCCAGGGGGCGGAGGGACTTCAGCGGGGGCTTCATCGAGCAGACCTTCTTTGTGACAGCATTCATTCGCGATCGCTTTTCATTGCGAGTCATCTATAATAACCGACTCGGCTCAGAAGTGCACAGTGGATGCGCGTGTGCGGCCGATCCTGGAGGAGGGATCGTGGCGATGCAGTTCCGTGAGCTCACCGACCGTTATCAGCTCGAGAAGATCCTGAAGTCGAACCGCTTCGGGACGGTCCTCCGGGCGGTCGATTCGAAGTCGGGGCGCCCCGTGGTGGTGAAGCTGATCACCGTGTCGTCCCCGCCGCGGCTGGTGGCCGCCGCGCCGGAGTTCGCCAGGCTGGCCGCGGCGCTGTCGCGGCTCGCGGTGCCCAGCCTCCCCGCCGTGTTCGACGACGGCTTCACCACGGACGGCAGCGCCTTCCTGGTGATGGAGCCGCTCGAGGGCAAGGGGCTCGATACCCTCGGCACCGCCTCCCCCACCCGCACCCTGGCCCGCATGGGCCACGCGCTCGACGCCCTCGAGGCGCTCGCCGCCGAGGGACTCGCCCATCTCAACCTCTCCCCCGACAACCTCCTGGTGATGGCGGAGGACGAGACGGGGGTCGCCGGCGGGGGCGAGCAGGTGAAGGTCCTCGGCCTCGGCACCGCCGTCTTCCGCCCCCTTGGGGCCGAGGCGGCGGCGGCGAGCCCGGGGGAGAACTCCCGCTTCCAGGCCCCCGAGCTGGCGGCCGGCGGCGCCGTGCCGCCGGACGGCCGGGCCGACCTCTATTCGCTCGCCGTGATCACCTGCCTCGGCCTGGGGGCGACCGTGGGATTCGGCGACTCCCCCGTCGTGCAGCTGCCGCTCGGGGTCAGCTTCGAGCTGGAGAACGACGAGGCGCTGCGGGTGGCGCTCGAGCGCTCGCTGCGCCGGCGCCCGGAGGAGCGCCCGTCGCTGGCGGAGTTCCGCGAGGCCCTGCGCCTGGCGACCGGCGCACCCGCGGTGGCCCCGGTGGCCGCCGCCCCGCTTCCGCCGGCACCGCTCCGCGAGACGTTCGCGCCACCGCCCGCGCCGGTCCTCCCCTCGCCGCCGCCGTTCATGGCTCCCCCGGCGCCTCCCGCCGCGGCTCCCGCCGCCAGCGCCCCCCCATTCGAGGCGCCGGCCGCCTGGTCTCCCGCGACCGCGCCGCAGCCCGGACCGGCGCTGTCGACCGCGGCGCCGGCGCTCGCCCCGCCGGAGGCCCTGGCGGGGCTCCCGTCGCTGCCGGATCTCCCGCCCCTGGCGGCGCCGCCGAGCCCGCCGCCCCCGGAGACCGGCGGCGACCAGCTCTCCGCGGTGGACGACGAGATCCTGAACGCTCTGCTCAACGTGCCGGACCCGCCGCGGCGCCCGATCGGGCCAGGCCCGAAAGGCGGGGCCAAGGTCGTCCCCTTCCAGAAGAAGACGGGGCCGCAGCCGATCCAGACGGCCGGCGCCGCGGGAGCCGCCGGGGCCGCAGCCGCGCAGTCGGGGCGCCATCCGGTCGCCGCCGCCAGGGGAGGCGGCGCGTCGCCGCTGGGACCGCTCGGAATGCTGCGCAAGCCGGCCGTGCTCGGCGCGGTCGCCGGCGTGGTGGTGATCGCCGGCCTGGCCGGCTTCTGGCTGCTGCGGCGGGGGCGGGGCGAGGCGGTCGTGGTGCAGGCGCCGGCGGGCGAGGCGCTGCCGCAGCCGTACTCCCGGCCTCCCGCCGACAAGCTGGCCGAGGCGAAGCTCCTGCTCGCCGAGGGGAAGGACCTCGAGGCCCACCGGGTGCTGCGCTCGATCCCCTGGGGCGAGCAGGGGTTGCTCTCCCCCGACGGGTGCCGGACGCTCGCCGCTATCCAGCAGAACCTGGCGCTCGCCGCCCTCGAACGCCTCCCCGCCGACCTCGCAAGCGGCCTGAAGACGGGGGATCTCGAGGTCCTCGAGACCGCCGTCGAGGCCGGCGCGGGTCAGGGAGCGGCGATGGCGCCGGACGTCCGCGCCTCCTACGACAAGGCGAAGGGGATTCTCGACGCCTACTCCCAGGCGCGCGCGGCGGCAGCGGGGAACGATCCCGTGCGGGCGCTCGAGCGCTTCGCCGCGCTCGCCAGCCTGCTCCCCAAGGCGAACAAGCTGAGCGATCCGGACGACCTGCGCGGCCACGCCGCCGGTGAGATCGAGAAGGAGGCCGAGGGGCTGGTGCGCGAGGGGAAGTATGCCGAGGCGGTGGCGCGGATCGCGCCGGTCGAGCGCACCTGGCCCGAGCGGGCGGGGATCCGGGAGCGCGCCGCCCGCTATCAGCGCTACCAGCAGGACGAGCAGCGCCAGGAGGCGCTCCTCGCCACCCTCCCCGCCCTCGAGCGCTACAAGAAGCCGTGGGACGGCCTGCAGAAGCTCAACGGGGTCGAGCCCACGCCGCACCTCGCGCCGCGCTTCGCCGAGGCCCGCGCGCGCCTCGAGGAGCAGCTCGCCCGCCTCGACAAGCAGCCGCCGCAGCTCGTGCTGCGCGACGGTTTCGACCTCGCCTACGACCGCGGCACGGTAGTGAACCTGAGCTTCCGCGCCACCGACGACTACGAGGTCAAGGAGGTCAAGCTCTACGCCCGCCCCGAGGGGGGGAAGTTCCGCGACATGCCGCTCGAGAAGACCCGCACCGGCTACTACACGGTGGCCATCCCGCCGAGCTTCCACCAGAACGGCACGGTCGACTTCTACGTGGTGGCGACCGACCTCTCCGGCCACGAGAGCGACCTCGGCAGCCGCGACAAGCCGATGCAGCTCAAGCGGACGCAGAGCTTCCGGCAGCTGATCCGCTGAACTGGCTCAATCCTTGCTTTTTCTCAGTTCAGGCCGCGAGAGGGTTCGCGGCCGGCAACGACAGGAAAACGGAGGATTGCGTCATGCCGAAATCCTGGAGCAGCAAGGACGAGCGCCAGTACAAGCACATTCAGGCGAGTGAGAAGAAAGAGGGGAAGTCGACCGGGCGGGCCAAGGAGATCGCCGCCCGCACGGTGAACAAGCACCGCAAGTCCGAGGGGCGCACCAAGAGCTGAGCCCCGCGGACCCGCGGTGTCGTTTCAGACCGGGAGCAGAGGCGCCCGCCCCGCGCCGACCGCGGCGTCGGCGGCGAGCGCCGGCACCTTCTCCGGCTCCTCCGGGGCGGCCTCGCCGGGGTTGCGGAAGAGGTTCGACTCGAAGTTGTACTGCCGGGTGTAGAGGGCGTTGTAGCGCCCCTTGAGCGCCAGCAGCTCCTCGTGGCGGCCGCGCTCGAGGATCATGCCGTCCTCCAGCACCAGGATCGTGTCGGCCTGCCGGATGGTCGACAGCCGGTGGGCGATGACGAACGTCGTCCGCCCCTTCATCAGCTCCGCCAGCCCCTCCTGGATCAGCGCCTCGCTCTCGCTGTCGAGCGACGAGGTCGCCTCGTCGAGGATCAGGATGCGGGGATCGGCCAGGATCGCCCGCGCGATCGCCACCCGCTGGCGCTCGCCCCCCGAGAGCTTGACCCCGCGCTCGCCGACGATGGTGTCGTAGTCGAGCGGCAGCTTGGCCACGAAGTCGTCGCAGCGGGCGATGCGGGCCGCGCGCAGCACCTCCTCGTCGGTGGCGTGCGGGCGGGCGTAGGCGATGTTCTCGCGCACCGTGCCGTCGAACAGGAAGTTGTCCTGGAAGACGACGGCGAGGTGGGAGCGGTAGTCGGCCAGCCGGAGGTCGGAGAGATCCTTGCCGTCGACCAGGATGCGGCCGGCGGTCGGCTTGTGGAAGGCGGCCACCAGGCCGATCAGCGTGCTCTTCCCCGAGCCGGACGGCCCGACCAGCGCCGTCGAGGTGCCGGGGAGGGCGGTGAACGAGATTCCCTTGAGCACCGGCTGCTCCGGGTTGTACTCGAACCAGACGTCCTGGAACTCGATCCGCCCGTCGACCTCGCGCAGCGGCTGGCGCGCCGCCTCGCCTTCGTCTTCGGGAGTCTCGTTGCGGATCTCGCGGATGCGCTCGAGGCCGGCGAACGCCTCGGTGATCTGGCTGCCGATGTTCACCATCTGCATCACCGGCCCGACCAGCATGCCGAGGTAGATGGTGAAGGTGACGAAGCCGCCGATCGACATCTTGTGGGAGAGGACGTCGCTGGCGCCGATCGCCATGATCGAGACGCTGATCACCCCGAGCAGGAGGGTCGAGGCGGCGCCGATCGCCGAGAAGCTGGTCAACGTCTGGGCGACGTTGCGGTACAGGCGGTGCGCCCCCTTGGTGAACACCAGGGCCTCGCGCTGCTCCGCCTGGTAGGCCTTGACCACCCGCACCCCGGAGAACGACTCGGTGAGCCGCCCCGAGATCTCGGCGTTGATCTTCGAGCGCTCGCGGAAGAGCGGACGCAGGGTCTTGAAGGCGTACTGCATGATGAAGGCGAAGAGCGACAGCACGCCGAGGGCGATCAGGGTCAGCTTGGTATTGAAATAGAACAGGAAGCCGAGCACGAAGACGGCGGTCACCATCCCGCCGACCGCCTCCACGAGCCCCGTCCCCACCAGGTTGCGGATCCCCTCGGCGTCGTTCATCACCCGCGACAGGAGGGAGCCCGCCTTGGTCTGCTCGAAGTAGCCCACGGTCAGCCGGCCGACGTGCTTCTGCACGCCGCGGCGCATCTCGGTGATCGAGCGCTGGGCCGCCTTGCCGAGCACCTGGGAGAGGGAGAACGAGGTGATCGCCTGGATCAGGGTGGCGGCGCCGGCCACCACCACCAGCTTCATCAGCATCTCGCGATGCTCCTTGACGATCACATCGTCGAGCAGGTACTTGGTGGTCAAGGGGAGGACGAGCCCGCAGATGCGGTTGATCGCCATCAGGCCGAGGCCGAGGGCGAGCCGCCCCTTGCGGGCGCGCACCAGGTCGAGCGCGTCGTCGAGGACGGTGCGCAGCTTGAGCGGTTTCTTGGGCTTCGCGTCGGCGGCGGCCGGCGGGGCCTGCGCCCCCGGCCGCTTCGAAGAGACGAGCCCGCCGTAGAGCCCCTGGCGAGCGGGGCGGCGGGGCGAGGAAACGCTGGGATCGGTCATGGAGGGGGTAACGGCCGCGGAGCCGGCAGAGATTCCCTGCCGGGCTCCAGCCCGGGCAAATCTGCGCGCCGCTCCATCAGGCCTGGGGACGGGAACCTTCAATTCCCGTCCGTTCCCGCTCCGTGCCCGCCGCCGTCGCCGCCCCCGCCGACTATTACGGGGACCATCACGCGGACCTCGACCGGCTGATCGAGGCGCAGGCCGAGCGCCGTCCCCTGAGGGACCACCACCTGCTCGGCGGGGGTGCGGGCAGCGATCACCGCCCCGGCTGCGGCGCCGACCAGGGCGCCGATCACCCCGCCCCGGCCGCGGTCCGCGCCGCCCAGGAGGCGGCCGAGGACGGCCCCTCCCGCCGCCGCGCCGCCGATCGTCGCGGCGTCGCGCCCTCCCTTCCCCTTCCCCTCCTGGACGATGGTGGCGTCGATCGGCACCGTCTTCCCCGTGGGGAGCACGAGGTCGGTGATCTTGAGGGTGAGCCGCGCCTGGCCGCCGATCTTCTTTCCCGGCGTCGCCGCGGTCACCTCGCCCACCACCTCGGAGCCGGCCGGGATGACCACCAGGCCGTCCTCCTGCGTCACGTCCTGGCCGATGCGGGCGCGGAAGGTCTCGCCCACCTTGCTGGTGTCGCTCGCCAGCGTCCTGGTCAGCTCGGCGGCGAGGTAGGTGCCGGCCGGGACGGTCACCGTGGTCATTTTTGGCGGCGTTGGCGGAACCGGCGGCGCCGGCTCGGGGAGCGGCGCGGGCTCGGGAGCCGGCTCCATGGCGGGCTCGGGAGCCGGGGCGGCGGGCTCCGCCGCGGCAGGTGGCGCGGGAGCCGGCGATGGCGTCGGCGACGGACGCCGCGCCTCGGGGCTCTTCTTCGGCTGTTCCTGCTCACGCAAGCGGCGCTCGCGGGCATCGAGCGCGGCGGCGCGGGCGGCCAGGTCGCGCTCGCGGTCGGCGAGGCTCGGGGCGGCCGGCGGCGGCACGCTCACCGACTGCGGCGGCGGCTGGAGCTCGTTGGCCGGGGGCTGCGGCGCTGGTGCGGGTACCGGTGCGGCCTGGCTCTGCGCCACCCGGGTGGCCGGGGGCGGCGTCCGGTCGGCGCCGCGGTCACAGGCGACGGCGAGGAGCCCGACGAGAGCGACGGCGCACAGGAAGGCGGAGAGGAAGGCTTCGGTCTTGATCTTTCGCATGGTCCATCCTCCAGAACCGTGCGAGGGCGCGGCGGAATTTCAGCGCCGCCGCGAGGGATCGAACGGGATCACGCCGTCGGCGCGCGGCGCCGGCCTCTCCGGCGGTGGAGCGGGCTCGGGCTCCGGCGGGCCGCCGGCCGGGGCGGCCTCGCCGGGCAGCCTGGCGTCGAAGCGGAGGCCGAAGTCGACCGACGGGTCGGCGAAGGTGGTGAGGGCCGCGAAGGGGACCATCACCCGCTGGCGCGAGCCGCCGAAGCTCAACAGGAGCGAGAAGGCCTCGGGCGAGACCTCCAGCCCCCAGAACTGATGCTGGAGGATGATCGTCACCTCCTCCGGGTACTGGTCGCGCAGGAAGCGCGGCACCTCGACCCCGGGATAGGCGGTGCGGAAGCCGATGAAGAGGTGGTGCTCGCCCGGCAGCCCATGCTCGGCCACCTGCTCCAGCACCCGCCGCACGGCGTCCCGCAGGGCGTCCTGGACGAGCTGTGCGTAGTCGATCGTCTCCGGGTCCATGAATCTCTCCTCGCGGTCCGGGGAGAGTACGCCAAACCGGCCCCGCTTCAAAGCGGAGCGCGGTCAGGGAGGATCAATAGTGCCCAGCGGCGTCCATGGGCCGCAGCGGGCGATCCGCCAGGCCGTCTTCCAGCTCCCCTTCCAGGCGCCGTATTTGCGGATCGCCCCCTCGCCGTAGTGGCTGCAGGTCGGCTTGAAGCGGCACTGCACGCCGAGGCTCCCCATCCGCGGCGACAGCGTCGCCTGGTAGAGGTGGATGGCGCCGAGCAGGCTGCGGGCCGAGAGCTGGTCCTCGGGAGGGCGGGAGAAATCGGCGGCGAGCGCCACCCCGGCCAGCAGCACGAGCGCCAGGACGGCGAGCCGACGGCGGCGCCGAGGAGCGGAGGGAGGAGAAGCTACCAGGGGAGAGTCCCCATCGCCGCCCGCACCACCCAGAGGGCGCAGAGCCCCGCCGCGTGGCCGAGGAGAAGGGCATCGGTCGAGACCGGCAGCCGGAGAGGGCGCCGGGCCACGAGCGACGCGCCCCAGGCGAGCCAGCCGACGATCGCCTCGGCGGCGAGGAGGGGCGCGCACGGGTGCAGGGTGACGGCCGCCCCCCACTCCCCCTTGGCGAGGTGGGCGAAGGCGCGGGTCAGGCCGCAGCCGGGGCAGGGGATGTGGAAGAAGCGGCGGGAGAAGCAGATCGCCGTGGCCGGATCGTTCGACGGCACCCAGACGTGGAGGACGGCGAGCCCGGCCAGTCCGACGAAGCCGGCGAGCCACCACGTCCGGGCATCGAGGCGCAGCTCCACGGCGGACCTAGTGGTGGAACATCGCTTGGACCATCGCCAGACCGCCCCAGAAGAAGAGGAAGAACGCCATCCCCGCGATGTAGATGGTGCCGAGGATGCCCAGGATGAATCCCGCCTTGGCGATTCCTTCCCCCGCGGCCGGGGACTGCCCCGCGGCGATCGCCTTCCCCTCCTGGTAGCCGAGGAACCAGGCGATCGGGCCGAGCAGCGGACAGCAGGTGAGCCCGAGGAGACCGAAGACCAGGGCGGTGATCGCCGATGTGCTGGCGGACTGCGGAGTACCGGGGTTTGCGACGGCCATCGAGCTCCTCCGGGTCGGGACAGCGCGGGAGGAGAGACGGCCCCTCCTCCCTAGAGAGATGTCGATCAGAAGCGGTCGGCGAACTCGCTGATCCCCGGGATCAGGACGCGCTGGCCGTTGTTGGCCTTGATGATCAGGTAGATGTGGAAGAGCATGAGGACCAGCCCCAGTAGCGGGAAGCCGAGAGCCGCCAGGCATCCCAGGAAGGGGATGTGCACGAGCACCCCGAGGATGCAGAACAGGATCACCTCCGCGACCAGCAGCACCAGACCGTGCTTGGCGTGCCACTGCACCTCGGGATCGTTCTTCTCGGTGACCAGCGGGATCACCGCCAGGATGCCCAGGTAGGCGAGCACGAGCATGATCCCGCGGTTCGGGCTCGGCGTCCCCGGCGGCGTCCCGATGGGCGGCGGCGGCGGCGTATAGGACGGCGGCGGCGGAACGTTCGGTTCACTCATCGCAGAGCTCTCCTTTCAAATAGCTACGGGCTGGACCTTTTAGACGCCAGTCTATACAAGGGCGCCCCCTCGGACAAGGCAAGCGGGTGGCGTGAAGATCTTTGAAACGTGCTTCATTTCGTGAGGATCGATGCCTCCGGTACGGGCGAGGACACCACTCCCATCTCCGCGAGCGCCTCCCGCAGGGCCCCGAGCCGCTCGGCGTGGACGGCGAGCAGCAGCCGCGCCGCCACGCCGTACTCCTCGTCGGCGAGCTCGATCTCGGGGGGCCGCAGCAGGCGCTTGACGGCGCCGACCCGCTCGTAGGGGACGGTGAGGGCGAGCTGCACCGTCGGCACCCGCGCCACCACCGCGAGGCCGCCGAGCGCCTCGCGCACCGCCCCGGCGTAGGCGCGGGCGAGCCCCCCCTTGCCGAGCTTGACGCCGCCGAACCAGCGGGCGACGACCGCCATGGCGTCCGAGAGGCCGGCGCCGCGCAGCACCTGGAGGATCGGCATGCCGGCGGTCCCCGCGGGCTCGCCGGCGTCGGCGCTGCGCTCGCGGGGCGGCGAGCCGAGCCGCCAGGCCCAGCAGTGGTGGGTGGCGTCCGGCAGCTCCTTCGCGAGCGCCGCCAGGAGGGCCTTCGCCGCCGCCTCGTCGGCCGCCGGGGCGATCACCGCCAGGAAGCGCGACCCCTTCTCGCGGATCTCGGCGCGCGATGGGCCGGCGGGAGCGGTGTAGGCGGCCATCGGCCTCGGGGTTTCAGGGGAGGCCGGTCAGGCGCTGGTAGATCGCGCGGTAGCGCGCCACCACCTTGTCCTGGCTGAACACCTCGACGGCCCGCCGCCGCGACGCCGCGGCGAAGCGGCGGTGGAGGCCGGCGTCGCCGAGCAGCTTCAAGGCCGCCGCCGCCATCCCCTCCACGTCGCCGACCGGCAGCAGGTAGCCGGTCTCGCCGTCGGCCACCACCTCGGGGAGGCCGCCGGCGTTGCTCGCCACCACCGGCACCTCGCAGGCCATCGCCTCGAGCGCCGAGAGGCCGAACGACTCGCTCTCCGACGGCAGCAGGAAGAGGTCCGCCCCCACCAGCACCTCCTCGACCAGGGGGAAGCTGCCGATGAAGCTGATCGCGCCGCAGATGCGGTGCTCGCGGCAGTACTGCTCGACCTTGCCGCGCTCCGGGCCGTCGCCGACCAGGATCAGCCGGCTCGGCACCTTCTGCTGCACCCGCTGGAAGGTGCCGATGACGTCGAGCACCCGCTTGACCGGACGGAAGTTCGAGATGTGGACCAGCAGCCGCTCGCCCGGCCGCGCCCAGCGGCGCGCCCCGGGGCCGGCGCGCGCCGACTCGAAGCGGGCGGGATCGATGAAGTTGGGGACCACCTCGATCTCGTTGTGGACGTCGAGCTGCTCGACCGTGGTGCGGCGCAGCGACTCCGAGACGGCGGTGACGGCGTCGCTCTGCAAGACCCCCCAGCGGGTGGTCTCGAGGTAGTTGGGGTCGTTCCCCACCAGGGTCACGTCGGTGCCGTGGAGGGTGGTCACCACCGGCAGCGGCTGCGGCGCCACGATCTGGCGCGCCATCACCGCCGAGACGGCGTTGGGGATGGCGTAGTGGGTGTGGAGGACGTCGAGCGGCGCGTGGCGGGCCACCTCGACCATCTTGGTCGACAGCGCGAGCGAGTAGGGTGGGTAGTTCTCGAACAGCGGATAGGTGGGGGTGACCACCTCGTGGAAGAAGATCCGCGGATTGGTGAACGACAGCCGCGAGGGGAGGGCGTAGCTGATCACGTGCACCTCGTCCCCCCCCTCGGCGAGCGCCATGGCGAGCTCGGTCGCCACGATCCCCGAGCCGCCGTAGGTCGGATAGCAGCTGATGCCGATCCTCATCGTACGCCTCCGGGAAGCAGGGTCATGGGGTCGGCCACGGCCAGCGGGTTGCGGCTCCAGAACGGCTCGCCGAAGGCGGCGCCGATCAGCTCCCCGAAGTGGCGCGCCCGCCCCTCGATCGAGAGCCAGAACTCGGGGGTCGACACCTTGGTGACCGGCGCCGCCGGATCGGACCCGGCGGCGTGGAGCTGGCTGCGGTAGGCGCGCATCGAGGCGAGCTTGGCCTCCCAGGTGGCGGTGACGTCGACCACGAAGCTCGGCGGGAAGAGGTCGTGCTGCATGTAGGAGAAGACGGCGGCCGGCCGGTGCGCCGCCCCCAGCCCGGGCGCCCGGTTGCGCAGCCCGGCGTAGAAGCAGGCCGCCGCGACGAGCTCGTGGCCCCGGCCGTGGTCCGGGTGGCGGTCGTGCGGGGTCGGCGACAGCACCAGGTCGGGCGCCCACTCGCGGAGCCGGGCGATCAGCGCATCCTCCTCTTCCTTCCCCGTGCGCAGGCCGCCGTCGCCGCAGTCGAGGTAGCCGAGCTCGACGGCGCCCAGCGCCTGCGCCGCCGCCGCGGCCTCGGCCGTGCGCTCCTCGGGGGTGCCGCGCGTCCCCATCTCGCCACGGGTCAGGTGGAGGATCCCCACCTTCCTCCCCGCCGCGGCGAGCTTGGCCACGGTGCCGCCGCACCCCAGCTCGACGTCGTCCGGATGGGCTCCGATCGCCAGCACGTCGAGCTTCATGGCTTGTCTCCTGAAGACTGTTCCCCTGAGGATCGGTCTCCCGGGATGATCACCTGCAGGTGCGCGGCGTCGAGCTCGAGCTGCTCCCAGTAGCTCGCCACCAGCTCCGGGTACTTCCCCGGGTAGTGGGAGGTCGAGACGACCCGCTCCTGGAGCTTCCCGCCGGGGAGGCAGGCGTCGCGGATCTGCTGCACCCGGCGGTTCAGCACCTCGTTCTTGCGCGCGGCGGCGGCGACCGCCTTCTCGCCGAAGAGGTCCAAGGCGCGCAGGATCTGCTCACGCGTCTTCTCGAACGGGCGCTCGAGCCCGGGGTCGGCGGCGAGGGCGGGCTCGCGCAGCCCGGCGAGCGCCGCCTCGAGCTTCTCGCGCACCGGCGCCACCAGGTCTCCCCCCTCGCGCTCGGCCAGCCAGTGGTCGATGCGGTGGCGGTCGCCGAGCAGGGTGGCGAGCGGCAGCCCGAGCTCGGCGACGCGCTCGGCCTGCTTGGCCTCCATCAGCAGGGTCTGCGGGCGGAGGGCGACGTGGGTGGGCGCCACCTCCAGCACCTCGTGGGTGACCGCCGCCTGCGCCATGTAGGAGAGCTCCCCCGGCCCCACCACCTGGATGGCGGTGCCGAGCACGGCGTCCTGGATCGCCGGCCGGGCGAGGACGCCGGGCGAGACCACCCCGGGGTTCTCGTCGATGATCTCGAGCAACTCGGCGACCGTGCCGCCGCCGTCGTCCCCCCTGCGCAACCCGCGCAGGGTGAAGCGGTCCCCGTCCCGCCACTCGATCCGCCGCCGCTCGCCGTGGCGGAGGAGGAAGAGGGGGCTCACCCCCCGCTGCGGGCTGACCTGGAGGGGATACCCCCGCGCCTCGATCAGCGCGTCGCGTCGGGTGAGGCACTCCTCGAGGACCTCCCGGCGCTCGACCAGCCGGCGGAGCCACGGGCGCTCGGCGGTCTTGAGCGCCGGCAGCATGGCGTCGAGGAGGAGGGGACATCGCTCGCCGAGCAGGTGCGACATCAGGCGGCAGAAGGCCTCGCCGAAGCGGGCGTCCGGCCGGTACCAGCGGCCGAGGGTCGCCAGCCAGTCGGCATAGCGCTCCCCCGGCGCCACCTCGGCGATGCCGCGCAGCACCGCCTCGACCGCCGGCCCCAGCGTCCGCATGCCGACCGGCGCCAGCGGCTCGGGGTCGGGGCCGAGGTCGAAGGTCTGCGGGCCGTCGGCGCCGAGGATCAGTGTGGAGGAGATCTCGGCCCAGTCGTGGTCCTCGGTCGCCACCCAGAAGACGGCGACCGCGGGCTCGCCGGCCGCCTCGAGCGCCGCCGCCCAGCGGGAGACGGCCACCATCTTGGCCAAGGTGTAGAGGGGGCCGCCGAGGAGCCCCGGCTGCTGGCCGGAGACGACGACCCGCACCCTGGGGTCGGCGAGGCGGGCGGCCAGCCGGTCGGCGTTCGGGTTGCCGTAGGCGCGGTTGGCGACCGCGAGCGCCGCCGCCAGGTCGCGGCGGTCCGGCTGGTCGGCGGGTGGCGCCAGCTCCGGCAGGCCGCCGCCCAGGAAGTGGAGGGGCGAGAGGAGGTCGAGGTCGCGCCCGGCGAGCCACGCCGCCGGCAGGGGGGCCAGCAGGCGCTCGGCGGCGAGGTCGAGAGTGAGCTTACGGCCGCTCGGGACCGGGGCGCTTGTGACCGAGGACGATGAGGCGTTGGCTGTCACGCTGGTAAGGGTCTCCGTGGAAGCTGCCGAAGAGTGAGCCGACTTCCAGACCTGCCCAACGCAGGCCGATGGTCACTTCTTCCGGCTGGTAGAGCCGGACGCTCTCGAAGTAGGTGCGGGGGGGCTCTTCGGGTGAACGGACGACGATGCGCTTGTGCATCCGCTGGGTGGCGGCGTCGTACCAGCGCTCGACCTCGGCCTGGCCGCCGGCGAGCGCCTGGGTCTCCCGCGGCTTGAGGTTGGCGAGCGCCGGCTCCGGGTTCATCAGGTCGATCAGGAACCGGCCGCCGGGGGCGAGGACGCGCGCGACCTCCTCGAGCACCAGGAAGTTCTCCCGCTCGGCGTCGAAGTAGCCGAACGAGGTGAAGAAGTTCAGGATCCAGTCGAAGCTGCCGTCGGTGAACGGCAGGCGGCGCATGTCGCCGGCCACCCGCGGCAGCCCGCGCGCCAGCATGCGGGCGAGCAGGTGGAGGGAGAGGTCGACGCCGAGGGTCCGGTAGCCGCGCCGGCGCAGCGCCGCCGTGTGGCGGCCGGCGCCGCAGGCGAGGTCGAGCACGGCCCGCGGGTGGGGAGATCCCGTCCCCAGGTAGTGCTCGACGAAGTCCGCGTCCTGCTCGGCCTCGGAATCGTCCCGGTACGAATACAGCTCGGCATACTCCTCGCCGAACCAGTCCTTGTACCAGGCCATGAGGGAGATCATATCGGAGCGGGGGTATGCTAGGCCCATGACCCCCGAGTGGATCGATCTCGCCGGCGGCGCCTTCTGGATGGGGGCCGGCCCGCGCGACGCGCTCGCCGGAGCGCCGAGGGACAACGAGGCCCCCCGCCACGAGGTGCGGCTGCCGCCCTTCCGGCTCGCCCGCGCGCCGGTGACGCGCGGCGAGTACCAGGCCTTCCTCGACGCCACCGGCCGGCCGGCGCCCCCGTTCTGGCACGAGCCGGCCTTCGCCCACCCCCGGATGCCTGCGGTCGGCCCCTCCTGGGAGGACGCCGCCGCCTTCTGCGCCTGGACGGCCGCGCGGTCGGGGACCTCCGTCCGCCTCCCCAGCGAGGCCGAGTGGGAGCATGCGGCACGGGCCGGCCGCGACGTCGTCTTCCCCTGGGGGGACGACCCCCCGGAGGCGCTCCCCGACTACGGCCGCCGCTGGCGGGAGGGGCCCGAGCCGGTCGACGCCTACCCCTCGCTCCACCCCCTGGGCTTCCTGGGGCTCGGCGAGAACGTCCACGAGTGGTGCGCCGACTGGTACGACCCGAAGTACTACGCGGCCTCGCCCGTCGACGACCCCCGCGGCCCCGCCACCGGCGTCCGCCGCGCGTCGCGCGGCGGCTCGTGGCGCCACGAGGTGAAGGTCAGCCGCTGCGCGGCGCGCTCCGCGATCCCCCCCGGCAACCGCTACAGCGACTACGGCTTCCGGCTCGCCGCCGATGCAGCGCACGCCGCGGACCCCGCGGAGAGAGGAGACCGATGACCCTGCACCCCTCCGGCCGCGCCGCGCGCACGGCCGCGCTGGTCGGCTTCCTCCTCCACACCGTCACCACCTTCGTCGCCTGGGGGACGTGGGGGGAGGTCGGCCGCGGCAACGTCCTCGCCTGGACCGACTTCCCCGTTTCGCTCGCCTACCTGCACCTCGACGGCACCCCTCTGCTGCTCTGGAGCCTGGCGGCGGGCGGGCTGCAGTGGGCGGTCATCACCGCCCTGCTCACCCTCTCCCTCGGCTGGGCGGCGCGGGCGCGGCAGAGTTGACCCGGGCGCGGAACTGCTGGTAGTCCGGGCTGTCGCGGATCAGCGCGACGGTGCGCGGCGACCTCGGAAGCCGCGCGATCTCGGCGTGGACGTTCTGGATGCGCTCCTGGGTCAGCGGGTGGTCGGAGAAGAACTGCCCCACCTTCGACGGCCGGCTGCGCTGCAGGCGCGCGAGCTTGCCGAAGAAGTCCTCGAAACCCTGAGGATCGAACCCCGCCCGGTAGGCGTATCCCACCCCCAGGGCGTCGGCCTGGCGCTCGGCGTCGCGGCTGTGGCGGTTCATCGCGCCGGTCTCCACCAGCCGCGCCAGGACCACCTTGAGCCGCCCCGGATCCCGCCCCAGCACCAGCCGCGCGATCAGATTGTAGCCGTACATCCGCGTCATCAGGTGGGTGCCGTGGCGCGCGGCGCCGTGGCCGACCTCGTGGGCCACCACGCCCGCCAGCTCGTCGAGGGTGTCCGCCTCGGCGATCAGCCCGGAGTTGACGAACACCACGCCGCCCGGCAGGGTGAAGGCGTTCACCGAGGGGTCGCGCACGATGAAGAAGTCCCACCGGCGGTTGGCGAACGGGGTCTGAGCGGCGAGCTTCCGGCCGAGGGCGTTGAGATACTGCAGCGCCGCCGGATCGTTGATCAGCTGCTTCTGCTGCGCCACCTGCGCGAACATGTCGTTGCGCAACGCCCACTCCTGATCGACGCTGATCAGGTCGAACCCCTCGCTGGTGCGGGGGGTGGCGGCCAGTACGGAGAGGCCCAGCAGGGTGACCAGCAGGGCCGAGGGGAGCGCGAGGCTCCGGAGTCGCGGTCGGGTCGGCATGTCGTGTCTCCTCGTAGGTCCCCGTCGTGCGGAGAAAGCGGGAGGCAGTCTCCCGCCGGCTGCCTCCAGAGCAAGACTGGCGCCAACCCGGCCGGATCTTCGGTACTATCCGGGCATGCCTGGGGTGATCGTGACCGAGTCCGCCGCCCATGGCGGGCCCATCGTGCCCGTGCTGCTCGGGCTGGTCGTCATCCTGCTGGCGGCGAAGATCGGCGGCGAGGCGTTCGAGCGGCTGGGGCAGCCGGCGGTGCTCGGCGAGCTGCTGACCGGCATCCTGCTCGGCAACCTGACCCTCGTCCACTTCGGCGGCCTCGAGTTCCTGCAGAGCTCGCCGGGGATCGAGATCCTCGCCCAGCTCGGGGTGATCCTGCTGCTCTTCCAGGTCGGGCTCGAATCGAACGTCGGAGAGATGATGTCGGTCGGGTGGTCGAGCCTGCTGGTCGCTCTCCTCGGGGTGATCGCCCCGTTCTTCCTCGGCTGGTGGGTCTCGGCCTGGCTGCTCCCGCGCGAGGAGACGCTGACCCACGTCTTCCTCGCCGCCACCCTCTGCGCCACCAGCGTCGGCATCACGGCGCGGGTGCTCGCCGACCTCGGCAAGCTAGCGGCCCGCGAGTCGAAGATCATCCTCGGCGCCGCGGTGATCGACGACGTGCTCGGCCTGGTGATCCTGTCGGTGGTCTCGGGGGTGATCGGCGCCGCCGACCGCGGCGGCTCGCTCCCCTCCGGGGAGGCCCTCCTCCTGGTGGTCAAGGCGATCGTCTTCCTGGTCGGCGCGATCCTGATCGGCGGCTGGCTGTCGCGCCGCGCCTTCCGCCTGGCGGGGTTCCTGCGCGTGCAGGGGACGCTCCTCGCCCTCGCCCTCGCCGTCTGCTTCCTGCTCTCCTGGCTCGCCGACCGCATCGGCCTCGCCACCATCGTCGGCGCCTTCGCCGCCGGGCTGATCCTCGACGGCGTCGAGTTCCAGGACCTCGGCGAGCGGACCAAGCACCGGATCGAGGAGCTGATCCACCCGATCGCCGGCTTTCTGGTGCCGGTCTTCTTCGTGTTGATGGGGTTGCGGGTCGACCTCGCGAGCTTCGCCCTCCCCGGCGTCCTGGGCTTCGCGGCGATGCTCTCGCTCGCCGCCATCCTGGGGAAGATGATCTGCGCCGCCGGCGTGCTGGAGCGCGGGCTCGACCGCGCCTCGGTGGCGGTGGGGATGGTGCCGCGCGGCGAGGTGGGGCTGATCTTCGCCGGCATCGGCGCCCAGCTCGTGCTGCACGGTCAGCCGGTGATCTCGCCGCCGGTGTTCGCCGCCGTGGTGGTGATGGTGGTGGTCACCACCCTGGTCACCCCGCCGGCGCTGAAGGTCACCCTTTCCCGGGCGGCGCGGAAGCAGGCGCGGGAGGACCGGCCGGAGTAGTCGCCGTTGCCGACGTCGTCGCCACGGCGGCCGGCATTGCCGGCAGCGCCGCCGGCGCCTTGGGGTCGGGGAGCTCGATCACCACGTCGCCGGGGCGGACCATCCCCAGGTCCTCGCGCGCCAGCTGCTCGAGCATGCCGGGATCGTGGTGCAGGCGGTCGATGCGCAGCCGCAGCCGCTCGCTCGCCGCCCGGGTGGCGGTGATCTGCCCGCGCAGCCAGCGCTCGCGGGCGCGGGCGGTCTCGAGGTCGCGGGAGCTCTTGAGGGCGGCGATCGCCAGCAGCGCGAAGAGGAGAAGCGCGGTCACGCCCAGCACGGGGCGGAACGAATCGCCGCGGACGGGGGCCTCGGGCTGCGTCACGGTTTCCAGCGGGGGAAGGCCCGGGCCCCGGGATAGGTGGCCACGCCCTCCAGCTCCTCTTCGATCCTCAGCAGACGGTTGTACTTGGCGACCCGGTCGCTGCGGCAGGGGGCGCCGGTCTTGATCTGCCCGGCCCGCGTCGCCACCGCGAGGTCGGCGATGGTGGTGTCCTCGGTCTCCCCCGAGCGGTGGCTGAGCACGTTGGCGTAGGCGTGGGTCTTCGCCATCTCGACCGCCTCCAGCGTCTCGGTCAGGGTGCCGATCTGGTTGACCTTCACCAGCAGCGCGTTGGCGAGCCCCTGCTCGATCCCCTTGGCGAGGATCGCGGGGTTGGTGACGAAGAGGTCGTCCCCCACGATCTGCACCCGGCCTCCGAGCTCGGCGGTCATCTGCTTCCACCCCGCCCAATCCCCCTCGGCCAGGCCGTCCTCGATCGACACCAGCGGATAGGCGTCGAGCCAGTCGCGGTAGAGGGCGATCAGGTCGGAGGCGGCGAGGCCGCTCTTCCCCTCGCCGGCCAGGGCGTAGCGGGTCGCGCCATGCGCCTTCTTCTTCCCTTCCTTCTTGCCGTGCTTGTCGGCCGCCTCGACCAGCTCGCTGGCGGCCACGTCGAGCGCCAGGCCGATCTCGGTGCCCGGCTTGTAGCCCGCCTTCTCGATCGCCTGCATCAGCAGGTCGAGCGCCTCGCGGTTGCTGCGCAGGTTGGGAGCGAAGCCACCCTCGTCGCCGACGGCGGTGACCATCCCCCCCTTCTTCAGCACCCCTTTCAAGGTGTGATAGATCTCGACCCCCGCCCGCAGCGCCTCGGCGAAGCTGTCGAAACCGATCGGCACCAGCATGAACTCCTGGATGTCCACGGAGTTGTCGGCGTGGGCGCCGCCGTTCAGCACGTTGAGCATCGGCACCGGCAGCACGGTGGCCGCGGGGCCGCCGACGTAGGCGTAGAGCGGCAGGCCGCTCGCCTCCGCCGCGGCGCGGGCGACGGCGAGCGACACCCCCAGCGTGGCGTTGGCGCCGAGGCGGCTCTTGGTCGGCGTGCCGTCGAGGTCGATCAGCGCGCGGTCGATGCGCGCCTGGTCGCGGGAGTCCATGCGCACCAGGCGCGGCGCGATCTCGTCCGCCACGTTGGCGACCGCCTTGCGCACCCCTTTGCCCTGGTAGCGCTTGCCGCCGTCGCGCAGCTCCAGAGCCTCGCGGCTGCCGGTCGAGGCGCCGGACGGCACCGCCGCCCGCCCCCCCACGCCGCCGTCGAGCACGCAGTCGACCTCGAGGGTCGGATTTCCCCGCGAGTCGAGGATCTCCCGGGCGACGATCTCTTCGATACAGAACATCCAGACCTCCTGCGCAGTTTTTTCCGCTAGACTCCAGCCGGAAGGTTATCCGTAAACCCCCGCCGGCTCAAGCATTTTCAAGGGAAAGCGCCTCCTCAACTGTCCGCCGGGCATTCGCAAAGCCAATCGGAAAGCAAACCCGATGCCTGAGAGAAAGGCTCCCGCGGCCCTCCTCGCCGCCGTCCTGGCCCTGGCCGCGCTCGGCTCCGCCGCCTGCAAGGGGGAGCCGGAGCGCCCGGACCGTCCGCAGCCTCCTCGGAATGTGATCCTGATCGTGGTCGACACCCTGCGCGCCGACCGCCTGAGCGCCTTCGGCTACGCCCGGCCGACCACCCCCAACCTCGCGGAATTCGCGCGCCATGCGGTGCGCTTCGACGCCGCGCGGAGCCAGGCCGCGTGCACCTTTCCCTCGGTCAATTCGATCCTCACCTCGCGCTGGCCGGCCGCCTTCCTCGGCCAGCCGAACCAGGCGCTGGGGATCCCCGCGGGGATCCCCTCGCTCGCCGAGATCCTCCAGGCGCGCGGCTTCCACACCGTCGCCGTGTCGGCGAGCGCGGTGGTGCGCAAGTCGCCCAGCCGCTTCAATCCGGGCGGCGGCTTCGCCCGCGGCTTCGACGTCTTCCACGAGGACTGCGTCTGGCAGCCGGCGAGCTGCGTCGACGCCGCCGCGGCCGAGCACCTCCGTCCAGGCAGCAAACCGCTCTTCCTCTATCTCCACTACATCGATCCGCACGGCCCCTACCAGCCGCCGCCGGCCTGGCGGCGCCGCTTCGCCACCGGCAACCCCGAGAAGGAATGGGTGCGCAAGGGGGACCCCAATCCGATCGGCGACTGGCTCTACAAGGGGAAGCCGAACCCCGGCTTCACGCCGCAGGACCTCCAGCACCTGAAGGACCTGTACGACGAGGAGATCGGCTTCGTCGACTCGCAGCTCGGCGCGCTGTTCGGCCGCCTGCGCCGGACCGGTCTGCTCAAGAGCTCGCTCGTGATCCTCGCCGCCGACCACGGCGAGGAGTTCCTCGAGCACGGCGACGTCAAGCACTGCCGGAACCTCTTCGACACCTCGCTCCACGTGCCGCTCGTGGTGCGCGTCCCCGCCACGCCGCCGCGGGTGGTCGCGAGCCCGGTCCAGAACCTCGACCTGGTGCCGACGGTGATCGACTATTTGGGGATCAAACTGGGGATCGAAGTCACCGGAAAATTCGCGGGGCGGAGCCTGCGCGCGGAGATCGAAGGGAGAGCCGCACCGGAGATCCAGTACGCGATCCAAGGGAGCCAGCGCAGCGCAGCGGACGGCCGCTACAAGCTCATCGCGGACCTCGCCGCCGGCACTCAGGCCCTCTACGACCTGAAGGCCGATCCCGGCGAGACGAAGGACGTCCTCGCCGCCGAGCGCCGCGCCTACGCGCCGCTGCGCGAGGCGCTGACGAGGTGGCTCGCGAGGAGCGAGGGAAAGGGGACGGCGGACGCCTCCCGCGCGGCGCAGGAGAGGCTGCGCTCGCTCGGCTATATCGAGTAGAGCGCCGGAGGAGAGAAATGCCTCCCCACCCGCGCGCGGATTCCACTAAGCTTCCCCCGCAGAGCCAACCCGCGCCCGGCAGCAGGTGATCTTCGAGCTCCGACCCGGAGGAGAGGCCGCGATGACACATGTTCTCTTTCTCCTCGGAGGAATCCTCGGCGCCCTCGTGGCGGCGTTCGTCTACATCACCGTGGCCGCGAACGCCGAAGCGAATCACCAGGACCGGGTGATGAGCGTGCCGCCGATCGTGCCCGACCTCGACGCCTTCCTTCGTGCGCTGCGCGGTGCCGCCGGCTCGGGCGTGGTCGAGGGCAACGAGGTCGAGATCTTCCAGAACGGCGACGAGATCTTCCCGCCGATGCTCGCCGCGATCCGCGAGAGCCGCTCGACCATCCACTTCTCGACGTACATCTACTGGGCGGGAAAGGTGCCCGGGGAGTTCGCGCGGGAGCTTGCCGCCGCCGCCCGGCGCGGCGTCACCGTGCGGCTCGTCCTCGACAGCGAAGGGACCGAGCCGATGCCCCGCGAGCTGGTGCAGGAGATGCGCGCCGCCGGCTGCACGGTCACCTGGTTCCGCCGCCTGCAATGGTTCGACTGGATGAAATACAACCACCGGTCGCATCGCCGCCTGCTGATCGTGGACGGCCGGATCGGTTTCACCGGCGGCGTCGGCATCGCCGACGAGTGGACGGGGCACGCCCAGAGCCCCACCCACTGGCGCGACACGCACGTACGGCTCACCGGACCCATCGTCGCCGCGCTGCAGAGCGGGTTCACCGACAACTGGAACCAGAGCACGGAAGAGCTGCTGCTCGACGCGCGGGACTTTCCGCACCTGCCGCCGGCCGGCGACGTCCCCGTCTGCGCCGTGCTCAGCACGCCGGCCAGCGGCGCCTCGGCGGCGCAGCGCGTGATGGCCGCGCTGATCGCCGGCGCCACGCGCTCGCTGTCGATCAGCAGCGCGTACTTCGTCCCCACGGCATCCTTCATCGACGCCCTGTGCGCCGCGCGCGAGCGCGGCGTCGACGTCCGCGTCCTCGTGCCCGGTCCCTTCCACGACCAGAAGCTGGTCCAGCGGGCGAGCCGGCACAGCTGGCCACGCCTCGTCGCGCACGGGGTCCGCATCCACGAGTACCAGCCGACGATGATGCACGCCAAGACCCTCGTCGTCGACGGCAAGCTCGTGCTGGTGGGCTCGATCAACTTCGATCCGCGGTCTTTCTCGCTGAACGCGGAGTTCGGCGTGCTGGCCATCAGCGCCCGGCTCGCCGCCGACACGGCGCGCGCCTTCGAGACCGATCTCGAGCAGGCGATCGAGGTGCTGCCGGCCGCGCTCGCCTCGCGCGGCATCGCCGGCCGCGCGGTGGATGCCCTCTGCTACTGGGCGCGCGCGCAGCTTTAGGTCCGGGAGGATCGACGATCGATGAATGGTGAGACGCACGCCCGCCCCGCCCGCTCCTTCCCGCTCGCCCTCGCCCTGGTGGCCGCGGCGGCGGTGGGGCTCTGGCTGTGGGTTGCGGTGCCGCTCGCGCTGGGCCAGCGCACGCTCTTTTTCCGCGACGTCTTCACCACCCATCTCCCCTTGAAGGCGTTCGGCGCCGCCGAGCTGCGCCAGGGGCGCATCCCGGCGTTCAATCCCACCTGGGGGCTAGGGCAGCCGTTCCGCGGCAACCCGAACGCGCTGCCGTTCTACCCGGGGAACCTGCTCTACCTCGTGCTGCCGTTCTGGAACGCCTTCAATCTCCACTACGCGCTCCACTGGCTGCTCGCCGCCCTGACCATGGCCGCCCTCGCCCGCGCGCTCGGGCAGCGGCCGGCCGCGGCGCTGGTCGCCGGCCTCGCCTATGCCGGCTCGGGGTGGATCCTGACGACTTTGAGCTTCTACAACCTGCTCGCCGTCTCCGCCTGGTGGCCGCTGGTCCTCCTCGGCGCCGTGCGCGGCGGCCGGCGGGGGATCGCCCTGGGCGGCCTCGCCTGCGGCCTGGCGCTCCTCGCCGGCGAGCCGGTGACGGCCCTGCTGGGGATCGCGCCGCTCCTCCTCGTCGCCCTCCAGCGTCACGGCCCGCGGCGCGGCGCCCTCACCACGCTGGCGATCGGCTGCACAGGGATGCTGATCGCCCTCCCGCAGCTGGTCGCCACCGCCCGCATCCTCGGCTTCACCTCGCGCGGCGCGATGGGGGCCGCGGCGATCGGCGGCAGCGGGGGCGGCCGCTTCCACCTCGGTCTCGCGCGGCTGCTGGAGCTCGTCGTCCCCTTCCCGTTCGGCCACCCCTGGGACCTCGGCAAGACCGGCTACTGGCCGTGGGACGACCAGCCGGGTCTCCCCTACATCCTCACCCTCCATTTCGGGGTCGTGGCGCTCTGGCTCGCAATCCTGGGCGCGCGCAAGGCGCGGGGCTGGGCGTTGCTCGCCGTGGGCGGCCTGGCCCTCGCCTGGGCCGGCGCCCTCGGGGGGGACGCGCTGGTGACCCTGTCGCACGGCCTCGTGCGCTTTCCCGAGAAGCTCCTCTTCTGGTTCGCGCTCGGCGCGGCGCTCCTCGCCGGCTGGGGAGTGGAACGGGTGCTGGAGGCACCGGAGACGGCACCCGGATCGCAGGCCTGGCGCGGCGCCGCCCTCGGGGGCGGGCTGGCCCTCGCCCTCGCCGTCGGCGTCTTCGCGGCGGGCGGGCGCCTCGCCGGCTGGCTGGCGGCGGGGCATGTCGACCCCGAATTCTCCGCCGACGCGGCGCAGAACCGGGTGGGGGCGTGGATCGTGTCCCTCCTGCTCGCCGCGGCGCTGCTGGCGCTCGCCGCGGTGGCCGCCCGGCGCCGTAGCGGCGCCGGGCTCGCCGCGGCGCAGCTCGCCGCCCTCCTGCCGCTCGCCGGCCTGGTGATGACGGCGCCCGTCGGCGACTTCGCCCCCTCCCCCTGGCTGGCCGTCGTCGGCCGGGGCGCCGGCGTGGTCCCCGAGATCCCCTCCGGCCCGTTCGCCGACACCTCGTACCTCACCCTGGTGCAGGCCGCAGCCTTCGACCTCGGGGCGGCGCCCGGGGCCCTCTACGGTCTGCGCTACCCACTCGCCCCGGACCTCGACGGCCTCTACTCGCCGCTCGCGGCCCAGCTCCGCCTCCACTACTTCCAGCTCGACGCCAGGGGGCGCGCCAACTGGCTGCGCACGCTGGGGATCGTGGCGGCGGTCTCCGAGGAGAAGCCGGAGACCCCGGACCTCCAGCTCGTCTCCGTCGGCGGCCGGGCCGGCGGCACCAGCCGCCTCTACGCCGTGCGCGAGCCGGCCCCTCCCATCTGGTGGCCGCGCTCGGTCGCCGTCGCCGCCAGCCCCGGCGACGCCTTCCGAAGGGTGAGCCGCGCCGCCGATCCGGTGGCCGACGTGGTGGCGGACCGCCCCGTCGATCACCATCCCGGGGCCCAGGCCCGGCGGCTCGCCGAGACGCCGGACGGCTTCGAGGTCGACGTCTCCGGCGGCGGCGGCCTCCTGGTGCTCTGCCGCTCGTTCCAGCCCCTCTACCGGGCGACCGCCGAAGGGAAGCGGCTCCCCACCCTGCCGGTGAACCTCAGCCTGCTCGGCATCCAGGTGCCGCCCGGGGCGCACCGGGTGGAGGTCGGGGTTTCGGCCTGGCCGGAGGAGGTGGCGGGGGGGATCTCACTGCTGGTGCTGGCGGCGGCAGCAGCGCTGGCGCGGCGGCGGGCGTAGTAGGCTTCCCCCCCATGCCCGTAGAGCCGCTGCCGGCCGACCACCCCCTTCCCGCGCCGCCGGAACCGGCGGAGCCGCATCCTTGGAAAGCCGGGCTCCTGCTCGCCGGCCCCCTCCTGCTGCTGCTCCTGCTGATCATGCTCCCGCTGATCCGCGGCACCGAGACGCTGATCCTGCGCGACGTGCTCAACTCCCACTTCCCCATGAAGTGGTCGCAGGCGATCGCGCTGCGGCAGGGCTACTTCCCGCTCATCGACCCGTACCGGGCCGGCGGGCAGCCGCTGGCGGGGAACCTCAACGCGGCGCCGTTCTATCCCGACAATCTGCTGTTTCTCGTCGGCAAGATCTTCTGGGCGTTCAATGCCCACTTCTGGATCCACCTCCTCCTCGCCCCCTTCTCCTTCTTCTGGATGGCGCGGGCCTGGGGGCTCCGCCGCGAGGCGGCGTGGGCGGCGGCGGCCTGCTGGACCCTCTCCGGCTTCTTCCTCTCCCACCTGAACTTCTACAACCTGATCGCCGGCGCCAGCCTCGCTCCCGCCCTGGTGGCCGCCGGCCTCGACTTCGTCCAGCGCCCGGCCCGGCGCCCCCTGCTCGCGCCGCTGATCGCCGTCCTCTGGACGCTGCTGATCCTCGGCGGCGACCCGCAGACGGCCCTCCTCGCCTTTCTGCTCACCGCCGGCGCCGTGGCGCTCGTCTGGCGGCTGCGGCCGGTCGCGGCGGGGCGCTGGGGGTGGAAGGACCTCGCGCTGCTGGCCACCGCCTTCCTCGCCGGCACGCTGGTCGCGTTGCCGCAGATCGTCGAATTCCTGCGCATCTATCCGATGTCGCTGCGCGGCTACGTGGGCTACACCCCCGAGTCGCTGACGATGTCGAGCTGGGACCCCCGGCAGGCGCCCGAGTGGCTGATCCCCTTCCTGTTCGGCCGGCCGGACATCCTCGACAAGGGGTCGTTCTGGGGGAACCAGTTCTTCACCGGAGTTCCGCCCTACTACTTCTCGCTCTACCCCGGCCTGCTGACCCTGGCGCTGGTCGCCGCCTCGGGGCGTCCGCGCAGCCGCGCCGCCGTCTGGGCCTGGACGGGGATCGCCGCCGGCCTCTTCCTCTCGCTCGGGCGCTTCAATCCGGTGGCGGCGTGGCTCTTCGTGCACTCGAAGTCGCTGCGCTACCCGGTCAAGTTCTGGCTGCCGGTGGCGGCCGGCGCGGCGCTCCTCTGCGGGATCGGCTTCGAGCGGCTCCGCCCGGCGGTCGCCGCCGGCCTGGTCCCGGGGCAGCACGGCCGGCGGACCTTCGGCTGGACGCTCGCCGCGCTGACCGTCGCCTTCGCGGCGTTCTGGGCCTTCCTGAGCTTCGCGCCGGGGGCGGCCGAGGCGTGGCTCAAGCTGTTCATCCCCCGCCCGGCGGCGTTCATCGCCAACGAGCGGCTGCGCTGGGCCGGCCTCGCCTTCGTCTCGCTTGGCGTCCTCACCGCGCTGGCCGTCGCCTTCCGCGTCTCCCGCCGCTCCTGGGCGCTGGGCGGCGCGCTCCTCCTCGCCGTCCACGCTGGCGCCCAGCTCTGGCTGCTGCGCCCGCTCTACCCGATGGACGCCGTCGAGCCCTATCTGGTGCCGCCGCCGGCCCTCGCCTGGGTGCCGGCCGACCAACTGGTGGCGAACCCGGACTTCAACTACCTCTTCGGCCCCTCGAGCCTGCGCCAGGGGAACTTCCCCGAGCCCCACACCCGGTGGCTCGAGCGCCGCTCCTTCTACGAGCTCTATCCGTTCAGCAGCCCCGTCTGGCGGCTCCGCTACGAGCTCAACACCTCGCCCGAAGGGCTCGACGCCTACCTCGCCCGCCGCGCCCAGACCGAGGTCCAGCGCGCCAGGAACCCCGAGCGGCTGAAGCTCCTCGCCGCCTGGGGAGTGGGGCGGCTGCTCCTCAACCACCCGCTCGGCAGCAACTCTCTCGACCCCCTCCCGCCGCACGCCCGGCGGCTCACCGGCATCCCCAGCTTCGGCCGCGAGCTCACCGTCTACGAGGTGACCGACCGCGCGCCGCAGGTCTTCCTCGCCCGCCGCATCTACCGCGAGCCGAACCTCCCCGCGGTCTACAGCCGGATGGTCGGCCCGGAGTTCGATCCGCGCACGGACATCGCCGCCATGCGCCCGGGCTCGGCGAAGCAGGTCACGATCGGCGGCACCGCCCGCCTCCTGCGCTACGGTCCGGAGAGCTTCGCGGTCGAGACGAACGCCGGCCCGGGCGGGGCCGCCCTCGTCGTGCAGCGCACTAATCTCCTCTTCGAGGCAGCGCTCGACGGCCGCCCGGCGGAGGTCTACACCGCCAACGGCTACCGCCTGGCGGTCGACGTCCCAGAAGGGCGCCACCGCGTCCGCTTCTGGATCGACCGCCGGCCGCTCCACCGCGCGCTCGCCGGGGCGCTCGTGGGCTTGCTGATGCTGCCGGGGCTCGCGTGGTGGGGAAGACGGAGCCGGATCAGCTAAGATACCCGCCCCGATGAGCGACCTGATTCCAAAGAAGCGCATCCGCAAGGTGCTGATCGCCAACCGCGGCGAGATCACGGTGCGCATCCTGCGCGGCCTGCGCGAGATGGGGATCCGCGGCGCGGTGATCTACTCGGAGCCGGACCGCCTGGGGCTCCCCGTGCTGCTCGCCGACGAGGCGTATCCGATCGGCCCGGCCCCCTCCCGCGAGAGCTACCTGCGCGGCGAGGCGATCGTCGAGCTGGCGGTGGCGATCGGCGCCGACGCCATCCATCCCGGCTACGGCTTCCTCTCCGAGCGCGCCGGCTTCGCCCGCCTCTGCCGCGACGCCGGCATCACCTTCATCGGCCCCTCCCCGGAGGCGATCGACGCCATGGGGTCGAAGGTCGAGAGCCGGCGGCTGATGATGGCGGCCGGCGTCCCCGTGGTCCCCGGCGGCAAGGACCCCCTCCCCGACCTCGAATCCGCCGCGGCGGCGGCCGAGACGATCGGCTACCCCGTGATGCTCAAGGCGGCGGCCGGCGGCGGCGGCAAGGGGATGCGGATGATCCCCTCCGCGGCGGAGCTCGCGAGCTCCTACCGCGCCGCCCGCAGCGAGGCCGCGGCGAGCTTCGGCGATGACTCGGTCTACCTCGAGAAGTACATCGTCAACCCCCGCCACGTCGAGATCCAGGTGATGGGCGACCTCCACGGCCGGGTGGTCTCGCTCGGCGAGCGCGAATGCTCGCTCCAGCGCCGCCACCAGAAGGTGGTCGAGGAGGCGCCGTCCTCCGTGGTCGGCCCGGACCTCCGCCGCCGCATGGGGGAGGCCGCGGTCAAGGCCGCCTCGGCGGTCGGCTACAGCAACGCCGGCACCTGCGAGTTCCTGCTCGACGCCGACGGGAGCTTCTACTTCCTCGAGATGAACACCCGCCTCCAGGTCGAGCACCCCGTCACCGAGCTGGTCACCGGCATCGACCTGGTGGCGACGCAGATCCGCGTCGCCGAGGGGGAGCCGCTCGGCCCCGAATTCGACGACGTCCAGCCGCGCGGCCACGCCGTCGAGGTCCGCCTCTACGCCGAGGACCCGTGGAAGAACTTCGCCCCCTCCCCCGGCCGCATCGAGACGCTGCGCTGGCCCGACGGCCCCGGCGTGCGGGTGGACGCCGGGGTCTACGAAGGGTCCGAGGTGTCGATCTACTACGACCCGATGCTGGCCAAGCTGATCGTCTGGGCCGCCGACCGCGAGCGCGCCCTCCACCGCCTGGAGCGCGCCCTCTCCGAGCTGCGCATCGAGGGGATCCGCACCACCGTCCCCCTCTTCCGCGCCCTGCTCGCCGACGCCGACTTCCGCTCCGGCAACCTCGACATCGGCATGCTCGACCGCAAGCTCGCCGCCGGCGACCTCCACCCGCCGACCGAAGAAGAGAAGGCCGCCGCGCCCGGCGCGGCGCCGGACGACCTGCCGCTGATCGCCGCCGCGATCGCCCATCACGACCGCACGCTGCGCCGGAACGCCACCGTCCCGGAGACCCCCGCCGCCTCCCTGCGCTCGCGCTGGGGCGCCGCCGGCCGCCGGCAGGGAATGAGGGGGGGCTCGTGGAGCTGATCGTCCGTCACGGCAAGCGCGAGGAGAAGGTCCGCGTCCGCCACGAGGCCGGCTTCTACGAGGTGACGGTCGGCGAGCGCACCTACCGCGTCGACGCCCTGCCGGCCCGTCCGGGTCTGCTCAGCCTGCGGATCGAGGATGGGGCCGTCACGCAGCAGCACGAGGTCGCCGTCCGCCCGCAGGGGAGCGAGGGGACCTACTGGGTGAGCACCGCCGAAGGGGCCGGCCCGGTCGAGGTCGCCGATCCCCTCGCCCACCTCGCCGCCCAGACGCAGAGCGCCGGCGCCAAGCGCCGCCAGCGGGTGGACGCCTACATGCCCGGGCGCGTCACCGCCGTCCTCGTCGAGGAGGGAGCGGAGGTCACGACCGGGCAGGGGATCATCGTCCTCGAGGCGATGAAGATGGAGAACGAGATCCGCGCCGAGCACGACGGCAAGGTCAGCAAGATCCACGTCCAGCCCGGCCAGGCGGTCGACACGGGAAATCCGCTGTTCGAGATGGAGTAGGCGGGGGTGCTCTCCCCCCGGACCCTGAAGCTCCTCCTCCTCGCCGCCTTCGCCCTCCTCTGCCTGCACGGCCTGGTCTGGGACTCGCCCACGGTCGACGAGTTCACCCACCTGCCGGTCGGCGTCTTCTATCTGAAGACCGGGGATCTCGACCTCGCGGCCCGCACGCCGCCGCTGATCAAGGTCCTCGCCGCCCTCCCCGTCCTGCCGCTCGACCCGCAGGTGCGCACCGCCAAACCCGTCCGCGAGAGCGCCTGGTACCCCTGGCTCCTCGGCACCGACTTCATGCAGCGGAACGGCGCGATCTACGACCGCCTCTTCCTGCTCGGCCGGCTGCCGATCGTCCTCCTCGGCCTGCTGATGGGAGTCCTCGTCTACCTCTGGGCCCGCGACCTCTACGGCCCCCTTGCCGGAACGGTGGCCCTCGTCTTCTTCGCCTTCAATCCGACGCTGATCGCCCACTCGCACCTGGTCACCGTGGACGTCGGCGCCGCGACGCTCGCGCTGCTCACCCTCTATCTCTTCTATCGCTGGGCCCTGGCGCCGAGCCCGGCGCGCCTCCTCTTCGTAGGGCTCGCCCTGGGCCTCGCGCAGCTCGCCAAGACGACCGCCGTGCTCCTCTACCCGATCCTCTTCCTCCTCGTGCTGGTCCTCCTGCTCGCCCGCCGGAGCGACGTTCCCCGCGGACGCCGGGCCGCCTCCCTGCTCGGCGCGCTGGCGGCGATGGTGGTGCTGAGCCTGCTGGTGCTCAACGCGGGCTATCTCTTCCAGGGAACGGGGCGGCCGCTCGGGTCGTTCGATCTCCAGAGCCGCTTCCTGAAGGGGCTCACCGCCCACCTCCCGGACCGCCTCCCCGTCCCTCTCCCTGCCCCCTACCTCGAAGGGTTCGACGGCGTGCGGCTCGACGCCGAGTCCGGCGAGTTCCCCAACTACCTCTTCGGCCACTGGTCGCGTCAGGGGACCCCGCTCTACTATCTGGTCTGCCTGCTGTTCAAGACGCCGCTGCCGCTGCTCGCCGCCCTCCTCCTCGCCCCCTTCGTCCGCCTGCGGAACCGGCCCCAGGGTGAGATTTTTCTCGTTTTGCCGCTAGTGGCCCTGCTGCTCTCCTCCGCGGTGCTCACCGGCAACGTGAACTACGGCATCCGGCACATCCTCTCGACCTTCCCGCTCCTCTTCATCTTCGCGAGCCGCCTGACCCCCTTCTTCGCCGGGCGGAGCGTCCTCCCACGGCGGACCGCCCTCGCCGCGCTGGCGCTCTATCCCGTCTCCGTCCTGCTCGCGACGCCGAACACGATCGACTACTTCAATCTCCTCGCCCGCGGCCGGGGGGACGAGATCCTCCTCGACTCGAACCTCGACTGGGGGCAGGGGCTGAAACGGCTCCGCAAGTACATGGACCACCAGGGGATCGACCGCATCGGCCTCGCCTACTTCGGGCACGTCGATCCGGCCCTCTACGGGATCGACGCCTATCTTCCCCGGCCGGACCAGCCGGGCCTGGTCGCCGTCAGCGCCAATTTCCTCCACGGCTACGGCTACATGACCTACGCCGGCGGGCGCATGCTCCCCGTCCCGGCCGGAGCCTACGAGTGGATCGCCCGGTCTCCTCGGGTGGCGGATCTCGGCGGCGGTCTGTTCCTCTACAAGATCGGACCGTAGCTGCCGAAATCGCCCATCCGGCGGTATCATCCTCCCGTCCCAGCCATCCCTGTCTCTTGTCGTTTCGAGGGGAGCCCTATGACCGAGCCGTCGTTCCGTTCCGTCGTCGAGATGTTCCAGCACCGCGTCGCCGCCACGCCCGAGGCCGAGGCGATGTCCGGCCGGCGGGACGGCCAGTGGTACGCCCTGACCTGGCGGGAGGTGGAGCGCCGCGTGCGGGCGGTGGCCGGCGGGCTGCTGAGCCTGGGCTTCCAGAAGGGCGAGCGCGCCGCCATCCTCGCCATCAGCCGCCCCGAGTGGGTGATCGTGGACCTCGCCATCCTGATGGCCGGCGGCGCCACCTCGACGATCTACACCTCGAACACCGCCGAGGAGAGCGCCTACATCCTGGAGGACTCGGGCGCCCGCTACTGCTTCGTCGAGAACGCCATGCAGGAGGCGAAGCTGCGCAGCGTACAGAGCGCGCTCGGCAACCTCGCCCACCTCGTGCTGATCGACGGCGAGCCCTCCCCCGCCACGAACGGGGACGGCTGGACCCTCTCCCTCCCCGAGCTCGAGCGCCGCGGCGACGCCTGGAACGCCGCCAACCCCGGGCGGCTCGACGAGGTGGCGAAGGCGGTCGGTCCCGAGGATCTCGCCACCCTGATCTACACCTCCGGCACCACGGGGAAGCCCAAGGGGGTGATGCTCACCCACGACAACTGGGTCTTCGAGGGGGAGGCGATCGCCGACACCAACATCCTCGGCCCTACCGACCGCCAGCTCCTCTTCCTCCCCCTCGCCCACTCGTTCGGCAAGGTGCTCGAGATCGCCTTCATCCGCCTCGGGGTGGCGACGGCGGTCGACGGCGTGATCGACGACCTGGTCCCCAACCTCGCCGCCGTCCGCCCCACGGTGATGGGGGGCGTCCCCCGCGTCTACGAAAAGGTTTACAACCGGGTGGTCACCGGCGCCCGCGAAGGGGGCGGCGTCAAGTACAAGATCTTCCAATGGGCGCTCGACGTCGGCGGCCGGGTGTCGCGCCTGCGCCAGCAGGGCAAGGAGCCGGGCGGGCTCCTCGCCTTCCAGCACCGCCTGGCCGACAAGCTCGTCTACTCGAAGCTCAAGGCCCGCCTCGGCGGCCGCCTCCGCTTCCTGGTCTCGGGGGGCGCCCCCCTCTCGCGCGCCATCGCCGAGTTCTTCCACTCCTGCGACATCCTGATCCTCGAAGCCTATGGCCTCACCGAGAGCTCGGCCGGCAGCATCGGCAACCGCCCCGAGCACTACAAGTTCGGCACCGTCGGTCTCCCCTACAAGGGGGTCGAGACCCGGATCGCCGACGACGGCGAGATCCTGCTGCGCGGGCGCGGCATCATGCGCGGCTACTACAACCTCCCCGAGGACACCGCCGAGGCCCTGGAGACGGATGGCTGGTTCCACACCGGCGACATCGGCCAGATGGACGCCGACGGCTTCGTCACCATCACCGATCGCAAGAAGGACATCCTGGTCACCGCCGGCGGCAAGAACATCGCCCCGCAGAACATCGAAGGGCAGCTCAAGGCGAGCTGCCCCTACGTCTCGCAGGTCGTGATGCTCGGCGACCGCCGCCCCTTCTGCGTCGCCCTGGTCACCATCAACGAGGAGACCACCGGCAAATGGGCGCGCGAGCACGGCATCGACTCCAAGGATTACGCCGACCTCGCCAGCCGCCCTGAGGTCAAGCAGCTCATCCGCGACAGCCTCGAAGCCGTGAACGCCAAGCTCGCCTCCTACGAACGGATCAAGGACTTCCACCTCCTCGATCACGACCTCTCGCAGGAGACCGGCGAGCTCACCCCCAAGATGAGCATCAAGCGCAAGGTCGTCGAATCCCGTCACCGCGAGATCCTCGACGGGTTCTACAAGGACACGGTGGCACGGATCTGAGCTTGCCGGGGCCTCGCCTGGATCGGGAATCGATCCTCGGGCGGCCGTGAGGATCTCCACCCCCTCCGGCGTTATCCTCTCCATGATGACCCCCAACACCCTTACCCGCCGCGACCTCGTCCGCCTCTCCCTCGCCGCCGGAGCCGCCTCCACCCTGGGGCTCGGCGCCGCGGCCGGAGAGGAAACCGCGAAACCTTCTCTCCCTCCGGCCCCCTCCGCCTCCCCTGCCGGCTACCTGGACGCCGCCGTCAAAGCCGCCAGGTGGATTCACACCACGCGGATCGAGACGGCGCGAGGGTTGATCTGGCTCGATGGTCCGGAGCGGCCGGAGGGATTCCAGAGCACGCCGGACCTCTATACCGGCGCCGCCGGGATCGTCCTCTTCCTGCTGGAGCTCGCCCGGGCCACGGGGGACAAGACTTACAAGGAAGATGCGGGCTACGGGGCCGACTCCCTGATCGCGAGCCTTCCCGCGAAGCTCGATCCCGACAATGGAGAGACGGGGCTCTACCAGGGAGCCGCCGGCCTCGGCTTCACTCTCTACCAAGCCTTCCAGGCGACCGGAGACGAGAAATACCGCCAGGGCGCCATCCGCTGCCGCGACCTGATCCACGCCGCCGCGCAGCCCGTCGGCCGGGGTGTCGCTTGGGGGAAGTCTGCGGACATCATCGTCGGCGCCTCCGGGACCGGCCTCTATCTCCTCGATTACGCTCGCACGATGAACGACCCCGCCTCGCGCGACCTGGCGGCCAAGGCGGGGCTGCGGCTGATCGAGCTCGGCATCCCCGAAGCGGGCGGGTTGAAATGGCGGGAGGACCCGGAGTTTCCGCGCCTCATGCCCAACTTTTCGCACGGCACGGCGGGTGTCGCCTACTTCCTCGCCACCCTCCACCAGGAGACCGGCCGCCGGGAATTCCTCGACACGGCTCTGGCCGGAGCGCGCTACCTCCAGTCGATCGCGGTCGCCGAGGGAGACTCCTGCCTCATCTTCCACGACGAGCCGGATAACAAGAAGCTCTACTACCTCGGCTGGTGCCACGGTCCCGTCGGCACCTCCCGCCTCTGGCTCCGCCTCCACCAGATCGACCCCAAAGCCGGCTGGTTCGCCTGGGCCTGCAAGGGAGCGAACGCCATCCTCGAAAGCGGCATCCCCGAAAAGCAGACCCCCGGCTTCTGGAACAACTTCGGCCAATGCTGCGGCGCCGCCGGAGTCGCCGACTTCTTCCTCGACCTCGGAAAGCTCACCGGCGACGCCACCTATCTCGAATTCAATCGCCGGGTCGTGCGGCATCTCCTGGACCACGCCACCCCGACGCCGGGAGGCGGCCTGAAGTGGCCCCACGCCGAGCACCGGATCAAGCCGGAGTACGTCTACGCCCAGACGGGCTACATGCAGGGGGCCGCGGGGATCGGGATGGTGTTCCTGCGGCGGGAGGCAGAGGCTCGGGGGAAGGGGTGGGGGTTGCGGTTGCCGGATTCGCCGTTTGGGAATTAGAAGTTCGCAAAGAGTGGCCTATCACTGGGAGGCCGGAAGGGTTGCGATGCTAGAGCTAGATGGCTTCGGATTTGGCTCCTATAGGAGCTTTGGTGAAGGTTTACAACTCGTTGGACCGCTGGATAAGATAAATCTAATTATAGGGCAGAACAACTCTGGTAAATCCAATATCCTGCGCTTTGCCTTTCAGCACCTTCATGGCATAGCAGAGGCTGCTGGCAATGGACGTGGCTACTCTGGCCTTATGCCAATCGACAATCATTTGGGCGCAAAATCTACAAGGTCTACCTTCGCGTTCGGCCAACGGGTTAAAGGGCCTTGGCTTGATGATTTGACCGAGCGTCTCGAAAAGAGGCAACAGCTAGGCGCTCTCAACCTCATCCAGAAGCTACTTGCCTCTGAGATTCTCACTGCGCAAGGCATGATCTCATGGTTTCGATATGAACACAACAAAATGAATCAGTTAGAACTTTCATCTGATTTTGTTAGCCAACTAGCCGAAGCGCTCACAGCAAACGAATGGCAAGACTTATGGGGCGGTTTGACAGGAAAGAGGGGAGGCGGCCTCCTAGAGCATTGGATCCCGGAAACACTTAAGGCAATTAGCCCTGTTTATCGACAGATACCACCTGTCGTGCTAGTTCCCGCCATTCGGGCTGTACAACCCAAGGATGGGGCGGATTCTGATTTTAGCGGTGCAGGCTTGATCAAGAAACTCGCCAATCTACAAAGACCAGACTACGACCAGCAGCACCTGAAATCAACGTTCGAGAAAATTAACGTCTTCCTACGAAAGGTGACTGGGGAAGACTCGGCCTCTATTGATATACCTGCGTCCTTAGAAACGATCAATGTTTACTTGAATGGCCGCATGTTACCACTTGAATCGCTGGGGACAGGAATCCACGAGGTGGTCATCCTTGCCGCAGCTGCAACGGTTGTATCTGATAGCTTAGTTTGTATGGAGGAACCGGAAATCCATTTGCATCCTGTTCTTCAACGAAAATTCCTTGAGCATCTCAACGAAGAGACAGAAAACAAATACCTAATAGCAACCCATTCCGCACATCTACTTGACGAGCGAAACGTAAACATACTCCACGTGCAGTTGGTAGACGAAAAATCGGAAATCAAGAAAGTCACCACTCCTTCCGAGAGGTTTGGCGTCTGTGTCGATTTAGGATATCGATCTTCTGACCTGCTTCAGGCAAACTGCATAATTTGGGTGGAGGGCCCTTCGGATCGAATCTATCTTCGTCATTGGTTACGACATGTGGCTCCTGAGCTTGTTGAAGGAACAAATTTTTCCCTAATGTTTTATGGCGGCCGCTTGCTCTGCCACTTGACAGCAGACGATCCAGAAGTTGAGGAGTTTATCTCTCTTAGAAAGCTGAACAGGTTTATAGGAATTGTAATCGATAGCGACAAGAAGAGCCCTCGGCATAGACTGAACGCGACAAAGCTACGGGTTAAGGATGAATTTGAAAAAGGCTTGGGCTTTGTTTGGATTACGGAAGGACGCGAAATAGAAAACTACATACCGACGTCGGTTATCGAGCGGGCGATGCGATTAGTGCATAGGGACGTGGTTAAAGTTCCTCTGGCTGGGGGGAAATTTGGCGAACCGCTTAGATACATTGGCTCAAAAGGTATTCTGAAGGAAGCTGACAAGATCAAGATAGCGCGTAGAGCTACCGAGTGCGAGTCAGACTTAAATGTACTCGATCTGAGAAAGAAATTAGGTGGCTTGGTTAAATTTATAAGATCGGCGAACGGCGCATAGGCGTTCATGAGGGCTCGGTGGCTCCCGACACCAAGCCCGACGCCACCCTCTCGCACCCGGCCTCTATTGCCTCCTCCATCCTTCGGCATTCCTCTGAATCGATCGTGCCGAAGAATTTTAACAGGTCTTCCCCTGGAGTTCCCTTGTGTCGCGAAAGCAGATTCTCGGCGTACTCGAGAATCTTGCGCTGCTCCCCTTCCGAGAGCTGATAAAACCGTTCGAGAAGCTTCTGTTTGATCTGGTAAGAGGTCATCGCTGGATCCCCCAACTCCTACAAGCCCGGTTCCGGATACCTGCTCGTATGCCAAAGAGCCAGGACTTCCACTCCCTGATTCTCGCCGAGGACACGATAGTAGCGTTGGTAGCGGATACGGCTCAGATGGATGCGACGAACGCTTCTGAGACTAACATTTGTCGCGACAGCTCCGATGTTCGGTTGAGTGGAGATGAGCTCGAACGCATTTTTGATAGCCTCCCGGAAGGCATCGGGTGCCGCCGGGCGATTTAGGTCCCACCAAGCAGAGGCCTCGCGAATGTCGCGGGCGGCACGGCGGGTGACTCGCAGCGGGAACCGTGGGCTCAACCTCGACGCAGCTCCCTGAGCAGATCGTCGCCGGAGATCACCTCGCCCCGGTCGGCTTCCTCGATGGCGAGGAGAAGGGCCGCTTCCGCATCAGGGCCAAGGCGGAAAGTTTCGCGATCTTCCGGGGCCAGGATGGTGACGACCGTACCCTCGGCCAGATCTTCTCCTGGGACCTCAATCTTGCCGTTAACGACCTTTCCCATGGTGACTCGCATGGTGCGAGTTTACCGCATCTGCTGAGATCCGGCGCCTAGTGCCAGCCGTTGGCAACTTGGCAGTGGGTACCCTGGGAGTTCGTCGGCGGCTGTAGCACCTCCAGTCGCCGGCTCAGCCCCCGGCTCGCCGCGTTCGCCCAGCGCTTCGGCGCCTCCGCCCAGCGGTTTTCCCTCACCGCGAAAGACTCCCGCGCCTCTTCCCAGCCGTTTTCCGCCCCTTCCCTCTCCTTTTCCGTCTCCGCCCTCTCTTTCCCGAAACCAAAATCTCAAGGGGCAGCCGCTGCCCTGCGAGATCTTGTCACCTCCCGCTCGTTCCCTGAGCGCTACCTCTCATTCCTGGAGCGCTACCTCTCATTCCCTGAGCGCTACCTCTCATTCCCGGGCTCCGCCGATTGGAGGGACGGGACAAAATTTCAGAGGGAGCGGTCGAAAAATCACAGGGGAGAGCCGAGCCCTCAGTGGGGGGCGTGCGGGACCGGGTGGGAAGGGGCCAAATTCGCGAGGGCGGAGACGGGGAAGGGGCGGAGGTGGCCGAGGAGAGTGCGGAAGGCGATGAAGGCCGCCGCTAAATTTTGGGCGTCGCCGGCTCGACATCCCGAAACCAGAACCGCCCCCGCCCCTCCACCCGCCCCAGCTTGATCCCGATCGGCGTACGAAAAATCGGCCCGGCATGGGTGAAGGTGTGGAACTCGCCGTTCTCGCCGCAGGGGTCGACGTCGGCGGGGAGGTCGCGCAGGAGATCCTCGTCGAAGGAGCGGCCGGCGAAGACGGGATCGAGGATGTCGGTATCCACGCAGACGAGGACGGCCTGGAAGCCGAGGTGGAAGAACTCCCTCGCGAGCTCCGTGGTGTCCCGCATCCAGAGGGGGAAGACCGGCTCGAGGCCGAGGGCTGCCATCTGGCGCTCGCGGTAGGCCCGGATGTCTTCCAGGAAGAGGTCTCCGAAGGCGACGTGGTGGATGCCTTGGGCTTTGATCTCGCGGAGGGCGGCCGCGAGGCGCTCCTCGTAGATCTCGTTCAGGCAGTCCTTGGGGATCAGCACCTGGTGGAGCGGGAGGCCGATCGACACCGCCTGGCGCTCCAGGAGGTCGCGGCGGACGCCGTGGATGCTGATGCGGTCGTAGCCTTCGGTGATCGTGGTCAGCAGGCCGGCGGGCTCGTAGTCCTCCGAAGCCTGGAGCGCGTGGAGGGCGAGGGCGCTGTCCTTGCCGCCACTCCACGAAAGAAGAATCGGCTTCTTCAATCCCTTTTCCTCCAGACGAGAAGCCAGAGGAAGAACGGCCCGCCGAGGAGGGCGGTGAGGATGCCGACCGGGAGCTCGGCGGGGGCCATCAGGGTGCGGGCTCCTGCGTCGCAGAGGGTGAGGAAGGCACCGCCGCCCAGGACGCAGGCGGGGACGAGGAGGAGGTGGTCGTGCCCCACGAAGCGGCGCAGGGTGTGGGGAACGATCAAGCCTACGAAGCCGATCGGGCCGGCGACGGCCACCAGGGCGCCGATCATCAGCGAGGTGGCGAGGAGCACCTGGCGGCGGAGGCGGGCGAGGTCGACGCCGCGGCTCGCGGCCAGCTCCTCGCCGGTGAGCAGGAGGTTCAGCTCCCAGCGCAGGGCGAAGAGGGCGAGGCTGCCGCCGAGCACCCAGGGGAAGAGCCAGAGCACCTCGGTGTAGCCGACCACGGAGAGGCCGCCCATCATCCAGCGCACCATGCGGAAGGTCTGCGTCGAGTCCGCGAGGTACTGCAGGAAGAGGATGATCGCGCCGCAGGAGAGCGAGACGGCAACCCCGGCGAGGAGGAGCGTCGGCGTCTCGACCCCCTGCCGGCGCAGGGCGAGCCCCACGATCAGCGCCGTGGCCCCGATCGCCCCCGCGAAGCTGGCGAGCGCCACCAGCGGCAGGCCGAGGTACTCGCTCCCTTCGAAGCGGAGGGCCAGCACGGCGCCGAGGGCGGCGCCGCTCGAGATCCCCAGCGTGTAGGGCTCGGCCAGCGAGTTACGGAAGAGGGTTTGAAATCCCAGCCCCGAGACGGCGAGCGCCGCGCCGCCGAGCAGCGAGAGGAGGACCCGCGGCAGGCGGATCTGCCAGAAGATCGAGGCGGCGATGGGGTCGCCGTGGAGGATGCGCGGCAGCGAGATCGACTGGCTCCCCACCAGCGGCGCGCCGATCAGCGTCACCAGCCAGAGGGCGAGGAGAACCAGCAGGGCGACGCGCGGCGCCTTGCGGGCCGGACCGAGCGCACCGCTCATCCTTCGGCTCCGCCGAGGTCGAGCACGGTGACCGGCCGCTCGCCGCCGCGCACGACGTCGAAGCGGGCGCGGAACAGGCGCTCGAGGAGGTCGGGGCGGAGGATCTCGGCGGGCGGGCCGGTGGCGAGCACTTGACCGCCGGCGAGGGCGAGGAGGCGGTCGCCGAGGAGCGAGGCGAGGTTCAGGTCGTGCGTCGCGAGGACCACCGTGTGGTTCGTGGTGGCGACGAGGCGGAGGAGGAGCGCCGCGAGGTCGCGCTGGTGGCGGGCGTCGAGGTGGAGGGTGGGCTCGTCGAGCACCAGCAGCTCCGCCTCCTGGGCCAGGGCGGCGGCGATGAAGACCGCCTGCCGCTCGCCCCCCGAGAGCTTGTCGACCGGCCGTCCGCGGAGGTCCTCGATCCCCACCACCCGCAGCGCCTCGTTCACGGCGGCGAAGTCCTCGGCGTTCAAGGCGATCCGAAAGGGGGAGAGGTGCGGGTAGCGGCCGAGGAGCACCACCTCCTCGACGGCGAGGGGGACGCTCTCCGGGCGGATCTGCGGCACGTAGGCGATGCGGCGGGCGATCTCGCGGCGGGAGAGCGACCGGAGAGAGCGGCCGCCGTACGAAATTTCGCCTTTTTCTGGAGTGAGGAGGCCGGTCAGGCAGCGCAGCAGAGTCGTCTTGCCGGCGCCGTTCGGCCCCACCACGGCCAGACACTCGCCGCGCAGGACGTCGAGGTCGAGCGATTTCAGGATGGTCCGCTCGCCGGCCCGCCATGTGAGGCCGCGGGCGGTGAGCAGGACGGGCAGGACGGGGCGGCTCAACCCTTCCCCCGGGCTCGCAGCAGGGCCTCTCGCATCTGCCGGTAGAACTCGGGGAGGCGCGGCCCGGGGATCAGCACGGAGTCCCCCGCGATCACCTCCACCCGGCCGTTACGGACGGCGGGAAGGTTGGGGAGCGCCTGCCAGTCGTGGACGATGGCGGCGGACTGGGCGGCGGTGAGGGTGTCGGTGCGCAACTCGAGGATGACGTCCGGCCGGCGGGCCACCAGCTCCTCCATGCCGATCTGCGGATAGAGGGTGGGCGAGTCCGCGAAGGCGTTCTCGGCGCCGAGGCGCTGCAGGAGCTCGTCGAGGAAGGTGCCGCGCCCGGCGGCGGTGATGTCGCCGAGCTTCCCCGCCTGACGGCCGACCGAGACCAGCACCTTGAGCGGCGGTCCGGGGAGGGGGGGCAGGGCGAGGCCGGCCCTCCACTCGGCGGTGAGCTTGCGGCCGGCGGCCGGCACGCCGCAGCGGTCGGCGATCGTCTGGAACGAGCGCTCGACATCGGCCAGCGACTCGTCCGGCACGACCAGGACGTCGACCCCGAGCGGCTTCAGCTTGGCGCCGAGGTCCTTCTCACTGGGAAGCAGCACGGCGAGGTCGGGCTTGAGGCTGACCGTGCGCTCGAGGTTGGGATTGAACAGCCCGCCGAGGCGCGGCAGGGCGGCCGCCGCGGGCGGGTAGCTCACGTAGTCGCCCACCCCCACCACGCGGTCGCCGAGCCCGAGGGCGAACAGCGTCTCGGCCAGGCTGGGGGTCAGAGCGATGATCCGCCGGGCCGGCGCCGGCGGAGAGGAACCGGACGGCCCCGAAGGATCACTCCCCCCCTCCCGCCGGCACGCCCCGAGCGGGACGAGCAGCAGGAGGAGAGGGAGCAGGAGCGGCCGGAGCCGCCGAACCCCCTTAGAAATTGAGCGCCAGTCCACCGATGAAGGTCCGGCCGGGGGCGGGGAAGCCGAGCGCCATGCTGTACCGGCGGTCGGCGAGGTTCTCCACCCGGGCATAGGGCGCGAGCCAGGAGCGGGCGGTCCAGCGGGCGGCGAGGTCGAGGCGCACATAGCTCGGGTTGGTGGTGGTCGCGAAGCTGACCGGGTCGACGTCCGCCCTCTCCCCCACGAAGCGTCCCACCAGATTGAAGGTCCAGGGGCCGGGGCGCGCCGTCAGCACCAGGTTGGCGCTCCGCTTCGGGCGCCGGAGGAGCGGGAGGCCGGTGTCCAGATCCTCGGTGCTCATCCAGGTGCCGTTCACCAGGGCGCTGAGGATACCGCGCTTGATCCCCGCCTCGGCCTCGATCCCCTTCGTCCGCGCCCGGCCGACGTTGACGTCCCGGAAGGTGGCGAAGTCGAAGTCGATCAGGTTGTGCAGCCGGTTCTCGAAGCCGGTGACGCCGAAGCGCAGGCCGCCGGCCTCGTGCTCGTAGCCGAGCTCCCAGCTCTGGCTGTCCTCGGGCTTGAGGTCCGGATTGCCGCTGCCGGGGAAGAAGAGCTCGCCGAGCGAGGGGGCGCGGAAGGCTTCGCCGTAGCTCGCCCGCAGCCGGTCGCTCGCGCCGAGCTTGAAGACGGTCCCCGCCCGCAGGCTGGTCTTGCCGCCGTAGACGTCGTTGTCGTCCCGCCGCAGGCCGACCTCGAGGCGGGCCGGACCCACGCTCCAGTCCGCCTCGCCGAAGCCGGCCCAGGTGCGCTGCCGGGCGCCGTCGAGGTTGGTCGCGAAGCTGTCCGAGTTGGTCACCTCCAGGCGCTCCACCTCGGCGCCGCCAGCGAGGCGCAGGGTGTCGCCGTCGCGCCAGGAGATCACGGTCCGCCCGCGCAAGGCCTGCGACTGGGTGTCCGAGCGGGTGAAGCCGAAGGGATCGTCGGGATCGCGGTAGGCGTTGTCGAAATCGGTCCTGGAGACCTGCGCCTCGACCTGCCAGGGTCCCTGCTCGCTATGGAAGGGGACCGCCACCTCGCGCTCCTGCCAGGAGATCTCGCGGTGGGGGGTGGCGGTGTCGCCCGAGAACGGCACCCCCGTCTTCGAGTCGTTGGCGCGCACCAGGACGCCGAGGCTCGAGCCGGTTCCCAGCGACCACTGGGCACGGGCCACCCCCTCCTGGCTGTCGAAGTCGTCGTTGGCGAATTCGCCGCCGCCGCGCCGGAGGTTGCCGGTGAGGTCGAAGCGGGTCCGCCCGAAGTCGCCGCCGGCCGAGACGCCGGTCCGGCCGTAGCCGTTCTCCCCCCCTTCGAGGGTCAGGGTGCCCCCCTGCCGGGAGCCGGTGAACACCTGGACCACTCCCCCCAGGGCATTGCTGCCGTAGAGCGAGCTGAACGGGCCGCGCACCACCTCCACCCGCTCGACGCCGTCGAGCGGCACGAACTGGAAGTTGGCGCCGCCGAAGTAGGGGTCGTTGAGCTGGATGCCGTTCCACAGCAGCAGCGTCTGGTTCGAGTTGGTGCCGCGGGTGAACAGGGAGGTCTGCTGCCCGGGCGAGCCGGACTGCACGACGGAGAGGCCGGGGACGGTGCTCACCAGCTCCGAGAGGTCGGTCGACTGCCGGGCTTCGATCTGGGCGCGGTCGAGGACGGTGGCCGAGGCGGGGGACTGGCTCGCCGGGTCGGCTTCGAGGGAGGCGCTCACGACCACGGAGTCACTGAAGACAGGGACCGGGTCTTGAGCCTGCACCGGAAGTCCGCCCCCGAGGACGCCGGCGATCAGGATCGGGAGGATCTGACGCATCACGTGTTCCTTTTCGGTCGATCGACGTCCCCCCGGAATCAACCGACGGGGGACCGAAAAGAGAGCACGCACGCGCGCACCGTCCCTCGCCCGCACCCCGGGGGAGGCGTCTGACAGAACGGCAGGTCTCCTGGCTCCCGGATCTCCCTACTCCCGGCCCTTCCCACACGGGCAACCCTGGTCGGATCGCGTCGTGCAGTGGGACTCCCGGTTTCGTACCCGGTTACAGTGGCGGGGGCCGCGCCGGCTTCGCACCGGCTTCCCTCTTGAAGACGCGAGAACCTCCCGTTCCGGGAGGCCCGCCGCGTCACCGCGCTGTCTGGTTTGTCAAAGAACCCTCCCACGGCGGGAGGGCGTTGGAAGCTGGAAGAAGCTCGGTCGCCCGTCCGCTTACGGAGGAGAGACCGACGCCGGGCTGATCGACGGCGCGCCAAAGCCGCCCTCGTTCGCGCTCGGCTCACCCCCGCTGATGCCGGTGTTCGGCAGGCCGCCGAGAGCGTTGCCGCTGAAGCCGTTGCTCGAAGTGCCGGCGAACCCGGAGGGGATCCCCTGGGTCTGGCTGGGGTCGACGAACTGCTGGATCGAGTAGTGGTTCTGCTTGTCCTGCATGTCGAGCATTTTGTTGGCGAGGTCGTAGAACTTGCTGTTGACGTCGTCCTTCCCCTTGGCATCCGGCAGGTCGTTCGGCGACAGGCCGAGGATGACCACCTTGTCGTTGATCCGGATGCCGAACCCCTGGATCGGGTCCTCGCTGCGGATCCCCGCGATCTCGTCCTGGGAGAAGCCGACCCAGTTGCCCATGTCGGTCAGCAGGAGCACCATCTTGCTGTCCCAGCTCGCCTGCTGCGGCCGGCCGGCGGTCTCGATCACCGTGCCGTTCTTGAGAGTCACGTGGAACACCTCGGCGTACGCCGGCACGGCGAGCAGCGCCAAGGCGAGAACCACCGGCGAGAGACGGAGCAGGTTGCGGACCATGGGACAGACCTCCTGCGGTTGCCGACCGCATTGACAAGCTCCTATTAGCTTAACACTGAATTTGTCCAGGCGGGAAGGGAGGTTAGGGGGGAGTGGAGCCGCCGCCCCCCAACCTGGGGTACCATCCTGCTGACTCTCGACGACCGTCTTTCATGAAGCGCTCCCGATCGCCCCGTGATCTCTGGGCCTCCCTGCTCCCCTTGCTGGGGGGACCGTTGGCGCTCGCCGTGGCGGCGCGGTTCCCGGCGCTGCTCCAGACGCCGCCGATGCCGGTGTGGCTGCTGGTGACCCTAGGGATCGCCGGGGTGGCGGCGGCGTGTCACCGGCCGGCGTCGGGGATCGCCACCCTGGGGCTCGGCGCCATGGTCCTGCCGGCCGCCTTCCGCCTCTCCGGGGCGGTCCCCGCGGCGGCCCTGGCGGCGGTGGTCCTGCTCAGCGCCGAGCTGCTGCTCCACGTCGTCCAGCGCCTCGCCAACTTCCAGCCCACCGAACGGCGCGGCTTCCTGCCGCGGTCGCTCGAGAGCACCGGCCGGATGGCCCTGGTGGCGCTCGCCGCCGGGGGGATCTGGACGTTCGGCTTCGCCCGGGGGTGGAACCCCACGGCCGCGCTCAGCGCCGCGGCGGCGATCTACTTCCTGGTCTGGATCGGCCTCGAGGTGGCGGACCGCAAGCTGCGGCGGCCGGAGTCGCCGCTGCAGTGGCGGCGGATCCTGATCCCGCTCACGGTGGACGCCGGGGGGTGGATCGCCGGCGCCTGCGTGCTCTCGGTGGGCGACCGCGCCGGCTGGCCGCTGGCGGCCGTCCTCGCCGGGTGTCTCGCGGCGCTCGCCGTCGAGACCACCCGCCACGGGCTCCTCCACCGGAAGGCCCAGGACCGCGCCCGCGACCTCGAGCGCCTGCGCCGCGCCAGCCGGCGGATGACCACCTCGCTCGAAGAGATGGCTTCGACCGCCGACCGCATCCACACCGAGTGCGAGAAGGTCCTCGAGAAATCCCATTTCTATTGGTTCCAGTTCGAGGCGCTCGCCCCGGGGAGCGAGTTCAAGAGCTGGTGGTGGGGGCCGGGCTCCGAGATCCTCGAGGAGGGGGTGCCGGAGCCGCCCCGCTATCCGCCGGCCCTGCCCGGCTTCCATCGCCGCAACCCCTGGCAGCTCGTCGAGCACGTCCTGCGGGCCAAGCCGGACAGCACCGTGCTCGGCCGGCTCCGCCTCTGGTTCGACCCCCGCCGCGTCGTTCCCCGCGAGCTCGGGCTGCTGGAGGATCTCCTGCCGCAGATGGCCGTCTCGGTGCAGCGCTGCCTGCTCGACCGCGAGGCGCGCGAGGACCCGCTGACCGGCGTCGCCATGCGCCGCGTCCTCGAGCGCCGCCTCCACGAGGGGCACGCCCGCTGCTGCGAGACCGGCGGGTCGATGACCGTGATCCTCTGCGACCTCGACCACTTCAAGAAGATCAACGACACCTACGGCCACCCCGCCGGCGACGCGGCCCTGGTGGCGGTCGCCGGGGTGCTCAAGAGCCTGCGGCGCTCCGAGGACCTCTGCTGCCGCTACGGCGGCGAGGAGTTCGTCCTGCTGATGGAGGGGATGGGGGGCGAGGAGGGGCTCGCCGCCGCCGAGCGCCTGCGCGCCGCCATCGCGGCGCTCGAGCTCGAGTTCGAGGGGAATCGCATCCCGCTGACCCTGAGCGCCGGGGTCGCCTCCTTCCCCGAGCTCTACATCAAGACCGCCGCCGAGCTGATCCTCTTCGCCGATGAGGCCCTCTACGAAGCCAAGCGCCGCGGCCGCAACCGCGTCCTCCTCGACATCGGCCAGGGGCGCTACGTGGACATCGAAGGGAGCGTCCTCGCGACCGAGGAGGCCCACGCCGCGGCGGAGGCGCCGCGGATCTTCGTGTGAGCTTCACCTTCGCCGGAGCCCGCCCGGCGATGAATCGCCGGGCTAAGAACAGCGCCCCCTGAAGGGGGCTTCAGGCCGGATTCATCCGGCGCTGTCCATAGCCCGGGCATTCATGCCCGGGCCGGAGCGAGGCGGAGGCGCGCTGGGGAGGCCCCAGGCGCGTCAGGGCTCGTCCGCCGCTGCGGAGACCGCGGACACCGCGGAGCGCGTCCCCGTCTTCCCGAAGGCCACGATGGCGTCGAAGATGGCGTGGACCTGGGGCGGGCAGGCCTTGACATGAGAGACGGGGGAGTGGGTGATGACGGTGTAGTGCCGGCTGCCATCCGCCTGGTACCAGATGATCGTGTAGTTGGACGTGGTGAACAGCCCCGTGAGATCGGTATCGGGCGTGGGCACGAGGTCGCAGGGTCCTCTCCAATTGGTGATCCATTGGGAGTTGAGGTAGGCGACGAGGTCGTTGATCGACCGCGGGGAGGCTTTCGGCTCGTCCACCTCGGATGGGTGCTGTGTGTAGGAATAGGTGTAGGTGTCGCCGGAGCTGGTGCTGGTCTGCTCCGCGCTGGTGAGGACCGAGACCACCCGCCCCGAACGGAAGATGGTGACGTTCCTCTCCCGGAAGGTGCCGCCGACACAGTACTGCCCGAATCCCGCGAAGAATCCGACCCCCTTGCAGATGAATTCGTGTCCCTGGAGCTCCACCAGCGGGAGGAGCTGCGCCGTTGTTTTCGGGTCCGGCTCCTGCGCCGAGGCCGGCACCCTGCTGCCCAAGAGAAAAGCGGCGGCCATCCCGGCCCACAAGATCCTGCTTCCGTTCATCGTCGTCCCTCCGTAAGCGCTGTTTCTTCTTTTACGGGGAGCGGGGATGGAACGTCTACGGGATCCGGAGAGGGCCGCCGCACGTTCGCGCGCCGTCAGGGCACGCAGGGCTGCGGGAAGTTGGTGAAGGAGTACACGTTGTGCGCCGCGCTCCCCCGGTCGTCGGCAAGATAGATGTTCGTCGTCGACGCCGGGCAGGTGGGGAGGACCGTTACCCCCTCCTGGTCCGTCGTGCCCGAGGGAAGGTTGTAGGTCGCCTTGATCGTAAAAGAGGTCGTGCTCACGTCGATCGCCCGCAGGAGGTTGGCGGTGTCATAGAGCACGTAGAGGAGCTTGGTCTTCGGCGAGTAGTAGAGATCGGAGATGTCGGTCTGGTGGAGTCGGGCGTGAAGGAGCCCCGGAGCACGGGGGTGCCGTGGACGCTCGCGAGGTCCACGTCGAAGACGTAGATGGTGCCGTTTTTCTGCGAGCTGGCGAAGAAGACGCCGCCCGAGCCGCTGGACACGTAAGGGTGGTCGCCATTGGGAACCCACGTCATCCCCTCCATGCCGTTCGACGCGGTCACCGTTCCGGCGGGGAACGCCAGCACCCAGCTATGAGCGGTGGACGACGGGGCCACCGTGGAGCTCGAGTTGTACTCCAGGATCTCCGGCGGATATTCGACGCCTACATAGACCTTGAGGGAGTTGCCGGTCACGGTGACGCTCTCGAGGTCGACGCCCGCCCGAACTCGAAACAGCGCAGGAATGTGAGGGCTTCCACCAATGCCTACTTACCATATTACACACCGATACAGAAAAAAATTTTGTTCACTTTCTTGGCACCAAGATATCCGCATGAGATACAAATGCCATGCCTTCGTCGCCCAGGCAGCGTGACCTTATCAGGACATCCTTACTCCTTAGGCACAGAACATAATAATGATGACGTGCGAAAGGCCCGAGCAATGACGCTTCTACGCCAAAGCTACCCGAGCCTATAGAAACAATAGGCGTGAATGCTTTCCCCCTAAAATCGGTCGGCCATCTACGTGCCACTGAGAGCGACGGCTGGTGTTCATGACCATGCAATATCGCCTCCACACCCCATTGGCTTGCCCGCGCCAGAATCTCCACAGAATTAGCCATTACACTGACCTTAGATTGAAGGGCATCCTTAAGCCGTACCGATGTAGCTGGGAAGACATGGTGATGCACGGCCAGCCAAACTATTTCATCTGTAAAACTCGCCTTATCTTTGCGCACTTCCTTGAGCCAATACCCGGCCCTATCTAGCGCTTCCTTAGAAACATAGCCGATCCCAGAAGCAGCTTGCCCCTCAACATAGTTCGAATCAAGTCCAATCAACCTGAGAAGCCTATCTCCTGACCTTGAAAAAAACTCTCGGCAGACAACCCCACCCTTAAAGTCAAACCCGAATCGATCAGCAAAATCTATAAATGCTTCTCGATCTCCTCGACCACTTACCTCTTGAAGACTACCGGAAGGGCTCCAATCCAGATCGTGATTACCAGGTATGATTAGAAGACGAGCCCTATCTATACCAAGCCTAACCAGAATGTCTTCCAAAACCTGCCGCGCTCTACGAAACTCCATATCCTTACCCTGCCAGACAAAATCACCCGTAACTATTAGGCCGTCGATACGCCCAATCAGATTAAGGCGCTCAAGATCCGAAGCCAAAAGTTCAGCAATCGATGGCATATCAGGATTTTTAAATTCTCCTTGACCCATCGGAAATCTGAAAGCGTGCTTTTCTCCGATGTGAAGATCTGATATATGGATGAACACCAAATCTTCGTCACTCGGCTCCCATGCCGAAGGCTCAAAAATACTCGGCCCGGACTCGCTAATTACTGTTCCCAGGCGACCCAGCCTATTAAACTCTCCGGATGCGCCTGCCCCCCTTAAAGTAACTATCAGGTCTTTAATTGCTCCCCCACATACCTCAACCTGCGTCGCAGACTTCCACTGGAGAACACCAAGTTGCAGAAGTAATCGCAACCTGCTACTTCGAAGTTCAACAGGAAAGGCAGGCTTTTCGTACTCCATCGCTGTTTCTACTAAGCCTTGGGGTTCTTCTTCAAAGGCGTGCCTTAGTCTCTGCATGACCCGGCCATTACCAAGCCTAAGAGGAAGATCCGTTTTCCAAAATGATGCATGCGGTGCCCAAGAAATTGAATCAAGAGCCTCCACAGCTTCTCTCAGTAGGCCGCTATGCCCGCCAGTACAAGTACTTAAGCGCCGCGCCAGTGACTCTACTTCTCGTCCAGATAAAGCAAACCCTCTTTCCTGTGCTACGCCTTGAATACAGCGTTCAATTTCTTGACGCCCCAGAGGGCCCCAGTGCTCCTCATGAAAGCAGTAAAGCTCTGACTCCATGCCTCGCAATCTGCGATGGAACCATAAAGAGTAGCTATCCACAGCAATAACTGCCAATTTCTTCCTTCGCTCAAAATAATCCCTTTCTAGTAGAACGTGAAGAGACTTGAGGAAATCGTACTGCTCCGCTTCAATACCTTGGTCAGCCAACCGAATACCGATAATTAGCCTCCCGGAACTTCTAGCAATGGCACCATCTAATGCATTAAAAAAATCGTTCCGGTCTCTGATTTTTGCTCGCCGACGAGCCCCACCCGCCCCCTCGATACCTGATACACCCTGAAACAAAGATGAATAGTCAATCTCTTCACCATGGGCGGCCAAAGCCAATTCCAGGACTACGGATTTGCACTCTAGTTTCGGGGCCATGTCCCGTATTATGGAACGCAGAAGTACGCTCTTACCAGAGAATCGTGGGCCAAATATCAGTAGTGACTCGGAACGATTGAGGAGGTCTTCGGATATACCCCAAAGAGGAAGGAAAGATGATATATCAAGACGCTTTGTCACCCTAGTCTCCTTCAATGCGCAAAAGATGCCATTTATCCGAATCACTTGCAATCTCAGACAAAAATTTGCCCAATGTCCGCATAACATCGCTCTCTGTTGCCTTGATGAACTTGAATATTGCCGGACACGATACAATCTGTCGATCACCACTGCTCTGCTCAGCACGATAAGTTAGGCCCCTCACCTCAAAGGCCTCCAAAATTGTCCTCCTATCAAAAATACCCCCCTTCAACCCAATCGTCCTAAGCGTTTCAATAAGCCAATCATCATTCATTTCTGCCGTGATCAGGCTTCTTCGGCTTTTCTCCGCCTCTATACAATGCCGAAGAAATATGTAACACAGGGTCGGAGAACCCAGACGCCAAAATACTTCTTCGGCCGGCTTACTAAAGCATTCGACTAAGTCTCTGCCCAAAATTCGCTGAGCATCTTCGAGTATTCTGTTTCTCTCTCCGCCTCCACTCGTTGATATTCTCTCGAAGAGAGCATAGCAAAAATATTGCAGAAGGAGAGGGTGCCTGCCGACACCCGCCAAGACAAGATCACGGACAGCCTTACGATCTTCTCCTACAGGATGCCATAACTCGAGCGGAGCGAATAGTATATCCTCCACTTCAGCGTCAGAAAACACTGACAGACGCATTGTAGTACCAAAATTGACCAGTGGACCTTCAAACTCAGTTTGTTGGCTGAGAAACATCTCTTGGAAACAAGAGAAAATCACCCTCAATCTTCCCTGCTGCGAAAATTGGCGCAAGGTACCCAGAAAACCCCAATCATCACCCAGGCTTCTGTTAGCTATTACCATGCCGAGTTCATCAATAAATATTGTCGCAGGAGAGGAGGGAGAGGAAATCTGCTTCAGAAGAGAGACAAGAAGCCTCTCGTTTAGGGCTTTGCTCTTCCTTACTGCCGCCTCTGCATCTCTGGGTGAGATTGCCTTAATCAGCTCCTGTACAACCTCACCAGCATTCTTGCACGCTTCGGCACTGATTAGGTAAGAGGTTTGGTCCCTCTCTCGAAGGCGTCTGTGCGCCTCTCGCATGAGAGAAGTTTTTCCGATTCTGCGGCCGCCCACGATGATGAAGTTCTCTTCGCTGGCAACCAGTCTCTCCAATTCCTTTCTTCGACCGTAGAAACGCCAACCGGTGACCGGCTTATTGCGCATATACGGATTCAAAATAAAAGAAAGCAGCTCATTGCTTCTCAAGGTTCTACGAATAGCCAGCGAAAGCGGCTTCATATACGTCTGAGCAGGCAACTTTGATATCGAGGGCAAATCTTTAGAGTCAATGCAGAACACCAAGTAGTCAGAGAAAAATATCTCTTCGTGCAGAACTACATGAGGATCATCTGAAAGAAATACTAAGTGGGTTTCCCCTTTATCGCGCTGTATCACTTTCCGAGCAATCTCATCAGCATCTTTAACCACTACGTCCAAATCAGGAACATGATCTAGCTTACGTAGAATAGCAAAATCCCACAAAGGAGGAAAGCCCCGAAATTTATTAGAGGGAAGCTTTATAGAAAAATAATGGAAGTAGGCGCTATCATGTTGGACTTCCGGCGTAGCAGAGGTAAAGTCTGGATCTGCAAGAGCCCTCTTGAGTAACTGTAGCTCTCTGCTCATAACTATTTACTCCTTTTTTCTACTTGGTTGGCACTAATGCGCGATAGTGATGCAAAATGCCCAACAGCCACTCTGTTGAGAACTGGCCGAACCTAGGATACTGAGCGATCATTTCCAAGGATTCTACTCGCCCCATCGGCCGTAAAACTTTATATAGATCAAGGAGAGCTTCTCCGATTTCTTGGTTTCCCATACGGACAAAACCAAGCCTACCTCCCTTACCTAAGCGCCTGACCAAAACACCTTCCGACTCAGAAACCCTAACCTCTCGAAGATATAGGACCGCGTTCTCTGAAAAACCAGAAATTTCGCTCGGGCGACTACTTCTCCAAGCCTTAATTTCTTCTCTCTGCAATATTCCCTCATTCATGATAAGCTTACCATTAACCTTGAGGCTTGGGCTTTGCGTGACCAAGTCAGCATGGATATTAGATATAACTCCATGGCCAAAGATAGAGTTATCTCCTATAGCTACGTGTATTGTCCCCATCACCTTTTCATCGAATAGAGAGTTGCCGGTAAGTTCTGTAATTCCCGGGTTCAGGCCTACACCCAACTCTGCGAAAGTATTCCAGTTTTCATCAGGCCTAATAGTTGATGCGTGCTTTTCTCGATCAAAGAACTCTAAGGCTGCTGAGTCTTTTTCCGCAGACCATGCCACCAGTTTGCCAGATTCAAAATTTAAAACAATCTCACTCCCCATCTCTATTTTATATTTGGGAACACTACCATTGATACAAACAGACCCTGAAACCTTTGCATAGTTTGGGCAACAGAATGTTTCCCCAGGCGGGACGTTTCCCCAACTTCCCCGCAAAATTATGCCTGAGCTAATAAAGGGGTCGTTGTTCCAACCATCCATGCCCAGGCGTAAGGTATATGGTCGCGACTGAGAGTCGTATGAAATCAATTCAACTTCCTCGGCTTCACCAAGAATCCATGCCATTGACTCACAATCTATCTCTATGCTTTTAAAGGGGCTTTTCCCAATTGCACGCAATACATCTGCGGATATCCCAGGAATATGAGCCAGCCTACAGTTTGCTGTTCTAGGCCGATGGACTAAAGCACGACGAATTTTATTCGTCGAGAGATCATTATTCAGAAGTGTCACGACGGCTGAGGCTGATTGCATAGCGGCCGTAACACCAGCCGGAAGAGCAGGCCCTTCAGGCTGGGTTGAGTCAACCCAATCAGCGATAGACAGCTGGTAGCTTTTAGGAAGGTGAAGCTGCGTAACTAAAAGGCGTCTATCCTGAACCAATTTCCAAAAGGCTGCTTGATAAGGGTGCATCGTCTCGTCTGATATTACTAGAACATCATCGTATTGAGTTATCCGAAGGCAGGAGTCTAACAGAGTAGAGAAGGCTTTATATTGCTCGTCCTCTGTCAATAGTTCATCGCGCTGGGGGAAAGGATACTTGGCAGGCTCTAAGTACTTTCCTTGCGCCATTAAGGGCAGCCACTGACCACTCGGTCGCAAAAGACGGACACTTTCAACAGTAACTCGAGGTTGAACTTTCTTCAGGTACACTCGATCGATATGAACTACTGCTTCTGGCTTTGTAAAGCGAGAGGGGCCCACCTGCCCTCCGAAATGGTCACTCCGTCCAAACGCAATATGAAGGCCGAGTTTTTCATCTAGGAGATTTTCTCCTATTGGCTCCAAGCCGAAGTCATCAAGAACTCCAAATCCAAGTTCGGCAATATTGCCGTAAGCTGGCTCTCTTCTCAATAAATCCTTCTCCAGACTGCTGAATTTGCCAGAACTACGCACAGCCACAGCTCGATTATTCTTAACTTCATAGACAACAACTTCTTCGCCAAATTGGACGGGCAGGAGACCAAAGGTGGAACTATCATCATTCTCTCTTTCACCTTCGTAAGGCACAATATATGCCTCTCCCGAAGGCAGATTGCCCACGACCCCAGGCTCATGAAAAAGCCCCGTTGAGGAATGAGAAAACCTATGGCGAAGATCAACTCGCAGTACCATGCTCTCTTCTTCGTCTACTCGAAACGCTAACTCTGCCGCTTCAGCTTCATCCAGCAATCTCTTAAGGTGGCTAACTCTCACCGTAATAGCACTAAAATCTAGACGAAGCGCTGGAATCATTTCCGTAGTAAAACCTGGCATCGATGCGGCACGAAAATGATGCGAGCGGGCAGCAATTTTAAGCGGAGCGGAGGCCGAGAATTCGGTCAGCGCTATTATCAGACTGTTTCCAGAAAAAATAGTTTCGAGCGATTGTTGGGATAGATTAATGATGTCATGGCTTTCAGCAGGGAGATCTCCACCCTCATGCAAACACACCCCTGCAGGCAGGTCCGCGTTGTTGCTATGGACGTTCTTATAGAAAAACAAGTTGATTGCGCTGATGCCGAGCTTCTCTTTTTCCTGTTCTAATTGCTTAGCCCAGATCTTCGCGAGTTCTCGCCTTGCTTTCCAGTTAGAGGTATCAGGAACCACTTCGTCGGGCAAATCTACAAGTATGGCAAGCGCTTGGTCTTGTGGCGTTGGCTGAAAGACGTGCTTTACGAGGGAGATTAATTCGGCAGCCGATAAGACTTCATCCATCGCTTGACTCCTCTTAGGGTTATACTCATGCCTTCATAGCGCACCCCTGCATAGCCGCGACTAGCCGCATAGACACTTTGCCATAGAGAGCTTCCTGCCTATGCGTAATTCGGAGCGCTCTCAGTCTTCAATTCCGAGGTACGCCCGTAGAGCGCCTCTCATGATGATTTTCTCACCTTCTTTATATCAGATCTCAGCGTCAATGCCTCTACGCGACCTTGGAGGAGACTTCGGCCAGAATCGTGATTCTCGCCGTCCTGCCTGAGTACAGGCGACGGGGAATCGGTACGGCCTTGCATCAGGAGTTGAAGGCTCGTATCCCTAGGGAGGTGGCCTTTGTGGGCGGGTACACCTTGCTGAATGGCCCGGTCATCCCTTCCCGGAGAAGATCGGCTACATCCCCGGCAAGCATCTTTGGTTCGACCGCTACGCCTGAAGACGAGAGGAACAGTGCCTCCGGAAGCGCTCAGGGACTGGTGCCCTCCTGCGGGTCTTCCCTATATCACTGGGGGCGTAGATTCGAGGAGCGGAAGCGAGACTGGCGTCGAGAAGCTCTCGTAAACCGTTGAACCGAATGGCGGAGGGGGTGGGATTCGAACCCACGGGTCGCGTGAACGACCGGCGGTTTTCAAGACCGCTGCTATAGACCACTCAGCCACCCCTCCGGGGGTGTGCCACGGCCGACTTCAGCTTACTTCCTGGGCTCGATCTTCTCCAGCCCCCCGGTGTAGCGGCGCAGGGCCTCGGGGATGGTCACCGTGCCGTCCGCCTGCTGGTAGTTCTCGAGGACGGCGATCAGGGCGCGGCCGACGGCGAGCCCCGAGCCGTTCAGGGTGTGGAGCAGGCGGGTCTTGCCTCCCCCCTCGGGGCGGTAGCGCAGGTTGGCGCGGCGGGCCTGGAAGTCCTCGCAGTTGCTGCAGGAGGAGATCTCCCGGTAGGCGTCCTGCCCGGGGAGCCAGACCTCGAGGTCGTAGGTCTTGGCGGCGCCGAACCCCATGTCGCCGGTCGACAGGGCCATCACCCGGTAGGGGAGCTCGAGGATCTGCAGCACCCGCTCGGCGTGGCCGGTCAGCTCCTCGAGCGCCTGGTAGCTGGTCTCCGGGGTGGTGAGCTGCACCAGCTCGACCTTGTTGAACTGGTGCTGGCGGATCAGCCCGCGCACGTCCTTGCCGTAGGAGCCGGCCTCGCTGCGGAAGCAGGGGGTGTAGGCCGTGAAGCGGACGGGGAGCCGCGCCTCGTCCAGCGTCTCGTCGCGGTAGATGTTGGTGACCGGCACCTCGGCGGTGGGGACCAGGTAGTAGGGGTGCTTCTCCAGCTTGAACAGGTCCTGCTCGAACTTGGGGAGCTGGCCGGTGCCGAACAGGGTGTCCGCGTTGACGATGAACGGCGGCAGCACCTCGGTGTAGCCGTGCTCGCGGGTGTGGAGGTCGAGCATCAGGTTGATCAGCGCCCGCTCGAGGAGCGCCCCGGCCCCGAAGGAGACGGTGAAGCGGGCGCCCGTCAGCTTGGCGCCGCGCTCGAAGTCGAGGATGCCGAGCTCCGGCCCGAGGTCCCAGTGCGCCTTGGGGGTGAAATCGAAGGCGCGCGGGGTGCCGACCGTCCGCTCGCAGCGGTTCGCCGACTCGTCCTTCCCCACCGGCACGCTCTCGTGGGGGAGGTTCGGCAGGCTGTGCTCGATCGCGAGCAGCTCCGGGTCGATCGTCTGGAGGCGCGCCTCCAGCTCCTCGATCCGCCCCTTGAGCTGCCCCACGGCGGCGATCTCCGCCGAGGCGTCGCCCCCCTTCTTCTTCATCTCGCCGATCGCGCGGCTCGCCTCGTTACGCTGCCGCTTCAGCTCCTCGGCCTCGCCCAGGGCAGCGCGGCGTTCGGCGTCCAGCATCTGCCAGGCGTCGAGCGGGGTCGGGTCCGCCTGGCGGTTGAGCAGGCCCTGGCGGACCCGCGGGGCATCGTCGCGGAGGAGGTCTCGGGAGAGCATGGCCGGGGAGTTTAACTCAAGGACCAGGACGACCCGTCAAGCGGCGTCGTGCTCGGGAATCTTGCTCAGCTCGTCGCGCAGCTTCCGCTCGGCGTGCCAGAGGTCATGAGCCATCTGCAGCCGCAGCCAGAAAGCCGCGCCGTTGCCGCAGAACCGCCCGAGGCGCAACGCCGTCTCGGGCGAGACGGCCGAGCGTTCGGCGAGGATCGAGTGCAGCATCTGGCAGGAGACGCCGAGCTGCCGCGCCGTCTCGGCAACGGTGAGGCCGAGATCCGGGAGCACGTCCTCGCGCAGGATCGCGCCGGGGTGAACAGGCTCCATCTTGGAGGGATGCTGGGCGGGAATCTCGGACATCGGTCAGCTCCTTCAGGTTCCAGGGTAGGGAACGCCCGGTCTGTGAGTCAAGGAGGGCTTTGCGCCGCGCGCGCAGCGCGCCCTACGGCGAGGCCGATCGGAGGGCCCTGCCTCGGCCCAGGGTGGTAGAAATGCCAGAAGGGCCCTTGCTGGAATTGGTGCATCTGCTACGATGTCGCACACAATCAAAAGGAGACGAAATGAGTCGAGCCACGATGAGAAGGGCCGTCTTTGCTGGAGCGATTGCGGCGGTAACCCTCCTAGCGGCGAAGCCCGCGCACGCCTCGTACATGTGCAATCGTTATGGGTCATGCATGATCTGCGACTTCTATGGCCCCGGTGGAGACTGGCGGGGGTCGATCAGCAACTGCCAGGACTAAGTCGTATGAAGGCGATTGGACGGACTTTCCCTCTGGCTCTCGTCGCACTACTAGTCGGAAGGCTAGCAACGACGCCGCCCGCTCACGGCCTCCAGCCCGAGCGGCTGGTGGTCGACAAAACAAGCCCCGAATGGGACAGCGCGCAAATCGTGAGCGCCGATCGGTCGGGACACGTCTTTTTCTTTCGCGGGGATACCTTCGAGGTGTACCCGGTGAAGAAATCCGGTGCCTTCGCCGATCCGATTCGCCTCGAAACGGCGGCCTCCTCCACAAGCCAGATGGTCCATGATGCCGTGCTGAGCCCGGCCGGGGATCGCTGGTTGGTCTACGCCGACCTAGGGGTGCGCCTGTTCTTAGACGGTAAGGAGACGGCGTTACCTCCCCTGCCTTGGAAACCCTGGTCGATAGCCTTCCGACGAGATACACCGGTCGTCGCCGTCCTTCCCCTACCCATGGGAGGGGAATCGGTGGATCTCGAGAAGGTGGGCACTCCTCCCGCCTTCGTGGTCTTCGACGGCGAACGCTGGAACCCGGAGGCGGAGACGGTGGGGGTCTCGGTGTCGAGTTTGGTGCACCAAGGCTCTCGATTGAACGACGCCGTGGCCGAGAGATCCATCTATATGACAGGCGATCGCCTGGGGCGTCTCTGGGCCGCTGGGCAGTATCGCTATCGCTTGGAGCGCCTCGGCCCGAGCTTCCGCTCAAACCTGGAGGTGGTTGTGGGGGGCGGCAAGGTGCGGAAGCAGAAGAATGAAGCTCCGGCCGTCGAGATCAAGCGCACTGCCGGTGAGAATCCGAGCGATGCGGCTCAAAACCCCTTGAAGGAGAAGTCAACGTATACCCCCTTCTCAGGCCAGCAGGCGGCTTTCGACCTGACAGAGGGACGCGACGGGAAGATATACCTTCTGGTACGCACTGAAGTCGGAGACGCCGCGCTGGACCGTTTCGATCCCTCCCTGCTGCTCCTGGAGCGGATTCCCTTGGACCTCAAAGCCTCGGGGCGCTACACGATAGCCGCCGGTTCGGACGGGCTCTACCTTGCAGCCTGGAACGGCCGGCAAGGCCGTTGGCGGATCTCCTGGGACGCTCTCGATCAAGCGGCTTGGAAGGACGTGGCAAATTGCGAGATCGATGGGGTCCCGATGACACCCGGCTCGTCTCCTGAGAAAGGAACCAAGGTCAAGCACTAGGGGATAATGTCCTCGGCGACTTGAGAGCCGCCGATCCGGGCTTGTCTTCTTCCTCCTTGCAAAGCTGTACCACCTCCTCAGAGGAGGAAGGGTGAGGCTTCGCAGGGGACGAGGCTCACCCTCCTCGACCGCAGCCCCGGACCGCCCCGGACCCTCCGCCACCCCTGGGCGTGCCCCCGCCCCCCCAATCCGCCATACAATCCTCCCGCCATGCCCGCGCCGCGACCTTTCCGCACCCTCAAGACCGTGCTCGAGATGATCAAAATAGAGCACACCCTCTTCGCGCTGCCGTTCGCCTTCCTGGGGATGCTCCTGGCCGCGGAGGGGTGGCCTTCCTGGCGGACGGTCGGGTGGATCGTGGTCGCCATGGTGGGGGCGCGGAGCACCGCGATGGCGTTCAACCGGCTGGTGGACCGCCGGATCGACGCGGCGAACCCGCGGACGGCCGGGCGGGCGCTGCCGGCGGGGCTGGTGAGCCCGGGGGCGGTCTCCCTGTTCACGGCGGCGAGCGCCGCCCTGCTGGTGATCGCCGCCTGGCAACTCAATCCGCTGGCGCTGGCGCTCTCGCCGCTGGCGCTCTTCATCGTCTTCCTCTACTCCTACACCAAGCGCTTCACCTGGGGGGCCCACCTCTTCCTGGGCCTGTCGCTCTCCGGAGCTCCCCTCGGAGCCTGGATCGCCGTGCGGGGAAGCGTCGAGGCGACGCCGCTCCTGCTCGCCGGGGTGGTGCTCACCTGGACGGCGGGGTTCGACGTCCTCTACGCCCTCCAGGACTTTGAGTTCGACCGCCGGACGGGATTGTTCTCGATCCCGGCGCGGTTTGGAGTGGTGGGGGCGATGATCATCTCGGGGGCTCTCCACGTCGTGACCCTGGCGCTCCTCGCCCTCCTCCCCCGGGTCTACGAGGGAGGGGTCAACGGCCTCGGCGCCGGGTTCTGGGTGGGATGGGTGGGATGCCTCCTGCTGATCGCCTACCAGCACTGGGTGGTGCGCCCGAACGACCTGTCGCGCCTGAACGCCGCCTTCTTCACCGCCAACGGGGCGCTGTCGGTCTGGATCTTCGCCGCGACCGCCCTTGATATACTGAGGTCCTGATGAGCAGCCAAACTCCTTCCCCGATCCGCCCCGAGGCGTTCCCGGCCCCCCTGCGCGACATCGCCGCCAAGGTGCGCGACGGCGTCCGCCTGGACGCGGCTGACGCCCTGACCTGCTTCACCACCCCGCACCTGCTCCACCTCGGCAAGCTGGCCGACACGGTGCGGCGGCGGATCAACGGCGACGTGACCTTCTTCAACGTCAACCGGCACATCAATCCCACCAACGTCTGCGTCTACACCTACAACTGCAAGTTCTGCAGTTTCGCGGCGATGAAGGGGGAGTCCCACGCCTGGGAGATGAGCCACGAGGACGTCTACCGGCACGCCGCCGACCAGGGGGGGAACGCGGTCACCGAGTTCCACATCGTCGGCGGCCTCCACCCGGACCTCTCGATGGCCTGGTACGAGGAGATGCTCCGGGGCCTCAAGTCCCGCTTCCCGGACGCCCACTTGAAGGCATTCACGGCGATCGAGATCGGCTGGTTCGCCAAGCGGGAGAAGCTGTCGATCGAGCAGGTGCTCGAGCGCCTCCGCGACGCGGGGCTCGGCTCGCTCCCCGGCGGCGGCGCTGAGATCTTCCACCCCGAGGTACGCGAGATCATCTGCGACGGCAAGCTCGACGCCGACGAGTGGATCGAGGTCCACCGCGTCGCCCACCGGATGGGGATCAAGTCGAACTGCACCATGCTCTACGGCCACGTCGAGCGCCCCGAGCACAAGGTCGACCACCTGCTCCGCCTGCGCAGCCTGCAGGACGAGAGCCACGGCTTCAACGCCTTCATCCCGCTCGCCTACCACCCCGAGAACAACTACATGGGGCTCAAGTACCACACGACCGGGGTGGACGACCTGCGCCATATCGCCACCTCCCGGCTGGTGCTCGACAACATCCCCCACATCAAGGCCTACTGGGTGATGGTGACCCCGAAGCTCGCCCAGGTGGCGCTACGCTTCGGCGCCGACGACATGGACGGCACCATCGTCGAGGAGAAGATCTACCACATGGCCGGCGCGGGGACGTCGCAGCAGCTGTCGCGGCCGGAGCTCGAGCGCATCGTGCGCGAGGCGGGGTTCGTGCCGGTCGAGCGCGACACCCTCTACAACCCCATCGGACAAGCGCCGATCGCGGCTCCGCCGGCGACCCCGTCGGTGACCCGGGCGGCTGCCGCTCCTTGAAGCCCGACATCCTCGGTTTCCACTACCTGGCGGTCGACGGCCCGATCGGCGTCGGCAAGACGACGCTGGTCGACATGCTGACCAAGCGGTTCGAGGGGGTGAAGATCCTCGAGGACGTGGAGAACCCCTTCCTCGGCGACTTCTACCAGGACCGCCCCGGCGCCGCCTTCCAGACCGAGCTCTACTTCCTCCTCTCCCGCTTCAAGCAGCAGCGCGACCTCGCCCAGCGGGGGCTCTTCGACCGGGTGCTGATCTCCGACTACACCTTCTGGAAGAACCGCATCTTCGCCTACCTGAACCTCACCGACGACGAGCTGATGCTGTTCGACAAGCTCTACGCCCTCCTCGAGCCGCAGATCCCCGTCCCGGACCTGATCATCCACCTGGTGGCCGACGTCGACACCTGCATGGAGCGCATCCGCAAGCGGGCGCGCAACATCGAGAAGACCATCTCCCGAGAATACTTGTCGGAATTGATTGACGCGTACAACCACTTCTATCATTATTACAGCCGGTCTCCGCTGCTGGTGGTGGACACGAGGTATCTCAACTTCCCCCAGCGGCCCGAGGACTTCGACGAGCTGCTCCATCGCCTGGCGAAGCCGATCAAGGGGACCGAGTACTTCCAACCGCTTGGATCCCGCTGACGCGGGACTGAGACGGAGCACAGCGCCCCCTGCGGCGCGGCGCGGATGAGTGAGGGCCTGATCCCCCGGCGGGGACAGCCACCTCGAACCTCTCGTCCAGCTGCCGCGAACCCGCGGGCCCCGCCCGAGGCCCTTCCGTCTCTTGCCAGCGGAAGGGCTTTTTGCATTTCGGACCGATATTTGCATTTCGGACCAACAAAGGAGCTTTCGGATGGCTACCGAGCCGAAGAGCGTCACGGTCCCCTGGGTGATGGCGGCACCCGAACGCGGCGACCACCCCGTCATGGTCACCGCCTACGACTTCCCGCAAGGGCGCACGGCCGACGCGGCCGGAGTGGACATCATCCTGGTGGGCGATTCGCTCGCCATGGTGGTGCTGGGCCACCCCGACACGCTGTCGGTGACGATGGACGAGATGATCCACCACACCAAAGCGGTCCGCCGCGGGGTCAAGCGCGCCCTGCTGGTGGCCGACATGCCGTACGGCTCGTTCCACCTCGGGACGGAGCACGCCGTGGGCAACGCGATCCGCTTCGTCAAGGAGGCGGGGGCCCAGGGGGTCAAGATCGAGGGGCACCGCCCGGAGATGGTGGCCGCCCTCACCCACGCCGAGGTGCCGGTGATGGCCCACCTCGGGCTCACCCCGCAGTCGGTCCACCGCCTGGGCGGCTTCAAGGTCCAGGGGCGCAACGACGCCGCCCGCCGCTTCATCCTCGAGGCGGCCGAGGCGGCGCAGGAGGCCGGCGCCTTCTCGCTCGTCCTCGAGTGCGTCCCCTCCGACCTCGCGGCCGAGGTCACCCAGCGTCTCTCGATCCCCACCATCGGCATCGGCGCCGGGGCGGGGTGCACCGGCCAAGTGCTGGTCTACCACGACCTCCTGGGGATGGAGGAGCGGATCGCGCCCCGCTTCGTGCGGCGCTACGCCGAGCTCGGCAAGCTCTCCCGCGAGGGGATCGCGCGCTACGCGAACGACGTCCGCGCCGGCCGCTTCCCCGCTCCCGAAGAAGGGTACGGCGGCGGCGCGCCGGCTGCCGAGCCTGCGAAGCTCTACGGGTGATGCCGATGGTAGCGAACGACATCGCGTCCCTGCGGATCGCGCGGACGGCGGATGAGCTGCGGCAGGCGGGCGGCGCCTGGCGGGCGGCGGGCGAGCGGGTCGGCTTCGTGCCGACCATGGGCGCCCTCCACGCCGGGCACCTCTCGCTGGTCCGGCTCGCCCGCGCCCATGCGGACAAGGTCGTCGCCTCGGTCTTCGTCAACCCGACCCAGTTCGGGCCGCACGAGGACTTCGGCCGCTACCCCCGCCAGCCGGAGAAGGACGCCGCGATGCTGGAAGAGGCCGGCTGCGACCTCCTCTTCCTGCCGGACGTCGACACCATGTATCCCCCGGGAAGCGCCACCTTCGTCGAGCCCGCGGGCGCGGCGGAGGGGCTCGAAGGGACCTACCGCCCCGGCCACTTCCGGGGGGTGGCCACCGTCGTCTGCTCGCTCTTCAACCTGGTGCAGGCCGACGTCGCCATCTTCGGCGAGAAGGACGCCCAGCAGCTCGCGGTCGTCCGGCAGATGGTGAGGGACCTCCACCTGCCGGTCACCATCGTTCCGGGCCCGACGATCCGCGAGGCGGACGGGCTCGCGATGTCCTCCCGCAACGCCTACCTCTCCCCCGAGGAGAGGAAGGCCGCGACGGTCCTCCACCGCGCCCTCTCCGCCGCCGAGACGGCGATCGCCCAGGGCGAGCGGCGGGGCGACGCCGTCCGGCAGCGGATGCGGGAGATCCTGGACGCGGAGCCCCTCGCGCGGGTCGAATACGCCGAGGTGGTGGACGCCGAGACGTTCCAGCCGGTCGCGGACCTCCGCGGCCCGCTGGTCCTCCCCCTGGCCGTGCGGGTCGGGGGGACCCGACTGATCGACAACTTTCGTCTGACGGCTTGAGCCGTCGGGGGATACCAGATATGAAGCGCACTCTTCTCAAGTCGAAGATCCACCGCGCCACGGTGACGGACGGCAACCTCCTCTACCAGGGGTCGGTCAGCATCGACCCAATGCTGCTGGAGGCGGCGGACATCGTCCCCCACGAGCGGGTGGAGATCTACAACTGCACGAACGGCGAGCGCTTCGCGACCTACGCCATCCCCGGCACGCCGGGGAAGGGCGAGATCGTGATCAACGGCGCCGCCGCCCACAAGGCCGGCGCCGGGGACGTGGTGATCCTCGCCACCTACGCCGACTACGAGGACGCCGAGTGCCGCGCCCACCAGCCCTCGCTGGTCTTCGTGGATGGCAAGAACCGGATCGTCGTCCAGTCCCACGAGCGGGTCGACGAGGCCCTGCTGGCGGCGGTGCGGTGATCCGGGCCGCCGCCCTCGCCGCCTGGGGGATGGCCGTCTCCGCGGCGCTCCTCGCCCTCGCCTGCGCGGGGTCCGCGGAGCCGCCGCGGCATCCCGCGGATACCGCCCCGGCCGCCCCCGCGGCACCGGCTCCCATCCCGCCCCCCTTCACCACGCTGATCCAGCGGGCGATCCCCGGGCAGTCCGGTGCCGAGATCCGCAAGGTGGCCCGGGACGGCGACGCCTGGCTGGCGCTCTGGGCCGAGATGCGGGAAGGGGCCTCCGCCGATCTCATCCCGGTCGAGGCGCCGGCGATCGACTTCGCGCGCGAGATGGCCCTGGTGGTGGCGATGCCCACCCAGAGCTGCTACTCCGAGGTCGGCGTGACGTCCGTCGCCAAGGAGAACGGCGAGCTCGTCGTCCACGTCCGAGAAGCCCCGCCCGCCCCCAACTGCCGCTGCTTCGTGGCCGCCCGCCCCTTCCACGCGATCCGCCTGCCGCGCCACGACGGCGCCGTGCGCTTCGTCGTTGAGCAAGGCGTGACCCCCTGCGGGAAGCCCGCCCCTTAAGCGACCCTCTTCTTCACATCGCGCGGTTTCGGCGTAGTCGTGAACCGGCCGATCCGGAAGCCTTTTTCCTCCCCTGTACTCGGGGGAGGCCAGGAGGGGGTGTTCCGGAGTCCGGCACGCCTCCTTTTCCGGGACGTTGAGGCCCCCTCCCGGCCTCCCCCGAGTACAGGGGAGGAGAAAAGCTCCCGCGAGATCAGTTGCCGCTGGTCCAACGACATCTCCTTGACTCAAGATGTGTATAAGAGCGTGCCCTTGAAGCTCCGGTAGCCCGGCCGTCGCCGGAGGGTCGGCGGTTCAGGGAATGCAAGCCCCTTCGATCCCCACACCGTCTTCTCTCCGGACGAGGTCTTCCCCCGCGAGGTGGCCGGCCGGCCGATCTCCCATCTCGACTTGGCCGGCCGCGTCCTCCTGGGGGTCCCGGGTCTCCCGGCGTACCACGACCTCGGCTTCTTCTGGCCGCTCGCGGGCTGGCTCGCCGCCTTCCCCCTCTACCGGCTGGCGCGGGGGCGAGGCGGCCGCCGCCGCCGCCTGGCTGGCGCCGGCTCTCCTCCTCTGGACCGTGGCGCACGTCGCCGTCTTCTCCCTCTACTTCTTTCCATCGTCGCGCTTCTACCTGACGCCCCTCGCCCTCTCCCCCCTTCTCCTCGCCGTCGGCTGCGGCGTCGGGCTCACCCGGTCCCGGGGGCTGGCGTCCGCCGTGGCCGTGGGCACCGCTCTCCTCGCCGCCTGGGGGCTCGTCGCCCTCCGGCGCGAGCCGCCGCCGGAGATCGACTCCGAGCGGACCCTCGTCCTGTTCGACCGCTGGCGGGGATGGAGCGACGAGGAGCGGGCCCGCCAACGAATGCCGTTCGACCCCGTCCACGCCCAGGCGCTCGGCCTGCTCACCCCGGAGGTGGCCTCTTCGATCCGCGTCTGGGGCGAGCTCGCGGACACCCTCCACGCCCGGCGCCTGAAGGCGAACGGCTTCCTGGCCGCCGCCTCTGCCAGGGAGCGGCCAAGCGCCCCGGTTCCCGTGCGCTAGAATCCCCCCGGAGGTAGGACATGACCGTCACGCTCGCAGCCCCCGCAACCGATACCGATCTCGAGGTCGCGCCGCTCACCATCGCCGGCCGCACCTTCCGCTCGCGCCTCTTCCTGGGGACGGGCAAATATCCCGACTTCGCCACCATGGCCGCCGCCCTCGAGGCCTCCGGCACCGAGGTGGTGACCGTGGCCCTGCGCCGCGTCAACCTCGACGAGCGGGGGAAGGGGTCGCTCCTCGACTTCATCGACCCCGCGAAGTACCTCTTCCTCCCGAACACCGCCGGCTGCTACACCGCCGACGAGGCGATCCGCACCGCCCGCCTGGCCCGCGAGCTGGGAGGATGGGACTGGGTGAAGCTCGAGGTGATCGGGGACAAGAAGACCCTCTTCCCCGACAACGTCGAGCTCCTCAAGGCGACCGAGCGCTTGGTCGCCGAGGGGTTCACCGTGCTGCCGTACACCAGCGACGACCCGGTGACCTGCCGCAAGCTCGAGGAGCTGGGCGCCGCCGCCGTGATGCCGCTGGGCGCCCCGATCGGCTCCGGGATGGGGATCCGCAACCCCGCGAACCTGCGCATCATCCTCGAGCAGGCCAACGTCCCCGTGATCGTGGACGCCGGCGTCGGCACGGCGAGCGACGCCGCCCTCGCCATGGAGCTGGGAGCCCACGGCGTCCTGATGAACACCGCCGTCGCCGAGGCCCAGCACCCCGTCCGCATGGCGAGGGCCATGAAGCTCGCCGTCGAAGCCGGCTGGCTCGCCGCCCACGCCGGCCGAATCCCCCGGAAGCTCTACGCCTCCGCCTCCTCCCCGGAGACCCACCTCATCGAATGAAGGGGTTGCGCCCCGCCGCGCCCTGTTTTAAAATCTCCCTCCCGCACGTCGGGCACGTGCAGCCATAGCTCAACTGGATAGAGCGACAGACTACGGATCTGTAGGTTGGGGGTTCGACTCCTCCTGGCTGCACCACTTCTCCTTCCCGCAAAACAAAGCGCTTCCCTCGATCCGCTCTCGCGGAGGATCTACGCTCGCCTGCGGCCGGGGACCACTGGGGGACCACAGGGGAACAACGTCGCCCTCCCAGCAATGGAGTCGGCCGCTCGCCACCTGTTCTTAGGTGAGCCCGGCCTTCTCGCGGGCTTGGCGGAGAAGGGCTCCCACTTTGAAGTCGCTATAGCCTGCTTCGAGACCCTCAGCAAATTCAGGGTCGCGCGCGGCCCGGGCCTGGGTGTACTTCGTCAGATCGCTCATTGTGCTTGTCTCCCGCTCCGATAGTCCTGGCGGCGCGCCGAGGCAACGTCGATCTCTTGCCGCGGCGTCTTCTCGGTCTTCTTGGCGAAGCCACTCGCCTGGGAGCGCGGGTAGTACTTGCCGCGCTCCGCTTCCGAGAAGTCGTACTCTGGTTCGAGGTCGTCGTCTTCGGGTTCCTGACTCATGGTGTCTTCTTTCCTGTGCGGTTGCCGCCCTCGCTGATGATTCGGATGCTCTCCCCGGCATCGGTACCCGCAACCGGCCTCGTTAGCCCTTCGTTCCAGGGACCACTCGGGGATCTCTCAGGCACGGCTTCAAGGGTCAAGCAGCTCAAAAACGGCTGCGGAGGCCGGAGTTTCCATCAGCTCGAGTCGGATGCGGGCTCGGGCGGCGAGTTCCAGAGGGCTTGTCCGTTTCGAAAACCAGGCATGGGCTATGCGATCGATACCAGCGCCGATGAGTGGAGCAGCCGTCCGCAGAGCCGCCCTCAGACATACAGCGTTCATACGGCCCCAGTGAAGGACGAGGTTTCGCTGTCTGTACATTCTGCGCATAGCTCGGATCGCGTGCTCTTCGATGTCCCGGAGCGACGACCTCGGAGACGCCAAGAGTACTCTGATCCTGGATTCCGCCAGCCGGTCAGATTCTGAGGAGAGAACGAGCTGATGCCCAGTGAGGAGGGACCAGATGAGGAGCTCGATTCGTTCCCGATTGGTTCGCGCGCTCTTCAATCGATCGGCCAGAGGATCGGCTGCGCTGTCCATATGGGCGCGCGCGAGCGTGGTGAGCTCAGCTCTCGGAAACGAGCATGCGATCAGGGAAGCGAGCCGATCCCCCGCGATTCCCCGGTTTCCACTGTCGCCTGGTCCGAGGAGAAGCGCTTCAATCGCTGCCCAGCCGCTGGCAACTGCGGGGCCGGGAGGAGCCTCGTTCAATGAGCCGAGAAGCTCCAGAGCGGCATCGAGGCTGCTCGTTGCCGACACGCTATAGAGCTGGTTTTCCTGTCTCAGAGCCGGAGTCTCCACTCCTCGTTCGAGGCGTCCCAGGGAGTAGGGCTTGCGATTCTTGTCGTACCCCCGAACCCAGACGCGGTCATCTGTGGTTAGACGCGAGCTCGTTCCCAGATTCACTCGCGCCGCAAGTCGCTCGACGACCTCCGAGACCTGCTCTACCGCAGCATGGACGTCTCGCGCCTGAACCTGAAGGAGAAGGCCTCCCGTTTGGCGTAGATTCCGAGAGTCAAAATCGTTTTCACGAAGCCACTGGGACACCGCTCGGGAATCTCTCCAGTGGACCGGCATCTCCGTGCCCATGCCGGGGGCGCCCAGAAAGGCCACCAGAACCTCATAGGTCGTCTGGGGTTGGCGAAGGAGGGAGGCCGCATCCTCGACCAGATCCGCGAGCGACCGGGCTCCCTCCTCATGATGAATTCGGAAGGCCCACCAGGGGTGCAGGTAGGCTGCACTGAAGCCCAGATCCAGCAGATGGGTCGCAACGGCCCTTGCCGTGCGCTCCGGTCGCGGACCGTTGTTGGATTTCGCCAAATCCTGCAAAGCCAGCCGCCATCGATCCAGGTAGCGCTCTTCGATTTGAGCTAGAAGTTGCTGGACGACCAGGTATCCGCGCCACCTGGCCGGGGACAGGAGCGAAGGCTCGCCTGCAGAAGTCTTCTCTCTTCTGGAGAGCCGGCTCCAGGATCTTTTCCCACCGTCACCTCGACCGACTGACACAGGTTCTCAAACGACTTTGGGCTGAGAACGCCGCTCTGGACGGCTTCGCTTCCCTCTAGAACCTCTCGAATCCCCATGACGGTACCGACCGCCCAGAGCCTCCGCTGCCAGGGTGTTTCCGCGCCAAAGAAGTCGAGCAAGCAGGCCGCGACGTGCCGGTCGTAGGAATTGACGTTGAGCATGGATCGGGCTAAAATCGTCGTGCCTTGGTGGGTTCTCCCACCTGGCATCTCTCTAGAGGCGGTGTCGGGTTACCCTGCACCGCCTTAGTTTCTCATACCGAACATTCTACTGCTCATTTACCAGATCCCGTAACTTCTGCCGGCCATCGACTCGGGGGCCAGCGTCATGGCGCTCGGCGAGACCATACCGCTCAGCGACCGGACGCCAAGCGCTTTCCGGTCGTCCTTCGGCCGAGGAGGAGGGCTTGTTCCGGCCGATCTAGTGAAAGCGGTCTCTCTGCGCTTAGACGGGGACCTGATGGGGGCCGCCTTGCGGCTCCCGGCTCAGCTATGTTCTCCGCCTCCCCTCGCCGTGCGCCGGCTCCTCCCCGGTCCTCTTGTGTCGGCCGGGCTGTCTCCTGCGCTCCCTTCCACACCAGGAGCCGCCTTCGGATCTCTCCTCGCCCCACACGCTTAGGGGAGCCACCCAAGTTGCTGGAACTACAGCGGCTAAACCGCTGATGCGTCCGTCCCGCGCCTCCCGGTTGGGCCCTGAACCGCCGCCCCGATCCCGGAGAGGTTGCGCCCCGAGGCCAAGTACCCTACAATCGGGGTCCCGCATGTGACCAACCCATGCAGCCATAGCTCAATTGGATAGAGCAACAGACTACGAATCTGTAGGTTGGAGGTTCGAGTCCTCCTGGCTGCACCACTTAAGTCATTTAAGATCAGTTAGTTACGGGCAAGGCTTGCGACGGCTATTCCGGCCTAGAGCGATCTGGGGCGAATATGGGGCGAATGGAAGCGCCGCTGGGGGGCCGGCCCCATGGCGTAGGGATGCCGCCCTCACAGCCCTGTCAGTCCTCAATACCCAGATAGGACCGCAAGGCCCGCCGGATGATCTCGGCTTTGCTGACCCGCTTCAGCTCCGCCCGCTTCTTTAGAGCTTCCGCCTCATCCGGGTGAAGGTAACTCACCTCGCGGACAAGACCGCGAGCAGTCGCCGGTTTCCTCTCCTCCCGATCCCTTTCGTTTTTTGGCATCCTGCGAGGATACACAACCGCAGGTCTGCCATTCGCGCCATGAGTAGACACACACGCAAGCATACCGGTAGACTAGGGAGGCGACTTGACCGGAGCCATTGCGACTCCGGGACTCCGTTCCGCTCCGGTTGAAGAGCGGATCAATCCAGACGGCCCGGCGGGTGTTTGAGCCACCACGCCGGACCTGACCCGAGCACAGGAGAGACCCCCATGCCCGAGCTAGCGCAAGAGTGTACCCCGGCCCCCGCCCCGCCTCCCTATCCTCCCGGCCGCCGGCCGCCGATGCCCCCGCCGGAAGCTCCCCCGCCGGCCGCAGTGCCGCCGATCATCGACCCGAAGCAATACGAGGAGTTCCCCGCCTTCCGCGAGACGTTCCTGGTGTTCGTCTGCGGATTCCGACGAAGGCGACCACCTGTTCCGATGAAGGCGACCACTGCTCGGAGCGAAGCGACGAGCGGGAGGCTCCTGGTTGATGGAAGTGGTCGGCTTGGGTGTCTCCTTTTGCTTTTGCAGTCTACAGGACGTCGTCGCCGCGGCTGTGGTAGCTGCGGGAATCCTGGGCGGGCGGTGGGCGGGCGCCCAGGATTTCCGAGGGGTGTGGGAAGGTCCGGGGGCGGGCGGGTGGCGGCCCGGAGCTTTCCATGCCCCGGCAGATTCCATAGTCGGGTCGGGGGGCCGGGGGGGCGGCGGGGGGGCCCAGCGCAGCTGTGCGCGCCGATGGCCTCATGACGGGCTGGCCGCCGGCGGCTTGGTCTTGCGCCTCGACTCGCCCTTCAGCTGGAGCTCGTAGGCGTTGTGCACCAGCCGATCGAGCACGGCGTCGGCCAGGGTGGCGTCACCGATGGCATCATGCCAAGCCGCGATGGGCAGTTGGCTGGTGACGACGGTGGAGCGATTGCCATAGCGGTCCTCGAGGATCTCCAGAAGGTCCCGCCGGTGGGAGTCGGTCAGGGGATGCAGACCCCAATCGTCGAGCACCAGGACATCGGTTCGAGCCAGACTGGACAGCAGCTTGGGGTAACGGCCATCGGCTTTGGCCGTGGACAGCTCCGACAGCAGCCGCGGCAGGCGGTGGTACAGCGCCGTGAATCCCTCCCGGCAAGCCTTCTGCGCGAGGGCACAGGCCAGGAAGCTCTTGCCGGCCCCGGTCGGCCCGGTGATCAGCACATTGAGGTGCTGGGTGACCCACTGGCAGGAGCACAGCGCCAGAAACTGGGAGCGATCCAGGCCTCGCGGCGTCCGCAAGTCCACGTCTTCTACCGCGGCGGCCTGACGAAAGCGCGCCTTGGCCAGCCGGTCCTTCAGCCGGCGATTCTCGCGGTCCGTCATCTCGCGGTCCACCAGCAGCCCCAGGCGCTCGACGAAGCCGAGCTCCTCAAGACCGGTCATTTGCAGTTGCTCCTCGAGAGCCTTGGCCATGCCTGTCAGCCGCAGCGTCTGGAGCTTGTCCAGCGTCGGATGGATCAGCATGGCTTCTGCCTCGCCTCGTAGTACGAGGCACCTCGCAGATTCTCGTGGAGCAGCGGCCTCGTCATCGCTGGCTCGGCGCCTGGGGCCAGGCAACGGTCCAGCCCCAGTTGCAGGATCGAGCGCACGCTGCGGTACGAGGTGGCTTCGGTCTGCAAAGCCCGCCGGCACGCCGCTTCCAACCGCTCGCCGCCGTAGCGCTCGCCGAGGCGCTGGATGCCCAGGCACGAGCGAAAGCCATGCTGCGGGTGGATCCTCGTCGACATCACCGCTTCGATCAGACCGTACACCGACGGCCCCGCCTTCTGCGACCATTGCACCAATCGCTCAGGCGTCCACTCCGCGTACTCGCGGTGGGCACGCGGCATGTGCTGCGTCTGCGTCGTGTGCGCTCCCCGTTGAAAGCTGCGCAGATGGCTCGCCACTCGCTTGCTTTTCGCGAAACACTCCACCGTCTGGGCGCTCACCCGCACGTCCAGCTGCTGGCTCACCAGTTGGTACGGAACGCTGTAGTGGTGGCTCTCGACCTCGACGTGGTAGTCGACGTTGACCCGCGCCTTCTTCCACTCGGCATAGGCGAAGCGCTCTTCAGGCAACGGGCGCAGAGCCGGCCGCTCCAGGCTCTCGAACAGCGACCGGCGCGTGCCCGAAAGCTTGCGGAAAGGCCGTTCGTTCAAGCCGATCAGAAGCTCGCCAATCGCCTGATTCAGCTCGAACAGCGAAAAGAAGGTCCGGTGCCGCAGCCGCGCCAGGATCCAGCGCTCCACCACCTGCACTCCCACCTCGACCTTGGCCTTGTCGCGCGGCCGGCGCACCCGTGCCGGCATCACCGCCACCGCGTAGTGCACCGCCAGGTCCTGGTAGGTCGGGTTCAACTCCGGCTCGTACCGGCACGGACGGCTGACCCCAGACTTCAGGTTGTCGGGCACCACCACCTCCGGCACCCCGCCCGCGAACTCGAAGGCCCGCACGTGCGAGCCGATCCAGTCTGAAAGGCCCTGGCTCCACGTCGCCTCCGCGTACGTGTAGTTGCTCGCACCCCACACCGCCACGAACACCTGAGCCTCCCGCACCTCGCCCGTGCTCGCCTCTGACACCGACACCGTCGACCCGCTGTAGTCGACGAAAAGCTTCTCGCCGGCCCGATGCACCTGGCGCATCGACAGGTCCGACCGGCCTCGCCACTGGCCATACAACTGACAGTAGCGGCTGTACCTGTAGCCGCGAGGCTGCTTGTGTCGGTACTCCTCCCACAGCAAGCTCAGCGTCACCCCTTTGCGCTTGAGCTCGGTGTGCACCTCGGCCCAGTCCACCAACGGCCGCTCCGAGGCCGGCATCACCTCAGCCGGGGGATAGAGCCGACCCTCTAACTGCTCGTCACTCAACACGGCCGCAGTGCGCCAGTCCAGGCCCGTCCGACGCGCTCGGGCCAGGCAATCCACCACCGTCGTCTTGCCGGCTCCACAACACCCGGCCACTTGCCGCTGGCTTAAACCACATTCCCAGGACAATCTTAAGATCTCTCGAATCTTTCTCACTTTGACTCTCCGTGCCGGCATCTCGCCCCCTGTCCATGAGGACCGAGGATGCCAGAGCTACGGAGCCACCGCGCGTCGTCAACCCCCTGCGTGAGGAGGATTCCGATCCATGGCGACCACCCTTCCGGCCATCCCGACCACCCTTCCGATCTCCACGTCGAAACGGTCGCCTTCAGCCTGGAACAGGTGGTCGCCTTCCCTCGGAATCACTGGTCGCCTTCACCTTGGAATCGGTGGTCGCCTTCGCGCGGAATACGCAGTTCGTCACCGACGCCACGGCGAACGCCACCTTTCGGGCTTTCGGCAAGCTCCTGTTTGACGGCATCTTGGCCGTCTGGGGGGACTGGCCCGATCACCCCGAAGGGATGTTCCGGGCGAGCTTGCGGGCCGTCATCGCCGACCTGCGGCACGTCCAGGGAGCTCTCCTGGAGTGGACGGGGGGGAGCTTCAGTTACGACACACCCCATGAGGAATACCTCGCCAGCGTGGGAAACGGCGTGGCGCACTCTCTGGGCGAGCTGGTAGACCGCCTAGAGGGGGAGCTGGGCACGTGGCGGGGAGGTGCGTAGGCCATGGCATGGGGCAGCGCCAGCAGCGACCGGGAGAGCTTCACGGTGGACGCCGACCGCGAGCGGGCGGAGCTGTGGCGGGCGGCGGCGGCGGAGCGGAGCACCTCCGTTTCCTCTTGGCTGGCGGACACCGCCGATGCTCACCTCCGGGAGCTGGCGAGGACGGGCCGCGCCACGCCGCTCCTCTGGGATCGGGGCCGCTTCCTGGTCCGGTTGACGGACACCTCCCGGAATCCCTCCGTCGCGGCCGATGTCGAGGTCCCGGGGCTCGTCTCGCGGCCCTTCGGCATCTTCCGGGGGAGCGGCCGGGGGTTGGGTGCTCCCGGGAGCGGCACGTACACCCTCGCCCACCTCCCAACCGCGCGGACCATCGCCACCCTTTCCCTACGGAAGAGCTGCGCGGCGCTGGCGGCCGAGCTGGCGGGCCTGGAGATCGACTGGCAGGAGACGGACCCGGAGCGGGTGCTTGTGGGCGCCCCGGACCAGGGGAAGGCTCAAGCGCTCATCCGGCTGTACGAAAAGCTCACCCGCACGTAGCAGGATCGGGGGCGGTTCCTTTGCGGGGGCCGCCCTCTTTGTCTTTCCCCGTCTTTCCCAGAAAGGGCCGAGCAATGAACAGGAAGAGCGTTAAGGCATGGTGCGACGAAACCGAACCGCCCACCGCGTGGCGGGGGATAGCCACTGCGTACAGAGCGGGAGCGAAAGCGCGGGCGGCGGGGAAGGATCGAACCGAGTGCCGCTACGGGAGAGAGGATCTCGCGCACGCATGGCTAAGCGGGTTTGATGGAATGGACGGGTTCCTCTCGGGCGGTGGGATTCTGCTTTGCGAGCAGTGCGGCCAGCAGCTTAGGAAGTAATCCCACCCTTCCCGCGTAGTGCTTTCCGGGCCGGTTCCGATCGCGGGGCCGGCCCCATTTTCCGACTCACAAGCCAACGGGAAGTCCTGTATGGCGCTGGCGGCCGGAGCTGGCCCGCCTTTTCTTCCCCTTCACAGTCTTTTTGATCGGGTATGATACAGTATGATACAGTTAAATGGAGTAAAGGAAAGGAGAAGGCATTGGCTAAGGAGAAAATGAGCGCAGCGTCCAGGTTCGCGCGAATCTTCTGGGGGAAACTGGTAGGATTTAAACCAGAGGACTTTAAGCCATCAAGATTTTATCACTATACCGGTGCAGCCGGCTTGAAAGGAATACTGTCAACAGGTTCTCTTTGGGCGACAAACTTTAGCTTTTTGAATGACCCATCCGAAGTAGAGTACGGCAGAGAGCTAGTCCGCAAAACACTTAAGGAAAAAAAGGAAGCGGACCACTCCAGCACAAGGAATCTTTTAGAAGAAATAGACCGGTGCTTCGCCGAGCAACTTCCCTCAGAGGTCTATGTTAGCTGTTTCACCACGCGCCGTGACGACCTGAGCCAGTGGCGTGCATATGGCGCTCCAATGGCGCCGCGGTACTGTATCGGGTTCGAAGGATTTCGGGATTTATTGCAGTATTTTTTTTCGAAGGGTGCGACCTTTGCCGAAGTGGTCTACCAAGAGAGCAAGCAGCGCAAAGAAATTGATCGCATATTAGAGATCGCCCTTTCAATTATTGGCGACTACCCTTTAGATGAGGTTACGAATGCGGCTGTCGCTTACCTTACGCGTCTTCTTCCACAACTAAAATCGCCCGCATATGATTCCGAAGAGGAATGGAGGATCATTCGCTGGATTCCTGATGGCGTATTTTCAAAAGTATGCTTTGACACAGTCCGGGACGTCGTTCGGCCTTATGTCGTGTTAAAACGCGCGCCTAAAGTTGTTGAACTGTTGGTCTTGGCGCCGGGGCGAGAGGAAATATCCATCAAAGCTGCGGAGATGCTCCTCCGAAAGATGGATATCAGGGACGTGAAGCCGGAAAAATCAAGGGTGCCAGTTGCCGGACATAGCTTTTGACGAACTAGAACAAACTAACTCGCCCGAATAGTTGCAGGTAGGTCAATCGAGTTCAAGTGTCTATTTCGAGTGTTCTACCGTTTGGATGGGTTGAACACTCGGTGATCCCGGAGCTTCCATGAACTTGTTTACTATTCTTGTTTCGGTCGGTTCCTCGCTGATAGTTCTGTTTCTGAAGTCGTGGCTAGACAAGAGGGAACGCCGGAAAGAGTGGGCTAGAGAGGATCGCAACCGGTTTCATGCCGACCGCCGAGCCGCGTATGCCCGATTTCTGGTACTCGCCCGAGACGTATATTCGTCGACTCGTGAATATGCGGCAAAGCTCCCTGAGCAAATTCAATATTACCCCCTGCTGAATGAAGAATTTGGAAATTCTCCGATAAAGATTACTCCTGAACTAAGGGAAGCCTACGAAGTTATTCAGATCTTGGCTACACCTGCGGTACGCGAAGCAGCCCAACGAGTCAACTATTGCCTACCCCGGATTATAGACGTTTTCTTTCTTCGCGAAAACTGTTTCGAGGAGTTGGATGTATTGGATTCGGAGCTTTTGGCCGCTGCTGATAAACTTCGTCTTGCCGCTCGGCAAGAACTCGGAGTCGAGGACTCTTAGGCTTTTTCCGACAGGTTATGTTACTACACTAGCGTCCGGTTTATTTGATGGTGACCGGCTGCAAAGCTCGCACTGACCGTAGTTTCAAGCTTCTTGGGGGTGTCCACGATTTGAATTTCGGGTTGAGACGCCGGAGAGTTGAAGCAGGATCTGATGGACAATACCCCTCGCCTCTGGTCCTGCTGAGCGGGCATTCCCTTGATTTCCTGCCCTTGGTAAATAGATTCAATTCGAGACCTCGCTCTACACATGCCTACAGATCTTATTGGCCTCGGTTTGCGAGCAAACCGAGCCTTCATAGGCCTTGCAACCCGATCGGTCCCAACCAGTGTCAAGCATTATCTCTAACCTCTTGATTCTGTTTGACTTCTAACCGGACACTACTGATGTTACTAGGGGTCTTAGACACTCAAACACGCTGGTCCAGTCGCACTTAGAGTGCTAAAATATGGTGTTACCTTCACGTAGTATATAGCTCCTTAGGAGAACAGGAACACAAACCGAGGCTTCGATAAAATACCGTTAAGTAAATTCATGGGTGCCGGTTAGCAGACGAGATGCCTTGTCTCGGGAGTGTCAGGTCCGTCTCACGTTACCTTTTGGACGGGTTGGACACGTTGGACGGGCTGGCGGATCTCACTTACTGCGGGACGGCTTGGACGGGTTGGACAGGTTTTTCAGAGGTGGAAGGTAACTCTTCCAGGCCTCCTCAAAATCTTGTCTGTAATAGCCCCGCTTAGTCCTGGCTCTGTTATGACCGGATGAGATGCCAAAAGGACGAAGTAGAAGAGCTAAGGACTCCGGAGACATCCCGGCGCCTTTATTCCATCTTACCCACGGCTCCTCTGTACGTGCGATCAAATGGTCTATTAAAATTTTTGTCTCCATGAACGGGACATCTTCTTCTGTATAAATCTCTCGACAAGCTCTAAGAAGTTTTACTTTGGGGGTTTGAGATTCTTTCCTCTTTTCTGCCTCTTCCAGGCTTTGGGCGTAAGCTAGCAAAATATCTAAGTTGCCTGGATTGTCGAGCGTGAGAACGACTTGTAGCGGTGTAAGCAGATCAGCCATTCTGGCGTTGTCGATGTTGAATGGTTCCATCTCTGAATAGAGGTCTGCTGCTTTTTCTGAGAACTCTTTTGCGAATTCTTCCAGCTTAGATTTGATCTCAGCCGCCCTAGCCTCTACCTTGCGATATATGAATCTCTCCACTTCATGATCTTGATTCTTTACCATTCGCCGCATAGAAATAGAGATAGAGCGGTCCGCTAATACGCCGTCAACATCTCCAATCATGGCAAAGATCTTAGGAGAATAGATAGAAAACTTCTTGACCTTGAATTCCTGCTTCCCGCCGCCACAGCGCAACACTTGTGACTTCTTACCTATGCCAGCGTTGAGAAGCTCTCTAACTACTTCTCCTGATTCCGAACCTTTGCGAGATAAGGACTGTGCCTCATCTAAAATCAAAGTGGGCTGAGTCCCTTCAATGACCCGATAGATAACGGCGGGTGAAGGGTTTGAAGCGGGCAAAGGTTTAGGAACAATAAGCGCCAGTAAATCCAGTAGAGTAGACTTGCCGCATCTCTTCTCCGGAGATGAGATAGCAAGATGGGGAAAGCGGTCCCATGATTTTATCATCCATGCCGCTAGTACCCACGCTGCAATAACCGTGTCCGCATACTCAGGGAGCACGATGAAGGTAGAGAGGAAAGCCGCCGTCTCCTCTACTACCCCCTGGGAAAGCCGTCCAACCCGTCCAGCCTGTCCGTGTCGTTTACCTCGGATCGGCACGCTAATCCCGGCCGCCACGGGGAGCGGCTTCAACGAATGCGGCAAGATCCTCTTCTTTCCAGCCACTTGTACCAGGGCCGAGAATTACGCGGGGAGCTAGTCTGCCCTCTTTTTCCCATCGATAAATTGTGGCTCGCGAGACGCCGAGCAGACGTGCGGCCTTAGAGGGACGGATAATCGGTGATACGGACATTAGCGCCTCCTATCGTTGCGCCATGAGATGGTGCATTACCTCATAGCGGGAGAAAGGATGACGCAAGGCGCCGCGAGGCGCACGCGCAGATTATTCGGAATTGTTTGCGAGGGTAACTAGGCGGGCGACCGTGGCGGGCTTTAGACGTTTACCCGTCTGACTCTTCCATACATCTCCGCGCTCTTGGGCCGTGACCTTGAGCGCCAGGTCGCGCGGCGTCTTTGCGCCCCGTGCCGCCGGAGGACAAGGACGTGCGCCCAGAGCGGTAAGCGCCGCCTTAAAGGACTTCCGTGCCTCTTCCATATGCAGGTCATTCCTACGGCGCCAGAGAGCCGCTTCCGGGTGTTCTTGCCGGAGCCGTTGCCCCTCAGCCTTGAGCCATGCCACCTCGCGGTCCCTCTGGAAGAAGTCGAGCCAACTGTGATAAGCCTTTGCGATACCGCGCTCGACGGCTGTGAGGATAATGTCCGCGCGCTGCTTCTTTCTTGGCCTTCCCGGGCCGCGCTTGGTCTCGTGCTTCCCTTCGAGAACGTCGGCAAACCATGCCCTAGACTCCGAGCTATCGGGAAGCCTGATGCCATTACGGATACCCCAGAGCAGTGCTTCTTTCTCTCCTTCGCCTTGCGCTATTTTTGCTTGGACCAACCCCCATGCAAGGGCACTGCGCTGCTCTGCGTCGAGGGATGCGATAGGAGTAACTTCGGCGCTCATGCGATCCTCACCACGTTGGACCGCTCTTCCCCCGCAAGCACGCTTTCCACGAGAGACCCGAGCAGCACCACCGCTTGGCGCTTCTCCGCGTCGTATGCCGCCCTGTTGTAGGTGCGGGAGATGCGGCCGGCGGCATGGTTTAGGAGCTGGTCTATGGTGTCGGGGCGGACCCCGGAGCGGCCTAGCCACGTTGCAGCCGTCCGGCGGAGATCGTGCGGCGTGAAGTGTTCCAGGCCGGACCACTCCCGCAACCGGGCGGAGCTGTGGGAAAGCCAGGTGAGCCGCTTCCCTTCGGCCCTGGAGGCAAACACCCATTCCGTGGAACCGGTGAGCGGCCGGAGAGCTTCGATCACGGCGAGAGCTTGCGGGGAGAGCGGCACGCGGTGGGCGCGGCTGGTCTTGGTGAGGTCGGCCGGGATATTCCACCACCACCCAAGGGAGTCGCGCTCAAGGTCCCGCCAGCGCATAGAGAGCACCTCCCCCGGCCGTTGGGCGGTCAACAGGATCAGGCGCCACGCGGCGGAGACAGCGGGTTGCAGACGGTCGAATAGGGGCAACAGAGCGCCGATCTCTACTTCCGAGAGCACCCTCTCGCGCGGCTTTTCGGCGTAGAGGAAACGGCGGGGGATACGCAGGGCGGGATTAGCGTCTAGCTCTTCACGGTCAACCGCAAATTGGAAGGCGCTGCGGACCAGCGCAAGGGTACGATTAGAGCATACGCCGCCGCGCTTCCGCGCCTCTTCAATGAGCCGTAGAACGTCAGCCCGGCGGATCTCTGCGACCGTGCGTGTGCCCCAACTCGGCAGCACTTCCACCGTAAGCTTGCGCTCCGATTCGCGGACGCTCCGCTCCCGCCGCCGCCGGCGTGCGTCACGCAGGTAGCGCTCGGCAAGGTCGGAAAACGTCCCCGGGGCTGGCCGGCCCTCGCTCACGGCCTTCCGCGCCTCTCGCTCGTGGCGCTCTTGGCGTCGCTGCTCGCGCTTCGCGGCGATGGGGTCCTTTCCATCTTTGTAGTCCTGGCGCGCCTTATCGGCGTCGGTTCTGGCCTTTGCAAGCCCATAGGAATCCGCACCCGAGTAGGTTCCGAGGGTGAGCCGACGCTCGCCGCGCGTTCCGAAGCGCTGAAAGAAGACCTTCCGTCCGTCCAACTCGACCCGAACGCCGAAACCCGGCCGGGAGGCGTCCCGCACTTCGTAGCGCTTCGCCGCCGGCCGGAGATTCTTGACGGCTGTGTCGGTCAGTATGGTGTCTGCTCGCCGTGGCATCGCTCTCTCCTGTTCTGGTCCTGTAGGGCTTGGGGCGAATATGGGGCGAATAGGCACCGCGCAACCATGGCTCACCCTGAGACACCATAATACCATTAAAATCAGTGGTTTGCGAGAGCAACGGCCGTAATTTTACAGCCTGAGACACTATAAAACAGGCCAGCCACAGACTACGAATCTGTAGGTTGGAGGTTCGAGTCCTCCTGGCTGCACCACTCAACTCCTTTAATTGCAAGCGTTTAGCGGCACAGTCCAACACGTCTTCGGGAGCTCTTCCCCTCGGGGACCACTCGCGCGCCAAGCCGCGAGAGCCGCTGCTTTTCCGTTCGATCCCGATCCCCCATCTCGGGCGATGGATTCTGCTTTGCGAGCAGTGCGGCGGGGAGCTTGAACGGTAAGAGGTAAGAGGTCGGGCGGCCCCCAGGACAAGGACCCGGGGGGCGTTCCGCGTCCACCTGGAGGAACAGCTGGAGGCCACCCACCGACTCAGCGGTAGGTCCAAGGGAGCCGATCCGCGAGCTTGTACTTGACCAAGATCACGAGGATGCCGAGGAGAGAGCCCCAGACCGATGTCCGGAAGACAAAACGGATCGCCCAGAACACACCTTGACCAACACCGATGACGAGCGCGCTTCCGAAGCAAATCAGTGTAATGACCTCACCAATCGAAAGGACGACTCCGGCGACATGCCAGAACACCCCGTAGCGTTTGGGAGGTTCAATCAGGCTAGCCACTTTTCGGCATCTCGCTCCAGTTGACCTCTCTGGAGCCCAAACCGCACCCGGCTACACTCTTCCCTCTCCGGGTCGTCACTCCGACCAGCTTGCCACCCGCTATCCAGACGGTCGTGTACTTGCACTGTCCGAATCCCGCGATCTCCTGGTACTGCCAAGCCTCATCCGTTTCGCGGAGCGAGCGGTCCGCTGGGGGTCCCAGAATCCGCAGCACCTCGTCTTTGCCCATTCCGGGCTCGAGCTTCGCGACACCTTTGCCGGTTGAAGCACAACCGACCAGCCCAACGAGCAGCAGAGCAAACAGCACGCATCGAGCGCCCATAGCAACCCTCCTCAATCGGTATAGCCGAAGAGCCTTCGTGGCGGTTGAAGCCATCGAATCCTCCCCAAAGGAACCGCGAGCAATCTCATTAAGTAGACACCCCGGTCCAATTCAATTCCCGGCCGCAGTGTCGGCAGAGTGGGAAACCATGGTCGATGTCCCCGCCGCAGTATGGGCAGGTGTGAGAGAATCGTCTTGGAAGACACGCCATAATGATCCACCCGATGGGCCCGAGTAACGCGCCCCAGAGAAAGCCTGCAACAGGATTGTTCTTTGCCAAGCCGATTGCGAAGCCGACACCGGCCCCTATTAATGGGCCTATGATGATTGCAAAGCAGAAGAGCATTACCGCCTCAATTGAGAACTCTTACCAGGCTTCTATTCCCCGTAACTGCTGATAAATATAACACACCACTTCGGCTCCTCTGCGAACAGAAGATATGCAGGCCCATCAATTAATCCTGCAGAAGGCGTCCGAGATAGGTTACGTGACCTTCTTCAGAGCCCGGCGGCTGCATTGCGCAGAGCCACCGCCCGGATGGCTTTCTGCTGCTTCTCGTCGAGGAGGGCTTCGCGGACGGCTTCGTAGTCCTCGACGGGGACCAGGACATAGGAAGCCCGAGTCCGGGGATCCACGACTTGGGGAGACGTATCGACCGCCGAGTCGATGGCTCGCTGCTGCTCTTCGGTAAGGAGGATCGCCATGGCAGCGCCTCCTGGGTAAGTCTTAGCCATCCTCAAAGTATACCGGTTTGGGAAAAGCGCTGACCCTCCGTCTCGAACGGCCCTCAGCGAAAGCCGCCCTTCTCGTCATATCCCAGGATCTCCTCGGCCTCCCGTCCATCGAGGTCGGGAAGGGCGCTGCAGCGCTCTCCAATTGCGGCCAAGGTCTCCGCAAGATCCGGAGCAGGGCGGCCCGGCTGGCCGCGGAGCTCGGGGACGTCCTGCAGGAGCCCCTGGCCGGCGAAGCGGTTCGCGATCCTGGAGCCGAGCGGCTCCTCGATGGTCTCCTCACCCCGGACCGCAGTCCGGAGGATCTCACGGACTTCCTCTTCCAGGGTGTGGCCGTGACGGCGGGCGCGAGGCTCCAGCTTGGATTTCACGTCGTCGTCGAGGTGTCGAATCAGGAGTTGAGCCATAACCCCATGGTATCAATCGTCGCCAGACCTTCAAATCGAGCGCGCGGAAGGCGCGTCATCCCGGGGCGAGGACAGAATTGGAGAGATCCGCGGCTCGGCAAGCCGGGGCGAAGGCGGCGCAACCCGGGGCGATCGAAGAATTCTCAAGGGACGGGGCAGAATACGACGGTTACGCGGCGAAACATCTAAGGGACGCGTCCATCCCCAGCGGGGACGGCACGGTACCTCTTAAGTACGAGCCCGTCCCCAATGTGTACGGGGCAAAATCTCCCGGGGACGGGCCCATCCCCGCTAAATACTGTTAGCGGTCACGAGATCCCGTAGGAATCTGGACATTTAGGTCGGCTCTGGCCCTGAGGTAGTCGAGGTAGGCCGGGTCGGGTGGCAGCCGTTGGACCTCGTCGATGAGGGGGAGAAAGTAGGCGAGCGATCGGATGGGGGGTAGGGGCGGAGCCTGCGGGTCCCGGAGAGTCCTCCTTGCGATGGCAAGCCGGAAGGCGGTGTCGACGGTTTCGAGGGAGATCTTGCGGTTGAAGAGCTGATCTGCCAGGAGCCGGTCGTAGCGGGAGGGGCGGCGGGCCGCCGTGTGAGGCAGCCCGCAGTATTGGTCGAGCAGTCGTTTCGAGTAGGTGGTCCGGTCGAGGCTCATGAGGAGCGTGTCTTGCGCCGCGCGCTGGCTTCCGACTCGCTCTCCCGGCGCCTGTAGCTGTCGCCTTCGATGAGGGTGACATCGGCATGGTGAGTGAGCCGATCGATGAGGGTGACGATGCAGGTGGCGTTGGGAAAGATGGTGTTCCAATCCTTGAAGGCGAGGTTGGTGGAGACGAGCAGGGAGCGCCGCTTTTCGTAGCGGGGATTGATGACGTTGTAGAGCAGATCGGCGGCGTGCTCATCGTAGGAGAGGTAGCCGATCTCGTCGATGCAGAGCAGGTGAGGTCTGGTGTAGGCGGCGATCCTCTGCCGGCGGCGTTCGGGGGAGTCGCATTGGACGTCGTCGAGCAGCTCGGCGGCGGTACGAAAGAGGACGGAGTATCCGGCGAGGACGGCCTGGTCGGCGATGTTCTTGGAGAGCATGGTCTTGCCCACGCCGTTGGGGCCGAGCAGGACGAGGTTTCGTCCTTCGCGGAGGAATTCCAGCGAGAGGGCGCGCTCGATGAGCGGTCGATCGATTTTCTTGGGCCAGTTCCAATCAAAGTCAGGCATCGGTTTGAAGGCCCCCAGTCGGCTCTTGATGCGCCGTCGTTCGAGGGAGCGTCTGGAGCGGTGGGAGGTCTCATTGCGGACGACCTCTTCGAGCAGAGCGCGGGGTGCGAGATTGCGTTCGATGGCGCGTGCGAGCAGGTCGTCGAGACCGGCGGCGGTGGCGTCGAGGCCGAGGGCTTTGAGCTGGACGGCGAGGTCACTCATGGTCGGGCTCCGGGTCGGTTGCGGCGAGCTCGTCGTAGCCGCTGAGAGGGTGGGGCTGGACGTGGAGGCTGGCCAGCTCGGGGCGGTCGGCAAGATCGACGGGCAAGGGCGGTTGTCGTTGACGGTTGCGGCGATGCTTCTCGATCAGGTACTCGACGGCGCAGAGGGTCGGCGTGCTGTGCTCGAGGGCGTCGCTCAGCGCGGCCCGCAAGAGGTCGGCGCCGTAGAGAGTGAGCAGTCGATCCAGGCGATCGGTCAAGCGTGCGGTGTTGCGATGGCGAGGGAAAGCAGCCTTCAGGAAAGGTTCGGCTTCGGGGACGGCCAGCCGGAGCGGCGATTGTGCGGCGTCGCCGCGAGCGGCTTGCTTGGTGCGCAGCAGTGCCGCCGTGTGGGCCGGGTCGGTGATCCGCTCGCTTTGGTGGTAGGAGCGGCGGTGGCTGGCTACCTGCTTGAGACCCTCGAAGATCCAGACCTGGTCGCCGGTTGCCAGGAGCACCAGATCCTTACCGACCGCAGAGGGTGGGATCGAGTAGTCGTTGCGGTCGAAACGGACCCAGAGAGTCTTGGCGCTGCGCACCGAGGTGCGCTGGCGGGTGTCGAGCCGCTGCAGAGGCAAAGCCAGCAGACGGGGCTGTTCCTCGTCAAAGACCTCGCGGCAGCAGCGGCTTGGATCGTCGGGCCAGGGACGAGGACCGGCGACCTCGGCGATCCAGCGTCCCACGCTCGCATTGAGAGCCTGCAGCGTTGTGAAGCCCTGGGCGGCAAAGAAAGACTCCCGCAAGAAGCGGATGGAGCGCTCCACCCGCCCCTTCTCGTTGCCGCGAGCGACGTGACAGGGGCGGGCTTGAAAGCAGTAGTGACCGGCCAGCTCGAGATAGCGCGGGTGGAAGCGGATCTGATCGCCGCGGCGTTCGAGCACGACCGAGCGCAGGTTGTCCGTCAGGAGGATGCGGGGCACACCGCCGAAGTGCTCGAAGGCGTTGACGTGGCCACAAAGGAAGCTGGCGAGGGTCTGGTCGAAGAAAAACTCCACGTACAGCATCCGCGAGTAGCTCAAGGTCAGGACGAAGGCGGAGAGCCGGCGCTGGGCGCGGCCGAGGGACACCGCGCCGAAGTCGGCCCAATCGACCTGCCCCGCCTCGCCCGGCAGGGCCTGGAGGCGGGTGAAGACCTCTCGCCGGCTCGGACGCAGGGTGCGCACCACGCGGCGCAGCTGCACGACGCTGCCGGCAAAGCCCCGTTCGCGAAGCATCCGGTAGAGCACTGTGGAGCGCAGCCGCGGATAGCGCTCGAGAGTCTCCCGGAGAAGCGGAAGATACGCATCGGTGATCCGCGGGCGCACCTTGCGTGGCGCGGGTGGCCCCGACGGACGATTCAGAGCCCTCCGCACAGCGTCCGGATGCACGCCGAACTGGGCCGACAGGGTGCCGATCTTCCAACGTTCGGCGTAGTGCAGGCGACGAATCTCGGACACGACTTCGGCAGTGAGCATGGCTCACCTGGCCTCCACGGTCAGGGTCCGTCCACTCGCTCGTGCCGCAGCACACCACGCAGCGTCTGACCGTCGGCGTTCGCTGTTCACAGGCCACCTCCCACGGCCGCTCGCGCGTCGCCTGCGGTAAGCAGGAAGGCAGCGGCTCGGCGCTCAGCGTCGCCGAGCCGTCGACCTGCTGGGAAGAGGGGACCCTTACGGGCACCAGGCCGGCGCGCCGCCTTGCCCGGTGCTCGCGCTGATGGCGAGCGTTGTTCTCCCGTCCGTGGGGTGTCGCCAGCTGACGACGTTTGGACTCGCGGCGAAGCTGCCGCCGAGACAGATCGCGACAAGGCCGGGACCCATACCGATGGCCGCGGTCGCAGCCACAACAGATCTCGAAACGCAGCTCGCAGCAGCGGCAGTGCCGCTCATGAAGAACCCTCACCTCACCCGGCATCGCAGCCTCCAAAGCCGGCGCCCTGGACAACCGCATTCCGCCTGTGCGAGGCTCTACATGCTTGGTGTGGCCTCTCCCCTGATCGGGTGGCGGAACACTAACCAGACCCCGGCGGCTACCGGGGTCGTTTCTTTTCTGCCGGCTCCCTCAGCATAACCCGCCTCCCCCCGCCCCCCCTCCCGCCGCGCTCCGCGCGGGATGATGCCGCCGAGCTATAGGTTCAGATTTCTACGGGTTTCGGTGAGCGGTAACAAATACGCGGCGCTCCCCGACAATTTCAGCGTCGCCCCGTCAGGGACGGGCCTCTCCCCGCGTGGACGCGGCGTCGGCACGGCAGTTTCAGGCTTCGCCGCGCTGGGGCACGCGGCGGGCGAGCGATGCCGGCGATCGGCGAGAGGCTGGGAGCCTCGGGGCTCTCAGTCTGGACATCCTCATCCGGACGGGTTAGCTTGCGAGTCTGGAGGCACGATGAACATCCTGTTGTGGGTCCTGCAGGTCCTCGCCGCGCTTCTCTACGGAGCGTCGGGCGTCATGAAGGTCTTCCTGTTCGACAAGATCAGCGCGGACGTGCCGTCCTTTGGGGCGTTGCCGCGGGAGGTCTGGAGGGTCCTCGGCATTCTCGAGCTCGTCTGCGCGGTCGGGCTGACCGTCCCCGCGGCCTTCCACTGGCAGCCGGGGCTCACGGTGGTGGCCGCCACGGTCCTGGCGATCGAGAGCCTGGTGTTCGTCGGGGTCCACGTCAAGTACCGCGAGACCCCGTCCATCGTCATGAGCGGCGCGCTGGGCCTCCTCATGGCGTTCGTCGCATACGGCCGGATGGTTCTGACGCCGATCTTCTGAACGGCGCCCGGCGCTCCGGCGGCATCTGGACATCGGCGTCTGGACATCCTTAGCCGAACCGGTTAGCTTGGAACCGTGGCGACCTCCGACGACGATCTTCTCAGCGAGCGGCAATTCGAGCGGATCTCCCGCGCTCTGGCCGAGCCGCGCCGGGTGCGGATCCTTCAGCAGATCGGGGCGTGCGACGGCGTGACGCCGTGCAGCGCCCTCCAGCAGGCGTCCCAGGTGAGCCCGGCGACCCTCTCGCACCACATCAAGGAGCTGGAGACGGCGGGGCTGGTGGCGATCGCCCGCGAGGGGAAGTTCATGCACCTCAGCATCCAGCGCGACGTCCTGCGCGCCTACCTCGACCGACTGGCCAAGATCTGAGCCGCGGATTTCAGCGGGCGCTTGACATCCTGGCTCATCAGTTTGATACTCATCGAACCGTCGTATCGTCGACGGCTTGAGAGGAGAGTCCAGATGAGCAAGTTACAGGGCAAGGTGGCGATCGTGACCGGGGCTTCGAAGGGGATTGGCGCGGGGATCGCGAAGGGGCTGGCGGCGGAGGGGGCCTCGGTGGTGGTGAACTATGCCTCCAGCCGGGAGGGGGCGGATCGCGTGGTGGCGGAGATCACCGGCAACGGCGGCACGGCGATCGCGGTGCAGGGGGACGTGTCGAAGGCGGAGGATGTCGAGCGGCTGTTCGTGGAGACAGAGAAGGCCTTCGGCGCGCTCGACGTGCTGGTGAACAACGCCGGCGTCTTCCAGTTCGACCCCCTCGAGAACGTGACGGAGGACGAGTTCCACCGCGAGTTCAATACCAACGTCCTGGGGCCGATCCTGACGACGCAGAGCGCCGTGAAGCGGTTCGGCCCCGAGGGAGGGAGCGTGATCAACATCGGCTCGGTGATCGTCCGCAACCCGCCGCCGGGCGGGGTGGTCTACACGGCGACCAAGAGCGCGCTCGACAGCGTCACGCGCGTCCTGGCGAGCGAGCTCGGGGGGCGGAAGATCCGGGTCAACTCGATCAATCCGGGCGGGGTCGATACCGAGGGGGCGCAGACCGCCGGGGTCATCGGCAGCGATTTCGAGAAGCAGATGGTGGCGCGCACGCCGCTGGGGCGGATCGGGCAGCCGGACGACATCGCGAAGGTCGCGGTGTTCCTGGCCTCCCCGGAGTCGGCCTGGATGACGGGGGAGATCCTCGTGGCGGCCGGCGGATTGCAGTAACCTGACAGGATGCCTTGAACGCAGCACGTACGTAGCGAAAGGATGGCTCGAATGACCACGACGACCGCGGAAGACGTAATGGTGCAGAACGCCCTGGCAGCCTGGAAACAGACCACGGGGCAGATCGACAAGACGCTCGCCGCGCTCGACGACGAGGGGCTGCAGCGCGAGGTGGCGCCCGGCCGGAACCGGGTCTACTACCTCCTCGGGCACCTCACCGCGGTGAGCGACCGGCTCTTCCCCCTGATGCGCCTCGGCGAGCGGCTGCACCCGGAGCTCGACGAGGCGTTCCTCACCCAGCCGGACCGAACCGTCGAGGACCCGGTGCCGCCCTCCGCCCTGCGCGGCGCGTGGACGGAGGTCAGCGGGAAGCTGCTGGCGGCGTTCGAGAAGCTGACGCCGGCGGAGTGGCTGGAGCGGCACGACTCGGTCTCCGCGGAGGACTTCGCCAAGGAGCCGCTGCGCAACCGCCTGGCCATCCTGCTCAGCCGGAGCCAGCACGCGGCGATGCACGAGGGGCAGATGCGGCTCGCCAAGCCGCGCTGAGCGAGGGCAGGAGAGGCGCCGGGCTCAGGGCATCCGGCCGTCGAGGATGGCGCAGAGCTTGGCGGTGTCGAGATTGCCGCCGGAGACCACGCAGACGATCTTCTTTCCCTCCGGCACTCCCGCGAGGGCCACGGCGAGGGAGGTGGCTCCGGCTCCCTCGGCGATGACGCGGTGGCGCTCGGCGAGGAGGCGGACGGCGGCGGCCACCGCTTCGAGGGGGACGCCGCGGGCGCCGGCGAGCAGTCCACTCGCGAGCGGCCACATCTCGGGGAGGAGGGTCTTGCCGCCGATGCCGTCGACGAAGCTCGGCTTGTAGTCGATGGTCTGCGGCGAGCCGGCGGCGAGGGAGGCGGCGAGCGGCGCGGCGCTCTCTACCTCGCAGCCGTAGACGCGGGCCTGCGGACGCAGGGCGGCGAGCGCGGCCGCGATGCCGCAGGAGAGGCCGCCGCCGCCGAAAGGGACGAGGACGGTGTCGACGTCCGGGAGGTCCTCGAGGATCTCGAGGGCCACGGTGCCGTTCCCCGCGATGACGTCCCGGTTGGCCACCGGATGGATGAACAGGCCGCCGAGCCCCGGGTACGAGTGCTCCTGCATCACCTGCCACCAGCGCTCGAACGGCACCTTCACCACCTTCCCCCCCAGCCGCTCGATCGCCGCCAGCTTGGTGGCCGGCGCGTGGTCCGGCACCACCACCGTGGCCGGCACCCCGAGCTCGCGGGCGCTCCACGCCACCCCCTGCGCCATGTTGCCGGCGCTCGCCGTGTAGACCCCGTCGCGCGTCCCCTCGGGGCCGGCGATCCGCATCGCGTTGGCGGCCCCCCGCAGCTTGAACGAGCCGATCGGCTGCAGCATCTCGAGCTTGAGCCAGACCTCCCCCTGCACGCCTTCGGCGTTGAGGCGGACCAGCGGGGTGCGCACGATGGCGCCGGCCAGGCGCCCGCGGGCCGCCTGGATCTCGTCGAGGGTGGGGGCGGTGAGGGGTTGCATGGGGGGAAGGGTATCGCAATCCCATGCGGGAGCGAGGGCCGGCCAGCAAGGGCGACCGCGGGTCGCCCCTACACCCAGGGCTCGGCGCGGTTGTAGGGGCGACCCGCGGTCGCCCTTGTTCTGGTGCGCACAGCGTATCCCGCGGAGCCCGCCCCACGTATAAGCTCGCATGGACTTGGACCGACAGCTCACCCCCGCCCCCGGCCGCCCGTTCGAGGCCCGTTACGTGGCCTTCCTGGAGACGATCGCCAATCTCCGCCCTAGCCTGCACCGCTACTGCTCCCGGATGACCGGGTCGGTGCTGGACGGCGAGGACGTGGCGCAGGAGGCGCTGTTCCAGGCGTACCGGATGCTCGAGACGTTCGACGACAGCCGGCCGCTGTCGCCGTGGCTGTTCCGCATCGCCCACAACCGCTGCATCGACCACTTGCGCCGGCGCGAGGTGCGGCGGGGGGCGGAGCTCGCCGCCACGGACGGCGGGGAGCCGGACCGGGTGATGCCGGCCGATCCTCCCGGCCCGGCGCTCGGGCGCGCCGTCGAGCATCTCGTGCTCAGCCTGCCGCCCAAGGAGCGCGCCTGCGTGCTGCTCAAGGACGTCTTCGACTACTCGCTCGAGGAGATCGCCGAGCTGGTGGGCTCCACGGTGGGCGGGGTCAAGGCGGCGCTCAACCGCGGGCGCGCGAAGCTCCCCTCCACGCCGGTGGCGAGCCCGCCGCGCCCGCCGCGAAAGACGCGGAGCGCGGAGGAGGCGCGCCTCCTCCATCTCTATGTGGAGCGGTTCAACCGCCGGGACTGGGACGGTGTCCGCGAGCTGATCGCGGCCGACGCCCGCCTGCGCGTGGCCGATCGCTTCCTCGGCACTGTGGCCGAGTCCCCCTACTTCGGCAACTATGTGAAATGGCCCGCCCCCTGGCGCCTGGCGGTGGGCGAGGTGGACGGTGAGGCCGTGGTGATCATCCTCGGACAGCAAGGGGAAGATTGGACGCCTCACGCGATGGTCCGCCTCGAGGTGGAGGGTGATCGGGTGACTCGGATCTCCGATTACATCCACTGCCCCTGGATGCTCGCCGCGGCGGAGTCCGTGGCGGCGGAATCCTCCTGGCCGAATTGATCACGTATCCCCATCGTTCCGGGAGCCGTAATACCAGGCAGAACCGCAACTCAACCCCGGAAAGGTGGATCCTCGCCATGCAAGCTCAAAACGTGATCGAAGAAACCCCGGCCTCAACCCATCCCATCGTCTCGCCCGCGGAATGGGTCACGGCCCGCAAATCGCTGCTCGCGCAGGAGAAGGAGCTGACGCGGCTGCGCGACGACCTCGCGCGGCAGCGCCGGGAGCTCCCGTGGGAGCGGGTGGAGAAAAACTATGTGTTCGCGGGGCCCGACGGACCGGTGACCCTGGCCGAGCTGTTCGACGGGCGGAGCCAACTCGTCGTCTATCACTTCATGTTCGGCCCGGAGTGGCGGGAGGGTTGCCCGAGCTGCTCGATGGTGGCGGACCACCTCGCCGCCAGCCGGGTCCATCTCGGGCAGCGGGACGTGACGCTGGCCGTGGTGTCGCGGGCCCGCTTTCCGCAGATCGCGGAGTTCCAGCAGCGGATGGGATGGCGCTTCCCTTGGGTCTCGTCGTTCGGGAACGACTTCAACCGCGACTACCACGTCTCCTTCACGCCCGAGGAGATGGCGCAGGGGACGATGGAGTACAACTACGGCCGCCAGGGATTCCCCGCCGACGAGGCGCACGGCGTCAGCGTCTTCCTCAAAGATGCCGATGGCGAGATCTTTCACACCTACTCCGCCTACGCTCGCGGCGCCGAGGAGCTCCTGGGGGTCTACAGCTACCTCGACCTGATGCCGAAGGGTCGCGACGAGGCGGCGCTCCCCTTCCCCATGGCCTGGATCAAGCACCACGACCGCTACGAGGCCGCGGAAGCGAAGGCTTCGGGGTGCTGCGCGGAGGAGGCGTCGGCGTGAAGCCGCGTTGCTGCCAGGGGGAGCCGGCGTCCCGGCGGCGGAAGAGTCTCGACGCCTCCGGCTCCCTTCTCTCCGCCACAGTCCTCGTCATGCTTCCGAAGTGCCCCGCCTGCCTCGCCGCCTACCTCGCGGCGGGCGCCGGGATCGGGGTCACGCTCACCACGGCGAGCCACCTGCGGACGGCGCTCCTGGCGCTCAGCCTCGCGGGCCTGGCCTGGGTCGCGGGACGGTATGGGGTCCGCTGGATCGCGCGCCTTCAGCCCTCCCCCAGCAGCCGCCGCCCCTGATCGCTCATCAGCAGGTTCGCGGGATCGAGCCGGCGCTTGATCCCGCGGAACTCGGCGAGCCTCCCTTTGTAGGCCAGCTCGAGGTCGGCGGGGCGGAGGATGGCGTCTTTGGCGAGGTAGAAGCTGCCGCCGGCGGCGAGGACGCGGTCGGCGATGTCGCGGCCGAGCTTCCAGAGGGGGTCGCGGCGGGTGGGGGTGACCCGGAAGTCGAGGGCGAGCGACCAGCCGTCGAGGCCGTGGGTGAGGAGGAAGGAGTCGGGGCGGTGGCGCTTCAGGACTCCGAGGGAGGAGACGATCCCCCTTTCGCGGCAGAGGCGGAGGACCTCCGGGAGGAGGGTGCGCGCCGCGGCGTCCGGCACGAAGGACTGCACCTGGATCAGGCCGCCGGGACCGTAGACGCGCCACCAGCCGGGGATGTAGTCGAGCAGGAAGGAGAAGGCGACCAGCGGCTGAAGGTAGCTCTTCGTCTGCAGCCGCGAGGAGGCGTACTTCGCGGTGTTCACCGCCCGCGTTCCGAGGTCGCCGGAGAACGGGCGCATCAGCCGCCACATCTGGTCGCGCGGCAGGCCGAGGATGCGCGGCGGCAATCCCTGCCGCTCGACGTGGAGGGAGGCGCCGCCGGTCGGGTCCTCGGCGGCCGGCACGTAGTCCGCGGCGTGGATCTGGCCGCGGCCGCCGTACCAGCAGTCGACCCAGCCCACCAGGTAGTCGGAGCGCTCCCGCCACCCCTCGATCAGGTCCATCATCTCGGGCAGCGTTCGGGTGGCGCGCGGGGTGACCCGCAGCAGGCCGCTCTCCACCTTCTTCAGGCGCAGGCGCAGGCGGCTGACCACGCCGAGCAGGCCGGCGCCGCCGATCACGGCGTGGAAGAGATCGGGATTCTCGTTCTCCTCGGGGCTGCACCGCAGCAGCTCCCCGGAGACGGTGAGGAGGTCGAAATCGAGGACGTGCTCGCCGAAGGTCCCGGCGTGGAAGTTGTTCTTGCCGTGGATGTTCATCGCCAGGCAGCCGCCGAGGGTGGGGAACATGGTCCCCGGCACCACGGGGGGCCAGTAGCCGTCCTCGATCGTCCGCCGCCAGAGCCCCTCGATGGTCATCCCGGGCTCGGCCTCCACGATGCCGGTCACCGGGTCCCAGGCGAGCATCCGGTTCATCCCCGTGAGGTCGAGCACCAGCCCTTCGGCATTGAGCGAGGCGTCGCCGTAGCTGCGGCCGTTGCCGCGGAAGGTCACGGGGAGGTTCTCGGCGGCGGCGGCGCGGAGGAGGGCCGCGAGCTCGGAGGCGTTCTGCGGCGCGGCGTAGCGGCTGGCGGCGCGCAGCGAGCGGCCGAACCCCTCGAGCACCCGCGTGGGCAACCCGACGCGCAACGGCTTCGCGGAATTCGCGGAAGATGCCGCCACTCGCAGCCCTCTAGAAGTTGAGCCGCCGGAAGACGAACGTCGGCAGGCTGCGGACCACCAGCGCCACCAGCGACCAGCGCCAGGGGACGAAGCCGGAGGCGGAGCTGCCGCGGCGGGCGAGGGAGAGGATGCGCTCGGCGGCGGCGGCGGGGGACACCAGCCAGAAGAGCCCCGCCTTGCCGCGGGTCATCGCGGTATCCACGAAGCCGGGCTTCGCCGTCACCACGTTGACGCCGTAGCGGGAGAGGCGGTTGCGCAGCCCTTCGAGGTAGGTGGTGAGCGCGGCCTTCGACGTGCAGTACCCGGGGTTCCCCCGCCGCCCGCGCTCGCCGGCGATGCTCGAGATCCCCACCAGGGTACCGGCGCGCTTCGCCTCGAAGAGGGGGGCGGCGCGGTCGAGCCAGGCCATGGCGCCGAGCAGGTTGGTGGCGACCATGGCGTGGTCCTTGGCGAAGCTGTACTCCCCCTCCGCCGTCTCCGGCATGACGCCGGCGGCGTAGACCACGAGGTCGAGCCCGCCGAGGTCGCGCACCACCCGCTCGAAGAGCCCGGGGACCTCGTCATAGTCGGTGACGTCGTGGACGTAGGCATGGACCGCCGAGGCCCCGGCCTGCCGCGCCGCCGCCTCGACCGCGGCGAGCTGCTCCTCGCGGCGGGCGACCAGCGCCACGGCGGCGCCCGACCGCGCGAGCGAGAGGGCGAGCGCCTCGCCGATCCCGGAGGACGCGCCGAGGATCAGCGCCTGTTTGAATTGGAGACTCAACGCCGGGCCCCGCGGTCCTAGTGGGTGATCCGGCAGGTGGTGCCGTCGATCACGTAGCGCTGCGTCATGGTTTCCGAGCCGTCCTTGTGTTCCTGCTTGACGGTCAGGGTCGCCTGGCTCCCTTCGACGGCGAGGACGCCGCCGGCCTTGATCTGGG
>CAVWOZ010000028.1:0-118366 GCA_963756595.1 uncultured Acidobacteriota bacterium
GATTTCGCGCGCTCGCGGAGGCCCTCGGCTGGGCCAATGCGGTCCGCTTCCTGCGCCAGTATGATCCCGGCGCTGGCAACTACACTGAGGAACGCCGGACCCTGTTGCCGGACTGGGACGCTGAGACTCTGCTCCAGAAGATGCAAGAGCTGGAGAAGCCCTCTGAGTCCGAGACCTGACCTGGACTCGATACGCACCGAGGCATCCCGATGCTCTTCATGGTCATCGAACGCTTCCGCGACAACGACATGATCCCCGTCTACGAGCGGGTCCGCGACGGTGGGCGCGGGTTGCCGGAGGGTTTGAAATATATCGACAGTTGGGTGGAGCCCAACTTCAGCCGCTGTTTCCAGCTCATGGAATGCGACGATCCGCGCCGGCTCCAGGAATGGGTGCTGCAATGGCGCGGCCTGGGCGTCACCTTCGAATTCTTTCCCGTGGTCCCCAGCGCGCAGGCCCGCGAGGTGGTGGCGTCCCACCTGCGGCCCGGCTGATCGCCCGGCCCATCCTGCCGACGACTCCTGATTGCAGAGATGGCCCGTTTGTTGCACTCGCGGGCCTGTGGAATCATCACTTGAGGCCCTCACGGGGGCCCTATATGGCCTTCTTCCAGCCCGTCAACGGTACCGTCCGCGCGCGCGGACGGATCGGCTCGTTGCCGCGCCGGCATCCCCCGCGGGACCGGAGCGGTATTCACCAGAGAAGGAGGCAGGAATGGCAAAAGTGCAGAGGCGGTGGAAGAAGTTGCCCATCGCGGTGGTGATGCTGGCGGCGGTCGTCGCGGTGCCGCTGGTCTATGCCGCCGTGGACGCTCCCACCGGGTACGACAACCTGACCAACGGCTTCGAGAGCCAGACGCAGTTCGATCTCGACCGCACGACGTTCGAAACGCGCGAGGAGATCGCGGACGGCCTGGGGCCGGTCTACAACGCCCAGGCTTGCTCGGAGTGCCACCAGAATCCCGTCTCGGGCCGGCGAAGCCAGATCGGCGAGCTGCGGGCGGGGCAGGACCGCCAGCGGCGTCTTCACCGATCATCCCGGCGGCTCGCTGATCAACGACCGCGCGATCGACGCGGCCATTCAGGAGCACGTCTTCGACACCGACAACACGCGGACTTTCCGGATCCTCCCTCAACCTCATGGGCGACGGCTTCGTCGAGGCGATTCCCCGACAGCGAGGTTCACCTCGCATCCAGACCTCTCAGCCGGTCGGCATGAAGGGGACGATCATCACGGTGCCGGTGCTCGAAGCGGCGCCGGGGACCACCCGGATCGGGCGCTTCGGATGGAAGAACCAGCACGCCAGCCTGCTCTCCTTCTCGGCGGACGCCTATCTGAACGAGATGGGGATCACCAATCCGCTGTCTGCGATGGAGCCCACCTCGAACGGCAACTCCGTGGCGGCCTTCGACACGGTGCCCGACCCGGAGGACGCCCCGACCACGGCCCACCCGTTCGGCCCGGACGTCGAAGCCTTCACCAACTTCGTGCGCTCCACCAAGGCTCCACCGCGCAGCCTGGCCACCAGCACGGACATCATCCAGGGCGGCAAGCTGTTCAAGGACGTCGGTTGCCAGACGTGCCATACGAATTCGATCACCACCGCTCCGGCGGGGACTTCCTTCAATGGTGGGCTTTTCGTCGTCGATGCTTCACTGGGCGACAAGATCATTCATCCCTTATGGGGGGATCTTCATGCTGCACGACATCAATACCGGGGACGGCATCGTCCAGAACGGCGGACCGGGCACCCGGACCCAGGTGCGCACCGCGCCGCTCTGGGGGCTGCGGACCCGTACCCGCCTGATGCATGACGGCCTGACGCTGACGCCTCTTGACGCCATCCAGCGCCACGGCGGGCAGGCCGCTTCCACGGTGACCAACTTCAACGCCCGGACGCCGACGGAGCAGGCGCAGATTCTCGCTTTCCTCAGCACGCTGTAGAGCCTTCCCGCAGACGGCCGGATCGCCGCAGGGTCCCGGCCGTCTCACCTCCTGACTCCACGCCTGGGACCGCGCTCGGCTACAATCCGGCGGCAGGAGGATCCCGATCATGCGCCTGCCCGCCGTCCTGCCGATCCTGGGTTTCACACTCTCCCTGCCGCTCTTCGCTCAATCGCCGCCGGGCGAGAAGATCACCAACGGGGTGAGCGACAGCTCCATCCCAGCGTCGCGCTCTTCCTCGACGACGGCTCTTGCAGCGCGACGCTGATCGGCTGCCGGACGGTGCTCACCGCGGCGCACTGCGTCTGCGGCGACAACCTGGGAGGGGTCACCTGCTCGCGGCGGGCGGACCTCGTCGATCCGGCGGGGAAGTCGGTCTTCTTCCAGCATGCCGGCTCCTTCACGCTGGCGAAGATCGCCGTCGACCCCGCCTACAACCGCTACACGGGAGCCTCGGACCTCGCCATCCTCCACCTCGCGAAAGCGGTGACGAACATCGCGCCGAGCCCGCTCAACCGGTCCGGCATCCGGCCCTCGGCCTCCGCGGCGAGATCGTGGGCTTCGGCAGCACGCAGACGGATTCCACGGATGACGGCCTCAAGCGCAACGGCTTCGTGAAGCTCGCCGCCTGCGATCCGCCGGCCCCGGGCTACTGTGCTGGAACTTCAAGCGCCCCATCGGGCCGCCGGGGATCAACGCGGACACTTGCTACGGCGACTCGGGAGGGCCGCTCTTCGTATCGATCAACGGCCGGACGGTGCTGGCGGGGGTGACCTCGAGCGGCACCAATTCGGAGTGCGCGCCGGTCGACAACTCGTTCGACGCCGACGTGTTCGCCAACCTCGCCTGGATCGACCGCGAAGGGGGAGCCGATCTGGCGTCGGCCACCTGTGGCGCCGGACCCCAGATCGGCGAGACGGGGACCAATGTCACGGGCTTCGACGGGACCTTGAGCCGGCGCTCCCCCGCGGCCTCGGCCTCTTTCATCGTCCCGCCGGGGACGGCCGAGCTCCGCGTCTCGCTGATGCAGGCCGAGGGCTTCGACAACCCCAACGCCCTCTTCATCCTGCACGCCGGGCCGGCGACGCCGACCGCGTTTGACTGCAAGAGGGACGAGCCGGGCGGCCTGGAGCTCGGCTGCTGAACCCCGCGCAGGGAGGCTGGAGCCTGCTGGCGAAGCGCGTCGCCGGCCCCGGAGGGCCCTTCCAGGCGACCGTCACCGTGATCGCGCAGTAGCCCACCAGGAGCGGGAAAGGGAGGCCGATGCCCTATTACGACGTGGTGATTGCCGGGTAAATTGCCGGATCAACCGTTGGATTTTGAATCAGGAGGCCGCCGCCCCATAAAGACTCTGCGATGCTCCGTGCTGCTGCTGACCCTCGGCGTTGCGCTGTCCGCGATCCCGGCCTCGGCCGCGCCCGACGGCCACCTCACGTTCTTCTACTGCATCCACGCCGAGCGCCCCTGCAAGGAGACCACCCGGGAGGTCCCTGCTGCTCCGGACCCCGATGGACGTGGCGCGCCGCGCCTTCGTGAAGAGCGACGACTTCATCGGCTTCACCGACGCCGCGGACAGCACGCTGCAGTTCAAGCTCGAGGCGGCGGGGGATTCCATCCTGGTCGATCTCCCCGACCCCACGCGCCAGGGGTCTACCAGGTGCACCTCAAGCGCGAGCAGGCGCTGAAGCTGATCGACGGCCTCTCGCCCCCTCTCGCCCGCTATCGTGACGAGCTGAAGCTGAAGTTCGCGAAGTGGTAGGAGCGGCTCAGCCGTCCCGCAGATCCGCCCAGAGGTGGAGGGCCGCGTAGGCCCGCCAGGGGCGCCACGACTCCGCGGCCGCGAGGAAGCTGCGGCCGCTCGCCGTGCCGGCGGCGCGCTGAGCGCGCGGTCCGAGGCGGGGAAGGCGTCCGGCCAGGAGAGGGCGCGCATCACGATCGTGGTGGCCAGCCGTTCCTCGATGCCGGTGATCGCCATCAATGCCCGCTGCGTTCGGCCGCGTCGTTCCCCGGCTCGAGCGCCAGCGTCCCCTCGGCCACCGCCCGGCAGCGCAGGCGGACGATCTGCGGGCTCGAGCATGGCTCCAATCTACACCCGCGAGGGCTGGGTGTCTCGCCGGATTCGGACCCTGAATCCGCGCGATTCGGCGTCCGCTCAGGAGGTCGACGATCTCAGCGTTATCACCGGGCAGGCCGCCGATCCGATGACAGGAACGCGTGGCGACTCCGCTGTCATAGACTGAGAACCACTCTCTTGAGCGGCGCTGTGTCTGTGGGAGGGGTCGCAGGCGCTCTTCTCTATCCCATCGTTGCAGCGGGAGTCGTCAAGGTTTGCGAAGTCCTCGCGGTATGGGATCCGAGAGAAGCTCGCCTCCGGTAAACGTTGGGACCGCGATGTGAGGGCAAAGTGGGTTCAGTTTGGCCGTTCTCTCCAGCTTCTGGCTGGTCGTAGCTCCATTCTTTTTTATCATCAATCGGATTTTCCGCGATTAGATTCTCCTGTTCTGGTGGACTGGCTCTGTATTTCCGCGCAGCCAGTCCGCGATCTTGGATTCGCCGCTCCGTCCTTCCACGACGGCGATTACCGCCTCGTAAGCCTCGGCTTCGGACGCCGTCAGCCGCCAGCCGTTGAGTAGCAAAAACGCGGCGGTCAGAAAGCCCACGCGCTTGTTGCCTTCACGTAGCCGTGGTTCTTGACGAGCCCGAAGAGGTATGCAGCGGCCAGCGTGGGGAGGTCGGAGTCTGGCTCATAGACCAGGCGGTTCTTGACGCGCGAGAGCCGACTCGAGAAGGTCTTCGCCTCCGGCCGTGATGCCCGCCGCGCTGCGATGCTCGAGAAGGAGCTCGGAGTGAATCGCGTCCACCATCTGTCGGGTCAGCCAACGCGGCTCTCCCACGCTTCACTCCGCCAGCTTTTTGAGTGTGTTCCGGTATTGCCGGCGGACTTCCGAGAAAGCCTGCATCGCATCGTGAAAGTCGGGATCGTAGGGAGTCAACAGAACTCTGTTCTCCGTCTCGACGGCGAACATGCGGTCACCTGGCCCAACTTGGAGGCGTTCCGCCATCTCCTTGGGCAGTGTCGCCGTCACCGATCCTCCGGATTGCCGCAGGGTAATTTCCTTGATCATGCTCTTCTCCCTCCGGGTAAAGTAGCACGAAAGTAGCATTGAGACGATCACGGTCCAGAAGGCGAAGCAGCCGGCGATCTCGCAAGCGGCGGCGAGGACGAAGGCGAGGAGCGCGGGCATGGGGTGCCTCTATCCGCTGAATTCGGTGAGGATCAGCGCCTTCGCGCCAAGCGGGCCGGAGATGTGGAGGCGGGCGGTCTCCTCGCGGGTGACCTCGAGGCGGAAGGTCAGGAAGGGGCAGCAGAGGCGCTCGAGTCCCAGGAGCTCGCCGAGCTCCGCCAGCTCCGCCGGCTCGGCGGCGAGGGCGAACCAGACGCCGTCCTCCGTCTCGGACTCGCGGACGAGCCGCCGCCGGAAGCTCGCCAGCAGCTCCTGCTCGCGCCGGCGCTGCCCAGCGCTGAAGCGCGCGAGGTCGCAGGCGATCGGAAGATCCCGCAGCTGCTGGGGCTCCTGATCGCTCACGAGTGCGCCACCTTTTGCCAGCGCTCCGCGAGGTCGCGGATCTCGCGGTTCTCGTAGATCCGGCCGCGCACCCCTTCGTCGGTCGCCTGGAGCATGGCGCGGCCGATGTCGTCTCCCGAGATGTAGAGGCCGCGGAACCCTTTGAACAGGCGGGAGAGCGGGCGCACCGCCTGGTAGAGGCGCGGCGCGTTCGGCGAGGCCTCGCCGTCGATGAAGCCGGGGCGCCAGCAGACGGCGGTGCCGAGGGCGAGGAGGTCGCGCTCCGCCTCGGCCTTGACGCGCGCCCACATCATGCGGCTGTCGAGGGCCGCGCTCTGGCCGCTGAGGTAGTGGAACACCGCCCCGGGGCTCCCGGCCTGGAGAGCGCGGGCGGCGGCGAGGGCGAACCCCTGGGTGATCCGGCGGTACTCGGCCTCGCCCGAGACCTGGGAGACCGAGATCCCCAGGCAGAACAGGCAGGCGTCGACGCCCGCGAACGCCTCGGCGACCGCCGTGTAGTTCAGGAAGTCGCTGTGCAGGAAGGTCCGCAGCTTGTCGTCTTTTGCGGGCGTGGGCGGAAGAAGACGGCGGGCGACCGCGCGCACCTCCGTCACCCGGGGCTCGGCGAGGCAGACCTTGAGGACGCTCCCGCCGGCCGTGCCGGTGGGGCCGAAGACGAGGACTTTCATGCCGGTGAGCATAGCGCGGGGCCCGCGCCTTGCGGGACGAGGCGCCGCCGGCGGAAGCGGCGGCGCCCTCAGAGGTCATTCCAGGCGGCTTACTTGGCGACGGGCTCCGGGCGCTGCGGCGCCGGGGCCTTCTTCTTGTCCTTGTCCTCCACCCCTCCCGAGCCGTGGATCTGCCCCGACTCGCCGGGCTTGTAGAGCGTCCCCTCCGGATCGCGCGGCGGCTCGTGGTACTGCTGGCGGTCGGCCTGTTTGGCGGACATCGTGTCGGCGAGCCCCGGGGTGAGCTTCGCGAGGGCGTGTCGAGCACGCGCCATCGCGCCGACCTTGACGTCGCGCTCGGGCTTGACCGCGGCCTCGAGGATGGCGTCGGCCACCTTCTGCGGGTCGATCTGCGGCGTCGGGAGCTTCGGCTCCTTGTCCATGTAGTTCCGGGCGTGCTGCGGGAAGGGCGTGTCGACGGCGGTCGGCTGGATCAGCGTGACCGAGACCGGCGCCTCGTCGAGCTCCTCGATCTCGATCCGCAGCGCGTCGGTGAACCCCTTGACCGCGTGCTTCGAGCGGAGTACATGCCCTGGAGCGGGACGACGGCGTCCGAGACCTCGCTGCCGAGGTTGATCAGCGCGCCGCCCTGCTCTTCGAGGTGTGGCAGGGCGGACAGCGAGCCGTGGACGACGCCCCAGAAGTTGGTGTCGAAGAGCCGGCGGCTGTCCTCCTCGCTGACCTCGTCGAGCCGGCCGTAGATCGACGACGCCGGCGTCGTTGACCCAGGTGTCGATGCGGCCGAAGTGCTGCGAGCGCCGCCTCGGCGATGCGCTCGACCTGCTCGCGGTCGCCGACGTCCGCCGCCACGTACGATCGCCTGGCCGCCCGCGTCGTTGATCTGCCTGGCGATCTCGGCGAGCGTCTTGCCGCTGCGCGCCGCGAGGACGAGCTTCGCGCCCTGCTTCGCCGGCGCGACTCGGCCGTCGCCAGGCCGATGCCGCTCGACGCGCCGGTGATGACGATGACCTGCTGGTCGAGAGGTTTGAGATCGATAGCCATGATGCCTCCTTGATGATTCGCCGACGGCGTCGGGCTCCGGGCGCCTCCCGGAGCCTTCAGCCGTCCACGCCCGTGGAAAATTGCAACCTCTGTGCCGCGGGGAACGCCGCGCGGCCCCTAGCTCCGGTCGGGATCGGCGTCGCCGGAGACGGGGTGCGTCCTCACTCCTGCCGGAGAACGAGCCCTCCATCCGGTGCCAGGCGTCGCGCACCGCGGCCTTGGCGTGCTCCCAGGGGTGGGGGGAGGCGCCGCGGGCGCGGTCCCAGCCGTTCGCGAGGTCGCCTTCCACGTCGCCCCACTTCTTGCCCCGATAGGCGTGGGCGGCTTCGGTGCCGTAGCGGTAGGCGGGCTGGTAGTCCTCGTAGGTGCTGGCCGGGTTCGCGTAGGCGCGATTGCCGTGGTTCTCGCGCCAGTAGCGGTCGTCCTCTTCCGAGAAGTGGGTGGTGTCGTCGACCCCCGCGATGGTGGGGGTGCTGTCGAGCAGGGACGGCGTCTCGAGGGCGCCGCCGAAGCTCGAGGAGACGCCGAGCCCCTGGGTGCCGACGAGGTTGTTGACGCGATCGAACATGCCGAGCCCGGCGGTGGTGCCGCGGTGGGACTCGGGGTGATGGGTCTCGGGCGCGGGATCGGCGGTGACGGAGTTGCCGGAAGCCGGGTCGTTCTTGGGGTTCATCTCATCCTCCTTTGGCGGGAAAAAGTTGCAAGTTCAAAGCCAGAAAAGGAAAAGGCGCCCCGCAGGGCGCCTCGTGCTTCCCGGTCGTGCCGTGATCTCTAGTAGCCGTCGCCGTCGGCGTCGCCCGGGAGGGCGCGCTCGACGCGGTGCCAGCTGTTCTTCACGGCGTGCTTGGCGTCGCTCCAGGCCAGGCCGGACTTGCCCTTGGCCTGCTCCCAGCCGTGCTGGAGGTCGTTCTCGGCCTCGTCGAACTTGCGCCCGGCGTGGGTGCTGGCCGAGTCGTAGCCGTAGCGGTAGGCCGGGGAGTAGTCATCGTAGCTGCGGTCCTTGCCGTAGGGCTGGGTGGTGTGGTTCTCGCGCCAGTAGCGGTCGTTCTCGGTGCGGCCGGCGACCCGGTTCCAGGCGTCCTTGGTGGCGTACTTGGCGTCGCTCCAGGCGAGGTTGGACTTGCCCTTGGCCTGCTCCCAGCCGTGCTGGAGATCGTTCTCGGCGTCGTTGAACTTGCGCCCGGCATAGGTGCCGGTGCCGGCCGAGGTGTAGCCGTACTTGTAAGCCGGCTCGAGGTCGTCGTAGGAGCGGTTCGCCGCGTACGGGCGCTTCGAGTAGTTGTTGCGCCAGTAGGCGTCCTCCTCGGTGGGGTTGATCCCCTCGGCCACGCCCTTGCCGGCCAAGCCGCCGGCGACGCCGCCGATCGCCGCGCCCACCACCGCGCCCACCGGGCCGCCCACGGCCGCGCCGAGAGCCGCGCCGGTCACCGCGCCGCCGGCCGCGCCGACGCCGGTGCCGACCGGGTGCGCACCCGGCTGGCCGGTGATCGGGTCGGGGTTCGCATCGTGCTTGTCGAGGACGGCGGTGGAGGTCTTGTCGGTCGGGTAAACCTTCTTGTCTTCGTTCATGGCGAGTATCTCCCTAGTTGTTTGAGCCTGCTGGAACCAACCTACGCGGAAGGATTCAATTGCAAGGTCGAGGCCAGGTTTGACCTCAACGGGCTTCTTGCGGCCGTCTTGCCTTCCCCTCCGGGGCCGGGATACCCTGCCGGAACCATCATGCGGCTCTCGCGGTCCTTCGGCCTCTGCTCTACGCTCGCCCTGCTCCTGGGGGTCGCCAGCGGCGTCTCCGGCTGCCGGGACCTGAGCTACGCCGCCGAGGAGCCCGGCAAGATCCACGTCGGCATCGTCTTCGACAGCGGCGGCAAGGACGACCGCTCGTTCAATGCCGCGGCCTGGAAGGGGGTGCGGCAGGCGGCGAAGGATTTTCCGATCGTGCTGCGCGACGCCGAGCCGGGGGACCCCGCCTCGCTCGAGCCCGCGATGCGCGCCTTCGCCGAGGTCAAGTACGACCTGGTGATCGGCATCGGCTTCGCTCAGACGCCGATCGTCGAGGCGGTCGCCAAGGAGTACCCGAAGATCAACTTCGCCATCGTCGACGGGGTGAGCGACCTCCCCAACGTCGCCTCCCTGGTCTTCAAGGAGCACGAGGGGAGCTACCTGGTGGGGATGATCGCCGCCCACGAGTCGAAGACCGGGGTGCTCGGCTTCATCGGCGGCATGGACATCCCGCTGATCCACAAGTTCGAGGTCGGCTACGAGGAGGGGGCGCGGGCGGTCAACCCGAAGATCGAGGTGGTGCAGAACTACGTGGGGGTCACCGAGTCGGCGTGGAACAACCCCGGCAAGGGGAAGGAGCTCGCCGTCGCCCAGATCGGCAAGGGGGCGGACGTCCTCTTCGCCGCCGCCGGCAACTCGGGGCTCGGCGCCTTCGACGCCGCCGAGCAGAACGGCAAGTTCGTCATCGGGGTCGACTCCAACCAGAACTGGGTGAAGCCCGGCTTCGTCCTCACCAGCATGGTCAAGCGGGTGGACAACGCCGTCTATCAGATCGTCGCCGACAGGGTGCATCACCGCTTCAAGGGGGGGATCCACGTCTACGGCCTCGAGAACGACGGCATCGGCTACGCCGTCGACGACTACAACCGGAAGCTCATCCCTCCCGACGTGATCCGTCAGGTGGAGGCCGCCCGCGCCCGGATCATCCGCGGCGAGATCAAGGTCACCGACGCGATGGCGAAATAGCCCGCCGCCGCCCCCGCAACCCCACCCATGCTCGAGCTGCGCGACATCACCAAGCGTTTCGGCGACGTGCTGGCGAACGACCGCGTCAGTCTCACGGTCGCGCCGGGGACGATCCACGCCCTCGTCGGCGAGAACGGCGCGGGCAAATCGACCGCCATGCGGATCGCCTACGGCTTCTACGCCGCGGACTCCGGCGAGGTGCTGGTGGACGGCCGGGCCGCCCGCCTCGCCAGCCCGCACGACGCGATCGCCCTCGGCATCGGCATGGTCCACCAGCACTTCATGCTGGTCGAGACGATGACCGTGGCCGAGAACATCGTCCTCGGCCGCGAGCCGGGCTCGGCGGTCGACCTCGACCTCGCGGCGGCGGCGGAGCGCGTGCGCGCCCTCTCCCAGCGCTTCGGCCTCGACATCGACCCCGACGCCCGCGTCGACGCCCTCTCGGTCGGCGAGCAGCAGCGGGTCGAGCTGCTCAAGGCGCTCTACCGCGAGGCGCGGCTGCTGATCCTCGACGAGCCGACGGCGGTGCTCTCGCCGCAGGCGGTCGCCGACCTCTTCCGCATCCTCGGCGCCATGCGCGAGCAGGGGAAGACGGTGGTGATCGTCACCCACAAGCTCTCGGAGGTGCTGGCGATCTCGGACGAGGTGACGGTGATGCGCGACGGCCGCGTCGTCGGCCACCGGCCGACCGCGGAGACCAGCGCCGTCGAGCTCGCCCGCCTGATGGTGGGGCGCGACGTGCTGCTGCGGGTGGTCAAGCCGGAGGCCAAGCCGGGCGCCGCGGTGCTCGCCGTGCGCGACCTCGCCTTATTTTCCAAGAGGGCAGCCAAGGGGAAGCGCAAGGGGGATGCGGAGCGGCGTTTCGACGGCATCTCCTTCGACGTCCGCGCCGGCGAGATCGTCGGCATCGCGGCGGTCGAGGGGAACGGCCAGACCGAGCTGATCGAGGCGCTCGCCGGGCTCGCGGCCCCGGGGTCGCTGACCGGCACGGTGCAACTCGGCGGCGAGGACGTCACGGCGCTGCCGGCGCGGGAGCGCCGGGAGCGGGGGATCGCCCACGTCCCCGAGGACCGCCTGCGGCGCGGGCTGCTGCTCGACTTCGACCTCGCCGAGAACGCCATCCTGGGGGTCGACGACCGGCCGCCGGTCGCCGTCGGCCCGTTCCGCGCGTGGCTCGACCGCGCGGCGATCCGCAGCCGGGCGCGGAAGATCGTCGACGCCTTCGACGTCCGCCCCGCCGACCTCGACCTGCCGGCGCGCTCGCTCTCCGGCGGCAACCAGCAGAAGCTCGTCCTCGGCCGCGAGCTCGAGCTGCCGCCGCGCCTCCTGCTGGTGGCGCAGCCCACCCGCGGCGTGGACATCGGCGGCATCGAGTTCATCCACCGCCGGCTGGTCGCGCTGCGCGACGCCGGCTGCGCCATCCTGCTCGTCTCCTCCGAGCTCGAGGAGGTGATGGCGCTCGCCGACCGGCTGCTGGTGATGAGCCAGGGGCGGATCGTCGCCGAGGTCGACCCGGCGCGCGCCTCGGCCGAAGAGATCGGACTGCTGATGACCGGCGGCAAGGCCGCCTGACCCCTCCAATCCCATGAAAATCCTGCGCGAGCTCCTCTTCCCCCTGACCGCGGTGGTGGCGGCCTTCCTGGTCGGCGGCGTGCTGATCGCGCTGGTCGGCGACAGCCCGCTGCGCACCTACGAGCTGCTGATCGGCAGCGCCCTCACCTGGCCGGACGGCATCGGCTACACGCTGTTCTACGCCACGCCCCTCCTCTTCACCGGCCTCGCGGTGGCGGTCGCCTACCGCTGCGGCCTGCTCAACATCGGCGCCGAGGGGCAGCTCACGATCGCGGCGTTCGCCACCGCCTGGGCGGGGATCACCTTCGCCGGCTGGTCGGCCTGGCTGCTGATCCCCCTCTGCTTCGCCGCGGCGATCCTCTCGGGCGCGGCGTGGGGGGCCATCCCCGGCGTGCTCAAGGCGCGTTTCGGGGCCCACGAGGTGATCACCACGATCATGATGAACTTCATCGCCGCGGCGCTCGCCAGCTACTTCACCCAGTACCACTTCAAGAAGGCGGGGGACGCCATCCTCGAGACGGTGCCGGTGGGGGAGGGGGCGCACCTCGCGCGGCTGGGGCGGTTCCTGCCGGCGTTCCCCGAGCGCATCCCGCTGAACCTCGCCTTCCCGCTGGCGCTCGCCGTCTGCCTGCTGGTCTACCTCTTCCTCTGGCGCACCCGCTGGGGATACGCGATCCGGGCCACCGGCAGCAGCCCGGCGGCGGCGGAGTACGGCGGCATCTCGACCGGCCGGCAGATCGTGCTGGCGATGGCCCTCTCGGGCGGCCTCGCGGGGATGGTGGCGATCAACGAGGTGCTCGGCTACCGCTACCGCTACTACGACGGCTTCTCGGCCGGCTACGGCTTCACCGGCATCGCGGTGGCCCTCCTCGGGCGCAACCATCCGGTGGGGGTGATCCTCTCGTCGCTCCTCTTCGGGGCGCTGCTGCGGGGCGGCCTCTTCGTCGACATCTTCACCGCCAACGTCTCGAAGGACCTGGTGCAGGTGCTGCAGGCGATCATCATCCTCTTCGTGGCGGCCGAGGCGATGTTCCGCGGCCCGTTCGGCCGGTTCGGCCGCTCCGGAAAACCGGCGAAGGGAGGTGAGAAGGCATGAGCCAGATCCTGCTCGTCTCGTTCCTCTTCTCGGCCGTCCGCCTGGCGACCCCGCTGCTGCTCGCGGCGCTGGGCGGCCTCTACTCGGAGCGCTCGGGGGTGATCAACATCGCCCTCGAGGGGTTGATGCTGGCCGGCGCGTTCACCGCGGCCGTCGTCACCCACTACAGCGGCAACCCCTGGGTGGGGCTGCTGGCGGCGATCCTGGCGGGGACCTTCGTGGCCGGGATCCACGGCGTCGCCTGCATCCGCTACCGGGCGGACCAGGTGGTGAGCGGCACGGCGATCAACATCCTCTTCCTCGGGGTGCCGGCCCTCCTCTCGGGGGCGCTCTTCGAATCGACCGGCGCGACGCCGCAGATCCCGCAGGGGCAATTGCTGCCGCTGGCGCCGATCGTCCTCGCCTTCGCCCTGGTGCCGGCGACCTGGTGGGTGCTCTACCGGACACCGTTCGGCCTCCGCCTGCGGGCGGTGGGGGAGAACCCGGAGGCCGCCGACACCGCGGGGATCGACGTCGCCCGCCTGCGCTACGCCGGCGTGCTGATCTCGGGCGCCCTGGCGGCGATCGGCGGCGCCTACCTCTCGATCGGCCAGGCCTCCCTCTTCACCCGCAACATGAGCGCCGGCCGCGGCTTCATCGCCTTGGCCGCCCTGATCTTCGGCAAGTGGCGCCCGGTGCAGACCATGCTCGCCTGCCTCCTCTTCGGCGCCGCCGAGGCGCTGTCGATCCAGATGCAGGGGGTCTCGGCAATCCCCGTCCAGTTCATCCAGATCATCCCCTACGTCCTCACCATCGTCGTCCTCGCCGGCTTCATCGGCCACTCCCGGGCGCCGCGGGCGCTGGGTTTGCCGTACCAGAAGAAGCGGTGAGGGGGAGGCTGGGGGCGACTCCGAGGCGAATTGCTCGTAGGGTGCGCTGTGCGCACCAGAACCCGTGATGGTGCGCAGAGCGCACCCTACGAAGGCTTCCATTTGTTATCTTTTGGAGATCTTCAGAGAACGACCTAGATGGACCCCGAGCTCATCGCCTACCTCGAAGACCGCTTCCAGGAAGCCTCCCGGCAGGTGGAGAGCCTGCGGGCTGAGATCGGCCAGCGCCTGGAGCAGCTCGAATCCTCGATCTGGTGCATTCAGGCCGCGGTCGAAGACCTGCGAGCCGAGCTTCCTCTGATGGCCAAGGCGGCCATCTCCACAAACGACAAACTGGACTCGTTCCGGGGGGACGTCGCCTGGCAGTTCCATGATGCCCGGGTGGTGATCCGGCGCTTTCAACGGGAGCTCAACCGCCGGGTCGCACCGCTCGAATCCTGGCGCGAGCGCACGGAGCGCGATCCCATCGAGCTGATCCGCGAGCGCTTCGGCAAGACGCCGGACAAGACCTCCGGTTAGACTAGGCGGCCATGCGCCGTCGAAACTTCCTGCCGTCCCTCCAGCCTGTCGCCGCGCTGCCTCTTCTTTTCTCTCTGGGGCTTTCGCTCCTTGGGGCTCCTCCAGCCTCGGCCGCCGCTCTCGAGCAGGCTCTCGCCGCCGAGGTGGCCCGCACGGTGGCGGCGTCGGGGGCTCTCGGGGTCAACATCGTCGAGCTCGACACCGGGGAGACCGTCTTCTCGAACCGTCCGGACGAGCTGCGGGTGATCGCCTCGAACAGCAAGCTGTTCACCACGGCGGCGGCGCTCGACGCCCTCGGGGCCGGTTACTTCTTCGAGACCCGGCTGGTGATGCGGGGGGCGCCGGAAGGGGGGGTGCTCAAGGGGGATCTCGGGGTGATCGGGTCGGGCGATCCACAGATCTCCGGTCGCGAGTACGGCGGGGACCCGTATGGGGCGTTCCGCCCCTGGGCGGCGGCGCTGCGGGCGAAGGGGGTCCAGCGGATCACGGGGGACATCTACCTCGCCGACAGCTTCGAGGCGACGCGCATCCATCCGGAGTGGCCGCGCGACCAGCTCACCGACTGGTACGAGGCGCCGATCGCCTCCCTCGCCTTCAGCGACAACTGCATCCTGGTGCGGGTGTATCCGGGAGCCCCGGGCAAGCGGGCGGTGGTCGAGACGGTGCCGCCGGTGCCGATCGTCCGCATCGACAACACCGCGACGACCACCTCCCGGCGGGGCGGCAGCCGCCTCTTCGTGGGGCGGACGGGCGACTTGCTGAGCATCAAGGGGTCGATCGACGTCAGCTCCGGGCCGTCCGAAACCTGGGTGACGGTCCCCGATCCGGTGCTCTACTTCGGACTCGGCCTGCGCGCCGCGCTCGCCGAGGAGGGGATCCAGGTCGATGGCGAGATCCGTCCCGTGCCGCGGCTGCCGGGCGCCGTCTGGGAGCGGGTGGCGGTGCTGCGCAGCGACCTCGTCACGGCGATCAACACCACGAACAAGCACAGCCAGAACTTCTACGCCGAGACCCTCGCCAAGGTGCTCGGCGCCCGGCGCTGCGGCGAAGGGAGCTGGAGCGCGGGGACGCGGGCGATCGAGGAGTTCGTCACCTCGATCGGCGCCGCGCCGGGGAGCCTCCACATGGTCGACGGCTCCGGGATGAGCCGCAGCAACCAGGCGACGCCGCGGGCGATCACCACGCTGCTGCGCCACATGTTCTTCCACCCCGCGGGCGCGGAGTTCGCGCAGTCGCTCCCCTTCGGCGGCGAGGACATGAAGTCGTGGAAGCGCCGGATGGCCGTCCCCCCCTACCGCGGCAACGTGTTCGCCAAGACGGGGACGCTCAACGGCGTCTCCGCCCTCTCGGGCTACGCGCGCGGGGTGTCCGGCAAGGCCTACGCCTTCTCGATCGTCGTCGAGCGCAGCCGGATCGACGCCCATGCCGCCGAGGACCGGATCGTGATGGCGCTGATCGACAACGGCTGAGCCGGCCGTTCCCAAGTAGAATGCGAGGGTGAGAGCGAGGAGGATAGCCCTGTGGTAACGCCCGACGTCCGCCCGGTGAACTACCGGGGGTTGATGAAGAAAGTGGAGCAGGCGGTCGCGGCGATGGAGCGCGCCGAGGACGTCGGCTCGACGATCCATTCCCTGCTCGAGATCATCATCGAGAAGTTCCACGACGAGCTGGGGATCTACGGTGGCCGCCTCTACCAGCGCCGCGGCCAGTACTACGTCCTCCAGGCGACCTTCGGCGACGCCAAGGAGGTGCCGCAGGGGCTGAAGGTGCCGATCTCCTATCGGCCGATCCAGCTCCTGCTCGAGGACGGCACGGTCTACATGGAGTCCGAGGACCCCAACATCGACCGCAACCTCGAGAACCTCCTGGGGGTGCAGCAGTTCGCCGCCATCGAGGTGGGGAGCGAGGAGTACATCCTCGCCTTCAACGTCGCCCCCGGCCACGACCGCGACGACATCCTCTTCTCGCTCGGCATCCTGCGCCACAGCGTGAACCAGAAGATCCGCCGCGACAAGATGGAGGGAATCTTCGAGGAGGCGCGCAAGATCCAGGCCTCGATCCTCCCCCGCCGCGAGCCGGAGTACGGCGAGTTCGACATCCACGGCCGCTCCGATCCGATGGAGGAGGTGGGCGGGGACTTCTTCGACTACATCCCGCTGACCAAGAAGATCCTCGGCCTCGCGATCGCCGACGTCTCCGGGCACGGCCTCCCCGCCGCCCTCCAGGTGCGCGACATCTACATGGGGCTGCGGATGGGCCTCGCGCGCGACTTCAAGATCATCCGCACCGTCGAGCGGATGAACCGCATCATCCACAAGAGCACCCTGACCAGCCGCTTCGTCTCGATGTTCTACGGCGAGCTCGAGCTCAACGGTGTCTTCATCTACGTCAATGCCGGGCACCCGCCGCCGTTCCACATCGCGGCGGACGGCACGGTGCGCTATCTGGAGGAGGGCGGGCCGGTGCTCGGCCCCTTGCCCGACGCCACCTACGAGCGCGGTTTCGTGATCATGAAGCCGGGGGACATGCTGGTCTTCTACACCGACGGCATCTGTGAGACCCAGGGGCGCGACGAGCACGGCCGGCTGCTCGGCGAGTACGGGCTCGAGCGCCTCCTCGAGGTCGCCCGCGAGCACCAGGGGGAGACGGCGCGCGAGGTGGTCGACGCCATCTTCACCAGCGTCGAGACGTTCAGCCGCAACACCCCGGCCGACGACGACCGCACCGTGATGGTGGTCAGCCACCCGGTGATCGACACCACGGTGACCCAGGCGTTCCCGCGGCCGACGGGTCTGCTCTAGATCAGACCTGCGGCACGATCTCCAGCTCCTGTTTCAGCTTGACCAGGCTCCGTTCCGGGTAGATCCCGGAGCGGAGCTGCACGCCCGGGTAGATCTGCGTGCCGCGTCCCACCACGACGCCCGGGTGGAGGACCGAGTTGCAGCCGGTGAGGACGCCGTCGCCCAGGATCGCCCCCAGCTTGCGGCGGCCCGTATCGATCCGGTCACTGATCCGGTCGCCGCCCCGGTCGCCGTTCGTGGGGATGCGGACGACGCCGCCGTCGTGGCGGAAGTTCGAGAGGATGGTCCCCGCCCCGAGGTTGACGTCGGCGCCGAGGATCGAGTCGCCGACGTAGTTGAGGTGCGGGGCCTTGGCGTGGGGGAGGAGGATCGCCCGCTTGATCTCCGTCTTGGCCCCCACCACGCATCCGTCGCCGATCCAGCTCCCGCCGCGCAGGTAGGCGCCGGGGCGGATCTCGACGTCCTGTCCGATGTAGACCGGCCCTTCGATCACCGCCGTCGGATGGATGCGGGCGCCGGGACAGATCACGATGCGGTCGCCCGTCAGGTGGACGTCCGGCGAGAGCTGGCCGAGGATCTCGCTCGACGGCAGGGCGGCGAGGATCTCGTCGAGCGGCTCGCCCAGCAGCTCCCAGGGAGCGGCGGGATTGAACCGGCTCGCGAAGGGCTCCGGCAGGTGGGCGAAGAGCGCGGGGAGGACGAGCGCGGTGGGTGCGGGGAAGGTGATGGCATTCATGGACGGATGATATCGTTCCTGACGCGTTGAGCCGCCTCCGTTCCCTCCCCCTCGCCTTCTACCGACGTTCCGCCGAGGCCGTGGCCCGCGACCTGCTCGGCCGCTACCTGGTGCGCGACGCCGACGGCGAGCGGCTGATCCTCCGCCTGGTCGAGACGGAGGCCTACCTGGGCGCCCCCGACCGCGCGAGCCACGCCTGGGACGGCCGCCGCACCGCGCGCAACGAGAGCCTCTACCTCCCCGGCGGGCACGCCTACGTCTACTTCATCTACGGGATGCATTTCTGCCTGAACGCCGTCACCGGCGAAGGGGGAATCGGCAGCGCCGTCCTGCTGCGGGCGGGGGAGCCGGTCCTCGGGGCGGAGCGGATGGCGGAGAACCGCGGCTGGACCCGCATCCCCCGGCCGGGAGACCTCGCCGGCGGCCCCGGCAAGCTCTGCCAGGCCCTGGCCGTCGGGCGAGAGCTCGACGGGGTCCTGCTGAATCAGCCGCCGCTGCGGATCGCCGCCGGCGAGCCGGCGACCCCCGAAGAGATCGTGGCGAGCCCGAGGATCGGCGTCGACTACGCCGGCGAGGCCGCCGCCTGGCCGCTGCGCTTTTCGCTGCGCGGGAACCCGCACGTGTCGCGGCCGCGGCCTCGGGTCATGGACCTGAGGACTCCATGAGCAGCAGCTTCATGGTCTACATCGACGAGTCGGGGGACGACGGCTTCGCCTGGGATCGCGGCGGCTCCGATTGGACAGGAAGTCAAGCACATCGCGGCATGCAAACTATGGGCTGTACGTGCGCGGGTTGTTACTACCTCTTCCCCCTTCATCGGTGATGGTGAGGGTACCCTTCGCTGCGTGTCTTTCGAGAGCGCCGCGGACCGTAGAGCGGCTAACTAAGCCTTCAGCTCCGTAACGCTGGTTCCAGGCATCTGTCATCAGTGGCACTGTCACCACAGGGTTAGCTATCTCCCTGGCAAGCTCTAAGAGAGGTTCATCAAGTGATCCCCGCTTATTTCGTTTTCCCTCTGCGCGAACTCCGCGCCCCTCGGATGAGGGCTGCGAGGCCGAAGCCGGCAGTGGCGCGAGACCGGCGTACGCCCGAGTGATGTCATGGAGTCTCTTCTCGTAAAGTTCCCTAAGTGCAGCCAGTCTCTTTTCGTCGCGCTCGAGAGACTTTCTTAGCGCTTCGATCCGCCCTATCAGCCGTCCGGACGCATCCTCATACTCCCGCCGCGCGGAGCCAACAAGGGAATTAAATTCTTCCTGGTTCATGCCGCTAAGGTAGCAGTGGGCGGGTTGCAAGGCAAGTACAAGGCAAGCAATGACGGATAGCGGCATTGAATGCCGCAAACTGTGGTAGGATTCTCCTAGGCAGCAGCGCAGTCTTTCTCAATGGAGATCCGGATTTGAGTCATGAACGCACGGTGGGGCAGCTCATGAAAGAGCTGGATCACGTCTTCGGGTTCAAGGTACTGCTCAAGCAGACGAAGGGCGGAGGTTTCTACCTAGAGGGACCGAATGGCCAAAGAGCCTCTATAGGCGACAGCGGAGGCGCCTTGCTGTCGCCCAGAGACGAAGAGGTGATCCGTGACAACTGGTCGGTGTTGGATTGTGCTACTAGGGCTAAGCCGTAGAGTCAATGACGAAGCGAATGGGTCTGCCGGTCGTGGACGCCGTCGCCAGCGGATTTCAACGGGCCGTCGAGCCGCAGCACGGTTTCATCGAGGACCGCTACGCCAGGATGCTGAAGCCGGTCGTCTACGCGCACAAGGAGAAGCAACGCCGCAACTACGGCCTCAAGATATGGCCCGGAGAGCTTGCAAAGCGGATCGAGACGGAAAGTTGCTTCTCGTGGGTGCGGGAAGCGTATCCAAAATGAAGATGGCAGGCCCCGGGCCTCAGGATCCCACCTCCCGAAGGGAGGCTGCCGCTCTTCGGAGCGACCAGAGGTAACCCCCGCGCATGCCTGCCACCGAGAACTATACGATTGTATAGCATACGCGTCAAGAAATTTTACGCCAGATTCGTGCCCCAGGCAGACAGCCCGAGAAGCTCCGCCCAGGATTGTCCGCGGCCCGTCTGGCCCTACCGCAGCCCGCTCATCCGGGTGGTCTGCGGCGGGGTGCGGGGAGGCAGGATGCGGATGTAGCCGCCGGCGGCCAGCTTCCAGAAGAGGAGGAGGGCGTCGAGCTGCGGCATCGGGGTGATCTTGAGGATTGACTGGATGTCGTAGGAGCCGTTGATCCGGGTCAGCATGAACCCCTCGGGCGGCGAGAGCTTCGACGAGGTGAGCTGCTCCATGGTCGCGGTGACCTGGGGGATCGAGGCCAGGGTGATCCCCGAGCGCTCGATGTGGTCGCGGACCTTCTTCTCGGCCGCGACCAGCGCGTCCTGGGCGTCCGGGTTCTCCGGCTCGAGCGCCCGCGCCGCCCGCAGGTGGCGCAACGTGGCGTCGAAGTCCCCCGCCTCGAGGTAGGCGCGGCCGGTGTCGATCAGCACGCTCGCGCTGAGCACCGCCTCCGAATTGCCGGGGGTGGGACGCCAGCGCAGGCGGATCAGCTTCAGGCGGCCGAGCTGCCATTGGTCGAACAGGACCTTGCAGATCTGGTACTCGGTCGAGTGGGCCTGCTGCCGGATCTCCTCGATCGTGCGCTGGTCGTCGACCAGGGCGAGGATGCGGCGCTCCCCGGGGCCGACCCCGGCCACCGTCTGGAAGTCGACGATGGCGACCGGGATCACCTGATCGTTGGGGATCACCTGGCGGATGCGGCGCCACTCGTCGACCCGCTGCACCCCCTCCATCACGATGGCGGTGACGTCGAGCCGCATCGGCACCATGGCGCTCTCGGGGAGCTGGTCGTCGAGGAAGCGGAAGTCCCCCTCGTCCCAGGCGAAGATGTCGTAGATGCTCTCCTCGGCCTTCAGGCGGAGGAGGCGGCCGAGGTCGCGCTCGGCGATGGCGCCGTTGTTGACCAGGATCATCCCGAGCAGCATCTTGCTGCGCTCCTGGAGCTCGACCGCGCGGCTGAGCTGGAGCTCGTTGATCAGGCCATGGGAGACCAGGAAGTGGCCGAGGTACTCCTCGGGCTTGTTCGAGGCGGAGGAGAGGATCAGCCCGTCCTTGAAGAAGATCTTCTTCTCGATCCGGCCATGGACGATCTCGAGGGTGCCGCTCTTCTTGCTCTGCGAGAGCCATTGCAACAGCTCCTCGAGCTGCATGGTCCTCAGATTGCCGACGATGCCCATGGTCGTTGTCGGGCTGATTATAGTGCTATGCGAATATTAACGGAGACGCCAACGGAGACGCCGAGGGAGAAGCCGGGGACGGCCCGGCGGCGGCCGGCGGATCGGACGACGACAATGGGCCTCATCGCCGGGCCGGGGTCGTCCCCCTCTGACCCTGGTAGTGGCTGGAGGAGCCGGGATCGCCGTAGGCGACGTCGGGCGCCGCCTCCATGGCGATGAAGATGAGCTGCGCGATCCGCCGGCCCGCCTCGAGGACGAACGGCTGGGGGCCGAGGTTCTGGAGCTCGAGGGTGATCTCCCCCTCGAAGCCGGGGTCGCACCAGCCGGCGAGGGAGTGGTTGATCCACAGCCGGCCGAGGGTCGACTTGAGCTTGAGGTCGCAGGCCACGTCGCGTGGGATGCGCACGTACTCGAGAGTGGAGGCGAGCACCACCTCGCCCGGGAAGAGCTTGATCCGGGAGGCGCGGAACTCCTCCGGGTCGCGGGTCGGGCAGATCCAGTGCTCGGAGACCCGCACGTCGTAGCTGGCGGCGTTGACCTGCGACTCCTCGAACGGCGTGACCCCGCCGTTCAGACCCCACTCCCGGATCCAGCGGTCCGGCTTGATCATGCGTTCCCCCTTCTCCCCACGCCGCGCTTACGGGAAGTGGACCGGCGTCGTCATCTGTTCGCGGTGGATCGTGTCGACGAAGCGGATGATCTTGCGCGACAGCGACATGAACAGGGTCGAGGTGCGCGAGCCGCCGCCGAAGAAGCGGACGCCGCGCAGCAGCTCGCCGTCGGTCACCCCGCTGCTGCTGAACAGGATCTGCTCGCCGGGCGCCAGGTCCTCGGTCTTGTAGATCTTGGTGAGGTCGTGGAAGCCGAGGGCGCGCAGGCGCTCCTCCTGCTCCTCCTTCTTCTCCTCGTCGCCGTCGGTCGGCTTGAGGCGCGCCTGGATCTCGCCCCCCAGGCAGCGCATGGCGGCGGCGGTGATCACCCCCTCGGGGGCGCCGCCGATCCCCATCACGGCGTGGACGCCGGTGCCGCGCACGGCCGCCGAGATGCCGGCCGACAGGTCGCCGTCCGGGATCAGGCGGATGCGCGCGCCGGCGGTGCGGATGTCCTCGACGAGCTGGTCGTGGCGCGGGCGGTTGAGCACCACGATGGTGAGGTCGCTCACCCGGCGGTCGAAGGCGGTGGCGATGTTGCGGAGGTTCTCGGCCACCGGCGCGTCGATGTGCACCTTGCCGCGGGCGGTGGGGCCGACGACGAGCTTCTCCATGTAGACGTCCGGGGCGTGGAGGAGGCCGCCGCGCTCGGCGGCGGCGAGGACGGCGATCGAGTCGTTGGTGCCGGTGGCGCAGAGGTTCGTCCCCTCGAGCGGGTCGACGGCGATGTCGACCTGGACGGCGCCCGGCTTGCCGCGCAGCGCCCCCAGCTCCTCGCCGACGAAGAGCATCGGCGCCTTGTCGCGCTCCCCCTCGCCGATCACCACCCGGCCGTCCATCTGGATCTCGTCCATCTCGCGCCGCATCGCCTCGACGGCGACCTGGTCCGAGTACTTGCGCTGGCCGAAACCCATCGTCTTGGCGGCGGCGATCGCCGCCTGCTCGGTGACGCGGATGAAGTCCTGCTCCAGCAGGTGATCCATGCCGAGCGCCATCAGCGGACGCTCCCCGCCGCGACCGGCTGCTCTTTGGATTTGTCCTTCGCGGGGCGCACCGTGCGCTCCGGCGCGTTGAAGGCGGGGATGCCGGTGATCGCCTCGCCGATGATCAGGCCGTGGATGTCGTGCGTCCCCTCGTAGGTGTAGACCGACTCGATGTTGAGCATGTGGCGGATCACCGGGTAGTCGTCGACGATGCCGTTGGCACCGAGGATCTCGCGGGCGAGCTTGGCGCACTCGCGGGCGAGCCAGATGTTGTTGCGCTTCCCCATCGAGATCTGGAACGGCTTGAGCCGGCCATTGTCCTTCAGGCGGCCGAGCTGGAAGGCGAGGAGCTGCGCCTTGCTGATCTCGGTCGCCATCCAGGCGAGCTTCTCCTGCACCAGCTGGTGGCAGGCGATCGGCTGGCCGTTGAACTGGATCCGCTCCTTGGCGTACTCGAGCGCGGTGTAGTAGGTCTCCATCGCCGAGCCCACCCCACCCCAGGCGATGCCGTAGCGCGCCTGGTTGAGGCACATCAGGGGGCTCTTCAGGCCCGTCGAGCCGGGGAGGAGGGCGTCCGCCGGGAGGTGGCAGTCGTGGAAGCCGAGCTCCGAGGTGGTCGAGGCGCGCAGCGAGAACTTGCCGTGCTGGTCCGAGGAGGTGAAGCCGGGGGTCCCCTTCTCGACCAGGAAGCCGCGGACGCCGTCGCCGGTCTGCGCCCAGACCACGGCGACGTCGGCCAGGGTGCCGTTGGTGATCCACTGCTTGGAGCCGTTGAGCACCCAGCCGTCGGCGGTCTTCTTCGCCGTGGTCCGCATGCCGCCGGGGTTCGAGCCGAAGTCGGGCTCGGTGAGGCCGAAGCAGCCGATCGCCTCGCCGGTGGCGAGGCGGGGGATCCAGCGGTCCTTCTGCTCCTGGGAGCCGAAGGTGTAGATCGGGTACATGACGAGCGAGCTCTGGACCGAGACGAAGCTGCGCAGCCCCGAGTCCCCCCGTTCGAGCTCCTGCATGATCAGGCCGTAGGCGACGCCGCCGAGACCGGGGAGGCCGTACTCGGTGAGGCTGGCGCCGAACAGGTTGAGGGCGCCCATCTCGGGCACCAGCTCGAGAGGGGTGCGCGCGTCGCGGTGGCACTCCTCGATGATCGGCTTGACCTTGTCGTCCACGAAGGCGCGAACCGTGTCGCGCACCAACCGCTCCTCTTCCGAGAGGAGTGAATCGAATTCGAGCAGATCGACGCCTGGAAAGCGGCTCAAGGGGAACTCCTCCTTCTAACGAACGCGCTCTTGAAGCTGGACGGGCGGAATGATGAGGTCGTAGCCGCGGTTCACAAACCTTGAGCGCGGCATCCGCAGGATGATATCACCTCTCTCGGGATCGCTACCTCCGGGCGACGCGCGCCGTCCACTCCTCTGAATTTGGTAGAATCGCAAGGAAAAATCCGCTGAATCTTCAGCAGCTTCACCCGGAGGTGCCCATGACCCGCCGAACGCTGTCGCACGCCGCCGCCATCCTCTCCCTCTGTGGGACGCTCTGCCTGGCGCTCCCCGCGGCCGTCCACGCCGCCCCGCTCCGCCCCGCCCCGCCCACCTCCGACGACGAGCTGATCGCGATGGGCAAGTCGCTCCCCGGCTTCGGCGGCATGTTCTACGACGACGCCGGCTACCCGAACGTTTACCTCCGCGACCCCGGCCATCCGGCGGCCCTGGCGGCGCTCAAGAGCCTCGGTGGCGGGGTGCGGGTGCTGAAGGGGGACTTCGAGTTCGCGCAACTGGTCGCCTGGAAGCTCTCGCTGCGCTCGCTGCTCGCCCGCCCCGACGTCGTCTACCTCGACGCCGACGAGGCGCAGAACCGGGTGGTGATCGGCATCGCCCCCTCCGCCGACCCGGTGGGCAAGAGCCTCGCCCGCGCCAGCCTCGACAAGGACCTCGCCCTGCGCGGCGTGCCGAAGGCGGCGGTGATCTACAAGGAGGCCGCCCCGGTGACCGAGATGGTCGGGGTCCAGAGGGTCGACGGGCTGCCGCTCGACCTGCTGGAGGCGCCGCCCGCCAAGCGCGCCGCCCCGGCGCTCAACCTGGTGGACAGCTTCCGGCCGGCGCCGGCGGGGGTGCAGATCACCTGGATCAAGCTCCCCTACGCCTATTTCTGCACCCTCGGCTTCGACGCCTACCTCGGCAGCACCTTCGGGTTCGTCACCAACTCCCACTGCACGGCCGACCGCGACCAGGTGACCGGCACCCGCTACTCGCAGGGGGACTACCACACCGCCGCGATCGCCACCGAATTCGCCGATCCGCCGAGCACCGACGCGCCCCCCTGCCCCGCGGGGCGCAAGTGCCGCTACAGCGACGCCTCCTTCGCCAAGTGGGACGCGGCGACCAGCGGCGCCCTCCGCGCCGTGGCGCGGCCGACCGCCAAGGGGACCGACGCCGGATCGCTGGTCGTGCGTCCCAGCACCCTGCGCTTCACGATCACCAAGACCGCCCCGCCGGCGCTGGTCGGCCAGACGGTGAACAAGGTCGGGCGGACGACCGGCTGGACCTCCGGCAAGGTGCTCGCCACCTGCCAGGACGCCAACGTCGGCGGGACCACCTACACGGTCCTCTGCCAGAACTTCGTGCAGGCGGGGGTCGGCGGCGGCGACAGCGGCTCGCCGGTGTTCACCTATTCGACCGGGACGGCGATCACCCTGCTCGGCGTCCTCTGGGGGGGGACCCAGGACGACCAGGGGCACCTGATCTTCGCCTACAGCCCCCTCTCCGCCATCCAGGGAGAGCTGGGGACGCTGCGGGTCAAGTAGGCCCGGGCTGCCGCCCTGGCGCCCTGGTTGGCCCTGCTCGCCTCCTTCGGGCTCCGCTCGCTTCGCTCGCTGCCAGTCGGCTGCGCGGGCCAAGCCAGGTCGCGAGGGCGGCAAGAGGGATCGGACCTCGGGGGGGAGATCTCGGGATATGATCTCCCCCCTATGGCTTTTCCCGGGGGCAGCGCATACGCGATGGCGAGAGACGTGGCCGAGGGGTACCTCCTGGTCACCGAGCGCACCTTCAAGACGATGACCCGGCCGGAGCTCGAGCAGCTCGCCTTCGAGTTCGACCGCCACCTGCGCGAGCTGCGCGGCGAGCAGCCCTCCCTCGACGACATGGCGGCGATCCAGCTCCGCCAGCGCAAGATGCAACGCCTCAACTCGACGCTGCTGATGGTGCGCAGTTACCGCCAGCGGCAGAGAGTCTGAGCCGTCGAGCCCCTGAGCCCCCTGATGCTGCCGCTGCTGCGTATCGCCGTTCCCCTCGCCCTCGCCTTCGGCGTCGCCCTCGCTCTCGACCTGATGAGCGACGCACGCGGCCTGCTGCCGCCCGGCTTCCGCCAGTTCTGGCGCCGCGGCCTCGCCACTCTCGCGGTGACCCTCCTGCTCGCCATCGGCGTCTTCGCGCCGCTGGGAGCGCTGGGGGAGAAGGACGCCGCGCCCGACCCGTCGGCGATCAGCACGCCGCAGCTCTTCCTCCTCCACGCCCTGATGGTGGCCACGATCGGGATCTGGTTCCTGCTCGGCTACGCCGGCCGGGGAGCCCGGCCGCGGCCGGCCCCGCCGGTCTCCCCGCTTCCCGATCCGCTCGCGCCGCCGGCCTCCTTCGACGAAGCGTTCGCAGCGGCGCCCGTCCCCCTGCCGCCGCCGGTTCCCACGCCGCCTCCGCCGCGCGTCCCGCTCGGCCGGCAATTCGCGGCGCAGCTCGGCTTCGTCCCGGCCACCACGATCCCCCGCGAGATCGGCCTCGGGCTCCTGCTCGGCATCGGCGCCTGGGTGACGGTGCTGCTGGCGCTGATGGCCGTCGCGGGGGTGCTGTGGGCGGTCGGCGGCGAGAGCGCGGTGCCCAAGGCGCCGCCGGCCCTGGTGCCGCTGATCGCCGGTCTGCCGATCTGGGTGCGCTTCCTGGTCAGCCTGTCGGCCGGGGTGGTCGAGGAGAGCTTCTTCCGCGGCTTCCTCCAGCCGCGGGTGGGGATCCTGCTGTCGACCGCCTGCTTCACCCTCGCCCATCTCTCCTACGGCCAGCCGTTCATGCTGGTCGGCATCGCCCTGCTGTCGCTGATCTACGGCCTGCTGGTCAAGTGGCGGCAGAACGTCTGGCCGGCGATCGCCGCGCATGCCCTGTTCGACGGCGTGCAGCTGCTGGTGATCGTGCCGGCGGCCCTCAAGATGCTCCAGGGGACCGGTGGGAAGCTCGCGGCCTTCCTCTGGTAGACTGGACGTCGAGGATCGCGCAGATGCCGCAGATGCCGCAGGTTCCTGACGAGCAACGCTTCCACCTCGCCATCGGCAGCCGGTTCGAGAACATCGAGCTGGTCCAGGTGGTGCTGAAGGACTGTCTCCAGCGGATGGGGATGGACGAGGACACCCAGCACTGGGTCGACGTGGCGGTGCGCGAGGCGCTCGCCAACGCGATCAAGCACGGCAACCTGCAGGACCCGGCGCGCCAGGTCCAGGTCGACCTCGTGCTGGCGCAGTCGGAGCTGGTGATCCAGGTCGAGGACGAAGGGGTCGGTTTCGATCCCTCGCGGCTCGACAACCCGTTGTCTCCCGAAAACCTGCTGCGCCCCAACGGCCGCGGCATCTTCTACATGAAAAGCTTCATGGACGACATCCAATACGGCGCGGGGCCGGGCGGCGGCACCATGGTGACGCTGCGCAAGCGGGTCCCCGGACCGAAGGCGGATGCCAAGACCGACGACTAGGAGGGGACCTCGTATGAATGTGAACGTGCGGAAGAACGGCGACGTGACCATCCTCGACCTCAAGGGGAAGATCACCATCGGCTCGGGAGACGTGGCGCTGCGCAACGCCGTCCAGGAAGTGATGGCCGGCGGTGCCACGAAGATCCTGATCAACATGAAGGACGTGACGACGATCGACTCCTCCGGCATCGGCGAGCTGGTGAGCTCCTACACCACGGCGACCGGCCGGGGGGCGAAGCTGAAGCTGTTCTGCCTGCCCGCCAAGGTCACCGACATCCTCACCATCACCCAGCTGATCACCGTGTTCGACGTGTTCGACACCGAGGACGAAGCCGTCAAGTCGTTCTAGGGGACGTCGATCCGGACCCCCTCTCCACCGGCGCCTCCCGCCGCCCTGGCCGGTCCCCTCGCGGCCTGGGCGGCGCGGGTGGACCGCAGGCTGCCCGAGCTCCTGCCGCCGCCGGCCACCCGGCCGGAGCCGGTGCACCAGGCGATGCACTACGCCCTGACCGGCGCCGGCAAGCGGGTGCGCCCGGTGCTCACCCTCGCCGTCGCCGACCTCTTCGGCGTCCGCTCGGAGCCGGTGCTCGACCTCGCCTGCGCCGTCGAGATGGTCCACGCCTGCTCGCTGGTGCTCGACGATCTCCCCTCGATGGACGACGCCGCCCTGCGCCGCGGGCGGCCGACCGTCCACCGGGTCTACGGCGAGAACGTCGCCCTGCTCGCCGCCCTGGCGCTGCTCAACCGCGCCTACGCCCTGGTCGCCGAGGCCGCCCACCGCCTCGCCCTGCGCCGCTACACCACCGAGGACGTCGTCCACCACCTGGCGGCGGCGATCGGCAGCGACGGGCTGATCGGCGGCCAGGCCCTCGACCTCCTCTCGGGGCCCGGGGAGATGAGCCTCGACGTGCTCGAGTACATCCACAGCCACAAGACCGGCGCCCTGTTCATGGCCGCCGGCGAGCTGGGCGCGATGGCCGCCGAGGCGCGCCGCCGCGATCTCGAGGTGATCGCCCGCTTCGCCAAGAACCTCGGCCTCGCCTTCCAGATCTCGGACGACCTGCTCGACGTCCTCGGCACCCCCGAGGAAACCGGCAAGGACACCGGCAAGGACGCCGCCAAGGTCACCTTCGTCAAGCTCCTCGGCGTCGCCGGCGCGCAGTCGCTGGCCGCCGAGCTGCTCGGCTTCGCCGTCGATTCGCTGACCCCGCTGGGGCGGAAGGCCGAGCCGCTGCGCGACCTGGTGCGCTTCGTCGGCAACCGCTCGCACTGAGCCCGCCCCGCTCGCCTGCCGGAGACGGGCCGCGGAACCAATCCCGCCCTCCCCCCTTCTAAGTCCCCAGGAGCGCTCCTCTCTCGAAACCTCGGGCCGTCAGCAGGTGACGGACCCCGTCCCGGGACCCGCTCGGTTCCGCGGCCCGCTGGGCCGGAAAGGAGCTTCCATGCCTTCGCTCGACCTCGTGGGGCTGGCCGGCAAGATCAGCACGACCGGCCTGGTGGTGATCGCGATCCTCGTCTTCCTCTCCGTCTGGTCGCTGGCGGTGTCGATCGAACGGACGGTGGTGCTGCGGCGGGCGCGCCGGCAGTCGCTCGCCTTCGCGCGCACCGTGAGCCCCCACCTGGCGGAGGGGCGCCCGCTGCCGGCGATCGAGGCGGCCCGCCGCTTCCCTCACAGCCACGTCGCCCGGGTGATCGCCGCCGGCCTCGCGACGTTCCAGCAGAAGAGCGCCCGCGGCCTCTCCGCCGCCGAGGTCCTCGAGGCGACCGGGCGGGCCCTCGAGCGCACCACGGCCGAGACCGTGGCCGAGCTCAACCGCGGGGTGGGGAGCCTGGGGACGATCGCCACCACCTCCCCCTTCATCGGCCTCTTCGGCACGGTGATCGGCATCGTCCACGCCTTCCGGGAGATCGCCGCGGCCGGCGCCGGCAACGGCTTCTCCGTGGTGTCGCAGGGGATCGCCGAGGCGCTGCTGACCACTGCGCTCGGCCTGGTGGTGGCGGTCCCCGCGGCCTGGATGTTCAACACCCTGAGCCAGCGTGTCCAGGCGCTCAGCCGGGAGATGGAGAGCTCCTCCTCCGAGCTGCTCGACTTCTTCCTGGAACGCGCGCAGGCGGCGGGGTAAGTGACGGGGTAAAGGGTAGACTAGCCGGCGATGACGCCCGCCGGCCAGGACCTCGACAAGGGTCTCGACAACAATCTGGAGGGGGTCCGCTCCGAGCTGCGCCGGCTGGGCTATCTCGACCACCGCTTCGAGCGCTTCCTGCTCCAGGACGCGCTGCGCTCGCGCCAGACGGCGGGGACGCTGCTCCTGCTCACCGCCAAGGTGGGGCTGCTCTCCGGCCTCGCCCTGGCGCTCGTCCTGGCGCTCGCGCTGGGGGCCGCCAACGGCAACCTGAGCGCCAGCCCGCTCGATCTCGCCCCCCTCTTCCTCCACCTCTTCCTCCCCATCTCGCTCGCCGCCGGGGTGGCGTTCCTCGCCCTCTGCGGCGTCATCCTGCTGGTGATCCGCCTCTACCACGTGCGGCGCATCGAGGCGCTGTCGCTCGCCATGTCGCTGGTCGCCGGGGTCGGGGTGCTGGCGCTCGCGCTGCGGCTCGGCGGCGAGGTGCTGGCCGAGGGGCACCTCGGGCAGGCCGCCGGCCTCGCTCTGGTCACCCCGCCGCTCGTCTACCTGATGGTCAAGCTGGTCTACAACGGTCTGCTCACCCTGGCGATCCGCTTCACCGACGCGGCGCCGGTCGGCCGCCTGTTCTCCCGCCGCTGGCTGGGGCTCGCCATCCTCGCCGGCGCGGCCCTGCTCGCCCTGCCGGCGCTGGTCGCCGCGCTCTCGGCCCTCCGCGCCGAGCCGGCGGCGGCGCCGGTCGCCCTCCCCACCGGGCCGGGGGAGCGGGTGGTGCTCTTGGGGATCGACGGCGTCCTTCCCGAGGAGGTCGACTACCTGCTGGCGCTCGGCGAGCTGCCGGAGCTGGGGCGCCTGGCCGCGACGGGCGCGACGGGGAGGCCCCTCGCCTACCGCCGCAAGCCCGAGGAGCCCCCGGCCTCCTTCTGGACGACGGTCGCGACGGGGGTCCCCGGGCCGGACCACGGCGTCACCTCGCTCGACAGCTTCCGGCCGCTCGGGGTGCGCACGCCGCTGGCGCGCAGCGGCCCGCTGCGCGGCTGGTGGAGCCGGGTCGAGGTGCCGCTCGGGCTCGCCGAGTACCGGCCGGTGCTCGCCAACCGCCGGCGGGCGTTCACCGTCTGGGAGCTCGCCTCGCGCGGCGGCGAGCCGTCGCTGGCGGTGAACTGGTGGGCGACCTTCCCGGCCGAGGCTCTCCCCGCCGGGCTGGTGGTGGCGCACGGCGCCTATCAGCTCCTCGGCGAGCGGGGCGAGGGGGCCCTGGCGCCGGAGGCGGAACGGGGGAATGTGGCGGCGCTCGCCGCGGCGGCGGCCCGTGGAGGGCCGGACCCCCGCCTGGCCGCGGCGCTCCCCGCCCCGGCGGCGGGCGCGGTGGCCGACCGCGCCCTGCGCCCCGACCGCTTCTACCGCGAGGTCTTCGCCCGCCGGATGGCGCCGGCCGGCGAGCCGCCGCGGGCCGCCGCCCTCTACCTGCCGGGAGCCGACATCGCGGCCGACGGCTGGCAGGGGGGCGACGTGGCCCTGGCCGACCTCGTGCGCGGCGAGCTCGCGGCGGCCGACCGGCTCCTCGCCGGCGCCCTCTCCGGGGTGGGGACGGTGGCGGTGGTGCTCGATCCCGGCCGGCGGCGCGCGGGGGGAGAGGGGCGGGTGATCCTCTGGCGGCGGAGCGGCTGCGGCTCCTCGGCGGGGGCGCGGCGTCCGGACCGGATCCGGCCGGAGGCGGTCGCCGCGGCCCTGCTGCGCGCCCTCGGCCTGCCGCAGAGCGAGGAGCTCCCGCCGCCCCCCGCGCAGTGCCGCTGGGCGCCGCCGCCGGTCGTGGTGGCGGGTTACGGCCAGCCCCGGCGGGGGGCGCCGGCCGGCGCCGAGGGGGCGGAGTACCTGAAGAATCTGCGCTCGCTCGGCTACCTTTGATGGGCGAGGAAGCGCCGTCGCGATATGGTTTGGTGAACTTTTGACTCCGGAATCGGGGTCAGGCGCACCCATAAGGGAAGAGATCCTGGCGTCCAGACGGAAAGCTCTGGCCCTGCTCGCCTTCACGGCGGCGCCGGTGTTCGCGGAAACTGTTGAGGTCCCATGCATAGGTCGGTCGAGAGCCCCAAGGAGGAGAAGCTCGTCTACCCCGATTCGCCGCAGGTGAATCAGGTCGACGATTACCACGGCGTCCAGGTGGCCGACCCTTACCGGTGGCTCGAGGATCTCGATTCCCCGCAGACCCGCGCCTGGGTGGAGGCGCAGAACCGGGTGACCTCCGCCTATCTGGCCGCCATCCCGGAGCGCGAGCCGGTCCGCAAGCGGCTGACCGAGCTCTGGAACTACGAGCGCTACGGAGTGCCGGTCAAGCAGGGGGGGCGCTACTTCTTCACCCGCAACGACGGCCTCCAGAACCAGAACGTCCTCTACCGCGTCGACGACCTCGGCGGCGTCCCCCAGGTCGTACTCGACCCCAACACCCTGTCGCACGACGGCACGATCGCGCTCACCGGCTGGAACCTCTCCGAGGACGGCAGGCTCCTCGCCTACGGCCTCTCCTCGGGGGGGTCGGACTGGCAGGAGTGGCACGTGCGCGAGGTGGAGAGCGGGCGGGACCTCCCCGATCACCTGCGCTGGGTGAAGTTTTCGGGCGCCGCCTGGACCCACGACGGGGAGGGGTTCTTCTACAGCCGCTACGACGAGCCGCGGGCCGGGCGTCCCCTCGAGGAGGCGAACTTCCACCAGAAGCTCTACTACCACCGGCTCGGCACCCCGCAGTCGGAGGACGAGCTGGTCTATCAGCGGCCGGACAGCAAGGAGATGGGCTTCATCGCCGCCGTCACCCAGGATGGCCGCTACCTGATCATCCACGCCTGGAGGGGGACGGAGACCCAGAACGGCCTCTTCTACAAGGACCTCGCGGTGCCCGGCGCGCCGGTGGTCGAGCTGCTGGGCGACTTCGACGCCTCCTACAACTTCATCGCCAACGACGGCCCCCTCTTCTGGTTCGACACCGACCTCGCGGCGCCGCGCGGGCGGGTGATCGCGGTCGACCTCGGCCACCCGGAGCGCGCGCGCTGGCGGGAGGTGATCCCGGAGGGGGCGGAGACCCTGCAGGGGGTGAGCTGCCTGCACCTGACCCTGGTCGCCCACTATCTGCAGGACGCCCATTCGCAGGTGCGGCAGTATGACCGCGAGGGGCGCTTCCTGCGCGAGATCGAGCTGCCGGGGCTCGGCACGGTGGACGGCTTCACCGGCCGCTGCCACGACCGCGAGACCTTCTACGGCTTCACCAGCTACACGACGCCGGGGACGGTCTACCGCCTCGACCTCGCGACCGGGCAGGGGACGGTCTTCCGCCAGGAGCAGATCCGCGGCTTCGAGCCCGACCGCTACGAGACGCGCCAGGTCTTCTTTCCCAGCAAGGACGGCACCCGCATCCCGATGTTCGTCACCCACCGCAAGGGGCTGAAGCTCGACGGCGCGAACCCCGTCTACCTCTATGGGTACGGCGGCTTCGGGGTGTCGCTGACGCCGAACTTCTCCCCCGCCCACGTGGTGTGGATGGAGCGCGGCGGGGTCTACGCGGTCGCCAACCTGCGCGGCGGCGGCGAGTACGGCGAGGAGTGGCACCTGGCGGGGAGCAAGCTCAGGAAGCAGAACGTCTTCGACGACTTTCTGACGGCCTCCGAGTGGCTGATCGAAAACGGCTACACCTCGCCGGGGAAGCTGGCGATCGCCGGCTACAGCAACGGCGGCCTGCTGACCGCCTCCTGCATGGTGCAGCGGCCGGACCTCTATGGCGCCGTGATCGTGGGGGTGGGGGTGCTCGACATGCTGCGCTTCCACCGGTTCACCGTCGGCTGGGGGTGGACCTCGGACTACGGCTCGCCGGACAATCCGGAGGAGTTCCAGGTGATCTACGCCTATTCGCCGCTGCACAACCTGAAGCCGGAGACCGTCTATCCGCCGACCCTGATCATCACCGCCGACCACGACGACCGGGTGGTGCCGGCGCACAGCTTCAAGTTCGTGGCGGCCCTGCAGCGCGCCAACCTGGGTCCGAGCCCGACGCTGATCCGCATCGAGACCCGCGCCGGCCACGGCGGCGGCAAGCCGGTGTCGAAGAAGATCGAGGAGACCGCCGACGAGTTCGCCTTCCTCCTCCACGCGCTGCGCTCCCCGGAGGAGCCGGGGGAGAAGTAGAATTCCCCGCAGGTGTCGACCTCCCCTCCACCGTCCCGGCCGCGCCGCGGGGCCCTGATCCTGCTCCACGGGGTCCTCCTGGCGCTCACCCTCCTCTCTCCCCTCCCCGCCGAGAGGCCCTCCCGCGAGACCGAGCTCGCCGGCATCCGCCTCGAGATCCAGCGCCTCACCCAGAAGCTCGAGACGGCGAAGCGCGCGGAGAGCGGGCTCCAGGGGGAGATCGAGGCGGCCGGGCTCGAGCTGACCCTCCAGGAGACCCGGATCGCCGAGGCGGCGGCGGCGCGCGACCTGGCGGCGCGGCGGGTCGAGGCGGGGGAGCGGGAGGTGGAGCGCCTCGAGGGGGAGCTGGCCGGTGCCCGCGCCGACCTCCAGCGCAGCCTCGCCGGCCTCTACCGGCTGGGGCGCCAGGGGTATCTCCGGCTCTTCCTGTCGCTCAAGCCCGACCGCAACCTCCTCCCCTCGGTCCGCCTGATGCGCTTCCTGGCGCGCCGCGACCGCGCCGCCATCGACCGCTACCAGGAGGCGCGGGTGCACCTGGCCCGGGAGCGCGACCAGCTCGTCGCGCGGCGCCAGGAGACCGAGAGCTGGATCGCCAGCGAGCGCCTGCGCCGCCAGCAGCTGGTGGCGGTGCGCCAGCACAAGCAGGAGCTGGTCGCCCGGCTGCAGGCGGAGAGCCGCACCCTGGTCGCCCAGACGACCGAGCTCGCCGACCGCGAGAAGAAGCTCGCCGCCTTCCTCGACCTCCTCTACGGCCGCTCCCAGGGGTCGCCGGCCGGCACCCCGATGCAGCAGTTCCGCGGCGTCCTCGACTGGCCGGTCGAGGGGAAGGTGACCGGCGGCTTCGGCTCGATCCTCGATCCGCGCTACCGCACCCGGGTGCCGCACAACGGCGTCGACCTGGCAGTGGCCCCCGGCGCCCCGGTGAAGGTGGTCTTCCCCGGCAAGGTGCTCTACGCCGCCCCCTTCCAGGGGTACGGCGAGACGGTCATCGTGCAGCACCCGGGGCGGGTCTTCACCCTCTATGCCGGGCTCGCCTCGATGCGGGTGGGGAAGGAAGATATGTTATCTTTGGGGGACGCCGTGGGGCTCGCCTCGGACAAGCTCTACTTCGAGATCCGAGTCGAGAACCGTCCCGAGGACCCACTGAGCTGGTTACGGTAACGCGGGTTCGGTACAGCCGGTGAAAGAGGAATCATGAACCGCAGTCGCCTCGTCTTCTTTCTCATCTCCGCAGTCGTCGTCTTCCCCCTGCTCGCGGCCACCCTGGTGCGCGCCGCCGACAAGACCCACGCCAAGCCCGACGACGATTCCCTCTACAAGTACCTCGCGGTGTTCAGCGAGACGCTCGGCCTGGTCCGCCAGGCCTACGTCGACGAGCCGCAGATGAACACCCTGATGTCCGCCGCGCTCGACGGCACCACCGACGCGCTCGATCCCTTCTCGCTCTACGTCCCCGCCTCGGCGCTCTCCGGCTTCGGCCAGGCGAGCACGGTCGGCCGGCGCTACTCGGGGCTGACCCTGCTCAAGGAGCGGGGGATCGCCTACGTGGTGGCGGTCGAGAAGGGGAGCCCGGGGGCGGGGGCGAAGATCAAGCCGGGCGACATCGTGGCCAAGGTCAACGGCCGCTCGACCCGTCTGATGCCGCTCTGGGAGCTCCAGGAGGCGCTCGCCGACAAGCCGGGCTCCAGGCTCGCCATCGAGCTGATCCGTCTCGGCGAGCCGGTGCAGGTCTCCTTCGAGCTCAAGCCGTTCGACGCGCCGCCGGTCAGCCTCGAGGAGGTCGACGGCGTCCCCATGCTGCACGTGCCGACCTTCGACAAGGAGACGGCGGCCGAGGTGCGCGACGCGCTCACCAAGAACGCCGGCATGATCAAGGACAAGCTGCTGATCGACCTGCGCGGCGTCTCCTCGGGCGATCCGGAGGTGGCCTACGCCACCGCCCGCCTGTTCACCACCGGCGACCTCGGCTCCCTGAAGCGCCGGGCCGAGGAGCTGGCGAGCTTCAAGGCCGACGACAAGCCGGTCTGGCAGGGGAAGACGGTGATCCTGGTCGACCGCGGCACCCTCGGCGCCGCCGAGGTCTTCGCCACCGTGCTGCGGCAGAAGCAGAAGGCCGAGCTGGTGGGGGAGCGCACCTTCGGGCACGCCGGCCGCCAGGGCTCGGCCGAGCTCTCCTCCGGGGGGCGGCTGCTGTTCACCGAGGCCTTCTACACCGGCCCGGACAAGAAGCCGCTCAACGAGGCGCTGAAGCCCGATCTGCTGGTCGACGAGCGGAGCCGCACCTACCTCGAGAAGGACACGCCGATCGACGAGCTGATCCTGCGCCACGCCGTCCGCCGCCTGCTGGGCCAGGAGCCCGAGGCCGAGGCGAAGGCCGCCTGATCTGAAGACCCAGCGCTCGACGCCGCGACGCCGCTCCCGAGGCCCGAGGCTCGGCGGGTTCGTCCTCTTCGTCCTCGGCCTGCTGGTGGGGGCGGGCGCCCTCGTCCTCTTCCACCACGTGGAAGCGCCGCGGCTGGTCCCCGAGCCGCGGGAGGAGACGGAGGCCGCCTCGAAGCCGCGCTCGCCGCGTTCAGGATCCTCTTCAGAGCGGTCCGCGCGGCACGCCGCGCCCTTGCGTGCGCTCGCCTCCGAGCACGCCGATCCCGAGCCCTCCTCTACCCCCGCCCTCTCGAAGGTGGTGCCGGCGGCCAATCCGGAGCCTGCCGGGCGCCCCGGCGGCGACCATCGCGTCCGCGTGGCGCTGGTGATCGACGACCTGGGCTACGAGCTCGACGAGCTCAAGCCCCTCGAGGCGCTGGGGGTGCCGGTCACCTACTCCGTCCTCCCCTTCGCCGACCATACCTCGGAGGTGGTCGCCGAGCTGCGGCGGCGCAAGGCCGAGATCCTCCTCCACCTGCCGATGGAGCCCAAGAACGGCCAGAACCCCGGGCCGGGGGCGCTGCTGCGGACGATGAGCGACGGCGAGCTGCGGGAGAAGACCGAGGCGGCGCTGAAGGCCGTGCCGGGGGCGGTGGGGGTCAACAACCACATGGGCTCGCTCCTCTCCTCCGAGGAGGGGCCGATGACCGCCGTGCTGGGGGTGCTCGCCGAGCGCGGCCTCTTCTTCCTCGACTCGCGCACCAGCGCCGAGACCGTCGGCTACAAGGTGGCGATCGGCTTAGGGGTCCCAGCCGCCGAGCGCCAGGTCTTCCTCGACGACGGCGAGCCCGGCGCCGAGGCGGTCCACGTCCAGTTCGAACGGCTGCTCACCATGGCGCGCGCCCGAGGCGCCGCGATCGCCATCGGCCATCCCCACCCCGAGACCCTCGCCGCCCTCGCCCGCGAGGTCCCCAGGGCGAAGGCGGAGGGGGTGGAGTTCGTGCCGGTCAGCTTCCTGCTGACTCGCTCCGGCGGGGAGTAGTCACTCCGCCCGCAGGACCTCGATCGGCCGCCTCTGCAGCGAGCGCAGGCTCGCCGCCAGCCCCGCCAGCACCGTCAGCAGCACGCTCGCCACCAGGGCGAGGGTGAGCGGCCCGGCGTCGAGGACCCAGGGGAGGCGGAAGCCCTGGGTGACCACCCCCCAGGCGAGGGCGGCGCCGCCGGTGGCGCCGATCAGGCCCGCCACCAGACCGATCAAGGCGTACTCGACGGCGAAGGTTGCGGCCACGCCGCGGCGGGTCATCCCCAGCGTCTTGAGCAGCGCCACCTCGCGCCCACGCCGCGCCGACCCGGCGCTCACCGCGCCGGCCAGGATGGCGATCCCGGCCACCACCGTGAAGCCGCCGAGGAAGCGGATGCCGAGGCTGATCCGGCGCAGCACCTTGAGCACCTTCTCGAGGATCTCGCGGATGCGCAGGAAGGTGACGTTGGGGTAGCGCGCCGCGAGCAGGTCCTGGGTGCGCTGCTCGGCGCCGCGCGGCAGGCGGGCGACCGCCAGGCGCTGCTGCGGCGCCGACTCCAGCACCCCGGGCTCGACCACCAGGAAGAAGTTGATGCCGAAGGTCCCCCAGTTCACCGTGCGCAGGCTGGTGACCGTGAGGTCGATCGGCACCCCCTGGACGTTGAAGGTGAGCTTCGAGCCGAGGTGGGCGCCGATGTCCGCCGCGTACTCCTTCTCCAGGCTGACCTCGGCGTGGGCGGGATCGCTCCACAGCGCCCCGGCCACGATCTTGTTGTCCTTCGGGAGCTCGCGCATGTAGGTGAGGCGCTGCTCGCGGGAGAGCGCCCAGCGCCGGCCGCCGCCCCGCCGCGGACCGTTCGCCCCGTTCCCCTCGCCGTTCCGCTCGCCGCCGTTGCGGCGCCCACCACCGCCGCCGCCGTCCCCCTCTTCGCCATCGGGGTTGTCCGCGCGGTCCACTCCGGCGAGCTGCTCGGTGGGGACGCCGTCGATCGCCGCGATCCGCGCCATCACCACCGGGACCGACTCGACCCCCTGCGCCCCCTGCTGCCGGAGGAGCTGGTCGACCCCGGCCCACTGGTCGGGCTGGATGTCGATCAGGAAGGCGCTCGGCGCATTGGCGGGGAGCTCCTTCTCGAGCTGGGCGGTGATCCTCCCCTCGACGAGAGACATGCCGAGGACGACCAGCACCCCGAGCCCGAGGGCGACGATCGCCCCGCCGGCCGCGGCGCCCGGGCGGGCGAGGGCGGCCAGACCGTGGCGCAGGGGGGGCGCGAGCGAGATATCGCGGGGGAGCTTGCGCACCCCCCAGGAGACCAGGAAGGCGGCGAGGGCGAGCGCTGCCGTCACCACCGCCACGCCGCCGGTGAACTGGGCGCCGAGCAGGGCCGAATGCGACTGGAAGGCGGCCATCCCCCAGATCCCCGCCACCAGGGCGAGGAGGGTCGCCACGCTCACCCAGCGGTGGCGGGGGAGGGGCTCGGCGTCGCGCCGCAGCACCCGCGCCGGCGGCACCCGCAGCACGGCGGAGAGCGGCGGCAGGCTGAACAGCAGCGCCACCCCCACGCCGAGGCCGAGGCCGCGCAGCAGGGCGGCGGGCTGCCAGGGGTGGATCAGCTCGGGGGGGATCAGGTCCGGGAAGAGCCGCGGCAGCAGGAGCTGGACGGCGGCGCCGGCGGCGATCCCCACCAGGCTCCCGGCGAGCCCGAGGAGGACCGTCTGGCCGAGGTAGAGGGGGAAGATCTCGCGCGGGCGCATCCCCAGGCACTTCAGGATGGCGATCGCGTCCAGCCGGCCGGCGAGCCAGGCGCGCACGCTCTGGGCGACGCCGATCCCCCCCACGAAGAGCGAGAGGAGGGCGACGAGCCCCAGGAAGCGCTCGATCCGCGACAGGTTCTGCCGCAGCGCGGGCTGCGCCTGGCGGTAGGTCTCGACGCGGAAGCCGTCCCCCGCCGGGAGACCCTGCCGCAGCCGGTCGGCGGCGGCGTCGAGGGCCGACGAGGTGGTGCCGTCCGGCAGCCGCACCAGCGCCCGGTAGCCGACCCGGCTCCCCTGCTCCTCGAGGTGGGTGCGGGCGAAGCCGGCCCCCGAGAGGAAGACCCGCGGCCCGAGGGTGAAGGAGACGCTGACCCGGTCGGGCTCGGCGAGCACGATGCCGGCGATCCGGAACGGCTGGCCGCCGATCTGGAGCGCGTCCCCGACCTTCAACCCGAGGTGGGCGAGGAGGTCCGAGGCGACCACGGTGGTCTCGGCGGTCAGCAGCTGGTCGAGAGGGCGGCGCGGGCGCAGGTCGAGCACGCCGTAGAAGGGATAGACGCCGTCCACCACCTTGAGCTCGACGAGCTGGCTGGTCCCCGGCTGGCCGTTCTTTCCTGCCGCGGCCGCCGCCACGGTGACCGTCTCCTTGACGTCGGTCCGCCGCGAGCCGGGGAGGGCGGCGATGGCGGCGAGGGTCGCGGGCGGCAGCGGCTGGTTGCCGCGCACCGAGAGGTCGGCGGCGAGGAGCTGGCGGGCCTCGCGGCGGATGCCGTCCTGGAGGCTCGCCGAGAGGCCGGCGACCGCCACCACAGCGGCCACGCCGACGGCGAGGCAGGCGACGAAGAAGACCAGCCGCCCGCGCGAGCCGCGCGACTCGCGCGCCAGGGTGCGGAAGTAGAAGCCGAGGCTCAAACCGTGGCCTCAGCTGGAACGGCTGCTTCCGCACGCCGCGCCGTCTCGTCGCGTTCGATCCGCCCGTCGCGCAGGTGGATCTGGCGGCCGGCGAGGGCGGCCACCGCCGGGTCGTGGGTGACCAGCACCAGGGTGGTCCCCTCGGCGGCCCGCAGCTCGGTCAGCAGCTCGAGGACGCGGCGGCCGGTGGCGCCGTCGAGGTTCCCCGTCGGCTCGTCGGCGAGCAGGATCGGCGGCCGGGCCGCGAAGGCGCGGGCGAGGGCGACGCGCTGCTGCTCGCCCCCGGAGAGCTGGCTCGGGTAGTGGTGGCCGCGGTCGGCGAGCCCGACGGCGGCGAGCAGCTCGTCGGCGCGCGCGAACGGCTTGGCGAGGCCGAGGAGCTCGATCGGCAGCAGCACGTTCTCGCGCGCCGTGAGGTTCGCGAGGAGCTGGAAGCTCTGGAAGACGAAGCCGATCTTGTGGCGGCGCAGAAGGGCGAGCTCGTCCTCCGACATCGCCTGGATCGGCGCGCCGTCGATCCGGATCTCCCCCGAGGTCGGGCGGTCGAGCCCGGCCATCAGGGCGAGGAGGGTCGACTTGCCGCTCCCCGAAGGGCCGAGGACGGCGACGAAGTCGCCCGCCCCGATCGATAGGTCGACGTGGTCCAGGATGGTCAGCTCGCGCTCTCCCGAGGGGAGCTTGCGGGTGAGCTGGCGGAGCTCGATGCGGGGCCCGATGGCGGATGGGTTCATGGGAAATTTGCCGGCGGCTTTCCGGTTCTCTCCAGGGAGAAACGCAGCGGCGGCGCCGCTCTTTCACCTGGGGATCGGAGAAGAGCGCGCGGTCGTGGAATCCTTGAGTTCGAGGTGATGATCCGATGGGGTTGCAGACGATGTGGCAGAAAATCCCAACTCTCGCTCTGGCGGTGCTTATTCCCGCCTTGTCCGTGCCGGCCGCCCTCGCGGCGCCGCCGGCTGCGCCAGTGGCCGCTCCGCCGGTCGTCGTCTTCCTGGGCGACAGCCTGACCGCCGGCCTCGGCCTCGCCGAGGATCAGGCCTATCCCGCCCTCCTCGCCCGCCAGCTCAAGGCGGAGGGGAAGCAGGCGCGGGTGATCAACGCCGGGGTCAGCGGCGACACCACGGCCGGCGGCCTCTCCCGCCTCGGCTGGCTGCTCAACCAGCACCCCGCCCTGGTGGTGGTGGCGCTCGGCGGCAACGACGGCCTGCGCGGCCTGCCGGTCTCCGAGGTCGAGGGGAACCTGCGCCAGATCATCCGCCGCGCCCAGGCGGCCGGCGCCGGCGTCCTCCTCCTCGGCATGCGCCTCCCCCCCAACTACGGCCCCTACGCCGACCAGTTCACGGCCGTCTACCCGAAGCTCGCCAAAGAGCTCGCCGTCCCCCTCGTCCCCTTCCTCCTCAAGGACGTTGGCGGCATCCGCACCCTCAATCAGGCGGACGGCATCCACCCCACGGCCAAGGGGCAGGAGATCGTGGCGAAGAACGTGCTGCCCTATCTGGAGAAGGCTCTGCAGAGGGTCGGGACGCAGGGTGCTGCGGTACATTAAGCTTTGGCTATGAGCAAAGTCCTGGATGCTGAGACGGTCAGGGCACGTCAAGCGGCCCGCCTCGAATCGGCACGCGGTGCCTTCCTCAAGGAGTTCTGCACTTCAGGGGAGTCAGAGAAGGGCTACGAGCTCCTGCGGCTGGAGCGCAAAATCCTGACTCTGGAGTCCCAAGGGGTCAGCTATGTGCCCAGCTTCCAGTTCGACGAGACGGGCCTCCCTCGTCCCACCATCGCGGAGGTAATCGCAATCCTGGGCAAGGACACCTCCGACTGGGGGGTAGCGCTCTGGTTCACTGGCGCGAACGGCTGGCTCGACGGACAGCGGCCGATCGATCTGTTGGCGGATAACCCCAAGGAAGTCATCCAAGCAGCGGAACATGAGGCCGCTGGACTTTTCTTCTAGTGCTCAAATAGTACCCACTCTGCTCGCGGGCGGCGCTTTTGCGCGTCGCCACAAAGGACCCTAGGAGGCTCCCCGGAGCGCGCCCGAAGGGGCGAAAACTTGAATAGCCCGGGGCTTCAGCCCGCCCTCTTATAGACATCTCGCGGGCGACGGCACCGCTCGATGATCCTGTTCGGCGATCGAGTCGCGGCTTCGGAGCTTCGCGCGCCGGGAGATCCCCTGCCTCTCAGGGAAGGGGAGGGCTACGAGGCCGTGCTGCGAGCCGCCGATCACGCTGGCATTCTGATCTACGAGTGAGGATTCGCTCTCTCCTCGACGCGGGAAGTGATGACAGAGATCAAGGTAGCTGCTATCATGTCGATCATGTGGCGCCCTGAAAGATCCAGCCGGCGCCGTTGAAGGGAGGACCGATGGATCGCAGCGACGGGTACACCGGCAGTACGCTCTCGGCCACCGTGCGCCAAGTCTGGCTGGCAGGGCTGGGCGCGCTCTCCCAGGCCGGCGAGGGGGGCGAAGACCTCCTGCGCGACTTGGTTCATCGGGGCGAGGAGATCGAGGCCCTCGGCAAGGGGACCGCGCAGGCCTCCTCGCCGCAGCATCCTCCCGGCGCCGGCAATGACATCGTCGAAGAGGGTCGCCTCATACTCGCCCGCCCCCTCATAGACAACCCAGACAGGGAGATAGGCGGGTCGGAAGTCGCGAACCTGCCGATCCCCGGGAGCCTTTTTCCTCCCCTGTACTCGGGGGAGGCCAGGAGGGGGCTTCAACGCTCCGGACTGGAATAAGGTCCGAACAATCACCAACGATGTTCCTGATTTCGATAACATGCGGGACGGCTGGCTCAAAGCGAGGGGATACCGGGTTCTTCGGTTCTGGAACCACGGGGTGCTGAGGAACACGGAAGGCGTGTTGACCGCGATCACCTCGATCTTGGAGGGGGAGGCAGGCGCGGACAAGGGGAGGGATTCGTAACGGGGGTGCCCCCTCCTGACCTCCCCCGAGTACAGGGGAGGAAAAAGGCTTCCGGGATCGGCAGGTTCACGACTCCGACCGGTCTCGCGCCCGGGCGCGGAAGCAAGCCACGCGGTCTGGCTCAGGTCCAAGAGGCTGCCGAGCAGGCGAAGATCACGATTCTGGAGTAGCTTCCGTCGCCTCGCCCCGCTTCGCCTCCTCCCACAGCGCATCCATCTCCTCGAGCGTCGCCTCGGCGGCGGTCTTCCCCTGGGCGGCTAGGCTCTCCTCGATGTGGGCGAAGCGGCGGCGGAATTTGAGGTTGGTGCCGGCGAGGGCGGCCTCGGGGTCGACCTCGAGCTTGCGCGCCAGGTTGGCGACGGTGAACAGGAGATCCCCCACCTCCTCGCGCACGCCGTCCTTCTCCCCCGCGGCGAGGGCGCCCTTGAGCTCGGCGATCTCCTCCTCGGCCTTGGCGAGCACCGGCGCGGCGTCCGGCCAGTCGAAGCCGACGCCGGAGGCCTTCTGGGTCAGGCGGTAGGCGGCGAGGAGGGCGGGGAGGGAGGCGGGGACGCCGGAGAAGAGCGACTGCCGCTTCGGCTCGCGCTGGAGCTTGCGGCGCTCCCAGGCCTGGCGGACCGCCTCGGCGTCGGCGAGCGACCCCTTCTCCCCTTCCTCGCTGCCAAAGACGTGCGGGTGGCGTTCCACCATCTTATGATGGACGCGGTCGATCACCTGTGAGAGTCTGAAGGCGCCGGCTTCCTCGGCCAGACGGGCGATGAAGGCGACCTGGAAGAGCATGTCGCCGAGCTCCTCGGCGAGCTCCTCCCAGTCGCCGCCGTCGATCGCTCCCGCCAGCTCGTGGGCCTCCTCGAGCAGGTAGGCGCGCACGTCCGGCAGGCTCTGCTCGCGGTCCCAGGGGCAGCCGTCCGGCGCGCGCAGGCGGGCCACGAGGTCGACGAGCTTCTGGAGGTCGGGGTTCTCTGGCATGGGATCGGAGGCCTCCGAAGAGCGCCGCGCTTGCGACGCGAGAAGCGGGCTTGCTACGATTTTTTCACCAGCTCTTTTCGCAGCGGTCAGAAAGGAACACGGGCCCGAAGTGTCGAACGAGAAGAAAGAGATCAAAGTCAACGACAAGCGGATGTTCACCGCCGACGGGGTGCTCAAGGAAGAGTACCGGTTCCTCGACGAAAAATCGACCGCGCCGACGGCGTCGCCGGAGCCCGTCGCCGCCCCGCCGCCTCCCCCTCCCGCCGCCGACGCGCGCCAGCCGGAGGGGTGGCCGCCGGAGCACGCGCCGGGCTACGAGCCGATGTCCGGGATGGGGGGGATGCCGGGGATGCCCGGGGGCTCGCCGCCGCTCGACCTCCCCGGCACCTCGCCCGAGATGGGGGGGCCGAGCTTCTACGACTTGGTGGCGATGATGGCCGAGCCGGTGCCGATCTACCTCGGCGACGCCCGGCTCCCCGACGGGCAGGTGGCGACCGACCTCGAGATGGCCCGCCTCCACATCGACCTGCTGGACGTGCTGCGGCAGAAGACGGCGGGCAATCTGACCGCGCAGGAGCGCGCTTTCCTCGAGGACCTGCTGTATCGTCTGCGGGTCCGCTATGTGCAAAAGAGGGGATAGAGGCCGTTTCCGGGCGGAGCTCGCGAGGCTCGCCGCCTCGGGGAGGCTCGCCCTGCTCGGTGGTCTCGCCCTTCTCGTGATGCTCCCCCTGGCCGCCCCGGCCGGGGCGCAGGTCTCCTCGCCGCAGCTGACCGGCGTCGAGATGACGGGGCAGGTGCGACAGACCCTGAAACAGCTCGAGGAGCAGTGGCTCGAGTGGGTGGTGCAGAACGATCCCGTCCAGGCCGACCGCTCGGTCAACGGCCTCCTCGACATCGCGCGCCAGCTCGGCATGCGCCGGCTCCCCGACCTCGCGGCCGGCGCCGTCGCGCGGGCGGTGCAGGCGGCGCAGCAGAAGGACTTCGCGCGCGCTCACCTGGCGCTCGCCGCCGCCGAGCGCTTCGATCCCGGCCGTCCCGAGACGGCGTTCGCCGAGGCGACCGTGGACCGCCTGCAGCACGACTGGCCGGGGGCCGCGCTGGCCCGCCTGCGCGCCTACCCGCGGATCTTCAACCCGCCGCTCGAGCGCTACCTCTGGTTTCAGGACCTCCTCTTCTGGCTCCTCGCCGTCCTGCTGGTGACCGGCGGCCTCTACATCGCCGTGCAGATGCTGACCAAGGGGACGCCGCTGTTCCAGGACCTGGTGGACCTCTTCGGCCGCAAGCTGCCGCGCGCCGTCGCCGTCGTCCTCGCCGCCGCCTTCCTGCTCTGGCCGCTCGCGCTGCCGTATGGTCCGATCTGGCTGCCGCTCTACTGGTCGGTCCTGCTCTGGGGGTATGCCTCGGCGAGCGAGCGGGTGGTCACCATCCTGTTCTGGGTCCTCCTCGGCGGCTCGCCCCAGCTCGTCGACCTCCAGCGCCGGCACATCGTGGTGGCCCTCTCGCCGCCGGCCCAGGCGCTCGAGGGGATCGAGCAGCACCGCCTCTACGGCAACCTGTTCGCCGACCTCGGGGTGCTGCGCTCCGTGCTGCCGCAGAGCGTCGCCGTCAAGCACCTGCTCGCCGACGTCCACCGCTCGCTCAACCAGTGGGAGCTCGCCCGCGCCCTCTACCGGCAGGTGCTCGAGGCGGAGCCGAAGAACACCACGGCGCAGCTCAACCTCGGCGCCTACGCCTTCTTCAAGGGGGATTTCAGCAACGCCATCCAGACCTTCCAGGCGGTGGCGGCGATCGATCCCCAGAACGCCGCCGCGCAGTACAACCTGAGCCAGGCCTACTCCGACTCCTACATGTTCGACGAGCAGCGCGCCGCGCTCACCCGGGCGCAGCAGATCGACCTCGCCCATGTGCAGGCGTGGATGGCGACCTCGACGCAGCGCGTGGTGACCCTGCCGGGCGGCATCGCCCGCATCCCGGAGATCCGCCGCGAGCTGCTGAAGATCTGGGGGAAGGGGGAGGCGCGCACCGACCGCCTCGAGCTGCTGCGCCAGGGGCTCTCGGTGTTCCTCGCGCTCAGCCTGGTGCTGCTCGCCGTCACCCTCCACCTCGCCCGCCGTCCCTTCGGCTACACCGAGCGGAGCGGGATGATCTTCCCGGAGGGGGTTTTCGACCGCTGGGGGCGGATCATCCTCCCCGGCGTCGCCTCGGCCGAGATCGGCGAGGGGGCGAAGTCGTTCCTGGCGCTCCTCGTCCCTACGGCCCTGCTGATGCTGCCGCTCTTCGGCACGCTGGGAGTTCGCATCCCGTGGCGGTATGATCCGGGAAACTCCGTGTCCTGGATCGTCGCGATCCTGGGTTTGATCCTCTACTTCGGAATCCGCATCCGGCGCGAGCTGCGCAGCGCGCTCTGATCGCGCCCGGACGATAGCGGCGAAAGGGTTGGATCACAGCAGATGGCGGTTGAAGGCACTCTCGACCTCTTCAAGCTCCCGGAGATCCTGCAGCTGATCTCCCAGCAGAAGAAGACCGGCATCCTGACCGTTCAGGGGCAGCAGGACATCGTCGCCATCTCGTTCCTCGCCGGCCGCATCGTGGCGGCGGACGCCCTCAACCAGCCGCTCGAGGAGGGGCTCTCCCAGATCCTCCTGAAGGAAGGGATGATCGGCGCTCCCGACCTCGGCCGCGCCACCGCCGAGCACCAGAGCTCGGGCGGGCGGCTGATCGACCTGCTGGTCGAGCGGCGCTACATCGAGCGCGCCCAGCTCCTCGAAGCGCTCCGCCTCCAGACCTCGCGGCTGCTCGAGCAGCTGATGCGCTGGAGCCAAGGGGATTTCAAGTTCTACAGCGGCGACGAGGTCTCCTACGAGGAGGGGTTCGAGCCGATCTCGGTCGAGGAGCTGCTGATCCACGCCGCGCAGCACGCGCCGGCCTCCCCCAAGCCCCGGCCGGCGCCGGCCCTCCTGCCGCCTCCTCCAGGCTTTCCGGGACCCCAGGCGGCGCCCGCGCAGGCCGCCGTGCCGCCCCAGCGTCCGGCCCCCCCGCCGCCGCTCGAAGCGATCCCGTTCCCCGCCCCCCGCGCCGCCACCGGCACGCCGTTCCCCGGCGCCGAGCCGATGATCCCTCCCGACATGCCCCCCAGCCGGGTGGCCGCGATCCTCGAGAGCAACGCGCAGAAGGCCGCGCAGACGCGCGGGCATTCCTCCTCGTCCTCCTCCTCTTCCGGCGTCGAGGGGATCGCGGCGCTGGTGCCGCCGGACCCCCTGGAGTCGACCTTGTCCGGCGCCTTCCGCCAGATGAAGGTGGAGCCGCGGGTCGTCCCCTCGCACCTGCCGGCGTGGGCCGGCCGTGTCCTGGCCGCCCTGCTGACCGCGGTCGTCGTCGCCGCCCTCCTGCTCAGCCCCGACTCGCTGGTGGTCCCCTTCCCCTGGCAGGAGCACGAGCGCGACGTCCTGGTGCGCGACCAGCGCGCCGTCCTCTACCTCAAGATCGACCGCGCCGCCAAGACCTGGTTCCTCCTCAAGGGGAGCTTTCCCGACCGCCTCCAGGAGCTGGTGAACGCCGGCCTCCTCGCGCCGGCCGACCTCCAGGACGCCGAGGGGCAGCCGTTGCGCTACGCCGCGAGCGAGGAGAGCTACACCGTGCAGCCCCTCCACGCCGGCAAGCCCCTCGCCGGCGCCGGCGAGACCGAGGCGATCACCGGCAACTTCCTCCTCGACCCCGAGTTCCTCAACGTCACCCCGGCGTCGGCCGGGCCGCCGCTGGTATTGCTGGACTAGGGGGGCGTCGCCGATCCCCAGGTCTTACCGGGCTGGGGCGATGTCCGTGCCGCCGGGCCCTCACTCCCCCGGCCCCTCTCTCCCAGCCTCCCTCCCACCCGACCGGGCGAGAGGGGAGAACTGCAGAGCTGCCGGAAGCGGTGCTTTTTTCCTCCCCCGTACTCGGGGGAGGTCAGGAGGGGGCTCGCAGCGGTCCGGACAAGGAAGCGCGCCGGACTCCGGAACACCCCCTCCCGGCCTCCCCCGAGTACGGGGGAGGAGAAAGGCGCTCGATCCGGACCTACCCTGCATCGCAGGGCCCCCCTCTTCTCCCGGCGGCCGGGGGGGAGGCGGGGAGAAGAGGGTCGGGGTGATGAGGGCTGCAACCTCCCCGCGATGTGGTCTGCCTGGAATAAATCTGCGTCCCAAATTGTCAAACATGGCGTGGCGTAAAATTGACTCGACGCCACTAAGGTTCTAGACTGTGCGCAATATGTTCCGGCTGAAGATCAGCGAAGGAGGATTCGTCATATGAGCAAGATCATCGGAATCGACCTGGGAACGACCAACAGCGTCGTGGCGGTGATGGAGGGGGGCGAGGCGAAGGTCATCCCCAACGCCGAGGGGAACCGCACCACTCCGTCGGTCGTGGCGTTCACCAAGAGCGGCGAGCGGCTCGTCGGCCAGGTGGCCAAGCGGCAGTCGGTCACCAACCCGCAGAACACCATCTTCTCGATCAAGCGCTTCATGGGGCGCAAGTACGCCGAGGTGAACGAGGAGATGAAGATGGTCCCCTACGGGGTGGAGCGGGCGGAGAACGGCGACGTGCGGGTCTCCGTCGACGGCAAGAAGTACTCCCCGCCCGAGATCTCGGCGATGATCCTGGGCAAGCTCAAGCAGGCGGCCGAGGACTACCTCGGCGAGAAGGTGGACCGCGCGGTGATCACCGTGCCGGCCTACTTCAACGACGCCCAGCGGCAGGCGACCAAGGACGCCGGCCGCATCGCGGGGCTCACCGTCGACCGGCTGGTCAACGAGCCGACCGCGGCGGCGCTCGCCTACGGGCTGGACAAGAAGAAGGACCAGACGATCGCCGTCTACGACTTCGGCGGCGGCACCTTCGACATCTCGATCCTCGAGGTGGGCGAGGGGGTGGTCGAGGTCAAGGCGACCAACGGCGACACCCATCTGGGCGGCGACAACATCGACCAGCGGATCATCGACTGGCTGCTCGAGGAGTTCAAGAAGGACCAGGGGATCAACCTCGGCAACGACCCGATGGCCATCCAGCGCCTGAAGGAGGCCGCCGAGAAGGCCAAGATCGAGCTGTCGAGCGCGCAGGATACCGAGATCAACCTGCCGTTCATCACCGCCGACGCCTCCGGGCCCAAGCACCTCAACATCAAGCTGACCCGGCCGAAGCTCGAGCAGCTGGTGGACGACCTGATCCAGCGCTCGATCGCCCCCTGCCGTCAGGCGATCAAGGACTCGGGGGTCGACGCCAAGGACATCGACGAGGTCGTGCTGGTCGGCGGCCAGACCCGCATGCCGGCGATCCAGAAGGTAGTCAAGGACTTCTTCGGCAAGGAGCCCCACAAGGGGGTCAACCCCGACGAGGTGGTGGCGATCGGCGCCGCGATCCAGGGCGGCGTGCTGGCCGGCGACGTCAAGGACGTGCTGCTGCTCGACGTCACCCCGCTGTCGCTCGGCATCGAGACGCTCGGCGGCGTGTTCACCAAGCTGATCGAGCGCAACACCACGATCCCGACCCGCAAGGCCGAGACCTTCTCGACGGCGGCCGACAACCAGACCTCGGTCGAGGTCCACGTGCTCCAGGGGGAGCGCGAGATGGCGCGCGACAACCGCACGCTCGGCAAGTTCCACCTGGTGGGGATCCCCTCGGCGCCGCGCGGCGTGCCGCAGGTCGAGGTGGCCTTCGACATCGACGCCAACGGCATCACGCACGTCTCGGCCAAGGACCTCGGCACCGGCAAGGAGCAGCGGATCACGATCACGGCCTCGAGCGGCCTGAACGACAGCGACATCGACCGCCTGGTCAAGGAGGCCGAGGCGCACCGCACCGAGGACCAGGAGCGGCGCAAGCAGGTCGAGGCCCGCAACCACCTCGACACCCTGATCTACCAGACCGAGAAGACCTACCAGGAGCACAAGGAGAAGCTCGGTCCCGATCAGAAGGGGGAGATGGAGAGCGCGCTCGCCGAGGCCAAGAAGGTGCTCGAAGGGGAGCCCACGGCGGCCGCCATGGAGGAGGCCACCGAGAAGCTCTCGAAGGCTTCCCACAAGCTGGCCGAGGTGATGTACCAGCAGCCGGGCGGCGCCGCCGGCCCGACGGGTGGCGGCGACGCCGGTCCGGGCTCCGGCTCCTCGGACGAGGTGATCGACGCCGAGTACGTGGAGAAGTAACCGTCGGGAAGTCGACGTAAACTCGAGGCCCTCTGAACTCGGAACCAGGTGAGACATGCCGCCGCTCAAGAAGATCTACCTCGAAGAGCTGTCCCGCATCCAGGACCGCATCAACGGTCTCTTCGAGCAGGCGGTCGTCACCTCCGAGTTCGAGGACGTCGAAGGGGGGGTGCCGGGGACCTGGTCCCCCGCCGTCGACGTGCTCGAGACCGAGGACTCCTACATCCTTTTCGCCGAGCTCCCCGGAGTGCGGCGTGACGATATTCAACTGCAGGTGCGGGACCGGCGGCTGGAGCTCTCCGGCCGCCGGCAGACGCTCGGCGAGAGCCGTCACTTCCTCCGCATGGAGCGGAGCTACGGCCCCTTCCGGCGCACCTTCGAGCTCGGCTCCCCGGTCGAGGCGGAAGGCATCACCGCCGCCTTCGACCAGGGGGTCCTGCGCGTCCTCGTCCCCAAGCGGCAGGGGGGCGGGACCCAGGTCCAGATCACCGAGATCGTCGAGACGGCCGCCGATGCGACCGGCACCGCGGAGGAGGCAGGCTGATGCCCACCCGTCGGCGCAGGCCGGACCAGAAGTTCGTGATGATCAGCGTGGTGGCGGAGCGCTACGGCATCCACCCCCAGACGCTGCGCCTCTATGAGCGGGAAGGGCTGATCAAGCCCGCCCGCAGCACCGGCAACACCCGCCTCTACGACGAGGAGGCGATCCGCCGGCTCGAGATCATCCTGACCCTGACCCGCGACCTCGGGGTCAACCTGGCGGGGGTCGAGGTGATCCTCCACATGCGCGAGCAGATGGAGAAGATGCAGGGCGAGGTCGATCGCCTGATCGATTTCGTCAAGCGCCAGGCCGACGAGCGCCGCGCCAACCCCGAGCGCCAGCACGCCCTGGTGCGGGTGCAGGGCGGACCGCTCAGCAAGATCCGCTGAGGTTTCCGTTCCATCCAGGCATGGGTTCCCGCCCATGCTACGATTTCCTCCATGCCGGCCCCTGAAGCGCTCGACGAGCCCTGCCCCGAGTGTGGCGGACGGGGGTGGGTGGTGGTGGCGGACGGGGGGGCCGGGACGGCCCGCGCCTGCGCCTGCCGCGAGCGTGACGCCACCTCCCGGCTGCTGGCGGCGGCCGGTATCCCGGACGGCTATAAGCACTGCAAGATTTCCATCTTCAATCCCGTCAAAGTCTCGCAGCGGGAACAGGCGCAACTCATGAACGCTCGCGCCGCCGCCGAGCGCTACGTCGAGGAGTTCGTCCAGGATGGCGGCTTCCGGCAGTCGGGCTTGCTCTTCGTGGGGCCACCGGGAACCGGCAAGACGCACCTCGCGGTGGGGGTGCTGCGCGCCCTGATCGAGCGCTACCGGGTGCACGGCCGCTTCGTCGAGTTCACCGCGCTGATCCACCAGATCCAGGCGACCTTCGACGCCAGCTCGCCGGAGTCGAAGCGGCAGATCCTCGACCCGCTCGCCGACGCCGAGCTGCTGGTGCTCGACGAGCTCGGGGCCCAGCAGCCGACCCCCTGGGTTCGCGACATCCTCTACCTGATCATCAACACCCGCTACACCCGGCGGCTGCCGACGATCTTCACCACCAACTACCGCCTCGACCCGCCGGCCTCCGCCAAAGCGCCGGCCAAGCCGCAGCACGTGAACCTCGACCGCGGGCGCGACCCCGACTACGGCCCATCCTTCGACGACGCGGCGCTCCTGGCGAGCCGCCTCCCCGCCATGCTGGTCAGCCGCCTCTATGAAATGGCGCAGCCGGTGGTCCTCGACAGCGTCGAGGACTTTCGGCGCGTGAGCGCGGTGCACGGGGCGCATCTGCGATGAGGCTGTCCGCCGCCGACTGCCTCCGCCGGGGCTGGGCGAACCTGTCGGCGAACTGGGAGCTAGTCTTCCTGCAGTGGGTCCAGCTCCTCCTGGTGGCGGCGCTGCTCGTCCTGAGCCTGGTCCCCCCGCTCGCCGTGCTCGGCTCCCTGGGAGCGGCCCGCTCGCTCCGGACCGCGGCCGTGGGGTCGTCGCTGCTGCTGGCGCTGGTCGCCCTGCTCGCTCTCTGGGCGCTGTCGCTCCTGGTCTACAGCTTCTTTCAGGCGGGGACCTACGGCATCCTGGCCGCCTCCGACCGCCAGGCCCTCCCCGGCGGGCGGCGCAGCCCCCTCTTCTTCCGCACCTTCAGCCTGCGCGACTTCCTGGGCTGGGGGGGGCGCTACGTCTGGCGCTTCGCCGCCGCCGGCCTGCTGTTCGCCGGCGCGCTCCTCCTGCTCGCGGGCGGAGCGGCGCTCTGGCTCGCCGGCACGGCCACGACGCTGGTCACCGCCGGCGGGGCCGGCGGCGAGCCTTTGCGAGGCCCGGCGGCGCTCGGGATCGGCTTCGTCTGGGCGCTGCCGCTCGGCTTCGCGGCGCTGGTCGCCGCGCTCGGCTTCTCTCTTGCCCAGGCCGATCTGGCGCGCCAGGAGTCCGGGGTGCGCGCCGCCTGGCGCCGCGCCCTCGAGGTGCTCGGCCGGCGCCCCGGCACGGTGCTCGCCTTGGTCGTCCTCGCGCTCGGCGCCGGGCTCCTCCTCGCCCTCGTCTTCGCGCCCGTGACGGCGGCGGCCGACGACCTGCTCGCCGGCGCGCCCGGGGTGCGGTCGCTGGTCCGCGCCCTCCTGTTCCTGGTGCAGAGCCTCCCCAACACCCTGCTCGCGATGGTCCTCGCCGGCGCCCTGGTGGCGCTCGTACGGAGCGAGAAGCCGAGCGAGACGCCGAGCGACCTCCGCCGCAACCCCGAGGTGCAGACCGCGTGACATCGAAGCCCCTTCTCGCCCTCCTCGCCGTCTCCTGCTGTCTCGCCCTTCCTCTCGGATGCGGACCGAAGAAGCCACCGCAGACCGCCCCCAAGGCGCATCCCCCGGCGCACACGCCGGCCCCGGCCCCAGCCACGGCGCAACCGCAACCGCGCCCGCATCCGCCCGCTCACAAGCCCGCCCAGCCGCCGGTGGCGCCGCGCGAGCCGGTCTCCGAAGGCGCCGAGTCGCCGCCGCCGCCGTCCCCGGCCGGCTCGGGAGCGCCGGAGACGGAGCCGATGCGGGTCAAGGTGGGGCTGGCGAGCGATCTCGAGTCGGTGAGCTTCCCCTGCTGCGAGGAGACGCTCGACGTCGCCGTCGAGACCACGCCGCTCCAGGTGACCTCGACCCTCAAGGTGGAGGCCGCCGCCGCCACCGCGCAGGGGGGGTACTACCGCCTCCAGGTGGCGGCGCTGCGCGACGAGCGGCAGGCCCAGGACCTCGCCAAGCGCCTCGAGCGCGACTCCGGTCAGCCGGGGGAGGCCTACTTCGACGCCGGCCTCGACCTCTACCGGGTGCGCATCGGCCGCTACCCGACCCGTGCCGACGCCGAGGCCGACATGCGGCGGCTGGGGGCGATCGGGGTCACCGGGGCGTTCGTCGTCAATGAAGGGGCGGCGGTCACCGCGCCGGCCCTGCGGCTGACCCAAGGATCGGTCTCCACCGTCTACCCCGGGCGCTGGGTCTCGGTCGCGCCGGACGGCAACCCCAGCGTGCGGGTGAAGGGGAAGCGCTACCGCGGACGGGTGCTGGTCTTCCTCAACGACCGCGGGGCGCTCAATCTGATCAATGAGCTGCCGGTCGAGGAGTACCTGCGCGGGGTGGTGCCGAGCGAGATGGGGCCCGAGCTCTACAACCAGCTCGACGCCTTGAAGGCGCAGGCGGTCGCCGCCCGCACCTACACCCTGCGCAACCTCGGCGAGTTCGCCCGCGAGGGGTACGACATCTGCGCCACGCCGCGCTGCCAGGTCTACGGCGGGATGAGCGTCGAGCACCCGCTCTCGGACCGCGCCGTCTCGGAGACCGCCGGCCAGGTCCTGCTCTACAAGGGGGAGCTCGCCGACGCCCTCTACAGCTCGACCTGCGGCGGCCACACCGAGGACGCGAGCGTGATGTTCCCCCTCCTCCAGGAGCCCTACCTCAAAGGGGTCCCCTGCATGGAGGAGGGGACGATCCGCGTCGACGGGAACCTGCCCCCCGGGGTCCCCTTCCCCGAGGGCTTCACCCGCCGGCTGCTGGTTCCCGGGGCCGGAGCTTCCGCCGTCGACGCCCTCCGGGGACGCCTCGAGCAGCTCGCCCTCCTCGCGGGCCTCCCCGTCCCCAAGGAGCACCTGGTCTCGCTCGACCGCCGCGAGGTGCAGCGCTACGTCTCCGCGGCCTTCGACCTCGCCCTCGACGCCCGCCTCTTCATGGCCCCCGAGGACGTGAGCTACCTGCTGACCAACCCGCCGGCGGACTGGAGCGAGGAGGAGCGGCGGCGGGCCGCCTACCTGATCAAGAGCGGGCTGGTCACCGGCCCCCTCGACCAGCCGCTCTCCGAGCCGCAGGTCGAGCGGATGCTCCTCGCCCTCGCCGAGCTGCTGCGCGTGGTGCGCCGCGAGGACGCCACCTTCCTCTCGGTGGGGGACGGCAAGCTCGCCGTCCGTTCGGGGAAGGAGGAGAAGGTCTATCCCTTCCCTGGCGGCCTCGCCACCTTCCGCCGCCAGGGCGAGGAGCTCGCGAGCTCGCCGCTCGCCATGGTGCCGGGCGATCACCTGACCCTCTTCTGGGAGGGGGAGCGCCTGGTCGCCGCCAGCCAGGAGGTGGACCTCGACGGCGTCGCCTTCGACCGCAGCAGCCCCTACAGCAACTGGACCCGCTTCCACACCGACTCGCAGCTCGCCAAGCTGGTGAACACCCGCTTCCCCGGCCTCGGCTTCCAGAGCTTCGAGGTCCTCTCGCGCGGCGTCTCGGGGCGGGTGGGGAAGGTGCGGATCTTCGGCGACACGCAGACCGTGGACGTCGAGGGGCTCGCCGTGCGCTGGACGCTCGACGTGCCCGACACCCTGTTCACCGCCAGGCGCCTGGCCCCCAAGGACCAGGAGCCGGGATGGCTGTTCACCGGCCGCGGCTTCGGCCACGGCGTCGGCATGTGCCAGGTGGGGGCCTACGGCATGGCGCAGCGCGGGCACTCCTACCGCGAGATCCTCAACCACTACTACACCGGCGTCGAGCTCGGGCGGGTGCACTGGAAGAACCACGCGTTGACCGGCAATCCGGGCGGCCAACGATGATTTCCCTGGCGCGGGCGATCGACCACACCCTGCTGCGCCCTGACGCCACCGCCGCCGAGGTGCGGCAACTGGTGGCCGAGGCCGCCGAGCACGGCTTCGCCTCGGTCTGCATCCCGCCGGTCTACGTGGCGACGGCGGCGGCTGTCCTGGGAGACGGGCCGGTCGCCACTGGCACGGTGGTCGGCTTCCCGCTCGGCTACGTCCACCCCGAGGTCCGCCGCGCCGAGTCGAGCCGCGCCGTGGCCGACGGCGCCCGCGAGCTCGACACCGTGCTGAACCTCTCCTGGCTGAAGAGCGGCGAGGACGGCCGCGTCCACGACGACCTCGCCGCCTGGGTGGAGGCGATGCGCCGCGAGCGCGCTGGGCTGATCCTCAAGGTGATCCTCGAGACCGCCCTCCTCACCGACGACGAGAAGGTCCGCGGCACCCGCCTGGTGATGGCAGCCGGCGCCGACTTCGTGAAGACCTCGACCGGCTTCGCCAAGGGCGGGGCGACGGTGGCGGACGTCGAGCTGCTGGCGCGCACCGTTGCCGGGAAGATCGGCGTCAAGGCTTCGGGAGGGATCCGCGATGCCGCCACCGCGCGCGCGATGCTCGCCGCCGGGGCCACGCGGCTGGGGACATCGAGCGGGGTGGCGATCGTGGGGGAGGGCAGGGAAGAGGAGAGCGGCGCGTAGGGCGCGAGGAGCGGACTCAGGATGGCTCAGGTTTCTGGGGCCCCGTCCCCTGCGAAGCCTCACCCTCGGTCCCTCTCCACGAGTGGAGAGGGATGACTCGGCCGAAGCTGCAGAGCCCGTAGGTTGCACTGTGCGCAACAGCATCGTTGACGGCGCACGCAGTGCGCCCTACGGGAAGGCCGATCGCAGGGCCCCCCCTCTACACGCGAGGTGGAGAGGGGCCGGGGGTGAGGGTTCGAAGGGCAGGCCGCCCCGGTCGTCTGAGGCTTCCGCCTACCGGCTGTGCTTGTAGATCATCTCGATCAGCTCGTCGTACGTCGCCTCGGCCGCCGCGCCGTCGCCGGAGCGGATGGCCTCGGTGGCGCAGTGCTTGAGATGGTTGCGCATCAGCTCGCGGCCGACGGCGCGCAGGGCTTCCTGGACGGAGGAGACCTGGACCAGGATGTCCGGGCAGTAGCGGTCCTCCTCGACCATCTTCTGGAGGCCGCGCACCTGCCCCTCGATCCGCCGCAGGCGCTTGAGGTTGCGGTCCTTGATGCCGGGATCGACCGCCACGGCGTGGCCTTCTTCTGAAGTTTCCATCCCGATCTCCTCAATCGACGCGCGCCCGGCGCAGGCGCAGGCTGTTGGTGACCACGCTGACCGAGCTGAAGGCCATCGCGGCGCTGGCCAGAATGGGGGAGAGGAGGATGCCGAAGCGGGGGTAGAGGGCGCCCGCCGCGATCGGGATCCCGATCACGTTGTAGAGGAAGGCCCAAAAGAGGTTCTGGCGCATCGTGCGCAGGGTGCGCCGCGACAGCGCCACCGCCGTGGCGACGCCGCGCGGGTCCCCGCGCATCAAGGTCACGTCGCCGGCCTCCATGGCGATGTCCGTGCCGGTGCCGATGGCGATCCCGACGTCGGCTTGGGCGAGCGCTGGGGCGTCGTTGATCCCATCCCCCACCATGGCGACCACCTTCCCCTCCCCCTGGAGCCGCCGCACCTCGGCGACCTTCCCGGCCGGTAGGACGCCGGCGACCACGGTGCGGATCCCCGCCTGCCGCGCCACCGCCTCGGCCGTCTTGCGGTCGTCGCCGGTGAGCAGCACGACCTCGAGCCCCAGCGCCGTGAGTCGCTCGACCGCCTCGCGTGCGGTCGGTTTCAAGGGATCGGCCACCGCGATCAGCCCAGCCAGAGCGCCGTCCCGCGCCACATAGACCGCCGTCTTCCCCTCGGCCGTCAGCCGCCCGGCGTCCGCCGCAAACGGATGTGAGAATCGACGGCGTATTCCGCCATCAGCGCCGGGTTGCCGATGGCGAGGAAGCTCCCCTCCACGATCCCTGCGACCCCCTGGCCGGTGAACGACTGGAAGCCTTCGGGCCTGGGAAGCGCGAGCTTCCTTTCCTTGGCTTGCTGCGCCATGGCGTCGGCCAGCGGGTGCTCCGAGGAGGACTCGAGCGCCGCCACCAGGCGCATCAGCTCGTCGGACGTCTGGACCGAACCGGGGACCAGGATCACATCGGTGACGGCGGGTCGGCCAGCGGTGAGCGTCCCCGTCTTGTCGAGCACCACGGTGGTGACGTCGCCGGCCCGCTGCAGCGCCTCGCCCCCCTTGATCAGGATGCCGAGCTCGGCGCCACGCCCGGTCGCCACCATCACGGCGGTGGGGACGGCGAGCCCCATGGCGCAAGGGCAGGCGATGATCAGCACGGCGACCGCCGCGGCCGCGGCGCGCACCACGGACCCCGGCCCCGCGGCCAGCAGCCAGACGGCGAAGGTGACGAGGGCGAGGCCGATCACCACCGGCACGAAGACGCCGCTGATGCGGTCCGCCAGCTTCTGGATCGGCGCCCGCGACCCCTGCGCCTCGCGCATCAGGCGGACGATCTGCGCCAGCACGCTCGCGGACCCCAGCGAGGTCGCCCGGTAGCGGAAGGCGCCGGTACGATTGATCGTGCCGCCGATCACCCGGTCCCCCGCCCCCTTCTCGACCGGCCGCGACTCGCCGGTCAGCATCGACTCGTCGACCGCGCTCCTCCCCGAGAGGAGCTCGCCGTCGACCGGGATGCGCTCCCCCGGACGGACCACCACCGTGTCGCCGCTCCGCACCTCCTCGACCGGCACGTCGGCCTCCTGACCGTCTCTCAGCACGCGGGCCGTCCGCGGTTGCAGGGCGATCAGGGCGCGCAGGGCCGCCGCGGTGCGCCCCTTGGCCCGCGCCTCGAAGGTGTTGCCGGTGAGGATCAGGGCGATGATGATCACCACCGCCTCGTAGTAGACGTCCGGCGCCACGCCGCGGGCGAGGAAGAAGCCGGGCGCGATCGTGGCCGCCGCCGAGAAGAGGAAGGCGGCGCCCGTCCCCACCGCGACCAGGGTGTTCATGTCCGCCGAGCGGTGGCGGAGGGCGGACCAGGCGCGGACGTAGAAGTGCCGCCCGGCCCACGCCATCACGGCGAGGGTGAGGAGGAGCAGCCCCCAGGAGAGGACGGGCGGGTCGATCCGGTAGAGCCAGGGGAGGAGGCTCCGGAGAGCCGGGGTCATCGTCTCCATCGCCCAGTGCATGAAGGGGTCGGCCACCGGACCCAGGTGCGCTCCATGGGCCGCCGCATGCCCCGCTGTCATCAGCGGCATCGAAACCAGCATGGCGACGATCCCCGCCGCGCCGCTCACCAGCGCCTTGCGGCGCAGGGCGCGGAACTCCTCGATCTGCGAGCGGTCACGCGCCTCCTGTTCGGCGAAGTCCGTCTGCTCCGGTCGCGGCAGCTCCGCCTCGTAGCCGGTGTCGCGGATCGCCTCCACCAGCCCCTCGGGCGTGGCGACGGCCGGGTCGTAGGTCACCGCCGCGCTCTTCAGCATCAGGTTCACGGCGGCGTCGAGCACCCCCGGCTGGCGCTGGAGCGCCTTCTGCACGCTCGCCTGGCAGGCCGCGCAGGTCATCCCCTCGACGGGGATCTCGATCCGCGCGCCGGCCGGCTTTTCCGCATGCTTTTCCGCAGCCATGGCGCTCATGCGATCCTCGCAGTCCCCTCCGCCGCGTCCCGGGCCGTATAGCCGGCGTCGTCGAGCGCCGCCAGGATCTGCGGATAGCTCGTCTTTGCGCCGTCGTACGCGATCTCCGCCGACCCTACCTCCACGCGCTCGACGCCTACCCCGTCCAGCTTCTTCAGCGCCTTCTCCACGCGGGCCACGCAGTGCCCGCAGCTCATGCCGTCGATCTTCAGGCTCAGATGTTCCATGGCTAAATCTCCTCTCCGCTCACCAGAACAGTATACCCCCCCTCCCTATTTCTGGCGACGCGAAGGGATGGAGATCCGCCAATTGGCAATTTATGCCGGATAGCATAAAATCGTGGAGTTGCGTATACGGACGGACAAGCCCAGGATTGAACCGAGAACGAGCCCTCACCCTGTCACTGCGAGGCCCTCCGAGAGGGTGGATTGCTCATCGCGGTCTTTGCATCCCTGGACGCTTGGTTCAGCTCTAGCAAGGTAGGACTTTGGACGGTAGTAGGATCTTGTTCGGGCTCGGGATGCTGTTGGCGGGAGTCCGGATAGACCCTGAGGTGCGAAGGAAATGAGGATCTTTTACGTGTTCTTGCCCTTGGTCTTGCTGGTCGCCCTCGTCTTCTTCGATGGCTACTTGCCGTATATCAAGAGCCGACGGAAGCCGTAGCCCGTCCTGAAGTACGCGACGGATCCCCTCCCCGTTGCGCTGGGCCCCTCTCGTTGTACCCGTCCGCCCGGTAGTGCGCTCGCGTCGCCCGCAGATTCAGTGACGTGCGAGTACAATCCGGGAAGCTAACGGAGGTCCGCCATGCTTCGCCGCACCCTCTTCCTCGCCGCCCTCATCCCCCTGGCCACTGCCGCCTGGTCCCAGGAGACTCCGAAGGAGACGCCGTCCACCTCCGAGACCAAGCCCGCCGAGGCACAACCGGCGCCGGAGGCGAAGCCCGACGCCTTCAAGTATTTCTTCGGCAAGAAGATGGAACGGAAGCCCGTCCCCCCGGCCGCCAAGACGCCGCCTGCGAAGAAGGCGCCCGTCGCCCCGCAGCCCACCCCTCCGGCTGCCCCGGCGCCTCCCCCGGCGGCCAAGCCCCAAGCGGCCGCCCCGGCGCCGCAGCCCCCCGTCGCGCCCGCCGTGAAGGCCGCGCCGGTCGTGAAGGAGGAGCCGGCTCCGGCCCCCGCGGTCAAGGAAGTACCCGCTCCCGCGGCGCCGACCCCCGTAGCGCCGGCCCCCGCTCCGGCTGAAGCCGCACCCGTCGCCCCTGCGACTCCGGCCCCAGTCGCCGTTGCGGTCCTGGCCGCCGCCCCAGAGGCCCCCGCGCCGGTCGCCGTCGAGCCCACGCCCGCCGCGCAGCCCGAAGCCGTGGCCCCCGCGGCTCCGGATCCCCAGGCTATCTCCGAGCCTGTCCCCGAGCCCGCGCCCGAAGCGCCGCAGGCCGAGCAGCCCAAGGCCGACGCCTTCAGCTACTTCTTCGGCCACGGCACCCCGCCGGCCGAGGAAGCCGAGAAAAAGCCGGCGGCAGAAAAGGGCGCCACGAAACCCGTTAGCGCCTTCGACTACTTCTTCGGCAAGGACGGCAAGGCGGAGATCACGGAGCCGGAGAGCCCACCGCCGGGGAGGTAAAGGCTTTCCAGTAGGGCGCTATCTCTTTGTGAGGTTTATCCAAGATTCCAAAATGTCCCCGCGCCTGTCTTCAATCGATTCGCTCGAGGCACTATGTCTCTGAACGACCATCGAAGATTCTTATCGCTTGGAGGCGCCCCATGACCCGTTATCCGCTGCTCTTCGGATTCAGAGACCTCATTGCCGGCAAGGGCTTCGTCGCGAGCGTGAGCCTGAGCGGGCGCGCGCTGCTCGTCGATGAGGACAGGAGGGGTTTCTGGATGTACGGCGTGAACCCGGGCGGCGTTGCCGCGATGGGCGGCACCGCGGGGAAGGCCCAGTCCGAGTTCCGCTCCTCCTACCGCTCCGTGCTCTCCGGCATCGCGGCGCAGGCTCGCGGCTACTCGGAGTTCGAGCGCGAGGTGAGCGGCTTCGTCGACGCGTCGAACCCGCCGACCGTCGCCGAGTGGGAGGATGCGGTCTGCGCGATCCGCCAGGGGAAGGTGTGCACCGACTGGCTGCCCAAGAGAACGGCGGCGTCGCGGATCGGAGTGCAGGTCCTCCTCCTGGAGCACCCCGCCCCCTTCGTCCATTTGCGGGACGAAGCCGAGCTCGCCGCCTGAGCGCTCGGCCGAAGCTGAGCCGCCCTCCTTACCCAAGGCGAGATATACTTGCCCAAGTAAGGAGATCCCATGGCAGCCAGCACCTTGACCACGAAGGGCCAGATCACCATCCCCAGGGAAGTTCGCGATCGGTTGGGGGTCCGCGAAGGGGATCGGGTCGTCTTTCAGTTTGACGAGCAGGACCGCTTGATTTTGCGGCCCGAGACCCGCGATCCCCTCAAAGGAATCCTCGGTCTCCTCCATCACCATGCCAGGGATCGTCCGATGGCCGTGGAGGAGATGAAGGCAGATGTCCGCGCCAAGGCGGCGGAGAAGTATGGCCGGCGGAAGCCGTCGTGATCGCTCTCGACACGAACGTCCTCATCCGTCTGCTCATCTCGGACGACGCCAAGCAGAGCGCGGCGGCGGAGCGGCTCCTGAGGGAAGCTCTCGAGCAAGGTGAGACGTGCTTCATCAGCGATCCCGTCCTCTGTGAGACGGAGTGGGTGCTCGATCGAAGCTATAAGGTCCCACGTGGGGAGATCCTCTCGGCTCTAAGGAATCTCCTGGCACGCCAGAGCCTGTTCACCTTCGAGAATCCTGAAGCCTTCGGCAAGGCCTTGGACGACTATCAGCAGGGCAAGGCGGATTTCTCGGACTTCCTGATTGGCGCCAAGGCCCAGGCACTCGGCGCTAGGACGACCTTCACGTTCGATCGGGTCCTATCGCGTCATCAAGGATACTCGTTGCTCAAATAACCACGCCGTCTCCCCGCGGCTTGACAGCCCCCGCCGCATTCGGAATGCTGCGAGCGTGAACGACCCGCTCCAGACGGACCCTGGCTCCCCTTCGCTGTCGGAGGTCCACAGCTCCGTCGCGATCCCGCGCCAGCTCTCGTTCTGGCGGCGGCTGTTCGCGTTCAGCGGGCCGGCGTACCTGGTCAGCGTCGGCTACATGGACCCGGGGAACTGGGCGACCGACATCGCGGGCGGGGCGCGCTTCGGCTACGGGCTGCTCTGGGTGCTCGTGATGTCGAACATCATGGCGATCCTGCTGCAGAGCTTCTCGGCGCGGCTCGGCATCGTCACCGGCATGGACCTCGCCCAGGCGTGCCGCGCCATGTTCTCGCGGCGGGTGTCGTGGGCGCTCTGGATCCTCGCCGAGATCGCCATCGCCGCCTGCGACCTCGCCGAGGTGCTGGGGTCGGCGATCGGCCTCCAGCTCCTCTTCGGCATGCCGCTCCTCTTCGCCGTCTTCGTGACGGCGCTCGACACCTTCATCCTCCTCCTCCTGCACCATCGCGGCGTGCGGCGGATGGAGGCGTTCATCCTGGTGCTGATCCTGACCATCGGGATCTGCCTCAGCTTCGAGGTCTTCCTCTCCCATCCGCAGTGGGGGGCGATGGCGCAGGGCCTTTTGCCGTCGCTGCCCGGGCCGGGAGCGCTCTACCTCGCGATCGGCATCCTCGGCGCCACGGTGATGCCGCACAACCTCTACCTCCACTCGGCGCTGGTGCAGTCGCGCAAGGTGCAGAACACGCCGGCGGGGATCCGCTCGGGGATCCGCTTCAATACGATCGATTCGTTCATCGCCCTGAACGGCGCCCTGCTGGTCAACGCCGCCCTGCTGGTGCTGGCGGCGGCCACCTTCTTCCGCGCCGGGATGTTCGGCGTCGCCGAGATCCAGGACGCCCACAAGCTGCTCGAGCCTCTCCTCGGCCACAAGATCGCGCCGATCGCTTTCGCCGTGGCGCTGATCGCCGCCGGGCAGTCGTCGACCATCACCGGCACCCTCGCCGGACAGGTGGTGATGGAGGGGTTCGTCCACATCCGCCTGCGCCCGCTGGTGCGCCGCCTGCTCACCCGGGCGGTGGCGATCGTGCCGGCGGTGGTCACCATCCTCTTCTTCGGTGAGCGGGCGACCGGCAACCTGCTGATCCTGTCGCAGGTGATCCTCTCCCTCCAGCTCACCTTCGCCGTCGTGCCGCTGGTGCAGATCGCCTCCGACCGCCGCTGGATGGGGCAGTACGTGATCAGCCGCTGGCAGCAGGTCGCCGGCTGGGTGGTGGCGGCGGTGATCGCCGTGCTCAACCTGAAGCTGGTCTACGACGGCATCGTGGACGGCCTGCACAGCGCCGGCAAATGGGCCTGGCTGTTGGGTTTGACGACGCTCCCCTTCGCCCTCGGGCTGGTGGCGCTCCTCGGCTACGTGATCGTCAAGCCGTTCCTCGAGCGCTGGCGCAACGAGCCGGTGGGGGCGCTGGTCGGCGTCCACGGCCCGGCCGCCATCCCCGAGATCGTGCCGCCGCGCTCTCCCCGCCTGATCGCGGCGGCGCTCGACTTCTCGACCGCCGACAAGGGGGTGGTCTCCTACTCGGTGACCCTGGCGCGGGCCGGCGGCCGCGGCGCCAAGGTGATGCTCTTCCACGTTGTCGAATCGGGCGGCGCTCTGGTGATGGGCGGGGATCTGCGCGACCAGGAGGCGCAGGCCGACCAGGAGCGCCTGAAGCTCTACGCCGCCGAGCTCACCGAGCTGGGAGTCGACGCCGAGTACGACCTCGGCTTCGGCGACCCCCCGGAGGAGATCGCCAGGCTCGTCGAGCTCCACAAGCCCGACCTCATCGTGCTGGGGAGCCACGGCCACCGCGGCATGGGAGACCTCGTCCACGGCACCTCGGTCGAGCGCCTCCGGCACCGGGTGCGGGTGCCGGTCATGGTGATTCCGGCGGAGTAGGGGGACTCCAAGGCGAGCCCTTGCGGGCTCGCCGCGGAATTTCCTAGTGGCTCACCACCAGCACGGTGAACGTGTTGGGGAGGATCGCCGGCCGCGGGCGCGGCTGCTCGGCGGTCGCCGCCGGAGCGGGGCCGAACTGGGCGGTGGGGAGGTAGACGGTGTGGGTCTTCTCGTCGAGCGCCATGGTGCGCGCCCCCTTGCGGGTGGTCACCGTCTCGGCGACGGTGAAGCGGTCGGGGGTCTCTTCGCGGATCACGGTCAGCGTTCCTTCGCCGTTCGAGCTGTAGCCCAGGCCGGTCGTGGGATCGAAGCCATTGGCGTCCACCCCTTTGCCGATCGGGACGGTGGTCACCACCTTGCCGCTGGTGTCGTCCATCACGGCGGCCATCTCGTTCTCGCAGCCGATCAGCAGCCGGTGGTGCTTGCGGTCGATCGCCATCCCGGAGGGGGACTCGCAGGGCTTGAGGGGCCAGTGGGCCTTGACCGCCAGGCTCTTGGCGTCGATCGCGACCACCTCGCTGACGTCCTCGATGTTCACGAACACCTTGCCGGCGGCATCCGAGGTGGCGAACTCGGGCTTGCCGCCGAGGGCGATGGTGCCCACCACCTTGCCGGTCTTCCCCGCGAGCACGGTGGCGTTCTTGGTGCGGCCGTTGAAGGCGAAGACCTGGTGCGTCGCGGGGTCGTAGAGGATGGCGTCGGGATTCTCGCCGGTCACCTTGACCTCGGCGATCGTGGCGAGCGTCTTGAGATCGAAGATGGTCACCGTCGAGGCGCGGCCGTTGCTGATGAAGCCGCGGCCGAGATCGCCGGCGATCGCGATGCCGTGGACGCCGGAGAGGTTCCCCACCTCGCCGACCGTCTTGCCGCTGTCGACATCGACCACCACGACCTTGGTGGCGTGCGAGACATAGAGGCGGCGGGCGGCGGAGTCGACGGTGAGATAGTCCCAGCCCCCCTCGCCGCCGAGCGGGATCTCCTTGGCGAGGTGGTAGCCGGGAGCAGGGGCCGCGGGCGCGGCGGCGAACAGGGTGGGGGCGGCCAGCAGCAGGCCGGCGAGCAGCAGATGGCATTTCGGGTTCATGCGGGCTCCTTGAGGCCGGCGTCGAGCCGGCCGGTCAAAATGATGGCGAACAGTCCTTCGTGGAGTCGGGCCTCGCGGCGCAGGCCGAGCGCCTCGCAGAGCGCGGCGACCAGGCTGAGGCCGAGGCCGGCGTGGCGCCCTCCGGAGCGCGCGGCGTCGCGGCGCCAGAAGCGGTCGAAGAGGCGGGGGAGGTCGGCCGCCACCAGCCCCGGGGCGGGGTTGCTCACCTCGATCGCGATCTCGTCCCCGGCGACCGCCGCCCCACAGGTCACCGTACCCCCCGGCGCGCCGTGGGCCACGGCGTTGGCGAAGAGATTGGCGAGGATCAGCCCCAGCTTCTCGCGGTCGGTGACCAGGGCGAGGTCGGCCGGGATCTCGAGGGCGAGCCGCATCTCCTCGGCCGCCGCCTCGGCGGAGACGGCGTTCCAGCACCCCGCGGCGAGCTCCCGGAGCGGCACCTCCGAGAGCTCGACGGCGTCCTGGCGGCCGTCGCAGCGGGCGAGGGCGAGGAGGTTCACAACCACCCGCTCCATCTGGAGGCCGATGCCGTGGATCTCCTCCAGCGTGTCGGCGGCAAGCTCCTCCGGCCACTTGAGGGCGACGTCGGTCACCGCGCGCAGCTCGGCGAGCGGGGTGCGCAGCTCATGGGCGAGGTTGGCGGAGAAGGTGCGCTCGCGCTCGAACGACTCGCGCAGTCGCGCCAGCAGGGCGTTCAGGCGATCGATCGTCGAGGCCAGCTCGGCCGGCGCGTCGGCGATCACCAGCGGCTCGCCGAGCGAGCCGGCATCCAGCGCTTCGAGGCGGCGGGCGAGCCCGTCGAGCGGCGCGAGGCCGCGGCCGACGGCGAGCTTCACCAGGATCGCCATCCCGGCGAGGAGAGCGAGGACGAAGAGGGTCAGGGTGAGATGCAGAGAGGCGAGGAAGGCGTCGAGGTCCTCGCGCCCCTGCGCCACCGCCAGGGTCACGGTCGGGGTCCCCGGGAGGGCGGGGCGGATCGTCTCGCCGGCGTCCGCCGCATCCCCCGCCTCCTCTTCGATCTGGGGGAGGAAGCGGATCTCGACCCGGCGCCCCGGCCGGCCGTCCGGCAGCGCGAAGTCGAAGAGGCGCGGCCGGCCGGTGCCGCTCCCCCAGCGCGGGAGGTCGCGGCCGAGGAGCGAGCGCGAGCGGGCGAGGACCGAGCCGTCGGCGCGCCAGATCTCGAAATAGTCGGGCTTCTTCCCCGGCTCGAACTCCGGGTCGGCGCCGGGGACCAGCTCGAGCCACACCCGGCCGTCCTGCTGGACGGTCGCCGTCTGCAGCGCCTTCGCCTCCTCGATCAGCGAGATGTCGGCCTCGCGGCGCAGGCGCGAGCCGATCACCCCGTCGAGGATCAGGCCGCCGATCACCAGCAGCAGGCCGGTGCCGGCGAGGAGCCAGAAGGTCAGCCGGCCGCGCAGCGATCTCACGCGCTGGGCCTTTCCTGCTCCGCGTCCTCGATCAGATATCCATACCCGCGCCGGGTCTTGATCAGCCCCTGCGGGTCGTCGGGATCGAGCTTCTTGCGCAGCGAGCAGACGAGGACGTCCACCACGTTGCTGGTGGCCGTCGAATCGAACTCCGAGAGGCGTTCCCAGAGCTCGCGGCGGCTGACCGCCTCGCCGGCGCGCAGCGCCAGGATCTCGAGCAGGCTGTACTCGCGGGGGGTGAGGTGCACCGGGCGGTCGCCGTGCGCCACGCTGCGGGCGGCGGTGTTCAGGGTCAGCGCGCCGAGACGGATCAGCGGGTTCTTGGTGCCGTAGGAGCGGCGCACCAGCGCCTCGAGGCGGGCGCACAGCTCGTCGAACGAGAAGGGCTTGACCAGATAGTCGTCGGCGCCGAGGCGGAGCCCCTGCACGCGGTCGCGGATCAGGTCCCTGGCGGAGAGGATCAGCACGTGGGTGGTTTTGCCGGCCTCGCGCAGCCGCTGGAGGACGGTCAGGCCGTCGATCTCGGGGAGCATCAGGTCGAGCACGATCACGTCGTAATCGTTCTCGGTGGCGAGCCAGAGCCCCTCGCGACCGTCCTTCGCCAAGTCGACCGTGTAGCCGGCGCGCTGGAGCCCCTTCTCGAGGGCCGAACGGAGGCGTGCCGAGTCCTCGACCAGGAGGAGCTTCATGCGGTCACTTCTCCCGAACAAGCGCCCGATGCAGCGCCACGTAGGCCGAGGGGACCGCGAACAGCGTCACCAGGGTGGAGAGGCCAAGGCCGCCGATGACGGCGAGGGCGAGCGGCTTCTGGAGCTCGGCGCCGGCGCCCAACCCCAGGGCGAGCGGCAGCAGGCCGAACAGCGTGCAGAGGGTGGTCATCAGGATCGGCCGCAGCCGGACCCGCGCCGCGTGCGCCACGGCGTCGACGAACGGCTCCCCCTCCGCGTGCAGGCGGTGGGCGTAGTCGAGCATCACGATGCCGTTCTTGACCACCAGGCCGACGAGCAGGATCAGCCCCATCGAGGAGGAGACGTCGAGCTCCGAGCCGGCGAGGCGGAGGAGGAGGAACGAGCCGCCGAAGGAGAGCGGGGCGGCGAGGAGGAGGATCAGCGCCGGGACGACGGCGCGGAACTCGATCACCAGCACCAGCAGGACCAGCGCCGCGGCGGCGGCGAAGACCAGCAGCAGCTCGCGGAAGGCCTGGCGCTGCGACTCGTACTGGCCGCCGACCTCGGTGGTGTAGCCGACCGGCAGCTTGAGGTGGGCGAGGCGCCCCTGGATCTCGGTGGCGGCGCTCCCCAGGTCGCGGTTCTCGAGGCGCCCGGTGACCAGCGCCACCTGGCGCAGGTTCTCGCGGGTCAGCTCGCCGTCGCCGGTCGCCACCTCGGGGCGCGCCACGGCGGCGAGGGGGACGTTGCGGCCGTCCGGCGTCCGCAGGTTGAGGCGCGCCAGGCTCGCGGGATCGAAGCGGTAGGCGTCCGGGAAGCGCACGCGCACCGGCACGCCGCGGTCCCCCTGCAGGAGGCTGGTCGCCGTCTCCCCCGACCAGGCGGCGGCGAGCTGCGACTGCACCTGGTCGACGGTGAGCCCGGCGCGCCCCGCGGCCTCGGGATCGATCCGCCAGGTGGTCTCGGGGGAGCCCTGCTGCGGCCCCACCAGGTCGACCACCCCCTTCACCTTCGACATCTCCCCCTGGACCGTGTCGGCAAGTCGGGTGAGCGTCCTCGAGTCGTCGCCGAAGATCTTGACCTCCAGCGGCTCGGCGGTCCCCTCGAGGTCGCCGATCATGTCCTGGAGGAGCTGGGCGAACTCGAGGTCCATCCCCGGAACCGCCTCGGCGATCTTCGGCCGCAGGGCGGCGATCACCTGCTCGGCGCTCCGCTTGCGCTCGCCGCGCGGCTTCAGGCGGACCAGGACGTCCCCCTTGTTGGGCTGCGTCGCGAACAGCCCCAGCTCGGCGCCGGTGCGGCGCGAGAAGGCGGCCACCTCCGGGGTGGCGGCGAGGATCGCCTCGACCTTCCGCACCTTGGCGTCGGTTTCGGCGAGCGCGGTGCCGGGCGGGGTGAGGTAGTCGATCACGAATCCTCCCTCGTCCATCGGCGGCAGGAAGCCGCTCGGCATGCCGCGATAGAGGAGGTAGCCGGCGGCGGCGAGGACGAGGGCGGCGATCACCGCGCCCCAGGGGCGGTGGACCGAGGCGCCGAGCGCCCGGGCGTACCCCCGCTCCCACCAGCTCGGCGGCTGCTCGCGGGCGTGCTCGCCGTGGCGATACGCGAAATGGGAGAGGAGGGGGATCAGGGTCAGCGCGAGGAGCAGCGAGACCAGCACCGAGACGGAGAGGGTGAGCGAGAGGGCGCGGAAGAACTGCCCGACGACGCCGGAGAGGAAGCCGAGCGGGGCGAGCACCACCACGGTGGTGAGGGTCGAGCCGACGACCGGCGCGATCAGCTCCGCGGTGGCCTCGGCGATCGCCTTCTCGCCGCGCCCCTCGCGCAGGCGACGGTGGATGTTCTCGACCATCACCACCGCGTCGTCGATCACCAGGCCGATGGCGACCGCCAAGCCGCCCATCGACATCAGATTGATCGACTCGCCGAACAGGCGCATGAACAGGAAGGTCGAGAGCACGGTCAGCGGCAGGGTGACGGCGGCGATCAGCGTCACCCGCCAGTCGCGCAGGAAGAGGAGGAGGATGGCGACCGCCAGCACGCTGCCGATCAGGATGGCGTCGCGCACGTTGGCGATCGCCGTCGCCACGAACTCCGCGAGGTCGTAGACCTTGGAGAGGCGCAGCCCCGAGGGGAGGGCGTGGGCGAGACCGTTCAGGGTCTGCTCGATCCCCGCCTTGACGGCGAGGATGCTGGCCCCGGGCTGCTGCGAGATGCTGACCACCGCGGCGTCGCGGCCGTTGCCGGTGACCAGCGCCGTGCGGTCCGGCGAGCCGGGGACGACCTGGGCGAGGTCGGCGACCCGGATCGTGGCGCCGTTCTTGACGGCGACGGGGGTGCGGGCGATGTCGGCCGCCGATCCCCACAGGCCGGAGGCGAGCACCAGGTGCTCGAGGCCGCCGCCGGCGTAGCGCCCGACGGGGGCCAGCCGGTTGGCGGTGCGCAGAGCGGCGGCGATGTCCCCCACCGTCAGCCCGGCGGCGAGCAGGCGCTCGGGGTCGGCCACCACCTCGATCTCGCGGGTGTCGCTCGCCGCCACCTCGATCCGTCCAACCCCCGGCACCCGCGCCACGGCCGGGCGGATGACGTAGAACGAGTAGTCGTAGAGGTCCGGGACGGGAAGGCCGCCGGTGACGTTGAGGCTGAGCATCGGGAAGGCCGAGACGCTCAGCCGCTCGACGGTCAGCTCGGTCTCCGCCGGCAGGTCGCCGCGCACCTCGGCGACCCGGTTCTGGAGGTTCTGGAGCGCCGCCGCCATGTCGGTCTGGGGATCGAACTGCGCCGAGATCTCCGAGGAGCCGCGGAAGGTCCGCGAGCGCACCCGGCGGATGCCGGGGACCTCCATCGCCGCCTGCTCGAGCGGCCGGGTGACCGCGGTCATCATCGAGCGGGCGGGGAGCGAGCCGCTGTGGGCGATCACCACCAGGCGGGCGAACTGGAGCGGCGGGTAGATGTCGCTCGACAGCGACGGCAGCACCAGCGCCCCGGCGCCGGCGAGGAGCAGGGTGACGAGGACGACCGCCCGCCCCTGTCGCTCGGCGAAGCCGGCGAAGCTCATTTCTGCGGCTCCGGCTCCGGCTTTGCGTCGCCCCCGGCCTCCGCCGTCTCGACACTGGCGCCGTCCGGCAAGGCCGTCTGGCCGCGCACCACCACCGCCTCGCCGGCCTTCACGCCGGAGAGGATCTCGGCCAGCCCGCCGGCCACCACGCCGACCTCGACGGCGACGCGGTGGGCCTTCTTCTGCCCGTCGACCGTGAACACGGAGGTCGCCGTCCCCTCGGTCACCAGGGCGTCGGCGGGGACGAGGACGGCGGCCTGCCGCTCCGGGCCGTAGATCTCGACCGCCGCCGAGAGCCCCGCGGGGCGGCGCGTGGGACTGTCGAAGGCGAGCCGCGCCAAGGCGGTGCCGGTCGTCGCGTCGACCGACGGCGGCAGGGCGACGACGTGGGCCGTCTCGTCCGGGAAGCCGCCGCCGCGCACCCGCGCCGGACCGCCGGCGGCGATCTTCCCCAGGTCGCTCGCCGGCAGGGCCGCTTCGACCTGGAGGCGGAGCGGGTCGATCACCCGCAGGATCGGCTCGGAGGCGCCGGCGTCCACCAGATCCCCGGCCCGATGGGTGCGCGCCACGATGACGCCGTCGAAGGGGGCCCGCACCACCGCGCGGCCGGCGAGCTCGGCGGCCGCGGCGCTGGTCGAGCGCCCCTCGGCGACCGTGGCCTCGGCCTGCGCCACGTCGCGGCGGGCGTCCTCGACGTCCTTGCGGGCGGCGATGCCGCGGTCGTAGAGCCCGGAGAGGCGGGTGAGGTTCTGCCGCGCCGCGGTGAGCTGCGCCTCGCCGCGCGCCAGGTCCGAGCGCTTGGAGGCGGCGTCCGCCGCCAGGTTCGGCACCTCGTAGCGCACCAGCAGCTCGCCCCGGCGCACCCGGTCTCCCACCCCCTTCGGCAGCTCCGCGATGCGCGCCGCCTGGGGAGGGGTCACCAGCATCTCGGCCCCCGCAGCCGGCTTCACCTGGCCGCTCGCGGCGATCACCGCCCGAATCGGCCCCGAGCGGGCGAGGGCCGTGGTCACCGGCACCGCCTCCACCGTGTCGACCGCCTCCGGGGCGGGTTTGTGGCAGGCGGCGAGGGCGAGGAGGAGGAGGGGGAGGAGTCTTCTCACGGCGGTCACGGCAGCGGCGCTCCGATCGCGCGCTCGAGGTCGGCGAGCGCGTTCTGGTAGTCGGTTCCCGCCTGCACGGCCTGGAGGCGGAGGTCGTGGACGGATTGCAGGCTCTGGAGGAGGGCGACGAGGCCGGTCTGCCCGGAGCGGTAGGAGTCCTCGGCCATGCTCGCCACCTCGGCGGCGCGGGGGAGGATCTCGTCCCGGAAGCGCAGGAAGGCCCGGCGCTGGGTGGCGGCGGCCGCCGCCGCCGAAAAGACCTCGCCGCGCAGGCGGGCCGCGGCGGCGTCGCGCTCCGCCTGCAGGCGGGCGAGGGTCGCCTGCTCGAGCGCCACCTGGGCGCGGCCATGGTTGAAGACCGGCAGGGTGAAGGTGAGCGAGGCGCGCCACCCCCAGGTGAAATCGGGGGGCGAGTAGTGGGTCACCCCGGCGCCGGCGGTCACGTCGCGCACCGTCTCGGCTTTCGCCACCTCGAGCTGCGCCTTCTGCTGCAGGAGGCCGGCGTCGAGCGCGGCCAGCTCCGTGCTGGCGGATTCCGCCAGGCGGAGGGCGACGTCGGCCGGCGGCACGTCTCCCGAATCCAGCCCGGCGGCGAGGGTGAGCGGGGCGTCGAGCGGGCGTCCGAGGAGGGCGTTCAAGTCGGCGCGGCCGCCGGCGAGGAGTCCGGCGGCGCGGTCGGCCTCGCCCGCGCTCTGCGCCGCCGCCAGCTCGGCCTGGAGGACGTCGAGCCGGGGGACATCGCCGGTCTCGAAGCGGGCGCGGGCGGCGTCCCGCGCCCGGCCGGCGAGGGCGGCCACCTCGGTGGTCTCCGCCGCGCGGCGCTCGGCCGCCGCGAGGGCGAAGTAGGCGCGGCGCACCTGGTTGCGGGTGGTGGCGAGGAGGCGCGCGAGCTCCGCCTCGCCGCTCTTCCCCTGGGCGTCGGCGAGGGCGATCCGCGCCCGCCGCTTGCCGCCGCGCTCGATCGGCAGCGAGACGGTCGCCGCGTCGCGCGGATAGTCCTTCGCCTCCTCGAGCAGTAGCTCGGGGTTGGGGCGCTGGCGCGCCACGTCCCCCCGCGCCCGGGCCTCGGCGCTCCCCAGGCGGGCGGCGGCGAGGGCGCGGCTCGCGGAGAGGGCGGAGGACATCGCTGCCTCCAGCGTCAGCGGGGGAGGCGGAGCGCTCGTCGGCAGCGCGATTTGCAGGGCGAGAGCTCCGACCAGGAGAACGTTCACGAGCCGGACTCTGACCCGGTTCCTGGGACAGGGTCAAGACGAGGCGCGCTCCTCTTCATCATCTCCTCATAAACGATCCGTAGACTCTGGATCGACCGCAGCCCTCTCTCGCGGTCGGAAGGATCCCTCGATGAGCCTCACTCGCCACCCCGCCGCCTCCCGGGCCGCCATCGCCCTTCTGCTCCTCGCCTGCGTTTTCCGGGCGAACGCCGTGGGCGCGGAGGAGTCTCCGGCCGAGGGCAGCCCATCCCCGGCGCCGGCGGCCGACGCCGCGAAGGATGCCGCCCGCTTCCCCCATCTCGTGCTGATCGACCTGCGCGACGTGCTGGGGGCGCCGCTCGCCTGGAGGTCGCGACAGTGGGAGCTCTTCGGCGTCTCGGTCGCGGGGGTGGGCGCCGCCGCCCTGCTCGACGGGCGGGTGCGCGACGCCGAGCGGCGCGATCACAGCGCCTTCGGGAATCAGATCGCCCAGGACTTCGAGCCCTTGGGGAGCGGCGGCGCCTGGGCGGTGCTCGGCTCGTTCTATCTCGAGGGTCTGCTGCGCGACGACGCCCGGGGGCGGGCGGTGGCGGAGGACGGCGTGATGTCGAGCGTGATCGCCGGCGGGCTGGTCGGGCCGGCGCTGAAGTTCGTCACCGGCCGCAGCCGGCCGCGGAGCGCGAACGGCACCTACGATTTCAAGCTCTTCGGCGGCTCCTCCTCCTTCCCCTCCGGGCACACCACGGAAGCCTTCGCCGTGGCCTCGGTGGTGGCCACCCACTACGACTCGGGGTGGGTCAAGGGGATCGCCTACGGCTCGGCGGCGCTGGTCGGCTTCGCCCGCCTCCACCACCAGGCCCACTTCTTCTCGGACGTCGTGGGCGGAGCCGTCCTCGGCACGGCGACCGGGAGGGCCGTCGTCCATCGCAATCAGCGCGAGAGGGGGGCGGCCGGCTACCGGCTCACGGTGGCGCCGCTCCTCGGGCCGCAAAACCAGCCGGGGGTCGGCGTCGCCCTCGCCTTCTGAGGACATTTTCTGAGGACGCGGCTCAGGGCTTCAGCAAAACGCGGGAGAGCAGGGAGATCGCGATGTCGATCTGGTCGTCGCGCAGCCCGGGGCCGAGGATGCGGGCGCGGCTCTGGGCGTTCGCCAGCCGTTCGTCGAAGCGGGCGCCGGGGAGCCGCCGCCGCAGCTCGGCGATCAGGCGGGTGAAGTTCGCCTGCACCGAGGGCTGGAGGTCCGCCCCGAACGAGCGGTAGTCGAGAGCGCCGGCGCGCAGGACGAGCGGCGGCTTGCCTTCCACGTACAGATGGAGAAACTCCTCGCGCGCCGAGCTGGTCACCCGCTCGACCTTGCGCTCGGTCTTGGTCAGCATCAGCCCCTGCGTCATCAGGGCGCGCCCGAGGCTGAACTTCCGCTGCTCGGTCGTCTTCAGGCTCGAGGTCTCGTCGATCCGCACGCCGCGCAGCAGGAGGGGGACCTCGCGGTAGGGGACCTCCACGGTCTCGCCGCGCCGGGAGGTGGCGGCGATCCCGTGCTCGCCGAGCTCGAAGCTGCGGACGAGGAAGCGGCGGGCGTCCGTCTCGACGTCCTCACGGGTGATCAGGATGGGGGAGATGCCGTTCGCGCGCAGGCGTCCGGCGCACGCCCAGGCGGGCTCGATCTCGCCGTAGCGGGCGACCACCGCCGGCCCCCCTTCCGGGTCGGAGAGGCGCGCCGCCGCCTCGTAGGCGGTGAGGTCGAGCGCTTCCGCGAGCGGCGCCCTCAGGGCCGCGCCGGCGCCGGGCGCGTAGTGGACCGCGAGCACGTTCACGGCTCCACTCTGCCGGTCGGCGGCTCCGAGGTCAAGACGGCGGCCTCTGCCGCGGCGGCGCGCAGCTTGCGTTCGACGTGCCGTTGCCGCAGCCGGTGGGCGAGGAAGATCCCGCCGCCGACGAGGACGATGAACAGGATGGCCCACTTCTCGACCTGCTGGGCCTTGCCGAGCACCCGCGCGACGGCGCGGCCGAAGTAGAACCCCAGGCAGGCGATCAGCGCCGCCCACACGGCGCAGCTGATCGCCTGGTAGAGCAGAAACTTCCGCCGGCTCAGTTTCGACAGGCCGAAGACGACCGCCGAGACGACCCGCAGCCCGTAGAGGTACTGGGTGAAGAAGATCGCGCCGGCGCCGTAGCGCTCGATCAGCGCCAGGATGCGCGCCATGTGCTGCTCGAAGTGGGGGAAGCGGTGGAGGATCGCCTTCCCCTGGCTGCGCCCGAGCCAGAACCAGAAGACGTGCCCCACGTAGGCCCCGCCGGCCCCCGCCAGCACCACCAGCGGCAGCGCGAGCCGCCCCCGCGACGCGAAGAAGCCCGCCAGCACGAGGATCGTCTCCCCCTCGAGGAAGGCGCCGACGAAGACCGCCAGATAGCCGAAATGATGGAGGAGGGCGGCGGGATGCATGATGAGGCCCGCCGTTGCAATCGGTGGACCTTCCGAGCATACCCCTCAGCCCCCTACGGCGTCTCGTCCTTGGGGCGCCGCCGCTGGACCGAGATCAGGGTCAGGCCGAGGTCGTGGATCTTGCGCAGCACCGAGAGGAGGGCGCACTGGTCGGGGACCGGACCCGAGACGACCGTCTCGTCCGGCGGCTGGGGGGTGAGCTTGAGGCCGTCGAGCCAGGTCGTCCAGTGATCGTCGAGGCATCCCTGCAGCCGGATCTCGTAGCAATCTTCCGGCGCCCCCGGAGCTTCCTTCTCGCCAGCCATGGGCTCTCCTTCGTTCGGTTTCCGATTGCCAGCGCGATTCCCGGCGTCCACGCGCTCAGGGTACGATGGAGGCACGAATCGGGCCATTCGCCGAAAGGCGGATTCTTGAGGCGTAGTTTCGAACGGGGCCGCGCCGTCGGTCAATCGGCCCCGTCAACAGGAGGAGCTGTGGTCGTAGCGTTCTTTCCCCGGCCCGTCGGGCGGCTGCTGGCCGCTCTGCACGTTCTCGCGTTCCTTCTCGTCTTCGGCGTGCCGGCTCGAGCGGCGGTCCCCGCCGCGGAGCGCACCGCCTTGAAGGCGCTCTACAGCGCGACGGGCGGGGCGCGCTGGACGAACGCGGGGGGCTGGCTGGGCACCGCCGGCACCGAGTGCTCCTGGGCCGGCGTCCAGTGCGACGCGGGGAAGGTCACCGTGGTCGGGCTCGACCTCCACGAGAACGGCCTCGCCGGGAGCCTGCCGGCGGGGCTCGCGGCGCTCGCCAACCTCCAGTCCCTCGACCTCGAAGGGAACGCCCTCGCGGGCGCCCTGCCCAGGGAGCTCGGCCGGCTCGCCAATCTGCAGACTCTCCACCTCGGCCTGAACCAGCTCTCGGGCGCCATCCCCCACGAGCTGGGCGCCCTGGCGCGGCTGCAGGTCCTCGACCTGCCGTTCAACGGCCTCAGCGGCAGCCTCCCCGTCGAGCTCGGCAACCTCGGGAGCCTGCAGGTCCTCGATCTCGGGACCAACCAGCTCTCCGGCAGCCTCCCCGCGCAGCTCGGCACTCTGCGCTCGCTGACCTACCTCGACCTGTCGTCGAACCAGCTCAGCGGCACGATCCCCGCCGCGCTCGGACAGCTGCCGGCGATTCAGACCCTCTACCTCGACGACAATCAGCTCACCGGGACGATCCCCGCCGCTCTGGGGAGCCTGGTCACCCTCCAGGATCTGGGACTGAGCGGCAACCGGCTCAGCGGGCGGATTCCGAAGGAGCTGGGGAACCTCCACCAACTGATGTTCCTCAACCTCGGTGCGAACCAGCTCGGCGGCAGCGTTCCCCCCGAGTTGGGCGACGCGGCGTCGCTCGTCGGCGTGCTCCTCTCGGGGAATCAGCTGGGGGGGACGATCCCGGGGACCTTCCTCGATCTCCCGAACCTCGAGACCCTGTGGCTCGACCACAACCGCTTCGCGGGACCCGTGCCGTTCGAGCTCGGGGCGATCCCCACCCTCGACGACGCCGGCGGGCTCGACCTGCGCTCGAACGCCCTGGCGACCGACACCGAGCCCGGCCTGCTGTCGGATCTCGACGCCAAGCAGGCGGGAGGAAACTGGACCGCCTCGCAGGCGCCCGCGGCCGTCTTCGATCCGCAATACCCGCTCGACGGGCTGGCCGACCGCCGCACCGGGGGCTTCGTCTACTGGACGATGACGGTCGGCGCCGGCGCGCCTGCCTTGACCCTCTCGACGACCAGCGGGAGCGGCGGCACGGCGGGGACGGGGGACGTCGACCTCTATGTCCGCTTCGGCGCCGCGCCGACCACGACCGCGTTCGACGCCGCGTCGGCCCACGCCGGGAGCCAGGAGTCGGTGACCATCGCCGCGCCGCGGGCGGGGACCTACTACGTCGGCCTGCGGGCGAGCCGCCCTTACACCGGCGTTACCCTGCTGGCGGGAGCCGCACCCGGGGGGGGCGTCTGCCTGCCGGGAGCGACCGACCTCTGTGTGGCCGGCGGACGCTTCAAGGTCGAGATGAGCTGGCGCACGCGCGACGGCCGCAGCGGCGCCGGCCAGGCGGTGCCGCTCACCGGCGACACCGGCTACTTCTGGTTCTTCGATTCCGCGAACGTCGAGGCCGTCGTCAAGGTGCTCGACGCCTGCACGGTGAACCAGAAGTTCTGGGTCTTCGCGGGAGGCCTGACCGACGTCCAGGTGGACGTCGCGGTGACCGACGTGCAGACCGGCACCGTGCGCACCTACCACAACCCGCAAGGGACCGCCTTCCAGCCCATCCAGGACACCGCGGCCTTCGGCGGCTGCACGGCGGGGGCGAGCGCGGCGCCGGAGGAGGTCGCTGCGGTGGCGAAGCGCACCGCCGAGGACGTGGCATCGGTCGCCGCCAGTTCCTGCCTCGCGGGAGCCACCAACCTCTGCCTGAGCGCCAGCCGCTTCCGGGTCGACGTCACCTGGAAGACCCCCGACGGCCGTACGGGAGCCGGCCAGGCCGTCGCGCTCACCCCCGACACCGGCTACTTCTGGTTCTTCGCCGCCTCGAACGTCGAGATGGTGATCAAGGTTCTCAACGCCTGCACCCTCAACCAGCGCTTCTGGGTCTACGCCGGAGGGCTGACCAACGTGCAGGTGAGCATCACCGTGACCGACACCATGACCGGGACGGCGAAGACATACAACAACCCGCAGGGAACGGCCTTCCGGCCGGTGCAGGACACCTCGGCGTTCGCGACGTGCCCGTGAAATGAAAAAGCCGGGCTCGGTCTCCCGACCGGCCCGGCTTCGATCCGCCTCAGATCTCCTGCCTCAGTCGGCGACCGGCGCCGCGTCTCCTACCACGGACTTCTCCCGGGGGGCGCGCCGCGGGAACCAGTTGCGGACGCGCTGGAGGAGGTGCGCGTTCGCCCAGTCGTCGAAGATGCTGTAGGCGACCGGGGTGCCGACCAGGGTGAGGACGAGCGACATGAGCTGGCCGCCGAGGATTACCGAGCCGATCGCCCGGTTGGTCCCCGCTCCCGTGCCGCTCGAGGCGACCAGGGGGACCATGCCCGCCGCGAAGGCGAGGGTGGTCATCAGGATGGGGCGCAGCCGGTCGCGGTTCGCCTCGCGGATCGCCTCCGCCCGCGGCATCCCCTTCGCCCGCAGCCCGTTGGTGTGGTCGATCTGCAGGATCGCGTTCTTCTTCACGATGCCGAAGAGGACGAGCACCCCGAGGCACGAGAAGATGTTGAGCGACTGGTGCAGCACCAGGATCGAGAGGAGGGCGAACGGCACCGTCAGCGGCAGCGAGAGGAGGATGGTGATCGGGTGGAGCCAGCTCTCGAACTGCGCCGCGAGGATCAGGTACATGAAGATGATCGACAGCAGGAACGCGGTGGCGAAGGCGGCGGCCGCCTTCCCCTGCTCGCGCGACTGGCCGTTCAGGCCGTAGGAATAGCTGGCCGGCAGCTTGAGGTCGGTGGCGGTCTTGGTGAGGGCGTCGATCGCCGCCTGCTGCGAGAAGCCGGGGCGCATGTTGGCGGTGACCATCACCTGCCGGCGCCGGTTCAGGCGGTTGATCAGCGACGGGCCGGCGTCCTCCTGGAGGCTGACGACGTCGCGCAGCGGCACCGTGGCGCGGGTGGCCGCCGGCACCTCCATAGCGGCGATCGCCGCCGGGTTGTCGCGGTCGGCCTCGTCCGCCCGCACGTGGACCTCGTACTCCTCGCCTCCCTCGAAGTAGGAGGTCGCCTTCTGGCCGCCGACCAGGACGTTCAGCGAGCTCGCGATGTCCTGCACCCGCACGCCGAGGTCGGCCGCCTTGTCGCGGTCGATCCGCACGCCGAGCTCCGGCTTGCCGACGATGAAGTTGGTATCGACGTCGGTCGTCCCCGGCACCTTCTGGAGCGCCGCCTTGAGCTGCTGCGCGTACTGGTCGAGCTTGGCGAGGTCGGGTCCGCCGATCCAGAACTGGATGTCGTTGTTCACCGCGCCGCCGAAGGCCGAGACGAGCACCACCTGGGCGCGCAGCTTGAGCGCCTGGTACTGCGGCAGGATTTCGCTGCGCACCCGCTGCATGACCTGGAACTGGTCGACGTTGCGCTTCTTGGGGTCGGTGAGCTGGACGTAGATCGACCCCAGGTTGAGCGTCCGCTGCGGATCGTCGCCGATCGTCACCACCGTCGTCGCCACCCCTTCGAGGGCGCGCACGCGGCTGGCGATCGATTCCATGATCTTCTGCGTGGCGTCGAGGTTCGCCCCTTCCGGCGCGCGCACGATGACCTGGAACTGCGACTCGTCGTCGTTGGGCAGGAAGTTCTTGTTCACCGCCATGAACAGCGGCACGATCGAGAAGAAGACGAGCACCATGGCGACGACGACCACCCAGCGGTGCGCCATCGAGAAGTCGAGCAGACGGAGGTAGCCGCGCTCGATCCTGGCGTAGAAGCCCTTCTGCCGGGAGCCGTGGCCGTCCCCCGCGTCCTCCGCCTTCAGCCAGCGCGAGGCGAGCATCGGGGTGAGCGAGAAGGCGATCAGCAGCGATACCGCGATGGCGAACGCCATGGTGACGCCGAAGGAGTACATGAAGCGCCCCACGATGCCGCCCATGAAGGCGACCGGCAGGAAGACGGCGATCAGCGACAGGCTGGTGGCGAGGACGGCGAGGCCGACCTCCTGCGTCCCCTGGATCGCCGCCTCGCGGGGGGTGAGCTGCTTCTCCTCCATGAAGCGGAAGACGTTCTCGAGCACCACCACCGCGTCGTCGATCACGATGCCGACCGCGAGGGTCAGCGCGAGGAGCGTGATCACGTTGAGCGTGAAGTTCATGTACTTCATCGCCGCGAAGGTCGCGATCAGCGAGCTGGGGATGGCGACTGCCGAGATCAGCGTCGGCCGGAAGCGGCGCAGGAAGACGAAGACGATGAAGGAGGCGAAGATCGAGCCGACGACCAGGTGCTCCTTGACGGCGTCGACCGCCGCCACGATGAACTTCGACTGGTCGCGGACGATCTCCGCCTTCCAGCCGGCCGGGAGCTGCGCCTTGAGCTCGGCGAAGCGCTCCTTGATCTCGTTGACCACCGCGATCGAGTTGGTCCCCGACTGCTTGCGGATCTGCAGCACCACGGCGGGCTTGCCGCCGACGCTGGCGATCGACTCGGCGTCCTCGACGCCATCGTCGATCGTCGCCACGTCGCCGATCTTCACCGGGTAGCCGTTGCGGGTGGTCACCGGCAGGCGGGCGAAGTCGGCCGGCGTGGCGACGCGCCCGTAGGTGCGCAGCGTCAGGTCGCGCTTCGCCTGGGTCATCTTGCCGCCCGGGATCTGCACGTTCTGGGTGGCGAGCGCGTTGACCACGTCGGCCGAGGTGAGCCCGAGGCCGTTGAGCTTCTGGGTGTCGGTCACCACGTTGATCTGGCGCAGGCGCTGGCCGACGAGCTTGACCTGGCCGACCCCCGACACCGTCTCCAGGCGCCGCTTGAGCACGCGGTCGGCGTACTCGGAGATCTCGCGCTGCGAGGCGGGGCCGGAGAGGGCGATCGAGATCACCGGGTCGGCGTCGGGATCGAGCTTCTCGATGATCGGCGGATCGGAGTCCTTGGGGAGGTCGGCGAGGACGCGGTTGATCTTGTCGCGCACCTCCTGGGCCGCCACGTCGGGGTCCTTCTCGAGGGCGAACTGGATCTGCACCAGCGACACGCCGTCCGAGGAGGTGGAGATCAGCTGCTCGATGCCGGAGATGGTGTTGACCGCCTCCTCGATCTTGTCGGTGACCTCGGTCTCCATCTCCTCGGGGGCGGCGCCGGGGAGGGTGGTGGTCACCACCACGAAGGGGAAGTCGACCTTCGGGAAGCGGTCCACCCCGAGCTGGTTGTAGGCGAAGAAGCCCACCACCACGAGAGCGAGGACGAGCACCGTCGCGAAGACCGGACGGCGAATGCAGAGCTCGGCGAGTTTTTGCATGGCTTGGTGTTCCTTCTTTTTCCCTCTAGCGGGCTCCCAGATCGACGCGGGCGAAGAGGCCCGGGCGCAGGCGGCCGTCCGCGTTGGCGAACTCGGCCTCGGCGAAGAAGGTGCGGGTCGCCGGATCGATCACCCCGCCCACCGTCTTGATCCGCCCGGTGAACGTCTCGCCGGGGTAGGGGTCGACGTGCGCGGTCACCGTCCGCCCCGTCTTCAGCTCGCCGAGATAGCGCTCGGGGATGCTGAAGCGGAGCTTGAGCGGCGCCGTCTGCTCGATGACGAAGGCGACGCCGGCCTCGCCCAGGCGCTGGCCGACGTCGGTGCGGCGCTCGGAGACGACGCCGGTCATCGGCGAGTGCATCACGGCGTCGTCCAGGTGCTGCCGGGCGAGCGACAGGGCGGCCTCGGCCGAAGCGCGCGCGGCCTGCGCCTGCGAGTAGGCCGACTGCGAGCGGTCGAAGGTCGCCTGCGGGATCGACTCGTTGCCGAGCAGCCCCTTCTTGCGCTCGAAGTCGCGCCGCGCCTCCTCCTCGGCGGCCTTGGCGCGCGCGAGGTCGGCGGTGGCGCGCTGGACGTCGATCCGGAAATAGTCGGTCTCGAGGGTCAGCAGCGGCTGGCCGCGGGAGACCCGCGAGCCGGCGTCGACGTAGACCGCGGCCACCCGGCCGGGCTCCTTGGGCGCGACCTCGGAGCGCGACGGCGAGACGAACTCGCCGGTCGGCTGGAGGGCCGCGAGAGTGGTGGCGCCCCCGGGCGCGGCCGGGGTGGCCGGAGCGGCGGTGCCGCCCGGTGCCGCCGCGGCTGCCTTGTCCGGCGTGGCGAGCCCCGCCACGTCGGCGGGGAGGGCGGGAGCCGGCGCGGCGGCGGACGATGCCGCGGAGGCGGCCGGCGGTTCGGCGGGCTTGTCCGCCGGTTTGCGAGCGCAGCCGGCGGCCAGCAGCACGGCCGCGGCGAGCGTGATGTGTGTCCTTCTCAGTACGAATGCGCTCATTGCGCCCCCTCCTCGAGGATCATCTTCTTCAGGGTTCCTGCCGCGGACCAGACGTTCACCTCGGCCAGGTCGCGGTTCACGGTGCCATTCACGACGGCGCGGCGGGCCGACGCCAGGGAGGTCTCGGAGGTCTGCAGGTCGAGCGAGGTCGCCTCCTGGGCCCGGTAGAGCTCGAAGCTCTGGTTGTATTCGGCCTCGGCGGCGGCGAGCTGCTCCTTGGCGAGGGCGAGGTCGGTCTCGGCGGTCTTCAGGTCGAGCAGCGCCTGGAGCACGTCCTCGCGCACCTGCCGCCTGGCCTGGGCGAGGGCGATCTCGGCCTGGCGCTGAGCCTCGCGGGCGACCGCCACCTTGGCCGAGATCTCGCCGCTGTCGAAGATCGGCATGGTCAGCCGGATGGTGAGCGCCGCCGTCTGGTCGGCCGGGAAGGTCGTCCGCTGGCGCAGGATGTCCCCCTCGGCGCGCACGGTCGGCAGCCGGGCCGCCCCCTGCTTGCGGGTCTCGAGGGTGGCGATCTCGAGCGCCAGCTGGGCCCGCTGGACGGTGGCGCGGCTCGCCTCGGCGTCGGCGATCAGCGTCTCGGCCGGCGGCAGGGGAGGGAACTTGAGATTGGGCGCCTGGGCCTGGATCGGCGCGAGCGGCGCCGCGGGCTGGTCGAGGGCGATGTCGAGGCGCAGGCGGCTCGAGGCGACGTCGCGGCTCCTCTGCGCCTCGGCGAGGGCGCGCTCGGCGGCCTTCGAATCGGTGTCGGCGCGCAGCACGTCGACCTTGGTCTGCTCTCCCGCCTCGTAGAAGGCCTGCGCCTGCTTGCGGCGGCGGCCGGCGAGCTCGAGGTTCTTCTGCTCCACGGCGACCAGGTCCTGCCCCTGGAGGATCCCCAGGTAGTCGGAGGCGGTGGCGAGCAGGACCATGTCCTCCGCCGAGCGCACCGCCGCCTGGTTGCTGGTCACCGTCAGCCGCCCCTGGCGCAGCGCCATGTGCTCGCGCTGCCCGGCGTAGATCGGCTGGCTGAGGTTGATCCGCGCGCTCCAGTCCCAGAGCGGCAGCAGGGTCGCCCGGAAGCCGTTGACGTCGAAGGCGACCTCCTGGCTGTTGCGGGTCACCGCGGTGTCGAGGTCGAAGTGGGGCAGGATCGAGTTGCGCAGCTGGCGCACCTGGGCTTCGGAGGCGGTCACCTGCGAGCGGGCGGTGGCCGTGCTGGCGTTCGCCTCGAGAGCGCGGCGCAGCGCCTGCTGCAGGGTCAGCGCCTGCGGCGGAGGCGCGGGCTCCGCGGCGCGGGCCGCCCCGGCTCCCAGGGATACTGCGAACAACAGCGAGAGGCCGAGCGCGATCCTCGCGCGCGGTTTGCGGGGTTCGCGGCGGTGGACGGATGTCATCAATAGTTCTCCTCCGGACCTTTCCATGCAGGCTCAAGGGTAGGGGCGGGCCGGCCCTGGCTCCATTCGCCGAACGGCGGATTTTGGCGGCGTATCGTCCGGGCACGCCTCCCCGAAGGCTGGCTTACGGACCGGGAACGGCAAAGTTCTGTCGAGTGGCCCTACAATCCCGGTTATGACCCGATCCGCTCCGGCACCCCTCTACAGCGTCCACCCCAGCGTCGCCTACCTGCGCAACTGGATCGACACCCTGCCGCAGAAGACCGGCCGCTCGCTCGACGACTGGCTGCGGCTGCTCGCCCAGCAGGGGCCGCCGATGGAGAAGGGGAACGAGAAGGAGCGGGCCGCCTGGCTCAAGGCGGAGCACGGCCTGGGGACGAACTCCGCGACCTGGATCGTGGCCCGCTCGATGGGCCTGTCCACGGAGGACGACGACCCGGAAGGGTACCTCCGCCGTGCCGTCGAGTCGGTGGAGGCGATGTACGCCGGCGGCAAGGCGGCGCTGCGGCCGATCTACGACGAGCTGCTGCGGCTCGGCCTGGAGCTGGCGCCGGACGTCAAGGCCTGCCCCTGCGCCACCATGGTCCCCCTCTACCGCCACCACGTCTTCGCCCAGATCAAGCCCACCACGAAGACGCGGATCGACCTCGGCCTCGCCCTCCGCGACACCCCGGTCTCCGGCCGGCTGATCGACACCGGCGGCTTCGCCAAGAAGGACCGCATCAGCCACCGCATCCCGATCGCGAGCCTCACCGAGATCGACGACGAGGTGCGGCGGTGGCTGCGCAGGGCCTACGAGATGGACGCGAGTGACCTTTTGACCCTCGAAGAGCTCGGCTGGGACGACTTCTTCGCGGCGGCCTTCGCGCCGTACGCGGAGCAGGGGCTGGTACCCGCGCGGGTGGTGGCGCAGAAGGGGCTCAACCAGATCTCGACCGGCGAGGCCGAGCACTACGCCGACCTCTCCGGCCGGCTGCGGCACGAGCTGAAAGCTCCGGGGAGCCTCGGCGCGCCGGCGGTGGGGGACTGGGTCGCCATCCAGCCGCCGGCGGGGGAGGGGCGGGCGCGCATCCACGCCATCCTCCCCCGGAAGTCGCGCTTCTCCCGCAAGAGCCCCGGCGAGCGCACCGAGGAGCAGGTGGTGGCGGCGAACGTCGACGTCATCTTCCTGGTCTCCGGCCTCGACGGCGACTTCAATCCCCGCCGCATCGAGCGCTACCTGACCGCCGCCTGGGACAGCGGCGCCCGGCCGGTGGTGGTCCTCAACAAGCTCGACCGTTGTGCCGAGCCCGAGCGGTGCCTGCTCGAGACCGAGGCGATCGCCATGGGAGTCCCCGTGCACCGCGTCAGCGCGCGCTCGGGGGAGGGGTGCGGCGAGCTCGCCGCCTACGTCGTCCCGGGGGCTACGGTGGGCTTCCTCGGCTCCTCGGGGGTCGGCAAGTCGACCCTGATCAACCGTCTCCTCGGGCGCGAGGCGCAGGCCACCGGCGCCGTCCGTGAGGGGGACGACCGCGGCCGCCACACCACCACCCACCGCGAGCTCTTCCTGGCGCCGGCCGGCGGCCTGCTGATCGACACCCCGGGGCTGCGCGAGATCCAGCTCTGGGAGGGGGAGATCGGGGTCGACTCCGTCTTCCCGGAGATCGAGGCGCTGGCCGCGCAATGCCGCTTCGGCGACTGCAAGCACCAGGGGGAGCCCGACTGCGCCGTGGCGGCGGCGGTGGCGGGCGGCGAGCTGCCCGCCGAACGCCTCGAGAGCTACCGCAAGCTCGCGGGGGAGCAGCGCCATCTCCACGTCCGCCAGGACGAGCTCGCGCGCCTCCAGGAGAAGCGGCGCAGCAAGATCCTCACCAAGGCCCAGCGCGAAGCCTACCGCCTGCGCCCCAAGGGGTAGGCCCCCCGATCCCTGCGGCGGAGAGGGGCTGCTGCTTTTTTCCTCCCCCGTACTCGGGGGAGGCCAGGAGGGGGCGCTCGCAGGCCTGTTACGCTTCCTCGGTTGGAGCGCCCCCTCCCGGCCTCCCCCTGGCCAACCCTCCCCCGCCCTCAGGGGGAGGAGAAAAGCCCCCCTCTGGGCTGACTTTCTTCCAGCAGGACGTTACGGAAAGGACGCCGATTTCTTGACAATCCGGCGGCGCCGCTGTTACGGTTCCGAGCTGTAAACGATTACATAGCCCTTTGGACATCCGTCCAGGAGCCATCGTGCCTTCTTTTCCGGTTCGCCTGCATCGCCGCGAGGGGTTGGGTTGAGCGCTTCCATCAAGGAGGTCGCCCTCAAGGCCGGCGTGTCGATCGCCACCGTGTCGCGGGTGCTCAACGACAAGGGGCCGGTCGCCGAGGAGACCCGGCGCCGCATCCTGGAGGCGATCGAGCGGCTGCGCTACGTCCCCCACGGCGCCGCCCGCAGCCTGATCACCAATCAGACGGACACCATCGGCGTGCTGCTGCCGGACCTCTACGGCGAGTTCTTCTCCGAGGTGATCCGTGGCATCGACCAGGCGGCGCGCCGCAACGGGCTGCACGTGCTGATCTCCGGCTTCCACAGCGACCGCGCCGAGATCGAGGCCGTGCTGCGCGCCCTGCGCGGGCGGGTGGACGGGCTGATCGTCCTCTCCCCGGACGTCGACGCCCAGACCCTGCGCCGCAACCTCCCCGAGACCCTCCCCGTGGTCCTCCTCAACACGCGGATCGATTCGCAGACGCCGCAGACGTCCGGGGCCGCCGCGGGGCTCAATTTCGACGCCATCAATACGGACAACCACGGCGGGGCACTCGCCATGGTGCGGCACCTCGCGGGGTTGGGGCACCGGCGCATCGCCATGATCCGCGGCCCGGAGGAGAACTCCGACGCCCGCGAGCGGCTGCGCGGCTACCGCGACGCCCTGCGCGCCGGGGGGCTCGAGGCCGCCGGGCCGCTCGAGATCGGCGGCGATTTCAGCGAGGAGTCGGGGTACCGGGCGGGGCGCCGCCTGCTCACCCTGAAGCCCCGCCCGACGGCGGTCTTCGCCGCCAACGACTCGATGGCGATCGGCTGCCTGTTCGCGCTGCGCGCGGCGGGGGTGCGGGTCCCGGAGGACGTCGCCCTCGCCGGCTTCGACGACATCCCGATCGCCCGCTACCTCACCCCGCCGCTCTCCTCGGTGCACGTGCCGATCGCGGAGCTCGGCACGCGGGCGATGGAGCGGCTGCTCCACGCGGTGGAGCACAAGAACGAGCACGAACGGCGCCGGGAGACGGTGGCCACCACGCTGGTGGTGCGCGGCTCCTGCGGCGGCGCGCCGGATCCCGGACCGGAAGGATTGGAAGAGATGACCTTGAAATCGGAAGTCTTACTGCAAGGAGGAGCTTCGGAATGAACGTACAGGTGGGACAAGGAGGGATGCCATGAGCGCCATGAGGTTGATGCTGAAATCGTTTCTGTTCGCGCTGCTCGCCGGCGCTCTGTCGGTGGCCGCGTTCGCCCAGACGTCGACGGCGACCATCCGCGGCAAGGTGACGGCCCAGGGGGGGGCCGCGCTGGCCGGGATCAAGATCGACGCCGTCGGCACCGCTTCGGGGTTCACCACCAGCGTGACCGCCGCGGCCGACGGCTCCTATCAGCTCGGCGGCCTCACCCCGGGCGAATACAAGCTCACCGTCTCGGCCGAGGGTTTCAACCCGCAGTCGTGGACGGCGCGCGTCCTCGTCGGCCAGAACGTGACGGTCGACCTCGTGCTGACCCCGACCTCGGTGATCAGCGAATCGATCACCGTCACCGGCGAGCAGCTGATCGACACGCGGACCTCGGAGGCGTCGACCAACGTCACCACGCAGCAGATCGAGAACCTGCCGCAGGACGACCGCAACTTCCTCAACTTCGCCACCCTGGCGCCCGGCATCCACCTGTCGACCGATCCGCAGCGCAAGGTGATCTCGAGCGATGCCCAGCCCGCCGAGCAGACCAACGTCTTCATCGACGGCGTCAGCTTCAAGAACGACGTCCTCCAGGGCGGCCTGGTCGGCCAGGACTCGAGCCGCGGCAACCCGTTCCCGCAGAACGCCGTGCAGGAGTTCCGCGTCGTCACCCAGAACTACAGCGCCCAGTACGACAAGGCGGCGAGCGCCATCATCACCGCCGTCACCAAGTCGGGGGGCAACGAGATCCGCGGCCAGGCGTTCTGGTTCTACCAGCCGAAGCAGTGGGTGGCGCCGCTCCCCAAGGGGTTCCAGTACTCGACGCTGACCACCAACTCGAGCTACGAGCGCAACCAGCCCGGCTTCTCGATCGGCGGCCCGATCATCAAGGACAAGCTGCACTACTTCCTCTCCTATGAGGGGGACGACGAGAAGGCGACGACCGGCGTCACCGTCGGCAACGGCAACTTCCTCAACCAGTTCGGCCAGTACACCGGCAACTTCCCCAGCCCGTTCCGGGAGTACCTCGGGTTCGGCAAGCTGAGCTGGCAGCCGATCGAAAACCAGCTCGTCGACTTCAGCGGCAACTACCGCTACGAGCACGAGACGCGCGACTTCGGCGGCCAGACGTCGTTCCAGTCGGCGACCGACCTCAAGAACGCGGTCTACGGCGGGACGCTGCGCGACACCTGGAACAACAGCCAGGCGCTCAACATCGCGACCTTGAGCCTGCAGGACTACTACTGGAACCCGACGCCGCTCAATCCCAACCTGCCGGGGATGAACTTCGAAGGGGTGATCCGCATCGGCGGCAACAGCACCACCCAGAAGTTCGACCAGCAGCGGCTCGAGCTGCGCGACGACTACAGCTTCGCCGCCACCCAGACGAAGAGCGGCGACCACAACCTCCAGGCCGGCTTCAACGCCGACCGCATGCGCTACAACATCAACAAGAGCCTGACCGGCAACCCCGAGTACGACTACCGCAACGATCCGGCGAACGGCTTCACCTTCGCCGAGCCCTACCAGGCGCTGTTCGGCTTCGGCAACCCGAAGCTGTCGACCAACAACAACGAGTACGGCGTCTACGGGCAGGACAGCTGGATCGTCAACCCGCGCCTGACCTTCACCCTGGGCCTGCGCTGGGATTACGAGACCAGCCAGCTCGACCAGGACTACGTGACCCCGGCGAATATCGCCGCGGCGCTCGCCGGCAAGGTGGACCCGAATTACTTCTCGAACGGCAACAACCGCTCGCAGTACAAGAACGAGATCCAGCCGCGCCTCGGCTTCTCCTACGACCTGACGGGGAACGGCAAGAGCATCCTCTTCGGCGGCGCCGGCCGCTACTTCGACCGGCTCTTCCTGAACGCCACGCTCGACGAGCGCTATCGCCTGCAGTACCCGACCTACAACATCCAGTTCTCGCCCGACGGCCGGCCGGGGACGATCCAGTGGGACCCGCGCTACGGAACCCCGGACGGGCTGCGCGCCCTGATCGCGTCGGGGGCGACTCATCCCGAAATCTACCTGCTCAACAACAACACCAAGCCCCCCTACTCGAACCAGTGGAACCTGGGGATCCGGCAATCGATCGGCAAGTGGGTCGGGTCGCTGAGCTACAACGGCGTCCGCGGCTATCACGGCTTCACCTGGCTGTCGGCGAGCGGCCTCTGCTGCCAGGCGCTGGTCCCCGGCTACGGCAACGTGATCATCTCGGACCCCAACGGCAAGGACTACTGGTACAGCGCCGGGTTCCTCACCATCGACCGCCCGTACTCGGACGGCTGGGGGGTGCACCTCGCCTACACCCACGCCAAGGCGGAGCAGACCGGCAACGACCTGTTCAGCCTCGACTTCCCGAGCGCCGCGGCCTACGGCCGTCACGCCGTCCCCGGCTCGGAGAAGGACCGCGTGGTCGCCAACGGCACCTTCGGCCTGCCCTGGGACGTGCGCTTCGCCACCACCATCTCGCTCGGCTCGGGGGGCGCCACCAACGTCCTCGACTTCTCGCAGGGGTTCGACCTGCCGGCGCGCGAGCGCACCCACCCGTTCCTCAACTCGATCTATCCCGACAAGACCTGGGGCTTCGCCGACCGCACGGTCGACTTCCGCCTCGAGAAGGACGTCCGCGTCGGCCACGACTTCTCGGTCGGCCTCGTCGGCGAGGTGTTCAACGCCTTCAACTGGGCGAGCTACGGCTGTCTCAACAACTTCATCCCGCCGGAGGGGAACCCGACCTTCGGTCAGCCGACCTGCGTCACCAACCTCGGACGTCGCGAGCAGGTAGGGCTCAAGATCAACTTCTGACCGCTTTTTGCGCGGACAGCACCACAGCTGTTACACATCATGGGGCGGGCCTTCGAGCCCGCCCCCTTTTTCTGATCCCCGTTCAGCCGCGATGGCGCAATCGACTACGATGGAGGGCCCATGCCCCACAGCCTGAAGATCGCACCCGCCCTCCTGCTCCTGCTCCTGCTCGCCTGCGTGCCGCTCGCCTGCGCCGGCGCGCCACCGCGTCTGGCCTCTCCTGCCTCGCCCGCCGCACCTGCGGCGTCGGCGAGGATGGACGACGCCGCCCTCCTCGACGACGTCGAGCGCCGCAGCTTCCACTATTTCTGGGACCTCGCCGATCCGCACACGCAGCTGATCCCCGACCGCGCGCCGACCCCGTCCTTTTCGAGCATCGCCGCCGTCGGCTTCGGGCTGACCGCCTACGGCATCGGCGCCGAGCGCGGCTACGTCACCCGCGCGGAGGCCGCCGGGCGGACCCTCGCCACCCTGCGCTCGCTGCTCGCCCTGAAGCAGGGGGACGCGGCGCGCGGGGTCTCGGGTTATAAAGGTTTCTTCTACCACTTCCTCGACATGAAGACGGGCGAGCGCTTCGAGAAGATTGAGCTGTCGACCGTCGACACCGCGCTGCTGATGGCGGGGGTCCTCTTCACCGAGTCGTACTTCGACCGCAAGGACGCGACCGAGACCGCCATCCGCGCCGCCGCCGAGGAGCTCTACGGGCGCGTCGACTGGCCCTGGGAGCAGGCGCGGAAGCCGGCGATCAGCATGGGCTGGACCCCCGAGGAGGGGTTCCACGGCTACGACTGGCGCGGCTACAACGAGGCGATGATCGTCCTCGTCCTCGCCCTCGGGTCGCCGACCCATCCGGTCGCTCCGGACGCCTGGACGGAATACCACAAGACCGACCGCTGGGGGACCTTCTACGGCCAGGAGCACATCCTCTTCCCCCCCCTCTTCGGCCACCAGTTCTCGCACGTCTGGATCGACTTTCGCGGCATCCAGGACGCGGTGACGAAGAGCCGCGGCGCCGGCTTCGACTATTTTGAAAACTCCCGCCGCGCGACGATCGCCCAGCACGCCTTCGCCGTCGCCAATCCGAACGGCTATCGCGACTACGGCGACCGCATCTGGGGCTTGTCGGCCTGCGACGGCCCGATGGACGCGACGCTGACGATCGACGGCCGGCAGCGCACCTTCTACGGCTACGCGGCGCGCGGCGCGACCCAGGGGGAGGGGCAGGACGACGGCACGATCACGCCGACCGCCGCGATCTCGTCGATCGTCTTCACGCCGGAGCTGTCGCTTGCCGCCCTGCGCGAGATGAAGAGCCGCTACGGCGACCGGCTGTATGCGAAGTACGGATTCCTCGACGCCTTCAATCCGACCCTGCGCACGAGCCGGGGGGTGACGAGCGGCAAGGTCGATCCCGAGCGCGGCTGGTTCGACACCGACTACCTGGGGATCGACGAGGGTCCGATCGTCGCCATGATCGAGAATCACCGCAGCGGCCTGGTCTGGAAGACGATGCGGAAGAACCCCCACATCGTGCTCGGCTTGCAGCGCGCCGGCTTCACGGGCGGCTGGCTGGAGGGGGCCCCCGCGCCTTGAACGGCCGGCGCCGGCTCGCGGCGGTCCTGCTCCTGGCGCTGGCCGGGGGAAGCCTGGACGCCTGCGCCCGGCAGGACGCCGGTGTCACCTTGAGCTTCTGGGCTCTGGGGCGCGAAGGGGAGGTGGTCAAGGAGCTGATCCCGGAGTTCGAGCGCGCCAACCCCGGCATCCGCGTGGTGGTGCAACAGATCCCCTTCCTCAACGCCCACGAGAAGATCCTCACCGCCTGCGTCGGCCACTCGACGCCGGACCTCGCCCAGGTGGGGAACACCTGGATACCGGAGCTGGCGAACCTGAACGCCATCGCGCCGCTCGACGGGCGGGTGGGGCGCTCGGCCGGCATCTCCCAGGCCGACTTCTTCCCGGGGATCTGGGACACCAACGTGGTCGGCGGCGCCCTCCGCGGCATCCCCTGGTACGTCGACACCCGCCTCCTCTTCTACCGCTCGGACCTGCTGGCGGCGGCCGGTTTCCCCTCGCCGCCGCGCACCTGGAGCCAGTGGCTGGAGGCGATGCGCCGGATCAAGGCCCGGCCGGGCGCGGAGGGGAAGACGCGCTACGCCGTCCTGCTGCCGGTCGACGAGCACGAGCAGCCGGTGATCCTCGGCCGCGAGATGGGGGCCGCGCTGCTGCGCGACGGCGACCGCTACGGCGATTTCCGCTCGCCCGCTTTCCGGCGCGCCGCCGACTTCTACGTCGGCCTCTACCGCAGCGGCCTCGCCCCCCCGTGGGCCAACGCCCAGATCCCCAACGTCTACCAGCCGTTCGCCGCCGGCGAATACGCCTTCTACATCACCGGCCCCTGGAACGTCGGCGAGTTCCGCCACCGGCTCCCCCCCGAGATGCAGGACAAGTGGAAGACGGCGCCGATGCCGGCGCCGGACGGCGCGGGAACCTATCCCGGGGTGTCGGTGGCCGGCGGCGCCAGCCTGGTCCTCTTCGGCGCCTCGCGCCACCCCGACGAGTCGTGGAAGCTGATCGAGTTCCTCTCTCAGCCTTCGATCCAGGTCCGCTTCCACCAGCTCACCGGCGACCTGCCGCCCCGCCTGAGCGCCTGGAAAACCTCCGAGCTGGCGGACGACCCGCCGAGCGCCGCCTTCCGCGCCCAGCTCGAGCGGGTGGTGCCGGCCCCCAAGATCCCGGAGTGGGAGGAGATCAGCGTCCAGATCTGGCAGAGCCTGGAACCCGCCATCCGCGGCCGGGCGACCGTCGACGCCGCCCTCGCCGACCTCGACGGCCGGGTGGACCGCATCCTCGAGAAACGCCGCAAGGTGCTGGCCGGGAGGAATGGTCATGGCCGCTGAAGGGCGCCGGCGGGCGCTCCCCGCGGAAATCTGGGCGGCCTGGCTGTTCGTCGGCCCGGGGCTCGCCATCATCTGCCTCTTCTTCCTGCTGCCGATCGCCGCCGCGCTCCTCCTGAGCCTCACCGACTTCGACCTCTACACGGTCGCCGACTGGCGGAACCTCCGCTTCGTCGGCTTCGAGAACTACGCGCACCTCCTCCAGGACTCGACCTTCTGGCAGGCGATGCGCAACACCGTCTACTTCGTGCTGGTGGGGGGGCCGCTCACCGTCCTCGTCTCGCTGGCGGCGGCGCTGATGATCCAGTCGCGCCTCACCCGTTTCGCGGGCGTCTTCCGCACCGCCTTCTTCGCTCCGGCGGTGACCACCCTGGTGGCGGTCGCCACCGTCTGGCGCTACCTCTACCACCCCCGCTTCGGGCTGCTGAACCACGCGCTGGGCTGGATCGGGATCGCGCCGATCGACTGGCTGGGGACCACCCGCTGGGCGATGCCGGCGATCATCCTGCTCTCGATCTGGAAGAACTTCGGCGTCAACATGATCCTGCTCGCGGCGGGGCTCCAGAACATCCCCGAGTCGCTCTACGAGGCCGCCCGCCTCGAAGGGGCGGGCTGGTGGCGCACGCTCCGCGACGTGACGCTGCCGATGCTCGCCCCCACCTTCCTGTTCGTGGCGATCATGACCTGCATCGGCTACTTCCAGCTCTTCGCCGAGCCGTTCGTCCTCACCCGCCAGGGGGAGCCGCTGAACAGCACGCTGAGCGTCGCGCTCCTGATGTACAAGCAGGGGTTCCGCTTCTGGCACCTCGGCTACGCGGCGGCGGTCGCCTTCGTCCTCTTCGTCGTCATCCTCGCCGCCACCACCCTGCAGGTCCGGCTTTCGAAAGGAAGAGGCGCATGAAGCGGCGGCTGCCCAGCGTCCTGCTCCACCTCGCCCTCACCTTCACGGCGGTCCTCACCCTCATCCCGCTGATCTGGATGATCTTCGCCTCGGTGATGCCGACCGGCGAGGCGAGCTCCGACCCGCCGCCGTTCTTCCCCAGCCACGTGACTTTCGAGCACTACCGCGAGCTGTTCACCCGCCTGAACCTCGGCCGGGTGCTGTTCAACAGCGCGCTGCTCGCGACCGCCGTCACCGCCTTCTCGGTGCTGCTCAACGCCATGGCGGGCTACGCCTTCGCCAAGCTCCGCTTCCCGGGGCGGGACCGCACCTTCGCCTTCCTCCTCGGCGCCCTGGTGCTGCCGTCTCAGGTGGCGATCCTCCCCCTCTTCCTGCTGATGCGGCAGCTCGGCCTGGTCAGCAGCTACTGGGGGGTGATCCTCCCCGCCATGGCGACCATCTTCGGCATCTTCATGGTCCGCCAGTACGCCCTCTCGATCCCCGACGAGCTGCTCGACGCCGCCCGCATCGACGGCGCCGGCGAGGGGCGCATCTTCGGCACCATCATCCTGCCGCTCTGCCGCCCGATCCTGGTGACCCTCGCCATCTTCACCTTCCTGGGGACCTGGAACGATTTCTTCTGGCCTCTCGTGGTGCTCACCGACGACTCGAAATACACCCTGCCGGTGGCGCTCGCCAACCTCTTCGGCGAGCACGTGCAGGACACCGAGCTGATGATGGCGGGCTCGGTGCTCACCGTGATGCCGGTGCTCCTCCTGTTCCTTTTCCTCCAGCGCCACTACGTGCAGGGGCTGCTGATGGGGAGCATCAAGGAGTGAGACGGCTCGCGGGTTTCCTGCTGTTTTTCGTCGTCGCGCCCCTCTGGGGACAGAGCCGGGTGATCGACGATTTTTCGACCGTCTCCGCCTGGACCGCGGCACCGTCCGACGGGGTGTCGCTGAAGATCGGCCGGGACGCCGGGCGCTCCGGCTCCGCCATGCGCCTCGACTTCGATTTCCAGCACCACGCGGGATATGCCATCGCGCGCCGCAAGGTCGACCTCGACCTTCCCGCTAACTACGAATTCACCTTGGCGATGCGCGCCGACGCGCCGGTCAACAATCTGGAATTGAAGCTGATCGACGCGAGCGGCGACAACGTCTGGTGGCTGAACCGCCGCGACTTCATGTACCCCAAGGAGTGGACGGAGATTGCCACCCGCAAGCGGCAGATCTCCTTCGCCTGGGGACCGCTCGGCGGCGGCGAGATCCACCACGTTGCCGCGATCGAGATCGTGGTCACCGCCTCGACCGGCGGCCAGGGGACGGTGTGGATCGACGACCTTGCCCTCTCCGAGCTGCCGCCCCCCGCGGTCGGCCCCATCACCCATGGCGCCTGGCGCGGCGGGGAAGGGGGAAGCGCGCTGACGATCGACCTCGGCGCCCGCCGCGAGGTGGGTGGGCTGCGTATCCATTGGGACGCCGAGGATGCGGCGCGCGACTTCGCCGTCGAGCTCTCGCGCGACGGCACGACCTTCCGCACCGTGCGCGAGGTGCGGGGGAACGCCCGCGGCGACGAGCTCCTCTTCCTGCCCGACGAGGAGGCCCGCCTGGTGCGCCTCGCGATGCGCAGGAGCCGGCGCGGCCAGGGGTTCGCGCTCGCATCGGTCGACGTCGAGCCGCCGGAGTGGGCGCAGACGCCGAACGAGTTCTTCGCCGCCGTGGCGAAGAGCGCGCCGCGCGGCGACTTTCCGCGCTACCTCGCCGGCGAGCAGCCGTACTGGACGGTAGTCGGCGCCGACGGGGCCGATGCCGAGGCGCTGATCGGCGAGGACGGCAACGTCGAGCCGTTCAAAGGGGGCTTCTCGATCGAGCCGTTCCTGAAGGTTGGCGAGAAAGTCTTCACCTGGGCGGACGCCGCGCCCCGCCAGTCGCTGGCCGACGGCGATCTGCCGATCCCCACCGTCACCTGGACGGCGGGCGGGCTCACCCTCGAGATCACCGCCGCCGTCACCGACTCCTCGCTCCTCCTCCTGCGCTACAGGGTGAACGGCGCCAACGCTGACAAGGCCAAGCTCTACCTGGGAATCCGCCCGTTCCAGGTCAATCCCTCGACGCAGTTCCTCAACACCGTGGGCGGCGTGGCGCCGATCCATCGCCTCGCCTTCGACGGCCGCGAGGTGGTGGTGGACGGGACGCGTCGGGTGCGCGCGCTGACCGCGCCGCAGTCCTTCCGCGGCGCCACCTACGACGAGGGGAACCTGGTCGACGTGCTGCGCCTCGGCGATGGAAATCCCACCGCGGTGAGCGACGACTTCGGCTACGCCTCGGGAGCGCTCGAATTCGATCTTTCCAGACAGCGGATGGTCGACCTCGCGGTCCCGCTCGAAAAGGGTGCGAAACCGGTGACGGACGTCGGCGCCGCTCTGCGCCACATTGCCTTGCAGTGGCGCGGGAAGCTCGACCGCGTGGCGCTCGACATCCCCGGCGCGCCGGAGCTCGCGCGCACCATCCGCAGCAACCTCGCCTGGACGCTGATCCACAAGGACGGCGCCGCGCTCGAGCCGGGCTCGCGCTCCTACGACCGCGCCTGGATCCGCGACGGCGCGCTGATCTCGGCCGTCCTCCTCCGCCTCGGCCATGCCGACGAGGCGAAGCGCTTCGCCGAGTGGTTTGCGCCCTTCCAGTATCCGGACGGCAAGGTCCCCTGCTGCGTCGACCGCCGCGGGGCCGATCCCGTGCCCGAGAACGACAGCCACGGCGAGCTGATCTACCTGGTCGCCGAGATCGAGCGCACCACGGGGGACCTGGCGCTCGTCCGCCGCCTCTGGCCCCACGTCGACGCCGCGGCCCGCTACATTGGCAAGCTCTCCGCCGAGAACCACGGCGAATTCGCGGGGCTGGTCACCGAATCGATCAGCCACGAAGGGTATTCGGCGAAGCCCATGCACTCCTACTGGGACGACCTCTTCGCCCTCCGCGGCCTCGACGACGCCGTCTACCTCGCCGGCCGGCTCGGCCTCGAAGCGCGCCGCCGCGAGCTCACCCGGCAGGCCGTCATCTTCCGCCGCGACTTCGCCGCCTCGGTCCGCCGCGCGATCGCCGGGCACAAGATCGACTTCGTTCCCGGCTCGGCCGAGCTCGGCGACTTCGACGCCACCTCGACGGCGATCGGCGTCTCGCCCCTCAACCTCGGCTCGCTGTTTCCGGCGCTCGAATTGCGACGGACGTTCGACCGCTATCTCGAATCAGTGGGCAAGCCGCGCGAGGACTACACCCCGTACGAGATGCGGATCCTCGGCGCCCTGATCCGCCGCGGCGAGCGCGAGCGCGCCCTCCCCCTCTTCGATCGCTTCCTCGCCGACCGCCGGCCCGGGGCCTGGAACGAGTGGGCCGAGGTGGTGGGGACGGACCCCCGCAAGCCGCGCTTCATCGGCGACATGCCGCACGCCTGGATCGCCTCCGACTTCATCCGCTCCGTCCTCGACGCCGTGGCGTACGACTCCGAAGAGGGCCCGCTGGTGATCGGCGCCGGGGTGCCGCGGCGCTGGTTCGGAAACGGGACGCTGCACGTGGGGCCGCTCGCGACCTATCAGGGTCCGGTCGACGTGCGGATGCATGCCGAAGGCGAGCGCATCGTGATCGAGTTGGGCGGGGGTGGAAGCACCGCCCGCCCGGCGAGCCTCCTCGTCCGTTCGCCGGACGACCGGCCGATCCGCGCCGCCACCGTCGACGGAGCCGCGGCGCAGACCACCGGCCGCGCCGTCTTTGTGAGCCACCTGCCGGTGCGGATCGTTTTCGACTACTGAAGGGGTGCCGTTAAGGCTTCAGCCGAATGGCGTTCGTGACCTTCTCGAGGATGTGGTCGTGCGGAGGGCCTTGCCTTCGAGAGACGCCCCGCCGTCCCCGTGGCCTGCGGAGGGTGTCGTTATGCGATGGGGCGTCTCTACGGGTCCGTTGCCGAGGGTCCGAGCGATAACGCGTTTCCAGACGTCCCTCATGCGGAATCGTACGCGTCACGACGACGTGTCCGTAGAGACGCTCCCATCGATGAACGAGGAACCTCGGAAGGCCACGGGGACGGCGGGGCGTCTCTCGAAGGCAAGGCCCTCCCATCGACCGCAGCCTCGAGAAGGTCACCAACCCCATTGCTTGGCCCGAGCGATAACGTAGCGGCTCGGCTCGGCTGTCCCCCTACAGATTCCCGCCGTTCGTGCGGATCACCTCGGCGTAGAACCGCGAGCTGGCCTTCGGGGTGCGCTTCAGGGTCTCGAAGTCGACGTGGATGATGCCGAAGCGCTTCGCGAAGCCGAGGCTCCACTCGAGGTTGTCGAGCAGCGACCAGGCGAAGTAGCCGCGCAGGTCGACCCCGCGGTCGATCGCCTCGCGCGCCGCCCGCAGGTGGGTGCGGAAATACTCCACCCGCAGCGGGTCCTGCACCTCGCCGTCCGCCGTTGGAGGATCGTAGAAGGCGGCGCCGTTCTCCGTGATGTAGAGCGGGATGTCGCCGTACTTCTCCTTCACCCAGACCAGCGTGTCGGTGAGCCCGGGCGGGTAGACCTCCCAGTTCGTCTCCGTGTAGGCGTGGCGTTTCTGCCGCACGGGAGCGGCCTGCACGGGCAGGGCCGTGGCGTCGAAACGCGACACATTGCGCGTGTAGTAGTTGACGCCGAGAAAATCGATCGGTTGGCGGATGCGCGCCAGATCCTCGGCGGAGAAGTCCGGCCACGCCTCGCCGAAGATCTGCCGCATCTCGTCCGGATACTTGCCGTGGAACACCGGGTCGAGATACTGCCGGTTCATGTAGGCGTCGGCCCGGCAGGTGGCGTCGAGGTCCTCGGGTCTGTCCGAGGCCGGGTACTTCGGCTCGAGGTTCACCACCAGGCCGATCTCATGCTTCCCCTCGGCACGGTAGGCCTCGAGGGCCGCGGCGTGCGACAGCAGCAGGTGGTGCGAGGCGATCGGCGCCTCGAAAAGGTTGCGATGCCCGGGGGCCAGCGCGCCATGCAGGTAGCCGCCGTCGGTCACCACCCAGGGCTCGTTGAGCGTCGCCCACATCGGCACGCGGTCGTCGAGCGCCGCGAACATCACGCGGGCGTAGTCGGCGAACCAGGAGGCCACGTCGCGGTTGAGCCAGCCGCCGAGGTTGTCGAGCGCCTCCGGCAGGTCCCAGTGGTAGAGGGTGACGTTGGGGCGGATGCCGTTTTCGAGCAGCGCGTCGACCAGGCGGCGGTAGAAGTCGAGCCCCTTCTCGTTGATCCGCCCCCGCCCTTCCGGCATCACGCGGCTCCACGAGATGCTGAAGCGGTAAGCGTTGAGCCCGAGGCCGCGCATCAGCTGCACGTCCTCCTCATAGCGCCGGTAGTGGTCGCACGCCACGTCGCCGTTGTCGCCGCTCGGCACCAGCCAGGGGGTGCGCGTGAAGCGGTGCCAGATGCTCGGTCCGGCGCCGTCGGCCAGGGGGGAGCCCTCGACCTGGTAGGCCGAGGTCGCCGCGCCCCAGAGGAATCCATCAGGAAAGGAAAATGCAGAGGATTTCGTCATCGTTGAGGTATCCGGCCCGACTGTATCCCAGCGGCCGAGCCGCCGATAGGATGAAAACGCGTTTACATCGGGATACTCTGAGATCGTGACCTCGCCCCGCTTCAACGCATCCCTGCGCGACACCCTGGAGGCCCATCTCGCCCGCTTCGAGCGGCGGCGCGTCCGGGACGCCGAGCGTCGGAGCGCGGCCGTGGCCGTGGTCGTCGTGCCGGACGAAGCAGGGAACGCCGCCGTCCTCCTCACCCTCCGCGCCGCCGGGCTGCGGCGGCACGGCGGGCAGTGGGCGCTCCCGGGAGGCCGGCTGGAGGCGGGGGAGACCCCCGAGATCGGAGCCCTGCGCGAGCTCGAGGAGGAGATCGGCCTCGCCCTCCCGCCCGGCGAGATCCTGGGCTGCCTGGACGACTTCGCCACCCGCTCCGGCTTCGTGATCACCCCCGTGGTCGTCTGGGGAGCCGGCGACGCCCCCCTGCGTCCGGACCCCACCGAAGTCGAGAGCGTCTACCGCGTCCCGCTCGCCGAGCTGCTGGAGCCCAAGAACCTCCTCCTCCAGACCATCCCCCAAAGCGACCGCCCCGTCCTCGCCCTGGCCCTCCTCGGCACCGTCGTCTACGCCCCCACCGCGGCCATCCTCCACCAGTTCGCCGAGGTGGCCGTGGCGGGGCGGGAGACCCGCGTGGCCCACTACGAGCAGCCGCTCTTCGCCTGGCGGTGAGGGCTCCGTCAGCCGGTTCCCCTTTTTGCGTTCCTCCTGGGAGCGCCGGCGTCCCGCCGGCTTACTAACTCCAAAAACCTCCTCGTCGCTCCCAGGCCGTCCTTCCCCGTCAAACAGCGTCCGGACGCCTATAACATTGTTTTTCGGCTTAAAACATTGTTTTTTTGTAAGAGATACAATTTTGGCGGCTCAAACATTGTTTTGGCGCTTCAAACATTGTTTTCCCGGCTAAACAATGTTTCGGCCGCTCAAACATTGTTTTTTTGGAAAAAACAATGTTTGAAGGCATGGGACGGAAAAACAGGGCGGGCCGGCACGCGATACGGGAAGACACACCGGAAATCCTCCCCGCCGCTCGATCGTCTCGGCGGATCGCCAGGAAACCGCGAAATTTTACGGGTCCCGGGAACCTGGGGCAGAGCCGGACGTTTCCGCCGCAGCTTGGTGGCCCATGAGACGTTTGGGCGCGGAAAAGGCTGCGGGAACCGGGTTGCTCCGCTCAGGAGAATATTTTATCTTATAGCCATGGCGCTATTGCCATCCTCGCTATAGGAGCCCTATGCATGAAGAGCTTCACCGCCTATCTCCTCGGAACCTTCCTCCTCCTTTCCGTCGCCAGCGCCGCCTCGACCTGGACCTCCATCAGCTCGACTGGCACAATCCTGCCGACCGGCGCGGCAGCCGCGGCGCGGGTCACCGCTTCGAAGGTGACCTTTTCGAACTCGAGCACCCTGACGGGAGGTATCCAGATCGTCTACAACGTGACGAGCGACTCGACCGGCTTCCCGGGCTGGACCACCCTCGAGCTGGTCGGCAGCAATGACAATACGAACAATGGTCTCTGGGCCGGCCTCTACGCGTCGTCGCGGACGACCGGAGCCGTCACGGGCCTGATCACCGCCACCGTGGGGCCCATCACCGGCACGACGGTCATCACCGGGACGACGACGCCCGGGACCGTGTTCGACTTCACGAACTACAACTATTACGTCGTGGTCAACCTCGTGCGCAGCTCGACGACGGTCCATCCGAGCATCAGCGGTCTCCCCGTCCTGATTCGCCGCCCGACGCTCCGGCGGCGCCCCGGTGAGCGGGCGCCGGCTTCGCCAACGAAGGCGGCTCCTTCGTTCGTGCCCAGCTACCTTCAATCTGACTACGATAGAGCGTTCGGCCCACCGGCCCAACGGGCCAGGAGAGCCCAGCGCAGGGCTGACGCCGCTCAGACCCGCACCGTCGTCGGTCTCGGGCCCGAAGGGCCCTACATAACATCCCGCGGATGCCTGGCACCTCGGAATCCGGGATCTCTCGGTTCGGCGGCAACCTTCCGGAAGCTCCCAGCGTCCCTTCGGGACTTTGAGGGAGAGGGGAACCGGGCAGACCCGGGGCTGAAGCCCCGCGCTCTATCCCTGCGGCCCTTCGGGCCTGTGGACCTCGCGCCGGAAGAGCGATGAACCACATCAACCGGGGTGGTCCCCTCGGCGCCAACCCCAGTCGCCTGCCGGTGGCGAGTGATAAGATCGATGACCTTTGCAGGCAACCTTCCCGTCGCCCCGGCCCCGGACAGGCAACCTCTCCGCGGGAGCCTAAAGATCAGCCGGCCAGGGTAAGCGTACGATGAACCCGGGTCGGCGGCTCAGGCCCACAGCGTCGCGGTCGTCACAGCGTCGCACCGTCCGGAGCTGCGGCCCGAAGGGCCGCAGGGATAGAGCCAGGCTGGGGCCTGGTCGGCGCCCCCCCCCACCCTCCGAAGTCCCGGAGGGACGCAGGGAGCGTCCTTCTTCACGAAGCGAAGCGGCGGCTGGTTGCGGGCTGCTCCTGACTCTCACTGGCGTGGATCCGATGAGGTGACGTGGCGGTCACCACGCCCTGCACCTTGTCGGGGATCTGCCGCCGGCTCCTGTGCCGAAGGCCTCCTCCGGCGATGATCCGTTCGCCGATGGCTCAATTCCAATACTTGTTTTGCTCAAACCGTGGAGCCAGGCATTTATGGCCCTTGGTGGACCTCCATGGTTATAATCGCCCCTACGAATTCTGGATCAGGAGCGTGGCATGCGGCAGATCTCCTCGCTGGACGGTGCACTGAAAGCCTCAAGTCGGTTCTTTGGGCTTGTGGGGAGGTCGCCAGGCTGGCATACGAAGGGCCCTCACAGGATTGAATCTCGGATCAGACCCGCTCCGGAATGCCTAAAACGACAGGGCAACGCCGGCTAACCTCTCCAATCGAGTCGGCGGATGCCAGGGTGTCACACGGTCCCACCGCAGGCCGGCATGGCGTTCGGCAGAACCAATAAGCACCCCTGTCAAAATTAGACTAGGAGCGCCGCAATGTCTGTCCGAAGCTTTCGTTTCCTACTCGCATGACTCGCTCGAGCATAAAAAGTGGAATTGACCTTGCAACTCAACTTAGGGCAAGCGGTGGATGCCATTCTTGATCAATGGAGTTAAAGCCAGGCGATGATTTACCCCTTTTCATGGAAACCCAACTCGCGGCCGAAGACAAAGTCTTGATGGTTACGCTGAAGCGATGTTGAAAAAGCAAACGCTGGCGTGGGTGGTAATGATTACGAAAGAATGATCGTTACAGCAGACTTACTCCAGCGAATCGACTCTAACAAAGTCATTCCGATAATTCGCCAATCGGGGCAACCGACAGTTCCGACATTTCTGAAAACCAAGGCGTACTTAAATTTCTCTCGCCCGGATCAGTATGAGTTTGGCTTTGACGAGCTTGTGCGCACGCTGCAGAATGCACGACTTTACGAAAAGCCTCGGGTTACAGATAACCCCTTCCCATCTGTCGCGGTGCCAGCAGAACCCACGGGCGATGGTACGGGAACTCATGGCCTCCGTCATACGGAATTTGAAAATAGCACCAATGAGAGTCTTCACTACCCAACTTGGTAAGGAACACAGACATGTCTCGTGTGATGCCTGATCTCCTGTTCGAGGAGGCTGTTCAGAAGGGTCTTCGTACCGGTCCTAGCAGCTCTTGGTACAAAATGACTTCGAAAGGGAGCTCTACGCCTTGAAAACAAGTTGCTCAATAAAGCGGACCAAAAGTAGGTAGGCTAGGCCGCAGGCCCTGCGGGCGACGCGCACAAAATGCCGGATCGCCCGAAGACGGATCGGATCGCCCGGAAGACGGAAGACGAAGACGTGCGAAGACGAAGACGTGCTGCTGCGGGAGGAAGACGTGCCATGCGGTTAGTAACGCGTAGCCGAACGGCGGCCGGCGACTGCGGCGAAAGGCGGGCACGAAGTGACCTGGGCCGGCCTCCTTGGGCGAGCCCGGCGTCGTCGGACTGACTTTTGGAGACCGCTTTCCCGGCTCGCCGCCCCCGAATTCGCGCCTTCCGGGCTCGTCTGGACACACGTATCCCTTGGCTCTCCTGTCCCGAGAGCTGGGGGAGGAGCGGCTTCAAGCTGCGACGGCGATCCGGAGACGTGCCATGCGATTAGTTGCGGCTCGGGCCAGGGTGTCGGGTTTCCCGGAGTCGCGAACAAGCGAGCCGAAGCGGAAGACGTGCCATGCGATTGGTTGCGCCCCCTCTGAGCCGGCGGCCAGGCCTCAGTCAGCCCAGTAGGAGGCGGCTCCCTGCTGAGCTAACTTCCTTCGCAGATCCCGGTCGAACGTCGCCACGGCGTCATAGCCTCCTTGGGAGGCCGCGGCGGCGATCGTGGCATCGCCAAGGTTCGGGATCACCTTCGGCCAGAGAATGAAGACCAGGTTCCAGGAGATTCGCCGCCGGAGGTGACTCCCGCAAGCCCAGCAGCTTTCGCAGGGAGTCGGCGATTTCTCGTGCATCGACTTTGTACAGGTCGCGCAGGACGTAGATCGTCTCCGAGATGGAGATCGTCAGCAGCATCAAGGAGTGCTCCGTTCTCGAGCGCCGACGAGGAGCAAAGGCTCTTTCTCGCTCTCCGAATTCCTGTCGGTGAGAAAGGAGACCAGGACATTGACATCCACGAGGACCGTTCTCATCCCTCTTCGATCCCCATCAACTCCCGCGCTCGCTTGACATCCTCAACGGGATCGCCGGCGCCGACCTTGAACCGCCCTTTGAGGCTCAGGAGATCTGTCGATGTGACTGTGACCCGCGCGTGGTCGCCGACCACCTCCCACTGCAGGACATCGCTGGGTCCCGCCTTGAGCTTCTCCCGGACTTCCTTCGGCAGGTCGTTGGTCTTCACGGTGATAATGGACTTCGCCATGGCCTTGCCTCCTTACCAAACTCTAGGCTTGGAAGGAGAGTCGTCAAGCTCGGAGCTGGCAGGTATGCCGAGACTCGCGACAGGGGTCGACGGCCTCCCGGCGTGATCCGGCGAACGCTGGTGCTTGCGGAGCCCGTGGTTTGCCGTGACTCTCTACGTGCTCGTTGCCTGAGTCTCCTCGGCGCGATGTATCCGCTGGGCCGCGGCATCGTGGCCACCTGGGTCTATGGCCTGTCTTCCTGCAGCCATAGTCCGCAGGGGGAAGCTAGACCTTCCGATCGGATTGATGCATGCGTTTGCACTTTACAAGTGCTGCCAATGGATCTGGCGGGACCGGATCCTTGATGGCGGCGAGGCGGAAGCAGCCCATAGGGAATGGCGCCAGTATCCCCCTTTCCTGTTGAGCCCCTTGGAGTCGGAGGGCGATGGCGGTCGGCGTCTCTCGGAAAGGTCCGAGCGCCGCCGGACAGGCCTAATGTACAGGTCGGCGGGACGAGATCAAGGTAGTTGCAGATATGCAAGGGCGGGCATGTGTTCTGCGATCGCCGCCGCGGGGGTCAACGTTCAGGACGGCGCCCAGCCCGCGACGGCGAGCCGGGCGTGCCAGGCAAGGAAGAGGCGATGGGTCGTGCCGCTGCCGGTTAGCAAGTCGCACTGCGAGGAGCCGGAGAAGCCTTCAGCGGCAATCGAGATAGCAGTTGCTGCAAGTATGTGTGGTGCCTCCACAGGTGACCTTTCCTCTCGACGAGCAACTGCTGCCGTTCGTCGCGCTGCACGTGGTGCCGCTGCAGGAGACGGTGCCGCTCAGATAGCAGGTGGCGGTGCAGGTGGACTTCAAGGGGAGAGGGGGCTTGGTCGCGGCGAGGACCGGCTCTGCGGTCTGTGGCAGCGTCGGCTCGCCGGTGACGGCAGGCTGCCCAGGATGGCCTCCAGGGTCTCCTGGGAGAGCGGGGCCGGGCTGGGCGTCTGGGCGGTCTGGGCCAGGCCGGCGATGGAGAAGAAGAGGGCGGCGCATCCGGCGATCAGGACTTTTCTCATGTGGCTCCTCCTTGGTAGTTGCCTTCAATTAGCAGGGTGCCCGGAGAGGGGGGGCGCGGGACATCGACGCCAGAAACCGCCCGCTCCGCCGGTCTCCCCTCACGGCCGCTCGAAGACCGCTACGGCCCCCGGGTAGTCCACCGTCACGCGGAAGAAGCGTAGCGCCGAGCCGCCGAGGGCTCCTTCCAACTGGCGGTCCATGGACTGGGACATCATCTTGGTGGAAGTTCTTGTCGGGGCGGCGGGTGAACCAGACAGGGCCGACGGTGCAGCCCGCGACGGTGACCGCCGGGACCTCGATCATCGGCTCTCCCTGGACGCCGAGGTCGGCGTTCTCGATCACCCGCCAGTCGAGGTGCTTCTTCCGCCAGCCGTCGAAGTGGACCGCCGCGATGAAGCTGGTCCCCCGCGTGGCGGGGCCCTTATCTCCCATCTCGGACAGCTTGGCGAGCGCCTCGGGGCTCAGCGAGACCGTGGCGCCGGCCGGAGGACGTGCCATGCGATGAGCTGGGAGCCTGCACTGTCCTGCCAACGAGCCCGCCCGGGCCTGGCCGCCGGGCGGGAAACCTTCCCTCTAGCAGTCGCAGTGCGAGTTGCAGGTCTTGCTGATGGTTCCGCAGGAGATGCCGTTTGAGTATTGGAAGCACTGCTTGGCAGTGCAGGTGTGCTGGACCCCGTCACAGGTAACGGAGTTGGTTCCCACGGTGCAAGTGGTGTTGCCGGTGCAGGTGAGCTGCTGGTTCTGCGTCGAGCAACTGAAGGTGCAACAGTACGGCGCGGAGCACTCGAAGCTGAGGATGGAGCAGGCATTCGAGCAGGTGAAGTTGGCCGTGCACCCCGTCGCCGAGGCCGGCGGGGACAGCGCGAGCAGACAGGCGACAAAGGCGAAGACGACGATGGCTGCGGAGCGGACGGAAGAGCTCATGTGTCCTCCTTTTTGAACGGGAAGGCGGGAGAGCCTTCCAGCAGGATCGTCAATTCTAGTGGGTAGGTGAATCTGTCCGGGACGGACGAGCGATGCGAGGAATGGCGAGCCCGGCGGCGTGGTGCAGGGGCCGGCGCGCCCGCCATGCGGGCGGCAACGGATGAGGCCGTCGGGGGACGCCTTGGACGCGCAGGCCGCCGCCGCGCCCCCCGGGGCTCCGGAGAGCCTCCTGGTGAGGAGATCGCGGCGTCCGGCTAGCAGTTCGCCCTGCAGAAGGAGTCGGAGCTCCCTCCACAGCGGCAATTGAGGTAGCAGTTGCTGCAGGTATGCGTGGTGCCTGCACAGGTGACGTGTCCTTTCGACGAGCAACTGGTGCCGTCCACCGCGCTGCACGAGCCGCCGGTGGTGCAGGAGATGGTGCCACCGTACAAGCAGTCTGCGGTGCACTTGATCTTCAACGGGAGAGGGCTCTTCGCGGCGAGAGCCAGCTCTGCGGTCTGTGGCAGCGCCGGCTCACCCGTGACGGCGGGCTGCCCGAGGATCGCCTCCAAGGCCTCCTGAGAAAGCGGGGCCGGGCTTGGCGTCTGGGTGGCCTGGGCCAGGCCGGCGATGGAGAAGAAGAGGGCGGCGCACGCGGTGATCAGGACTTTTCTCATGATGGCTCCTCCTTGGTAGTTGCCTTCATTTAGCAAGGTGCTCAGAGAGGAGGGGACGGGACATCGACGACAGAAACCGTCCGCTCCGCGCTCCCTCGCCTCAAGGCCGCTCGAACACCGCCACGGCCCGCGGGTAGTCCACCGTCACGCGGAAGAACCGCAGCGCCGAGCCGCCGAGGGCACCTTCCACCTGGCGGTCCATGAACTGGGACATGAACTGGTGGAAGTTCCTGTCGGGACGGCGGGTGAACCAGACGGGGCCCACGGTGTATCCGGCGACGGTCAGGGCCGGCACCTCGATCATCGGCTCGCCCTGGACCCCGAGGTCGGCGTTCTCGATCACCCGCCAGTCCGGGTGCTTGCGACGCCAAGCGTCGAAGTGGACCGCCGCCATGAAGCTGGTCCCCCGCGTGGCAGGGCCCTTCTCTCCCATCCCGGCCAGCTTGGCGAGTGCCTCGGGGCTCAGCGAGACCGTGGCGCCGGTGTCGAAGAGGAGGTCGAGGGTCTCGCCGTCGACGGTGGCGGCGAGGCGGGGGAAGTCGGCGGTCCGCTGGCCGGCTTTGTCGGTCTGGAAGCCCAGGCTCACGCGGTGGCTCGGGTCGACGGCCGGGAGATCCCCGTCGGGGTGCCAGAGGAGACGACCGGCAGGGTAGTCCCAGGTCCAGACGCGGCCGGAGAGCCAGGCCTGGCCGAGCATGCCGTCCATGGCCCCGGGGAGCCCCTTCTCCTGCCCGGCGGGGAGGATCAAGAGGATGCCGTGGTTCTGCAGCGGCGGCGGGATCGCGGCCCCCGGGCGGAACGGCGGCAGCTCCGCTCCTTCGGCCTTCTCTTTCCCTTCGCCAAGACTTTGATGGGGGAGGCCCAGCCGTTGCACCGTCCCGGCGAGGAGGAACAGGCCGCCGCCGCTGTCGGTGTAGAGGCGGAGCTTCTCTCCCTTCGAGGTGATCGGAGTCACGAAGAAGCGGTTCGCCTCGTCGACCGCCGGCAGCGCCACGGCGGGCCGGGGGGACGCGGGCCGCGCCGGCTCCGCGGCGAGCAGGGGGCCGGTCAGGGAAAGGGCGAGGAGGAAGAGGCTGGAGGCTTGGGACGCCATGGGGGTCTCCTTTCGAACGAGCAGCAACCCTAAGTCAGAACGTCGGCCCCGCCCAAACTTTTCTCACCCGCCCCCGTAAAACCCCTTGACGACACCTGTCGTCACGGTTAGCATGGCGACAGATGTAGTCAACGCCCCGAGGAGCCCTGGATGAAGCCCAAGTCGATCGGAGATCAGGAGCTGGCCCTGCTGCAATACCTGGCGGAGCGCGGCGGCGCGACGGTGGGGGAGGCGGCGGAGGAGTATGGCGTGCCGCGCGGGCTCGCCCGGTCGACGGTGCTGACGATGATGGAGCGGCTGCGCGCCAAGGGGCGGCTCGAGCGCCGCCAGGTCGAGGGGGTCTACCTCTATACCTCCCTCGCCGCGGCGGGCGAGGTGATGCGGGGGGTGGTGAAGTCGTTCGTCGAGAAGACCCTGGGCGGCTCCGTCTCCCCGTTCGTGACCTACCTGACGGAGGAGGCCGAGGTCTCGGCGGAGGACCTCGCCGAGCTCGAGGAGCTGGTGGCGAAGCTCCACTCGCAGCGCAAGGAGGAGGCATGAGCGGCATCGGGGTCGTGGGGATCGTCGAGACCTTGGCGCGCGCCTCGGTGGAGGGGGCGCTCTTCGTCGCCGCCGTGTGGCTCGTCTGCCGCCTCGTTCCGCGCCTGCCGGCCGCCGTGCGCTGCGGGCTGTGGTGGGCGGCCTGCCTCAAGCTGCTGCTGGGGCTGGCGGGGCTGCCGGCGGTGCGGCTGCCGCTGCTGCCGGCGGCGGGCCCGGCTCCGGCGGCTCGCGTCTCGCAGCTGCTTCCAATCAGCGATCCGGGGGTGCCGCCGGAAGAGGCGAACAAGGGACGGCAGGGACTGCCAGCGACGGCAGGGACTGGAAAGCGCCGGCGACCGCGGCGCGGCCCGTCTCGCCCCGGACGCTCGGCGCCTGGGCGCTCGTGGCGCTGTGGAGCGCGGGGCTGCTGATCCTCGCCGTCAAAGCGCTCGGCCAGTTCCGGCGCACGCGGCGGATCGTGCGGGGCGCCGAGCCGGTGGCGGAGGGGGGCGTGCGCGCGGCGTTCGCGGAGATCTGCGCGCGGCTCGGGCTGCGCCGGGCGCCGGGCCTGCGCGGCTCGGCCGAGGTTCGCACGCCGCAGGTCACCGGCCTCGCGGCGCCCGTCGTGCTGATCCCCCGCGCCGGTCTCGCGCGGCTGACGCCGGCCGAGGTCGCGATGACGCTCTGCCACGAGCTGGTCCATCTGCGCCGCAAGGACCTCTGGCTCGGCTGGGTGCCGGCCCTGGCGCACCGTCTCTTCTTCTTTCATCCGCTGGCGGCGCTCGCCGTCCGTGAATACGCGGTCGCCCGCGAAGCGGCGTGCGACGCGGAGGTGCTCAGAGTCCTGGGGTCGGCGCCCCAGGCCTACGGGCGCCTGCTCCTCCGGTGGGGTGTGGCCCCGCGAGAGACCGGTCTCGCCGTCGCGGGCGCTTCGCCTTCGCTGCAGAACCTCAAAAGGAGGCTTCAGATGCTTCAGCAGAGCTCAGATTCTTCAGATCCCAGGCGCCGCCTGTCCGGCTGGTGGTGGCTGGCCGCCGCGGCCCTTGTCGTCAGTCTCGTCCCCGTGTCGATCGTCGCCCAGGAGCGCGCTCCCAAGGCCGCGGAATCCCCCGCCGCGCCAGCCGCCGAAACCCCGGAGCCGCCGGAGGGCACCCCTGTCGCGGCCGAGGCTCCGGAGCCCCCGGAAGCGCCGGAGGCCACGCCGGCGCCGGCGAGAGCCCGCGAGGGTGCCCAGGGTGCCGGGCATTCCCAGGGTGCCGGGAGCTCCCAGGGTGGCGGCCGCGCCGAGGGTGGCATCCCAGGAGGTATCGACGAAGGGGCCGGAGGCGGTGTCGCGGCAGCCCCGGTCGCGCCCCGGCCGCCGCGCCCCGCGCGCGCTCCCCGCGCCGCGTTGCCGGCGGCTCCCTCGCCGACTCCGCGGGCGGCCGTCGCGCCGCTGCCCCCCTTGCCGCCGCCGCCGGGCGTGACCCCGCGGCCCGCGGTGGCTCCCGTGCCTCCGCCGCCGTACGCCAAGCTGGCCTGGGCAACTCCGGCGCCTTTGCCGCCCGCGGCTCCGCGCGCCCAGCTCGCCGCGTACCAGCCGCCGCCACCCCCACCGGTGGCTCCTGTACCGCCGAAGCCGCCGAAGGCTCCCAACGCCCACGGCTACGGCTACTCCTATTCCAGCAACGACGGCGAGCCGTACGTCTTCCTGTCCGGCGACGGCTCGATCACGATGAGCGGCTCGAGCGACGAGGTCGGGAAGGTCAAGCAGCTCCAGGGGAGCTCGAAGGGAGGGCTCCTCTGGTTCCGCCGCGGCGGCAAGGAGTACGTCATCCGCGACGCCGCGCTCCTGAAGCAGGCGAAGGAGCTGTTCAAGGCGCAGGCCGAGCTGGGCGCCCGGCAGGGGGAGCTGGGCGGGCGGCAGGGCGCGCTCGGGGCCAAGCAGGGCGAGCTCGGCGCCAAGCAGGGTTCCCTCGGGGCGGAGATGGGGACGCTCGGCGCGGCCCGGGTCCGCCGCGGCAGCGACGCCGACGACCGCGATCTCGACCGCCGCGAGAAGGAGATCAGCGCCAGGATGGAGGATCTGGGTCGCCAGCAGGAGGCGCTCGGGCGGCAGCAGGAAGAGCTCGGCCGCCAGCAGGAGACCCTCGGCCGCCAGCAGGAAGAGCTCAGCCGCAAGGCCGAGAAGGAGATGCACGACCTGATGGACCGCGCCGTGCAGAGCGGCGCGGCGCAGCCGGTGAAGTAACCCCTCTTACAGCACCCCCGCGTCCCGGGCCCGGGCGATCGCCTGGGTCCGGTTGCGGGTGCCGAGCTTGGCGTAGATGTTCTCGAGGTGCTTCTTGACCGTGCTGGGGGCGATGAACAGCCGGCCGCCGGCGTCGGCGTTCGAGAGGCCGGTCGCGATCAGCCGCAGCACCTCGATCTCCCGTTCCGACAGGCTTTCCGCCAGACCCTGAGCCGCCGGAGCCACGGGTGCCGCCCCTGCCGGCGAGGGGGGCGCCGTTCCGAACGCGTCGGCGAGGCGGCGGGCGTACTCGGGGGAGATGCCGGGGGAGATGGCCGCCGGGGCGCCCGGTGCGTCGGCGGACGTCGCCTGGCGGATCAGCTCTCCGATCTCCGGTCCGGCGTCGACGAAGGTGCGCACGAAGCCTCCCGGCTCGGCGAGGGGGAGGGCGGCGCGCAGGGTGGCGAGCGCTCCCGCCGGGTCCCCCTGCGCCTGGCGGACGAGCGACTCGAGGATCAGCGCCTCGACCTGGGAATGGACGCGCCCGCTGCGCTCGGCCAGGGCGAGGAGGTCGGCGAGGAGGGCGCGGGCGGCGTCCGTGTCGCCGCGGGCGAGCTGGATGCGGGCGACGACGAGGAAGGGGAACTCGCGGCGGTGCACTCCCGGGAAGCGCCCCTCGTCGAGGGCCTGCCGCCAGCCGTCGAGGAGGCCGGCGCCCTGCGCCCAGCGCGCCGCGGCCTCCAGCGCCTCGGCGGCCCCTTCGCGATACCCCTGGTCGAGCTGGATGCCGGCCCGCAGGGCGTGGGTGACCTCGGCGAAGCGCGGCTGGCCGGCCCGGTTCATGATCTCCTCCGCGCGGTCGAGCGCCGCCAGGGCGCCGGGGAAGTCCCCCAGCGACTGGAGCACGCGGGCCATGGTGAAGCTCCCCACCAGGAGGCCGTTGGCGATCTCGCCGTGCTTGCCGAGCTGCCAGGCGCGGCCGGCGAGCTCGACGGCCGCGGGGAGGTCGTTCCACTCCCGTTCGACCTCGGCGAGGACGCCGTGCGCCATCGCCGCCCCCGGCGAATTGCGCCCCCCCTCCTGCTCGGCCCGCCGCAGCGACTGCCGGGCGAGGTCGTGGGCCTCGTGGAGCCGCCCCTGCGCGATGCGGATCTCGGCGAGGTGCCACTCGGAGACCAGGACCCGGAAAGTGTTGCCGGCCCGCTCGTTGGCCGTCCGCGCGAGCGCGAAGAAGCGCTCGGCCGCCGGCAGGTCGTCGGCGATCAGGTGGGCCGTGCCGAGCTCCAGGAAGGCGAGGCCGCGCAGGGCGTCGGACTCTTCCGGCAGCCGCTCGAGGGCGCGCTCGTAGAGCGCGATCGCCTCCTCCGTGCGGCCGGCGGCGAGGGTGAGCAGGCCGCGCAGGATCGCCAGGTTCCCTTCGATCTCCCCCCCGGCGGCGGCGCCGGCGCCCAGCGCGCGCTCCGCCGCCTGAACGGCCACCTCGGCGGGCTGCAGCTCGAAGCGGGCGACGAGCGCCCAGGCGAGGGTGAGGCGCAGCTCCGGGCGGCGGTCGAGCCATTCGGCGGGGAGCGAGCGGATCCAGCGGATCACCGTGCCGGCGTCCGCCCGCATCAGGCGCGGCAGGGCGTGGGCCGAGATCAGCTCGGTGGCGCGGTCGAGGGCGCCGGCCGCCAGGGCGTGCTCGAGGGCGTCCTCGGGGTGGCCGTGGGCGGCGTACCAGTCGCCGGCCCGCTCGTGCAGCGCCGCCACCCCGGCCTTCCCCTCCTGGCGCTCGAGCTGGTGGCGCAGCAGGGTGCCGAACAGGTGGTGGTAGCGGTACCAGGTCCGCGTGTCGTCGAGCGGGATGAGGAAGAGGTTGGCGGCGTCGAGCGTCTCGAGGATCGCCTGGCTGGCGCCGGCGGTGTCCGCGGGGCCGCCGGCGAGCAGGTGGTCGCAGAGCGGCGCCGAGAGGCGGGTGAGGATCGCGGTGCGCAGCAGGAAGTCGCGCACCGGCGCCGGCTGCCGGGTGAGCACCTCGTCGGTCAGGTAGTCGAGCACGAAGCGGTGGCTGCCGGTGAACTGGGCGATGAACCCCCCGACGTCGCGCCGCCCCTGGAGCGACAGCGCCGCCATCTGGAGCCCCACCGCCCACCCTTCGGTGCGCTCCTCGAGCGCCTCGACGTCGGCGGTCGACAGCGCCAGCCCCATCGCCTGGTTCAGGAAGTCGGCGGCCTCCTGGGAGGTGAAGCGCAGATCGCGGGCGCGCAGCTCGCAGAGCTGGCCGCGGGCGCGCAGGCGCGACAGGGCGAGCGGCGGATCGACCCGCGTCGCGAGCACCAGGTGCAGGCAGGGGGGGAGGCGGTCGAGCAGGAACTGCACGGCGGCGTGGACCGCCGGGCTCTCGACGGCGTGGTAGTCGTCGAGCACCAGCACGAGGTCCTCCCCGCGCTGGTGGATCTCGTTGAGCCAGCGGGTGAGGACGGGCTCCAGCCGCGCCGGCGTCCCCCCCTCCGTCCCCTGCAGATACCGCAGCAGCGTCAGCGTCTCCTCCCCGAGGCCGGGGGCGAGCCGGCCGAGCGCGGTGACGGCGTAGCCGAGGAAGCGGACGGGGTCGTTGTCCCCGTCGTCGAGCGACACCCAGCCGACCTGCCGCCCCCCGGCCTCGATCCACTCCGCGAGCAGCGTCGACTTGCCGAAGCCGGCCGGCGCCGAGACCAGCGTCAGCGGCCCCGCGACCCCCGCCTCCATCCGCGCCGTCAGCCGCGGCCGGGGGACCCGGTGCGGGCGCGGGGCCGGGATGTAGAGCTTGGTGGCGAGCTGCGAGTCGAAGGCCGGGGTCGGGGCGGAGGCGTCGGGCATCGTGACGGGAGCTGAGTTCCCGGGAAGCATAACAGAGGGTTTCAGCGGGCTCTCCGTCGGCGATCTTGCGAGTTTGCACGCGAGTTGAAACTACGAACGGCTGGGCCTTTCTCTCTCGAAACGAGCCCGGCTGTGGTATCGTACCGTCACCGAAGTTCAGGCTCTCGGATACCGGTGTGTACAGCGTTGCAGGCTCGCTTCCCAAGCGGCTCCTCCAAGGAAAACCGGTGTCCGATGACCGAAATTCGCTGTCGACACGTCACCGATGCCGCCCGCAATTGCTGATCTGGTCGCCCGCGTTCGCCCAGCCTCCCGTCCCCGGGGGTGGAGTGCGTGTGGGACGTTCCTGCCGAGGAGCTTTCCGATGACTCTCTTGAAATCCACCATAGCCAGGACCGTATTCCTCGCCCTGCTCGCGACCGTCGGCCTCGCGTCGACCGCGTCGGCCGCGCCGACGACCTCCACCTTCGAGATTCTCCTCGACCTCGACAACCACCAGAACACCGGCTGCACCGTCACCACCCTGACGGGGACGTTCCCGGGGGTCGAGCAGATCCTGATCACCACGGTGACCTCCGGCGGCCCGGTGACCCAGGTGACGGCGGTGCAGGTGCGCAACTGCACCAGCCCGCCGAGCACCTTCGGCGCGCCGGTCACGGTGCCGGCTCCCGCCGGCCACCCGCTGCCGTGGCCGATCGGCGTCGGCAACGGCATGGGCACGGCCCGCCCCACGGGGAGCGTGGACGCCATCGAGACCTACCTGCCGCTGAGCCTGGTGCCGGTCAATCCGCTCCACGTCGTCCAGGTGGGCGTGCTCGCCTTCGACAGCAACGGCGTCCTGCGCGACGAGATGGTGAAGGCGCAGCCGACGCCGGGGAACGGGCCGCCGATCCTGCTCAACGCGGACCTCGCCCTGACCAACGTCCCCACCCTCTCCGAGTGGGGACTGGTGCTCCTCGGGCTCCTGCTCGCCGCCGCCGCGGTCGCCGTGCTGCGCCGCCGCCGGACCGCCGCGGCGTTCGTGCTCGCCCTGCTCCTGCTCGGCAGCGCCGGCCTCGCCTGGGGCGCCGCGGTCTCCTGCGACTTGAACGGCACCACCCTCGCCGAGTGGATCGGCGGCACCTTCCTGGCCGGCGAGCCGACCTCGGACGCGCCGATCGGCACCGACGTGCACGCCCTCTTCGGCTTCCGCGACGGCGGCCTCAACTCGCTCTCCTTCCGCATCGACGCCGAGCTCTTCGCGCCCGTCTTCAACCAGGCGCCGGTCGTCAACCCCGCCACCTTCTCGATCCCGGAGAACAGCGCCAACGGCACCGTCGTGGGGACGGCGACCTTCACCGATCCCGACGCCGGCCAGACCCACACCTTCGCGATCACCGCCGGCAACCTCGGCGGCGCCTTCGCCATCAATGCCGCGACCGGGCAGATCACCGTCGCCAACTCCGCGGCGCTCGACTTCGAGGTGACCCCGACCTTCAGCCTGACCGTCCAGGTGACCGACAACGGCTCGCCCGCGCTGTCGGGGACGGCGACCGTGACGGTGAACCTGACGAACGTCAACGAGGCGCCGGTGGTCAACCCGGCCACCTTCGCGGTGGTGGAGGGGGCGGCGAACGGCAGCAACGTCGGGACGCCGGTGACCTTCAGCGACCCCGACGCCGGGCAGACCCACACCTTCGCGATCACCGCCGGCAACACCGGCAACGCCTTCGCGATCGATCCCGCGACCGGCCAGATCACCGTCGCCGACTCGACCCAGCTCAGCTTCGCCACGACCCCGACCTACTCGCTGACCGTGCAGGTCACCGACAACGGCACCCCGGTGCTCTCCGGCACCGGGACGATCACCATCAACGTCACCGCCGTCAACCATGCGCCGAGCTTCACCAAGGGGGCGGACCAGACGGTGCTCGAGGACGCCGGCGCGCAGACGGTGCCGAACTGGGCGACGGCGATCTCCGCCGGCCCGGCGAACGAGTCGGGGCAGAACCTGACCTTCAACGTCACCGGGAACACCAACGCGGCGCTCTTCTCGGTGGCGCCGGCGATCTCCCCGGCCGGCACCCTGACCTACACCCCGGCGCCGGACGCCAACGGCACGGCGACGATCACCGTCACCCTGATGGACGACGGCGGCACCGCCAACGGCGGCGTCGACACCTCGGCGCCGCAGACCTTCGTGATCAACGTCACGGCGGTCAACGACGCGCCGAGCTTCACCAAGGGTCCGGACCAGAACGTGCTCGAGAACGCCGGCGCGCAGACGGTGCCGAACTGGGCGACGGCGATCTCGGCCGGCCCGGCCGACGAGTCGAGCCAGACGCTGGCCTTCAACGTCACGGGGAACACCAACGCGGCGCTCTTCTCGGTGGCGCCGGCGATCTCGCCGGCCGGCACGCTGACCTACACGCCCGCCGCCAACGCCTCGGGCACGGCGACGATCACCGTTGTCCTCAAGGACAACGGCGGCACCGCCAACGGCGGCGTCGACACCTCGGCGCCGCAGACCTTCGTGATCAACGTGGCGCTGGTCAACCACGCCCCGAGCTTCACCAAGGGGGCGGACCAGACGGTCCTCGAGGACGCCGGCGCGCAGACGGTCAACCCGTGGGCGACGGCGATCTCGCCGGGGCCGGCGAACGAGTCCGGACAGACGGTGACCTTCCAGGTGACCGGCGACACCAACGCGGCGCTCTTCTCGGTGGCGCCGGCGGTGTCGCCGACCGGGGTGCTGACCTACACGCCGGCGGCGAACGCCAACGGTACGGCGACGATCACCCTCGTCCTCAAGGACGACGGCGGCACGGCCAACGGCGGCGTCGACATGTCGGCCGCGCAGACCTTCGTGATCAACGTCACGGCGGTCAACGACGCCCCGAGCTTCACCAAGGGGGCGGACCAGACGGTGCTCGAGAACTCCGGCGCGCAGACGGTGAGCCCGTGGGCGACGGCGATCTCGCCGGGCCCGGCGGACGAGGCGGCGCAGACGGTGAGCTTCCAGGTGACCGGCAACACCAACGCGGCGCTCTTCTCGGTGGCGCCGGCGGTGTCGCCGACCGGGGTGCTGACCTACATGCCGGCCACCAACACCTTCGGCTCGGCGACCATCACCCTCGTGCTCAAGGACAGCGGCGGCACGGCCAACGGCGGCGTCGACACCTCGGCGCCGCAGACCTTCACCATCACGGTGCAGAACGTCAACCAGCCGCCGAGCTTCACCAAGGGGCCGGACGTTACCGTCCTCGAGGACTCCGGCCCGCACACCTCGAACCCCTGGGCGACCGGGATCTCGGCGGGGCCGGGCGAGGGCGCCCAGACGGTGACCTTCCAGGTGACGGGGGACACCAACGCGACGCTCTTCTCGGTGGGGCCCGCGGTCTCTTCCACCGGCGTGTTGACTTTCACCCCGGCGGCGAACGCCAACGGCACGGCGACGATTACCCTGAAGGCGATGGACAACGGCGGCACGGCCAACGGTGGTAACGACACCTCGGCGACACAGACGTTCGTGATCAACGTCACGGCGGTCAACGACGCGCCGAGCTTCACCAAGGGGGCCGACCCGTCGGTGCTCGAGAACGCCGGCCCGCAGACGGTACTGAACTGGGCGACGGCGATCTCGGCCGGCCCGGCCGACGAGGGCGGCCAGACGCTGACCTTCAACGTCACGGGGAACACCAACGCGGCCCTCTTCTCGGCGCCGCCGGCGGTCGCCGCGAACGGCACCCTGACCTTCACGCCGGCCGTCAACGCCTTCGGCTCGGCGACGATCACCCTCGTCCTGATGGACAACGGCGGCACGGCCAACGGCGGCGTCGACACCTCGGCGCCGCAGACCTTCACCATCACGGTGAGCAACGTCAACCAGCCGCCGAGCTTCACCAAGGGGCCGGACCAGACCGTCCTCGAGGACTCCGGCGCCCACACGGTTAGTCCGTGGGCGACGGCGATCTCGCCCGGACCCGGCGAAGGGACGCAGACGGTGACCTTCCAGGTGACCGCCGACACCAACCCGGGGCTCTTCTCGGCGGCGCCGGCGGTCTCGCCGACCGGCGTGCTGACCTTCACCCCGGCGGCGAACGCCAACGGCACGGCGACGATCACGATCGTCCTCAAGGACAACGGCGGCACGGCCAACGGCGGCGTCGACACCTCGGCGGCGCAGAGCTTCGTGATCAACGTCACGGCGGTCAACGACGCCCCGAGCTTCACCAAGGGGCCGGACCAGACGGTGCTCGAGAACGCCGTCCCACAGTCGGTGCCGAACTGGGCGACGGCGATCTCGGCCGGCCCGGCCGACGAGGGCGGCCAGACGCTGGCCTTCCAGGTCACCGGCAACACCAACGCAGCGTTGTTCTCGGTGGCGCCGGCGGTGTCGTCTGGCGGCGTGCTGACCTACACGCCGGCCGCCAACGCCTCCGGCACGGCGACGATCACCCTCGTCCTCAAGGACAACGGCGGCACGGCCAACGGCGGGGTCGACACCTCGGCGGCGCAGAGCTTCGTGATCAACGTCACGGCGGTCAACCAGCCGCCGAGCTTCACCAAGGGTCCGGACCAGACGGTGTCGGAGAACTCCGGCGCCCACACGGTCAACCCGTGGGCGACGGCGATCTCGCCGGGGCCGGCCAACGAGTCCGGCCAGACGGTGACTTTTAACATCACCTTCAACACCAATACGGCCCTCTTTTCGGCCGGGCCGGCGGTGTCGTCGACCGGCGTGCTGACCTACACCCTGAACCCCAACGTCTTCGGCACGGCGACGATCACCCTCGTGGCGATGGACAACGGCGGCACGGCGAACGGCGGCGTGGACACCTCGGCGCCGCAGACCTTCGTCATCGACGTGACCCAGGTCAACCAGGCGCCGAGCTTCACCAAGGGACCCGACGTGACGGTGCTCGAGGATTCCGGCCCGCAGACGATCAGCCCGTGGGCGACGGCGATCTCGCCCGGCCCGGCGAGCGAGTCGAGCCAGACGGTGGTCTTCAACATCACCGGCGACACCAACCCCGGGCTCTTCGCAGCGGCTCCGGCGGTCTCGCCGACCGGCGTGCTGACCTTCACCCCGGCGGCCAACGCCAACGGCTCGGCGACCATCACCCTCGTGCTCATGGACAACGGCGGCACGGCGAACGGCGGCACCGACACCTCGGCGTCGCAGACGTTCACGATCAACGTCACGGCGGTCAACGACGTCCCGTCGTTCACCAAGGGTCCCGACCAGAACGTCTTCGACAACGCCGGCCCGATCACCGTCAACCCGTGGGCGACCGGCATCTCGGCCGGCCCGGCGAACGAGTCCGGCCAGACGCTGACCTTCCAAATCACCTCCAACGACAACCCCTCGATCTTCGCGGCCGGGCCGTCGGTCTCGCCGACGGGGGTGCTGACCTACACACCGGCGATCGTTCCCGCCGGCACCTCGACGGCGAATATCATGATCCGGGTGATGGACAACGGCGGCACGGCCAACGGCGGTGTCGATACCTCTGCGACGCAGATGTTCACCGTCGCGATCACCCACGTGAACATCCCGCCGGCGGTCATTGGCTCGCCCAAGGAGACCTTCGATACGGTGGGGAACGTGCAGTTCGAGTTCGACGCCTCGCCGATCCTGCCGCTGTCGATCAACGTCGTCGGCAACCTGGTGGCGAACTTCACCGACAGCGACGGGCCGACGACCCCGCTCGTCATCGCCGGCATCGTCGGCTGCGCCGACAACACGGCGCCGTTCGACTGCGCCACGGCGAACGGCGGCGCGGTCCACGTGCTCGCCAACGGCGAGTTCACCTTCACGCCGAAGGCGGGTGACACGGCGGCGGCCGACACCTTCCAGTATCAGGTGACCGACGGCCAGGCGACCACGGCCGGCCGGACGGTGACGATCAACCTCAAGAGCCGCGTCTGGTTCGTGAAGAACAACGCGGCCGGCGGCCAGGGGCGGTCGAACGATCCGTTCAACACCCTGGCGGCGGCGCAGACCGCCTCGCTCGCCGGCGACTACATCTTCGTCTACGGCGGCGACCTGACCACGACGGGGCAGGCGGCCGGCATCGTCCTCAAGGCCAACCAGAAGCTC
>CAVWOZ010000029.1:0-429936 GCA_963756595.1 uncultured Acidobacteriota bacterium
ACCGAAACGGCGTTGCTGTTTGAAGCGGAGGAGCGTCTTGCCGGTGGTGCCGTCGACGATCTCACCCGTGATCACAATGCGAGCCCGCCCCGTGCCGTTGGCCGGGTACACGGGAGCCGTCACGCCCGGGTCCATCCTGAGCACCTTCCCCCGCACCACCAGCGCTCCGGAAGTGGGAGAGGTCCCCGCCGCCTCGATCTGCACGGGAATCTTCGGCAACGCCGCGGAGAGCGCCGTCACGAGGGTGGGCGTCGTCTCGCTCAGGGCCTTCTGCACCGAGGCGTAGGCGCTGTCCCCTTCCTTGGGGAGCGGGGGCCGACGAGGTGTCGAACGGCTGGACGACGATGCGGCTGTAGTCCGCGACCTTGAAGGTCGCGACGATGTCCAGCTTGTCGATCTGGCCGCCCCAGTTCGTGTAATGGCCCGGGGTGGTCGGAGACGGCCGGCCGTGGGCCCACAGGCTTGCGGACGCCATCAGGAAAAGCGGTAAAGCCAGGCGGAGCGATGAAGTCTTCATGTCAAGCATCTCCATGGTAGAAGGGCCCCCCTGAAATCAGGGTCGGTTCTCTCTCGAATGTAAAGAAAGTAAAATAAAAGATCATAATAATAAAAGGTTGCAAGGCGTCTGCCATGGGCCTCGCCCGGCGCGGAGTATGGTGCGGTGTCCTCGCCAGAGGAGGGTGAGGGGGAGCGGCGTCCTCTGCGACGGCGGCAATCAGGAATCCAACGGCCAGGGCACAGCTCACGACGGCGCTTCTCTTCGTCATGAGGCAGCTCTCCTCTGATCGGTGAAGCAGGGGCTGCATCTTATCGAAGCATCGCCATCCATCAAGCGCTGCGCGGAGCCAGCGGCGCCTCGACCAGGGGAACCCCGAGATCGAAGTGGAGCAGCCGTTCGACCACCTCTCCCAGCTTGGTGTCGGCGGCGCAGTAGCCGCGGAGGTCGGCGTCCCGGGCGTACCAGGGGGCGATGCCGGCGATCCGGCGGGCAAACTTCTTGGGGTCGGCCGCCAGCCGCTCGAGCTCGGCCATCTCGGCAGGTGATTCGACGACCGCCCGCGCCACCTCGGGCCAGCGTTCCTGGAGGACGATCCACTTTCCGAAATGGCGAGGGGAGATCTCGGGCTGCCCGCCGAAGACCTTGCGGGCGGTGGCGATGAACAGCATCAGCCGCAGGTGATTGAGGATGCGCTTGGCATTGCGGGGGAGCGGCGGCAGGAACGGCATCATCTCCGTCTCGGCCTCGCGCAGCAGGTCGGACTCGTTGAAGAAGTGGATCTGCAGGGCTTCCGCGATCAGATCCTCCTGACCGCGGACCAGGTGGATGTCCGCGAGGGCCTTGACGAGGTCGGCCGGCTCGAGGACGCCGTTCTGGATGCTGGCACGCGTGAGATCCCTCACCTTCCGCATCTCCTCGAGGTCTTCCCGGCGTTGCGCGCGGGCCTCCAGCCAGGCGAAGAGCGAGGTGAGGCCGGTGCAGAGGAGGGCCAGGATCAAATAGACCGGCAGGGAGAAGCGCGGAAACGACCGCACGAGAGGGAGCGCCGCGCCGAGCCAGGCCAGCAGGGTCAGCCCCAGGGTCAAACCGCCGACCGCGAGCCAGCGGGCCCAGCGCTGGAGACGCGGCGTACGGTACGCGGGATCGGCGAGCGAGCCCGCCACCCGTCTCCTCACCAGCGCGATCCGGAGAGCGGCGAGGGATGCGGTGACCAGGAGGCTGGCCCAGAACCAGCCGGTGAGGTTTGGAAAGGATTTCGCGCTCCCCTCGGCGGGCAGGTAAAGCACCAGCCAGGAACAGAGGGCGGCGGCCAGGAAGGGTCGATAGAGCCCGTCCGCGATCTCGCGATCGAGGCGCCAGTGGTTGGCGAGGCTTCCCGGGCGCGCCTGGATTTTTTGCGTGGACGGCGGATAGCCCAGGCGCGTCATCAGGAGGGTGAGCGAGAAGGTTGGGAACACCAGCACCTCCCGAGGCGTCAGCGCCACGGCGAGCGGCCAGGGTTTGCGCACCGCGGCTTGCCGGATGCCCGAGAAGTAGGGGCTCTGCCAGCCGCGGCGGACGGACTGCACGAGGCTCGGGCGCCGCGGCGGCGCGGCCTTCGCCGGGGTGGGCGCCGCGCCTCCCGCGGAGGCCGGAACGCTGGCGAGCTGGGCAAGGTCGTCCAGGAAGCCGCGGATCTTCTCCGGGCGCAGCTCGGGCAGGTTGAACTGGAGCTGGATGATCTTCTGCAGATACATCCGGCCGTAGGTGCAACCGTTCCTCCCCTGCACCGGGCCACCGGCCTCGGGGGAGTAGAGGCTCGCCAGCTTCTCGTATTTGATCTCGGCACAGGCGGCGACGGCCGTCATGTCCGCCATCACCACCACCACGACCTCGGGATGGCTGAGGAGCTGATTGACGACCTCGAGGACGTCGACCGAGCGCGGCGGGCGGCAGCGTTCGAGATCGTCGACGAAGACCACGAACCGGCTTCCCACGGGGGTGGCCTCCTGGATCAGGTCGCCGAGCTGCGTGCGTACGCGGTCCATCGATCCGGTGGAGGCCGGAGACTTGGGATCGCGGACGAATTCGGAGAGCGAGCGGGCGACCGTGGTCAGGTGGGGGATCAGCAACAGGATGCCGGTCATCAGCGAGAAGAAGGCGCTGTTGAGGACCAGGCCCCCGTCGGCGCCGGGAGCCTCCTTGACGTTAAAGGCCTTGAGGAGCGCGTCGACAAAGGCGGTCAGGGGGACCAGATTCAGGTTTCTCCGGTAGGCGAAGACGTAGGTCACGACCGCGGCGGTGAGCAGGGCCGAACCCCACAGCAAGGTGCGGCGGCGCAGGCGCTCGCCCGGAGGGCGGATGGCGCTCGGCAAGGGGCGGAGCAGGCGCCGCCAGAGCGGACGCAGGCGATCCGCCGTGCGGGCGAGCTCGGCGGCGAAGGCGGCGGCCAGGTCCGTCGCATCGTCGTGCATCCACGCATTGAACCAGCAGGTCACGTGGGGATCGTTGCCGCCGGCCGCGGGCTTCCTCTCCAGCCGCCGCTTGATCATCCCGGCCAGCGTCGATTTGCCGGCTCCCCACGGGCCGTGGATGGCGATCGTCAGCGGAGTCCCCGTCTCCGGGTTGTCGATGAGTCCGGCGATGGCGTCCGCGTAGGGTTTGAAGTCGAGCCGGTCCCCGGAGTCGTCGTCGAGCGCGCGGTCGGCCAGCATCTGCAACCGCGGGCGGCCGGACGCGGGAGGCTTGGGAGCGGTCTTGGGAGCCGCCGTGGCGGGAGTGGGGGGATTCGCGGCCGCGAGGTGGGACGACCAGAGGCCAATCAAGGCGTCGAGGTCTTTCCAGGGAGACGCCGGGGTGGTGGCGAGATAGACGTAGCTCGCGAAGACAGGAGACAGATTGAGGCCGGTCAGCAGCTTCTGCCAGGCGGGCAGGGTCTGGTTCCAGTCGCCCTTGGGGTTCGGCCAGAGAGGGCGTTCCCAGAACGCCTCGGGGACGGCGCCGGGCATGGATGTCGCGGATGTCAAGGAGGACAGGGCTTGAAGGTCCTCCTGCAGGGCATCCTCTGCCTCGGCTGCGAGAGAACCCTGAAACGGAGGGAATCTCAAGGGGGCGGAGCTCAGGCCGCCGGCTCCGAGGGCTGCCGCCTGGACGACCGCGGCGGCCTTGGAGGAGCCGGGGGCCGACAGGGCGGAGCTTTCGGAAAGGGCGCTCAGCGCAGGATCCAGGAGATCCCTCGAAGCAGGGCTGCCGTCCCGTGCCGCTCTCGCCGAGAGTGCCGCGGCGGCAAAATAGGCCAGGAGCGGAGTCTCCAGGAACTCGAAAGGTGAGAGATTCTCCGGGGGACCGAAGACGGGAGCCAGCCGGAGAGCCATCCGTGCTGCGATAGCGACCTGGGGCCAGTGGGCGAGTTGATGCAACTCGCTTTCGATCGATACAGCGTCGTCGTCATCATCGTCGTCGTCATCTTCGTCTCGCGAGTTGCTCTGTCTGACCATATGCGCCTCCGCACTTTATTTTATCAGTTGCCGCAGGAGCCCGGCGAGGGACAACTTCTCTTCTGGACGGACGCGCGGAGGGACTTCGCGGGCGCCGATCGCTCGGCGGGGAGGTCGGCTGGAGTTGGAAAGCCGGCGAGACGCCGGCGCTCCCAGGAGGGAGCCTCAGTCGAGGTCGAACGGGCTGGGCGGCTTCCCCTTGTCGGGGTCTTCCTCGGCGCGGCGGAGGGCTTCCTTGAACTTCTCTTCGAGGATGCGGTCGCGGTCCTTGAGGGCGGCGACCTCGCGCTGGAAGATGTCCTCGGCGCGGTGCTTGTCGTCGTCGATCCCCTTCAAGAGGGAGTCGAAGTCCTTGCCGCCGGCGAGGGGCTGCTTGGCCTTGCGGTGGGAGAGGACCGTGCCGGTGGCGGTGTCGATCACCAGGTCGGAGCCGCATTCGGGGCAGAGGACGGTCAGCTTGCGAGATTCGTCGGCCATGGTGGAGGCATTATAGGGCCGTGGTTCTGGTAGCGTACGGGGCCATGAGCGAAACCGCACCGTTGCCCACCCGCGAACAGGCCTGGGATCTCCTCTGCCAGTACACGGAGAAGGAAGGGCTGCGCAAGCACGCGCTGGCCGTCGAGGCCGCGATGGTCCACTATGCCCGGCAGCTCGGGGAGGACGAGGCGCTGTGGAGCCTCACCGGCCTGCTCCACGACTTCGACTACGAGCGCTGGCCCGACGAGGCGAACCACCCCTACCGCGGGGTGGAGATCCTGGCGGCGCAGGGGTATCCAGAATCGATGCGGACGGCGATCCTGGGCCATGCGCCCTACACCGGCACGCCGCGCGAGACGGCGCTCGCCAAGTATCTCTTCGCCTGCGACGAGCTGGCGGGGTTCGTCACCGCGGTGGCCCTGATCAAGCCGAGCAAGAAGCTGGCGGACGTCGAGCTGGCTGGAGTGAAGAAGCGGCTCAAGGAGAAGGCGTTCGCCCGCGGCGTCCACCGCGAGGACGTCTACCAGGGGACGGAGGAGATCGGCCTGCCGCTCGACGAGCACATCCAGAACGTGATCACGGCCCTGCAGGCGGCGGCGGACCGGCTGGGGATGTGACCGGAGGAAGTGGTGCCGGCGCGAGGAGCGCCACCCCGAGGGCCAGCCCGAGCGCCGCCAAGGCGCACCCCCACAGAAAAGCCGCCGGCCGGTAGAGGATGTCCAGCCGGGCCTCTCCCGGCAGGAGCGGCACCCCGAGGAAGACCCCCTGGTCGACCTCGGACGGCCAGGGGAAGCCGTTGCGCAGCAGCCGCCAGCCGCCGTCCTGATAGAGGATCGAAGCGAGCCACACCGGGCGGCGGACGCGGATCTCGGCGTGGATCCGCGCGTCCTCGAAGCGGGGGATGAGGACCCGTCCCCCGCCAGGTTTTCCTTCCAGGAACAGACGGGGACGGGGGGCCGGCTGCTCCCAGACCGAGCCCTCGAGGTCGGCGTACACCCTTTCGAAGGGGGGTGGCAGCTCGGCGTCCGGAGCGGCCACCAGGTAGCGCACGCCGAGGCGGGCGTAGAGGGGACGGTCGGGGCTTCCCAGCTCCGGCGACTCGCCGCGCCAGCTGGCGAGGATCGGCGCGATCCGTTCGACGTAGGCCCGCGGAGCCATCGGATTGTAGATCCGCGCGTCGGTCAGCCCGTAGAGCGCCGCGACGTCGGGGGGGAGGTCGGCGCCGAGCGCCGCGATGCGGAAGCCGGGGCCGCGGGGCGGGCTCTTGCCGATCTGCTCGCGGATGAATTCGAGCGGTCCGTTCTCCGGCAGACTCACCCCGCGCGGCATGGCCGGGTTCGCCGGGCGGTGCAGGAGGAGGAGCTCGGCGGCGATCACGGCCGCCACGCCGGCCACCGCGAAGGAACGGTTTCGTTGCGATCCGCGCGGCCAGCTCGCCGCTCCCACCAGGAGCACGGCGGCGACCCCCAGGAAGCGGAGCTGCCAGCGCATCCAGCCGAGGCGGAAGACGGCGAGGTGCTGCGGATTCGCGGGATCGGCGTGCGCGAGATACCCCCAGGCGATGACGACCCCCAGCGCCACGGCGGCGGCGAGGAGCACCCAGCGGCGCACCTCGCCCCGCGCGAAGCGCTCCAGCGTGCAGGCGCCGAGATAGGCGAGGGCGAGCGAGAGGGGGAGCAGCAGGCGGCGGCTCGCCAGGGCATGGCCTCCCGGCCCTCCCGAAACAACGGGGGCGATCAGCAGCAGGACGGCGATCACGATCGCGAGCGCCAGCCGCTCCTGCGGGAAGCGGGTACGGCCCGCCAGGCCGGGAAGCGCGAGCAGCGCGGCCAGGAGCATCGCCGTCCCCACGAAGCCGCCGGCCTCCTCGTTGGTGTTCTCCAGTCCCCACGCCTCGCCGAAGCGGCTGTTGCCGAAGGCACTGGGGGTGACGAAAGGAAGATAGCTCTTCGCGACCGCTCCCTGAATGAGCGTGGCCGCGGAGGGCTGCCGCATCCGCGTCGCCCGCAGCGTCTTCGGCAGGTAGTCGGCGGCGGGGAGGAGAACGGGCGCGGCGGCCAGGGCGGCGACGGCCATCGCCGCGGCGGCCCGGCGGGCGAGGGCGAAGCGCTGGCTTCTGGGGCGGCGGCGGAGGCGGTCGAGCAGGAAGAAGAGCGCGGTGGCGAGCGCGTAGGCGATGGTCTCCGGGTGGCCGCCGAGGAGGAGGGCCCAGGTCGCCAGGGCGAGGAGGAGGAAGTCGCAGCGGCCTCCCACATCGTCGCAGCGGGCCACGGCGTAGAGGAGGAGGGGGAGGAGCGCCGCCGAGCTAGCGAGCGGCCAGCCGAGCCAGAGGAGGAGGAAGCCGCCAAGGCCGAAGGCGAGGGCGCCGGCGAGCGCCGGCGCCTCCCCCAACCCCTGCCGGCGCATCCAGAGGAAGCCGAAGACCAGGGCGACGAGCACCCGCAACGCGGCGGTCACCCCGGCGGCGCGGAAGAGGGGGAGCGGGTAGCCGAGGAGGACCAGCGGCTGGAGCGCCTGCGCCTGCGGATCGGCGAGCAGCGGCATGCCGGCGCCGGCGCGGCGGTTCCAGAGCGGCCAGCGGCCGTCCGCCCCGGCCGTGCGCACGGCGCCGAGCGAGGGGGTGACGAGCTGGAGCAGGTCCCCCTGGACGAGGTTCGCCGGCGGATCGGTGGGGAGGAGGCGCTGGAAGGGGACCGCGCCGCGCAGGCCGTCGAAGGGGAGCAGGAGGCCGCCGCCGAAGAGGGCGGGGCCGAGGAGGACGCCGAGCGTGAGGGCGAAGACGGCGAGGATGCGGCGGGGGACGGGGTCGAACCCGCGGCGCAGCGCCGAGGCGAGCAACGCCCCGAGCAGCCCGACCCAGAGGCCGGGCAGCAGGTCCACCGGACTCCAGTCGGCCACGGCCGGGGAGCATAGCAGGGGGAGGTGATACATTCCCGCCCTGGTATGCTCCGGGTCGTCCTCCAGCTCTTCCGTTTCCGCGGCCTGCTCGCGACCCTGACCTCGCGCGAGCTGAAGGCGCGCTACCGGGGGTCGGTGCTCGGCTTCCTCTGGTCGCTCGCCAATCCGCTGCTCCTCCTCGCGGTCTACACCTTCGTCTTCAGCATCGTCTTCAAGCCGGACTCGCGAGGCGGCATGACCCCCTACGCGCTCTTCCTGGTCAGCGGCCTCTTCCCCTGGATCTGGACCGCGGCGTCGCTCCTCGAAGGGTCGATGTCGCTGATCGCCAACTCGGGGCTGATCCGCAAGGCGGTCTTCCCGGCCGAGCTGCTGCCGATGGTCGCGGTGCTCTCGAACCTCGTCCACTTCCTGTTCGCGCTGCCGATCGTGCTGGTGGCGGTGGTCGCCGGGCGCCTGCTCGGCTACCCGGTGGGAGGAGTCTCGGCGCTGGCGCTGCCGCTCGTCATCCTCCTCCATCTGCCGCTGGTCGCCGGCCTGGCGCTCGGCCTCTCGGCGCTCACCGTCCACTTCAAGGACGTGCGCGACGTGCTGGCGAACCTGCTGACCCTCCTCTTCTTCCTCACCCCGATCCTGTTCTCGCTCGACTCGATCTCGGGGCACCGGATGATCTGGTGGGCGGTGCGGCTCAATCCTTTCAGCCCGTTCATTCTGGCCTATCAGGACGTCCTCTTCCGCGGCGTGCTCCCCGACCCGCTGCTGTGGATCCAGATGGCGCTGGTGAGCCTGGTCGCCTGGGCCTTCGGGGCGGGGCTCTTCGACCGCCTGCGCGAGACGCTGGTGGAGGTCGCCTGATGGCGGAACCGATCGTGCCCGCCCCATCGCCGAAGCCGCCGGAGCCGCCGGTGGCGCTCGCCGTCGAGGGGCTCTCGAAGCTCTATCGCCGCACCCTGCCCGGCGACCGGCTGCGCACCCTGAAGAGCGCGCTGGTCGGGCGGAGCCTGGCGAGCGGCCTCACTCCCGAGGAGTCGATCGCGGCGCTCGAGGAGGTGAATTTCTCCGTCCATCAGGGGGAGGCGTTCGGGGTGATCGGCGGCAACGGCTCGGGGAAGTCGACCCTGCTCAAGCTGGTCGCCGGCATGCTCAAGCCGACCACCGGGCGGATCACGGTGGCGGGGCGGGTGGCGGCGCTGATCGAGCTGGGGGCGGGGTTCCATCCCGAGATCTCGGGGCGGGAGAACGTCTTCATCAACGGCGCCGTGCTGGGGCTGACGCGCAAGCAGATCGAGCGGCGCTACGAGGAGATCGTGGAGTTCTCGGGGCTCGGCGACTTCATGGAGGAGCCGGTCAAGAACTACTCGTCGGGGATGTACGTGCGCCTGGGGTTCGCGGTGGCGGTCAACACCGACCCGGACGTGCTGCTGGTCGACGAGGTGCTGGCGGTGGGGGACGAGGCGTTCGCCCACCGCTGCCTGCGGCGGATCGAGGAGTTCCTGGCGACCGGCAAGACCCTCCTCCTGGTCAGCCACTCGCTCGACCTGGTCGAGGGGGTGTGCGACCGCGTCCTCTGGCTGGCGAACGGCCAGCAGCGCCTGGTGGGGGAGCCGCGGCGGGTGATCGACGCCTACCGCCAGGAGGTCGCCGAGCGCGAGGGGGAGGAGCACCGCGAGGACAAGCGGCGCCGCGAGGCGACCGGCGAGGCGGTGGCGGACGAGCTGCGCTGGGGCTCGCGCGAGGCGGAGATCGTCGGCGTCCGCCTGCTCGCGGCGGGGGAGGAGCGCTACCACGTGGCGACGGGGGAGGACCTCGCGTTCGAGATCCGCGCCCGCGCCGCGCGCCCGCTCGACGACTTCGTCTTCGGGGTGGCGATCAAGACCCCGCGCGACTTCGAGGTCTGGGGGACCAACACCGACCTCGCCGGCTACGCCCCCGGCCACTTCGAAGGCGAGGCCACCGTGCGCCTCACCTGCCCCGCCTGCCGCCTCGCCCCGGGCGAGTACCTGGTCGACGTGGCCATCCACGCCAAGGACGGCGCCCCCTACGACTACCATCGCCGCGCCTTGAACCTCACCGTGACGGCGCCGACCGGCGGGGTGGGGGTGTACTTCCCGGAGCACCGGTGGGAGTTCGCGGGTGGGGTGGAGTGGAAGGATTTGCGGGGGTAGGGGTTCCCCATGACCCTCCCCGACCTCGCCCGCCGCATGACCTCGGCCGCTCTCGCGGCGGTGGACCCGGAGCGGCTGGCGCGGGAGGAGATCGCGCGGCGGGGGGAGCGGTTCGGGGCGGGGGTGGCGCTGGGGAAGGGGGCGGCGGCGCTGGCTCGCGGGGCTCGGGAGGGGTTCGAGGCCGGGGCGCGGCGGCTGCTGATCCGGCCGCACAGCACGACGCGCCTGCTCGATCCTTCCTGGGAGCAGAGGAGCGGCGGACATCCGTTTCCCGACCGGGGAAGCCTGGAGGCGGGCGAGCGGCTCGAGCGGTGGCTGGCGGAGCTGCCGCCGGCGCCTCTCCTCGCCCTGATCTCGGGGGGCGCCTCGGCGTGCGTGGAGGCTCCCGCCGCCGGGCTCACCCTGGAGGAGCTCGCCGCCACCCAGCGCGCGCTGCTCGCCTCGGGGCTGCCGATCGGCCGCGTCAATGCCGTGCGCAAGCACCTCTCGCGCCTCAAGGGGGGCGGCGCCCTGCGGGCGGCGGGCGGACAGGTCCCCCGCGTCCTTGCCCTCCTCCTCTCGGACGTGCCGGGGAACGACGTTTCGGCCATCGCTTCCGGGCCCTTCGCGGCGGACCCGACTACCTATGCCGAAGCGCTGGCGGCCCTCGCGGGGCTCGAGGTCCCGGAGGCGGTGCGGCGCCATCTCGCGGCCGGTGTGCGGGGGGAGGCCCCGGAGACCGTGAAGCCGGGCGATCCCCGGCTCGCGGCGGTCGAGACCGTCCTGCTGGGGAGCGTCGAGACGGCGGTGGAGGCCGCCCTCGCGGTGGCGCGCCAGGCGGGGTTCCAGGCCGTGGCGGGGACGCTGGCGGGAGAGGCCGCCGAGGCCGCCCGCGAGCTGGTGGCGCGCGGCCGGGCGATGGCCTTCGGGGCCCCCGGGGACGCCCTGGGGGTGGCGCTGGTGCTGGGTGGCGAGACCACCGTCACGCTGCGCGGGCAGGTCGGCGTCGGCGGGCGCAACCAGGAGCTGGCGCTGGCGGCGGCGCGCGAGCTGGCCGGGGGGGCGGGGGAGCTGGTGGTGACCCTTGCCACCGACGGCGAGGACGGGCCGACGCGCTCGGCCGGGGCGGTGGTCGACGGCGGGACCTGGAAGGCGGCGGGGATCGATCCCGCGGCGGCCCTCGCGCGGCACGATGCGGCGACCGCCCTCGCCGCCGTCCCTGGCGCGCTGCTCGCGACCGGCCCGACCGGGACCAACGTCGGCGACGTGGCAATCTACCTGCGCCTCTACAACGTCGCCCCGTTGGGGTAGCATCGCGGGGAACCGACGACAGGAGAGCTCCATGGAAGAGGCCCCGGAAGGCTTCAACGTCAAGATTACGGACGACGAGCTGAAAGGCCGTTACTCCAACCTGCTCAGAATCACCCACACGCGCGAGGAGTTCATCCTGGACTTCATCAATCTCGTGCCCCCCCAGGGGATCGTCACCGCGCGGGTGGTGGCCAGCCCTGGGCATCTGAAGCGCATTCTCCGCGCCTTGAGCGTGAACCTGGAGCGTTACGAGAAGACCTTCGGCACGATCCAGGACCTGCCGGAGCCGTTCGAGGACAGCAGCGTGCACTGAGCGCTCCGGGCCCCGCCCGGACCATGAAGTCCGACCAGGAAGGGAGGCAGCCGTACCGCATGGCTGATGGCAATCGCTCGCGCCGGCCCGGGTTTCGAGGTGCAGTGGTGGCCATGCTGTCCCTGCTCGCCCTGGCGTGCGGCTCCGCGCCGCGCCGTCCGGCGGCCAGCGCGGCCGGCCTCGACGAGGGGCCGACCCGCTGGCTGATGCTCCCCGAGGAGGAGAAGCAGTACCGCAAGCTGCGCACCTCGCGGGAGGTGATCGACTTCGTGGAGGCGTTCTGGCTGCGGCGGGACCCGGATCCGGCGACCCCCGCCAACGAGTTCGCGAAGGAGTTCTACGAGCGTGTGGAGGCGGCGGACCGCCTCTACGGCGAGGGAGGGGTGCGCGGCAGCCTCACCGACCGCGGCCGCGCGCTGGTCCTCCTCGGGGCCCCGCCCGTGATGCGCTACGGCCAGAAGAAGGTCCCCGCCTACGATCCCGGCCACCCGGGCTCGCCGTCCGCCGTGCAGACCCGGTCGCTGCCGATCGAATCTTGGGTCTATCCGGTGGTCGACCTCCCGCCGGCCCTCCAGACCCTCCTCCAGCAGGAGGACCCCCGGCGGGAGATCGTGCTCGTCTTCGTGGTCGATCCGGAGAAGACCGAGCTCAACGACGGAGTGAAGTACCTGGAGATGGCCGCCCGGGCGGCGCTCCGCCCGGCGCCATGAGGGCCGCCTCTACGTCCCCTCCGAGGGAGCCTCCTGCGTCGCATAGGCCAGCGACGCCTGGCTGAGCTCGAGGATGCGGTTCCAGACCTCCGGGGTGACCGGCAGCACGGAGAGGTCGGGGTCCTCGATGAGGTCGAAGTCCTGGAGCTCGGGGAGGTCCTCGATCTCGGCGAGGAGAACGGGGCGGTCGAGGCGCCGTTCGGGGACGAGGTCCACCGCCACCTCGTCGGCGCTGGTGCCGCGGGGGGCCGGATAGGTGTCGGAGGTGATGCGGGCGATGCCGACGATGGCGAGCTCGGTGCCGGCGTGGAAGATGAAGACCTCCTCGCCGGGCTCGATGTCGCGCAGGTTCTTGAGGGAGGTGTACTCGGTGACGCCGTCCCACACCGTCTCGGTATCGCGTTCCAGGTCGCCGAAGCTGTACTCGTCCGGATCGGTCGCCAGCAACCAGTAGTTCTTCACGACTTTGTCGGGGCTCACTCGCTCGGCCATGGGGCTCTCCTTGTCGGACCTTCGGAATGGATGAGCCCGGTGGGGAAGGTCTTCGTCGTCCCGCGCAGCCGACTGGCAGGGAGCGAAGCGACCGCACACGAAGGAGGCGAGCAGGGATGACGAAGGCCTTCCCTACCGGGCTCTCTGGCCTCGATGCGAGGGGTGTGCCATCCTACGCCGATGATCCTGATGGAACCGACCGAAAGGAGAAGGAATGCGCCGTACGCTGATCTGTCTGGCCGGGCTCGCCGCCCTGGGCCTTCAAGGGGCCGCCCATGCCGCGGTCGCGGTGAAGACGAAGGCTCCGGTGCCTGCCGCCGGGGGGGCGATGCAGCTCGCTCCTGACGTCGACAAGCGGGTGGCGCAGTTCGCCCCCACCCCGCTGACGGCCGATCTGTCGGCCCTGACGGCGGACGACCGCCAGGTGCTCGCCAAGCTGGTCGAGGCCAGCAAGCTGATGAACGAGATCTTCCTGCGCCAGTCGTGGGCCGGCAACCCCGCCCTGCGGGAGAAGCTGAAGACGGCGCGCGGGCCGCACCTGGCGGCGGGGCGCGAGTACTTCCGGATCAACTTCGGCCCCTGGGACCGCCTGGCCGAGCGCCAGCCGTTCCTCGGCGACCAGAAGCGCCCGGCCGGCGCCGGCTACTACCCGGAGGACCTGACCAAGGAGGCCTTCGAGGGGTGGATCGCCAAGCACCCCGGCGACAAGGAGGCGTTCACCTCGACCGTCACCGTGATCCACCGCGGCGCCGACGGGGGGCTGGTCGCCGTCCCCTACTCGAAGGAGTACGCCGAGTGGCTGAAGCCGGCGGCGCAGCTGCTGCGCGAGGGGGCCTCGCTGACCCGCAACGCCTCGCTCAGGAAGTTCCTCGACCTGCGCGCCGCGGCCTTCGAAAACGACGACTACTACGCGAGCGACGTGGCGTGGATGGACCTCGACGCGCCGGTCGAGGTGACGATCGGCCCCTACGAGACCTATGAGGACGAGCTGTTCGGCTACAAGGCGGCCTTCGAGGCGTTCGTCACCGTCAACCTCCCCAAGGAGTCGGCGGCCCTGGCCCGCTACAAGGAGCGCCTCCCCTGGCTGGAGAAGAACCTGCCGATCCCGGACGCCGACAAGAACCTCCACCGCGGCGCCGAGAGCCCGATCCGCGTGGTGGACGTCGTCTACGGCGGCGGCGAGAACCGCGCCGGGGTGCAGACGGTCGCCTTCAACCTGCCGAACGACGAGCGGGTGCGCGAGGCCAAGGGGTCGAAGAAGGTGCTGCTGCACAACGTGATGCACGCCAAGTACGACCGCATGCTGATCCCCATCGCGCAGCGGGTGCTCGACCCGGCGCAGGTGAAGGACGTCTCCTTCGACGCCTACTTCGACGAGGTCCTCCACCACGAGCTGTCGCACGGCCTGGGGCCGGGGACGATCACCGTCGACGGCCGCAAGACCGAGGTGCGCCTCGAGCTCAAGGACCTCTTCGCCACCCTGGAAGAGGCCAAGGCGGACGTCATGGGGGTGTACAACATCCTCGCCCTGATCGAGCAGAAGGAGATGCCGGCCGAGCTCCGCGCCTCCCTCGAGCCGACCTACGTGGCGGGGCTCTTCCGCGCCGCCCGCTTCGGCGTCGACGAGGCGCACGGCCAGGGGGTGGTGGCGCAGTTCAACTACCTGCAGAAGAAGGGGGCGCTCGAATTCGACCCCCAGGGGAGGGTGCGCGCCGTCTCCGCGAAGTTCCCGGGGGCCATCCACGACCTGCTGCACGACATGCTGATGCTGCAGGCGCGCGGCGACTACGCCGGGACCAAGAGCTTCCTCGACACCTACGGCAAGCCGAGCCAGGCGTTGCGCGATGCGATCGGGCGGCTGAAGGATGTGCCGGTCGACATCCGGCCGATCTATTCGGCCGAGAAATAAGGCAGGGGAGGGGCGGCGGCCGCGGTCCGGGCCTCCGCCCTCTTTCCCGGCTCTCTAGACTTTGAACCAGGCGCGCCAGGCGCTGACGCCCTGCCGGCGCAGCACGCGGGCCTGCATGCGCTGCGTCCGGCCCCAACGGATCAGTTTCATCCCCACCTGCTGCTCCATGGCGAAGCCGGCCACCGCGCCGGCCATCAACGTGACAATGAACATCGACATCGTCCTACCTCGGGTAAAAAAAGTTACAGGATCCGCCCCGCCTCGCGTCAACGTCTCGCGGGGTGGAGTGCAAGTCCTACCGATACCGCGTGCTCGTTTTGTAGAAGTAGTGTAACTCCCGCCGCGACCTCGAGTCAACGCGGGCGCGCACGTCTTCCTCCGGTGGTATACGCGCGCGAAGAGGGGATGGTTGGGTTGCGCGAGCCTCGGGGAGCCACGGCACGCCGATTGCTCGCGTCCCCGTATGCAGGCTGGTGGAGCAGGCACTCTCCCGGAATCCGGGAAGGAACGACTCGACGTGGCAGAGACGGTTCAACTTTCGACCCTTCGGCGCGCGCTGCGCCGCACCTTTGGATTCCGGGCGTTGCGCGAAGGGCAGGAAGAGGTGATCCGCTCGATCCTCGCCGGGCAGGACACGCTGGCGATCATGCCCACCGGCGCCGGCAAGTCGCTCTGCTACCAGCTCCCCGGCTCGCAGATGCCGGGGACGACGGTCATCGTGTCGCCGCTGATCTCGCTGATGAAGGATCAGGTGGACAAGCTCAAGGAGCTGGGGATCGACGCCGCCCAGGTCAACAGCACCCTGACGGCGGGGGAGGAGAGCGAGGTGCTGGAGGAGATCGCCAAGGAGCAGCGCGAGTTCGTCTTCGTGACCCCGGAGCGGCTCGCCCAGCCGGAGTTCCTGGCCACCCTGAAGACCAACCTGATCGACGTCTTCGTGATCGACGAGGCGCACTGCATCTCCCACTGGGGGCACGACTTCCGCCCCTCCTACCTATCCCTGCGGGCGGCGCTCGAGGCGCTCGGCAACCCGCGGGTGCTGGCGCTGACCGCCACCGCCACCCCCGAGGTGATCGACGACATCCGCCGGCAGCTCGGCCGCGAGGAGATGGAGGTGGTCGACATCGGCGTCTACCGCGAGAACCTGCGCTTCGAGGTGATGCTCACCCCGCGCGAGGAGGCGAAGCGCGAGGCGCTGGCCCGCATCCTCGGCGAGACCGAGGGGACGGGGATCGTCTACGTCTCGACGATCAAGGACTGCGAGGAGCTCACCCCGTACCTCGAGGACCTGGGGTTCGCCGTCGCCCGCTACCACGGCCGTCTCGGCGCCCGCGAGCGCAAGCGCAACCAGGACCGTTTCATGGCCGGTGAGCTGCGGGTGATCGTGGCCACCAACGCCTTCGGGATGGGGATCGACAAGCCGGACCTCCGCTTCGTCGTCCACTACAACCTGCCGGGGTCTCTCGAGTCCTACTACCAGGAGGCCGGGCGGGCGGGGCGCGACGGCGAGCCGGCGCGCTGCGTCCTGCTCTACCAGCCCGAGGACCGCAACACCCAGATCTTCTTCCTGAACGGCCGCTATCCGAAGCGCGAGCACTTCGTCACCGTCTACAAGGCGCTCGAGAAGGTGCGGGCGGGCGAGCACGACGCCCCCGCCGCGGACGTCCTGAAGCGCTCCGTGGGGGTGGCGCAGGGGAAGGTGAAGGTGGTCCTCGCCACCATGAAGGACCTCGAGATGGTGGCCGAGCCGAGCCCCGGCGTCTACCGGCTGATCACCGGCGGGCTCGCGGGCGAGGCGCTCGACGCCATGGCCGAACGCTACGAGAAGCGGGCCGAGGGGGACCGCGACCGGCTGCGGCGCATGGTGCTCTACGCGCAGACGGCGCTCTGCCGCTGGAAGATGATCCTCGAGTACTTCGGGGCGACCCTCGAGGGGGACCACTGCGGGCACTGCGACAACTGCTCGCGGCCGATCCGCGAGCTCGCCCAGCCGCCGCGGGCCGAGATCCCCATCCGGCCGCCGCACGGCACCTCCGAGGTGCTCCCCCTCCCCCCGATCCACGGCGTGCGCGACCCGGCGACCCTCAAGCCCGGCGACGCCGTGACCCTCTCCATCTTCGGCGCCGGAGAGATCCGCTCGGTCGACGCGCGGAGCGTGATCATCGAGCTCGGCGGCGGGGAGGTGCGGGAGTTCCGGAGGTAAGCGTACACTCCTGGCAGGCTTTCTTTTTCCAGGAGGAACGCGTGAAGAAGATTCCCGTTCTCGTCCTTCTGTGCCTCCCCTTCCTCGGCGCCGGCCCCGCCACGCCCGCGAAGCCCGAGGCGGCGTCCCCACAGCTCGCGGCGCTGGTCGCGGAGTACGAGAAGCTCCAGCTCGACGAGAGCCCGGACGAGCGCATCCAGCGCGGGCTGCCGGTCACCCGCCTCCCCGATTTCTCCTATGAGGACGCGAAGCGGGAGGCCGGCGTTCTGCGCGGGCTCCGGGGGCGGCTGGAGCGCATCGACGCCAGACGGCTGAGCCACGACGACTGGCTCTCGCGCGAGATCCTCTCCCGCCAGCTCGCCGACTCGATCGCCGGGGTCGATCACTTCTGGGCGATCTTCCAGGTGACCCCGTACAGCTCCCCTTTCCGGGGGCTGCTCCAGGTCTTCACCAGCTTCAGGTTCACCGGCGAGCGCGACCTGCCGCGCTACCTCGATCTCCTGCATCAATACGGGCGGGCGGTCGGCCAGCTGCGGACCAACCTCGAGGCCCAGGCCGCCAAGGGGGTCCGGCTGCCGAAGGCGGAGATCGACCCGGTGGTGGAGCTGGTGCGCTCGTTCGTGCACCCGCCCGCGGAGAGCCCGTTCAACGTTGCCCCGGAGCGGCTGGGGGCGATCGCTCCGGAGCGCGCGGCGGCGTTCGGGGCGGAGGTCCGCAAGCTCGTCGAGACGGTGGCGAACCCCGCCCTGACGGCGCTCGCGGCCCTTCCCGACGCGGCGGCCTACCGGGCGGCGGCCCCCGAGCGGGTCGGCATCGGCCAGTACCCGGGAGGGCAGGAGGCCTACAGCTACCTGGTGCGGGTCCACACCACGCTCGACGTCACCCCCGGGGTGATCCACCAGCGCGGGCTGCGCGAGGTCGCCCGGCTGAACGGCCGGCTCGAGGAGATGCGCCGGAAGCTCGGCTTCGAAGGGGACCTGCCGGCCTTCCGCAAGTTCCTGCGCACCGATCCCCGCTTCTTCGCCAAGACCCCCGAGGAGGTCTCGGCGCGGCTGCTCGCCCCGATCCGGCGCATCGAGCCGCGCATCCCGGACTTCTTCCTGCACACCCCGAAGGCCCCCTACGGCGTCGCCCGCCTGCAGCCCGAGCTCGAGGGGGCGATGACCTACGGCTACTACCAGCAGCCCACCCGCGAGCACCCGGAAGGGGATTACCGGTTCAACGGCCAGAAGCTCGGCGAGCGGACGATGCTGTGGGCGGCGGCGCTGATCTATCACGAGCTGATCCCCGGCCATCACTTCCAGATCTCCCTGCAGCTGGAGGACGCGAACCTCCCCGCGCTGCGCAAGAGCTACCACCCGACCGCCTTCGTCGAGGGGTGGGCGATGTACGCCTCGGAGCTCGCCGAGGAGATGGGGGGGTACCCCGACCCCTACGACCTCTGCGGTCTGCTGGCGAGCGATCTCTTCCTGTCGTCGCGGCTGGTGGTCGACACCGGCATGAACTCGCTGGGCTGGAGCCGCCAGGAGGCGATCGACTACATGCGGGAGAACACCTTCGAGTCCGACACCCAGATCGGCACCGAGACGCTGCGCTACGCGGTCGACATCCCGGCCCAGGCGCTCGCCTACAAGATGGGCTCGGCGAAGATCTGGGAGCTGCGCCACGAGGCGGAGAAGGAGCTGGGGGCGAGGTTCGACCTGCGCCGCTTCCACGACGCCGTGCTCGGCGGCCAGGCGATGCCGATGAACGTGCTCGAGCAGCACGTCGGCTGGTGGATCGAGCGGGAGAAGAAGCGGAAGGAGTAGCCGGAGAGCGAGGGGCGGCCGGAGCCGCCCCTCGCCTCGACCTCGGGTTACTTCGCGGCCTTCGGGGAGCCGGACTCGCGAAGCGCGATCTTCTTCTCGAGCTGGCCCCCCTTCAGGCTGTCGTAGTGGAAGGTGACCTCGCCGTCCCCCTGGACCAGGAAGAAGAGGAAACGGGTGGAGAGGCCGTCGACGCCGGGGACCATCAGGCGGTTCGGGCGGTGCTCCTGCACCTCGATCTTGTCGAGGTAGAGGTCGTCCACCAGGCCGCTCGACAGCACCTTGCCGCCGGAGAGCGAGGCGACGTCCTGGCGATGGGCGCGGGTCTGCCGCGCCATCGCGGTCATCGAGGGGATGGCGCGGTCGTTGAGCACCGGCACCTCGACCTTCCACAGCCCGTCACCCATCTTCCTGACCACCGCCTCGCCGACCGAGAGGTGCGGCAGGTGATAGGCATTGAGCAGGGCGAAGGAGTTGTTGCGGTGCGTCTCGTCCTCGAGCGCCCACCCCTCGGGGACGCGGCCGGCGTCCTTCTTGAAGCCGCCGATCTCGATCGCGCCGTACTGCGGATGGTTGTACGGGTGCCAGTCGACGAACTGGCGGCCGAGGGTGAGCTCGTCGTTGAACTTCATCAGCTCGGCCTCGCTGACCTCGCCGTTCTTGTCGAAGTCGGCCGGCGGGTTGTACATCTCGTTGGTGAACGAGAGGACCCCCATCAGGTTGTAGAAGTGATCGGTGGTGGCGCCGTGGACGGTGTAGAGGTCCTTCCACGAGATGAAGTAGCGGTAGCCGGGGAGGAGCTTCTCCCCTTCCTTGCCGATCAGGTCGTAGACCTTGAGGTCCTGCGGCGGATAGATCGGATCGGCCTTGGCCCCCGGGCCGCGGAGGATCATCTGGCCGTTGTTGTGGTAGCTCTGGAGGGCGGCGATGTTGGGGTGCTGCATCGCCCAGAGCGCGATCGCCCGCGTCTCGGGGATCGACAGCGGATAGCTCCCGGCCCCCGCCTGCACGTACTCGGGCTCCCAGGAGAACCCCCAGGTGCGGTTGGGGTCGACGTAGCCGACCGGGTCCTCGTTGATCCGGCCGTCGCCGTCGTTGTCGATCCCCTCCTCGCCGAGGAAGAGGTAGTCGCCGAGCTCACCGGGGCCCACCGGCACCAGCAGGCGCGGGTCCTTGGGGTCGAGCCGGTGGGTTCCCTGGCCGAGCGGGACCTTCTTGCGCATGGTGGTGATGTAGCCGTCGCCGTCGAGGTCGTCCGGCCCGTCCTCGTCCACCCGGCCGTCGCGGTCGTCGTCGCGCGGCACCATCACGGTGCGCGGGAAGTCGGCGTTCGCGGGCTGCCCGAACCACATCGCCCGGCCGTCGGCGTTGACCACCGGCAGGATGTAGAAGACCGAGCGGTCGAGCATCTCGGTGACCCGCGGCAGCTTGCCATAGTTCTTGAGCAGGAAGTCCACCGTGTAGAGGGCGGTCTCGGCCCCCTGCACCTCGTTCGCGTGGGTGTTGCCGTCGATGTACATGGCGGGCTTCGCGAGCTCGGGACCGGTCGCCGGGTTGGTGATCGTGATCATCCAGAGGTCGCGTCCCTGGCCGCTCTTGCCGATGCTCTCGAGGCGGGTCCACCCCGGATAGGCGGCGGCGTAGGCCTTGAGGAAGCCGACGATCTCCTCGTAGGGGTGGAGCTTGTTGAAGGTCGCCACCGGCTCGGGCCCCTTGGGCACCAGCGGGTGGACCAGCGGGGAGGCCGCCCGCACGGCCGCGGGGGACGCTGCGAGGAGGGCAAGAGTGAGCAGAAGGGAGGTGCGGATCGGTCTCATGGTCAGGCTCCCTTCCCGAGAGTAACGGTCTTCTGGTCGCGGCCGGCATTGTCCGTGTTCAGGTCGACCACGATCCTGGCTCCGGGGCGGGCGCGCACCAGCCATTCGCCGGTGAACGTGCCGGTGGTCCCCTCCAGGCGCTCGGCGGTCGCGAAGTCGTAGCCGTTCACCAGCTCCACGCCGTCGCCGGTCTTCAGGGTGAGGCGGGCCGGCAGGTGGACGCGGGCGCGCACCGCCTGGGCGGTGTGCGAGGCGAAGTAGCCGCGGTTGGCGGCCACCGCCTTGACCCGGTAGACGCCGCCGCCGAGGTCGGTCGCCTGCAGGGAGAGGATCTCGACCCTGGGGAGCTTGGCCGCGAGGTCGAGCACCTCTTCGGTGTGGACGGCGAGGGCCGGCTTCAGGAGGCCCATCGGCGGATTGAGCTCGATGAAGGGATCGAGCCCGCCGACCTCGGCCCGGGTGCCGTCGGGGAGGGTGACGGGGGTCCAGGGAGCGAAGGCGCCCGGGGCGTTGGCGTCCACCCAGGCCAGCACCTCGCGCTCGCGGGCGCCGGCCTCGCCGGGCTTGCCCGCCGCCGCTCCGGACGCCGCGCCGCCGCCGCCCATCGCCTTCATGCGGTCGACCATCGCCTTGGGGGTGATCTGCCCCCCCTTGACGGCGCCGATCGCCATCCTGGCGCTGAACTGCGCGGGGACCTTGTTCTCCTTGAAGAAGGCGTCGACCTTCTCCTCGCCGAGCGCCACGAACTCGTCGGAGCTCATCGCCGCCACCTTGTCGGAGGTGAGGGCATCGGCGCCGTTCGAGCCAGCGGCAGCCTTCTTCTCCGCCTTCGGCACCCCCCAGACGTCGAGCTCGAGGGCCATCGCGCCGTACTGGTAGTAGAGCCAGGGGGTGAACCCGCCCTTGCCGTACTGGGCGCCGGGGCGGTCGGCGGAGAGGCCGGCCTTCTTCAGGCGCTCCTTGTAGGGCTCGGCCAGCTTGTCGAGATAGGCCTGGTCGTCGGCGTCCACCTTGGTGGCGGGGCCGGCGCCGAGGAACTGCTGGAGCTGTTCCTTGGTGATGTTGTTCTGGCGCACGAAGGGGAGGTTCTGGGCCACCTCCCAGACCTCGTCGAGGGTGTATTCCTTGTCCGCCTCGAGGCCGATGAACTGGGCGGTACGCCCCGGCAGCTTGAACTTCTGCGAGCCGAGGTCGCCGCCGCCCCCCAGGCTCTGCGGCGCCGCGAGGAGGTTGTTGGCGGGGCCGTAGCTCACCGCCAGGGCGACGTTGCGGCGGGCGAGGAGGAAGTCCATCACGGCCTTCGTCTCGGGCGCATAGCTCGACCACAGGCCGGCCTCGGGGGTGGAGTAGGGGAAGGCGTGGGGGAAGTTCTTGTCCGGCCACACCCCGTCCATCCCGTCCTCGTTGTAGGCGCCGTCGCCGTCGTCGTCCTTCCCCTCGGTCTCGACGCGGAAGGCGCCCGCCCGCTGCTCCAGGGCGTCGGCCTTGACCAGGACGCGGGGGTCGGCGGCGTCGGGGAGCCAGCCGCCGGTCGGATCGGCGATCCGCATGCGGGTGATCATGCCGTCGCCGTTCAGGTCGTCCGGCGGGTCTTCGCCGAGCAGGCCGTCGCGGTCGTGATCGATCTTCTGATCGTTGCCGCCGCGGCGCACGCGCACCTTGGCGAAGATCCCGTCGTGGGCGTCGGGATTGAGCGCCGGCGCCACGTAGAAGGTGGTGGTGGCGAGGAGCTTCACCGCCGGGCTGGCGGCGGCAGCGGCCGGGGGCTCGAGCAGGGCGCGCAGCAGGTCGAGCGCCGCCTCGGTGCCGGCGTTGTGGAAGCCGGCGATGTTGCCGCCGACGAAGACCGCCGGCCGCTGGTCCGGATCCGGGCCGCCCGGCGCGGCGACCCGCGCCACCCAGAGGGTGCGCCCGCCGGCCGACTTGCCGATCGCGATCAGCTTCATCTCGCGCGGATGGGCCGCGCTCCACTCCTGGAGCTGGCGTTCGACGGCGGCGAACGAATGGTAGTCCTGATAGCTCACGGCCGCGCGGGCGGGGCCGGCCACGGCCAGCAGGCCGAGGGCGGCGGACGCCAGGGCGGTCCGCAGGCCGGGAAGCGTGATTCTCAACAAGCACCTCCTCCGAGAAATAGCTGGGCACAGGAAAGGCTTCCGGCGATCGGCCGGGCGCAGCGTATACGCGGCGGTGGGGTGGAAAGTTGCGCTCCTCGGGAGGGATGAAAAAAGCGGGGATCTCTCCCCGCTCGTTTTGCCGGCCATCGATCAAGCGGCGCTCACTGCGGCGGCTTGACGTCCACCTTCGGCACCTTGACCTCGTGCTTCTCCGTGGTGACGTTCACCTTGGGCAGGTTGACGTCCTTCGTCTCGCTGTGCACGTCCACGGTCGGCGTCTTCACGTCGTACTTCGGCAGCTGGCCCCCCTTCACCTCGACCTTGGGGGCCTCGCCCTCCTGCGTCTTGGTGACCTTGCAGCCGGTCGTCGAGCCCATCAGCAGGGCGGCGCCGAGCAGCATCGGCAGTGCGGTCTTGCTGGAAAATCGAATCATCGGAATCTCCTTGAACAGTAGAAACTTGCTTATCGGGTCGGACGGATTGAGCTTCGTGAACCAGGAGGATTGATCTGCAAGGGCCGTTCCAGTTCGGAACGAGGAGAGCTATGGACGCGTTCAGGCGCGGGCGCGCCGGCGGGGGGCGGCCAGGGTGACGTAGGGGAGCTCCGCGTCCTCGCGCGCCGCGCGCAGCATCATGCCGCCCCGCTGCATGTCGCCGGCGCCGGCGAAATCGCGCGGGAAGAGGAGGCGCTCGCCGAAGGCGGGGAGGAGGAGGTCGACGTACTTCCCCGTCGCGACGCTCCCCAGCAGGATCACCCAGGCGTCCGGCGCGAGCTCGCGGAGCTCGGCGGCGTGCCGCTTCATCGGCGCGCAGTAGGCCCGGCTCTTGAGGTCGACCGGCGTGCGGCGGAGCTTCCCCATCTCCTCGGCGGTGATCCGCCATCCCGGCGGCACCAGTCCGAACCCCGGCGCGATCACCAGGATGCCGTCGTCCGGGCTCCCCGTCGCCAGCGGGGGCGGGGGAGCGGCGAAGTGGCGGGCGTAGGTGATCTTCCCCCGGAAGTAGAGCGAGCTCATGAAGGAGAACGCCTCGGCGGCGGTGACCCCTTCGGGGCTGCGGTAGCGCTCGGCGGCGGCGAAGCCCGCCCGCGGCGAGGTGAGCTGGCGGGCTCTGACGCCGTCGGTGCTGGCGGGGGAGAGGAGGAAGATCCGCGGCCTGGGGTTCTCGACTTCCATGACGGAAGCGAAAACGGCGGGGGGCTCGTCGCGCATTCCCGCGACGGCTCGCGGCGGCTCGATGCGCGGGCTCAGGCCTCGCAGCCGGCGATCAGCGCGCCGAAGCGCTCGGGATCGACGTTGCCGCCGGAGAGGACGACGCCGATCCGTTTCCCCGCGGCGCCGGGGATCCTGCCGGCGAGGAGGGCCGCGAGGGCGATCGCGCCCCCCGGCTCGACGACGATCTTCATCCGCGCGGCGAGGAGGGCCATCGCCTGGCGCATCTCGTCGTCGCTGGCGGTGACGATCCCCTCGGTGAGCGCGGCGACGTGGGCGAGGGTGCGCTCGGCGGGGCGGGTGGTCTGGAGGGCGTCGGCGATGGTGCGGGGGAGCGGGATGGTGACCGGCTCGCCGGCGGCGAGCGAGCGCCGCATGTCGTCTCCCCCCTCCGGCTCGACCCCCCACAGGCGGATCGCGGGGCGGAGGCCGCGGGCGGCCACCGCGACCCCCGAGAGGAGGCCGCCGCCGCCGCACGGGGTGAGGATCAGGTCGAGGTCCGGCACCTCCTCGAGGAGCTCGAGAGCGAGCGTCCCCTGGCCGGCGATCACCGCGTCGTCGTCGAACGGCGGCACCAGCGTCGCCCCCTGCTCGTCGACGAGCTGGCCGGCGATCGCCTCGCGGCTCTCCCCGCCCAGCCGGTCGTAGAGGATCACCTCGGCGCCGTACCCCCGCGTGGCGGTCACCTTGAGAGCGGGAGCGTCCCTGGGCATCACGATGGTGGCGCGCATCCCCAGCTCGCGGGCCGCCAGGGCCACCGCCTGCGCATGGTTCCCCGACGAGAAGGCGACCACCCCCCGCGCCCGCTCCGCGGGGGACAGCAGAGTCAGCCGCGAGAACGCCCCGCGCGCCTTGAACGCCCCCACCCGCTGGAAGATCTCGGCCTTGAAGAAGAGCCGCGCCCCGACGCGCGCGTCGAGGGCCCGCGAGGTCAGCACCGGAGTGCGATGGACGTAAGGGAGGATGCGCTCGCGCGCCGCCTGGACGTCGGCGAGGGTGACGGAGAGGGGGTGTCCCATGGGCGGGAATCTATCCGATCCGTTCAGCCCTTCCCAGCCCCCGCGGCGGCAGCTGTCTCATCCTTCTCCGTCCCGGGCTCCTCCTCCGTCTCGCCCCCCTGGAGAGCGCGGGCCTCGATGAAGATGCGCTGGATCTCGGGGTGGCGGCGGCGGATCTCCTGCTCCAGGCGCTTGATCGACTCGGTGATCTGGCCGGGGGGGAGGCCGGGGTGGAAGTCGAGCTCGAGGTTGAGCAGCACCTCGTCGGGGGCGAGGTGCATGGTGAGCGGGCTCTCGGCGCCGGAGACGGCCGGATCGGAGCAGACGATGTCGTGGATGCTGACCAGGATCTCGGGGCTCGCGCTCTCGCCGAGCAGCAGCCCCTTGCTCTTCATCACCAGCAGCGAGGCCACGATCGAGAGCAGGACGCCGATGGCGATCGAGGCGAGGGCGTCGGGGACGGTGGACTTCCACCACTGGCCGAGGAAGATGCCGACGAACGCCAGGGTCAGCCCGACGAGCGCCGCCGAGTCCTCGAAGAAGAGGATGACGATCGACGGGTCCTTGCTCTCGCGCAGGGTCCGCCAGAGCCCCCGGCCGCCGATCTGGGGGCGCAGCTGGCGCATGGCGAGCAGCCAGGAGAACCCCTCGAAGCCGAAGGCGACGGCGAGCGAGACGTAGCTCCAGAACGGGCTCTCGAGGGGATGGGGATTGAACAGATGGACGATCCCCTCGTAGATCGACATCCCGCCGCCGACGCCGAACAGCAGCATGGCGACCACCAGGCTCCAGAAGTACTGCTCCATGCCGTGGCCGAAGGGGTGCTCGGCGTCCGGCGGGCGGTGGCTGCGGCGGATGCCGAACAGGAGGAGGAGCTGGTTGCCGGTGTCGACCAGCGAGTGGATCCCCTCCGAGATCATCGCCGAGCTGCCGCTGAACCCGGCGGCCACGAACTTGGTCACCGCGATCGCCAGGTTGGCGATCATGGCCCCATAGATGGCGATCGGCTTTTCGTGCGCGGGCATGGAAGAAGAGTAGGGGGCGGTCGGTCGCGGAGACCCCGCCCCGGGGAGCCGGGGCCTCCGCCGCGAGGATACAGGAAGGGAGGGCCTAGGCGTGACCGAACCGCTGCCGCAGGCCGGCCTCCGCCTCATGGGTGAGGAGCTGGCCGTGGTACTCCGGCAGGCCGGCGGCATGCGACGCGAGGAGGCCGCGGGCGACGATCTGCCGCTGGTCGGGGTCGATCGCGGCGGCGCCGATGGGCACCAGCACCCGGCGCGGCTCGGCCGGCACGCCGTCCCGTGCCAGCGCCAGCTCCTCGTCGCTGATCGTGCTGCGCACGAACTCCTCGGCGAGCTGGCCGGCCATGCCGGTGAGCCCCTCGATCCCGGAAACACTGGCGACGCTGGCCGCGGCGAAGTTGGAGGCGGAGCCCGCGGCGTCCGGGTTCATGCCGGGGATCGGCCCCTCGTCCGCGCTCTCCCAGGCCGCGTCGAGGGCCACGATCAGGAAGCGGACCTTGCGCGCCTCGGCGTCGACCAGCAGATCGTCGACGTCGCCGATCCGGTTCCCGTCGTCGCCGAGCACGGCCCAGCCGCGCACGTCCGGGTCGTCGCTCGCCAGGTGCTCCCGCGGCAGGCTGCGCAGAGGGACCAGGGCGCCGGGGACCGCCTCGTCGAGCTTGCCGGTGGGGTTGGGGTCGAGATGGATTTCCGTCGGTTCGCTGCTGCTCATGGGGCTACCTCCTTGTCACCCCGGAGCTTCTGCAAAGCGCGGGCCGGGATCGGGGCTCTTTCAGGAGGCGCTTACAGCGCTTCGAGGCCGACGCGGGTGGCCGGCTCGTTCTGCAGGCGGCGCAGGATGCCGCCGACCAGGCGCAGGATCTCGAGCGAGGCCTGGTCGCGCTCGACGGCGTCCTGCAACAGGTGGAGGGCGGAGAGCGCCTCGCGCTCCACGCCGAGCACGCGGAAGGTGGCCATCATCTCGGGGACCAGGCCGCGGATCTCGGCCGTGCGCCCCTGGCGCAGCCAGACCCCGGCGAGGTCGAGCGAGGCGAGGGCGGCCTGGTAGGGGAGGCCGGCGTCGTCGAGGTCCTGGCGGATCTGCTGGAAGGTGGCCTCGGCGGTCACCAGATCGCCCAGGCCGGCGGCGATCTCCCCCTCCAGGCGGTGGAGCTTCACCAGGTCGAGCCAGCCGGAGTGCGCGGCATGGATCGGCCGCATCCGCTGGAGCTGGCGCTGGGCGGTCTCGAACTCGCCGAGCTCGACGCGGAAGAGGAGGACGTTGTGGAGGGTGCGGAAGGCGAGGTCGGGCTCGCGGCCGCGGTCGATCATCGGCAGGCCACGGACGAGCAGTTGCAGCCCCTCCTCGGGTTTGCCGGCGTAGCCGGTGTAGAGCCCCTTGAGGATGAGCACGCGCCCCACCTCGTGCGGGCCGCTGTAGCGGCGGTGCACGGCGAGGGCGAGGTCGAGCATGCGGAACGCCTCCTTGAAGCGCCGCTGGTCGCAGAGCAGCGAAGCGTCGAGGTCGGCGATGCGGGCATAGAGCAGCGGATCGCCCGTCCCCTGCAAGCGCAGGTCGAGGGCGCACGCCATCGCCGCCTCGGCCTGGGAGAGGTCCTCGGCCAGGCGGTAGCCGTTGGCGAGCTCGGCCCAGGTGCGCGCCTGCATGTCGGCGCGGCGCCCCTCGCCGTAGACGTCGGCGGCGAGGCGGTCGGCCGCCCCCTGCGCCAGGTTGGCCAGCGCCAGCATCCGTGCCGGGTCGGTCTGCCGCAACGCCCAGGCGCGGGCGAGGAGGGCCTCGCAGAGCCCCCAGGTGCACCCTTCCGCGGGGAGGGCCGGGGCTCCCCCCCGCTCGAGGGTCTGCACCAGCTCGCCGACGCAGGCGTCGCCCTCCTCGCGCTCGCGGGCCAGCGACCGCTCGGTCGCCAACGCCTTGTCGAAAGCGGTGGCGATGGCGCGATCATAAGCCTCCTCCTCGGAGGCGGAGAGCGCCGGCTCCGGAGCGCTCTCGGGGGAGAAGACCACGGCTGCCAGGGAGGAGATCTCCTCCCGGCAGCTGCCGCACCCGCCCAGCAGGTGGCCGAGGGTGTCCTTGATCTCAGCGGCCGGAAGGCGGTTGAAGAAGAAACCTTCCAGGCTTTCGCGGCGCGGATGGTGCTCGCTCATCCCTGTTCTCTCCTCGCCAGCCGTTCAGCAAATTCAAGTGATTCTCTCATACTTGAGAGCGATCAATGCAAGCCCGTGGGATCGAGAGGCGCGAAGACCGAATTTCCGTTCGGGTCGAGCCCCCACCCCTTGTCGGTATTGTTCGTGGTCGCCTGCTGCGCCTTCGCCGGCCGGCCCCGCGTCTCGCCGTGGCGCTCCGCCGCCCGGCTGACGGCCGGAGCCGTTCCCGGCCCACCCATGAGCACCGACCAGAAAGATCCCAGCCGGTCCAGAAAGCTCGCGCCTGCCGCCGCGGCCGGATGAGCCCCGCCGAGGGCCAGAGAAGTCACAATCGCCAGCGCGGCGACTCGTTGCACGTTGTTCCGCTCCATCACGGTCCCCTTTCCTTTGGAAGAGCGTTCTCCAGCCGGGGGTGGGAAGGAATCCCACCCGGGCCAGGTCTTTAGAGAACATCTCTACCTTCTAAAGTGCCGCGAATCTGGAAAAGCGAGCCGGTCTCGCCCACGAGCTGCGCACGGAGTGTGCGCCGGCCGCTCACCGCGGGGGCAGGTTTTTCCCTTACAGCTTGGCGACCGCCGCCTTGCGGCGCAGCTGGAGGACCCTGACGTCGGGGTCGACCACCACCCGTTCGGGGGCGAAGGCGCAGGGGATCTCGACCGTCCTCTCCTCCCCTTTGCCGAGGAGGACGGTGACGCGGGCGTCGCGGTAGGCGGGGTCGGGCTTCCCCTGCTTGGTGAAGCGGTCGCCGCGCACCGCCGCCACCTCGACGGGCATGCGGCCGGTGCCGGCGTTCTTCACCCGCACGGTCACCTTCCAGGCGGCGTTCCCCGCCCCGTGGGCCGCCGGGGCCAGCCGGGCGTCGCTGAGCTGGTACTCGGGGACGACGACATGGAAGAACCACTGGTCGACGAAGGCGTCGTAGGCGGCGGGATCGGCGGCGAACGGGCGCATGGCGGCGACGAAGTCCTGGAGGACGGGGAAGTCCGGACCGTTCCCCCAGGTCTCGATGAACTTGCGCAGGCCGGCGAGGTCGCGCTCGCGCCCGAGCTGCTCGTCGAGCATCCAGAACACCCAGCCCCCCTTGTCGTAGGTCACCGTCTGGTCGCCGTCGTGCGAGCCGTCGATCTTGACCAGCGGGCGCTCGGCGTCGGCCCGGCGGGCCTGGCCGTAGTTCTCCTCGATCCGCTTGAGGAACTCCATCCGCCCCTGCTCCCCCTTGACCTGGCCGGTGAGCAGGGCGGTCGAGAAGTGGGCCATCCCCTCGGAGAGGATGTTCCCCCCCGGCCCCTTGCCGGGGGTGAGCAGGTTCCCCCACCACTGGTGGGCGCTCTCGTGGGCGGTCACCGTGAAGACGGCGTCGGTCTTGATGTCGCTCTTGGTGAGGAAGCCGATCCCCTCCGAGAAGGTGATGTCGGTCGGGAACCCCTGCGCGTAGGCCGCCTGGTTCGAGAACTCGGAGAGCTTGAGCTCGCGCCAGGGGAACGGCTTGAACCACAGGGAGTACCAGCGGCGGGCGGCGTCGAGGGCGGACGACATCTCGGCGACGTTGTAGGCGTGTCCCGGGTGGTAGAAGATCGCCGTCCCCTCCCCCCGGCGCTCCCGCCAGCGCCCGCCGACGACATTGAACAGGCGCACCGGGTAGTCGCTCTTCCAGACCACCGTGCGCAGCCCGGCCGCGGTCGTGTCGCTCTCCCGGGTGCCGACCGAGTTGAAGGTGAAGTCCGCGGGTCCGGTGACGGCGATGCGGGTGGTGAAGGGGTGGGTGGTGCCGAAGGCGGGGTCGAGCCGCTCGCGGTAGAAGTCGTCGGGGTAGACGCGCGGCTCGTAGTCGTTCTCGTCCTTCTTGCGGCCGATCTCCTCCATGTACCCCACCACCGGCGCGAACGTCGGGCTGAAGCTGGTCAGCACCACGCTCGAGGGGAGGATGAACTCCGCGCCGGCGCCGCCGCCGTCCTTGGTGATGCCGCGGGGGAGCACCCCTTCGAGCGCGAAGCCGACCCGCACCCGGCCGCCGGGCGGCAGCGGCGCGGGGAGATTGAACACGTAGAGGCCGGAGCGGTTCTCGGGTTTGAAGGGACGGCCGGCGAGCGTCCAGCTCACCTTGCGCCAGTGTGGGGCGCCGGTGAGCGCGAAGCGCGCGAGCGGCTTGTCGCGGTCGTTCAGCAGCTCGTAGCTGCCGTGGTCCGCGAGCCAGCGGCGGGCGGGGTCGATCCTGACGGCGAGGTCGACGTCGGCGATCGCCGGCTGCGGCGCGTCCTTCCAGCTCCCCAGGTTCTGCTTCCAGTAGTCCCGCTGCTTCTTCTCGACCGTCTTCCCCTGGAAGCCGGCGTCGACGGCGATCTGGAGGGCCATGCCGGCGGCGAGCGGGACGAGGGCGAAGGGGGCGAGGCGCACCACCCGCTGCCAGAGCGGGCCGGGCTGGAGGCGGTGGAGGATGCCGATGGCGTCGGCCTGCCGCCGCCCGAAGAGCTGCACGGCGAGGACGGTGAACAGGACGGCGAGGCCGAGCGCCAGCAGGCGGCTGAGCACCATGGCCTGGCGGTCGAGCTCGAAGGTCCCCAGGTCGCTCCAGCGCAGCGCCCCCCAGAGCGCCCAGTTTCCCGTCCAGTCGAGCTTGTCGGTGAGCAGCAGGTAGAGGGTGAGGAAGATCACCCCGAGGCCGACGCCGTAGGTGACGTAGCGCTGGCCGGTCGCCGCCTGGACGGCGAGGATGAAACAGGTCCAGAGCAGGAAGGTCGGCAGCAGCAGCACCCCCCAGACGAGCAGGAAGGGGCCGGGGGCGGGGAGCATCTTCCCCTGGATCAGGATGGCGATGGCGCAGCCGAGGTAGGTGGCGACGGCCAGCACCACGCCGACCGCGCTGTTGGCGAGCGCCTTGCCGAAGAGGAGCGAGGCGGTGCGCACCGGGGTCGAGAAGGAGATGGCGGCGAGGCCGGTGGAGCGCTCGCGCTCGAGCGACTCGGCGGTGTAGAACATCAGGAGCAGGCAGACGAGGGCGGCGAGGATTCCCACCGCCTGCACCGCGGCGGTCCCCGGGGTGATCAGGACCTCGGTCTGGAACGGGCCGACGGCGACCAGGCTGGTGCCCAGCGTCTGCACCAGGATGAGGACGCCGAACAGGTAGAGGCCGGGGGAGGCGAGGAGGTTGCGCAGCTCCACCCCCGCGACCTCGAGGCTCCCCGCCGCCAGCCCGATCCCTTGCGCGCGCATGCCGAGCGCCGCCAGCCGCCGGCCGGACGGCCCGCGGCTCTCCGCCGCCTCCTCCGCCAGCGCCGCCGCGGCGCGGCGCCGCGCGCGCCGGCCACCGGCCTTCTCCGCCCCCCCGGTCGCCCCCTGGAGATGCCGCGCCAGGTGGCGCTGCGCCCCCCAGACGCCGAGGAGGCCGAGGGCCAGGAAGGCGAGCCGCGAGAGGGCGAACGGCAGGTCGAGGGCGATCCGGGCGTGGTTGTAGAAGGCGGCCCCGCGGTCGAGCTTCATCCAGGTCTCGTTGATCCACCGGAAGCCGGTGGGATCGGCCAGCATCAGGAGCCGGTTGATCCGGAGGTCGAGCCAGGTCGGCGACCACAGCCAGAGGAAGAAGCCGCACAGCATCAGCAGGGCGGTGGGGAAGAGGAAGACGGTGACCGGCCGCCGCCAGCGCTCGCCGAGATAGAAGGCGACCCCGAGGTAGAAGGCGAGGGTCGGCAGGCCGAAGATCAGCACCGGCAGCAGATAGTTGAGCAGGCCGAAGGGCCCGCGGATCTCCGCCGCGCCGGGGTTGGGGAGGAGGTGATTGAAGAAGATGGCGAGCAGCACGTGGAGGGCGAGCGCCGCCACGAAGCCGGTGAAGATCGCCAGGAACTTCCCCCACACGTACTCGCCCGCCTTGAGCGGCGTCGACAGCAGCATGTCGCTGATCTTCGCCTCGTCGTCGCTGACGATCGCCATCCCCGCGGCGATCGAGCCGAAGAAGCCATAGAGGAAGGCCATCAGCGCCACCAGCGAACGGGCGAAGGCGAACTCCGAGCTGATCCACGCCTTGGTGCCGCCGACCGAGGAGTCGCCGGAGGCGATCTGCAGATGCCCGGTCGACAGCCCCCAGGTCATCAGCAGGATCAGGAAGACCAGGAACCAGAAGAGGGGGCGCTTGACGGTGCGGGTGAGCTCCTCGCCGTAGATCGTCCCGGTGCGCGCGAGCGACGGGCTCACGCCGCCCCCGCGACCGGCGATTCCGGCGATTGCGGAGGTTCCGGCGATCCCCCGACCGCCGCGGCCGGCATCCCGGCGGGCGCCGGAGAGCGCGGCGCGTCCTGCATCAGCAGCAGATAGGCGTCCTCGAGGGTGGCGGCGACCGGCTCGAAGCCAGCGGGGGGGAGGCCGTCGGGCTGGTGGACGCGCACCCGGTTCTTCCCCTCGACGAGCACCGACTGGATCACCGCCAGGCCGCGGCGCTCGATCTCCGCCAGCTCCACGCTCCCCAGCCGCCCCTCGAAGACCTTGCCGTCGATCGCCTGCCGCGCCTCGGTGGGGGAGGTCTGCGCCACCAGGCGACCCTTGCGGATCACCGCGAAGCGCGGGCAGAGGACCGCGACGTCCTCGACGATGTGGGTGGAGAGCAGGACGATGCGGTCGGCGGCGAGCTCGGCGAGGATCTTGTAGAAGCGCAGCCGCTCCTCGGGGTCGAGGCCGGCGGTCGGCTCGTCGACGATGATCAGCCGCGGATCGCCGGCGATCGCCTGGGCGATGCCGAGGCGCTGGCGCATGCCGCCCGAGTAGGTCTTCACCCGCCGCTTGGCGGCCGAGGAGAGGTTGACCCGCGCGAGGAGCTCGGCGACCAGCGCCTTCAGCCCCCCGGGGGCCTCGACCCCCTTGAGCTTGAGCAGGTAGGTCAGCATCTTCTCCCCCGTCAGGTGGGGGTAGAAGCCGAACTCCTGCGGCAGGTAGCCCAGGCGCTGGCGGATGCGCTCCGGTTTCGCGAGCACGTCCTCGCCGTCGAGGGCGACGGCGCCCGAGGTCGCCTCGAGGAGCCCGGAGAGGATCTTCATCAGGGTCGACTTGCCGGCGCCGTTGGGGCCGAGCAGGCCGAACATCCCGGGCGGGACGTCGAGATTGATCCCCTGGAGGGCGGTCACCGGGCCGGGGTATACCTTCACGAGGTCGCGGATGGTCAGCATGCGGTGATCTCCTTGAGGCGGGGCGGTCGAGCCCCTGCCAGGAGCAATACGGCAAAGTGCGTGCGAAGGTTACGGTTGGGTTATCCTCTTCGTTCGAATTCGGAGGCCCCGACCATGAGACCCAAGCTCCACCGCACCGTCGCGCTCCTGCTCACCGCCGCGTCCGCCGGCATCGCATCCTGGGCCGCCGCGCCTCCCCAGGCCCCGGCCGCCGCGGCCACCGCCGCCCCTTCCCCCGCGGCCTACCGCCAGCAGATCGAAGCCTGGCGCCAGGAGCGGGTCGCCGGCCTCAAGAAGGAGGACGGCTGGCTCACCCTGATCGGGCTCTACTGGCTGCACTCGGGGGCCAACCGGTTCGGCAGCGACCCGCTCAATCACATCATCCTGCCGGCGAAGGTCCCTCCGCACGCCGGCAGCCTGGTCCTCGAGGGGACGACGGTCAAGCTCGCTCCCTGGAAGGGGGTGACGCTGCTCGCCGACGGCAAGCCGGCGAAAGAAGGGATGACCCTGCGCACCGACGCCGGCGGCAAGCCGACCGTGGTCCAGCTCGGCTCGATCTCCTTCTACGTCATCCAGCGGGACGACAAGCTGGGGGTGCGGATCAAGGACAAGGCGAGCCCTCTGCTCGCCTCCTTCAAGGGGCTCGACAATTACCCCTTGAGCCCCGACTGGCGGGTGGTCGCCCGTTTCGAGCCGGCCAAGGACAAGAAGATTGCCATCGCCAACGTCTTGGGCCAGGTGACGGACCAGGCGTCGCCGGGCAGCGTGGTCTTCGACTGGCGGGGGAAGACCTACCGGCTCGACGCCCTTGGCGACCAGGACGGCCTCTTCCTGATCTTCGGCGACCAGACGAACGGCAAGGAGACCTACGGCGCCGGCCGCTTCCTGGAGACCGATGCGCCGAAGGGAGGGAAGGTGGTGGTCGACTTCAACCGGGCCTACAACCCCCCCTGCGCCTTCACCGCCTTCGCCACCTGCCCGCTGCCGCCGCAGCAGAACAAGCTGGCGGTGAAGGTCGAGGCCGGCGAGAAGAAGTTCGCCGGCGGGCATTCCTGAGGATCTGGAGCGTCGTGGTTCGAAACGCGCAGCCGACTGGCAGCGACGACGGAGCGGAGCCCGAAGGAGGCGAGCAGGTTCAAACCACGACGCTCTTGTCGCTGCTGCTCACCGCCCCTCGCGCAGCACGGGGTAGGGATTGATCGAGTCCCCCTGCCACCAGTGCTTGTCCGGGTGGAGGCGGGTGATCTCGAAGTGGAGGTGGGGGGCGTCCGGCGAGGCGTCGCCGGTCGAGCCCACGTAGGCGAGCACCTGCCCCTTGGCCACCTGCTCCCCCTCCCGCAGGCTGGGGTCGTAGTGGTCGAGGTGGGCGTAGTAGTAGCAGTAGCTCTCCGTCGGATCGAACTGATAGATCGTCAGCCCGCCGAGCTTGCTGGTAAACAGCTTGGCGATCCGCCCCCCCTCGGCGGCGAGCACCGGGGTGTTGCGGGGGGCCATGATGTCGATCGCGTTGTGGACCCTCCCCTGCCCGCGGGCGTCGTCGAAGGTGTCGAGCAGCCCCGTCCGCGGCACCCCCTGCACCGGCACCAGCAGACCGCGCTGGAGGAGATCGGCCGGCGGCCTCGCCAGCATCGGCGGCGGGGCCGTGGGGGAGACCTGTCCCGCCTCCGGGGAGCCCGGAGCGCCCGGCCCCGGCCTCACCGGGGGGGGCGTGGACGGGGTGGCCTGCGCGGGGGCTTGCGGGTACCGCGGAGCCGGCGGGGAGACGGCCGGCGCCGTCCCGCCGCGGCCGTAGAGATGGACGATCAGCAGCACCGTCGCCGCCCCCAGCGCGAAGCCGGCGAGCCCTGCGAGCGGAACCCTCGAGCTCTTTTTTTCTCCTTTCAAGGCGTCCCCTTTCAAGGCGCGTTCACTCCGTGAAGTGGACGGGGGTCCCCGACTTCACCAGCGTCGAGACGGTGACGGCGTCCCAGTTGGTGAGGCGGACGCAGCCGTGCGAGGTCGTCTTGCCGATCGTCTTCGGCTCCGGCGTGCCGTGGATGCCGTAGTGCTCCTTGGAGAGGTCGATCCACACCAGGCCGACCGGATTGTTGGGGCCGGCCGGGATCTTCGCCTTCTCGTCCCCCGGCTTGGCATCCCAGAACAGGTTGGGGTTGTAGTTGAAGGTGGGATCGCGGGAGATGCCGGTGACCTTCCAGTCGCCGATCGGCAGCGGATCGTGCTCGCTCCCCGAGGTGACCGGGGCGAAGTAGAGGAGCTTCTCCCCCTGCATCACCCGCAGGGTCGACTGGCTCTTCGAGACGAAGACCTCGGTCCCCTCCGGCGGCACCACCTTCTCGCTCTTCGCCGGGATGTGGACCGGCCGCGCGTTGGGGACCAGGATCCGCTCGCCGGCGGCCTGGAACTGCGCCTGGCGGTTGAGGCGCTGGAGGAGCTCCGGGGTGGAGTGGAACTTCTCGGCGAGGAGCTCGAGCAGCGAGCTGTAACCGAGCGCCGGCAGCTTCGCCTTGTCGGCCATCTCCTCGGGGATCGGCAGGAACGGCCCCGCCGCGTCGGCAGGGGTGATCTCGTAAGGGACGACCGCGAGGTTGGTCCCCGCGAGGGCGATTAGCTTCTGCCAGGTCGCGGCGTCCACCTTCCCCGTCGCCGGCAGGCCGTTCACGGTCTGGAACGCGGCGAGCGCCCGGCGGGTGTTGGTCCCCCCCTTGCCGTCGATCACCCCGGGTGAGTAGGCCACCCGGTCGAGCATCACCTGGAGGTCGCCCATCGATTTCGGGTTGGCCGCGGGGCCGGCGGGCGGCGGAGGCGCCGCGGGCATCGCGGGCGCCGGCGCGGCGGGAGCGGCGGCTGGAGGCTGCGGCATCGGAGCCGGGGCGGGAGCCGGCGCCGCGGCCGGGGGGGCCGGCTGCGCCTGGGCGGGCGGCGGCGGTTGCACCTGGGTCGGCCGCGCGGCGTGGGCGAGCGGCGTCAGGAGGAAAAAGCTGGCGAGCAACAACGAAGGCTTGAGCATCGAGTTCTCCCTGGAGGTTCACCTTCGATGGAAGGCGATTCCAGGGAGATGCAACCGGCGAGCCACCTACCCTCGCCCGCTCGACGCCGCCCCTTTCGGCGCTCCTTTCGGATAGACCACCACCCGCCGGTACGGCTCCTCCCCCTTGCTCTCCGAGGTCAGGCCGTAGCGCTCGACGATCTGGTGCTGGAGGCGCCGGTGGTGATTGTTGCGCGGGGCGAGCTCGACGGCGTGCCCCTGCTCCTGGGCTTCGTCGATCCCCTCCTCGACCTCGCGCAGGGCCGCGTCGTCGCCGGCCTCCGGGTCCTCGGCGCCGAAGATCGAGCGCAGGAAGCTCTCCATCTGCACGATGGTGTTGCTGCGCACCACGTAGACGGGGACGTTGCGGGCATGGGCGTCGCGCAGGCGCCGTGGCTGGCGCCGCTCCTGGGCCTTCAGGGTCACCACCAGGTCGGCCGCATCGAGGTCGTCCACCACGTAGGCCGAGACGCGGAACTTCTGCAAGGCCCGCTCGAGCTTCTCGCGGCTCACCGCGAAGGGGAAGATGCGCACGGTCCGGCCGCGCAGCGTCTTCACCGGCGGCAAGGGGGCCTCGCCCTCCTCCTCGGGCTCCGCCGGCCCTCCCTCCACCGCGGCGATCCAGGGGGACGGCGAGCGCGGGGTCCGCCCGCCGCGCTCCGTGCCCGTCCGCCGGGCGGCGCGCTCCGGACGCTCGGCGCGCTGGATCTCGACCCCTCCCTCGGGGGTGCGGGTGCGCAGCTCCGGGCGCGGCGGCACGTCGCGCAGGAAGCGGTCCACCACCTCGGCGACGTCGTGATGGACGGCGAGGCGGTCCTTCTCCTGGATCTCGATCAGCACCCCGAAGGTTGGCGGTGCCTTGCGCTCGAGGACCGACTTCTGGGTGCCGCGCCGCCGCGCCTCCTCGTCCGACAGGGTGACCGAGTGGATGCCGCCGACGAGGTCCGAAAGGGTCGGGTTCTGCAGCAGGTTCTCGAGGGTGTTGCCGTGGGCGGTGGCGATCAGCTGCACGCCGCGCTCGGCGATGGTGCGCGCCGCCAGCGCCTCGGCAGTGGTGCCGATCTCGTCGATCACGATCACCTGCGGCATGTGGTTCTCCACCGCCTCGATCATCACCGCGTGCTGCTCGTCGGGGGAGGGGACCTGCATGCGGCGGGCGCGGCCGATGCCGGGATGGGGGACGTCGCCGTCGCCGGCGATCTCGTTCGAGGTGTCGACCACGATCACCCGCTGCTCGAGGTCGTCGGCGAGCACCCGCGCCGCCTCGCGGAGGATGGTGGTCTTGCCCACCCCGGGGCGGCCGAGGAGGAGGATCGAGGCCTTGGCCTCGATGACGTCGCGCAGGATGTCGACGGTGCCGAAGACGGCGCGCCCCACCCGGCAGGTGAGGCCGATGACGTCCCCGACGCGATTGCGGATCGCCGAGATGCGGTGCAGGGTGCGCTCGATCCCCGCCCGGTTGTCCTTGCCGAAGCGGCCGATCCGGTCGACGACGTAGGCGATGTCCTCGCGGGAGACCGGGAGGTCGGAGAGGAGGTCGCCGCCTTCGGGCCAGCGGGCCTCGGGGAGGCGGCCGAGGTCGAGCACCAGCTCCACCAACTCGCCGCGCCGCGGATGCCCCTCGATCGCCGCCCGCACGACGGGCGGCATCACCTCCAGGAGCAGGCTCAAATCGTCCATCGTCGGCCTTCCCGCCACGTCCAGCGCCTCCACGGGGGAAGGCTACACTGTTTCCCGCCGGCTGCAACCCACGCGGCGCGGCGCGCGTATAGTCGGCAGGAAGAGGAGGATTCCAACGATGACCCTGTTCGCACCCCTGTCTCTCATCGGCGGCCTGCTGGCCGCCCTCGCCGCGCTCGTCGGCTTTTCCACCGCCGCCTCGGGGGTCACCCTCAAGGAGCACTTCGAGAAGACCGTGCCGATGCGCACCGGGCTCGAGGTCCGGCTGCACAACAGCAACGGCGCCGTGACCTTCGAGGCCTGGGACCGCGCCGAGGTGGGGATCTCGGCCGAGAAGCAGGTCCGCGCCGGCGACGACGCGACGGCCCGCAAGGTGATGGCGCAGGTCCAGATCGAGGTGACCCCCGGCCCTGCCGGCGTGCGGATCGAGACCCACACGCCGAAATCCGAGAACGGCTTCTTCGCCGGGTTCCTCGGCCAGGAGATCAGCGTCGGGGTCTCCTACAAGGTCCACCTGCCGCGCCAGGCCGCGGTGGCGATCGAGAACGCCAACGGCGGCGTCGAGCTCGCCGGCACCCACGGCAGGGCCCACCTCAAGACGAGCAACGGCCCGATCGCCGTCCGCGAGGCCGAGGGGGACCTCGAGCTCGAGACGAGCAACGGCGCGATCACGGTGGCCCGCTCCGCGGGCTCGCTCCAGGCCGACACGACGAACGGCAGCATCCATGCCGAGCTGACGCGCTTCACCGCCAAGGATCTCCGGCTCGAGACGAGCAACGGCGCCGTCGTCCTCAGCCTCCCCCGCGACTCCCACTTCTCGGTCGACGCCGAGAGCTCGAACGGCCGGGTGCAGAGCGACTTCGCCGTCCCCGGCGAGACCCTGGGACGCAACAGCTTCAAGGGGCACGTCAACGGCGGCGGCACCACGGTGTTCATCCGCACCTCGAACGGCGGGGTGACGCTGAAGGGGGTCTAGCCGGCCGCGTGTCTCGCTCCCGCCTCCCGGGCGCACCGGAGATTACGGAAGGCTCGAAACCAGAGCCTTCCGCCGCGGCAGCGCTCACTTTAAAGGAGGTTCCGTCCCATGAACAAAACCGATGTCATCCGTGCCTGGAAAGACCCGGTCTACCGGGCCAGTCTCTCGGAAGAGCAGCGGGCGTCCCTGCCCGATCACCCCTCGGGGATCACCGATCTCAGCGATGAGCAGCTGATGACCGGGGGGGCCACGACGCCGCAGACCACGGCGCCGAACTGCACCAACTACACGTTCCTCAACTGGCGCTCCTGCTGCCCGCCGATCACCACGGCGATCACCTGTACCGAATACACCTTCAACAGCGCCGCCGGCTGCTGCCCGACGACCGCTTGACGCCGACGGCCTGAAACCCCGCGCTGCCGCGAGGGCGGGAGGCTCGCCGCTTCCCGCCCTTTGCCTTCCGCAGAGACTGGAGGCCGCATGCCCGATGAAGCCCTCGACGAGGCGGTCCTCGCGCCCCTCGCGATCCCCCCCCACCTCGGCACCGCCGGCGGGTTCCTCGAGCTCGTCCGCCCGCAGATCGAGGCGGCGCGGCGTGGGCTCGCGGACGACCTCGCGGCGCTCGTGGTCGGAGCGCAGGTTCCGCTCCCCTGCGGTACTCTTCCTTTCACCGCGGAAAGCGCCCTCGCCCTGGCCTCGGAGGCCCTGCCGTACCGGCTGCTGCCGCTCCTCGCGCGCACCCTGGTCCTCGAGCTCCACGTCGCCCGCCTCCAGGAGCTGCTGCCGGGGGAGACCCCCGAGGAGCGCTTCGCCGCCTTCCTCGCCCGCCTGCGCGCCCCCGGCGTCGCCGCCGCCCTCCTCGCCGAGTATCCGGTGCTCGCCCGCCAGGTGAGCCTCGACCTCGAGACCTTCCGCGAGGCGACGGCCGAGATCTTCTCCCACCTCGCCGCCGGCTGGCCGGCGATCGTCGCGCGCTTCTTCGACGGCGCCGACCCCGGCCCGCTGACCGTCCTCGACGGGGGCGCGGGGGACCGCCACCGCCGCGGGCGCAGCGTCCGCCTGCTCACCTTCGCCTCCGGCGCGCGGCTGGTCTACAAGCCCCGCTCGCTCAAGGTCGAGGCCGACTTCCAGGAGCTCCTCGCCTGGGTGAACGCGACCGCGGACCCGCAGGGGGCGCCGGCGGAGCCAGACCTCCGCACCCTCGCCGTGCTCGACCGCGGGGACCACGGCTGGATGGAGTTCGCCGCCGCCGCGCCGTGCGGGTCGCCGGCGGAGGTCGCCCGCTTCCACGAGCGCCTCGGCGGCCTCCTCGCCGTGCTCTACGCCCTGGCGGCCACCGACTGCCACTACGAGAACCTGATCGCCGCCGGCGCCCACCCGGTGGTGGTCGACCTCGAGGCCCTCTTCCATCCCCAGATCCAGCGCGGCGGCGCGCCCCGCCCGGCCGCCGACCTGCGCTCGCAGCTCGCCCTCCACTCGGTGCTGAGGGTCGGCCTGCTCCCCTTCCAGGTGGGGGTCGAGGACGGCTTCGAGGGGGTGGACATCAGCGGCGTCTCGGCGGTGGGCGGGCAGCCGACGCCGCAGAAGGTGATCCAGTGGCAGGGGACCGGCACCGACGAGATGCGGGTGGTGCGCGACCGCGGCGTGATGGAGGGGGGGCAGAACCGGCCGACCCTGGACGGCGAGCCGGCGCAGGTCGGCGAGTACCGCGAGGAGATGACGCGCGGCTTCGCCGCCGTCTACCGCCGCCTCTCCGCGCGCCGCGAGGCGTTCCTCGGCGAGCTCGCCCGCTTCGCCGGCGACCCCGTGCGGGTGGTCCTCCGCCCGACGCAGATCTACGGCCTGCTGCTCGGCGAGAGCTTCCACCCCGACTACCTGCGCGACCCCGCCGACCGCGCCCGCCTGTTCGACCGCCTGGGGCTCGAGCTCGAGCACCAGCCGAACCTCGCGTGGGTGCTCGCCGCCGAGCACCGCGACCTGACCGAGGGGGACATCCCCTTCTTCTCGACCCTCCCCTCCTCGCGCGACCTGTGGACGAGCCGCGGCGAGCGGATCCCCGACTTCCTCGCCGAGCCCGCCTTCGAGATGGTGGCGCGCCGGGTGCGCACGCTGGGCGAGGAGGACCTGCGGCGCCAGCTCTGGCTCCTCCGCCTCTCGCTCGGCACCCAGCTCCTCAACCGCGAAGACCTCGAATGGACCAGCTACACCCCCGACCGCGAGGCGCCGCGGCTCTCCCCCGCGGCGCTGCGCGAGAGCGCTCTCCGCCACGCCCGCGCGGTCGGCGGCTGGTTCGCCGAGATGGCGGTGCGGGAGGGGGAGCACGCCTCCTGGATCGGCCTCGAATACCGCAACAAGCGCTGGTCGCTCGAGCCCACCCCGGAGGATCTCTACGCCGGCCTCCCCGGCATCGCCCTCTTCCTCGGCTTCCTGGGCGAGGTCGCGGGCGACCCGGAGGCGACGGAGCTGGCGCGCGCCGCCGTCTCCACCCTCCGCCTCCAGGTGGCGGCGCGGCCGGACGGCATCCCGGCCACCTCCGAATCGATCGGCGCCTTCCAGGGGTGGGGAGGGATCGTCTGGACCCTCGCCCAACTCGGCGCGCTCTGGGGGGACGGCGAGCTGCTCGCCGCCGCCGAGGCGATGGCCGAACGCTTCCCGGCGCTCCTCCCCGGCGACGACGACCTCGACCTGATCGGCGGCACGGCCGGCGCCCTCCTCGGGCTGCTCGCCCTGCATGGCGCGACCGGCTCGGAGCGCGTCCTCGCCATCGCCCGCGAGTGCGGCGAGCGCCTCCTCGCCCTCGCCGAGCCGTGGGGGGCGGGGCTCGGCTGGCGCACCCGCCTCGCCGCCGAGCGGCCGCTCGCCGGCATCTCGCACGGCGTGGGAGGGATCGCCCTCGCCCTCCTCCGCCTCGGCGAGGCGACCGCCGACCCGCGCTTCCTCGCCGCCGCTCTGGACGGCTTCGCCGGCGAGCGCGAGCGCTTCTGGGGGGACCTCGAGCGCCTGCTGCGCGCCCCGGCCGGCGGCGAGAAGCCGGCCCCCGAGAGCACGGTCGCCGTCGCCTGGTGCTACGGCGCCCCCGGCGTCGGCCTCACCCGCCTCCAGGCCCTCCCCCATGCCCGCACGGCGGAGGAGGGGACCGCCCTGCGGCGCGAGATCGCGCAGGCGCTCCATCGCACCCTCGAGCGCGGCCCGGGGCAGAACCACTGCCTCTGCCACGGCGACCTCGGCAACCTCGACTTCCTCCTCCAGGCCCAGGAGCGGCTGTCCGACCCCGCCCTCGCCGCCGACCTCCACCGCTTCCTGGAGATCGTCCTCGCCAGCCTCGACCGCGACGGCTGGCTCTGCGGCACCCGCGGCAGCATCGACTCCCCCGGGCTGATGAACGGCTTCGCCGGGATCGGCCTCGGGCTGCTGCGGATGGTGGCGCCGGCGCGAGTGCCCTCGGTGCTGACTCTGGAGGGGCCTCTTACCCCTTCCGCGCCACCCAGGTCGTCATCGACCGCTGCTCCTGCACCACCGTAGTCTTCAGCGGATCGACCAGCCTCCCGCCGAGCTCGGCCGTCCAGGCGAGCAGGTAGGGCTGGTCGACCAGGAAGCGCTCGCTGCCGTCGGGGAGGAGGAAGCGCCGGCCGCCGAGGGGCAGGGCCGGCTGCGCGAAGCCTTCCATGCCGATCGACGAGGCGAGGCGGCAGAAGAAGAGGCCGCCGGGCGCCAGCAGGCGCCAGGTGCCGAGGAGCATGGCGCGGAAGTGCGCCTCGTCGCGGGCGAAGTGGAGCACGGCGCTGCTGATCACCACGTCGGCCGCATGATCGGGAAAGCCGTTCGTCTCCAGCGGCTCGCAGCGGAAATTCGCCGCCGGCAGGCGCGGGGCGAGCCGGCGGGCGAGGTCGCGGACGGCCTCGACCGCCCCCGGGCTCTCGTCGAGGGCGAGGACCTCGTACCCCTGGCGCAGCAGGAAGACGAGGTTGCGGCCGCCGCCGCAGCCGGCGTCGAGCACGCGGGCCCCCGGCGCGATCCGCCCGCGCAGGAGCTGGTCGAAAAGGTAGACGTCGATCGGCCCGAAGAGGTCCGGCAGGTCGATCGCCGCCGGCTGCTCAGACCGCGGCATCGCGGCTCCCCGTCACCGCCGCCAGCACCTCGGCGAGCTGCTCGAGCCGGATCGGCTTGACCAGGTAGCTCTCGAAGCCGGCGGCGGCGGCGTGCTCGAGGTCGGTCTCCTGGCTGTAGCCGGAGACGGCGATCAGCCGCACCCCGGCGAGGCCGGGAAGCTCGCGCAGATGGCGGGCGAGCTCGTAGCCGTCCATCACCGGCAGGCCGATGTCGAGCAGCGCCACCTCCGGGTGGAAGCGCGCCGCGGCGGCGAGGCCGGTCGGCCCGTCGTGCGCCACCTCGGCGCGGTGCCCCATCCGCTCGACACTGGTCGCCAGCAGCTCCGCGGCGTCCGCGTTGTCGTCCACGATCAGGATGCGCAGCCCGTCGCCGGCCGCCGCCTCCGTCTCCCGATCAGCCGCCGGGGCCGCGGGCTCGGCCCGCTCCATCTCGTCCACGGCCGGGTGCACCGGCAGCCCGACCACGAACTCGCTCCCCCGCCCGTGCCCGGCGCTGTGCGCCTCGACCGTGCCGCCGTGCAGCTCGACGAGGACGCGCACGATCGCGAGGCCGAGGCCGAGCCCCCCCTGCGCGCGGTCGAGCGCCTGGTGCTCCTGCACGAAGAGGTCGAAGACCCGCGGCAGGATCTCGGGGCTCAGGCCGATCCCGGTGTCGCGCACGCGCAGGACCAGCCCCTCCCCCTCGCGCTCCGCCGCGATGGTCAGCAGGCCGTGCGGCTCGGTGTACTTGGCGGCGTTGTTGAGGAGGTTCGCCACCACCTGGCTCAGGCGCACCGCGTCCGCCTCGACGGCGAGGCCGCGGCGGGGGACGTCGACCTTCAGCGTGTGCTGGCGCTGCTCGATCAGCGGGCTCGCCATCTCGATCGCCTTGGCGACGATCTCCGCGATCTCGACCCGCTCCCGCTGGAGCTCGATCTTGCCGCGGGTGATCCGCGACACGTCGAGCAGATCGTCGACCAGGCGGATCAGATGGTGCACCTGGCGCTCGATCATCGTCCGCTCCTTGAGCAGCGACTCGTCGCCGCGCAGGCGCATCAGCTGGAGGGCGGTGACGATCGGCGCCAGCGGGTTGCGCAGCTCGTGGCCGAGCATGGCGAGGAACTCGTCCTTCGAGCGGTTGGCCACCTCGGCCTCGGCCCGCGCCTCGCGCTCGCGCACCAGCAGCTGGCGGTTCTGCTCCTCCACCCGCTTGCGGTCGGTGATGTCCGAGAAGGCGTTGACCGCCGCCACGATCCTCCCCTCGGCGTCGAAGACCGGCGCGGCGCTGGCCGAGAGGACCCGGCGCTCCCCGCCGGGGTGGTCGTAGAGGATCTCCTGGTCGAGCACCGCCTCGCCGGCGAGCGCCCGGGTCAGCGCGTAGTCGTCCGCCGCGAACGGCCGGCCGTCGGGGTGGACGGCCGTGTAGGCGGCGAAGTCCTCGACCGTGCGGGTGGCGAGCGGGTCGTGGCCGAGGATTGCGCTCACCCGCCGGTTGGCGAGCAGCGTGCGCCCGGACGGGGCCTCGGCGAGGAGCACCCCGGCCGGGATCTGGTTGACCACCGTCTCGAGCAGCTGGCGGGCGGCCTCGACCTCGCGCCGCGCGGTGACCTGGGCGGTGACGTCGACGGCGACCGCCATCACGCTGACCACCCGTCCCTCGCCGTCGCGCATCGGCTGCGCGGTGAACTTGAAGTAGCGGTCCGCCACCTCGCCCGTCCCGAGGTCGAGCGGGACGGGGTACTCCTCCGCCGTGAACGGCTCGCCGTGGGTGTAGACGCGGGTGAGCACCTGGAAGATCGGTGCGTCCGCCGGCAGCTCGGGGAAAGCGGCGCGGATCGACTTGCCGACCAGGTTCGTGCGGCCGACCATGCGGTCGTAGAGCGTGTTCGCGAGGTCGTAGACCAGCTCGGGGCCGGTCAGCACGCAGACCGGCACGGGCGCCTGCATGAACTGCGAGAAGAGCCGCGCCTGCCCGCGCTCCGCTTCCAGCCGCTGGCGCGAGCTCTCGAGGTGGGCGGCGACGCGGGCGAGCAGCTCGCGGGCCGAGAATGGCTTCGCCAGGTAGTCGTCGGCCCCCGCGGCGAGCCCTTCGATCCGCGACTCCTCCCCGGCGCGGGCGGAGAGGAAGATCACCGGGATGCCGCGCGTCCGCTCGTCGGCGCGCAGCGCGGCGAGGAGCGCCAGGCCATCGAGGCCGGGCATCATCACGTCCGAGAGGATGAGGTCGGGGAGCGCCTCCCGCGCGCGATCGAGGGCCGTCCCGCCGTCGGCCACCGTCTCCACGGCGTAGCGCTCGCCGAGCAGGCGGGCGATGTAGCCGCGCATGTCCGCGTTGTCGTCGGCCACCAGGATGCGCGCGCCGGCCGCGCGCGCCGGCTCGCCCCCCTCCGGCGGCGCCCAGCGCAGCGCCTCCTGCACGAACGGCGCGGCGTGGCGGGCCGGGGAGGCGGCGCGCACCGGCACGAGATGGGCCGCCGGGAGATGGGCCGTGCCGAAGGGGAGGGTGACGGTGAACGCCGTCCCCTGGCCGAGGGTGCTCGCGACCGTCACCGTCCCCCCCTGCAGGCGCACCAGCTCGCGCACCAGGGAGAGCCCGATCCCCGTCCCCTCGTGGGTGCGCGAGCGGGCGCCGGGGACGCGGTGGAAGCGGTCGAAGAGGAGCGGCAGCTGCTCCGCCGCCACCCCGATCCCGGTGTCGCGGACGGTGAGCACGGCCTGTCCGGCGGCGTCGCCCGTCCCGGCGCGGAGGGCGATTTCGATCTCCCCCTCGAAGGTGAACTTGAGCGCGTTCGAGAGCAGGTTGAGGACGATCTTCTCCCACTGGTCGTGGTCGACGAAGACCGGCTCCGGAAGCTCCTCGACGGCGAGCGCGAGGCGCAGGCCGGCGCTCTCGATGGCGGAGCGGAAGACGCTCGCCAGCTCGCGGGTCAGCGCCGCGAGGTCGGTCGGCGCGTAGGCCGCCTCGAGGCGTCCCGCCTCGATCCGCGAGAAGTCGAGGAGGGTGTTGACCAGCTTGAGCAGGCGCTGCGCGTTCCTGTGCACCAGCTCCCAGCGCTCCCGGTCCGCCGCTTGGGACGCTGGTTGGGACAGAGCGTCCTCGGCCGGCCCGAGGATCAGGGTCAGCGGGGTGCGCAGCTCGTGGCTGACGTTGCTGAAGAACGCCGTCTTGGCGCGGTCGATCTCCGCCAGCGCCTCGGCGCGGGCGCGGGCCTCGGCGAGCGCCCGGGCGTTGCCGATCGCGGTGGCCACCTGGCCGGCGGCGAGCTCGAGGAAGCTCCGGTAGCTGCCGTCGAGGATCAGCCGCGGGCTGACCGCGGCGACCAGCACCCCAGTCGGCCGCCCCTCGCCGCTCTGCGCGATGGGGATCACCACCACCTGGCGCACCGGCGCGAGGTGCGCCGCGGCCGGAAGGGCGTCGACGATCCGCGTCTCCCGCGCGTCGACCGCCGCCGCCAGCGGCCAGAGGGGATCGGCCGCCGCGAGGTCGATCGCCGCCGGACGGGCGAGGGCCCCCGGCGCCAGCCCCGCGGCGCCGGCGAGGGTGGCCTGCTTCCCGTCGGCGTCGAGGAGATAGAGCAGGGCGAACGGCAGGTCGGCCGGGTTCTCGCTGAGCACGAACGCCGCCGACTCGCAGGCCGCCTCGGCGGTCGCCGCCTTCTGCGTCCGGCTCGCCAGGTCCTGCAGGGTGCGCAGCCGCCGCGCCCCGAGCACCCGCTCGGTCGTCTCGGTGACGGTGACCAGCACGCCGCCGACGTCGCCGCTCTCCTGGCGGATCGGGCTGTAGGAGAAGACGAAGTAGCACTCCTCCACGAAGCCGTGGCGGTCGAGCGGCAGGAGGAAGTCGACCAGCGTGGTGGCCCGCCCCTCCATCACCCCCTGGAACATCGGGCCGATGATGTCCCAGATCTCCGCGAAGGTGACCCGGGTGCCGGCCCCCATCGCGGCCGGATGCTTGGTCGAGCCGAGGATCGGCCGGTAGCCGTCGTTGTAGAACTGGGTGAGCCCCGCCCCCCAGGCGATGTACATCGGGAAGCCGGTCTCGAGCAGGATGCTGAGTGCGGTGCGCAGGCTCTGCGGCCACGCCTCGACCGGACCGACCGCCGTCCGCGACCAGTCGAGCGAGCGCATCAGCGCTCCCATCTCCCCCCCGCCCGCGAGCGGGTCGATCCTCCCAGCGCCGCTCATGATCCGGAAGCTTATCCCGAGGTCAGGGACCGGCGACCGGCGGCACCGGACCTGCGCCACGGTGGAAGTGCTCGGTGGTCTGCGCCAGGATCACCCCGAGCTTCGAGATGGTCACCCGGTTGATCATCGTCTCGCCGTCCGCCGCGAGATACATCCAGAGCTTGAACTGCACATTGGCGAGCAGGTTCCCCGGCCGCAGGGCGAGCGTGTACTCCCAGCGGAAGGTGTTGCCGTAGGCGAGGCCGCGCGACACCCCGACCACGTCGTTCGCCGTCGCCTCGTAGCGGTGCTCGTCGACCCGCCGCAGCCGCCAGTGCCGCGACTGTTTGTGGCCGTCCTCGAAGGTGAAGTCCTGGGTGATCGCGAGCACGTCCCCCTCGCGCACCCCCATCATCTCGGTCCGGAACCGGCTCTTCGGCTGCCCCGAACGGCTCTCGATCACCCCCCAGGAGCGGGTCGGCCCCGCGAACCACTTGTCGGGCTCGAAGCGCGGCGTGGAGGTGGCGAAGCTTTCGGGCTTCATCGTCTGGCAGGAGGTGGTCAGCAGGCCGAGCGCGAGGAGGAAAGCGCCGGCACGGAGGTGGTTTCTGGTGGTCATGGCGGGAGTGTATCCCGCGGGTGGGAGGGGGGAGGGGCGCCTCCTACTTCAAATACCCCAGCGCCCGCAGACTCTTCTCCAGCTCCGGATCGAGCGGCGCCTTCCCGGCCGCCGCCACCGGCCGCGGCTGGAAGGCTACGAGATCGCGCAGCAGGTCGCGCATGGCGCGCCCCTCTTTCCGCGAGACGTCCTGGCGCTGCGCCGGGTCGCGCGCCACGTCGTAGAGCTCGATGCGGGCGGGGCGCAGGCCGCGGGTCTGGAAGCCGTAGCAGGCGAGCTCCTGGCCGGGGGTGTCGGAGCCGGGAAACTCGCAGCCGTCATCTTCCAGGGTGAGGCGGCCGGGGCCGGCGGTCGCCACCTGGATCGGGGCCCAGTCGGGGACCAGGGTGGCGCGGGCGAGCACGGCGTTCCCCTGGCGGACGACGAGGTGACGCGGCTTCTCGTAGGAGCGCGCCTCGAAGGCGAGCAGCCCCCCCGAGGTGTCGAAGGTCAGCCGGCGGGAGAACCAGGTCTCGGCCGGGGGATCGAAGACCAGCAGGCTGGCGAGCTTCTTCGCCTCCCCGCGGTAGAGGGCCCGCACGCCGTCGAGCGCCTCGGCCCAGGCGGTGCCGGCTTGCGGCGGCGCCGCGCGGCCGACCAGCCGCGCCCGGCTGAGGCCGGAGGGGTGCCCCTTAGGATGGATCCGCGCCAGCTCGTAGAGGGTGGGGGCGAGGTCCACGAGCTGCGTGACCCCGGCGTGGCGCACCGCCTGATGCTGGTCGGGATGGATCACCAGCAGCGGCACGTGGAGGGTCTCGCGGTAGAGCTGGGTGTGATTGAACAGGCCGTGCTCCAGGAACTCCTCGCCGTGGTCGGCGGTGACGATCACCGTCACGTCGTTCGCGAGCCCCAGCCGTTCGAGGTCGGCGAAGAACGTTCCCACCACCTCGTCGGTCTGCCGGATGCCGCCGTCGTAGATCGCGCGCAGCCAATCGACCACCGGCGCCGGCAGCGGCTCCCCCGCGGCATTGACCCGGGTCAGCTCCGCCCCGGTGGGATTGACCGCCCCGGCCGGCGGCGCCCCCGGCCAGAACGGCTTCACGTACTCCTCCGGCGCGTCGTAGGGGGTGTGCACGGCGTAGGTGTGGAGGAAGAGGAAGAAGCGCTCGTTCGGCTTCAGCCCCTCGAGGAAGTCGACGCCGCGGCGGAAGGTGGTCGCGACCGGCCGGTTGCGGTTGCGGTCGCGGCTGACGAACTCGTCGAAGCCGCGGCGGAAGCCGTAGCGCCCGCTGACGTACCCCCCCTCGGTGAAGCCGGCGGTGCGGAACCCGCCGCGCTGGAAGACCTCGGCCACCGTCTCCACCTCCGGTGCCAGCACGGCGTCGGGGGCGAGCACTCCATGCTCGCGCGGGTAGAGGCCGGTCAGCATCGACATGTGGGAGACGAGGGTGCTCGGGAACTGCGAGTATGCCTCCTCGAACAGAGTCCCCCGTCGCGCCAGCGCATCGAGGAACGGCGAGGTCGGGCGCGCGTAGCCGTAGCAGCCGAGGTGGTCGGCGCGCAGCGTGTCGATCGAGATCAACACGTAGCCGCGCGTCGCCCGCGGCAGCGGCGCCGGCGGCGCCTGCGGCTTCCCGGCGCAGGCGATCGCGAGGGCGAGCGCCAGGAGGACGGTTGCGGCGCGGCGGGGGGAAATCACCGGCGGAGGATAGCAAACCGGCCTCGGAGGAGCTTCTATAATGTCCGGGATGAGTCCCCACTCGGTCCTCCAGTTCGGCGGGTCCCTCCTCGCCGTCGTGCTCGCCATTTATTGGCTCTGGCAGGCGAAGCAGGATGAGGGGAAGGTCGAGGGGTGGTTTCAGAAGCTGGACATCAAGCTTCCGGTTTCTCTCGGTCTTTGCCTTGCCGGGATGCCGGACGTCAATCCGGCCGCGGAGGTGACCTGCGGTTTGACCGCCACCGAGATGATCTTCCTGGCCGAGGCGGCGTATGGCCGGGAGATCCTGCGCCCCCCGGCTGAGGTGGATGGCCGGGAAGTCCTGCGCTTCCCCCTCGCCTCGATCCTCAGCGTCTTCGGCGGCCAGGAGGAGCAGGTCTATCGCTACCTCGAGGCCCGGGCGGCTCTCCCCTCCCTGATCCTCACCTCCGCGCTCGACAGTCTCACCCCCGAGCGCCGGAGGGATGTCAGCTTCGTGGTGATCGACTGGCAGGACGGCGCGGGGAAAGGCCAGCGGCTCGTCTTTCAATGCCGTGGCAAAGTCATGGGCGAGGTCAATGCGCGGTCGATCGAGCTCCAGCTCGTTCGCAAGAAGCGGTCCTGGACTGGCACCGAGGCGCGCGAACCTTCCCGGCCAACACCTCCTTAGTACACGCTGCCCGGCTCCTTCGCCGACCGCAACCACCTGGAGGATTTCTGTGATGAAGACCCTCGCGTCCGCCCTCGCCCTCGCCGCCTTGCTCGCCGCCGGCTCCGCGGCCTCCGCCGCGACCCACCCGCCGGCCCCCTTCTTCGCCGCCGCCGCCAATGCCTCGAAGATGCCGGCGAAGTCCCCCTCCCAGACGAATTTCGGGGGCGGGGGTTTCGTCTGCCAGGGAACCTGTACGATCACCTGCAACGATAACTCGGTGCATGAGTACTACGACGTCACTTCGGGGCCCTGCTGCAACGATTTAAACCCCTCTCTCGGTTACAGCGCCTGCCCGGATGGTCCCGCCACTGCGGTCTTCTGGCCCACGTTTTCGGTCGGCGTCGGAGAATGCTTCGCCATCGAATGCTATTGACGAAGCCTGAGCTCTGATTGCACGGAAGGCGCGCCGTCCTCCGCGGCCGCGCCTTCCGTCCCTGTCCTCCGCTTCGCCGCCCTCCCCCAAGCGTCGTCCAGTACCGCCAAGCGGTTTGCCGCGTTCGCCCACGCTCTTCGCGCCTCCGCTCGGGGAAAATCCGCCTTCACGAGGCGGTCGCACGGCACCGCCAAACGATTTTTCCTGTCCGCCCTCTCGTTTTTCGGCCGCTCCCTCTCGTTCCCGGCCGCCTCCCCCTGGTTTTTTGTCTCCGGGAACGAGGGGGAAGCGACGAAAAATCGGGGGGAGCGACCGAAAAACGAGGGGGAGGAGCCGGGGAACGAGGGGTAAGGTCCGAAAAATGAGGGGGAGGGACTGAAAAATGAGGGGGAGGGACTGAAAAATGGGTACTGGGTCTTTTTGAAATTGGGAGGGGCGGACCCTCGAATCTAAGGTAGCTTCTCCCCCGAAGGGGGGAAGCGTTCCCCTCAATCCGAAACCAGACGGCCCGACGGGTGGTTGGACACTCCGCCGGACCTGACCCGAGCAAGGAACAAGCCCATGCCCGAGCTGCCCGAAGTTTACCCCACCCCACCCGCTATCCCGCCGCCGCTGCTCGCGGCCCCGCCGGACGATCCGAGGACAAGCGTCAAGGCGTGGTGCGACGAAACCGAGCCCCCCGCCACGTGGAAGGGGAAGTCCACCGCGTACAGAGCGGGAGCGAAAGCCAGGGCGGCGGGAAAGGATCGAACCGAGTGCCGCTATGGAAGAGACGACCTCGCGGAGGCGTGGCGGGCCGGGTTCAATGGCCTCGACGCCTTCCTCTCCGGCGGCGGGATTCTGCTCTGCGAGCACTGCGGCCGGGAGCTTGAGGACCGAGACGCCGGCCCGGAAGCGCCCCCGCCCGCCCCGCCCTCGGTCCCCTTCTCCAACGATCCCCGCATCCCGCCCCCGGCCTATGACTGGGAGGATCATCCGGCCTTCCGCTTCACGTTCCTTATGCACTACACCAAGAACGCGGACCGCCTCGCCCTGGAGCACATCGGCGCCATGCTGTACGACTTCGCCCTGGAGTCCGGCGGGGGGTGGCCTGCATGGAACGAAACGACCACCCGCGCCGAGCTGCGCGCCGTGGCGGCCGATATCCGCCACGCTGAAGCCTTCCTTCTCGCCGTGGCGAAGGAGCGGGAGACGGTGTCCCTCGGGGTGGAAGACGAGCGGCTATCGTTCCAGGCCACGCACTACGCCGAGCGGTGTAGCTCCATCGCGTTCGGCCTGGAATCGATGGTCGGGCCGCCGTGGGGTGCCCGGCCGTGAAGGTCGCCACGTTCACCGTCAGTGCGACCGCCACGCAGTCGGCGAGGTGGAAGCAATCGGCCCACGCTGAGGGGCATGCTTCCGTAGGCACTTGGCTTGCGGAAGCCGCAGACCGCCACCTGGAGGCCGTGCGGCGAGCGGGAAAGCCCGTCCCCCTGGGATGGAGGCGGGGGCGCTTCGATGTCACCCTGTCCACCGGCCAGCGGGTCAACGTCAAGGGCTCCGTCTCCCAGCCCTTCGCCTTCTACCGGGGGACGGACGACCGTTACGACCGCTACAACGACCTCTTCACGCTGGTCTACCTTCCGGCCGATCGGATCGTCGCTTCGCTACGCTCTGCGGCACAAGCCCGCGCCCTTGCTTCAGAGCTTGCCGCCGCCCTTCTGCGGGGCGAGCTGCCGGACGCTGGGCAGGTCGTAGGGCGGCACGTCCGCGAGTCCGTTTAGATCCACCACGGGGCGGCGCTTGGACGGGCCGCCCCGTGCCATACTGGAGACTGCTATGAGCAAGAAGCCAAAGCCCGATTTCACGCAGGTAGCCTTCCGAGTGGCGCAGCACGCGGCTCACCTAGAGCCCCCCACAGAAGACCCCGCGCCACTTCCTGCTAAGGCTGCTGCGGGCCGCATGGGCGGTATCAAGGGCGGCAAGGCGCGGGCGGCGAAGCTGACGCCTGAGGAGCGGTCAGAGAGCGCCCGAAAGGCGGCCGCGGCGAGATGGAAGAAGGGGTAGGCTCTCAGGCGTTACACCGTTGAGAGCGTAACGGAAGTATACTAAGCGCCCAAGGGGCGTCCCACGCTCCGCTCTACTTCTTACGGACCACTAGCCGCCAAGCCTTGCGTCCGTACGCGGTTGCATAAAGTCGCTTTCCGTTCCGCAGGGTGATCCAGGGTCGATAAATAACCTGGTAACCCTGCGGGACATCTTGTTCGTCCTCCATCAGCTTTCACCTCCTTCCCCGACGGCGGAATCCGTCGGCCGCGTAACGGGTCCTGTCCCGTCGGCTGGAGGTCTGGCTTTGCTGAGAAAGAACGCCCCTTGGGCAACACAACGCTACTACGGATGCTTGCCGATTGCAAGCATCGGGTCTATGCTTGCTTGCAGGCATAGAAGGAGGAGAACTGCCATGGCCGAAGAGACGAAGGACATTTCCCAGGTAGCCGCCAAGGGCGGCAAGGCGCGGGCCAGCGTGTTGACCGCTGACGAGAGACGGGACATCGCGCGGGGGGGGGCTCTTGCTAGATGGCGAAAGGAAAAGGGGGAGGACTACAAAGCCCCCGCCGTCGAAGAGCAGGACGAGGTTAGTTTGGAAAATTTTGACGAAAGTGAGGAGGAGATCGTTGACGAACCGTCCCGCCCTACGCTGGCGTCTCTTGACCGAAGCAATTTGCCGTACTCGATGTTTTCGGGCAAGCTGGAACTCGGCGACGTCGTGCTGGACTGCCATGTTCTCAACGACTTACGGCGCGTCCTAACGCAACGCAAAATGATTTCAGGGCTCGGAATGTCCCATGGGAGTGCAGGAAAACAGGGTGGGGATCGACTTGGCAAATTTCTGGCCGGAAAGGCAATTTCTCCCTTTGTTTCCAATGATTTACAGGTGCGGATCGACTCCCCGATGCGCTTCGTTACCGACGACCGTCAAACCGCGTTCGGCTACGAAGCCACAGTCTTGGTTGATATTTGTGAAGCAGTCCTTAAAGCTCGGGATGCTGACGAACTCCAGAAGCAGCAAGAGGGAATTGCTAAGAGGTGCGAGATTCTTCTTCGCGCCTTTGCCAAAGTTGGCATCATAGCGCTTATTGACGAAGTAACTGGCTATCAAGAAGTCCGAGCGAAGCAGGCCCTTCAACTCAAAGTCCAGGCTTTTATCGCTGAAGACCTTCAGGAGTGGGCAAAGATGTTTCCTGACGAATTCTGGTATGAGCTAGCTCGGCTAGAAGGTATTCGTTACTCTGCGAGAAGTCGTCCTCTTCGTTGGGGCAAATACGTTATGGCCTTCGTTTACGATGCGGTAGATGCGGACATTGGCCAAGAACTTCGAAGGTTGAATCCTCAACCCCACTTTCTCAAGAACCACCATCAGTGGCTCAAGAGTTTCGGGCGTGAGAAAGTTAACAACCAAATTCAGCGGGTCATCGCTGTAATGGCCTTATGCGACGACATGGACGATTTTAGGAAGAAATTCAAGAAAGTGTTTCAGAAGACCTCCGGCCTGCAATTCAGCTTCGAAGATATTGCGTGGGGCACCAAGCCGCTGACCGTCAAGGAACCTCCACAGGGCGCTTGACATTTGCTCTTTGCTCACGCATAATAGGTCATCATGAACCGCATGGACCCGAAGCGCCAAGCCGCCATTATCGCCGCCCTGGTCGAAGGGGTGGGCATCCGCTCGACCTGCCGGATGACCGGAGCCTCGAAGGGTGCCGTTACCAAGCTCATCGCCGATCTCGGCCCGGTGTGCGCGGCCTACATGGACCAAGCGTTCCACGACCTTCCGTGCAAGTACTTGGAAGTAGACGAGATCTGGGCGTTTTGCTACGCCAAGGCGAAGAACGTGCCGGAGGAGAAGCGCGGCACCTTCGGCTTTGGCGATGTCTGGACGTTCACGGCGATCGACGCTGACACGAAGCTCATTCCGTCCTACATGGTCGGTCCCCGTGACGCCGGCACCGCCACCGAGTTCATGCAGGATCTCGCGGGCCGGCTGGCGAACCGCGTGCAGATCACCAGCGACGGCCTGAAAGTCTACGTGGGCGCCGTCCTGGACGCGTTCGGCGGAGACGTTGACTACGCCATGCTTCAGAAGATCTACGCGCCCACCCCGGGCGGAGAGACGCGCTACAGCCCCGCTCAGTGCATCGGAGCGCAGAAGCATGCGATCTCCGGCAACCCTGAGTCGGCGCGGGTGTCGACCTCCTACGTCGAGCGGGCGAACCTGTCCATGCGGATGGGGCTCCGGCGCTACACCCGGCTCACGAACGCGCATAGCAAGAAGCTGGAGAACCACTGCGCGGCGCTGGCGATCTTCTTCATGCACTACAACTTCGCCCGCATCCATTCGACCATCCGGTGCTCCCCCGCCATGGCCGCCGGCGTCACCCCGCACCTCTGGTCGATTGCGGAGATCGTCGCCCTGCTGCCGGCCGAAGCGCCGAAGAAGCGGGGACCCTACAAGAAGCAGGCGGCGGCGGAGTGATTTCAAAAAGACCCAGTACCGAAAAATGAGGGGGAGGGACTGAAAAACGGCGGGGAAGCTCCGGAAAATGGATGGGCGGTCGCGGGGAATGGATGGGCGGAGACGGAATACGGCGTGAGGTTGGCCTCCTCGGGCTTCTACGGACGCCCCATTTGTGCCATCCTAACCTCAACCGGGCGATACTCGGGTACATCGCTTTGCCAGGGTGGTCAGCTCGTGCACGGCCAAGCCCTACTGGAAATTTCGTCGATCGAGGTCGTTGCTACATGGCGGATCAGAGCCTCCTGGGAATCGGAATCTACAGCGTCCGCGAAGCGGCGAGGATCAGCCATGTTCCCGCCAGCTACATCCGGCGGTGGCTGTGGGGATATCAATTTGCCGTCAAGGGGCAGGTCCATCGTGCGGGTCCGCTGTGGGAGCCGCAGTTGGCCGACATCGACGATGCCCGTGCGCTCACGTTCAAGGACTTGATCGAAATCCAGTTCGTCTACCGGTTCCGGCAACGGGGTATCAGCCTGCAAACCATCCGGAAGACCATCGGCCTGGCAATCGAGTTGCTCGACACCACGTTCCCGCTGTCGTCGGTGAGATTCAAGACCGACGGTAAGAAAGTCTTTGCCGAAGTCATCGACGATCAGGCCGAGAGAGGGCACGTCTTCGACCTGCGGACAGGCCAGTACCTCCTCGACTATGTCCTGGCCTATCTCTATGACGCTCTCGAATATTCCGAGTTCGACGAGTTGGTCCGCTGGTGGCCTCTCGGCAAGGACCGGCGGGTGATCGTCGATCCCAAACACAGCTTCGGTCGCCCGATCGTCCTCGAAGGAGTCCCCACCAACATCCTGGCCAGCTCGGTTCATGCCGAAGGAGGTGGCGAGAGGGACATCAAGGCAGTGGCCGACTGGTTCGAGCTCAGCGAGTCCTCGGTCTCCGACGCGCTTGACTTCGAGCGTAGCCTCAAGGCGGCGTGAAGAGGTTCATCCTCGATCACAACCTGTCGCCCAACCTGGCGCGTGCCCTCGGATTATTGGTGCATGGCGATGAGGTAACGTGCCTGAAAGATTTGGGGTGGCATGCGGAGCCGGACGAAGTCTGGATACCGCGCCTGACGGACGAACACGCGGTGGTGATCACCTGCGACCTCGACATCGTAAGAAACCCGCATCGGCAGCTCATCTTCCGGAAGGCGAAGCTGACCGCGTTCTTTCTGCTGGAGGCCTGGTCAAAGGACGACGTGGTCCGAGGTCCTGAGATCGCCTCCCGGCTGCTGAGGCTCTGGCCAGAGATCTCCCGCCTGGCCCATTCGACGCCTCCGGGTACGTGCTTCGCGGTGCCGTTCCGGGGCTCGATCCGTCGCTTCCATCCCAGGGCAAGCGTCCCATCTGACGAAGGAGTGTCACACTGGCTGAAACCTTCCGCGGGGGTGCCCCGTATCCCTTCCTGTAGACATTCGAGGGGAGTCCGCTCCGAGGGAGAACGCCGCTGATGAGCCAGACCACCACCGACCTGCTGCAAGGGACGCTCGACCTGCTGATCCTGAAGACTTTGAGCCTCGGGCCCCAGCATGGGTGGGGGGTGGCGCAGCGGCTCGAGCAGACGTCGCGCAACCTGTTCCAGATCAACCAGGGATCTCTCTATCCGGCCCTCCACCGGCTCGAGGAGCAGGGGTGGATCGAGTCGGAGTGGGGGGTTTCGGAGAACAACCGGCGCGCCAAGTTCTATGCGCTGACCGGCGACGGGCGCAGCCAGCTCGAGCGCGAGACGGCGAGCTGGCGCCAGTACGCCGAGGCGGTGCGCTTCATCCTGCAAGCCGTTTAGGAACCGTTCGAGGAGATCGCCATGTCCATCGCCCACCGCGTCGCCCGCAAGGCCGGCAACCGCCTGCAGACCTTCTCGGACCGCCGCCGGTTCGAGGACGACCTCGACGAGGAGATGCGGTTCCATCTCGAGATGGAGGCCGCCAAGCACGTCGAGGCGGGGATGGACCCCGAGGCGGCGTCGGCGCTCGCCCGCCGCCGGTTCGGCCCCGCCGACCGCTTCAAGGACGAGGTGCGCGACGTGCGCGGGGTCACCTGGCTCGACGACATCCGGCGCGACGTGACGTTCGCCCTGCGCTCTCTGCGCCGCTCGCCGGGGTTCACGGTGGTGGCCGTCCTCTGCCTGGCGCTCGGCATCGGCGCCAATGCGGCGATCTTCAGCGTGATTAATGCCGTGCTGCTGCGGCCGCTCCCCTACGCGGAGCCCGACCGGCTGGTGCGCGCCTACGAGACGTCGGACAGTTTCAAGGGGCGCGGCTCGGTCTCCCCCGCCAACTTCCAGGACTGGCAGCAGCAGACCCCCGACCTCACGCACCTGACGGCCTGGGTGGCGGCGAGCGTCTCGTTGCAGGGGAGCGCGCAGCCCGAGCGGATCAAGGTGGTGGCGGGGACCCCCGATCTCTTCGCTCTCGCCGGGGTGCGCCCGCTCGCCGGCCGCACCTTCGGCCCGGGGAGCTCGACGAAGCAGGGAGAGGTCGTGGTGCTCGGCGAGAAGCTCTGGCGGCGGCGCTTCGGCGGCGACCCCGCGGTGGTGGGGCGGACGGCGCGCATCGACGGCACCCCCTACACGATCCTCGGGGTGATGCCGGCGGCCTTCGACTTCCCGCCGAACGCCTCGGCGGACGCCTGGGCGCTGTTCGATCCCGGCCCGGACGTCCGCAAGAACCGCGGCGGGCACTTCCTGGGGGTGGCCGGCCGGCTGCGCCCCGGGGTCTCGGTGGCCCAGGCCCAGGCGCAGCTCCAGCAGGTCGCGGCCCGCCTGAAGCGCGCGTATCCCAAGGAACAGGCGGGGAGGAGCGCCGTCGTCGAGCCGCTGCGCGAGACGGTGGTCGGCAAGTCGCGGCCGGCGCTCCTCATCCTGCTCGGCGCCGTCGCCCTGGTTCTGCTGATCGCCTGCGCCAACGTGGCGAACCTCCTCCTCGCCCGCGCCGCGGTGCGCCGGCGCGAGGTGGCGGTCCGCCTCGCCCTCGGCGCCGGCCGCGCCCGATTGATCCGGCAGTTCCTGGTCGAGAGCCTGGTGCTCGCCGCGGCCGGCGCGCTGCTCGGCGCCCTGCTCGCGGGGTGGAGCCTGTCGATCCTCGAGCCGCTCGCCCAAGGCGCGTTGCCGATCTCGGGCGGCATTCCGCTCGACGCGCGGGTGTTCGCCTTCCTGCTCCTGGTCTCGGCCCTCTCGGGGCTCCTGTTCGGCATCGTGCCGGCGCTCCAGGCGTCGCGGGAGGACCTGCGCGACACGCTGAGCGACGCCGGCGCCAAGTCGACGGCGGGGGGGCGCCAGCAGCTCTTCCGCAATGGCCTGGTGGTGCTCGAGATCGCCCTTTCGCTGATCCTGCTGGTGGGGGCGGGGCTCCTGCTGCGCGGGTTCCTGGCCTTGAACGCGACGCCGTCCGGCCTGGTGGCCGAAGGGGTGCTCACCGCCCACATCCCGGTGCCGGACGACAGGACCAAGGGGGCGACGGTGCGCCTCTTCCAGCCGCTGCTCGAGAAGGTACGCCACCTCCCCGGCGTGCGCTCGGCCGCCCTGATCTCGCTGCTGCCGGTCCAGGACGCCTGGACGAACGGCCCCTACACCGTGGTGGGGCGGACGGCGCCGCCCCACGGCCAGGAGGCGGTCGCCGAGGAGCGGGTGGCGAGCCCGCAATTCTTCGCCACGCTCGGCATTCCGCTGTTGCGTGGGCGCGACTTCACCGACGGCGACGGCGGCAAGGGGGTGCGCCTGGTGATCGTCAACGAGGCGCTGGCGCGCCGACAGTTCGGGCGCGAGGACCCCGTCGGCCAGCGGCTGCAGATCGACGATACCGGAGGCCCCCACACCATCGTCGGGGTGGTCGGCAGCGTCCGCCAGGCGGGGCTCGACGTGGCGCCGCTGCCGGAGATCTATTTCCCCTACGTCCAGGAAGGGGCCGAAGGGTCGCTCAGCGACGCCATCCTGGTGGTGCGCACCTCGGTCCCTCCGGCAGGGGTCGCCGGCGCCGTCCGCGGCGCGTTGCGCGGCGTCGATCCCACGCTGCCGCTCTACAAGGTGGAGACGATGCAGGGGGTGATCCACACGTCGCTCGCCGGCCAGCGCCTCAATCTCTGGCTGCTGGCGATCTTCGCGGGGATCGCCCTCGTCCTCTCGGCCGCCGGGCTCTACGGGGTGATCTCCTACCTGGTGGCGCAGCGCAGGCGGGAGATCGGGGTGCGCATCGCCCTCGGCGCCCAGCGGCGGGACGTCATCGGCCTGGTGATGCGCCAGGGGACGCGGCTGACGGCCCTCGGCGTGGCGCTCGGCCTCGCCGGCGCCCTCGCCTTCACGCGGGTGCTCGAGAAGCTCCTCTTCGGCATCAGCGCCCGCGACCCCCTCACCTTCGGGGGGATCGCGGCGCTGCTCGCCGCCGTGGCCCTCACCGCCACCTGGCTGCCGGCGCGGCGGGCGGCGCGGGTCGATCCGATCCTGGCGATCCGGAACGAGTAGGGTGGACCCAGCGTCCCTCCCAGGATCGTGGTGCGGCGTAGACCGTCCCAACGAAGCGCGGTGATCCCGCCGCATGGATCGAAGGGCTGTATACTCGCCGTCCATGACCGACGAGCTCAGTCAGGATCCCTACACCGCCGAGAGCCTCCGTCTCGTCCGGCTGCTCGACAGCATCGCCCGCCGCAAGGATACGTCCATCCGCTCGCTGGAGAAGAGCATGGGCGTCGGGTCGTCGGTATTCAACAAGATCCTCAAGGGGAAGATCACCCTCCAGTTCCGCCACGTCCTGATGATCTGCGATGCGCTCGGGATCGGCTGGAGGGAGTTCTTCGCCACCTTCTACGACCTTCAGGAGAAGGTTCCCGGCAGCGAAGCCGAGAGGATGACGGTCCTGCTTCTCGTCCGCGCCGGCCTGATCACCGCGGACAAGGCCGACGCCCTGCTACGCGGAGAGGATTAGCTCTTCCTTCCAGGGCAGGCCTGGGTCGTACTGGAGGCGGTGCAGGAACCGCCGCACGTTGTCCACCATCGTCACGGTCGCGACCCGGAACCGGCAGACCACTTCGAGGCCGACGAGGGCGTTGCTCGCCGCCGTCTGGAGCCCCTGGTCGCAGGCTGTCCTGTGCAGCTCCCGGGTGAGCGCGTGGAGCCGGTCGAGCTCCTCCTTCTGCAGGAGCACCCTCGCGAGGTCCACGCCGGCGAGTGCGGCCACGAGCTCCAGCCCATGAGCCCGGAAGGACGCCCGCGCCTCGCTCAGGACGCGCTCCGCGTCCGCCAGCCGTCCCCGCCCGGCCAGGATCTTCCCCTCCAGCCAGCGCAGCCGCACCAGGTTCAAGGGATCGCCGGCGAACTTCCGGCGCAGGCCACTCTGCAAGAGGAGCTGGCCCGCCTCCCGGAACTTCCCCGCTTCGGCCAGCGAATCGATGAGGTTGTGGTGCGCCGCCGCCGCGAGCTGCGGGTCCCGTTCAACGTCCAGCAGAGCGACGGCCTGACGGAGGAACCGGGCAGCTTCGAGTGGCTGGCCGGCGATGACCCGACAGGTCCCCAGGCCCAGGAGAGTCCTCCCCGCCAGATGGCGCTCCCCGAGTCTCAGGTATTGCCGGTAGACTCGGGCCAGCAGGGCTTCGGCCTCGTCCAGCCGCCGCTGATCCTTCCGGAGGGACGCTTCGATATCGTCGATGCGAGCCCGGACCATGGGATCGCCGGCGCCCTCTTCCAGCAGCGAGCGCGCCCGCCTCAGGGCTTCCCCGGCCTCCGCGAAGCGCTCGTTGACCCGAAGGGCGTTGCCGAGCTCCGCCGAGGCTCGCGCCCTGAGATCCGCGACAGGGCGCTCGCCGTAGCGAGCGGCGTCGAGCCGTTCGGCCGAGGACTTCGCCTTGCGGGCGAGGCGAAGCATCTCCTGCGGATCGCGATACCGCGCCTCGAAGCAGATCGCGAGGAGGACCTCGACCTCGGCCCACCCTCCGCCGAGGGAGAGGCGCTCGACCCGGGTCAGAGAGGCCCACCCCTTCGACCGCACGAGCGCCAGCCCCCGCTCGCGCCGTTCCCGCTCCTCGCGCCAGAGGAGCTCCCGGCCGCGGACTGCCGTCAGCGCACGGCCGATGCAGGCGTCGTAGGCCACTTCCCCCTCTGCCGCCGCGACGGGCATGACGAGCCGAGGCGCGCAGCCTGCGAGCAATTGGCGTACCGCCTGGCGTCGGCGGGCCGGCGTCAGGCGGTCGCTGAAGAAGGCTTCAAGATCGCACTCCGGGAGATGGCCCATTCACTCCTCCGCGTAAGGATTGAGATATGGAAAACACGCTGATTATAGCGAAGATAAGACATTCCTGACGCGGAGTCGTGGCAACTTACCCGGCGGCTGGTGTCCCCTTATTGGTGGCCGTTCGGGTCGATCTGCGTCGAAGTATCCGTTCGCGCCAAGCCGAGCGGGTCGATATTCGATGAACCGTCCGTCCGCGGCTGGCCGAGAGGGTCGATGCTCGCCGAAGTATCCGACTTCGCTTTGGCGGCCGGCCCCCCCTTCGACGATCCGTTCCCGTGGCTCCTGTCGAGGCCGGCAGAGCCGTAGAGCCAAGCCAGAGCCTGCTCCCAGAGCCCGTTCCAACCTGCGACCAGCCCGCCCTGCCTCGGGCCCGCCGCAGCCCTCCCGGGGGTCGCGGTGAAGAGAAGCGCCAGCACCAGCGCCGCAGCTATCCAACTCATCTTGCCTTTCGGGAACATACATCCTCCTGGATCCGCGGGGCAGCCGCCGGGCGACATGTCCGGAGGTGCCCGCGAGGTGTCGCAGATGACGCACCAGTGTGCCGCCTTTTTCTCCCGATCGGCGCTCTGTCGATGCCCTCCAGGAAACTGACCCGGCTGCGACCGCGCGGACTCCAGGGATCGTCAGCTGGAAATCCAAACCAGGGGCTTCGGAGATGCGTTGATCTCCAATCCGCGAACATTGATCTTCAGGCGACAACTCGGCATCAGAAGCTTGCGTCAGAAATATCGTCTATGCATAATGTGCCTCGTTATGGCCCTATATGCCGCGAACTTGGATTCTGACGCTGCACGCCGGGAGGCGTCGCTCGGCAGCCGCATCGTCAAGCTCCGCACCGAGCGCGGCTGGACCCAAAGGGAGCTCGCCCGACGGGCCGGGTTGCGCCCCGCCCGGCTCTCGACCCTGGAATCGGGCACCAAGCGCCCCAATCTCGAGGAGCTCGCCCGCCTCGCCGAGGTCTTGGACAGCCGCATGGACGAGCTGTGGTCCGGTGAGCGCCACTCCCCCAGGCCCAAGACCCTCGAGCTCGTGCAGAAGCTGGAGGAGCTGGGATCGCCCGAGGAGCTTGCGGGCCTCGGCCGGCTACTGCAGATCCTCCTCCTGGGCTACCGGGCCGCCTTGAGCTCTGCGTCGAACCGCCTGCCGTGAGCCCCCACCCGAAGAATTCCCAGGAGGTGCCGGGATGACCACCGCAGAAGCCGCGGCGCGCGAGCGGCTCCGCGAGATCGCCGCCGAGTTGGAGACCCTCCGCTTCCGGCTCCTGGAGGTGCAGGCGAGCCTGCCCCCCTCCCCCCTGGAGCGCGACCCGCTGAGGGAGGACGACGCGATGGACACCACGACCGAGATCCGCTCCGCCATCGACTGCGTGCTGGAAGACCGGATCGACCCCGCCCTGAAGGCTCTCCGGGCGGCAGCTGCCGCAGGGCTGCCCGAGGAGGAATCCAGGTGAAGGACCTTCTTCCCGGAGACGGGGGCCGTCGCCCGTACCGAGCGCCTCACAGCTCGACGTCGTCGAGCGACACCAGCCCCTGCTTCAGGGCGTAGATCACCGCCTGGGTGCGGTGGTTGAGCTGGAGCTTCGCGAGGATGTTGCCGACGTGGGTCTTCACCGTCTCCTCGCCGACGTGGAGGGCGAGGGCGATCTCGCGGTTGGTGCGGCCGTGGGCGAGCTGGGCGAGGACCTCCTTCTCACGCTCGGAGAGCCCCTCGGCGAGCGGGCCGCCGCGCACCAGCTCCTGGAGGACCGAGCCGGCGACCGCCGGGTCGAGCACCGACTGGCCGCGGGCGGCGCCGCGCACGGCGGCGACCAGCAGCTCGGGCTCCGAGTCCTTGCGCACGTAGCCGATGGCGCCCGCCCGCAGGGCGGCCACCACCCGCGCCTCGTCGGTGTGGGCGGTGAGCACCACCACCTGGGTGTGCGGGGAGAGGGCGCGCACCTTGGCGGTGGCCTCGATGCCGTCCAGGCCGCCGGGCATCCGGAGGTCCATGATCACCACGTCCGGCAGCCATTCCTCGAGCTTCGCCAGCGCCTCCTCGCCGCTCGACGCGGCCCCCACGATCGCGAGGTCCGGGAACGATTCGAGATAGCTGCGCAGGCCGGTCTGGACGACGCGGTGGTCGTCGACGAGGACGATACGGGTGGTTTCGTTCTGTGGGCTCATACGGGCTCTCCTTCCACGCGCCGCTGGCGTGCGATCAGATAGGGGAAGACGAGGGCGATCGCCAGAAAGAAGGTGTCGGCGGCGGTCAGCGTGAGCGGTCCGGGACGTTCGAAGATCCAGCTCACCACCGCCCCGACGACGAGGGCGACCGGCAGGAGAGGCAAGAGCCAGAAACGGATACCCGGTCGCCAGATGCGGCGGACCTCCCCGGCGCGGTGGACCCAGACCAGGGCACCGGCAGCGTAGAGGCAGCAGGCGATGACGATCCCCCAGATCGATCGCGCCGGAGCTTTCGTGTGGGTCTGGATTTCGAAGGCGAGCTGCGCCCACCACCAGCCCAGACACAGGCAGCCCAGGATCTCCAGCTTGCGGTAGACGAAGCTCTTGACCTTGGGAGGGGCGCTGCGCAGCAGCCACCAGGAGGCTACGGCGAGCACGAAAAGGATGCTGGCCACGGTGATCTCGAGCCTGAGCGGCGTAAAGCCGGAGACGCCCGGGTCGCCCGCGCTGAGGCCTGCGACCGCGCCTTCGGCGCCCGAACCGGTCCACAGCGGTGAGCAGACGAACCCCGCCGCCGCGATCATGGCGAGGAATTCCGAGAAAACCGTCCTCCGGTCTTCGACCGGCGCCTGAGGCGGGGGGGAGAGAAGCGGGATGCGGACGGTCAGGCCGGCTCCCGATCCCGGGGCGCTGGCGACCTCCAGCCTGCCGCGCAGCGAGGTGGCGCGCTCCTTCAGGTTGCGCAGCCCCATACCGGAGGCCTCCGCCGCGGGATCGAACCCCTGGCCATCGTCCATGACGCGCAGCACCACCTCCTCGCCCAGACGTCCCAGCCAGAGCTGGACGTGCCGGGCCCGCGCGTGGCGGGCCACGTTGGCGAGCATCTCCTGGCCGATCCGGAACAGGGTGTCCTGAGCCCCGGGCGGCATGCCATGGTCGGGGACCGGCTCGCCGATCTCCAGAGTGACCTCGGCGCCGGTCCGATAACCCAGAGCCTCGCATTGCTCCCGCAATGCCTCAATGAGACCGGCGGTGCCGAGCGCCTCCGGCCGCAGCTGATGGAGCATCGTCTGCATCTCGACCATCGCCTCACGGGCGGCGCGGCGGACGTCGGCGAGCGCCTTCCGGGCCCCCTCGGGATCGCGCTCCCAGCGCTCCTGGGCCCCGGCGGTCCCGACGTTGATGCTGAACAGCTGCTGCTTGATCGAGTCGTGGAGGTCGCGGGCCAGGCGGTTCCTCTCCTCCTGAGCCGCGGCCTCCCCGATCTGTTGCAGCAATCCCTGCCGGATCTCGGCCGGGATGCGGAGAGCCGCGATCTCGGCGGCGGTCTCCGCGGGGCGCAATGGCCGCCGCGCGAGCCAGGCGAGCAGGGCGGCCAGGGCGAGCGGTGCGAGGATCAGGAGCCATCCCGCCGGGCTGCCGCCGAAGGCGACCTGCTCGAGGAACGCCATCAGGGCGATCAGGGCATTGGCGGCGCCGAGGGCGAAGGCGAGCTGGCGGAGCTCACCCGTCAGGGAGAGGCGGCTCTGCAGCATGGGGATCAGGGCGAGCCCGGCGAGGGCCATGGCGAGGAGGTGGACCTGGGCGAGAGACTGATAGGGCTCGCCGGCGGCGTACGTCACCGGCAGGCGCAGTGCAGGGTTGAAGCCGATCCCGATCCCGACGGCGAACAGGACGGCCGCATTGGCGAGGATGAGCTGGCGTAGCGTTTTCATGACGGCAGTCTACGAGCGCCCTGCTTCCCGGGTCATCGCCCGAAGGGTGGAAATTTCGTTCCCCCGAACGGGGGAGGGGCGGGCTGTGGCAGAATCCGGGCTTCGAAGGAGGGGTCCTTTTGCCGAGAGTCGGAATTTTTGGTTGGGGCGTCGTGGCGCCCCGTTCGCCCAACATCGATCGCTTCGCGGAGAACCTCGGCTCGACCGAGAGCTGGCTCGAGACCTTCAACGGCTTCGGGCCGGACAATTTCCTCGTCGGCCTCCCCGAGTTCCGCTTCGCCGACTACCGCGAGTGGATCGCCTCGCGGTTCCCGCCGGCCCGCTTCCACCAGCTCGAGGAGAAGATGGACCTGCCGGTGCAGTTCGCGATCGGCGCCTTCATCCAGGCGCTGGGGCAGAACCCCGGGCTCGAGGCCGAGCTGCGCTCCCTGGGGACCGCCGCCCACGTCTACATGGGGACGGGCATCGGCTGCATCGAGACGATCTCGCGCAACACCCGCCTCCTCGACCGCGCGCAGCGCCGCTGGGACCGCTTCTGGGCCGAGCGCAACCCCGCCTTCCTCGACCACTTGGCGGGACGGGGTGACGGTGCCGCGGAAGGCATTCCGCCGGACCCGGCGACCGTCGCCGACCCGGAGGACCGCTACGAGGCCGAGGCCGTCTGGTGGCACCACTGGGCCGAGTCCTCGCCGCAGCTCCACGACTACCTGCGCGAGCTGGCGGAGATCGAGGGGCTCAACGTCCAGGGGGACATCGAGAAGAGCAAGGTGAGCGTGATGAAGGAGAAGCAGCGCCGGCTGAAGGCGCTGCACGAGAAGTGGAACGAGCCGACGCCCCCCTGGGGTTCGGTCTCCGCCAACGTGGTGTGGAACATCTGGAACACGCCGGCGGCTCAGATCTCGATGATGGGGCACATCACCGGGCTCGCCTTCGCGCCGGTCGCCGCCTGCTCGACCTTCGGCGTCTGCCTGAAGCTCGGCATGGACGCCATCCGCCGCGGCGAGGCCAAGGCGGTGGTGGTGGGGGCGACCGATCCTCCCCCCCTGGCGCTGACCGTGGGCGCCTTCTACGCCGCGCGGGTGATCTCGGCCGACGCCGCGGTCTCGAAGCCGCTGACCGGCCTGCGCGGCACCCACGTGGCGGGCGGCTCGGTGCTCTGGATCCTGGGCGACCTCGACTACATGCGGGAGAAGGGATTCAAGGCGCTGGGGATGGAGCCGGTCGCCGTCGGCGTCAGCTCGGACGCCGACCACATCATCACCCCCTCGATCCACGGGCCGACGGCGGCGATCGAGAACGCCTTCGCGGAGGCGGGGGTGAGGTCGGCGGACGTCGCCACCTGGGACCTCCACGCCACCGCCACCCCCGGCGACTACCGCGAGGTCGAGACGCTGCGCGGGGTGGTCCCCGACTCGGTGCTGGTCACCGCCCGCAAGGGGACCTTCGGCCACGGCATGTCGGCCGGCGGCGGCTGGGAGCTGACCGCGCAGTACCTGGGCTACGAGCGGGGCGCGCTCTACCCGACCCCGCTGCGCCAGGAGGAGCTCAACCGCGAGATCGCCGGCGTCCACGACCTCTACGTGCTCGACCAGCCGTGCGCCACCATCCCCGGGGTGGCGGGGAAGCTGTCGATGGGGATCGGCGGGATCAATGCCTGCGTGATCTCGCGCCCTTGGTGAGGGCAGGGACCTGCCGATTGTCTCAGCGCACCTGCGCGCCCTCGCTCTCCCGCCGGGGAGCGGAGGCCACGGGGGCCGGGGGCTCAGAGACCCGCGTGGGCCCCGTCCCCACCGCCCCCAGCTCCGCCGCCAGCTCGGCTTCCGTGACGTACTGCGCGGGCTGCTCCTTCTGGTACCTCTCCGCCTGCTTGATCAGCCGGTTGAGGAGCTGGGCGTGGCGGAAGTCGTAGAACCCCTTCTTGATCTCCGGATAGAGGAGCCCCACCAGGGTGAGCAGGAAGGCGAAGGTGTCTTCGAAGATCGGGATGAAGGGGGCGGCGATGATCAGGCCGCCGAGGACGAGGCCGAGGAGCCCGAAGAGGGCACGGGCGGCCGGGTCTCCCTGCCGCCAGAGGTCGTAGCGGGTCTTCTCGAGGCGGTTCTGCTCGAGGGCGGCGGGGGCATACTGCGGCAGCGCGGTGCCGAGCACCTCGCGCTCGAGCTGGCTCCAGTAGCCCGGCGTGCCGCCGCGCTCCTCGTAGCTGGCGCGGATGGCGGCGAGCTTCTCGCGCGCGATCCCGGCGAGGCGCGCCTCCGCCTCATTGGGGAGCAGGGCGCGCCGCTGGTGCTCGCACTCCTGGAGCACGGCGAAGAGGACGTTGCCGTAGTCGTAGGACGGTCCGGCGAGGTTCAGCATGGTGGTGTTCTCCGGGGTCTCCGCGGTGTCGGTCGCCGCACCCTCACGGCTTGTGCGGCGGCTCCTCGCTCTGGTCCCGCCCGGCCTCGTAGCGGATGACGCCGAGCTGCTGCAGGAGCTTGTTGCCGTCGATGATGATGTTGCCGTTCGGCAGCTTGGGGATCTGGCGGATCTCCTTCTTCTTCAGCGCGTCGATCAGCTGCAGGTTCACGTAGGCGTCGCCGGCGCTGCTGTTCAAGGCCGAGCGCTCCTTGCGGATCCCCTCGGCCGCCGCGGTCTGCTCGGCGAGGATCGCGAGCGCCCCCTGCTGGCGCTGCACGAGATAGGCGTCGGCGTTGCGCCGGGTCTGCTCGAAGTCCCCCTGGGCGCGGGTCAGCGTCTCGGTGAGCTCGGCGATCTTCGACTGCAGACGCGCCTGGTTTCCGGTGCGGGTGGCGAGGATCTCGGCCTCGAGCTTCTCGGCCGTCTTGTCCGCCTCCTTGCGGGAGTTGATCAGGCGCTGGTACTCGGGCTTGAAGGTGAAGTTGCCGACGATCACCTGCTCGACGAGCACCCCGTAGGGGCGGAGATGGTCGCCGAGCGTCTGCCCCGCGTCGTTGGCGGCGGTATAGCGCAGGGCCGGGTTGTAGAAATCCTCCGAATTCAAGCGGTTGAGCACGTCGCGGACGTAGGCCCGCGCCATCGGGCGCACCAGATTCTCCTGCACCTCGTCGGTGCTCCCTCCCACCTTCCGCCACAGATCGCCGAGCTTCTTGGGATCGGGATTGATCCGCCAGCGGACGGTGATGTCGGTGTCGATGTCGTTGCCGTCGCGGGTCTTGAAACGGAGGTCGTCCTTCCCCTTGCGGTCGCCGGAATCGACGCTGGCGGTCATCGTCAGGTTGCGCAGCGAGATGTCGTACTTCCGCCAGTCGTTGACGATCGGCAGGAAGAAGTAGTTCGCCCCCGGCGCCTTGATGTCGAGGTCGCGGGTCAGCTTGTTGAACTTCACCCCCACCTCGGTCGCCTCGGTCGAATGGGGGGTGCAGCCGGCGAGCGACAGGCCGGCGAGGGAGAGGGCGCCGATCAGGATGGAAAAACGTTTCATATCGTCATTCTTTCTCGTGACCTGCGGTCAGTGTTTTTCCGGCTTGTCCGAGCTGATCTTGCCGAGGTCGGTCGGGTCCTCGTTGATGTAGATCGGCCCCTTGATGCCGTTGAGGAGAGCCAGGCCGCGGCGCAGCTTGAGGAGCTTCGCCGAGCCGGAGCCCTCGAGGGCGCGGTTGACCTGCTCGGTGCCGTTCGCCTCCGCCGACTTGATCAGCAGGTCCCCCTCGGCGTGCTTCTGGCGCTCGTAGAGGTCCTTCTTCGCATTGATCTCGGTGATCTGCGCGTTGAATTCGGCGGTCTTGACGTTGATCAGGTTATTCCCCTCGGCGATCTCCTGGTTGAGCCGCGTCTGCACCTCGGCCTGCTTGGTGAGCTCGCGGTTGGCGAGCACCTGCTGATCCTGGATCTTCTTCTGCTCGGTCAGCGACTGGAAGGTCGCCGGATAGTCGTACTGGCGGATCAGCACGTCGACCAGCTTGAGGCCGTTCGACGCCATGCGCCGGGCGAGGTCGGCCTTGAGGGCGAGCACCCGGGCGAGGCGCGCCTCGTGGTAGAACTGCTCGGCCCGGAGATCGCCGAGATAGCGCTTGACCAGGAAGTCGGTGAAGCGGATCACCACCGACTCCTCGTATCCCTTGCTGAAGCCGAAGTTCGACGCCACCTTGTAGGGATCGATCAGCCGGTAGAGGACGGTGACGTCGACGTCCACCGGATAGCCGTCGACCGTCGGGACGTTGATGGCGGGCATCTGGCGGTGCGCCTGGCTCGACTCCGCGGGGTTGTTGGTGAACTCCACCACCTGGATGTCGCGCGGGAAGGTGTGGATGCGCTCGTAGCCGCGGATCTCGCGCCGGTAGCCGGGGTTCACCGCCTCCTTCTGCAGCCCCTTGCTCCCCTCGGTGAAGCCGTAGGAGACCTGGCGCACGCCGAGGCTGTCGGGCGGGATGTAGGTCAGCGCGCAGGCGCGCAGGAAGACGAGCGGCGCGAGCACGAGCAGGAGGCGGAAGCCGAGCTTGCCGACTCGCCCCTGGAGCTTCTGGAGGAACGGGAAGTTGACGCGGAAACGGGGAGACTTGAAGGGTTCGACCATGGTCGGTTCCAGTCTGTCGGAGAGTTGGTATCCACTACGCGGAAAACGCGTCGGAGTTGCGTCGGCAATGGGTTGGAGCGGTTCGATGGTAGCACGGCGGCAAGGGGCGGAGCGGGTCGGCGACGCCCGGGCACGGGACCCCCTGTCTGGAAGTGATCTCCCCGGGCGATCCATTTCAAGTCCCCCCGGGAGGACGCCGAGCGCGCCGCCGTCGTGTCCTGGTTCGAAACCTGCTCGCCTCCTTCGGGCTCCGCTCCTTCGGGCTCCGCTCCTTCGGGCTCCGCTCCTTCGTCGCTGCCAGTCGGCTGCGCGGTTCGAACCAGGACACGACGGCGGCGGGACGTCGTCGGGGACCCCCGATGGCCCGGGGCTTGCTATGATTCGAGGGCAGTCCCTGAGCGTGGACGGGGTTTGGAGCCCCACCCTCGGGTCCTGGAAAAGGAGAGTGGCATGCAAGTACCTTTGGAGATCTCCACCCGCGACATCAATCTTTCCGCCCCCCTCGAGGCCGAGCTGCGCAAGCGGGCCGGCCGTCTGGAGAGGCATTCCGACCGGATCACCGGCTGCCGGATCGCCGTCGAGCGCCCCACCGGCAACCACCACCACGAGGGGGGGCCGTTCCGGGTGCGGGTGGACGTGACCGTTCCCGGCTCGGAGCTGGTGGCGGACAAGCAGGGTGCGGAGCTGTTCGGGGCGGTGCGGGAGGCCTTCGACGCCGCCGAGCGGCAGGTCGAGAGCTGGTCCCAGCGCCGGCGCGGCGACGTGAAGACCCCGGTGGCCCCTCCCGAGGGGGAGGTCGTCCGCATGTTCGCCGAGGAGGGGTTCGGCTTCATCGCCGCCGCCGACGGCCGCGAGGTCTACTTCCATCGCAACTCCGTCCTCGACCCGGGGTTCGACAAGCTGCCGGTGGGGGCGCGGGTGCGCTTCGCCGAGGAGCAGGGGTTCGAGGGGCCGCAGGCGAGCTCGGTGAGCCTGGCGGGCAAGGAGGAGTAGCCGGCGCGACGCCGACCGCTGGATCGTCGAGACGAGGAGCCCCGGGGGAGACCCCGGGGCTTTTTGCTTTGGGGGGCAACCGACGCTTCCAGGTGCTCTCCGGACGAAAAAATGGCACTCTTTCCGGAGCGGCTCCGCCAAGACCATGGAGGTTGCGGCTTCGGCTGCGGGAGAGGAGATCCTATGTCTCGAAAGATGTTGTCTATCGCCGTCCTCGCGTCGTTTGCGTTTCTGGTCGCCGGCTCCGTCGAGGCCCGTCCCCTGGACCGGCTCCAGGATGGCCTGTCGGGGAGTGTCGCCGAGCTCCAGGAGCTGTGGGTCCGGGCTGGTGCCAGCCTGGCCACGATCTTCCGGAAGGACACCTCGAGCGCGGATCCCAATGGCCTGAAGCGCTCCGAGGTCCGTCCGGCCCCCGGGCAAGGGCCGGGAACCAAGCTTCCGAAGCCGGTGGTCTAGCCGGTGGAAGCCCCGGCTTCTCAGGGTTCGACGGCGCCGGCCCCGGGGTGGTCGGCGTTTGCATAGCTTATTAAGCATGTTCATCTTTTTTTGTAGTTCCGCTTTCCCCTTGGCGCGCCGCGAGAAAAAGCTCAGAATCTCGTGAGAACGTTTTCACCGACCACTCTCCGGGGTGGCGGGAGGGCCGACTCGTGAAAATCCATCTCGCCCCGGTCGTTCCTATCCGGCGGACGGCGCTCGCCGACTACGACGGCGCGTTCGAGCGGAGCTGGGGCGTGGCCGCGCAGTGGCTGCGCACGCTGAGCCGTGAGCGGGCCGCGGCGCCGGACCTGTTCGCCGAGCTGGCGGAGCACTCGGGCGAGCAGCGCGAGCTGCTGCTGCGCAACGGGCGGCGTTTCCACATCTGGGGACTCTGCGAGCTGCTGATCGAGCAGAGCCTGACCGTCAGCCTGCAGAACGCGGTCGAGGGGGAGGAGCTGGGGCTGCTCGCGCTGCGGCTCATCGACCTCCTCCCCGGCGAGCGCTACCGCGCCGAGAGCCTGGAGGACGGCCGGGCTCGCGCCTGGGCCCACGTGGCGAACGCGCGCCGCATCCGCTCCGACCTCGATGGGGCGGAGCGGGCGTTCCGCGCCGCCTGGGGGCGCTTCGAAGCCGGCTCGCGGGACCTCTTCGAGAAGGCGATCCTGCTCGACCTCGAAGCCTCGCTGCACCGCGCCCGACGGCGCTTCGCCGCCGCCTTCAGCTTCCTGCGACGGGCGATCGGGCTGTTCCTGGAGCTCGGGGAACGGCACCGGGCGGGCCGCTCCCTGGTCAACCTGGCGACCGTGTGCCAACAATCCGGTGATCCGGATCGGGGGATCCCGGTGCTCCAGCAGGCGCTCTCGCTGATCGATCCGGCGCAGGAGCCGCGCCTGATGCTCCTCATCCACCACAACCTCGTGGACTGCCTCGCCGGCGCCGGCCGCTACCTGGAAGCGCAAGGGGCCTCGCGCGAGGGGCGCGAGTGGTTCCGCCGCTTCCCGGACGACCGGCTGCGCCTGCGGCGCCAGTGGGTGGAGGGGAAGATCGCCCGCGGCCTCGGCCAGCTCCCCCAGGCCGAGGCGCTCTTGCTGGCCGCCCGCGACGGCTTCGTGGCGGAGGGGATCCCGTACGAGACGGCGCTGGTCTCGCTCGAGCTCGCCCTGCTCTACGCCGAGCAGGGACGGACGGTGGAGCTCAAGGAGCTGGCGGCCGGGATGCTGCCGATCTTCGCGTCGCGGCAGATCCACCCCGAGGCGCTGGCGGCGCTCGCCGTCTTCCAGCGCGCCGCCGAGGCCGAGCGGGCGGGGGTCGAGATGGTGACCGAGATCGGGGAGTACCTGCGGCGGGCTCGCCATGCTCCCGAGGTGCCGTTCCGGGGTGCCGCCAGCCGCTAGCTAGCCGCGGAACTTGAGGCACGGATCGCCGCTGGCGGCGAGGAGATAGGCGGCGACCTCTTCCACCAGCTCGCCGGTGAGGTGCTCCTGCTCGGCCGCCTGGTGCAGCACGATCAGCGAGGCCAGGGCCTCCTGGTGGACGTCGCGGGCCCGGAACGTGGCGAGGAGCTCGGCGGCGAGCTGCTTCGTCTCCTCCAGCCGCTGCTGCCGCAGATAGAGGAGGGCGAGGTCGAGCGACACCTGGGCGGCGTCGAAGGCCCTGCCGTCGGCGAGGAAGCTCTCGCCGACCTCGAGGAGCGCCGCCTCGGCCGCGGCGAGCCGTCCTTGGGCGAGCTCCACCCGCCCTTCGAGCCAGCGCAGGCGCATGCGGTCGGAGCGCGTCCCCGCAGCCTCGATGATCTTCCGCGCGTCGGGGAGCAGCGCCGCCGCCTCGGGCGTGCGGCCGGCTTCCTGGAGGCAGCCGATCAGGTTGTACTGCGCCATCATCATCAGCCGCGGCTCGCGCGTGCTGTCGAGCAGGAAGAGGCTGGTGCGGAAACACTCCGCGGCCGCCGCGAAATCCCCCTGGTAGCGCAACACCAGACCCTTGATGATCAGGGCGCGCCCGTGGGCGTGCGGCTCGTGGACCTCGCGATAGATGCTGATCGCCTCGGCGAGCAGCTCGAGCGCCTCGTCGAAGCGGCGCTGGCCGCGCCGCAGGGGGGCCTTGAGCTCCAGCAGCAGCGCTTCGTCCAGCGGATCGAGCCAGCTCTGCGCGAGGTAGAGCTCGGCGGTCTGGAAGGCCAGCTCGGCCTGCCGGAAGTCGCCGAGGAGCCGCCAGGCGTTGGCGAGCCAGCTCCACGCACGGGTCTTGGCGGCCTCGTTCGCGCCTCGCCCGTAGGTCTCCGGATCGAGCCGGTCGGCGACGTCGAGGGCGAGCCGCAGCAGCTCTTCCGCCCGGTGCGGATCGTCGAGCACGGCGAGGCGCGCGCGTTCCACCAGGAGCTCGAAGAAGCCCCAGGAGTGAAAGCGGGGCTCCGCGATCTTCAGCCGGCGCCGCTCGTGGGGGTGCGGCGCGACCTCGCGCCAGCGGTCGTCCGCGGCCAGGCGCTCGGCGGCGAGATGCCGGTGATGGGCGGCGATCTCGGTCTGGTGATGGTGCAGGCTGCGCTCGACCAGCCCCCGGGGCTCCGCGCCGGCGGCCGGCGGGTGCGGGGAGGCGGCGGCAGCCGAAAGGAGGGCGATCATGCGGTCCTCGCAGACCGGGCAGCCGAAGAGATGGCGCTGGAGGGCACGACGCTCGCCCGCGGGCTGGCCGTCGTCCAGGTAGCGCTCCAGGGCGCCGCGATCAGGATGCCGATCGTGCATCGGATCTGGACCTCTCTCTCGCAGCCTCATGACCTTTGAGTCCCACCTCAGGCTCCATCCGTTCTCTCATCCTTCTCCAGCTCTACATGTGGCCATGGGGACAGATGCCGGTCCCCTCGCGGTTGTCGTGCCCGTTGCCATCTCCGCCGTTGGGAGGCGGCGGCCCGGGCTGGGCGAAATGGACGAGACCCCAAAGGCCGAGGAAGCTGGCGAGCAGGCCGGGGCTCGCAGCCTTCTCCACCCGGGCTGTCCGGGGCGGGTCGGCGCGCTGCGGATCGCTGCGGCGCGCCGCTCGCGCGGGTGACGAGGCGGCCACGCCGGCGGTGAGCAGGAGGGTGAGGGCGACGGTACGGGATGCTTTCCGACTCAGCATACGGCTCCTTCACGACGGGTCGTGCGACGTCCATTCGCGGACGCCGCCGCCCGCCAGACCAGGTCCCCGAAAAAACAGGGCCCTGTGGTCTAAAAGGTGCCAGAAGTTGCGCAAGTGTAGCCGAAAGTGCAGGACATGGGAAGGCCTCGCCGGGCATTCTGGCTTGGCCCTGCTCGCCTTCTTCGGGCTCCGCTCGCTTCGCTCTCTGCCAGTCGGCTGCGCGGGCCAAGCCAGAATGCCCGGCGACCCCTCTGCCGGGCCGCTTTGGCGCCGATTCGTTATGGTGATAAGATTGGTCACAAATAGGGCGCCCTTCCGGCACGGAGAGCGAAAGGAGACCGACAGTGAGCGAAATCGAGAGCCGTGGTTATGTCCGTCCCGAGTTGCTGGTCTCGACCGAGTGGGTCGCGAGCCATCTGAACGACCCCGGGATCCGCCTGGTGGAATCGAACGAGGATCCTCTGCTGTACTCGACCGGTCACATCCCGGGCGCCGTCGAGGTCGACTGGACGCGCGACCTGAACGACCCGGTGCGCCGCGACTACCTGGGGCGCGCGGAGTTCGAGGCGCTGATGCGGCGCATCGGCGTGACCAAGGACACCACGGTGGTGTTCTACGGCGACCGCAACAACTGGTGGGCGACCTACGCTTTCTGGGTCTTCCAGCTCTTCGGCCACGACAATGCGAAGATCATGGACGGCGGGCGCATCAAGTGGGTCAACGAGGGACGGGCGCAGAGCACCGACGTGCCGCACTACCCGGCTAGCGACTATCAGGCCGCCGAGCGCAACGACGCGAAGATCCGCGCCTTCCGCGACAACGTCCTCGAGCACCTGAAGGCCAAGGGGGCGCTGGTCGACGTGCGCAGCCCCGACGAGTACAGCGGCAAGAAGCTCCACATGCCGGAGTACCCGAACGAGGGGGCGCTGCGCGGCGGCCACATCCCGGGGGCGGCGAGCGTCCCGTGGGCCAAGGCGGTGAACCCCGACGACGGCACCTTCAAGACCGCCGACGAGCTGCGCAACCTCTACGAGACCGAGGCGAAGATCAAGCCGGACGACGACGTCATCGTCTACTGCCGCATCGGCGAGCGCAGCAGCCACACCTGGTTCGTCCTCACCCACCTGCTGGGCTACGACAAGGTGCGGAACTATGATGGCAGCTGGACCGAGTGGGGGAACCTGGTGGGCGTCCCCATCGAACGGTAACGGTAAAGCAGGGGACCGAGAGGGCGCGAGATGGCCATACCGGAGAAGCTGACCGATACCCTGGAGACGCTCGACATGGTCTCCGACCGTGGCGAGCGCATCCAGCTCCTGATCGACATCGCCGGGCGCTTCGCGGAGGTGCCGCCGCGGATCGCCCGGCGCCCCTTCGGCGAGGAGCACCGGGTCCCCGCCTGCGAGTCCGAGGCCTACGTGTTCGGCGAGGCACGGCCGGACGGCTCGCTCGACTACTACTTCGCGGTCGAGAATCCGCAGGGGATCTCCGCCAAGGCGATGGCCGTCCTGCTCGGCGAGGCCCTCTCCGGCGCCCCCTCCGACCAGGTGGCCGAGGTGCCCCAGGACGTCGTCTACCGGGTCTTCGGCCACGAGCTCTCGATGGGGAAGTCGATGGGGCTGATGGGGATGGTCGGGATGGTGGCGGCGATCGCGAAGCAGCGGGCGGGCGCCGCGGCCGCTGCGGCCGATGATCCCGCCGCCGGCTGATCCTGCGGAGCCGCCGGCGGCAGCGGTCCGCGGGCGCGCTCCGCCTTGTCCAACTTTGTGCCGAAAAGTACTTGACGGACGCCGCGCTCCCGGCGTAGATTGGAGCCCGTGATGACCGATCCGCAGCCCGTCCGTCCCCGTCCCCGGCTGGTGCCGCCCCCCGCGCTCCACCTGCGGGCGATGGACAACCTGCGCTTCATCCGCGAGACGATGGAGGGGGCCGCCTTCTTCACCGCCGTCTCGGGGCTCGGCGAGGTGGCGGTCGGGGTGACGGCGCTGGTCGCCGCCTGGATCGCCTCCCGGCAGGCGACGAGCTGGGCCTGGCTGCAGGTCTGGCTGTGGGACGCGCTGGTCGCCTCGCTGCTCACCGCCGGCGCCATCGTCTGGAAGGCGCGGCGCTCCGGGGCCAGCCTCCTCTCGCAGCCGAGCCGCCGCTTCGTCCTCGCCCTCTGCCCGCCGCTGATCGCGGGGGCGCTGCTCACCCCGGTCCTCCTCTACTCGGGGAACGTCGGGGTGCTGCCCGGGGTGTGGCTCCTCCTCTACGGCACCGGCGTGGTGACCGGCGGCGCCTTCTCGGTGCGCACGGTGCCGGTGATGGGGATGGCCTTCATGGCGCTCGGCGCCGTGACGCTGGTCGCCCCCATCGCCTGGCGCGACGCGCTCCTGGCGGCCGGCTTCGGCGGCCTGCACATCCTCTTCGGCGGCGTGATCGCCTGGAGGCACGGTGGCTAAGCGCGCCCTGCGCCGCGCGGGAGGGGAGGCCGGGCACGAAGAGGGGGAGCCCGCGGACGCCGCGGACACCCCGGAGATGGCCATCCACGCCCCCGCCCCGCAGACGACGACGACGGCGCTCGACCTCGACCGCCTGATCCACGAGCGGATGCGCCTCGGCATCGTCAGCGCGCTGGCGGTGAACGCCCACCTGAGCTTCAACGACCTCAAGAAGCTGCTCAAGACGACGGACGGCAACCTGAGCGTCCACGCCCGCAAGCTCGAGGAGGCGGGGTACATCACCTGCGAGAAGTTCTTCGAGGGGCGGATGCCGAAGACCGACTACCGGCTCACCGCGGTGGGGCGGCGGGCGCTCGAGCGCTACCTCGACCACATGGAGGCGATCATCCAGACCACCCGCGAGGGGTGAGGAGGGGTGTTTTCGTGCCCGTCAGCTTTGTGAGACAAAGTCATTTGCTTGTGGAGAGGAGTCGAGCTTGAAGACCGGGATTGCGAGGGAGATCCCCCAATGAGCGCGCCGCTGCGGCTCGCCCCCGCCCCCGCCGCGGCTCCGCCGGGGAGCGCCGGCGGGCTCCACGTGGCGATCATCATGGACGGCAACGGCCGCTGGGCGGTGTCGCGCGGCCGGCCGCGGACGGCCGGGCACCTGGCGGGGGTGGAGGCGGTGCGTCGCACGGTCGAGGGTGCGGCCGGCCTCGGGGTCGGCACGCTGACCCTGTTCGCCTTCTCGTCCGACAACTGGCGCCGCCCCGACCTCGAGGTGCGCGCGCTGATGCGCCTCTTCCGCAGCTACCTCGCGGCCGAGGCCGGCCGCTGCGCCGACAACGGCATCCGCCTCCAGGTGATCGGCCGGCGCGACCGGCTCCCGCCCGGGCTGGTGCGCGCGATCGCCGAGGCGGAGGCGCGGACGGCCGGCTGCGATCGCTTCCTGCTGCGGATCGCCGTCGACTACTCGGCGCGCGACGCCATCCTGCGCGCCGCCACCCGCCTCGCCGCGGACGCCGCATCCGGCGAGCCCTCCCGCGAGGCCTTCGCGCGCCTGCTGGCCGAATCCTCCGACGATGGCTCCGCGGCGTCCCCCGCGGTCGACGTCGACCTGCTGATCCGCACCGGCGGCGAGCAGCGCCTCTCCGACTTCCTGCTCTGGGAGTGCGCCTACGCCGAGCTGGTCTTCACCGACCGCATGTGGCCCGACTTCGGCCCCGCCGACCTCGCCGAGGCGGTGAGGGAGTTCCACCGCCGGGAGAGGCGGTTCGGGACGGTGCCGGGACCGCGGGCGGCGGAGCTGGCCCGAGTGGCTGGGAGGTAGGGCAAGATTTCCATTCCTGCTTTTAACGTAGGGGCGGGGCTTGTCCCCGCCCGGGCGGGGGCGGCCGGAGTCGTGAACCTACCGATCCGGGAGCCGTTCTCCTCCCCTGTACTCGGGGGAGGCCGGGAGGGGGAGCTCCAACCAAGGAAAACGATCTGCCTGCGAGCACCCCCTCCTGACCTCCCCCGAGTACGGGGGAGGAAAAAAGCACCTTGCGAGATCGGTTGCCAGCGTCTGGCCGGCCCCCGCCCGGGCAGAGGAGCCAAACGCAAAAAGGGCGGGGACAAGCCCCGCCCCTACGTTGAAAACGGAGAGTTGTCTCAGCCGTTGCGGGTCATCAGATCCGCCACCGCGCGGTTGAAGCGCACGGGGTCGGGGAGCTCGCCCCCCTCGGCGATCAGGCCGTAGCCGAAGAGGAGCTCGGCGTACTCGTCGAGCATCGGGTCGTTGGGGTCCTTCCCGTAGCGCTCGTTCAGGCGGGCCAGGATGTCGTGCTTCGGGTTGAGCTCCATGATCCGCCGCTGCTTGGGGCCGCCCCCCTTCCCCTTCTGGAGGAGCTTCTCGAGCTGCGGGCTGTAGTCGTGCTCGGCGCCCACCAGGCAGACCGGCGAGGCGGTGAGGCGATGGGTCAGCCGCACCTGCTTGACCCAGGTGTCGAGCTTCTTCTGGAGATGCTCGAGGAGCGGCTTCATCTGCTCCTCCTGGGCCTTCAGCTCCTCCTCGGCCGCCTTCTTCTCGTCCTCGTTGCCGAGCGAGACGGTCCCCTTGCCGACCGACTTCAGGCGCTTGCCGCCGTACTCGTGGAGCGACTGGGTGAGCAGCTCGTCCACCGTGTCGACCAGGTAGAGCACCTCGTACCCCTTCTCCTTGATGCTCTCGAGGTGGGGGGAGTTCTCGACCTGCGAGCGCGACTCGCCGGGCAGGTAGTAGATCTCGTTCTGCCCCTCCTTCATGCGCGCCACGTAGTCCTTGAGCGTGGTCAGCTTCTCGGGGTCGTTCGACGACTCGAAGATCAGCAGCTCGAGCAGGCGGTCCTTGTTCTCGTAGTCGGAGCTGACCCCCTCCTTGATGGCGCGGCCGAACTCGGCCCAGAATTTCAGGTAGGTGTCGAACTCCTTCTCCTTCATCTCGTCGAGGACGTCGAGCACCTTGCGGGTCAGCCCCTTGCGGATCAGGGCGATGAAGCGGTCCTGCTGCAGCATCTCGCGCGAGACGTTGAGCTGGAGGTCCGGCGAGTCGACGACGCCGCGCACGAAGCGCAGGTACTGCGGCAGCAGGTCCTCGCACTTCTCCATGATCTGGATGCGCTTGACGTAGAGCTGGAGCCCCGGCTTCGAGGCGACGTAATAGAGGTCGTAGGGGGCCGCCGCCGGGATGAACAGCAGCGCCTGGTACTCGATCCGCCCCTCGGCCTTGTACTGGATCACCTTGAGCGGCTCGGTCCAGTCGTGCGAGATGTGCTTGTAGAACTCCTTGTACTCGTCCTGGGTGACCTCGGAGGCGGGGCGCGTCCAGATCGGCTTCATCGAGTTGAGGACCTTCTCCTCGAGCGGCATCACCGGCTTCTCGCCGGTCTCCTTCTCCTTGGCGAGATCCTCGATCTCGGGGTCCTTCTCGGCGGTGAGCTTGATCGGGTAGCTGACGAAGTCCGAATAGCGGCGGACGATGCGGCTGACCACCCAGCGGTCGGAGAAGTCGTCGACGCCGTTCTCCTTGTCCTCGGGCTTGAGGTGGAGGGTGATCGAGGTGCCGCGGCCGAAGTTGGCGGCGTCCTCCAGCTCCTCGACGGTGTAGGTGCCGTCGCCGTTCGACTCCCAGCGGGTGACGGTGTTCTCGCCGGCCCGGCGGGTCACCAGCTCGACGCGGTCGGCGGCCATGAAGGAGGAGTAGAAGCCGACGCCGAACTGGCCGATCATCTCGGCGATCGTCTGCTTGGACTCCCCCTGCTTCAGGCGCTCGGCGAGCTCGCGCGTGCCCGACTTGGCGATCGTCCCGATGTTGGCGATCACCTCGTCGCGGCTCATGCCGATGCCGTTGTCGTGGACGGTCAGCGTCCGCGCGTTGCGGTCGGCCGCCAGCCGGATCTCGAGGTTCTCGTCGCCGGCCAGCAGCTCCGGCTTGGTGAGCGCCTCGAAGCGCAGCCGGTCGAGCGCGTCGGACGAGTTCGAGATCAGCTCGCGCAGGAAGATCTCTTTGTTCGAATACAGCGAATGGATCATCAAGTCGAGAAGCTGTTTGGTCTCGGCTTGAAACTGCAGGGTCTCGACAGTCGCAGTGGTCATGAAAAACGTCCTCCTGGGTGTTGGGATCTCGGCCCGGCACCGAAACGCGAAGCGACGGGGGACCGTTCATCCCGTCCGAACGCCCGCGCGGGCCTGGGAAATTCCCCCCGCGATCTCAATTCTGACAACCGGGGAGTCAACCAGATATTAGTGGCGGGCGCGCAGTTTTGCAACCCTGATAAGCTTCTTCGCGGACGTCGAAGGAGGAAGATGTATGGCGAGGCTGGCATTCCTGATGGCGCTCGTGGCGCTGGTCTTCTCGTGGACGGCCTACCGCCGCTCGGGCGGCGAGGTGGCGACGATCGCCAAGGACGTGGTGCGCAGCGCCGGGCCCGCGGACCCCCATGCACCCGGTGCCGAGCCGGCGACGCTGGCGACCGACGACCCCAACCTCGAGCAGGTGCGCCGGCAGGTGGCGGAGCTGCGGGCGAGCCTCGAGCGCGCTTACGGCAACGCCACCGGCCAGACCCGGGAGCGCTGGAAGGGGATCGACGGCGACCTCGGCCGCGTCGAGGCCGAGCTCAAGGCGAAGAGCGCGCAGGGGCTCGCCGAGCTCGCGGCGACCCTCGACAAGCTCCGCCGCGAAGCCGGCGAAGACCCGAAGGAGAAGAAGTGAGCGCCGTGTCTTCGCCCGATCCTGTCCTGGCGGCGAACGACTTCCTGAGCGCCGCCGCTCCCGCCGTCTGGGCGGCGCTCTCGCCGCTCGGCCGCCGGGCGCTCCAGCCGGCGAGCTTCCTCCCCCTGCAGAGCGCCGAGGCGCGCGGCAAGCCGTTCAATGCCACGATCGGGCAGATCACCGACGGCCACGGCACCGCGGTCCCCCTCCCCTCGATGGCAGCCGCCCTCGCGGGGCTCGACGACGCCGAACGGAGCCGCGCCTTTCTCTACGCGCCGGTCGAAGGGATCCCCGAGCTGCGCCGCGCCTGGCGCGAGTGGCAGCGGCGGGGGATGGACGCCGCGGCGGCGGCGCCGTCGTCGCTGCCGATGGTCACCGCCGGCACGGCCCAGGCGCGGTCGCTGGCGGCGGAGCTGTTCGTCGGCGAGGGGACGCGGGTCGTCCTCCCGCACCCCGGCCGCGAGGAGGACCTGGAGCTGTTCGTGGACCGCCTGGGGGCTCGCGCGGTCCCCTGCGACTGCACCTCCGGCGGGCACTTCGATCCCGCCGCCATCGCCCGGGATCTCGCGGACCTCCCGGCGGGGGAGCCGGCCGTGGTGCTCCTCGAGTTTCCCCGCGGCGAGACCGGCTACATCCCCGTGGTCCGCGAGCGGGCCTCGTTCTGCAGCGCGCTGGCCCGCGAGGCCGAGCACCGCCCGCTGGTGGTGATCGTGGACGACACCTGGCAGGGGCTGGGCACCCCGAGCGTCTCTTTCTTCTGGAGCCTCGCCGGCCGCCACCCGAATCTGATCCCCCTCAAGGTCGACGGCGCCGACGGCCAGCTCGGCTTCCCCGGCGGCAGCGTCGGCTTCCTCACCTTCCCCTGCGAGCCCGAGAGCGATCTCGCGAGGTCCCTCGAGAGCAAGACCAAGATGCTCCTGCGTGCCCAGGTCGGCTCGCCGCCGGCGATGACGCAGATGGTGCTCTGGCGGGGGTTGCGGGAGCGGCTGGGAGGGGAATAGCAAGCGGAGCCCGGTCAGGGTTCCAGGACCAGGCCGAACTCCTCGCAGACCGCCATCAGATCGGAGTGGTCCCGCGCCAGAGGCTCGGGTTCGCAGCCGGCGATGGGGGACAAGCGGGCGCGACCTTCGAAGAGCGCGGCGCAGGGTTGATCGTCGAGGTTGGAGCCGTACAGCACTCCGGCAGCCCCCCTCTCCACCAGGAAGCGTGTCACCGACTGAGTGAGCGCGCGGTCCTTGCTGCGGATCTGAGCGATGTCGAGGTGGTCGACCTCGAGGCGGGCCAGGAGATTCGCGTGGGCCTGCGTGAATTGCAGCCGAAGAGTGGACTCGTCGAGATCGGCCAGCTCTCCCCGCAGCAACTCGAGGGTTCCTCGCGTCAGGACTTTGTTTTCACGCCACGCCGCGCTGATCCGGGGCGCGGGAAGATCCGTGCCGAAGAGCTCCCGGTACTCGGCGCGCGCCTTGGCGTTCGGACGAAAGTTGGCGAGGACCTCGCGAAACGCGGTGCGCGGTTGCTGGGCGCAGTAGAGCGTCCGGAAGAGCTTGTCGGGATGGTCGAAGCGGTTCTTCCAGCTCAGAACGTCCCAGGGTGGGAATTCCAGGGGTCCGCTGACGTGGCCGATTCGCCACCAGGCCTCGGTCAGCGGAGATCCGCCACGAGGTTGCGGGCTGCGGGAATGACCAGGCGCAGATCGTCCGGTGTCGTGCCATGCCGCAGCACATAGGACGGTGCCTCATCATCCAGCAGAGTATTCGAGCCGAAGAACCACGCTTTGGCCGTCTCGTCGTCGTAAGCATCGACGAGCAGGCGGGTCGCCTGGTAGGCGTATCGGAGGCGGTTCTTGGGGAGATCGCGAGGCATTACTGCGCCAGAGATCCACAGGCCGACGGTCTTCGCGTTGTCCAGACCGGCGAGGTAGGCGGTTATCTTCTGGCCCAGATGAGCCTGCAGATAGCCGGCAATCTTCGGAATGCCCAGTGTAGTGGCCTCCCGTTCGATGCTCCGCAGGTCGGTATCGCGAGTCTTCTCGTTCAACATTCCGGGTATTGTACCGCGTATTCGACCATCAATTCTACCTCCTACCGTAGCCAGTCCTCGAGCTGCACCCGCTCATCCGTCGCGGCGTCGCGGTATTTGACGATCACGGGGGTGTAGAGCGACAGGCCCCACTCCTTGCCGGCGCCGCGGGTGACGGCGCGGGAGCCGGGGACGACGACGGCTTCCTCGGGGATCACCAGGGGGAGCTCGTCGGTGGCGCGGTGGATCGTCTCGCGGACCAGGTCGTAGACGGGGGTCGAGCGGGTGAGGATGGTCCCCGCTCCCAGCACGGCGCGGCGCTTGACCACCGTCCCCTCGTAGACGCCGCAGTTGCCGCCGATCAGCACGTCGTCCTCGATCACCACCGGCGCGGCGCCGATCGGCTCGAGCACGCCGCCGAGCTGGGCGGCGGCCGAGAGATGGACCCGCTTACCGACCTGGGCGCAGCTCCCCACCAGGGCGTGCGAGTCGATCATCGTCCCCTCGCCCACCCAGGCGCCGGCGTTGACGAACATCGGCGGCATGCAGACCACCCCGCGGCCGAGGTAGCAGCCGTCGCGGACCGACGAGCCGCCGGGGACGATGCGCACCCCCGAGGCGAGGTCGAGCGGGAGCGTCGGGTAGGTCGACTTGTCGAGGAAAGTGAGGCGGCCGCCCGGGCCCCCGGCCGGCGCGCCGACCGACATGTCCACCACCTCTCCCATGCGGAAGCCGGCGAGGATCCCCTGCTTGACCCAGGGATTCACCCGCCAGCCGGTGGGGGAGGCGGGGTCGGGCTCGGCGGCGCGGATCTCCCCGCGGTTGAGCGCCGCCTTGAAGCGGGCGAAGAGGGCGAGGTGCTCCGCCCCGTACGCCGGCGGCGGCTCCGTGTAGAGCCGCTCGATCTCCTCGCGAAGCGCGTTCGCAGAAGTGGCCACCGCCGCGTCAGACGGCAACGCGATGCTCCGCGCCCGCGGACGCCGCGGCCACCGGAGACCGCGCCGGTTCCACCAGCCCGTGCTCCGCCTCGGGGCTCTCCGGGATCAGGCCGAGCCCGAGCAGGATCTGCTCGATCTTGCGCACGCTCTCCGGCCGCGGGTAGACGGCCGGCAGCCGGTAGACCGGCTCGATCAGCCCCATCAGGGCCATCGCCGCCTTCACCGGCCCCGGGTTCGACTCGACGAAGTTGATCTCCATCAGCGCATGGAGCCGGCGCTGGACCTCGCGCGCCGCCGGGAAGTCCCCCTCCATGCAGAGCGAGGTCAGCCGCGCCATGGCGTAGGGGACCTCGTTCGAGGCGACCGAGATCAGGCCGACGCCGCCCAGGGCGATCAGGGGGAGGGTGATGGCGTCGTCCCCCGAGAGGACGGCGAATTCGGCGGGGACCGCCTGCAGGATGGCGGCGATCTGCGAGATGTTCCCCGAGGCCTCCTTGACCGCCACCACGGTCTCGATCTCCGCCAGTCGCGCGAGGGTCGCCGGATCGACGTTGACGCCGGTCCGCCCGGGGACGTTGTAGACCACGATCGGCAGCCGGGTGGCCCGCGCCACCTCCCGGTAGTGCTGGTAGAGCCCCTCCGGGGTCGGCTTGTTGTAGTAGGGGGTGACGACCAGCAGGCCGTCGGCGCCCAAACCTTCGAGGTCGCGGGCGAGCTCCACCACTTCGCGGGTGTCGTTGCCGCCGCAGCCGGCGAGCACGGGTACCTTCCCGTTCGCCGTCTCGAGGGTGAGCTCGACCACCCGCAGGTGCTCCTCGCGGGTGAGGGTGGGGTTCTCCCCCGTGGTGCCGCAGGGGACCAGGAAATGGATGCCGTTCTCGATCTGGCGGACGACCAGCCGGCGCAGCGTCTCCTCGTCGAGCGACAGGTCGGACCGGAACGGGGTGATCAGTGCGGTGCCGCATCCTTGAAACATGGCGTCTCCCGGCGCGCCGTCCTCGGAGCGGGGCGCGCAATCGTGTCTAGTTTACGGCCGTTCCTCGGCGATCGCTTCCCACACCTGACTGAACTCGTAGAGCCCGCGGCGGCCGATCATCCAGCGGGCGGCGCGCAGGGCGCCGTGCGCGAAGCCGGAGCGGTTGCGGGCCCGGTGCTCGAGGGTGATGGTGTCGGCCTCGGAGTCGAAGCCGATCTGGTGCGTCCCCGGGATGGCGCCCGCCCGGTTGCTCGCGGTGTCGACCGGCCGCTCGTAGCCGGCCGCCGCCATCACGCGGGTCAGCTCGAGCAGCGTCCCCGAGGGGGCGTCCTTTTTCATCCGGTGATGGATCTCGTAGGCCCAGGCGTCGTAGGCGGTCTCGTTCGCCAGCAGCCGGGCCGCGGCGGCGGCGAGGCGGTAGAAGATCTGCACCCCCACCGAGAAGTTGGCGCCGTAGAGGAGACCGGCCCCCTGCCGCTCGACGGTCTCCCGCACCCGCGGCAGCTCGCTCCCCCAGCCGGTCGCCCCCACCACCAGCGGCACTCCCAGGGCGCCGATCCGCTCGGCGTTCCCGGGGACCGCGGCGGCGATCGAGAAGTCGATCGCGACGTCGATCCCCGCGAAGCTCTCGGGAGTGATCCCGGCGCCGTTCAGGTTCTCGGCGACGTCGAGGCGCAACGCCACCGCGAAGCCGTGCTCGGGGGCGAGCTGCTCGACGAGCCGCCCCATCCGTCCGTAGCCGACGATCGCCAGCCGGTTCATTCGACCACCTCGCCGGGACCGCCCGGCAGCAGCTCCGCGTGGAGGCGCGCGATCAGCTCGGGGAGCGCCGCTTCGTCGGCGAGCAGGCGGACGGTCGGCGCCGCCACCCCGGTGACGACCAGCCGCGGCTCGTGCTCGCGCCCCGCCGCCAGCGCCCGCGCCACCAGCTCCGGATCGGTGGCGAGGTCCTCCGACACCAGCGAGACGACGACCCGGCCGCGGGTCACCCAGAGCTCCGCCGCGCCGCCGACCGCCGAGAGGAGCGCCGAGTGGATCTCGGCCAGGCGCTCGTCCTGGTCGAGGGCGAGCTCGACGACGTCCTCGCGGGTCTCGAGGGCGAGCAGCGCGGGGCGGAAGCGCTCGCCGATCGCCAGCACGCTGCCGTGGAAGCCGTCGGCGGAAGGCGCGACGCTGGAGGCGCGGACCGAGATCCGGTGGGCGTTGGCGCGGCAGGCGATCGACTTGATGGTGGGGGGCGCGTCCGGCCGGCGGCGGCCGATCAGCGTCCCCTCGGCCTCCGGATGGCGGGAGTCGAGGATGCGGATCGGCACGCCGGCGCGGCTCGCCGGCCCGAGCGTGCCGTAGTGCGGCTTCTTCGCCCCCGAGCAGGAGAGCTCGAGCGCCTCGGCGAAGGAGAGGGTGCGGATGCGTCGCGCCTCGGGGTAGAGGCGCGGATCGGCCGTGCGCATGCCGTCGACGTCGGTCCAGATCAGGATCTCCTCGGCGCCGAGGGCGGCGCCGACGATGGCGGCCGAGAAGTCCGACCCCTCCTTGCCGAGCGTGGTGGTCACCCCCTCGAGGGTCGACCCCACGTAGCCGCCGAGCACCGGCACGCGGCCGGCGCGCAGGTGGGGGAGGAGGGTGTCGCGCAGGCGGGCGTCGGTCGGTCCGTAGAGCGGCTGGGCGCGGGTGAAGTCGTGGTCGGTGACGATCACCCGCCGGCAGTCGATCCACGGCGCGTCGACGCCGGCATGGGTCAGCGCGAAGGAGAGGACGGTGCTCGCCAGCAGCTCGCCGCAGCTCGCCACGGCGTCGGCCGCCCGCGGGGTGAGCGCGCGGGTGGCCAGGATCTCGTCGAGCTGCGTCCGGAGATCGTTGAAGAAGGGGGTCAGCGCCGCTTCGAGCGCCGGCCGGCCGGCCTTCGGGACCACCCCCAGCGCCTCGCGGTGGTGGTACGCCTCGATCTCTTCGAAGGCGCGGTCGGCCCCGTCGCGGTCCCCGGCCGCGGCGGCCGCCGCGGCTTCGAGCAGACGGCTGGTCGTCTTCGCCATCGCCGAGACCACCACCACCGGGCGGCGGCCGGCGAGGCTGCGCACGATGGCGACCACCCGCCCGATCGCCGCGGCGTCGCCGACCGAGGAGCCGCCGAACTTCATCACGATCATCGGCCGAGCAACCCCTCGCTGTGCATCATCTCGGCGTTGAGGAGCGCCGCGCCGGCCGCCCCGCGCAGCACGTTGTGGGAGAGGGCGGCGAACTTCCAGTGGAACAGGCTGCACTCGCGCAGCCGCCCGACCGCGGTCGCCATGCCGCGCTCGAGCCCGGCATCCTTGCGCGGCTGCGGGCGGTCCACCCCGGAGAGGAGGTGGATCGGCCGCCGCGGCGCCGAGGGGAGAGCGCGCTCCTGCGGCAGCCCGGAGAACGCCGCCCACGCCGCCTCGATCTCCTCGCGGCTGGGGGCGCGCTCGAACTCGAGGCTCGCCGAGACCAGGTGGCCGTCGACCGACGGCACCCGGTTGCAGCTCGCGCTGACCGTGAACGGCAGCGGCCGGATGCGGTCGCCGTCGAGCGTGCCGAGGATCTTCTGCGGCTCGCTCTCGACCTTCTTCTCCTCGTCGCCGCCGATGTAGGGGATGACGTTGCCCAGGATGTCGAGCGACGGCACGCCGGGATAGCCGGCGCCGGAGACCGCCTGGAAGGTGGTCACCGCCACCTTCCTGATCCCGAAGGGGAGGAGCGCCGCGAGCGGGATCACCAGCACCACCGCCGCGCAGTTCGGATTGGTGACGATCGCCCCCTCCCACCCCCGCTCCTTGCGCTGGACGGCGAGGAGCCCGAGGTGGGCGGGGTTGATCTCCGGCACCAGCAGCGGGACGTCCTCCGCCATCCGGTAGTGGCTGGAGTTCGAGACCACGACGTGGCCGGCGGCGGCGAAGTCGCGCTCGATCTCCCCCGCCAGGCTGCCGGACATCGACGAGAAGACCAGCCGCGGCCCCTTCCCCGGCACGCACTCCTCGACGGTGCGCCCGGCCGCCGCGGCGGGGGGCGTCCCCTCGAGCTGCCAGGCGGCGGCCTCGGCGTAGCGCTTGCCGGCGCTGCGGTCGCTGGCGCCCAGCCAGGTCAGCTCGAACCAGGGGTGGCTCTCGAGCAGTTGCACGAAGCGCTGCCCCACCGTGCCGGTGGCGCCCAGGATGCCGACTTCGATCTTGTCGCCCATTCTCTCTCCCGCTGTAAGCCGCCTCTACCGTGCCAGCAGCCGGCGAACCATATCCTTATAGTGCACCGCGGCCGCGAGAAGGTGTCGTTTGCCGACCCGCTCCCCGGGAGTGTGGGCGACGTGGATGCTCCCCGGCCCGAACAGGAACGGCTCGCCCCAGTGGCCGAGGCGGGGGATGTCGGTGGTGTACTTGACGATGGTGGTCGCGAAGCCGGGGAGAGAGCCGAGGCGGACGGCGGGGGTCTCGCGGATCTCGGCGATGTGCACGCCGGGGGTGGCGTGGACGGCGGCCGAGATCCGGCGCTTGAGCTCCGCGGTGTCCCCCACCGTGCGCAGCGTCACCTCCGCCCGCGCCTGGTCGGCCACCACGTTGGGCGCCCGGCCGCCGGAGAGGGTGCCGACGTTGAGCGTCGTCTCGCCGAGGATCGGGTCGGCCGGGAGCGGCAGGGAGCGCAGCCGCGCCAGGACGTCCACCAGCTTGTCGATCGCCGACTCCCCGAGCTCCGGGTAGGCCGAGTGAGCGGCTTGCCCCTCGGCGGCGAGGGCGAGATAGAGGAACCCTTTCGAGCCCAGGGCCAGCCGATTCTCGGTCGGTTCGCCGTTGATCAGGAACCGGGAGCCGCGCGGATCGCGGTTCGCCGCCTGGGCGCCGGCGCTGTCCGTCTCCTCGCCGACCACGAGGAGGAGGCCGAACCCGCGCACCCCCTCCGCCAGCAGCTCCCCGATCGCCTGCAACATGGCGGCGATCCCCCCCTTGGTGTCGCAGGCCCCGCGGCCGCGGATCTCCTCGCCGTCCTCGCTGGAGGGGAAGAACGGCGGCACCGTGTCGATGTGGGTCGACAGCACCACCACCGGCCTCCCCCAGCAGGCGAAGAGGTTGAACCGCCCCTCCTCGACCGGCATCCGCTCGACGGCGCCGTCCCCCGCCCGGTCGATCAGCTCCTCGAGATAGCGGAACAGGAACTCCCCGACCTCCCGCTCGCGGCCGGTCGTCGAATCGATGTCGATCAGGGCGCGGGTCAGCGCGAAGAGATCCATGGCCGCTTGCCGGGCCTCCCGATTGCCCATCGATTGACGATCACGCGGTCCCCTCCGCGGGCGCGGGGCGATTGATCCGCACGACCTGGCCCGCAAGCTCGGCCTTGCTGGCGAGAGCCTCGTGGATGCGGAGCGCCTGGCGGACGAAATCAGGATCGAACGTGCAGACGACGATCCCCGGATGGTTTGAATCCCGCGCGTGAAGCCGGAGGAAATGCTTGCGGTTCAAGGTCACCAGCGCCCTGTCTTCGCGGGCCGCGAAAGCGAGGACGGCCTCGTCAGGGATGGCCTGACCGGCGTTGCCCGCTTCCTGGACGGTCAGGACGTCGTGCCCCCAACGCCTCAGCTCCGCGACGACTGGAATCGGGAAATTCTCGTTGGTATAGAGCCGGGCCATCGATCAGGCCGCCTCGTTCTCCTGGATCTGCTGCCCGATCTCGTCCCGGTGAGCGCGGTAATAGGCCCAGGCGTTCGCCAGGTCTTCCGCCCGCAGCGTCGGATAGGCCCGGAGCAGCTCCGCCTCGCTCGTCCCCAGGCGCCGGGCCTGGACCAGCAGCCAGACGGGGATCCGCGTGCGGACGACGCGCGGCTCGCCGCCGCAGACGTCCGGAGAGCTCTCGATCCCCGGGAAGGAATCGCCCAGATCCTGCACGACCCACTGGAGGACCTGGGACTTCTCGGCCCTGGTCATCTCGGAGAGGAGTCGCTCGGCTTCCTGGAGCTTGGTCATCGCAGGGTTCCCTCGCGCCGATCATACCCGAGGCGGATCGCCGCGGAAGGATTCTCGGATATCCTACGCGCCATGATCGAGATCGACCTCAAGGGCAAGCGCGGGCTGGTGATGGGCGTTTCGAACGGGCGGAGCCTCGGCTGGGCGATCGCGGAGCGGCTGGCCGCGGCCGGGGCGGAGCTCGCCTTCAGCTATCAGGGGGAGCGGCTCAGGGAGGACCTCGCGAAGCTCACCCGCGACCTCCCCGGCGCCCGCCTCTCGCAGTGCGACGTGACCAATGAAGACGAGCTCAGGGCCACCTTCGCCGACCTCAAGGCGGCGTGGGGGAGCCTCGACTTCGTCGTCCATTCGATCGGTTTCGCGCCGCGCGCCGCGATGGACGGGCGCTACATCGAGACCACCCGCGACGACTGGCGGACGGCGCTCGAGATCTCCGCCTATTCGCTGGTCTCGGTCGCCCGCGAGGCCGAGCCGCTGCTCTCCGAGGGGGGCTCGATCATCACCCTCTCCTATTACGCGGCCGAGAAGGTGATCCCCAAGTACAACGTGATGGGGATCGCCAAGAGCGCCCTCGAGGCCTCCGTGCGCTACCTCGCCTACGAGCTGGGGAAGAAGGGGGTGCGGGTCAACGCCGTCTCCGCCGGGCCGGTGCGCACCGTGGCGGCGCGCAGCATCCCCGGCTTCATGAAGATGTACAACCGAGCCTCCGGCATCGCGCCGCTCGGCCGCAACGTCACTCATGAAGAAGTGGGGAACCTCGGCCTCTTCCTGCTCTCCCCGCTGTCTTCCGGCATCACCGGCGAGACGGTCTACGTCGACGCTGGCTACCACATCATGGGCATGGAGCTCGGCGAGGAGTAGCCGTCTCCGGCGCGCCTACCAGGGGCCGCAGAACGGCTGCCCTTGGGGGTCGATGCCGCAGCCGTTCTTGCGGGTCATCCGCGGCTTCGCCGGAGCCGCCCTGTGCGCGGCCCGCGCCGCCAGGGCCGGGCTCGCCGGACGGAAAACCGAAACCCACGAGGAGACGCGAGCGAGGAGGCCTGCCCCGTCGAGGGGGAACGCCTGGAGGGTGGGAGCGAGGAGCAGGGAACAGCAGAGGGCGGTCGCAGGAATAAGGATTCTACGGTTAAGCATCTATGCATCTCTCTATAATAAGGATTGTCAAAAGAAAACAACGAAGTGCGGGGTAGTCCTTGCCATAGTGCCGCCGGCACGCAAAAGCGGGTCAGTTCCGGCGCGTCGGCCGTCGGCCCGCCGGGTATACTCCCGCCGCCATGAACAGGACACGGAGATGAAGGGAAGGACGAGATGACGGCAGAGCCCGCAGCCGCGCCGCGCCTGCAGGCGCTGATCCTGGCCGGCGGCAGCGGCACGCGGTTCTGGCCGCTGTCGCGCCAGATGCGGCCGAAGCAGCTCCTCGCCCTCGAGGGGGAGCGGACCCTGCTGCGCGACACCCTCGAACGGCTCTCGCCGCTGGTGGCGCCCGAGGCGGTCTGGGTGTGCACCACCGAGGCGCTGGCCGGGGCGGTACGCCGCGACCTCCCCGAGGTGCCGGCGGCGCAGATCCTCGCCGAGCCCGAGGGGCGCAACACCGCGCCGGCGATCGCCTGGGCGGTGCGCTCGATGCCCGAGAGCGCCCGCCGCGGCGTGGTGGCGGTGCTGCCGGCGGACCATCGGGTGGGCGATCCCGCGGCGTTCCGCGCCGCGCTCGCGGCTGCGGCGGCGGTGGTCGAGCGGGAGGACCGGGTGATGACCCTCGGCGTGGTGCCGCGCTGGGCCGAGACCGGCTACGGCTACCTCGAGCTGGCGGCGCCGGCGGCGGACGCGGCGCCCGATCCGGGAGGCGTGCGCGGGGTGGCCCGCTTCGTCGAGAAGCCCAGCCCCGAGAACGCGGCCCGTTTCCTCGCCGGCGGCAACCACCTGTGGAACGCCGGCATCTTCGTCTTCCGCGGCTCGACGCTGCTCGACGTCGTGGCCCGCCTCGAGCCCGAGCTGCGGGCGGGGCTCGAGGCGATCGCCGCCGCGCCGGACCGCCTGCGCGAGCTCTACGCCCGCCTGCCGGCCGAATCGATCGACTACGCGATCATGGAGAAGCTCGACGGCATCGCCACCCTCCCGCTCGACTGCGGCTGGAGCGACCTCGGCTCCTGGGAGGCGCTCGCCGAGGTCCTGCCGCCCGACGCCACGGGGAACTTCAGCCGCGGGGAGACCCTGGCCGTCGAGGCCGCCGGCAACCTCCTGTTCGCCGACCAGGGGACGATCGCCGTGCTCGGGGTCGACGACCTGGTCGTCGTGCGCACCGGCGACGCGGTGCTGGTCTGCCCCCGCTCGCGCTCCCAGGAGGTCCGCAAGCTGGTCGCCGAGCTCGTCGGGCGCGGGCGCCGGGACCTGCTGTGATCCAGCCCGCCACGATCGCCATCGCCGCGGGCGACCGCACCCTCGCGACGGTCGCGGCGCCGCTGCCGCTCGACGAGCTGGTCCCCGGGAGTCCGGCCTCCCCCGATCCCCCCTGGGAGGTCGAGATCGGCTTCGGCAAGGGGCGCTACCTGCTGCGCCGCTGCCACGAGGCGGCGGACCGCCGCTTTCTCGGCATCGAGGTGGCGGCCGAGTACCATGCCCTGTTCACCGGCCGGGCCCGCCGGCAGGGGGTGGCGAACTGGCTGGCGCTGCGCGGCGACGCCCTCTACCTCGCCGGCGCGGTCCTCCCCGCCGGCTTCGCCTCGGCGCTCCACGTCTACTTCCCCGACCCGTGGCCGAAGCTGCGCCACCACAAGCGGCGCCTGTTCGACCCCGAGACGGTCGACCTCGTCTTCCGCCTGCTCAAGCGCGGCGGCAGCTTCTCCTTCGCCACCGACTTCCTCGACTACGGCGAGACGGTGGTCGAGATCCTCTCCGGCTACCCGGCGCTGCGCTTCCGCCGCCGCGAGGGCCCCTGGGACGAGGGGCCGCGCACCAACTACGAGGCCAAGTACGAGCGCGAAGGGCGCCCGATCCTCCGCCTCGAAGGGGTGCTCGAGGTCGACGGCGCCGACGCGCCGCTGCATCCCAAGGGGAGGAAGGCGGTCCTGGCGGCGACCTGGGTCGACCCGGACTAGTATGCTGGCGGCCATGACCACTCCAGTCAGGATCACGCAATGACCGCCTCCTCCGGCTGGTTCCACTGGGCGCTCCTCTCGGCGGTGTTCGCCGCGCTGACGGCGATCTTCGCCAAGATCGGGCTCGAAGGGGTGGACTCGGACCTCGCCACCCTGGTGCGCACCTTCGTCATCATCCTCGCCCTGGCCGGCTTCGTGTACTTCACCGGCAAGTGGACGAACCCGCTGGCGCTCAGCCCGAAGACCCTCTCCTTCCTGGTCCTCTCCGGGCTCGCCACCGGCTCGTCCTGGGTCTGCTACTTCCGGGCGCTGAAGATCGGCGACGCCTCGAAGGTGGCGCCGGTCGACAAGCTGAGCCTGGTGCTGGTGGCGATCTTCGCCTTCACCTTCCTGCACGAGCGGCCGAGCGCGCGGGAATGGTTCGGCATCGCCCTGGTCGGCATCGGCGTCGTCATCCTCGGCTTCAAACGTTGACTCCCCGGGAGGGCTGCAAGATGTCCAAGCGTCTCTGGCATGTCTGGATGATCATGGCCGCCGTCGCGCTCGGCCTCGGCGCGTCGCGCGGCGAAGCGGCGGCGCCGGCGGCGGTGCCGGCGGCGACGGCGGAGAACGCCGGCGCGGCGGTCGAGGCCGCGATGCGCGGCTACGCGGCGGCGCTGAAGAGCGGGCCGCCCGAGGCGGTCGCCGCCTGGTTCACGGCGGACGGCGAGCTGCTCCTCCCCGGGATGGCGCCGGTCCACGGGCGCGAGGCGATCCGCGCCTTCCTCGCCCCGATGGCGAGCGCCGTCGAGGTGGAATCGGTCGAGGTCGCCACCGATGCGGTCGAGGTGCACGGCGGGTCGGCCGATCTCTGGGGGACCTACCACCAGCTCGCCGGCGAGAAGGGGAAGCCGAAGGAGATGCACGCGGGGCGCTTCGCCGCCCTCTGGCATCGCGAACCCGGCGGACCCTGGCGCCTGGCCCGCCTGATGATGCAGCCGGTGCCCTGAATCGTCCTCGCTGGAGGACGATCGAGCGGTCTTCCCCGCGGAGCTCCCCCGGGGGGCGGTGCTGGTATGGAACTTGATACCTATCCGCAGGAGACCGCCCCACTACGGGTTTCAGGGGCAGGAGGAAAATCAACATGAACCGCAAACGCACACTCGTTCTCGCCGTCACCCTGGCGATGCTGGTCTCGGCGCTCTCGTTCGCTCCGGCCGCATCCGCACGCGTCTACGTCACGGGCCCCGGCATCGTGGTCCACGGCGGGCCGCCGCCGCTGCGCCACGAGGTCCTCATCCCGCGGCCGGGGCGGCGCTACGTCTGGGTCCCCGGCTACTGGAACTGGGAAGGGAACAACTACGTCTGGGTGGGTGGCAACTGGCTGCTGCCGCCCTACCCCCGCGCCGTCTGGGTCGGGCCGCGGGTCGTCTACCGCCACCACCAGCGCTTCTTCTACCGCGGCCACTGGCGCCGCTGAGCCCCCTCTTCCCCGAGCGCTCCTGAAGCGGCTCCCGGAGGATGGTATCCTCTCCCTCCGGGAGCCCCTATCGTGTTCAAATTCCAACGCCTCCGATATCTCTGGCCCTACCTCAGGCCGCACCGCCGCAAGCTGGTCCTGGGGCTCGCCGCCGTCGTCATCTCGGTGCTGCTGGGGCTCGCGAGCCCGCTGCTGGTGGGGCGCGCCATCGACTCGGTGCGCCACGGCGCCACCCTCCTCACCCTGTTCGGCTTCTGCTGCCTGATCGCCGGCTTCTCGGCGTTCCAGGGGGTGTTCAGCTACCTCCAGCGGATGGTCCTGGTGGGGATGAGCCGCGACGTCGAGTACGACCTGCGCAACGTCTACTTCCGGGCCCTGGAGACGCAGCCCCCCTCCTTCTTCCAGGAGCGCCCCACCGGCGACCTGATGGCGCGGGCCACCAACGACATGCAGGCGGTGCGCATGCTCTGCGGCCCGGCGGTCATGTACATGACCAATACGATCCTGGTGGGGGCCGGCGCCCTCTTCTTCATGACCCGGATCAACGTCCTCCTGATGCTGATCGCGCTCGCGCCGATGCCTTTCGTGGTGCTCACCACGACGATGATCGGCGGCAAGATCCACGGCCTGTTCACCGGTGTGCAGGCGAAGTTTTCGGACATCACGGCCAAGGTGCAGGAGAACCTTTCGGGGGTGCGGGTGGTGCGGGCCTACGCGCGGGAGGAGCGCGAGGAGGCGGAGTTCCGCGCCGTCAACCAGGAGTACCTGGGGAACAACATCCGTCTCGCCTCCTGGTCGACGGTGTTCCAGCCCATGCTCCAGCTCCTGGTCGGCATCGGCTTCGTGGCGGTGCTCTGGTACGGCGGCCTGCTGGTGATCCGCGGCCGCATCTCGGTCGGCCAGTTCGTCACCTTCCAGCTCTTCCTGGGGCGGCTGATCTGGCCGATGATCGCCATCGGCTGGACGGTGAACCTGATCCAGCGCGGCACCGCCTCGCTGGCGCGCATCCGCGCCATCGTCGACACGGTGCCGGCGATCCGCGACGAGGAGCCGCTGGCCGCCAGCGCCGAGATCGCGGGCGGCCTGCGCTTCCGCAACCTGAGCTTCGAGTACCGCCCGGGAACCCCGGTCCTCTCGGACGTCGACCTCGACGTGCCGGCGGGGCGGACGGTGGCGATCGTCGGGCGGACGGGCTCCGGCAAGAGCACGCTGCTGGCGCTGATCCCGCGGCTGGTCGATCCGCCGGACGCGGCGCTGCTGGTCGACGGCACGGACGTCCGCCGGCTGCCGCTCGCGCACCTGCGCGCCGCCATCGGCATGGTGCCGCAGGAGACCTTCCTCTTCTCGGCCACGATCCACCAGAACGTCGCCCTCGGGAGGCCGGACGCGCCGCTCGCCGAGGTCGATCGGGCCGCCCGCCTGGCGGGGCTCGGCCCCGACATCGACTCCTTCCCGAACGGGCTCGACACCATCGTCGGCGAGCGCGGCCTCACCCTCTCGGGCGGCCAGAAGCAGCGGGTGACCCTCGCCCGCGCCCTGCTGCGCGAGCCGCGCATCCTGCTGCTCGACGACTGCCTCTCGGCGGTCGACACGGCGACCGAGGAGGAGATCCTCGCCAACCTGCGGAACGTCTTCCGCGGGCGCACCGTCTTCCTGGTCTCCCACCGCGTCTCGACCGTCAAGGACGCCGACCTGATCCTGGTCCTCGACCAGGGGCGCATCCGCGAGCGCGGCACCCACGGCGAGCTGATCGGCCACGGCGGCCTCTACGCCGAGCTCCACCAGCGTCAGCTCCTGGAGGAGGAGCTGGCGGCGGTGTAGGGGGCGGTTTCAGGAGCTGAACGGAAGGAGCCGGACCCGGATCATCCCTTCGGTGACGCTGAGGATGGCTCCTTCCTCGAGCGCCTTCCCACTCTGCGTCAGGACTCTCTCGACGTACTTCGCGACGTGCTCCGGGCGCATGTTGCGGAGACGGAAGATCACCACGCTGGGAAGCCGCGCGCCGCTGGCGGCCACCAGATCTGCGAAGTCCAGATCGTGAGTCAGCACGACGTATCCCTGGTCCCGGGCCTTTTCGAGGATGGCGAGATCCGGGAGCGTGTCGAGCCCCTCGTCGTGCAGGTGCACGGCGTCGTGCCCGAAGCTCCGGAGGACGGAGGACATCTCGGGAGAGATGCCCATGTCGAGGAGAAACCTCATACCGCCACGGGCTCGACGGGGAGTACGTTCTCCTCGACGAGCCAGGCGGCATACTGCAGAGCCTGCCGGACGTCTTCCGGTTCCAGGTAGGGATAGGCCGCGACGATCTCTTCGGCGGTCATGCCGTTGGCGCACAGATTGACGATCAGGGAGACGGTGACCCGCATCCCGCGGACGCAGGCGCGCCCGCCCATCTTGCCGGTGTCGAAGGTGATCCGGTCGAAGCCCAGCATCCGGCTAGTTTACTACGCCCGCGACGCGGCCGGCTCCGCCCGCTGGGATAGCATGGTCGAGGGAGGGATGCCATGCGGATCGTGATCACGGGCGGAACGGGGTTGATCGGCGGCGCGGTGGCGCGCGAGATGGGGGGGGCGGGGCACGAGGTGGTGGTGCTGACGCGCGATCCCGGCCGGGCGAAGGATCTCCCTGCCAACACCCGCGCCGTGCGCTGGGACGGGCGGACGGCGGGGGAGTGGGGGGCGCTGATCGATTCCGATACCGCCATCGTCCACCTGGCGGGGGAGAGCGTCGCGGACGGCCGCTGGACGGATGAGCGCAAGCGCCGCATCCGCGACAGCCGGGTGCAGTCCGGCGAGGCCGTGCTGGCTGCGATCCGCCAGGCGAAGACGCCGCCGCGGGTGCTCCTCCAGGGCTCCGCCGTCGGCTACTACGGCGACGGCGGCGATGCGGTGCTGACCGAGGCGAGCCCGGCGGGGAGCGACTTCCTGGCCCGCACCTGCGTCGAGTGGGAAGCTTCGACGGCCGCCGTGGCGGCGCTCGGCGTGCGGCGCCCGGTGCTGCGCACCGGCATCGTGCTCAGCGCCGACGGCGGCGCGCTCCCCAAGATGGCGCTCCCCTTCCGCTTTCTGGCCGGCGGGCCGTTCGCCGGCGGCCGGCAGTGGGTGCCGTGGATCCATATCGCCGACGAGGTGGGGGCGATCCGCTTCCTGATCGAGCACCCCGCAGCCGCAGCCGCCGACGGCCCGTTCAATCTCACCGCCCCCCAGCCGCTGACCAACCGCGACTTCAGCCGCGAGCTCGGCCGCGCCCTCCACCGCCCGAGCCTCGCCCCCGCCCCCGGCTTCGCCCTCCGCTTCCTGCTCGGCGAGATGGCCGACGCCCTCCTGCACGGCCAGCGGGCGGTGCCGGAGAGGTTGCTGGGGTTGGGGTATGGGTTCAAGTTTCCGGAGGCGGGTGGGGCGTTAAGGGAGCTGCTGAAGTAGGAACAAGGGACTCCAGGGACAACAGGGACCCCTGGCCGAGCCGTTTTCCTGGAGTCCCTGCTGTCCCTGAGGTCCCTGGCGTCACCCGCCCGCCGGCCACACTTCCCGCAAAGCCGCCGCCACTTCCTCCCGCAGCGGGACCGGGGTGTACACCCGGTAGCGGTCGATCCGCGTCAGGTGGCGGATGAACTGGCTGGCCTGCTCCATCGGCTCGAGCGAGCCGTCGAAGCGGCGCACCAGGACGCGGCTCCTCCCCAGGCGGTGGGGGTCCTTGGCGGAGTTCGAGAGGAGCAGGCTCCCGGTTCCGAAGCGCTCGCGGAGGGCGGGGAGGAGGGCCTCGAAGCGCTGCTTCTCCTCGCGCGAGAGGTGCTCGCGGGTCTCGAAGGCGACGGGGAAGTGGTGGCGGCCGACGAGCGCGCGGGCGTGGACGCTCGCCGAGGTGCGCAGCGCCGCCCAGACCTCGACGTCATCCTGGAGCAGGAAGGCGGCGGGCTCGGCGGCCCAGCGGATCCCCTGCTCCTGGAGCCACTCGTTCAGGTGCAGCTCCATCGCCTTGCCGGTGGTGTTGAAATAGACCTGGGTGAACATGTAGTAGCGCGCCATCACCAGCGCCTCGAGCGCGTGCACCCCCCCCTCGTCGACGCCGATCCCCCAGTCGCCGGTCAGCGGGTCGGCGATCGGCAGCATGGTGTCGAGCAGCCGCTCGAGGTCGTAGGTGCCGTAGCGCACGCCGCAGAACAGGCTGTCGCGCAGCAGGTAGTCCATCTTGTCGACGTCGAGCTCCCCCGAGACGATCTTGGCGAGCAGGCGCTCGGTGGGGGTGCCCCCCCCTTGCAGCAGGCGGCGGACGTCGGCGGTGCCGATCCCCTCGCCGTGGCGGGCGAAGAGCTCCTCGATCTCGGGGCTGTCGAGCAGCCGCCGGGTCATCTCCTCGTGGTCGATGCCGCCGGCGAAGAGGTCCTCCGCCGAGTGGCTGAACGGCGCGTGCCCGAGGTCGTGGAGGAGGGCCGCGGCGCGGGTGAGCCGCCGCTCGGGGGCGTGGGCGCCCCCCGGCAGCAGCCCGTCGCTCTTCGAGCAGACGGCGTCGTAGACCCGCCCCGCGAGATGCATGGCGCCGATCACGTGGCCGAAGCGGCTGTGCTCGGCGCCGGGGAAGACCAGGAAGGTGAAGCCGAGCTGGTGGATGAAGCGCAGCCGCTGCACCGGCTGGCTGTTGATCAGCGCGGCCTCCAGCGGATCGGCGCGGACGAAGCCGTGCACCGGATCGCGGATCGACAGCACGCGGGAGGGGGCGGGCGCGGTCAGTTGCGCTCCGGGTCGGTACCCCGGCGGCGGAAGGGGCGCAGCAGGTCGATCACCTGCTGGCGGCTGCTGAGGATCGAGAGCACCGAGAGCCCGCGCTCGGGGAGCGACTCGCTGAGCAGTTGGAGCTTGCGCACCGCCGGCACGTCGACCTCGGCGGCGACGCGGTTGATCAGCTCCTCGAAGTCGCAGTCGGCGGCGGCCAGGCCGTCGACGTCGACCGGCAGCTTGTCGCCCAGCTCGGCGCGGAGCGAGCGCAGCAGGCGGACGATCCCGCGGCGCACCGCCACCACCCCGGCGTCGCGCTCGTTGAGCCAGGGCTCCTCGACCGGCCGCACCAGCGCCTGGCGGTAGGGGCCGCCGATCTCGCGCTCGAGCTCGAAGCGGAACTCCCCCCAGAGGAGGAGGTCGCAGTGGCCGTCGGGCATCGTCTCGAGGTCCATCACCCGCGCGGCGGTGCCGCCGGGGAAGATCTCGGGGTTCCCCTCGGCGTCGAGCCGCGGGCCCGGCTTCATCAGCACCACGCCGAGCCAGCGCGAGTCCTCGTCGAGCTCCTCGAGGTCCGCCACCAGCCGGGAGTAGGAGGGATCGACGACGTGCAGCTTCAGCTCGGTGCGCGGAAAGCACACGGCGCCGCTCAGCGGGACGAGCGGAAGGCGGGTGGCATCGCCGGACATGAACGGATGATAGCGCGATCCGCGGGCGATGGGCTGTGAAGGATGCCGCAGCCGAGGGCGACCGCGGTCGCCCGATTCGCCGCCCTGCCTGTAGAATCCCCTCCATGTGGCGAACCCCGGCCGTTCTCCTCCTCCCTCTCCTCTCCCTCTCCGCCCTCGCGGCCGCCCAGGCGGCGCCCCCTGCACCGTCCGACGCGATCGCCGCCGGCGATGCCGCCTGGGCGCGGCGGGCCGAGGGGCACCAGGGGGGGAAGGCGCTCCCCGGACCGGTCGACGAGGCGATCGCCGCCTACTCGCGGGCGGTGAGGGAGCAGCCGGAGCAGCTGGAGGGGACGGCGAAGCTGCTGCGCGCCCTCCACTTCAAGGGGGACTTCACCACCACCTCGAATGACGCCAAGCAGCAGGCGTTCGCCCGCGGCAAGGAGGCGGCCGAGGCGGGGATCGACCGGCTGGCCCGGCGCACCGCCGGCAGCCGGCAGAAATTCGACGCGCTGACCCCGGCGCAGGCCGCCAAGGCGGTCGCCGTCGTGCCGGAGGCCAAGCCCCTCTTCCTCTGGGCCGCCGTCGACTGGGGGCTGTGGGGGGATGCCTTCGGCCGGCTGGCGGCGGCGCGGCAGGGGGTGGGGGACCGGGTGCGCCGCTACTCGGAGATCCTGATCGCCCTCGACGAGCGCTACGAGGACGCCGCCGGCCACCGCGTGCTCGGGCGGCTCCACACGCTGGCTCCCAAGGTGCCGTTCGTCACCGGCTGGGTGGATCACGGCAAGGCGATCAGCGAGCTGCGGCGGGCGGTGGCGATCGCCCCCGACGACTTCGACAACCAGCTCTTCCTGGCCGAGGCGCTCTTCGAGCACCAGGAGGAGAAGGCCCCCGAGGCGCGCGAGATCCTGCGCCGCCTGCTCACCCGCCAGCCCTCGGCCGCCCTGGCGGTGGAGCAGGCGAGGAGCCTCGCCGACGCCCGCGCCCTGCTGGCGAAGCACCCGGGCTGAAGCGGAGATCCCGAGGGTGCCTCCCAGCGCCAGCCGAACTCCCCTGATCGCGGTCGCGGCGGCGGCCTTCCTGGTCGCCTTGAAGGGGACCGGGGCGTGGTCCACCGGCTCGCTCGCCCTGGGGTCGGCGGCGCTCGACTCGCTGATCGACGTCTTCATCTCCGGCGCCAATTTCGTGGTGCTGCGCCGGAGCGCGCGCCCCCCCGACCAGAACCACGCCTACGGCCACGGCAAGCTCGAGAACCTCGCCGCCCTCGGCCAGGGGCTCTTCCTGCTCGCCGCCGCCGCAGTCCTGGTGGGGAGCGGGGTGCGCCAGCTGATCGCGGGGGGAGCGCCGGAGGAGACCGGCTGGGGGATCGCCGTGCTCGCCGTGTCGCTCGCCGTCAGCTTCGCCGTCGCCCGCGTCCTCGAGCGCGCCGCCCGGCAGAGCGGCAGCCCGGCGCTCAAGGCCGACAGCCTGCACTACGCGACCGACCTGTGGGTGAACGGCGCCGCCCTGGTGGCCCTGCTGATCGTGCGCTTCACCGGCTGGGCGGCGGCGGACTCCCTGGTGGCGCTGGTGGTGGCCGGCTACGTCTTCAAGAGCGGCGCCTCGCTCGCCCTCGAGGCCTCGTTCGACCTCTCGGACCGCGGACTGCCGGAGGAGGACCTGCGCCGCATCGAGGCGGTGGTCGCCTCGTTCGTCCCCGAGATCCTCGGCATGCACGACCTGAAGACCCGGCGGAGCGGCGGCCAGCGTTTCATCGAGCTCCACCTGGAGATCCCCCGCGCCACCTCGTTCGTCGCCGCCCACGACCTGACGGTCAAGGTGCTGTGCGCGGTCGAGCGGGAGCTGCCGCGATCCAAAGTCTTCATCCACAGCGATCCGGCCTGAGGCCGGGAGCGATCCGGCCTGAAGCCGGGCGCTTACCGCGAGGCGGGGAGGGAGGGGAGCGGCGGCAGCGGCCGGGTGGAGAGCTGCTCGGAGAGGCTGGCGGCCTGGGCCAGCCAGAGCCCGGCGAGCAGCGCGGCGCCGAGCAGGGCGGCACGCGTCATCCGCGCCATCCGCGCCGGCAGCCGCGCTGGCAGCCGACTACCGCCGAGGAAGAGAAGGGTGGCGGCGGCCAGCGGCGTCCACCGCCCGTGGGCCGCGAGGGCCGGCGCCAGCGGCCCCGGCAGGAGCAGGGTGTAGAGAGGGAGCGCCAGGCCGGCGGCGGTCGCGAGGCGCGGCCGCGGCCGGCCGGGAGCGAGGGCCTCGGCGGCGCCGAGCGCGATCACGGCCCGCAGCAGGGTGAGGACGACGAAGGCCAGGGGGGCGCTCGCCGGCCCCTCCCCGGTCCGGATCAGCTCGCCGGCCCAGGAGGCGGCGAGCAGGAAGGCGAGGCCGAAGCCCGCCACGATCCGCCAGCCGGTCGCCTCGAGATCGCGCCAGGTGGCGGCGGCGAAGCCGGCCGCGAGGGCGAAGGCGACGAACAGCACCGCCACGATGCGCGCCATCCCCGAGCCGCCGAAGGGGTAGAGCTCCTGCACCACGGCGGCGTCGGGATGGATCTGCAGATGGCCGTACGCCGCGAACGCCCCCGAGGCGAGCAGCGGCAGCAGGGCGAGCGCCCACCCCCGCCGCCCCCCGCTCTCCTCGGGGGGTGCCCCGGAGAGCCGCCACGGCACGACGGCCACCGCTCCCCAGGCGACCAGCATCCAGGCGAGGAGGAGGGCGTCGGTCATCGGGAGAGCTCCCCGTGCGGCCTGCCCTTCGAAGCCTCACCCCCGGCCCCTCTCCCACCGCCCTCCCTGCCGTCCGGGAGAGGGGGGACGCAGCCGAACCGGAAGAGCCTGTAGGGTGCGCTGTGCGCACCAGCAACGTTGACGGTGCGCGCAGCGCACCCTACGAAACGGCCAGCGCAGAGCTCCCCTCTCCCGGTGGGGCGGGAGGGCGGTGGGAGAGGGGCCGGGGGTGAGGGCTCGCAGGGCAGGCCGCCCCGGAGTCCAAGGCGCTCCTGAACGATCATCCGTCCTCCCCCCACTCCCCCCTCTCCACCCGGTCCTCCGCCCCCATCGGCCCCAGCCGGGCGAGGAGCTCCGCAACGGTCGCGCCGTCCGGTGGAACGCCGAGGCCGGGGGCGATCTCGGCGAGGGGGGCGAGCACGAAGCGCCGCTCGCGGAGGCGCGGGTGGGGGAGGGTCAGCTCGGGGTCGTCCCGGCGGAGGCCGCCGTAGAGGAGGAGGTCGATGTCGAGGGGGCGCGGGCCGAAGCGGACGCCGCGCGTGCGCCCGGCGGCGAGCTCGAGCGCCTTGGCGACGGCGAGCACGGCGTCCGGCGGGAGCGCGGTGCGGCCGAGCGCCGCGGTGTTCAGGTAATCGGGCTGTGGCGGCATCACGCCGGGGGAGACGGCGCGGCTGCGGTAGAGGGAGGCGACGCGCAGGGGGCCGAAGAGGGGGGCGAGCTCCCGCAGGGCGCGGGCCAGCGTCCGTTCGACCGGCCCCGCGGGGGTGTCCAGATTGCCGCCGAGGGCGAGGGCGACGACGGTCCCCTCCCCCTCGGAGCGCTCCTCAGGCCTCGTCGTCGAGATCCTCCTCTTCCTCTTCGAGATCGGTGTCGTCGAGCTCGGGCTCGACCATCTCGTCGTCGCCGGCCACGACCGCGACGTCCTCGACCACGTCATCATCCTCGAGATCGACGACCTTCGGCGTCTCCGCCTTGCGCCGCCGCCGCGCCGCCTGGCTGACCGCCGGCGAGTCGTTCTGCACGGCGTCCTTCTGGTTGGCGCCGCACTTCGGGCAGATCAGCTCGGGCTTGCCGAGGTCATAAAATTTCGTGTTGCAGTTGTAGCACTCGTGTTTCGTTCCCAGCTTCAGCTCAGGCATGAAAGGCTCCAATCCGTCCAGATCGAGGGGGGCGCTTTTCGAGGAGGGTGAACGTAGCATCGGCCCGGAGAGCTGTCAACCGCGTGCCCGTCTCAGAGGCCCGGGGTCGGCCCTGCTCGCCTCCTTCGGGCTCCGCTCGCTTCGCTCGCTGCCAGTCGGCTGCGCGGGCCGACCCCGGGCCCCTGAGACGGGCAGGGTGCGGAGGTCGCCTTGCGCGTGGAAGAAACGGGAGGGTAAGATCGTTTCTTTGCATGCGAGCTCCGTTCGGGGCCGTGCAATGTCCATTCGAGCGCGATCTTCGCTTGAGAAATCTGCCGGCAAATCTATGAAGAGATCTATGAAAAAGCTCGCCGTTCTCCTCTTCGCCGCGCTCGTCGCGGCCCCCGCGTTCGCCGCCGGCGGCAAGGGCGCGGCGCGCCCCGATCCCCTGGCCCCCGGCCTGACCGGCCCGCAGCGGCTCACCGCCCTCGTCGACCGCGTCAAGCTCGAGCAGCAGGAGCTGAAGACGGTCGAGGCCCGCTTCACCCAGCAGCAGGAGAGCTCGATGCTGGCGGCGCCCGAGGCGTCCAAGGGGACCTTCTCCTACGCCGCGCCGGACAAGGTGCGCTGGGAGTACAGCTCCCCGAGCCCGATCACCGTCGTCATCCGCGGCGAGGAGATGACCACCTGGTACCGCGACCTCAAGCGGGCCGAGACCCTCAAGGTGGGGAAGTATTCGAACCAGATCTTCAAGTACCTGGGGGCGAGCGGCAGCCTGCAGACCCTCCTCGAGTACTTCACGGTGCGCCTCAAGCTCCCCGAGAAGAAGGGGGAGGCGTACCGCCTGGAGCTCGAGCCCAAGTACGCGCGGATCGCCAAGCGGCTGAAGTCGATGACCCTGTGGATCGACGACGAGACCTTCTTCCCGCAGCGCCTGAAGTACGTCGAGCCCGACGGCGACACGGTCGAGTACACCTTCAGCGACGTCAAGCGGAACGTTACGATGCCCGGAGACCGCTTCGCCCTCAAGCTCCCTCCCGGCGTCACCAACCGGGTGATCGACCTCGGCGCCCAGGGCGACGGGGCGAAGAGCAAGCCCTGACGGGGTCCGACGCCGCCCGGCTCTGCTAATTCCGCTGACACGGCATGCTGACCTTCGAGGTCCTCGCAACCGACGGCCGCGCCCGCCGCGGCCGTCTCACCACCCCCCACGGCACGGTCGAGACGCCGGCCTTCATGCCGGTCGGCACCCTCGGCGCCGTCAAGGGGGTGACCCCGGACGAGCTCGAGGACGCCGGGGCGTCGGTGATGCTCGCCAACCTCTACCACCTCGCCCTGCGGCCGGGGATCGACACCGTCGAGCGGCTGGGGGGGCTCCACGCCTTCACCGGCTGGCGGCGCCCCATCCTCACCGACAGCGGCGGCTTCCAGGTCTGGAGCCTGGGCGGGCTGCGCACCGTCGACGCCGGCGGGGTGACCTTCCGCAGCCACCTCGACGGCTCGCCGCTGCGCTTCACCCCCGAGGACGTCGTCCGTTTCCAGGAGCGCATGGGGGTCGACGTCGCCATGGTCCTCGACGAGTGCACGACCTGGCCCGTCGAGCGCGCGGCGGCGGCGGCCTCCTGGGAGCGCACCCTCGCCTGGGCCCGCCGCGCGCGACACGCTCAGGATGCCTGGCGGGGGGAGCGGAGGCCGGCGGCCTCTTCGGCATCGTCCAGGGGAGCGTCTTTCCGGAGCTCCGCCAGCGGGCGGCCGAGGAGCTCGCCGGGCTCGACTTCGACGGCTACGCGATCGGCGGCGTCTCGGTGGGGGAGCCGCCGGCCGAGCGCCGGGCGGTGGTCGAATGGACGGCGCCGGCCCTCCCCGCCCACAAGCCGCGCTACCTGATGGGGGTCGGCTACCCGGAGGACATCCTGCACGCCGTGGCCCAGGGGGTCGACCTCTTCGACTGCGTGCTGCCGGCGAGGAACGCCCGCCACGCCGTGCTGTTCACCCGCGAGGGGGTGCTCAAGATCAAGAACGCGCGCTACAAGGAGGACGAGCGGCCGCTCGATCCGGCCTGCGGCTGCCCGGCCTGCCGGCGCACCTCGCGCGCCTTCCTGCACCACCTCTTCCGCGCCGGCGAGCTCACCGCCCCGGTCCTCGCCACCCTGCACAACCTGCGCTTCTACCTTGACTTTATGGCCGACCTCCGGCAGGCTATCGAACTCGGTACGTCGACTGAAATGGCGAGCCTCGCCTGCCGTACCACTGGCGGAGATCCGCCGGAGGACCCCGCTTTGGGGGGCTCTCCGGCGGCTGCCGATCCCCTCGAACCCGGGAGCCCATGAGGACCGGAGGCAGGAACCCCTGCCGCGATACTTGAGAACTGTCAGGATCACAACCGCCCATGAACGAAATTTTCACTTCCTCCTTCAGCCCCTGGAGCGTCCTCGCGCTCCAGGCATCCTCCGGCGGGGGGATCATGGGCGCGCTCACCGGCCTCGCCCCCATGCTCCTCATCTTCGTCATCTTCTACGTCGTCCTGATGCTCCCCATGCAGCGGCAGCGCAAGGCGCTGCAGGCGGTGATCGGGAACCTCAAGAAGGGCGACCGCGTGATGACGTCGGGCGGCCTGTTCGGCGAGGTCGTCTCGGTGGAGGGCGCGGCCGTGATGCTGCGCATCGCCGACAACGTCCGCGTGCGGGTCGCCAAATCGGCGATCACCGGCCTCGAGGGAGAGACCGACAAAGGGAGTCAGACCTCATGAAACGGAATCTGATGTGGCGCGGGCTGCTGATCCTGGCGGTGGCGCTCGTCTGCGTCTTCCTGGCCTACCCGCCCAAGGAGAAGATCAACCTCGGCCTCGACCTCCAGGGCGGCATGCACCTGCTCCTCCAGGTCCACACCGAGGACGCCCTGCGCGCCGAGACCGACTCGGACATGGCGCGGCTGATCGACGTCGCCAAGGACAAGGGGGCGCCGGGGCTCAAGGGGCGCCGCACGGGCGACTCGACGTTCGTGATCACCGCGCCGCTCGACGTGCGCGACACCGTCAGCGACCTCGCCTCGAAGTACATCCCGCGCTGGTCGGTGAAGCGGCAGGGTGACGACCTGGTGCTGACGATGAACGCCAAGGACGCCAACGAGGTCCGCAACGGCGCCGTCAACCAGGCGGTGACCACGATCCGCAACCGCGTCGACCAGTTCGGCGTCACCGAGCCGGTGATCCAGCCGACCTCGACCGGCCAGCGCATCGTCGTCCAGCTCCCCGGCATCGACGACTCCGAGCGCGTGCGCAACATCATCAAGAGCACCGCCTTCCTCGAGTTCCGCATCGTCCGCTACCCGAAGGGGGGCGGCGGCGTCCCGAGCCGCGAGGAGATCCTCAAGAGCTACGGCGGCACCCTGCCGGACGACGTCGAGATCCTCGACGGCGACACCCGCGACAAGCAGACCCAGGAAGTCGTCGGCAAGTCCTACTACGCGGTCGAGAAGCGGCGCACGGTGACCGGCCGCGACCTGAGCAACGCGCGGCCGAGCCGCGGCCAGTTCGGCCAGCCGAACGTCGAGTTCACCCTGACGCCGACCGGCGCCGAGGCGTTCTCCGACCTCACCGGCAAGAACGTCCACTCCGGGCTCGCCATCGTGCTCGACGGCCACGTCGTCTCGGCGCCGGTGATCAACTCACGGATCTCCGACCGCGGCCAGATCGAGGGCGGGTTCACCGAGCAGGGGGCGCAGGACCTCGCGACGGTGCTCCGCTCGGGCGCCCTGCCGGCGTCGATCACCTACCTCGAGGAGCGCACCGTCGGCCCGACCCTCGGCCGCGACTCGATCCGCGACGGCCTCGAGGCCGGCATCCTCGGCACCCTGCTGGTCATCCTCACCATGCTCGCCTACTACCGCCTGTCGGGGGTGAACGCGATCCTGGCGCTGGTGCTCAACATCCTCATCCTGTTCGGCGGCATGGGGGCGTTCCACTCGACGCTGACCCTCCCCGGCATCGCCGGCGTCATCCTGACGATCGGCATGGCGGTCGACGCCAACGTGCTGGTGTTCGAACGCATCCGGGAGGAATTGCGCGCCGGGCGAACCGTGCGCTCGGCGATCGATCAGGGGTTCGACCGCGCCTTCACCTCGATCATCGACACCCACGTCACCGCGCTGATCTCGGCGCTCTTCCTCTTCCAGTTCGGCACCGGGCCGATCAAGGGGTTCGCCGTGACGCTGGTCATCGGCCTCCTCGCTTCCATCTTCACCGCGGTGTTCGTCAGCCGCTGGATGTTCGACCTGGTGCTCTCCCGTCGCCGGGTGCAGCGGATCTCGATCTAAGGAGCGCGCCATGGAGCTGTTTCGCGATACGCACATCGATTTCATGAAGTACCGGCGGTTCTGGATCATCTTTTCCGCGATCCTGGTGCTCCTCGGTCTCTATGCCATCTTCGGCCCCCACCAGCTCAACATGGGGATCGACTTCGCCGGCGGCACGCAGATCACCCTCGGCTTCAACCAGACCCCCGACGTCGACCGCATCCGCCGGGTGCTCGAGCACCAGGGGCTCAAGGCCGCCGAGATCGTCCGCTTCGGCAAGGTCTCGGACAACGAGGTGCTGGTCAAGACGCCGGTGATCAAGGGCTCCGAAGAGGGGAGCCGCGACCGCATCATCAAGGCGCTGAACGACGAGTTCAACCAGGGGAAGCCCGGGCTCGACATCAACCAGGCCGGGGTGGACAGCCTGACGGCGTTCCTCCTCCAGGCCGATCCGGACCACGTCGCCTCGCAGGGCCCTGACGCGGCGCGTACCCACTACGCCGCCGTCGCGGGCGCCATCCTCGCCGAGCGCCACAAGGCCCTCTTCAAGTCGCCCGACAGCATCGCCAGGATCCCCGGCGTCAGCCCGGCGGTCGCCTCGACCCTTTCGACGCAGTCGCACGTCGGCACCTTCTCGGTGCTGGCGTTCGAGAACGTCGGCCCGCAGGTCGGCAGCGAGCTGCGCCACCAGGGGTTCCTGGCGGTCATCATGTCGCTGCTCGGCATGCTGCTCTACATCTGGTTCCGCTTCGAGCTGCGCTTCAGCATCGGCGCCGTGATGGCCTCGCTGCACGACGTCGTGGTCACGCTCCTCTTCTACTGGGCGTTCGGCTTCGAGTTCAACCTGACGACGATCGCGGCGTTCCTCACCCTGATCGGCTACTCGATGAACGACACGGTGGTCATCTTCGACCGCATGCGCGAGAACATGCGGAAGACCCGCAGGAAGCCGCTGATCGAGGTGATGAACGACTCGATCAACCAGACCCTGTCGCGGACCATCATGACCTCCGGCCTGACCTTCCTCACCGTCCTCTCTCTGCTCATCCTCGGCGGGCCGGTGCTGCGCGGCTTCGCCTTCGTGATGACGGTCGGCATCATCGTCGGCACCTACTCGTCGATCTACGTGGCGAGCCCGTTCGCCCTCCTCTGGGAGAGCCTGTTCGGCGCCCAGGGGCGCTGGCGCAAGGACAAGGGGGTGCCCGTCCGCGGCGGCGCCGGTGCCGACGGCCTGCGCGCCGAGTCGCGCATCGACCGCACCGCGGGTCCCGCCGACAGCCGCAACCGTCCGAGCCCGGGCGGCAGCAGCAACCGTCCGGCCCGCCGGCGCGCGTAGCAAGGCGGTCGCAAAACCGGGGCGGGGAATCTCCCGCCCCGCCTTTCCCTTATACTCAGTAGCCCCGCCGAGACCGGTTCCTCGACCCTCGAGCGGGGAACCCTTATGCCGTCCGCCACCGCCAAGAGCCTCGCGCCCCCGGTCTCCCCCGGGGCGGCGCGGATCGACGACGTGATCGCGTGCCTCGCCGCGCACGGTCGCCCGGTCGATCCGGACTATCTGCGCGCGGTCTATGACTACTCGGCGCGGATGCACAAGGATCAGGTCCGCCGCTCGGGCGAGCCGTACATGGTCCATCCCCTCAACGTCGCCTTCCTGCTCGCCGACCTCAACTTCGATCAGACCTGCGTGGTGGTCGGGCTCCTCCACGACGTGCTCGAGGACACGCTGACCACCCGCGACGTGCTCGAAGGTGAGTTCGGCGCCGAGATCTGCGGCCTGGTCGACGGCGTCACCAAGATCGGCCGCCACGAGTACGTGCGGCGCGACGAGGCGCAGGCCGAGACCTTCCGCAAGATGATCCTCGCCTCGGCGAAGGACATCCGGGTGATCGTGGTCAAGCTCGCCGACCGGCTGCACAACATGCAGACGCTCGAGCACATGCCGGCCGAGGCGCGGCGCCGCATCTCGCGCGAGACGCTGGAGATCTACGCGCCGATCGCCCACCGCCTCGGCATGGCGCGCGTCAAGGGGGACCTCGAGGACCTCGCCTTCTATCATCTGTACCCCCACCAGTTCGCCGAGCTCCACCTGAAGATCGCCGAGAAGATGAAGCTCGGCGCGGCGGCGATGGACCGCATCCGCGACCGCCTGGCCAAGAGCCTCGACAGCGCCGGGGTCGACGCCGAGATCAGCTTCCGCGTCAAGCGCTACTACTCGATCTACGAGAAGCTGCGCCGGCAGGGGATCGACATCTCGCAGCTCTACGACTTCCTCGCCTTCCGCATCGTCACCCCGAGCCCGAAGGACACCTACGCGGCGCTCGGCGTCGTCCACCAGAACTGGCGCCCGATCCCGGGGCGGTTCAAGGACTACATCGCGATGCCGAAGCCGAACCTCTACCAGTCGCTGCACACCACGGTGGTGGGCGACCAGGGGCAGCCGTTCGAGGTGCAGATCCGCACCCGCGAGATGGACGTCGTGGCCGAGGAGGGGATCGCCGCCCACTGGCGCTACAAGGAAGGGCGGGTCGAGGCGCGGACGAGCGATCCCAACATCGTCTGGCTGCGCCAGCTCCTCGAGTGGCAGAAGGAAGTGCAGGACCCGCGCACCTTCCTGTCGACCCTCAAGGTCGACCTCTATCCGGACGAGGTCTACGCCTTCACCCCCAAGGGGGAGGTGTTCTCCTTCCCGCGCGGCGCCACCCCCCTCGACTTCGCCTACCGCGTGCACACCGACCTCGGCCACCACTGCGCCGGCGTGCGGGTGAACGGCAAGCTGGTGCCGCTGCGCACCACGCTCGCCAACGGCGACATGGTGGAGGTGCTCACCAACCCGACCCGCAACCCGAGCCGCGACTGGCTGAGCCTGGTCACCACCTCGCGCGCCAAGAGCAAGATCCGGCAGTGGCTCAACACCCAGCAGAAGCAGCGGGCGATGGAGATCGGCCGGCGCCTGTTCGACAAGGAGATCCGCAAGTACAACCTGTCGCTGCGCAAGGTGACGGAGGGGCCGGAGCTCAAGGCCTACCTCTCCGCGGAAGGGCTCTCCAAATTCGACGACCTCTACAGCCGGATCGGCTTCGGCAAGCTCGAGCCGCGCACCGTCCTCGAGAAGGTGGTGGGGCTCGAGAAGCTCGACGTGCCGGCCGAGAAGCCGGGGCGGCTGCGCCAGGCGGTCAGCAAGATCCTCCCCTTCGGCACCGCCAGCCCGCTGGTGGTCAAGGGGCACGGCGACCTGCTCGCCTACCTCGCCAAGTGCTGCACGCCGCTGCCGGGCGAGGAGATCGTCGGCTACATCACCCGCGGCCGCGGCGTCTCGGTCCACCGCGTCGACTGCCCGAACGTGCAGAACCTCCTCTACAACCCGGAGCGCGAGATCGAGGTCGAGTGGGAGACTGCGAAGGGTAAGGAGGAGGTCTACCAGGTGTCGCTGCTGATCGAGGTCGAGGACCAGCAGGGGATGCTCGCCCGGCTGACCGAGGCGATCACCCGCGCCGGCAGCAACATCACCTCGATCGAGGCCGACACCCACCGCGAGACCGGCCGCGGCACGATCAGCGTCGTCTGCCAGCTGCGCGACCGCAAGCACCTCGACAAGATGCTCAAGGAGATCCGCGGCATCAAGGGGGTCCTCCGCGTCGGCCGCCGGATGACCACCGGCAACGGCGACCAGCTCGAAGCGCTGAGCTGATCTTCTCCTGAGAGCCGTTTCCTGGGAGCGCCGGCGTCCCGCCGGCTACTAACCCGAACAACTTAAAAGAAACAACAAAATTAGAAGCCGGCGGGACGCCGGCGCTCCCAGGGCCTGCTCCGGGAGGTTGTCGTCCTCCCGTCCCCTTGAGATCTCCCCTCCACTCTGCTATCTTCACGTGCCCTTCGGCGCGCCACCGCGCCTGAGGCCAGGAGACGAGAATCATGGCCAAAGAATGTGAGATCTGCCACAAGTCGACGACTTTCGGCAACAACGTCAGCCACGCGCACAACGTGACCTCGCGCAGCTGGCAGCCCAACCTCCAGCGGGTCCGGGCGCTGATCGACGGCGGCGTGCGCCGGGTCCGGGTCTGCACCCGCTGCCTGCGCAGCGGCAAGATCGTCAAGGCGCCGGTCCGGAAGTGGAAGCCCGAGGCCGAGGCCTCGACCGCTCCGAAGGCCTGAAGCCTCCGCGCTCTCCCTGCCGCGACCCTTCCCGTCTACCCCGAAGGTTCCCGACCGCCGCCGCCGTTCCCCCGCGATGGGGAGCGGCGCCCGTGGCGTGAATCCCCTGTCCGCTGATCTTCCCTTCGTTCTCTCCGTCTCCTTTCCGCTCCTGGCCGCCCGGGCGGCCGATCTTACGCCGGACTCGCGTCTTTTTTGGGGGAAAACCCCTGCTTTGAGACCCATTTTGAGGATCTTTGAGGCGGATTTTGACTGGACTTGAGGACATGGTGAAGCGCAGGAACCTACACTGGCTCTCGTTGGGGGCTCATGAAGAGGGCGGCACCGGAGGAGAGATTGAGCCCCATCCTTTGGAGTCTTGGAATGCAAGCAGGGCGCGCAGTAAAAAGAGGGGAGCATCCGTTCTTTTGTAGTTCTGCAGGTTTGCAGTATGAGGAGGAGGGAGCCCGGGCGAGCCGCTCGCCCGGGTTTTCTCTTTGGGGAATGGAAGGATCGATCGCGGCCGGCCGCTCGGCCGGCACACCGGAGAGGAAGTCGCCGGAATGTGCGCCGGGAGGGCTCGACGGCGCGGAGCGGAAAGAGGAGAATCGTTCCCCTGGGGAACTTTCGCTCCGGAGTCGGCGACTTCGCACCACGGAGTCTCTGGGAAGGTTGCGCTCGCGGGCGTCTCGGCCATACCGGTCCAGGCTTGCCCCGCCGCCCCAAGGAGTGTGCCCGATGTCTCAACAGCTCAGACGTGTCCTTGCCGCGGTCGGACTGACAGCGGCCCTGCTTCTCGTCGCCGCCGCGCCCTCAGAGGCCGCCGGCCACGGCAAGCCGATGATTTCCAGGACGGGTTCCTTCGACGTGCTGGCGCAGGCCTGGTCCTGGCTGGAGAGCCTCGTGCCGGCCCCGGCTCCCCGCGCCATCCAGCGGAAGACCATCTACACTGGAACCATCCCCGTCTCCCCCTCGCCGCCGCCGCCGTCGACGGGGGGCCAGGGGAACATGATCGATCCCGAAGGCCGGCCGTAGAACGGGCGGACCCGAGGAAACCAGACGCAGGTCTCGACCGGGGCGCGCCGTTCGGGCCGCCCCGGAGCTCGCAGGAAGACGAGGACCGTAAATGCCAGAGCCCAGAATGCAGTGGAGTGGAGATTCCCCCGTGAACGATCATCCGACGCAGGCGGAGCTGGAGGGGTTCGTCTGGAACCGCGTCTCCACCGGCCGGTCCCGTGACGTCCTGGCCCATCTCGTGCGCGGCTGCTCGCAATGCCGCACCCTGGTGACTCCCCACTTCGCCGGCCTGACGGGCCTCGCGACCCCGCCTCCTCCCAAGCTCGCGCCCGACGAGGACGCCGCGCTCGACGCGGCGATCGGACGCGCCTTCTCGACCGTCCTGCTCAAGGCCCGCGAGCTCCAGGCCGCCCGCGAGCGCGAGTCGCGCCCCGCCATCGAGGTGCGCCGCGAGGAGCTGCCGGCGCCCGTCGAGCCGCTGCTCAGGGTCCCCGAGCTCTTGACGCTGCTGCGCCGCAGCTGGCTGCTGCGCTACGACGATCCGGCCGAGATGCTCCGCCTGGCGAAGGCCGCCGACGCCCTCGCCGCGGGGCTCGACCCCGCCCAGTTCCCGGAGGCGGGCGAGGCCGGAGCGGCCGTGGTGGCCGACCTCCAGTGCCGGGCCGCCGTCGAGCTGGGCAACGCCTACCGCGTCTCGGACGCGTTGGCCGAGTCCGACCTCGCCCTCGGCCGCGCCACCGAGCTGTTCCTCGACGGCACGGAGGACGAGCTGCTCGCCGTCCGCCTGTTCAACGTCCAGGCCTCGCTGCTCGGCGACGCCCGCCGCTTCGACCTCGCCGAGACCGCCCTCGACCTCGTCTTCGCCATCCACCGCCGGCGCGGCGAGAAGCACCTGGCCGGCCGGGCGCTGATCCGCAAGGGGATCTACGCCGGCTACCAGGGGACCTCCGACGAGGCGCTGCTGTTCATCGAGCAGGGGCTCGAGCTGATCGACGAGGTCCTCGACCCCCGTCTGGTCTACCTCGCCCTGCACAACCAGGCGCGCATCCTGCTCGACCTCGGCCAGCTCCGCGAGGCGCGGATCGCCCTCTGGAAGACCAAGAGCCGCGGCCTCGACGCCGGCGGCCGGGTCAACGAGCTCAAGGTCCGCTGGCTCGAAGGGAACATCAACGCCGCGCTCGGCGAGATGGATCGCGCCGAGTCCGCCCTGGTCGAGGTCAAGGACGGCTTCGAGGCCGCCGGCCTCGGCTACAAGGCGGCGCTCGCCGGGCTCGAGCTCGGCGCGGTGCTGATCCGCCAGGGGCGCTCCGACGCCGCGGCGCGCGAGATCCTCGTCGCGGCGGACGTCTTCACCGCCCTCGGCGTCGGCCGCGAAGCGGGAGCTTCCGTCCTCCTCCTCCGCCAGGCGGTCAACCAGCGGATCGTCGACGGCGCCCTGCTCGAGTACGTGATCGGCCTGCTGCGCCGGGGGGACGGCTCCTCCGAGGCCCAGCTCGCCACGTTAGCCGGAGAATAAGCCGGCGAGTAGCGCCGGATCCCGCAGCCCCAGGTAGCCCCGGCGACATCCGTCGCCGCGGGCTCGCCTGTCCCGCTCCGCTCTTCTCGTTCACCTTCTTTCAGTAGACGGGAACTTTTCCCGACACGAAACGAAAGGAGCAACGATGAGGAGGAAGAGTTTGCTGCTGGCGGCGTTGTGCTTCACCCTGCTGCCGCTCTCGCTCAAGGCCACTCCCCAGACCGCCTGTTACAAGCAGTGCCTGCTGGACAATCCCTGCCCGCCGGACGATCAGTTCTGCGGGCAGGTGACGATCGAGACCTGCCGCTGCAACTGCGGCCTCTATTGTCCGTAGGCAAGCGATCCCTGAGATGTCGAGATGACATAGAATTGTCCAGGACCCAATCTCTCCCAAGGAGGGCTTCCCATGCGACTGGGATCCTGGACGATTCACCGCGTCGCCTTCGCCACGGCCCTGTTCCTCTCCCTGGCCGCCGGCCTCCAGGCGGCGGCGGGCCCCGCTCACCTGGTCGCCGACCTCGACCCCGGGGTCGCCGCGTTCGATCCCTACGCCCTGCCGCGGTTCAGCTCCTACACCGCCGTCGCCGGCCGGGTGGTCTTCTTCAGTTTCCTGCCGGAGGGGGATCCGATTCTCGGGCACACCCAGTGCGCCCTCTGGGAGACCGACGGCACCGGCGTCGAGCGTCTGGCCGACCTCTGCGGCGGCACGGACCGCCTCGACCCCGCGTTCTTTCAGCTCCGGGTGCTGGCGACCACCGGCTCGGTGGCGTTCTTCACCGATCCCACCGGCGCCCTCTGGCGGACGGACGGCACCGCCGCCGGCACCTTCCCGCTCGGCGGCGGCCTCCTGCAGGTGCCGCCGAACGACGGCATCGCGCCGGCCGACTCGGTCCTCGGCCCCGACGGGCGCACCCTGTTCTACGCCGCCTGCACGCCCGAGGAGGGGTGCGAGCCGTGGGCGAGCGACGGCACGCGCGCCGGGACGCGGCAGATCCCCCTGGTGCCGGGACCGGACGGCTCCGACCCCGCCGCCTTCAAGACCGGCGGCCGGGTGCTGTTCACCACCGGCGACACGCTGTGGCAGAGCGACGGCACTCCCGGCGGGACCGCCCGGCTCTTCTCGGGCTCCGGTCCGATCCAGGAAGACTTCCTGCCGGTGGGGAATGCCCTCTACCTGGTGGCGAACAGCGGCGGGATGGACCACCTCTGGAAGCTCGATCTCGGCACCGGAACGCCGGTCCACTTCGCGGACTTTCCCGCCCTCGCCCTCCAACTGACCACCGGCGTCTCCCTCCACGCGGCGGGGGGCCGGGTGCTGCTCAACGTCTATTCGTCGGGGTCGCCGGCGGGGCCGGGGGCGCCGAGGCCGCCGGGGACGGTGAGGCTCTGGGAGACCGACGGCACACCGGCCGGCACCCACCGGATCGTCCCGGCGGTCCCCTTCACCTCGGGGGGCGACGCCTTCTTCGGCGTCGGCACGGGGGGGCGGACCGTGGTCTTCGCGGCGGGGCAGGGGGAGGAGTCCCAGTACAACCGGCTGCTCTGGGCCCTCGATCCCGGCTCGCGCCGGCCGCGCCTCCTGCGCCCCATCCCGGCTGCCGTCTTCGGTCTGGTCGAAGCCGTGGTCTACCACGGGCGCCTCTTCTTCTCCGGCGCGGACCGGCAAGCCTACGACCCCTGGTCGACCGACGGCACGTCCGCCGGGACCCGGTTGTTGAAGCGCCTCGCCCCCGGCCCCCTCGACGGCATCGCGGCGCAGTTCCGCGTCTTCGGGAACAGCCTGGTGATCACCACCCAGAAGGGGGACGTCTGGCGCAGCGACGGCACGGCCGCCGGGACGGTGCGCCTCACGGGCGGCGCGGCCGGCCAGCCCTACCTGCCGCTCGACGCGGCGCCGCTCGGGCTCCGGATCGTCTTCTCGGGGCTCGACCCCGCCTCCGGCCTGCAGCCGTTCGTGAGCGATCTGACGCCCGCGGGGACGCGGCCGATCGCCGAGGTCGGCGGCTCGCTCGCCGCCAGCTCCCGCCCGTCGGGGCTCGCCGCGCTCGGCACCAAGCTCCTCTTCGCGTCGTGCAAGGGGGCGACGGGCGCCCTCCGGGTCAGCGACGGCACCCGCGCCGGCACCTTCCCGCTGCCGGGGAGCACGGTCCCCTGCTCGCCCAACCCGCCGCCGGTGAGCTTCGCGCGCGCCGGCGACCCCGCCTTCTTATTCTGGTTCTGGAAGAACGCCCTCTGGCGCACGGACGGCACGCGCGCCGGCACCCGCATGCTGGCCACCGGCCCGTTCCTCGACGGCGTCCCGCTCGGCGACCGCTTCCTCTACCTGCGCGATCCCCGGCCGACCCCGCCGAACGACTTCGAAGCCGTCTTCGGCCTCGCCGACGGCACGCCGCAGGGGCTCGGGAGCACTTTCACGGTCCGCTTCAGCTTCCCGCCGGACAAGCTGGCCAGCGCCGGAAACCAAGCCTTCTTCCTCGCGCGGGAAGCGGCCTCGCCGTTCTCCCAGGACTTCTGGCGCACCGACGGCACCGCCGCCGGCACCTACCCCCTGCTGACCGGCGTCGAGTCGCTGGGCGGCCTCCCCCCCGAGGTGGTCCGCCTGGGGGACCGCACCTACTTCATCGTCGGAGGGCGGTCGGATGTCGGTCCCGAGATCTGGTCGACGGACGGCACCCCGGCAGGGACGGCGCCGATCCTTCCTTTCCCGTTCTTCGCCTTCCCCTTCGACCTCGTGGCTCTCCCCGACCGGCTCCTCTTCTTCGCCCGCTCCGGCTCCCCATCGGCGCCGATCTTCAGCCTCTTCTTCTCGGACGGCACCCTCGAGGGGACCCATTTCCTCCACAACTTCTCCGTGCCGGCCGGCCCCTCCGGCCCGCTGGCCGCGGAGATCCCGGCGCAGCTCACCGTGGTGGGAGGTCAAGCCTTCTTCCGGGCCGACGACGGCGTCCACGGCATGGAGCTGTGGAAGACGGACGGCACGCTCGCGGGGACGGGGCTGGTGAAGGACGTCAACCCCGGCCCGGACGGGTCGCTCCCCGGCTCGCTGACCGCGGGCTCGGACGGCCTCCTCTATTTCGCCGCCAGCGACGGCGAGCACGGCGTCGAGCTCTGGCGGAGCGACGGCACGGCGGAAGGCACCGTGATGGTGCAGGATCTCTTCCCCGGCGCCGCCCCCTCCAACCCCGAGCAGCTCACCGCCGCCGAGGGGACCCTCTTCTTCACCGCCGACGACGGCGTGCACGGCCGCGAGCTCTGGGCCTTGCCCCTGCCGCCATCGCCCCACTGAGATCGATAGCAAGGGAAATCCATCATGACGACGAAACCCTGGCTCGCCTCCCTGGCCCTCCTGCTCGCCCTGCCGGCCGCCCGCCTTCCGGCCGCGGCGGCGGCGGGGCCTGCCCACCTGGTGGCGGACCTCGATCCCGGTCTCGAGCCGGTCTCGCCTTCCGGCGACCACGCCGACTTCAAGGGCTACGTGACGGTCGGCGGGCGGGTCCTCTTCTTCGGCTTCCTGCCCGAGGGGAACGGGTTCTCGCAGTGCGGCCTGTGGAGGGTGGACCCCCTCTCCGGCGCCGCCGAGCGGCTGGCGGACCTTTGCCCCGACGGCGAGGGGGCCGCCCGCGTCCCCCTCCACTGGCTCGCCACCGGCGGCGCGCTCGGTTACCTCGCCGACGCGGACCGCCGGCTCTGGCGCACCGACGGCACCGCCGCGGGGACCTTCACGCTGGGCGCCGTCCAGGTCGGCGGCGATTTCTTCGATTGGTTGGGCGGCTATTCCTTCGATCCTCCCGTCCTGGGGCCCGACGGGCGCACCCTCTTCTTCCAGGGCTGCACCGCCGACGCCGGGTGCGAGCTCTGGCGCAGCGACGGCTCCCTGCCCGGGACGCACCTGCTGCGCGACCTCGCGCCGGGGAGCGCTTCCTCGTTCCCGACCGGCTTTCTCCGCGAGGGGCGGCGGATCCTTTTCGCCGTCCTCGGCGCCCTCTGGTCGACCGACGGCACCGCCGCGGGGACTCTGCGGCTGACCGCGATCCGCGCCGCCGGCCAACCGAAGTCGCTGCTCGGCAAACCGCAGCCGCATGCCGGGAAGCTCTACTTCTTCGCGAGCGGCGTCTTCAACGCCGCGAAGGACCTCTGGGTCTACGATCCGCAGTCGCCGCGGTCTCCGCAGGCGCGCCGGCTCCACAGCTTCAGCACCGAGTTCTTCAGTCACGCGAGCGCCGACTTCGCGGCCGTGGGGGGGCGGCTGTTCATCCTGGCCTACGACGACAACGAATCCACCCTGCCGCTCTGGGAGGTGACCGACACGCCTACCGGCCTGACGAAGGTCGGCCCTCCCTTCGCCTTCACCGGGCTCGGCTCGCCGCACGAGGCCGGCGGACGGGTCGTCTTCGCGGCGAGTCAACGGAGGGAGGCGGTGGGGCTGTGGACGCTCTCCCCCGGGATGAAGCGGCCGCTTTCCCTCACCGGCTGCCCCGCCCCTGGAGGCTGCCCGGCCCCCGACACCGGCCTCACCCCGGCCGTGGAGGTGAACGGGCGCCTCTTCTTCCCCGGCCGCGACGCCGTGCACGGCCTCGAGCTGTGGGTGACCGACGGCACGGCGGCGGGCACCCGGCAGGTCAGCGACCTCTGCCCCGGCACCTGCGACGGCGGTCCGGTGCAGATGAGCCCGGCCCTCGGCGGGGTGGTCTTTACCGACCGGCAGGGAGTCCTCTGGGCCTCGGACGGCACCGCGGCGGGGACGGTCCGCCTCGCCGACACCGGCATCCTCCCCCCGCTCTTCTTCCGCGCGCCGCCGCTCGACCTCACGGAAGCCGACGGGCGGATCGTCTTCACCGCCCTCGATCCCGCCACCGGGCGCCAGCCGTTCGTCAGCGACCTCACCGCCGCGGGCACCCACCTCCTCGCCCGGATCGGCTCCCCCCTCGCGGCGAGCTCGTCCCCCCACGACCTCGCCCCGCTCGGCGCCAGGGTCGTGTTCCTGGCCTGCGCCGCCGGCACGGACTCCGTGTGGATCAGCGACGGAACGGCGGCGGGGACCTTCACGATCCCCGGCACGGCGGAGCCCTGCCCCGTCGGCCGCCCGCCGGTGTTTTTGCAACGGGTGGGCCGCCTCGGCTTCTTCGACCGGCAGGGGAAGCTCTGGCGGACCGACGGCACCGCGGCCGGCACCTTCCCGGTGCTCACGCTGCCGGCCGGCGTCTCCTATGTACGCAGCCGGATCGCCTTGGGCGACAAGATCCTCTTCCTGCTCCCCTCCCCCGCCGACGGGCGATGGCGAGGATTGGACCGTCTGGACCAGCGACGGCACGCCGGAAGGGACGGCCGCCGTCTTCCCCCTCCGCCTCGGCTCGGATCTGGAGGTGCTCGCGGCGGGCGGCGAGGGGGAGGTTCTGTTCACGGCGATCCCCCCGACCTCGCGCGACGGCCAGTTCGCTCTCTGGCGCACCGACGGCACGGCGGCCGGCACCCGCATCCTCCTCCCCAGGGTCAGCTGGCCGCTCGAGACGGCGCGCCTCGGCGGCGCGACCTACTTCCTCTCCGACGGCGGCCCCGGCGCCAACCTGTGGACGACCGACGGCACCGCGGCGGGCACGCGGCCGATCGTTCCCGAGGCCGCGCCGGCGGCCCTGGTCAACGCCTACGACCTGACCGTCTTCGACGGCGCGCTCTACTTCTTCGCCGGCGGCTATCCCCTGAATGGTCCGGAGAAGCCGCCCCAGGCGCTCTGGCGCTCGGACGGCACGCCGGCCGGCACCCGCCTCGTCGAGACGATCGATCCCCCGCGCGCGGACCAGGCGCTCGGCGGTCTGCTGCCGCCGGAGCTGACGGTGGCCGGCGACCACCTCTTCTTCCGGGCGGAGGACGGCGTCCACGGCGCCGAGCTGTGGACGACCGACGGCACGCCGGAGGGGACGGTGATCGTGAAGGACATCGATCCGGGCCCGGCCTCCTCCCTCCCGGACGGGCTCGCCGCGGCGGGCGGCCGCCTCTACTTCGCCGCCACCGACGGCGAGCACGGCGTCGAGCTCTGGCAGAGCGATGGCACGGCGGCAGGCACCGTGATGGTGCAGGACCTCTTCCCCGGCCCCGCCCCCTCGAGTCCCGAGCAACTCACCGGCGCCGAAGGCCTCCTCTACTTCACGGCCCACGACGGCGTGCACGGCCGCGAGCCGTGGGTGCTGCCGTTGCCGGCGGTGACTGAGGGCATCGTTCCGGCGCACCGGTGCAACGTTTGAAGACTCGGGAAACGGTTCGTTTCCCGGGTTCCGGATTTTTTACGGAGTCTCCGTAGCGTCCACAGGGTCTACTGGAGATTTACGGAGTTGCCGAAAATTTTCCGAGCCTGCGGTGCATTTACTGATTCTCCGAAGCGTCGACCAGGTCGGCAGACGTTTCCCGGAGTCTCCGGCGGTTTACTTAGTCTCCAGACGATTTACGGGTTCTGCGTCACGTTTCCCGGGTCGCCGTGCCGTCGACGGAGCCTCGAACCGTTTCCCGAGGTCGCCGTCGCGTTCACGGGTCCACGAGCCATCGCCCTGGTTTGCGGAAAACTTTCAGCGTGGCGTACTTTCCTGGGAGCGCCGGCGTCCCGCCGGCTACTCATCAAAAAACAGAATCGAGTTAGTAAGCCGGCGGGACGCCGGCGCTCCCAGGGGTGGACTCCGGCACAAAAAAAGGGGGCGTGCCTTGCACGCCCCGGAATCATCTGCGGATGGGAGGAGGCCTACGGGTGGCGGCGTGACTGGCGCCGGCGCCATCCGGGGTAGGAGCCGGAGTCGGGGTAGGGTCCGTGGTGGGGGGGGGCTGATCCTTGGTCCGGCCCCGGAAGGGCTGCAGCCCGAACGCCGCGAGCTTCTCCTCGCTGGCGCCGTAGTGCTCCTTGAGCGCCGAGCGCACCACCGACGCCAGCCGCCGCCCCGAGCCGGCGAGTTGCCGGAGCTGCTTGGAGGCCGTCTGCTTGTTGGCCCGCAGGTCCGCCTGCGTCTTGGTGACGTCCAGCGCTTGGCCGAGGAGCGTCCCGAGCTTGGCCCGGAACGGCTCCAGCTGGGGAACCTCGGTGACGTGGGCCTCCAGCATCCCCAGCAGGTTCTGCCAGTCGCCGATCATCGCCGTGTACGTCGTCGCCTTCGTCTTCTGGGTAGCCATGGTCTTTCTCCTTTCATGAGCCCCCTTCCGGGGCTCGATCTTCCGGCGCCTTCATGACGCCGGAAACTTTGCTCCTCGCCGGGCTCCTCCTCTCCGCTTCCGTCCGCTCTTCGATCCCGCTCCAAGCGGCCGGCGGTCCGAGGTCTCGTCGTCCGGCGTTGAATAACGAGCCTGCTATGCACCAACGGAGGGAGATTATCCCGGCGGCTGATCCGGTTGTCAATAGGGTTGTATCGACGAATATTGATCTGAAATGGAAATCACAGGGCCAATCAAGAAACAGGCCCCGACACTGGATGAACTTGGAACGTAGACTATCTAGCAGGATTGTCTCGGAGTCGGGTAAGTCGGCCCTTTCTCCCCTCTCCGAGGGTCATCCGTCTTTCCTATGCGCATCACTTCCGAGGTGTAGAATCGCTCCAGCGGGTCCCCGACGGGGAGAGGAGAAGGGGCGCATTGGACTTCAACGACAGTTGGGATGCCGTGGTCAATCCGGGCGAGGGGGAGAGCTATTTCGAGGTCCACCGCGACAAGCCCTTCGAGCCCGACGCCGCGGACTACAGCCCGGTCAACGCCTGGTGGCTCGCCGAGATCTCCCGGCTGGTCTACAAGCAGGGGCCGGACGAGCCCGAGCCCTCGCAGGGGGAGCTGACCCGGCAGGCGGTGCTGGGGACGGTGGGGCTCCGCGAGACCTTCGTCTCCGACCTCCAGGCGCCGTTCGCCCTGATCACCCCGCCCGACCTGCGTTTCCGCATCGTGGTCTTCCGCGGCTCCCACAACCTGGTCAACTGGGTCACCAACCTCGACTCCATCCTCACCGACTGCGCCACCGGGGGCGGCCGCGTCCACGAGGGGTTCCAGAAAGCGCTCGACACCGTTTGGGAGCGCCTCGAGAGCCTCCTCGCGACGGGGCTCGGGGCGCTCTTCTTCACCGGCCACAGCCGCGGCGCCGCCCTCGCCACCCTCGCCGCCGCCCGCCACGGCCAGCCGAGCCAGCTCTACACCTACGGCTCGCCGTTCGTCGGCGACGAGGTCTTCGTCAGCGGGCTCGACCACGTCGCCCGCTACGAGGTGGTCAACCACCGCGACGTCGTCACCGCCTCCCCTCCGTGGACCGGCTTCCGCCGCACCGGCCGCGTCCACTACATCACCCACGCCGGCGACATCCTGATCGACCCCACCGACGAAGAGATCGCCGCCGACCGCCTCCTCCAGGACCGCTGGAAAGTGCTGAGGAAGTACGCCCACCTCCAGTTCACCGAAGCCCCCGCCCCCTTCGCCGACCACGCGCCAATCAACTACGTGGCGCATCTCGAACGGGCGCTGGGAGGCGGAGGTGACCGCGAGGTCTGACCCGGGCGACCGCGGGTCGCCCCTACACCCTTGGGCCCAGGTTGAGGTCACGCGACAGGTGTAGGGGCGACCCGCGGTCGCCCTGTTCGGCCGGAGTTGGGAACCGACTAATCCCGGGAGCCTTTTTCCTCCCCCGTACTCGGGGGAGGCCAGGAGGGGGCGCAACGTTCCGGACACGTACAGACCGCAGACATGGGTAACAGGGCCGACCGGGCACATGGGTAACAGTCGCCCCTCCGGCCTCATCCGGGTTGCGACGGTCGCGGGCGACGCAGGTCGCCTACACCTCTGGCCCCGGTTGAAGTGACGACAGGTGTAGGGGCGACCCGCGGTCGCCGGCTCGACCTGCCGTGAAATCTGAATTTCCCCTCAGGGTCCGTCTAAAAGGAAATCGAGGAAAGGAGATGCCCATGGAACCCGATACCACCCTGAAGGCGCTGTTCAAGCCCGGTGATGCCACGACCTATTTCGAAGTCAGGGACCGGCCGTTCGACGCCGGCGCCACCGAGTACAGCAGCGTCAACGCCTGGTGGCTCGCCGAGCTCTCCCGGCTGATCTACCGGGAGGGACCGGACGAGCGGGAACCTTCCCTCGGCGATTTGACCCGTAGCGAGGTGCTGGCGGGCCTCGGCCTGACGGAGGGTTTCAACCACAGCCTGGAGGCCCAGTTCTCCCTGATCGCCCCCACAGACCAGAGCTTCGCCATCGTAGTCTTTCGCGGCTCTCACAACCTCCTCGACTGGATCACGAACTTCAAGACGCTGCCGGCCGCCTGCAATCCGGGGCTGCAAGTTCATTGCGGCTTCCAGGAGGCGCTGGATACCGTGTGGAGCGACCTCGCAGAGCTCCTCCGAGGCTGGACGAGGCCGCTCTTCTTTACCGGCCACAGCCTCGGCGCGGCGCTGGCGACACTGGCGGCGGCTCGCCATGGAGGCCCCAGCCAGCTCTATACCTACGGCTCGCCCGCCGTGGGCGATGAGGATTTCGCCGGCATGCTGGGGAATGTGAAGAGCTTCCGGATCTGAATCATCTCGACATCGTGACCACGCTTCCACCCGCGGATCTTTCCCCCCCTCCGGCCGCGACACTACATCCCAGGAGGACGGACCTGGTTTTCCTGCCGGCTGTGGTCTGAGCCGGACCGGATTCAGAGCACCACAGCTTGTTGCAGAACCTCTCGAAGTATCTTATCGACGAACGGGAACGCTTGACCGACCACGCGCCGGTCAACTACGTTGCCCACCTGCAGAGGGCGCTATAGCCTGAGGCCACCTCGTACTCCGACCGCATGCCGACCCTCGTCCTCTACCGTCCCGTCGGCCCCAAGGAGCTCGCGCTGATCGAAGCCTCGGGCTGGCGCGAGTTCCCGCCGCGCCTTCCCGAGCAGCCGATCTTCTATCCCGTGCTGAACGAGGCCTACGCCACCCAGATCGCCCGCGACTGGAACGTCAAGGAGAGCGGCGCCGGCTTCGTCACCCGCTTCGAGGTCGACGCCGACTTCGCGAGCCGCTACCCCGTGCAGACCGTCGGAGGCGCCGTCCACCAGGAGCTCTGGGTCCCTGCGGAGGACCTCGCCGAGCTCAACCGGCACCTGGTGGGGACGATCGAGGTGATCGCGGAGTTCTGCGGGTGAGGGGGGAAGGGGCGAGACCCCCTGGGCGGAGTCGCGTTGCAACAACAAAAGCACCGCCCCCTCGGGGCGGGTGGGGTTGGGGGGAGGCCCGGAACCCGGCGCTAAAGCACCGGGCTACTCAGATTTTCGCCCCTTCGGGGCGCGCCTCTGTGGCGTGTTCCAAGGTCTCGTGGGACGACGCGCACGACCGCCAGCCGGTCGATTGCTCCTGTTTCTCGAAGCGTCTGTGCGCGTCGCTACAAGAAATCCTGGAAGCCGCCCCACTGCGCGCCCCGAAGGGGCGAAAATTTGAATAGCCGGGCGCTTCAGCGCCCGGTTTGCGGTCCCCCCCATCCCATCCGCCCTGGAGGGGCGGTGCTCTTCGGTAGATCGTCAAGGCGTCGCCGCTCCCCCTCCTGATGCAATAAACTTCAGGAACCATGGAATTTGCCGACAACCCGCTGATTCTCCGGACCCTTGCCCCGCAGCGTGGGAAGGACAAACACGCCAAACCGCGGGCGTGGCTGTGGAATGCCCTCCTCCAATTTCGGGAACGGGCGGCGGTCCTCGCCAACGAGATCCACCGCGATCTCCCCGACTTCACCGACCACGGCCTCACCCATCTGGACGCCCTGTGGGAAATGGCGAACCTCATCGCCGGTCCGGAGTACTCCATCAATCCTCTAGAGGCGTTCGTCCTCGGAGGGGTCTTCCTGATCCACGACCTGGGCCTCGGCCTCGCTGCCTGGCCAGGTGGAGCCGAGGAAGTCAAGAAAGGTGCCGGCTGGGGGGACGCTCTGTCTACACTTCTTCGAAAGCGCCTAGACCGGGTTCCCACGTCCGAAGAGTTCGCGAGCCCCCCGGCGGACATCGAGCGCGCGGCGATTCAGGAACGTCTGCGCATGCTCCACGCTGAGCAGGCAGAGAGGCTAGCGCTAGCCTCCTTTCCGGCCAACCCTAAGAAGGGGGAGACGGTCTTCTACTTGATCGAAGATTCCGATCTTCGGCAGCAACTTGGGTCGCTTTTGGGAAAGATCGCGCACAGCCACTGGTGGCCGGTCTCCCGCCTCGCCAGCGCGCTCGGAACGATCCGAGGCGCCCTTCCTCAATGCCCCGGCGATTGGACGATCGATCCCCGAAGTTCTTTTCGGTTGCGAGGCGTAAGTATCAGATAAATAGAGATTTACCCTCTGAAGAGGGCTCCGCTTGCTGTCTACAGGACGGAGTACGGGAGCTACAGCGGTACGGCGAGGAGGGAAAGAGCCTTCTGCTGGAGTTGGGTAGGGCGCGCGAGGGTATCAAAGGGAGGGGAGGAGAGGATCTTCGGCTGTACGCGGTTCCTGGTGAGCGTCGCCAGGTCCTTCAGCAGCGTGGCGAAGCTGTGTGTGGGCAGGCCATCAGCGGTTCGAAGAGAGTGGACTTTGCGCTGTGCACTGGGGGATCGTTGGGCGGGGGCGACGATGGAGGGACGCAGGGCTTCGCCCGCTTCGGGATCATCGTCCTCGAAGAGCATGGGCGCCAGCTTCTGGCGCATGTGCCACTCGACGTAATAGGCCAGCATGCACAAGAACACATGGGCCCTTACACGCTCGGGCAGTTGGTGATAGATGGGGCGAATGTGCAGATCCACCGTCTTGCAACTGCGGAAAGCTCGCTCGACCACGGAGAGCCTCTTGTAGGAACGCACGGCATCCTCGGCCGAAAGCTCTGAGGCAGGTACGTTGGTCCGAATGACGTAAATGCCATCCAGAGCCGCTTCGGCAGCAATCCGATCCAGATCGCGTCGAAACGAAAACGAAGTCTCTGTGACCTCGATGATAAAGTGCTTTCCCATCTTGAACCGATCAATGACCTTCCCCGCTCGTAAGGCAATCTGATCTTTTCCCCGAAGTCGATTTTTCTGCCGTTGCGTGGCCTCAACGATCGGCTGCAATTCTCGCTCGGTCGCTTGGAGGAGCTCTTCTCGTTTGCGAGCTCTTTCCTGCTGAAGTAAAGGGTTCAGGCAAGCGATCAGCCGCTCGCCAGGAAATTCCGGACTGTGGACTTCGCCAAAGTCCCGTTGATCAAAGAGAGAGAACTGAAATCCGGCTCCTGCCACCAGCTTCTGGATCTCCGTCGTGCGCAGTGCGGAAATCCAGCCGAGTCCCTCGACTCCGTGAAAGTCTTCGCGGAGACGAGCCGAGGTGAGCATCCCACGGTCCCCCACAAAGATGATCCGGCTCAGACGAAACTTCTGCCGGACCTTTTCCACCTGAGGAGTCAGGGTCTTCGGATCGGCCGTGTTGCCCGTGAAGACTTCGACCGCGACCGGACATCCTGCGGAGTTGCACAGAAGACCGAACACAATCTGCAAGGTCCCCTTCTTGCCATCCCGGGAGTAGCCGAGTTGGGCCAAGGGACAACAGTGCCCTTCAAAGTACGTAGAAGACACGTCGTACAGCACGAGACTCCCATTTTGGAGATGGCGGCTGGCCAAGCGCTTCTCAATGGCTCCTTGGTGCACGTACAACCAATCCAAGGCGGCGTACAACTGGCTCTGTTGACCTTGGACAGATCGAGATCTTCAACCAAAGCACTCAGCGGGGCTTCCTCTCCGAGGCCACGGGCCGTCGCAAGCTTGGATGCCGGCTCCAAGAGCCGTGCCACGATCATCGCCATTACCAGGTCACGCTCGGCACAGCCTTGGGGGTCAAGGTCGCGGTCGAGGCCGATCTGGCGCAGAGTGCCGAGGACGGCAGCGATGTGCCCGAAGGGCTGACTGCGGACCACCTCGAAGCTTTGAGAGAAGTCTTCGATGACAGTACCGCCACGAAAGAGAGCTCGCAACCCCTCGACAGCCTGAGGGGGTAGCTTGGAGAGGTTGGCCAAGGTTCTCTTGCGCACCTTGCCGTCTTGGCGATAGGACTCCCGCAGGAGGATGCAGGGCTTGGAGTCGCGGTTGGGCACAACCTCGATGTACATGGGTACCCATCTTAGGGAACTTCCGGCTCGGTGTCAACAGTCCTGTTCTCCGTTCCCGATACTTCCGGTATCGTTACATGGGTACATCACTTTAAGCTGGAATTGCTCTAAACCTCGGCACCGCAATGGTTTGCCTTGAATTTGGACGACTTTGAAAAGGAACTTCGGGCTAAAGATCGCGGTCCTGCTCCGCACGGCCGACGCTGCTCATCTGGATGCTCGCCGCGCTCCTGGCTTTTTGCTCGCCCTCCGCCGCCCGGAAGGACTGTCTCGGGATCACTGGAACTTCCAGAATCACCTTCTAAAACCTCGCGCCAAGGAAGATCGGCTCGTCTATACGACGAATCGCCCGTTCCTCGCGGAACAAGTTGATGCCTGGTGGGTCTGCGAAGAAACCCTTCGCATGGTCGATCGCGAACTGCATCAGGTGGATACTCTGCTCGCCGACCGTGGAAATCCTGAGCGGCTCCAGATTCGGGGCGTCTCCGGGGCTGAAAGCCCTCTCCGCCTCAAGAAGTACATCGAGGTTGACGGCTGGACTCCGGTCGATGCCCGGCTCCACGTCTCCAATGTCGCCGACCTTGCGAGGAAACTCGGAGGTGAGGAGCTCTATGGCGATGATCCCACAATACCTTTAAGGGAACTAATTCAAAATGCCTCAGACGCCGTCCGTGCGCGGCGGCTTCTGGAGAATCGTTCTTCCGACTGGGGAAGGGTGACCGTTCGGCTTGGCCCTGACGAACAGGGAGTCTGGCTTGAGGTCGAGGATACCGGAATCGGTATGTCCGAGGCGGTGGTCTCCGGACCTCTACTTGACTTCGGAACAACCTATTGGGGCTCGGCGTTGATGCGCGACGAACACGAAGGGCTTTGGGCGAAAGGCTTTGAACCCACGGGTCGCTTCGGTATCGGCTTCTTCTCAGTTTTTATGTGGGGTCACCGTGTCCGCGTCACGACTCGTCCATATAACAGCGGCCCCAAGGAAACCTTGGTGCTAGAATTTTCAACAGGGCTCGAGGCTCGGCCTCTACTTCGGCCAGCAAAGACAGAGGAGCAGCTCCAAGACGGAGGAACCATCGTCCGTGTATGGCTGGAGGTAAGTCTTGACGATGCTGGAGATGTTCTAGGATATCGAGAAGTATCCGGAGCGAATAATCTCGGAGATTTCTGTGCATGGTTAGCTCCTGCTCTCGAAGTGGATCTATATGTGAAAGGCGAGGATGGGGAGCGCGAGCGTGTAGTCGTCGCCGGCAATGATTGGTTAATTTTAGATTCCAGGCAATTGATGGCTAGGCTTCAACTGCACCCACAGGCTGCTAAGGATGCTGAGATGATCTATCCTTTTCTGAGAGACGTCAGAGGCCAGAGAGGTGATATTTTAGGTCGAGCCTGCCTTGCGCCTTATGAGCTATTCTCTCATATCGGCTCTTTTGACGAGATTGGCATCGCGACGGTAGGAGGGCTTCGGTCTGGTACATTGGATGGGGTGGCTGGGATTTTTCTAGGAGAAGCCAGTACGGCTGCTAGAGATGCCTCTATTGTTGGCGCCGGTACCGAAATTTTGGCGCAGTGGGCATCCGAGCAGTCGGAGGGTGTTGCTGAGGAAATTGACGAGCCGGATTTTCAGATGCTATTCGCTGCTACTATCATATCGCTTGGCGGGGATCCGGGAGGCTTACCGCTAGGTAAGGTTGGCGAAAAATTTCTAGATCGTCAGGCTCTGATGAGCTGGGCGGCTATGATGAGAGAAATATGCATTTTGGATCGAACGCCTGGTCCGATCGTGTTGCACGCGCATGTGATTGTAACTAAAAGAACGGCGAGGGTTTTTCGCTTTAAGCTCGGCCGACCAAGTCCTATGAGTCTTATAGGACAAATTGTGAGGGAGGTTTGGGGGGGCTGTGTTGAGGAGTTCTACGGCAAGAAAGAGTACGAAATTGGTGTGGGTAAGTCAACTCATGAGCCGATCCTGAGGTCGTATGTAACTGTTTTAAGAAGGCCGGCTTAGTCTGAAGCGAGCAGTAGCTTTATGCGCACCCTCCACCCCACCACCCGCCCCGCCTGGCGAGCCTGGCTAGCCGCCAACCACGACCGCGAAACCGAAATCTGGCTCGTCTACGCGAAGCGCCACACCGGCCAGCCCCGCGTCGAATACGCCGACGCCGTCGAGGAGGCCCTCTGCTTCGGGTGGATCGACAGCATCGTGCGGACGATCGACGCCGACCACTACGCACAGAAGTTCACGCCGCGGAAGGCGAAGAGCAAGTGGTCGGCGTTGAACCGCGAGCGGTTCGCGCGGATGGTGCGGGAGGGGAAGATGACGGCGGCGGGGCTCGCCAAGGCTCCGCCGGAGGAGGCGGGCGCGGCGGTCCCGCAGAGCCCCCAGCCGCCGGCGGGGGAGGGCGAGGACGCGGTGCCCCCTTATATAGAGGAAGCGCTCCGCGCGAACGGCGCGGCGTGGACGAACTTCTCGCGCTTCGCGCCCTCCTACCGGCGGCTGTACGTCCGCTGGATCGAGGATGCCAAGCGGGAGGAGACGCGGCGCAAGCGGCTGGCCGAGGCGGTGTCGCTGCTCGAGCGGAACCAGAAGCTGGGGTTGAAGTGAGGTGGGGTGGCCTTCGGGCGGGTGGGGTGGAGGAGAGGGCATTGCCTGCGAGAGACGTCCCGCCGTCCCCGTGGCCTGCGGCGGGTGTCGTGGGCGGGCTGGGAACGTCTCTACGGGTCCGTTGCCGCGGATCGGGCGATGCCGTATTTCCGGCAGATCGGAAACGTCCGGTTCACGACGACGTGCCCGTAGAGACGCTCCCAGCGAGGAACGAGAACGACCGCAGGCCACGGGGACGGCGGGACGTCTCTTCGCAGGGCAGGCCGTTCCGGTGGGCAACGGCGCCACGGGGGCGGTGCGCGCCGCGCACCCGCCGGCACTCCCCCTCGCGGGGCCCTCCCTCTCCACGCGTGGAGAGGGACCGAGGGTGAGGCTTCGCAGGGGACGAGGGCCCGGCGGCCGAGATCCTCCTGGCCCCGAGCCACCCCTAACCTCTTCCTCCCACCTCGTTCCCCGCTGTATGCAGTAGCCCTCCCCGACACCCACCCCCACATATAGCGGATAGCGTACAAGCAGATGCTGTGATACTCTGGTTTTCCACGCTTCCAAGGCTTGCACAAACCCCCGTAAAACCTGGAAAAATTCGGGAAATCCGGGTCTTGCAACCGAACTTGGAGGGGTGTAGAGTTCCCTCACTGGACAATATAGCCATAGATGCATGGGCACCTTGACAGAGGTGTTTTTTCCTGGTAGCTTCCAGCGAAGCTTTAAGTAACAAGGGGTAAACTGCCTTGAACGTTGGACTTTGGGGGAGTTCATAGTGCTCTTCTCCCGTACCAAAAAAGGCGTGGTGGGTCTGGACATCGGCAGCTCCGCCGTCAAGCTGGTGGAGCTGCGCGAGCGCAAGGGGGAGTACCACCTCCAGCGCCTGGGAGTCGAGCCGCTGTCGCCCGAGGCGATCGTGGACGGCTCGATCATGGACTCGTCGCTGGTGGTGGACGCGATCCACCGCCTGAACGACCAGACCAAGGTCAAGGGCGGCAACTATGCGACCTCGCTGTCCGGCCACTCGGTGATCATCAAGAAGATCCAGCTCCCCGCGATGAGCGAGGACGAGCTGGCCGACTCCATCCAGTGGGAGGCGGAGCAGTACATCCCCTTCGACATCAACGACGTGCGGCTGGACTACGTGGTCCTCTCGGAAGGCGAGCCGGGGCGGGACAACATGGAGGTCCTGCTGGTGGCGGTCAAGCGCGACAAGGTCAACGACTACGTGTCGGTGATCAGCCAGACCGGCAAGACGCCGACGGTGGTCGACGTCGACGTGTTCGCGGTGCAGAACGCCTACGAGGTCAACTACGACCTCGACACCCGCAAGGTCGTGGCATTGATCAACATGGGGGCCGGGGTGACCAACATCAACATCCTGGCGCGCGGCGGCACGGTGTTCTGGCGCGACATCTCGTTCGGCGGCAACCAGTTCACCGAGGCGCTGCAGCGCGAGTTCAACCTCGCCTTCCAGCAGGCCGAGGGGCTGAAGCACGGCGAGTCGGTCGACCGCTACACGCCGGCGGACGCGCGGACGGTGCTCGACGCGGTGTCGGCCGAGATGGCGTCGGAGATCCGCAAGACGTTCGATTTCTTCTCGGCGACGTCGTCCGAGGGGCCGGTGGACGAGCTGGTGCTCTCGGGCGGGTGCGCGCTGACCCCCAATCTCTTGCAGGTGCTGCGGGAGCGCTTCCAGGTGCCGACCGAGCTGATGAACCCGCTGCGCCGGGTGCAGTTCAAGGAAGGCGACTTCGACGGGGCCTGGCTGCAGTCGATCGCGCCGATGATGGCGGTCGCGGTGGGCTTGAGCATCCGCAAGGCGGGGGACTGAGTCGATGATCAAGATCAACCTGCTCTCGGAGGGGAAGCGCCCGGCGGCGGTGCGCAAGGCGAAGGGGGCCGCGCCTTCGGGCAACCAGGACATCGGGCAGTGGATGATGGCGGCCGGCGTGCTGGTCGGCGTGCTCGCCGTGGCCGGCGCCTGGTGGGTGCAGAGCAACAAGAACGAGGCCAAGGAGGCCGAGGTCGCCGCGGCCCAGCACGAGGTCGAGCAGATGGCCTCGGTGATCAAGGAGGTCGAGGAGTACAAGACGAAGAAGGGGGAGCTGGAGCGCAAGATCGGCATCATCAACGATCTCAAGGCGAACCAGCGCGGCCCCGTGCGGGTGATGGACTACGTCTCGCGGGCGTTGCCGGAGCTGCTCTGGCTCGACCGCATGAAGATGACCGCGAGCTCGATCGAGATCGAGGGGCGGGCGTTCAACACCAACGCGGTCGCCGCCTTCATCGAGAACCTCGACAAGGTGCCGGAGTTCGACGAGCCGACGCTGAAGAGCACCGAGCAGCAGACCGGCGGCGTCTACAAATTCTTCATCAACTTCAACTACTCGTTCGCAGGGCACGCCAAGCCCGGGGCCGCGGATAGCACCGCGACCACCCCGAAGGCCGGCGGCAAGCCCGCGACGAGCAAACCGACGTCGGCGACGTCAGGGTAGGGGGGCCCGTGGCGCTCAAGACGGGACTGGAAGGGAAGCCCTGGTACGTCGGCCTGGGATTCGGGCTCGGGGTCGGCCTGCTGCTGTTCGCCGCCGGGTACTGGCGCCTGCTGGCTCCGATGCGCGACGACTACGACCGCGCCGATGCGCAGCTCGCCGCCCTGCAGAACAAGATCCAGGAGGGGCGCGCCGCCAAGCAGGAGCTGCCGAAGTTCCGCGAGGAGGTGCACCAGCTCGAGCTGGAGCTCGACAAGCTGCTGCGCATCCTGCCGGCCCGGCGCAACACGCCGGACCTGATGCGGCGCATCCGCTCGCTCGCCGAGCAGGGGGACTTCTCGCTGAAGAAGTTCAATCCCGGCACGCTGGCGGACAAGGAATTCTTCAGCGAGTGGCCGATCAGCGTCGACCTCGAGGGGTCGTACCACAACCTGGCGCTGCTCTATGACCGGATCAGCCGGTTCTCCCGGATCATCAACATCGAGGATCTGGAGATCAAGGCGCTGCCGCCGAAGCAGACCACCGGCACCAGCAGCAAGGACGCCGCCGCCGCCAACCAGCACACGGTCAACGCGGTGTTCATCGCGAAGACGTTCGTCTACAAGGAGCCGGAGCCGGTGACCGTCGAGACCAAGGCCGCCGTGCCGGGGAAGAAGGCCAGCGGAGCGGCGCCGCCGCCGGCGGCCGGCGACGGTGAAGGTCCGGCGACGCGCATCAAGTCCGGCGGCGCGCCGGCCGGAGGACCCGACTAATGCGTTTCGGCCGTCTCAGCCGTTCGATCGGCAGATCAGCGATCCTTCCCGCCGTCCTGATGCTCGCGCTGGCGCTGGCCGCCGGCTGGGCGGCGCTCGCCCAGCAATCGTCGCAGCCGCAGGCCAAGCCCAAGGGGCCGGGGGTGACCAAGTCGGCGCCGGCCTCGCAGCCGGCCGCGAAGCCCGGCGACAAGCCGGCGGCGGGGAAGCCCGGCGCCACGCCCGCCGGGGGTCCCGAGGCGAAGCCGGGGGAGCCGGGCGACAAGGGGACCGTGGCGGGGGGCGCGCCTCCCGACACCGGCAACATCGACGAGATCCTGCAGGGGGAGGAGGAGGTGCTCTCCGGGAGCGGCTTCTCCTACGACCCGGGGAACCGGCGCGACCCCTTCAAGTCGCTGCTCGCCAAGACCGACGCGCCGGCGCTCCACGGCCCGCGCCCCGAGGGGGTGCCGGGGCTGCTGATCGAGGAGATCGACCTGACGGGGATCTTCCGCACCAGCAAGGGTTTCGTGGCGCAGGTGGTGGCCTCGAACCAGAAGAAGAGCTATCTGCTGAAAGAGGGCGACCAGCTCTACGACGGCGACGTCGTCAGCATCAACAAGAATGAAGTGGTGTTCAAACAAATCGTACAGGATCCGACTGCCCTCAAGCCGTTCCGTGAGGTGGTCAAGAGCCTGAACCCGACTTGAGCCCTGGGTTCGGCGGATTCGTGGTCGGCAAGGGAATCAGTGGCCCGTAAGGGAGGCGAGTTGCCATGGGAGATGTGGTCATGAGAAGTCGGAGCACCGGCTGGCAGCGGTGGATCGCGTCGGCGGCGGTTTGTGCAGTCGCCGTGGGCGCCGGGTGCGCCGTGATTTCCGCCCGGCGGGTCGAGGCGTCCCCCGCCCCGTCCGCGGATGCCGCGCAGAGCTCCACGACCAGGACCAAGGCTGAGGCCAAGGCGGCCCAGTCCACGACCGAGATCCGTACGCTGGATCTGCGGGAGGGGGCGCCCGAGGTCTTCGTCGACCTCGAGGCGAGCGCTCCGCTGGTGTGGACCAGCTTCCGCAACGCCGACGGCCGGGTGGTCGTCGAGCTGCCGAATACGGTGCCGGGGCCGAAGCTCGCGGACCTCTCGCCGGAGGAGGGGCTGGTCTCCTCGCTGGCGGTGCAGAAGAGCGAGGAGGGGTCGCGCCCCCTGACCCGGCTGGTGATCGCCACCCGGCAGGAGGTCGAGCACTCGGTCACCGCCGACGGCTCGAAGCTGCGCATCCAGCTCTCCCCGGTCGACGGCAAGGCCGCGGCCCAGCCCGCCGACTCCAGTATGAACACGGGAACGAACACGGGAACGAAGATGGCGAGCGCGACGCCGCCGGCGGCGGTCGCCGCCCCGGCCCCGGCGCCCGCTCCGGCGCCGGCGGAAAAAGGAAAGCTCGCCTTCGAGCCGCTCCCCGACCAGCCGCCGGTCGCCCCCTCGTCCGCGAGCTCCGCCAGCGCCGCGCCTTCCGGCTCCGCGCCGGCGATGGCGGCCGGCACCCCGGACAAGCCGATGGCCGGCCCGGCGCCGACCGGCTCCGAGGCGACGCGGCTCGACTCGATCGAGGTGATGCCGGCGAGCGGCGGGTCGGTGGTCAAGATCACCGGCGACGGCGAGTTCTCCTACTCGACCTTCGCCCTCTCCTCGCCGCCGCGCTTCGTGATCGATCTGCGCGGGGTGATCAACCGCGCCTCCCGTTCCAGCCAGGCGGTGGACGGCAGCGTCGTCGAGCGGGTGCGGGTGGCCCAGTTCCGGCCGGCGCCGAAGCCGGTCTCGCGGGTCGTCTTCGACCTCCACGGCGACACCCTGCCGACGATCGAGCGCAGCGGCAGCTCGCTGGTCGTCTCCTTCGGCGCGGCGAACGGCGCCGCTTCGTCGCCGGCGGCATCGGCGGCGGCTCCGGCGGCGATGCCCGCCCCCGCCCCGGCCGCTCCGGCCGCCGTCACGACGACCGCCAGCACCTCCGCCGGCACGACGACGACCGCCGCGGAGCCCGCTCCGGCGCCGGTCAAGACCACCACCCGGAAGAGCGCCAAGGCGAGCAAGAGCAGCAAGACCAAGTCGACCGGCGACGAGACGTCGACCGTCAAGACCACCAAGACGACGATGACGGCGACCACCACGACGGAGCCGCTGGCGCCGGCGCCGAACCGGCCGCCGGGAGCCTCGGCGGCCGCGTCGGACCTGGCGCTCGCCCAGACCGCGCCGGCCGCGCCGAAGACCCCGACCGTGTCGCGCGGCAACCGGATCGAGTCCGAGGACGCCTCGCCGCTGCCGCCGCCGCCGCCCCCGTCCGGGCCGTCGTCGGTCAAGGTGACGCCGGCCAAGCCCCAGGGGACGAGCTCGCTCGGCTCGACCGGCAAGAAGGCGCCGATGGGGAAGCCGGTCGACGTCACGCCGCCGTCGACGCCGCTCCAGGGGCTCGCCCAGAAGGCGGCGGGGACGGGCAAGGACAAGAGCTACTTCGGCGAGCCGATCGACCTCAAGGTGACCAACGCCGACGTCACCGACGTGCTGCGCACCTTCGCCCAGATCAGCGGCCTGAACGTCATCGTGCAGCCGGGGGTCACCGGCACGGTGACCGCCGAGCTCGAGAACGTCCCCTGGGACCAGGCGCTCGAGCAGGTGCTCAAGATCAACGGCCTCGACTACGAGCTCGACGGCAACGTGATGCGCATCGCGCCGACCGACACGCTGAAGAAGGAGGCGCAGGACAAGCAGCAGCTGGCGGCGGCGAAGTCGCTGTCGATCCCCCTGCGCACCGTCTACCAGCGGCTGAGCTACGCCGACGCGGCGCAGGTGTCGCGCCTGCTGAAGACCGGCAACGCCGGCATCCTCACCCAGCGCGGCAGCGTGATGGTCGACTTCCGGACCAACGCGCTGATCATCAAGGAGCTGCCGGGGAACATGGACGCGGTGCTGTCGCTGATCGACCTGCTCGACGCGCCGGAGCCGCAGGTGATGATCGAGGCCCGGATCGTCGAGACGACCAAGCGCTTCAGCCGCGAGCTGGGGGTCAAGTGGAGCGTCAACGCGATCGCCGACGCCGCCCACGGCAACACCACCGGGCTGGTCTTCCCGGCGACCGGCACCGGCACCGGCGGGGTCAACCTGCTCGGCAACGCCACCGCCGGCACCCTCGACCTCAAGCTGGGGAACCTGCTCAACACCTTCAACCTCGACGTCGCCCTGGCGGCGGCGGAGAGCGAGGGGCTGATCACCATCCTGTCGGCCCCCAAGGTGGCGACCCTCAACAACCAGCGGGCCGAGATCCAGAGCGGCCTCGAGATCCCCATCCAGACCATCCTCAACAACACCGTCACCGTGCAGTTCATCAACGCCACGCTGCGGCTCGACGTCGTGCCGTACGTGACCGCCGAGGGGACGGTCGAGATGGACATCGACATCTCGAAGCGCGAGCCGCAGCTCGCCTTCCTGGTGCCGGGCGCCACCAACGCGCCGATCAGCACCAAGGATGCGCGCACCCGCCTGATCGTCCGCGACGGCGGCACGGCGGTGATCGGCGGCATCTACAAGGTGACCGGGCAGAGCGGCGAGGACCGCATCCCGGGGCTCTCCAACATCCCGCTGATCGGGCACCTGTTCAAGCACAAGACGCGCGACGAGGAGAACGATGAGCTGCTCATCTTCATCACGCCGCGGGTGATCAAGATTTAACCTTGGGAGCGGATCCATGAAGAATCAGCGCACCGTCCTCCTGTTGCTGCTCGCCGTCGCGCTGGTGGCGTCGAGCTGCCGAAGCCGCACCGACACGAGCGAAGGCTCGGTCATCCTGTCGGTGTCCCATTTCGACGGCGTGCCCGCTTTCGTCCATCTGGGAACGGCCGTGAACACTCCTGGGGCGGTTCAGGTGGGGACGATCACCCTGCGCAACTTCCCCAAGGACCCCGCCTCGGGGACCAGCGATCTGCAGAACATCGAGATGCGGAGCTACACCATCACCTACCGACGCCGGGACACCGGCACCCGGGTGCCGCCGCCGGTGACCGCCGGGATCTTCGGCCTGGTGACGGTGAACGGCACGCTCGACCTGACGAACCTGCCCTTCCTCACCAACAACCAGATCCAGAGCCCGCCGCTCAGCGATCTGCTCAACTTCGGCCGCGACACCGAGACGGGCACCACGGTCGTCGTCCTGGACGTCACCTATCAGTTCTTCGGCCGCACCCTGTCCGGCGACGACATCGCCTCGGCGCCGTCCACGTTCACCATCGATGTCACGCCTTGAGGGATGTAGGAGCTCACGTATGAAACGCTTCCGGAACTCCATTCTTCTGTTGGCCGCGTCTGCCCTCGCGGTGGTTGTCGGCTGCACCTCTTCGCCGACCGAGCCGGGGGGCAGCACTCCCGTCACCCCGAAGCCGCCGGCGAACCAGGTCACCTTCAACGTGACGGTGACCCCCAACCCGTCGGAGATCGTGGCCGGGGGGACGGGCTTCGCCAATGTCAATATCTCCGTGGTCCGTTCGGACACCGGGCAGGCGCCGCCGGACGGCACGGTGGTGGCGGTCACCACCACTCTCGGCGGCTTCAACTCGGTCGGCGGCCCGCAGTCGGTGAGCCTGCAGCTGGTCAACGGCAAGGCGGCGACCACCCTGTTCGCCGGCAGCGACGTCGGCACGGCGACGATCCGCGCCGCGGTCAGCAACGGCACCGGCGTCACCAGCTCCGGCGCGGCCAACGTCCGCATCGGCCAGGCGGCGTCGTTCTACGTCTCCTCGGTGTCGCCCAACACGGGCGACTCGGCGGGCGGCCAGACGGTGACCATCCTGGGCGGCGGCTTCGTGCAGCCGGTGCAGGTCACCTTCAACAACGCGGCGGCCACCGTGCGCTCGGTCTCCGCCAACCAGATCGTCGTGGTCACCCCGTCGGCGGCGGCGGCCGGCGTGCCGGTCGTCGTCGGCCAGACGGCGACCGCCTCGGTGACGGTGACCATCCACGCCAACCAGACCAACCAGGCGCAGGACACCCTGCCGGCCGGCTTCACCTACTCGGTCGGCGGCGGCGGCGGCGGCCAGCCGCAGGTCTTCGCGGTCACCCCGGCCTCGGGCACCAACGACGGCGGCACGCGGGTGACGATCACCGGCGCCGGCTTCCAGTCCCCCGTCCAGGTCCTGTTCGGCATCGGAGGGAGCGCCACTTCCTTCAACGGCGTCGAGGCGACGGTGGTCTCGGTGACCCCCACCCAGATCGTCGCCATCACCCCGTCGGCCCGCGGCATCGGGCTGAACCTGACGAACCAGGTGGTCGACATCCTGGTCAAGAACGTCAACAGCGGCTTCAGCACCGTCGGCGGCCAGCAGTTCAAGTACGGCTCCAAGGTGCAGATCACCGCCCTCCAGGGTCCGGGCTCCGGTCCGGCCACCGGCGGCACCACCCTGGTGGTGCTCGGCAACGGCTTCAACTCGCCGACCACGGTGTCGATGCACTTCAAGGACGCCAACATCAACGTGCCGCAGCTGGTGACCAATACGACCGGCACGCAGATCGTCATCCAGACCTCGGCGGCGCCGCCGCCGACGACCTGCCCGCCGGGCGGGATCATCGGCACCGACTCGATCACGGTGACCAACGTCGACAACGGCGACACGGCGACGGCCAACATCGGCTTCGACTTCCTGCTGCCGCTGCCGAACATCCTGGGGATCAGCCCGGCGAGCGGCGGCACCGGCACGCTGGTGACGATCAACGGCCAGAACTTCCCGAACAGCCCGACGGTGGTCTTCGGCGACCCGACCAACGGCAGCACGGCGACCGTGCAGTCGTCGAACGCGACGCAGATCCGGGTGTCGGTCCCCAACCCGCCGACCGGCTTCACCTTCAACACCACGCCGTGCGGCGCCAACAACAGCGGCACCATGAAGGTCCCGACCCCGATCAACATCACGGTGAAGGACACCTCGGACGGCTGCCTGTCGACCTTCAACAACGGCTTCCTGCTCTCGCCGAGCGACAACTCGTGCCAGGGCGCGACCCAGCCGCCGGCGCCGGTGGCGAGCTTCACCGCCACGCCGGTCTCCGGCCACACCATCCAGTTCGCCGACACCTCGACCGGTCCGCCGACGTCGTGGAGCTGGAACTTCGGGGACGCCACCGGCAGCACGGCGCAGAACCCGTCGCACACCTACGCGGCGGCGGGGAACTACGCCGTCACGCTGACGGTGACCAACGCGGGCGGCACCAGCCAGACGGTGATGGTGATCACGGTGCCGTAAGGCTCCGCCCACCCTCCCGCGCGCTTTTTCGGGGCGGCCTCCGTCTGTCTGGACGGATGGCCGCCCTCGTTCGTATACTGGGTTACTATGAATTACCGCTCTGTCGTCCTCCCTGGTTTCATCCTGCTGTCAATGCTCCCGCTGGCCGGCTGCGACAAGGCCACGCCGGTGGCTCCCAACGGCACGATCCTCGCGATCAGCGCCAATCCCACGAAGATCGGCATCAACGGCACCTCGACGATCACCGTCATCGGCCGCAAGCCGGACGGCAACCCGCTCAATCCCGGCACCGAGATCCGGCTGACGGCGAGCCTGGGCTCGATCGACACCATCGTGACCACCAACAGCAACGGGACGGCGACCGCCATCTTCCGGGGCAACGGAGTGCTCGGGACGGCGACGATCACCGCGGCGACGGGGACGGGGACGACGACGGGCGGCGGCTCGACCTCCGATCCGGGGGGCACGACGGCGGGGACCACCGCCTCGATCACGATTCAGGTCGGCACGGCGGCGGGATCGATCGTCCTCCAGCCGACCCCCTCCGAGGTGACCATCACGGGGGGCAAGGTGAATCTGCTGGCGCTCGTCCGCGACGCCAACGGCCAGCCTCTCCCCGGCCAGGGGGTGAACTTCACGACGGACTATGGACGGCTCACCTCGCGCGGCGCGATCGTGCTGACCGACGCGGGCGGAGTGGCCCGGGACACGCTGTCGCTGAGCGCGACCGACCTGTCGGGGAACGTCTCCAGCGTGACGGTGACCGCCGAGACGGCGGGTGGCACCACCGGGGGATTGCTGCCGCCCGCCACGGCGACCATCCACATCCTGGGCGGTCCGCCGGTCGCGTCGTTCACCGTCGCCCAGGGCTCGCCGAGCGACACGGTGCTCTTCACCAGCACCACGACCGGCGGTCAGGGCGGCCTCACCTACACCTGGGACTTCGGCGACGGCGTCAGCGGGAACGGCCCCGACCCGAGCCACACCTACTCGGCGGACGGAAACTACACGGTCCGCATGACGGTCGTCGACAGCGCGGGGCAGACCTCCTCGGCGACGAAGCAGATCAAAGTTCCGATCGGCAGTTGAGGCCGGGCGCCGCAGGGCGGGCTCCTTTTTGAGGGGTCCGCCCTTTGTCTTAGCGTATTTAGCGGCCGGTGCGGCTCTATGTTGCTATAATGCAGCCACTTTGCCGTCACCCCTGCTGCCGCCCGTCCCTGCCGTATCCGCCCGAGCTCCGTCCGGGGTGATTTCCTCATGACGGACAGCGCGTTCCCGGATCGCCTGACCCAGCTCAAGAGCCGCTGGGAGTCCGACCCCTCCTCCCGCATCTTCCTCCAACTCGCCGAGGAGTACCGCCATCAGGGGCGGGTCAAGGAGGCGCTCGGCGTGCTGGACCGCGGGCTCCGGGAGCATCCGGGATACCTCTCGGCGCTGGTGGCCAAGGGGCGCTGCCACTTGGAGCTCGGCGAGCCCGAGCCGGCGCGGACGGTGCTCGAGCGCGTGGTCAAGCAGGACCCCACGCAGATGGTGGCCAACAAGCTGCTGGTGCGGGCCTATCTCGACACCGGCGAGCCCGAGAAGGCTCGCGAGCGGCTGGACCTGTATAGTCTGCTGAACGACAGCGACCCCGAAATCGAGGAGCTCCGCCGGAGGCTGCGCGCGATGGAACCACCACAGGCTGCTTCGACGTCGGGCCGTCCTTCCGCGGTGGGCCTCGTGCCGCCGCGGCCGGCCGGCGACGACATCTTCGACCTCGGCGCCCCGCCGGCCCCGGCCGCCTCGCGGGCCGGCGAGCCGTTCGCGGACCTCTTCCCGCCGCCGGCGCGCGCCGCGCAGGGGGCGACGGCCGCCCCGGCCGCGACGGCAGCGACCGCCGCGAGCGCCCCCGAGCCGTCCGCGGCCCCCGAGCCGCCCGAGCCGAAAGACGTCCTCTTCCCCGGCCTCGCCTCGCGCGAGAGCCGCAACCGGTACCTGCGCGCGCTCACCTCCGAGGGGCTGTTCTTCCCCGACCTGATCCTCCCGGCCGAGCCGGAGCCGGCCGCCGCTGCGCCCCTCCCCGAGGCCGTGGCCCCGGCGGCGGAGCTGCCGGCGGTCGCCCCCGAGGCGCCGGCGTTCCCGAAGCCCGCGGAGCTTGCGCCGGAGCTGTTCGAGCCGCAGGAGCCCGCGCCCGCGTCCTTCTCGCCGCAGGCCTTCGAGCCGGCGGCGTTCGACCCCGCGTCGTTCGAGCCGGCGGTGTTCGAGCCGCAACGGTTCGAGCCCACGCCGTTCGAGCCGGAGCCGGAGCCGGAGCCCGCCGCCGAGCCGATCGCCACCGCCACGCTGGGCGAGATCTACCTGCGCCAGGGGCATCGCGACGAGGCGGAGCGGATCTTCCGCGAGGTCCTGCGCCGCGAGCCGGACAACGCCGCCGCCCGCGAGGGGCTGGCGGGGCTCGGCCCCGCGGCTTCGGCTCCCTCGACTCCGTCGGTGGCCGCGGCGGCCGCGGCGGCGACGCTGCTGATGCCGGTGATCGCGCGGGTCCCCCCGCCGCCGCCCGCTCCCGTGGCGCCGGTGGCAATCGCCGAGGAGCCGGCCCCCGAGCCCGTCCCGTCCGCGCCCGTCCGGGCAGCGGCCGGCCGGCCGCTCGAGGGGCGCGACCTGCTGGCCCACTTCCCGGCCGAGCCGGGAGCGGCCTCCGCCAAGGCGCGCAAGGTCTTCCTTCTCAACAGTTACCTGAAGCGCCTGCGGCGTGGGGGAGAGCGCGATGTTTCTTGACCAGCTGAGCCGCATCAGCAACCAGATCGAGGGCGCGATCGCCCTGACGCTGGTCGCCAAGGACGGCATCCTGGTGGAGTCGTTCAGCTCCGACCCCGACCTCGACCTCGACGTGCTGGCCGCCGAGCTGGTCGCCCAGGTGCGGATGATCAGCGAGAACCACCGCGAGCTCGACGTCGGCGACGTGCAGCAGCTCGCCGTGATGACCGACCGGCTGACGCTGATGGTAAGCTCGGTCGCTGCGGACTATTATCTGCTTCTCGTGCTGGGGCCGGAGGGGAACTACGGCCGGGCCCGGTTCGAGCTCCGGCGAGCGCGTCTGCTCCTGGAGGCGGATCTCTCCTGACCGGAGCGCGGTGGACGCCGAGCGGCGCGGGCCGGAAGCCCAGCCCGGTGCCGCCGTGCCGCGGGAGGCTTGCAAGGGGGCGCCCACGTGCTGACGTTTGAACAGATTAAAGAGTTGATCGGTCTGGTGGCCGAGAACCGGCTCCAGGGGCTCGAGCTCGAGCGCTCGGGATTTCGTCTGAAGATCGATGGCCAGCAGGCGCTGGCGGCCGCCGCGCCGCCACCCGCCGCGCAGCAGGCCTATGCGGCGCCCGCCGCGAGCGGGGCGCCGGGGGCGAGCGGGCCGGGCGCCGGGGCCTATGCCGCTCCGCCGCCACCACCGCCCGCCGCCACGGGCCCCGCCGTCGCGCCCGCGCCGGCCGCCGCGCCGCCGGCCGGCCACGTCCTGACCTCCCCGATCGTCGGCACCTACTACAGCGCGCCATCCCCCGACGCTCCGTCGTTCACCGAGGTGGGCGCGCGGGTGAAGAAGGGGCAGGTGCTCTGCATCATCGAGGCGATGAAGCTGATGAACGAGATCGAGTCGGACGTCGACGGGGTGATCGCCGAGATCTACCCGCAGAACGCCCAGGCGGTCGAGTTCGGCGAGCCGCTCTTCGCCATCAAGACCTGAGCGCCCTCGGATTGACGGACCGACGAGACCGACGCGGATGTTCAAGAAGATCCTGATCGCCAACCGGGGCGAAATCGCCCTGCGCATCATCCAGGCCTGCAAGGAGCTGGGGATCCAGACGGTCGCCGTCTACAGCACGGCCGACCGCGACAGCCTGCACGTCACCTACGCCGACGAGGACGTCTGCATCGGCCCGCCCCCCTCGAAGGGGAGCTACCTCAACATCTCGAGCATCATCTCGGCGGCCGAGATCACCGGCGCCGACGCGGTCCACCCCGGCTACGGCTTCCTGGCCGAGAACGCCCACTTCGCCGAGGTGCTCGACGAGTGCAAGATCCGCTGGATCGGGCCGCGCCCCGAGGTGATCCGGATGATGGGGGACAAGGCCAAGGCGCGGCAGACGGCGAAGGCGGCCGGCGTGCCGGTGCTGCCGGGGAGCCAGGAGCCGCTCGAGGACGCCGAGACGGCGATCCGCCTCGCCGCCGAGGTCGGCTTTCCGGTGATCCTCAAGGCGGCGGCGGGGGGCGGCGGGCGCGGCATGCGGATCGTGCACGCCGAGGAGGACCTCGCCGGCCAGCTGGCGGCGGCCCGCGAGGAGGCCGAGAAAGCGTTCGGCGACGGCTCGGTCTACCTCGAGAAGTACCTGATGGAGCCGCGCCACATCGAGTTCCAGGTGTTCGGCGACTCGCACGGCCGGGTGATCCACCTGGGCGAGCGCGAGTGCTCGATCCAGCGCCGCCACCAGAAGCTGATCGAGGAGTCGCCGTCGCCGGCGCTCACCCCCGAGCTGCGCGAGGAGATGGGGGCCGCGGCGGTCCGCCTCTGCGAGGTCGTCGGCTACGAGAACGCCGGCACCATCGAGTTCCTGCTCGACGCGGACGGCCGCTTCTACTTCATGGAGATGAACACCCGCATCCAGGTCGAGCACCCGGTCACCGAGATGGTCACCGGCCTCGACCTGGTGAAGATGCAGATCGAGGTGGCGGCCGGCCGCAAGATGGAGATCGCCAACGGCCTGAAGCCGCGCGGCCACGCCATCGAGTGCCGGGTCAACGCCGAGCACCCGGAGACCTTCGCGCCGAGCCCCGGACCGCTCAAGACCTTCCATCTCCCCGGCGGCCCGGGTACCCGCGTCGACACCCACGGCTACGAGGACTACGTGATCCCGCCGCACTACGACTCGCTGGTGGCGAAGCTGATCGTGCACGACCGCACGCGCGACTACGCCATCGCCCGCATGCGCCGGGCGCTCGACTTCTTCGTGGTCGAGGGGATCCAGACCTCGATCCCGCTGCACAAGAAGATCCTGCGCGATCCGGACTTCGTCGCCGGCCGGCTGTCGACGCGCTTCATGGAGCGCTTCGCGCAGCGCAACCGGACGGGCGAGCCCGGGAAGTAGCCGGGACGTTCGGGATTGATGGACTGATGACCGCGCCGCTGTACGCCATCGCCGACGCCGACGCGCTGGGCGGCCTGCCGCTGCCGGCGGCGGTCGCCGGCATGGCCGAGGCGGGGGTGCGCACCATCCAGCTGCGCGGCAAGCGCCTCTCCGGGAGCGCCTGGTACGCGGCGGTCGAGGGCTGCTGCCGGGCGCTCGAGGGGAGCGGCGTCGAGCTCTGGGTGGACGACCGCGCCGACCTCGCCGCGCTGTTTCCGGTCGCCGGGCTCCACGTCGGCCAGCGCGACCTGCCGCCGGCGGCGGCCCGCCGGGTGGTGGGGGACGGCGTGCGGATCGGCCTCTCGACCCACACCGAAGCGCAGCTGGTGGCCGCGGACGCCGACGGCGACGTCGACCTGATCGCGGTCGGGCCGGTGTTTCCCACCGCCAGCAAGGTCCACCCCGATCCGGTGGTCGGCCTGGCGCGGGTCGGCTGGGCGCGCGCCCATACGAAGAAGCCGCTGGTCGCCATCGGCGGCATCGACGCGTCGAACCTCGCGGCGGTGCTGGCCGCCGGGGCGGACGCGGCGGTGGTGCTCGGCGCCGCCTCGGGGCGGGACGTCCCGGAGATCCGCGCCAACTGCCGCCGGCTGCTCGCGGCGGCGGGCCGGGAGGGATGAGGATCTACCTGACGGGGTTCATGGGGAGCGGTAAGACGACGGTCGGCCGCCTCCTTGCCCTGCGGCTGGGCGCGCCGTTCCTCGACCTCGACAGCGAGATCGAGCGGCGGGCGGGGATGACGGTGCGCGAGATCTTCGAGCAGCAGGGGGAGCCCGCCTTCCGGCAGATGGAAGCCGAGGCGCTGCGAGGGACTCTCGCCCTCCCCGACGTTGTGGTGGCGATGGGCGGCGGCACCATGACCTTCGAGGCGAACGCGAGGGTGGTGCGGGGAGCCGGCCTCTCGGTCTGGCTCAACCCCCCCTTCGCGACCATCGCGGCGCGCATCGGCGGGCGGGGGAAGAGCGACCGGCCGCTGTTCAAGGATGAGGCCCAGGCGCTCGCCCTCTACCGCGAGAGGCTGCCGGCCTATCAGCAGGCGGACTTGACGCTGGACGTGGCGCCGGGCGAAGGACCGGAGGAAATCGCGGCCAGGATCGCATTACGGATGGGGACACGGATGGGGACACGGATGGGGACCCGACGTTGCGCTACTTGATCTTGTCGGACATGCACGCCAACTGGGAGGCGTTCGAGACCGTCCTCCGCCGGGCCCGCCGCAAACGCGTCGACGCGGTGCTGGTGCTCGGCGACCTGGTCGGCTACGGCGCGGCGCCCAACCAGGTGGTGGAGGCGGTGCGCTCGCTGGGCCCGAAGCTCTACACCGTGCGCGGCAACCACGACAAGGTGGCGGCGGGGATCGACTCCGGCTCGAACTTCAACCAGACCGCCCTTACCGCCGCGCAGTGGACCACCGGCCGCCTGACCCCGGCCAACCTGCGCTACGTGCGCGAGCTCCCCAAGGGGCCGATGAAGATCGAGGAGGGGCTCGCCATCTGCCACGGCTCGCCGCTCGACGAGGACACCTACGTCTTCTCGGACGTCGACGCCTGGGAGATCTTCTCCCGCTTCGACAACTCGGTGACCTTCTTCGGCCACACCCACATCCCGTCGCTCTTCTCGCTCGAGGGGAGGCTGCTGGGGGTGCGGGCGCTGCGCGGCACCACCGGCAAGATCATCCTCCCCCCCGGCGGCCGCTACCTGATCAACCCCGGCTCGATCGGCCAGCCCCGCGACCGCGACCCCCGCGCCGCCTACATGATCTACGACAGCGACCGCCGGGTGGTGAACTGGTACCGCATCCCCTACCCCATCGGCGAAGCCCAGCGCCGCATCCGCAAGGCGGGGCTGCCGCACAGTTTGGCGGACCGGTTGGGGGTCGGCGCGTAGGAAGAAAAAGCAAACAGAAGGACAAGGCGGGTTCAGGGCAGTTGGGGGTGGTTGGGGCTCGTGCCCTGCGAAGAGACGCCCCGCCGTCCCCGTGGCCTCCGTAGCGGTGTCGTTCCTCGATGGGAGCGTCTCTACAGACACGTTTTCGTCAACCCGCCGACTCCGCACGGAGAACGGTCTTGGAGATGCGTTGGCGATCCGACCGTGGCAACCATCCCGTAGAGACGTCCCCATCGAGGAACGACACCGCTACGGAGGCCACGGGGACGGCGGGGCGTCTCTCGGAGGCGATGTCCTACCCTCGACCCCGCCTAGCCGAAGGCCACTGAGGCCCTCTTTTCCGCGGCCCTACGCCGCCCCGTCCCGAAAGCTCGATGCGGCCGTTCTTGGTGATCGCGAGCTCGGAGCTCCCCCGCCTGGTGCCAGGCACTTATTTCCCAGGGGCGCTGCGATGGAGCGAGTAGCTCACTCGAGCTCAGCGCGAAGTCGCGCAACGACCTCAGGCCCTGAGAGAGCGATGGCTGCGCCCGATTCGATCTCGGCGTCGCGATGCGCCGCCAATTCATCCCAGGCTGCGTCACGTGCGCGGTCTTTGTCGAGGCTGGCGACGACTCGATCGAGCAGCCGAGACCGAGCTTCAGATGGGAGCTGCAATACTTCTTCCGCAAGGGCTTCGATCGGGCGGGACATAAAGTTCTCCGGGTGGGCAACCTCTTCATCTTCATCGACTTGAGCCATCCTACGCTCGCCCTGCTTTCGGGTCAATATGGTCGCCAGGGCTGGTCTCTGTCCGGCCCAACGGGCCGGGAGATCCCAGCCCAGGGCCGAGGCCGAAGGCCGACGCCCTGGGAAAGAAGGCGCCCTTCATTGCGGCCTGAAGGGTCGCGAGAACCCGGCTCGACAAAAAGCTCCCGCGGCCCTTCAGGCTGCAACGCGTCGTCATCCTTCCAACCCAGGGCATCGGCCTTCGGCCTCAGCCCTGGGCTCCGTTCTCCCGGCCCGTTGGGCCGGCCCGATGCTTATGCGCCAACCTATATAGCCTTGACGCGAATTCGGCCCAGCGCTACTCTGCCAGCTAAGCTCAGCCAACAGAGAGAGATAGCCCATGAATGACGCCGTTTGCTTCGACCGGTCCAGCCAGCGAGAAGTTGTCGCGTTGGCTGGGTAAAGGGTGGGGCGATAGACGTTGAAACTGCGGTTAGACCCCACATTCACACGCCGCAAGGATCTGCGCGAATGTCAACCATCGAAGCCATCGTCAAGTTCTTAGGAACCTATCCCGCCTGGGCCAAGTTGGCCATGCTTGCAGGACTAGCTCTGACTTTTGGAGTAGCGCTACTTGCTCCGCGAACTCCGATTGACGCGTCAGCGGCGCCCAAGCCTTTGGGTCCCGTCCTAAAGATTCTCGGCGTCAGTGACCGCGGCCTGCCGCCTGGCGCGTCTGTTCGAGTCACGGCGATCGTCAATGGCAAGACTTATCTCTACCCGAGTCTTGCAGGCGTGGATTGGCTCGATGTAGGCGCAACAATGTCATCGCAAACGTTCGATCTTCCGATCGCGAACCGCTACGACGTTCGGTTCGAGATGGACGTCAAGGGCAACGGCACGTCAACGCGTTATGTGAGCCAAGAGACCATTCAAGTTTCTAACGTTCCCTACACCGGCGACTATCGGCTCTACCCCACAAAAGCTGACAGTGCGGGTGTCAGTCGCGGCTTCGCTCCGGGAGCTTCAGTTAGGTTCTCCCTTGAGTCAGCGCAGTGAGGTCTAACCCCTCCATCGAGCGGCATTCCCCAAGGCCGCTTCGCGCCCTTTCGTCCACCGCTCATGTCAAACGTTGGCGGTGCTCTGTAATGCTGCGTCTATGACGACGTTCCGAACACTGACCGGAATCTTTCTGGCCTGCAGCCTGGCGGGCTGTCTGAGTACGAGACCCCATCCACTCTCCATCGATTCGGGCAATTTGCGATCTCTGAAGGGCGCACGTTGCTTTGCACTCTATGGTCCAGACGAGAGCGTGGCGGTGCTACGTACCGAGCTTAGGAAGCGCCTGCCAGATGTGAAGTTCGTATCTGGCAATGTGGCCGACGTAATCATTCGCTTCAACGGGGATGCCACGATTGAGTATATCGACTGCGACGAGGGATGGCACCCGAGCTTCTTCTCTCGGCGCTATGCATCAGCGTCTATTGAGCGACACGGATGTGTGACCGAACGTTCCGGACCCTTCCTGGTTGCGAGCTGGTCAAACGAGGCATACAGCCTACAACGCAACGCGCGAGAGCTGGTCGCGTTGCTCTACCCGCACCTCGTGGGGCGAGCTACCTGTTCATGCAGCTGCGGACAGAGAATATACATATTCCCGGATTGCGGTGAAGAAGCGTCCAACTCCACGTTCATCGCCCGCATCCAGGCCTACGGCACCTGCTGACTCGGGCTCCCGTCGTGGCCTACGACCTGAACGCCGGCTTCGAGGATCGTGATGCGTCCGTCCGCCGCGGTGACGTCCTGATGCGCGGCTGCCGCGTAGCGCTCGAAGAGGGCGTGCTCGGTTTCGGCGTCGAGGGCGGCGGTGGGCTCGTCGAGCACGAGGAGGAGCGGGTGGTCGCGCATGAAGCCGCGGGCGAGGGCGAGCTTCTGCCATTGGCCGAAGGAGACATCGACGCCGCCGGGCCAGGTGGGGCCAAGCTGGGTGTCGAGGCCGGCGGGCCGCCAGCGCGCCACGAGTCGTCTGCTTCGGCTCGCCCGACGGCGGACCACTCGTCAATCCGCGGGATGTCGCCCGACGCCGATCGATTGCCGCGCCGGGAGCTCGAAGTGGAAGAGGTCTTGGAAGGTGCCGGCGAGCTTGGGCTTGCCGGCGCCGTTCTCGCCCACCGTCGCGATGACGGCGCGCGCGGGGAGGTCGAAGGTGACGTTCTCCAGCACCAGACGGTCGGCGCCGGGGTAGGCTGACAGGGACGGCGGCCCCAGAGGCCGACCGCCGCCCCGAAGACCGTCTTCAGGACGCTTTTCTGAGGCCGCTACGCCGCCCCCGTCCGGCTCTCCTCGATCGCCTCCATCACCCGCATCTGCCGGAAGCGCTGGATCAGGGTCAGCACCCCGCCGATGAGGACGACGTAGAGGCCTCCCCAGACGAGCTGGATCAGCGGCTTCTGGGTGACGTCGATCGACAGCTTCGCCGGGTTGGCGACCCCGGAGAGGTCGAGCTGCACGGCGCCGCTGTTGGCGTTGATCCCGGAGACGTAGACCTCGCCGCCGCCGGGGAGGGGGGTGGGGGGGACTCGGCGGAGCCGGTCGAGGCGTTCAGGCGGTAGACCGGGGTGAGGCTCGAGGTGCGGCCGTTCTTGGTGATCGCCAGCTCGGCGCCGATCACCACCGTCTTCCCCTGCCGCATCGCCACCAGGGCGTTGCCGTCCATGTCGAGGTTGAACTTGACGAAGCGCACCTCGACGTCCCCCACCCGCTCGGCCTGCCCCTTGACCAGCTGCACCCGCGGCTGGCCGGGGTCGAACTCGATCGGCGACACGTAGAGATCCTGGAAGGGAGAGCTCTTGATGTCGGGGTTGATCATCATCTGCCGGGTGCGCTCGTTCATGAAGATCTTGGGGTAGACGAGGAACGGCTCCTGCCCCTTGCGGGAGACCTGGATCTCCATCCGCTCCTTCTCGCGGCCGATCTTCGGGATGTAGCGCCGGAAGGTGAAGCGCATGTCCCCCACGTTCTGGGGGACCCCCTGGACGAGGGTCACCTTCTGGCTCTGGTCGTAGCCCGCCGAGGAGATGATGCCGAGCAGGATGACGCCGACCCCGACGTGGGTCAGGTAGCCGCCGAGCGCCTTCAGCCCCCCGAACCGGTACTTCTCGATCGTCTTCTGCAGGTTGGTGGCGAGCGCCAGCGACGCGAGCAGGATGAAGGCGAGGTGGAAGACGCTGTCGACCCGCCAGAGCGCCGCCCCCACGGTGACCGCGATGGCGAAGAGGATCGGCACGATCATCTTGCGCAGCAACTCGCGCGCCGGGTTCCCCTTCCAGGTGAGGTAGGGGACGAAGGAGAGCAGGAAGGCGATCAGCATCGCGATCGGCAGGTTGACCTTGTTGTAGAAGCTGGGGCCGACCGGGCTCTGCTCCTTGAGGAAGCGGGTGAGCAGGGGGGCCGAGGTGCCGGTGGCGATCAGCAGCGCCGCGGCGAGGATCGAGATGGTGCCGAGCACCAGGAACATGCCGCGCGACAGCAGCGGGTCCTCGTTGGGCTCGGTGGGGATCTCCCGCCAGCGGGTGATGATCAGGTAGAGGCCGAGGGCCATGAAGCCGGTCAGCAGCAGGGTCAGCCAGCCGGAGATCCCGAGGTCGACGAAGCTGTGCACCGAGAAGTCGGCGAGCACTCCCGAGCGGGTGAGGAAGGTGCCGTAGAGCACCGAGATGTAGGTCAGGAAGGTGAAGACGTAGTTCGCCCGCCGGAACCTCCCCTTGGTGCGCTCGAGGTAGAGGCCGTGGATCAGCACGGTGCCGAACAGCCAGGGGATGAACGAGGCGTTCTCGACCGGGTCCCAGCCCCAGTAGCCGCCCCAGCCGAGGGTCTTGTAGGCCCAGTAGCCCCCCATCAGGATGGCGGTGCCGAGCACCAGGAAACCGCCGAGCGCCCACGGGAAGGCGCGGGTCGCCCAGCCGTCGTACTTGCGCCGCCAGAGGGAGGCCATGGCGAACGAGAAGGGGATGGCGCTCGCCGCGTAGCCGATGAACATGATCGGCGGATGGATCACCATCCAGTTGTCCTGGAGGAGCGGGTTCAGCCCCTGGCCGTCGAGCGGCGTCTGGCGCAGCATGACGAAGGGGTTCTCGCGCACCAGGATCAGCAGCAGGCCGAGCAGGGTGAGGGTGTAGACCCCCATCACCGCGGGCTCGCTCTTGCCCGTCGTCCGGCGCACCAGCAGGCCGAGCATCGTCCCCCAGAAGAGCCAGATCATGAAGCTCCCCTTCTGGCCGGCCCAGAAGGCGGCGAACTGGTAGTAGAAGGGGAGGTCGAGCCCCGAGTACTGGTAGACGTATTCGACCCGGAAGTCGCGCGTCACCAGCAGGAGGGCGAGCACCACGCCGGTGAGCAGGATCGAGAGGGCGAAGAAGCTGTAGGCCCGCCGCGCGAAGGTGAGGGCGGCGGTGTCACCCGCATCGCTGGACAACGCCAGGGCATAACCCCACATCGTCGCGAGAGCGAAGAACAGCGCGCTCCACAGGGCGACCGCCCCGGGGAGGTAGACGTGGGAGAAGTATTCCACTGGCGGTCTCCTTCATCCGACGCGGTACGCGTCGGCATCACCGGCCGGGGCCGGGCCTAGCTGTAGGTCTTCTCGACCTCGGCGCCCTGGTACTTGCTGGGGCACTTCACCAGCAGCTTGTTGGCCTCGAACTCGCTCGCCTTGCCGTCGAAGTGGCCGATGGCGACGATGCTGATGGCGTCCTCGAAGTTGGCCGGCTTCAGCCCCTTGTAGCGCACCCGCAGGGTCTGCTTCGTCTTCGGATCCTGGAGGGTGAAGAAGAGCGACTCGCGCGCCGCGGCGTAGGAGTAGCTCCCCTTCTCGAGCGCCCCGGCGACCTGCACCACGCGGTCGGCCTCGCGGGCCCGGTCGTAGGAGACGTAGGGGGTCATCGAATCCTTGAACGCCGTGAAGGAAAAGCCAGCGAAGGCGAGCAGCAGGAGGGCGCCGAACAGATAGAGACGGTGCTTTCTCGTTTTCATTGCTTTTTCTCTCTTTCTTCGGGCGCCTCGAGCGCCTCGAGCGAGCGCACGCGCCCGCCGAGCCGGAGCAGGTAGAGGAACAGGCCTGTCCAGATGATGAGGTTGACGGCCACCACCCAGCCGATCCCGCCAGTGATCATAGGTAAGCCTCTACTCCTGAAGTGCCGCGCGCCGCTCGGAGTGAGCCTGCAGCCGGCACTGGAGGTTGTGAATCCAGAAGAACAGGGCCGTGAAGCCGATCCCGGAGGCGTAGAGCACGATCTGCATCCGCGACTCCATGTTGACCTTCCCCTGTGTGTTGACCACCGGGTCCGGGTGCAGGGTCATCTTGGAGATCCGCGGCACCACCCAGAACAGGAATGGGGTCACCACCATGCCCAGCAGGGCGTAGGCGGCGGCCAGCCGGCCGCGGGTGTTCTCGTCGTCGATCGCCGAGCGCAGGGCGAGGTAGGCGCCGTAGAAGAGGAGCGAGATCAGGAGCGAGGTCTGGCGCGGGTCCCAGTTCCAGTAGGCGCCCCACATGATGCGGGCCCAGATCGCGCCGGTGACCGTGGCGAGCACGCCGAACAGGAGGCCGAGCTCGATCGCCACTGCGGCGGCGCGGTCGTGGCGCGGCTGCCGGCCGCCGTAGAGATAGCGGGCGCTCCAGACCGCGGCGGCGATGAAGCCGATGAACGACACCCAGGCCATCGGCACGTGGAAGAAGAGGATGCGGCTCGACTCGCCGATGAACCCCTTGGCGAGCGGCGCCCAAAGGAAGGCGGCCGCGATCACCGCGGACATCCAGAGCCAGAGCAGCCAGGCGAAGAGCGTTTTCATCGGATCCGTCTTCATGGATTCCACACCGCAGGGAACAGCATCAAACCGGCGATCGTGACCGATCCATCATACAGAAGAAGCTGAGGGAGGGCCACGCCGGCCGGATCGCCCGCCGCGGCGCCGCGGGTCAGCTCGACGGCGAGCAGCAGGAGCGGCAGCAGGATGGGGAAGGAGAGGACGGCGAACAGCGTCCCCTTGCTGCGCGCCTGGGCGATGATCGCCGCCACCAGCGAGCTGCCGGTGGCGAGGCCGTACCCCCCCGCCGCCAGCACCGCGACCAGCAGGCCGGGGGAGCGCACGCTCATGCTGGTCATCGCCACGTACACCGGGGTGAGCAGCGCCTCGAGGGCGAAGACCAGGGTGAGTCCGTAGAGGAGCTTGCCGCAGAACAGGGCGGACGGGGTGGCGGCGAGGCGGAGCGCCGTCGCCGTCTGCGTCTCCTCCTCCTGCACGTAGGCGCGGGGGAGGCCGGCGGCGACCGAGAAGAGGAGGATCACCCAGAGGAGGACGGGGAGGACCGCCGTCCCCTGCGCGAGCGAGACCCCGGCCGGCCCCAGGCTGATGCTCACCACCACCAGGGTGGTGAAGGCGAAGAGGGCCAGCGTGTTCAGGGAGTAGCGGGTGCGGAACTCGCACCGCCACTCCTTGACGAACACGGCGAGCGTCTCAGCGACCCAGGTCCAGGCGCTCGGCATGGTCGAAGTCCAGGGCGGAAGGGTTGGCCACCACGGCGAGGCCGCCCGCCGCCAGGTGCTCGGCGAGGAGCTCGCGGGCGATCCGCTCGCCGGGGGCGTCGAAGTTCTGGAACGGCTCGTCGAGCAGGAGGAGGGCCGGGGAGTGGAGGAGGGCCCACCCCCAGCGCAGGCGCTGCCGCATTCCCGAGGAGAGCGCCCCCGCGAAGCGGTCGAGCGGCAGGCCGAAGCGGTCGAGGACGGCGAGCCCGCGGGCGGCGGGGACGCGGCGCAGCCGGGCGAAGAAGTCGAGGTTCTCGCGCACCGTCAGCTCCGAGTAGAAGGCGAGGTCGGGAGCCACCACCCCCACCCGCCGCCGGCGCTCCGCGGCGTCGAGGACGGCGCCCGGCTCCTCCTCGTACTCGACGGTCCCCGAGTCCGGCGCCAGCAGCCCCGAGAGGCAGCGGAGCAGCGTGCTCTTCCCCGAGCCGTTGGGACCGGTGACGTGGAGCAGCCCCCCCGGCGCCACGGCGCCGGAGACGCCGGTGAGAACCGCCAGCCGGCCGAAGCGGCGGCGCACGTTTCCGAAGCGGAGGTTGGGCACGATGGGGACTATAACGCGGCTCGGGAGGCCGGTCCCTCACCCCGCGGGGTGGTTCGGAAACTGACATTGGAGGGCAGGCGGCAGCAGTGGCCTTCGGCAGGGCGGGGTCGAGGCGAGGACCTTGCCTTCGAGAGACGTCCCGCCGTCTCCGTGGCCTGCGGTCGGTGTCGTGGACGGGCTGGGAGCGTCTCTACGGGTCCGTTGCCGCGGATCGGGCGATGCCGTATTTCCGGTGGATCGCGCGGAAGCGTCCGGCTCACGGCGACGTGCCCGTAGAGACGCTCCCAGCCCATAACGAGAACCTTCGCAGGCCACGGGGACGGCGGGACGTCTCTTCGCAGGGCAGGCCCTCCGGCGGCGGTGCTAGCATCCGGAGCCATGAGAAAAATCCTTCCGGGGCTGGCCGCCGTCCTCCTCCTGGCCGCGGCCTGCGGCCATCCTTCCGGTCCCAAAACCCCCGCCGACCTTCCTAAGGTCGAGGTCAAGGACCTCGAGCTGCGGGCGCTGCTGCTCCTGCTGGTCGACCGCCAGTCGATCGACAGCTTCGTGGTGCAGCAGGCGCTCAAGGGGGACGCCGCGCTGCGCGAGGAGCTCGCCGCCTCGCTCGGGCGCATCCCGGACCCCGAGGGGCGGGGTGCGCTCGAGGGGCTGCTGATCGACGACGTGCCGGCGGTGCGCCGGGCGGCGGCGTTCTCGCTCGGGGTGCTCGGCGACCCCGAGGCGCAGGGGGCGCTCTACGCCGCCGTGCGCGACCCCGACCGCGAGACGGGGACGCTGGCCGTCGAGGCGCTGGGGAAGCTCAAGGCGCGGGCGGTCGACGTGCTCGAGGCGCTCCTCACCCTGCCGGAGCCGGAGCGCTGGGCGCGCCTCCTCCCCGGGCTCTTCCGCTTCAAGGAGGAGACGGTGGTGTCGATCGGCGAGCGCGGCCTGGCGGCGGCCGCCGATCCGGCCCTCCACGCCGACGCCGCCTACGCTCTCTGCCGCGAGCCGCGCCCGTCCGCCCTCCCCACCCTGCGCAAGCTGCTCACCGATCCCGACCCCCGGGTCCGCGCCTGGGCCGCGCGCGCCATCTCCCTGGTGGGGAGCGGCGACGACCTGGCGCTGCTTCGCCCGCTCCTGGAGGACGTCGGCGCCGATCCCGGCCCGGTCATCCAAGCGCTGCGCGCCGCCAAGGCGATGCTCGACGGCGGCAAGGCGAAGCCGATCGTGGAGTGGACGCCGCGCCTGCGCGCGCTGCTCGCCGACCCCCGCCCCGGGGTGCGGGCGAGCGCCATCGACGCCGCGGGGGTGTGGGGGTCGCCCGAGCTCGGCGAGCTCCTGGTGACGGCGGCCGGGCCGTCGAACGGCGTCGAGACCTGGGAGCGCGGGGCGGCGCTGGTGGCGCTCGCCGCCGGTAAGCACCCGCGGGCCCTGGAGCTGGCGGCCTCCATGGCGGGGGAGAAGGACGATGCCCTGCGCACCCGCGCCGCCGAGGCGGCCGGCGCGCTGGGCGGGGCTCCCGCCGCCGCTCTGCTCGCCAGGCTGGCCGCCGATCCCGTCGCCCGGGTGCGCGGCGCCGCCCTCGGTGCCCGCCTGGACGACAAGGGGTCCGACGACGCCGCGAAGACGGCGATCGCCCGCCGGGGGCTCCAGGACTCCGATCCCGCCGTGCGCGGCGCCGCCCTCGGCTGGCTGGAGGAGCATCCGGTGCTGCCGCTCGCCGACCTCGGCGCCGCCCTCCCCGCGGTCTACCGCGACGCCACGGCCGAGGAGGGGCTCGCCGCCGTGCGCGCGGTCGCGGCGCGGGCGGAGAAGGAGCCGCTCGAGCGCGGCGACGGCGTCGCCCTGCTCGAGAAGTTGGCGGCGGGGGGGCCCTACGTGCTGCGGCGGCAGGCCGGCGAGAGCCTGGTCAAGCTGGGGCGCCCGGCGCCGCGCCTCGAGCCGGCGGAGAAGGACAAATCGCTCGACGTCTACCGCGCCATCGTCCAGCGCACCCGCCAGCCGCGGACGGTCGAGATCCGCACCCAGCGGGGGACGATCACCGTGCGCCTCGCCTGCCCCCAGGCGCCGCTCACCTGCCTCAATTTCCTCAACCTCGCGGCGCAGGGGTTCTACGACGGCCTGACCTTCCATCGCGTGGTCCCCGACTTCGTGATCCAGGGGGGAGACCCGCGCGGCGACGGCTCGGGGGGGCCGGGGTACGTCATCCGCGACGAGATCGGCCGCCTGCGCTACCACCGCGGCGCCGTCGGCATGGCGCTCGCCGGCCCGGACACCGGGGGGAGCCAGTTCTTCATCACCCTCTCCCCGCAGCCCCACCTCGACGGCGGCTACACCGTCTTCGGCGAGGTGATCGCGGGGGAGGCGGTGCTCGACCAGATCCGCCTCGGCGACCGGATCGAGAAGGTTTTGGAAGTGGTGCGATAAACTCCCTGCCATGCATGCCAGGAAGCTTCCCCTCGCCGTCTCCCTCTCCCTCGCCGCCGCGATCGCCCTCGCGCCGTCCGGCGCCGCGGCACCTCTCCAGGGGCACCTCCAGGCCACGCCGGCCGCCGTCCCCGCGGCTCCGCCGTCCGCGGCGTCCGCGGCCCCCGCGGCCAAAACCCCCGAGGAGCCCGTGCTGCTCGGCCCGGTGACCCGCGAGACGGTCGAGGCGGTGCCGGAGTGGGTGCAGGCCGAGGTCGACGCCAAACCGGAGGCTGCCGCCGCGGCGGCGCTGGCGGCGGTCGAGCCGGGCGCCGAGGTGGTCGTCTATCTCGGCTCCTGGTGCAGCGACAGCCGGCGCGAGGTGCCGCGCTTCTGGAAGGCGCTCGACGCCGCCGGCGCCGCCGTCCCGTTCACCGTCCGCTACGTGGCGGTCGACCGGCAGAAGAAGGAGCCGGCCGACGCCGTGGCGAAGGACGGCATCCGCTACCTGCCGACCTTCATCGTGCGCCGCGGCGGCCGCGAGGTGGGGCGCGTCGTCGAGACCTCCCCGAAGGGGATCGAGTCCGATCTCCTGGCGCTCCTCAACGGCAGCGCGCACGGCGTCCTCAGCACCCGGACCGACCTCCACTAAGCCTTCCCGCGATGCTCTCCGGCTGGCTCCCCAGGCGTGACGGCGCCGCTGAAACCTTGGCCCTGACCTTGCGTATCCAGCCATGACGCGGGGAGCGGAGCAGCCGACCGACGAGGAGCTGGTCGCGGCGGTCCTGGCGGGCGAGCGGGAGCGCTTCGGCGAGCTGCTCGAGCGCTACCAGGGGCGGCTGATCAACTATCTGTTCCGGCTGCTGCGCAACGCGGACGACGCGCACGACCTCGCGCAGGAAGTGCTCGTCAAGGTGTACCAGGTCCTGGATCGGTACGATCCGCAGTACAAGTTCTCCACCTGGCTCTTCCGGGTGGCCCAGAACGCGGCGATCGACCAGATCCGGCGGCGGCGTCTCAAGGTGGTCTCGCTCCGTCAGGAGGACGACGAGGGGGAGAGCCGGGATTGGGACCTGCCGTCGCCCGAGCGGGGGCCCTACGGCGAGCTGCGCAACCGGGAGAGGGGGGACGCGATCCAGGAGGCGATCGACTCCCTCCCCTGGGAGTACCGGGAGCTGATCCTGCTGCGCCACTTCGGCGAGCTTCCTTACGAGGAGATCGCCAAGCTCAAGCAGATGCCCCTGGGGACGGTGAAGAACAAGCTGTTCCGCGGGCGGCAGATGCTCAAGGAAAAGCTGCAGGACTTTTTGACCGACTGACGCGAGACCGGCGGGACCGGGGGACAGCATGCTCAAGGCCGATCACAGCACCTACCGCGAATGGCTGAATCTGGACGCCGACCCGGATGCCGATCTGGGACCGGGCGAGCGCGCCCGCCTCGCGGAGCACCTCGCCGGCTGCGCCGACTGCCGCCGCGAGCGGGAAGGGCTCGAGGCGCTCGACGGCCTGCTGCGGCGCTCGGCCCTGCCGGTGCGTCCGGACTTCCAGGCCACGGTGATGTCCGCCCTGCCGACCGTCGGCTGGGAGTCGCGCTCGCCGCGCGCCTGGCGCTTCACGGCGGCGGTGATCGTGCTGCTGGGGATCGCCGCGGGGCTCCTCGTCGCCGGCTCCACGGGAGCCCCCTCCGGGCTCGGCGCCCTGTTCGCCGTCGGCGGCATGATGAAGGCCACGGTGGTCGCCGGCGCCGGCCTCGCCACAGCCTCCTGGAAGGGGCTCGGGCTGGTGCTCGACCACGTGATCGCCTCGCCGGCGAGCCTCGGCGCCTTCGGCTTCCTGGTGGTGGCGCTCAACCTCTTCCTCCTCTCGCTGATCCGCCGCAAGCGCCCGGCCGCCACGTCTGCGGCATCCGCGGCGCGCCGCTCGCGGTCCGGGGAGCGCTGAAGCGCTTCCCTTGCGGCAAGGGCTCGCGCTAGATTTGCCGCCGTGAAGATCCTGTCGTCTCTCCTCCTGCTGGCCCTGGCCTCGCCGGTCGCCGCGGCGCCGCCGGCGCATGCCGTGCCGCATGCCGTGCCGCATGCCGCGGTGGCCAAGTCGGCCGAGCCGCCGTTGCGGCTGGAGGCGGGGAGCGTCATCCGCCAGCAGATCGTCGCCCTCGGGCGGGACGTGGTGGTCGCCGGCCAGGCGCTGTCGGACGTGGCGGCGGTCGACGGCTCGGTCGACGTCACCGGACAGGTGGACGGCGATCTGGTGGTGCTGCGCGGCGACGTCCGCCTCGCTCCCACGGCGCGGGTGGGCGGCGACATCTACGTGGTCGGCGGCAGCTTCCACGCCGAGCGCGGCGCCCGCACCGGGGGGCGCATGGTCGCCTACCCGAACGCCCCCAACGCCTGGCTGACCCTGCTCGAAGGGCCGACGATCGGCGCCGGCTTCGCCTCCCGGCTGGTGCTCGGGGCGAAGCTCGCGGTGGTCGCCTCCTGGGCCGCCCTCCTCCTCCTCTTCTTCGCCGCCAGCGGCCGGCAGGTGGTGGAGACGGCCGAGGAGGTGCGCCGCGAGCCGCTGCGCAGCTTCTTTGTCGGCCTCACCGGGGTGGTCAGCCTGGTGCTCACCGGCCTCTTCCTCTCCGCCCTCGCCCATGGCGTCCTCGGCGCCCCCTTCGTGGTGCTGATCGTGCTGCTTGGGCTGATCCTCAAGCTATGGGGGACGGTCGCCGTCTTCTACGCCCTCGGCGACTGGCTCTCCCGCCGGGTCTTCCGCCGCCGCTTCCAGCCGCTCAACGCCGCCACCATCGGCCTGCTGGTCCTCGGCGCCGTCAAGTTCCTCCCCTGGTTCGGCATCTTCGCCTGGTACGCCGCCACCCTGATCGGGGTGGGGGCGGCGCTCTCCTCGAAGTTCGGGCGGCGGGAGCCCTGGTTCGAGCTGGCGTGAAGAAAGAAGACAAGAGACAGCAGGGACTCCAGGGACAACAGGGACTGAAGACGAGGGAGGGTGGGGGTGTCCCTGAGGTCCCTGCAGTCCCTTGGGTCCCTTGTTGTCTTCTCAACTTCTGATACCGTACCCCCCGGCTTTTTCCTAACCCGGAGGGACTCCCCCATGCGCTCCGCCGTCGCGCGCGTCGCTCTGCTGCTGTTCGCTTCGGGCTTCTGCGCCCTGGTCTACCAGACGGCGTGGCTCCGCATGTTCCGCATGATCTTCGGCGCCTCGACCGCGGCCTCGGCGGCGGTGCTGGCGATCTTCATGGCCGGGCTCGGCTTCGGCGGCCTCCTCCTCGGGCGGCGGGCCGACCGCCACCCCTCGCCGCTCGGCCTCTACGCCAACCTCGAGGCGGGGATCGCCGTCTCGGCCGCCCTCTCCCCCGCGCTGCTGGCGGCGGTGAGCTGGGTCTACGTGGCGCTCGGCGGCAGCCTGCGCCTCGGCCTCGCGGGGAGCAGCGTCGTCCGCCTCCTCCTCTCGGTGGTGGTGCTCGGGCTCCCCACCTTCCTGATGGGGGGGACCCTCCCCGCCGTGGCGCGGGCGGTCGAGCGCCGGGCCGACTTCGGCCGCCGCACGGTGGGGGTGCTCTACGCCGTCAACACCCTGGGGGCGGTGCTCGGCGCCCTGATCACCACCTTCTTCGCCCTCGAGACGCTGGGGGTGCGCAAGACGGTGTGGATCGCGGCGCTGCTCAACCTCCTGGTGGTGCTGGCGGCGCGCGGCCTCGCCCGCGAGCTGCCGGCGACGCCGCCTGAAGGGACGCCGGACGCTGAGGTCCCCGAAGCTGCGGAGCCGGAAGAAGACGCTCCCGCCGGTCCGCTCCCCGGCCTCTTCCCGCCGTTCGCGGCGGCGCTCGCCGGCTTCGCCTTCCTGCTGATGGAGCTCGTCTGGTACCGGATGCTGGGGCCGCTGCTCGGCGGTTCCTCCTACACCTTCGGGCTGATCCTCGCCGTCGCCCTGCTGGGGATCGGCCTCGGCGGCCTGCTCTACGGCGCGGGCCAGGGGGAGCGGCGGCCGACCCTCCTCTCGTTCGCCACCACCTGCTCCCTCGAGGCGCTCTTCCTCGCCCTCCCCTTCGCCCTCGGCGACCGGCTGGCGGTGCTCGCCGCCCTGCTGCGCCCGCTCGCCGGCGCCGGCTTCCTGCCGCTGGTCGGTGGCTGGGGGCTGGTGACGCTGATCGTGGTGCTGCCGGCGGCGATCGTCTCGGGGTACCAGTTCCCGCTGCTCATCGCCCTCCTCGGCTCCGGCCGGCGGCGGGTGGGGCGCGAGGTGGGGGTGACCTACGCCGCGAACACCCTGGGGGCGATCCTCGGCTCGCTCGCCGGCGGCTTCGGGCTGATCCCCCTGCTCACCGCGCCGGGGGTCTGGCGGCTGGTCGCCCTCCTCCTCCTGGCCCTCGCCGCCCTGGCGATCGTGGCAGGGTTGCGCGCGGGTGATGCCCGAGCCAGGCGCGGCGGCGCCCTGCTCCCCCTGGCCTCCGGGCTCCTCGGGCTCCTGCTCTGCCTGGCGGTCGGCCCCACCGCCTTCTGGCGCCATACGCCGATCGGCGCCGGGCGCCTGCAGACCGCCGACTGGAAGGGGCCGAACGACGTCCGCAACAAGATCGAGGACATGCGCCAGCGGGTGGTCTGGGAGGCGGACGGCGTCGAGAGCAGCGTCGGCCTCGACCTCGCCCAGGAGTACGCCTTCATCGTCAACGGCAAGTCGGACGGCAGCGTCCTCTCGGACGCCCCTACTCAGGTGATGAGCGGCCTGATCGGCGCCCTGGTCCATCCCAATCCGCGGCGGGCGCTGGTGATCGGCCTGGGGACGGGGAGCACCGCCGGCTGGCTCGCCAAGGTGCCGTCGATGGAGCGGGTGGACGTCGTCGAGCTCGAGCCGGCGATCGAGCACGTCGCCCGCGTCTGCGCGGCGGCCAACCAGGACGTGCTGCACAATCCAAAGGTCCACGTCATCTACGGCGACGGCCGCGAGCTGCTGCTGACCTCGGGGGACTCCTACGACCTGATCTTCTCCGAGCCGTCGAACCCCTACCGGGCCGGGGTCGCCAGCCTGTTCAGCCAGGACTTCTACCGCGCGGTCAGGAAGCGGATGCGCCCGGGCGCCGTCTTCTTGCAGTGGCTCCAGGGGTACGAGCTGGACGCCCAGGTGGTGCGCACCGCCTACGCCACCCTGAGCTCGGTCTTCCCCGCCGTCGAGAGCTGGCAGAGCCAGCGTGCCGATCTCCTGCTGATGGCGAGCGAGCGCCCGCAAGTGCACGACCTCGACCTCGTCCGCTCGCGGGTGGGGATCGAGCCCTACCGCACCGCCCTCGACCGCATCTGGGGGGTGGAGGGGGTGGAGGGGTTCTACGCCGCTTACGTCGCCGCGCCGGCCTTCGCCCGTGCGGTGGGGAAGGCGGAGGGGGGTGCGGTCAACACCGACGACCACCCGATCCTCGAGTTCGGCTTCGCCCGCAACCTGGGGCGCTTCGGCCTCTTCCGCCTCGAGGACCTCGCCGCCTTGGTGACGGCGCGCGGCGAGGGGCGGCCGGCGACCTCCGGCGCGCCGCTCGACCTCGCCCGCGTCGCCGAGATGCGGGTGGCGCGCGCCGCCTACTGGGAGGTGCCGCTCGCCGATCCCGATCCGCACGGCGACCCCGCCGGCCGCTTGCGCGTGGCGGCCCGCAACGCCTGGGTGCGGCGCGCCCTGCCGCTCGCCTGCACCCGGTGGTTCGCGCAGCCGGAGCCGCCGGCGAGCCACGCCGACCGCCTGCTCACCGCCGAGTGCCTCGCCGCCGCCGCCGATGCGCGGGCGCCGGAGTATGCCGCCCGCCTCGCCGCCGACCAGCCGATCGAGACCGACCTGATCCTGGCCGACTGGCTGGCCCGCACGCAGAAGCCCGCCGAGGCCGGCGAGCACCTGCTGGCGGCCTTCGCCGCCTACCGCAAGGACCCGTGGGTCTACATCCCCCTGGTCGGCCGCTCCTTCCCGCTCGCCGCGAGCCTCGCCCGCACCGACCCGGCGCTCGCCGCCCGGCTCTACGCCGCCCTCGCGCAGCCGTTCGCCCTCCACATGTTCGACCAGCAGCGCCTGCTGTCGCGCCTCTGGCTGGCGCGGGCCCTCGATCCCGCCCGCCTCTGCGTCGAGGCGCTCGCCCCCCTCGAGCCGCACGTCCCCTGGGAAGGGCCGTTCCTCGCCTTCCGCTACGAGTGCTACCGCCGCGCGAAGAGCCCGCTCGCCGGCAAGGCCGGGCGCGACTTGCAGGCGTTCGTGGATGATTCGCCGCCGAAGTTGGCGGAGGGGCTGGCGCCGGCGGCTCCGGCCAAGTAGGGCTCCGAACGCAGGGGCGGGGACAAGTCCCCGCCCGGGCGGGGGCCGGCCGGACGCCGGCAACCGGTCTCGCAGGGCGCTTTGTTCCTCCCCTGTACTCGGGGGAGGTCAGGAGGGGGCCTCAACGTCCCGAACAAGGAAGCGTCCCGGATTCCGGAACGCCCCCTCCTGGCCTCCCCCGAGTACGGGGGAGGAAAAGGCTCCCGGGATCGGCAGGTTCACGACTCCGGCCGGCCCCCTCCCGGGCGGGGACGAGCCCCGCCCCTACGTTTGAACCCGGGAAGGAGGCTCCCGTCTCCGTAGCCTTCTGGCTATTGCCTTGACCCCCTCCCCCCGATCTCGTAGGCTCGATCGGCAACCGCAACGGGGAGGGGGCTCACCGAATGGAAATTCATACGATCGGAGTCGTGGGCGCGGGGACCATGGGGCACGGGATCGCCCAGGTGGCCGCGCAGAGCGGATATGACGTGGTGCTGGTCGACGCGGCACCGGCGGCGCTCGAGCGCGGCCGGACGCAGATCGGCAAGGGGCTGGAGCGGCTGGTCGCGAAGGAAAAACTAACCGCCGAGGAGCGCGACCGCGCCCTCGAGCGCCTGACGACCGGCGCCGACCTCGCCGCCTTCGCCCACGCCGACCTGGTGGTCGAGGCGGTGGTCGAGCGGCTGGAGGTCAAGCAGAAGCTCCTCTCCGAGCTCGACCACGTCTGCCCGCCGGCGACGATCCTCGCCACCAACACCAGCTCGATCTCGATCACCAAGCTCGCCGGCTCGACCGGCCGCCCGGAGAAGGTGATCGGCATGCACTTCATGAACCCCGTGCCGGTGATGCAGCTGATCGAGGTGATCCGCGGCCTCGCCACCAGCCAGGAGACCTACGACGCCGTCGAGGTGGCATCGCGCCAGATGGGGAAGACCCCGGTCGAGGTGCACGACGCCCCCGGCTTCGTCTCCAACCGGGTGCTGATGCCGATGATCAACGAGGCGATCTTCTGCCTCGCCGAGGGGGTCGGGAAGGCGGAGGCGATCGACGGCGTTATGAAGATGGGGATGAACCACCCCATGGGCCCCCTGGCCCTCGCCGACCTCATCGGCCTCGACGTCTGCCTCGACATCCTGCGCGTCCTCCAGCAGGGATTCGGCGATCCCAAGTACCGTCCGTGCCCGCTGCTGGTCAAGATGGTCGACGCCGGCCGCCTGGGGCGCAAGTCGGGGCGCGGCTTCTACGAATATTCAGCCGGATAACCAGCCGGATAAGGAAGACACCCACGAGAATGTACTGCCAGGTCTGTGGCGCTCCGAACCGGGACGACCACGAATTCTGCGTCCGCTGCCACCAGAAGCTGCTGGTGCTGTCGGGTGCCGTGCGCGAGGAGGAGGAGTCGTACGAGGAGGGTGCCGAGGAGAGCTTCTCCTTCGACGAGCACCTGCTCGAGCGGATCTCGATCCTCGAGGAGGCCGTCAAGCGCACCGCCGAGACGGTCCGCCAGCTCCTCGGCGCCCTGCACAAGCAGGAGAAGAACATCCTGATCAACCAGACCGGCGTCTCCGCCCTGCGCGAGCTGCTGGAGCAGAAGAAGCTCATCGGCGGCGAGGAGTGGAGCGAGCTCTGGGAGTCGAAGATGGACTACCAGCTCTTGGCGCTCGAGAAGCGCGAGCGCTTCCTGGGGGTCAAGGAGCGCATCGCCGGCCTCTACCACGGCGACAAGCGCAAGCCCTTCCTCCAGCTCCTCGAGGACGCCGAGTACGCCCTCTTCTCGTTCGACATCGAGCGGGCGGTGGCGGCGCTCGAGAGCGCCTACAAGCTCGACCGCGGCAACTACGAGCTCGCCTACTTCCTCGGCGAGACCCACTTCAACGAGGGGAACAGCGAGGCGGCGCTCAGCTACTTCACCCGCGTCCTCGAGGTGAAGCCGGACCACTACGAGGGGCTCGTCTACTCGGGGGTCATCCACTACGAGAGCGGCGACCACAACCGCGCCGAGGAGTCGCTCAAGCGGGCGGTGGCGATCTATCCCGACAGCTTCCTGCCGCATTTCAGCCTCGGCGCCGTCTACGCCGGCAAGGGGGACCTCGCCAAGGCGGTCCTCTTCCTCGAGCGCGCGGCGGGGGTCGATCCCGTGCCGCAGGCGCTCTTCCTGCTCGGCAGCTGCTACTACGAGATGGGGAAGCTCTCCTCGGCCGTGCACTTCCTCCAGGAGGCGGTGCGCCACGACCCGGCCTTCGAGGAGGCCCACCACCTCCTCGGGCTCGCCTATCTCGACCGCCACTGGACGCGCAAGGCGCTCGACTCCTTCCGCCAGGCGCAGCGGCTGAACCCCAAGAAGCTCCAGTACCAGGATCTGGTGCGCTACCTCTCGGGGCACGACGGCACCCCGCTCCCAACGGTCGCGGGCGACGCCGAGGTCTGGTTCAAGAAGGGGGAGGACTTCCTCGCCCGCGACAACCTGAAGCAGGCCCACGTCTGCTACCGGCGCGCCCTGGCGCTCGATCCGGAGAACCCGACCCTGCTGATGTCGTACGCCCTCCTCTGCCTGCACATGAACCGCAGCCAGGAGATCGAGGCGGTGACCCGCAAGGTGCTCGACCTGAACCCCGGCGAGTCGCTCAAGGCGACCGCCTACGCGGCGCTGATCGAGGCGATGCGCAGCCAGGGGAAGTTCCGCGAGGGGAACCGCCTGGGCGAGCGCCTGCTCCACGAGGGGAGCTCGAACTTCACCAAGTCGATCGCCTACTACGAGATGGCCTACAACCTGGCGGAGATGGAGGAGGACCTCGACGAGGCCCTGGACTTCGCCCGCCGCTCGGTCGAGCTGTCGCCGGACGAGATCAAGCAGTTCCCCCTCGCCGCCCTCGGCTGGGTTCACTACAAGCGCAAGGAGTTCGACAAGGCGGTCGACTTCCTCTCGCGCTCGAGCGAGCTCGGCCCCTCGGCGGTGACCCTCACCCACCTCGGCATGGCCCTCCTCGCCTCCGGCGCCGAGGACCAGGCGCGCTCCGTGCTCGCCCACGCCCGCGCCCTCGGCGAGCGCGGCGAGGCCTTGCAGGAAAAGATGATGGAGTGCATGAAGGACTCCGCCCGCCTGATCGAGCGCGCCCGCCGCGGACCGCGCAAGTAATCCCTCAGAAATAAGCCCTTCAAGTACAATGTCGCCCCTTCGGGGCCTTCCGGCCCCGGACCCCAAGACTGGAGATCCGCGATGCGCTGGAGCCGTTACTACCTGTACACCACCCGCGAGGTGCCGAACGACGCCGAGGTGATCAGCCACCAGCTCATGGTGCGCACCGGCATGATCAAGAAGACGGCGGCGGGGATCTATACCTATCTGCCGTTCGGCTGGCGCAGCCTGCAGAAGATGATCGCCATCGTGCGCCGCGAGATGAACGCCGCCGGCGCCATCGAGCTGATGATGCCCGCCATCCAGCCGGCCGAGCTCTGGCAGGAGTCCGGGCGCTGGCAGCGCTACGGCAAGGAGCTGCTGCGCATCAAGGACCGCCACGAGCGCGACTTCGTCTTCGGCCCCACCCATGAAGAGGTGATCACCGACACGGTGCGGCGCGACGTCAAGAGCTACCGCCAGCTGCCGTTCAACCTCTACCAGATCCAGACCAAGTTCCGCGACGAGATCCGCCCCCGCTTCGGCCTGATGCGCGGGCGCGAGTTCATCATGAAGGACGCCTACTCCTTCGGCGCCGACGCGGCGAGCCTCGACGAGTCGTACGAGGCGATGCGCCTCGCCTACTGCCGGATCTTCGAGGCCTGCGGGCTCGACTACACGATGGTCGAGGCGGACTCGGGAGCGATCGGCGGCTCGGCCTCGCACGAGTTCATGGTCACCGCCGCCACGGGGGAGAGCGACGTCGTCCGCTGCCCCTCCTGCGGCTACGCGGCGAACGTCGAGCGGGCCGAGACCCGGCGCGTTGAAAGCGTGGGCGAAGCCCATGCGCCCCAAGACATGCAGGAGATCGCGACGCCCGGCAAGCGCACCATCGAGGAGGTCTCCCGCTTCCTCAAGATCTCCCCCAAGCGGCTGGTCAAGACGCTGATCTACGAGACCGAGAAGGGGCTCGTGGTGGCGCTCGTCCGCGGCGACCGCGAGGTCAACGAGGTCAAGCTCGCCAACCACTTCGACGTCCAGCACCTCACCCTCGCCGGCGAGGAGAAGGTGCGCGCGGCGACCGGCGCGCCGGTCGGCTTCGCCGGGCCGGTGGGGCTCAAGGACGCCCTGGTGGTGGGAGACCTCGGGATCCGCTCGCTGGTCAACTTCGCGACCGGCGCCAACAAGGAGGACGCCCACCTGGTCAACGTCAACTGGGGGCGGGACGTCGACCTCGCGAACTGGGCCGACCTGCTGCTGGTCTCGGGGGGGGACCCCTGCCCGCGCTGCGACGGCACCCTCGAGCTGTCGCGCGGCATCGAGGTCGGGCACATCTTCAAGCTCGGCACCAAGTATTCGGAGTCGATGGGGTGCGTCTACACCGACGAGGCGGGCGCCGACAAGCCGATGATCATGGGGTGCTACGGCGTCGGCATCGGCCGTACCGTCGCCGCCGCCATCGAGCAGAACCACGACAAGGACGGCATCGTCTGGCCGCGCCCCCTCGCCCCCTTCGAGGCGCTGCTGATCGTCCTCAATCCCGAGGATCAGACGGTGAAGGGGACCGCCGAGTCGCTCTACGCCCAGCTCCAGGAGAAGGGGGTCGAGGTGCTCTACGACGACCGCGACGAGCGCCCCGGCGTCAAGTTCAAGGACGCCGACCTGATCGGCATCCCCGTCCGCCTCACCGTGGGCGCCAAATCGCTCGCCGACGGCAAGGTCGAGGTCTCGCTGCGGAAGGACCGCGAGAAGGTCATGGTGACGCCGGCCGAGGCGGTGGCGAAGGTGATGGAGCTGCTGGCGGGGTAGGGATCTACAAGAGCTGGGAGATCTCGGCGGGTGAGATCCCCGCCTGTCGGAGCAGGCTTCTCAAGGTGCCGCGGTCGAGCTCGCGATGATCGGGCACCGAGAGAGTCGTCGGCGGGTCCGCCCGGAACAAGATGAGGTGGCTCCCTTTCTGCCGGTCCAGGACGAAGCCCAGCTTGGCCAGGGCGCGGACGAAGTCGCGTCCGGAGATCACCGGCAGCCGGTTCACACGCAGACGACCTGGACTTCGAAGCGCTCCTCGGGGATGGTCTGGCCGTGGGCCTCGGCCGTCTCCAGCCACCCCTCGATGGCCTCTTTGATGTTGCTCAGCGCTTCGGGCTTGGTACCGCCCTGGCTGATGCAGCCGGGAAGCGAGGGGCATTCCGCGACCCAATAACCATCTTCGCCTGGATAAAGTACGACGGCTCGCATCGGTCGATCTCCTCGGACAAGAGTAGCAGAACCGGCAACCCCGCGCCGCCGTCGTCGAGCTCGGCCTCCAGGGCGAGGACCTGGCGCTCGCCTCCCGCGGCGAAGGGTGGGAGGCGATGTACTACAAAGCAACGCTCCTCCACGAGAAGGCGAAGCTGGTCGACCCGGCCGAACGGGGGGCGCTGGACCAGGAAGTGGCGGAGCTCCTCCGGCGAGCCGATCTCAAACCCAAGCCCCCGGCACCCGCCGGGAGCGTGCACCCGGGCTGATCCCGCATCGGGCGGCTCAACCTCTTTTCAGCAAGAGGTCGGACAAGAGGCTGATCACAAAGACCGCCGCGAAAAAAGCGATCAGAAAGCTCAGGGAGGCGCTGTCCTGAGAGTCCCACAAGAGTAGCCGGCGAGGCTCTACGGGAGCGCCGCCGCTGCGTAGATCTGATCCAAGACCTCGATCAGGTCTCCCTCCGTCTGCGGATAGTAGGGGACCCCGGTGCCGCCCGCCGCCGCGGCGCATTCGATGGCGCTGCCGGCGACCGGCTGCGCGCCGAAGGCCACGATGTAGGTCTTCACCCCGTAGTGCGAATAGAGAGCCGCGGCGTGCGGACAGGGATCGCCACCGCAGGTGTCGTCACCGTCGGTGAGCACCACCAGGGAAACGTGGCGGTTCGCCCAGTCGGGGCCCCCGAGTCGCGCAGGCCCTTGCCAACCGCCGTAATAAGGGCAGGAGGTGCCCGAGCAGCCCGTGTACCACACCCGGAAGGAAGCGAGGCTGGCCCCCAGGGGCGTCGAGCCGGATGCGATCAAGGGGCGGGCGGGTTCCTTCCTGAGCCGCAGGAAGGCGTCCGTACCCAGGCGGTTGTCGTTGAGGTAGGTGGCGATCCGGAAGTCCGGCATCGCGACGCTGCTGAAGGCCAGGTTCGGAGCGAGGCGCTGTTCGAGGTCGGCCTTGTGGGAATTGTTCCAGTCCAGCGGGATGACGTCTCCCACGGAGTACGAAGAGCCGCGCGGATCCGCGATATTGGTGGTGGGCCAGCGCAGAGAGTACGGGATGCTGCTTGAGACGCGGTCGGCCGTCGTGTCGGTGTTGGGGTCCCACCCCGAGCACGTGTTGGTCGCCGTGGTGTCGACGGCGAACCCTTGGGAAAAATAGGCGAGCTGGGGGTTCGCCTGGTTGAGGAGGGTCGAGTCGCCGTCGTCCCAGGACAGGAAATCGCTCACCAGTTGCCAGGAGACGCTCTGGGTACCGATCAAGGTCGTGCTCGAGCACGCTGTGTTGTTGCACTTGAACAGGCTGACATTGGTCGTGATCCCGCTCGCACCCAGGCCCGCCGAGCCGGTCGGCACGTAATGGACCCTGTAGGTGGGCCCGCCCGAGGGGCGGATGTAGACGTCGACAAATTGATTGAACAGGAGCCCCCCCTTCGGCAGCCTCTGCACGCGGGCGGCCTGCCAAGGGACGCTGAGACTGGCGGGGCTGGTCGCCGAGCAGCCGACCAGGTTGTTGTTGCTCCCGGTGCTGCAGGTCCAGGTGTAGCCGAATACCTCCTGGGCGCCGGTGACGGGATAGGCCGGGCCGCCGGGGATCGGCGGGCCGTCGCTGATCGCCTGATAGATCCAGTGCTTGGCGCGGACGTTGAGCGCGTCCTGGTTCAGGCTCGCGAACCCCAGGAGCAGGTCGTCGTTCGGGCGGTCGGCGAGCGATGTGTAGAGCCCCTCCTTGAGCTGGAAGAGCTTGGACGCCGGGTCGTCCCCCTGCATCGGCACGAAACAGTCGCCGGTCGGGCAGAGAAACCCGCAGCTCCCGTCGTCGACCTGGTCCTGGGTGCAGGGCGGGCTGAAGTTCATCGACCCCGAGGTGTCGAAGAGGAAGAAGACATAGGGTGAGGGATCGACCTGGAACTGCGCGCCGGCGGGAGCGCTCCAGGCGATGCAGGTCAGGAGGACGGCGGCGAGGGTACGGCACCACCGGGACGACGAGTATCTCGGAATCATCAAGGATCTCCAGGAAAATTAGCTCTGGAGAGGATGACGGAATCGGGGAAAGCGTTTCAGGGGCTGGGTTATGGAGGGACCTGAGGGACAACAGGGACTTCAGGGATCGAGCCTCCAATCCGCGGTTTGACACCGCCCCCCGCTTCGGGCTTCAATACCGGCCACGACAACCAGGGGAGGAACGGCAGCATGGCCTTAGAGGTCCTCAACCGACGGTCCTTCGGCGAGACGTCACGGCGCGATGCGTGGTGGGCGCAGCCGTTGGTGGTCTTCCTCGGGCTCTCCACGTTCATCGTGTACTCGACGTGGGCGGCGTTCCAGGGGGCGCACTACACGTTTGGCCCCTACCTGTCGCCGTTCTACTCCCCCGAGGTGTTCGGCGATCCGGCGACCAGCTGGTTCGGCGGCAAGCCGGGGTGGTGGCCGGGGCTGATCCCGTGGTCGGCGGCCTTCTTCATCCTCTGGGCGCCGGGCGGCTTCCGCTTCACCTGCTACTACTACCGCGGGGCGTACTACAAGGCGTTCTGGGCCGATCCCCCCTCCTGCGCGGTCGGCGAGCCGCGCAAGAAGTACCTCGGCGAGCGCTCGTTCCCGCTGATCCTCCAGAACGTCCATCGCTACTTCCTCTACCTCGCCCTGTTCTTCCTGATCTTCCTGCTCCACGACGTCTGGAAGGCGCTCTGGTTCACCGATCCGGCGACGGGGGTGAAATCGTTCGGCGTCGGGGTGGGCACCCTGGTGCTCGCCACCAACGTGACGCTGCTCGGCTGCTACACCTTCGGCTGCCACTCGCTGCGCCACCTGGTGGGGGGATATCTCGACCGCCTCTCCGGCGCGCCGGCGCGGAAGAAGGTCTACGACTGCGTGGGCTGCCTGAACCGGCGGCACATGATGTTCGCCTGGCTGAGCCTCTGCTCGGTGGGGTTTTCGGATCTCTACGTCCGCCTCTGCTCGATGGGGATCTGGACCGATTGGAGGATCTTCTAGGTGGCCGATTTTCCACGCTTTCAGTATGACGTGCTGGTGGTGGGGGCGGGCGGGGCGGGGTTGCGCGCCGCGATCGAGGCGGCGGCCTCGGGCGCCCGGGTGGGGGTGGTCTCGAAGTCGCTCCTCGGCAAGGCGCACACGGTGATGGCCGAGGGAGGGGTGGCGGCGTCGATGGGGAACGTCGACGACCGCGACAACTGGCGGGTCCATTTCACCGACACGATGCGGGGCGGGCAGTACCTCAACAACCCGCGGATGGCCGAGATCCACGCCAAGGAGGCGCCCGACCGGGTGCGCGAGCTCGAGGCCTGGGGGGCGCTCTTCGACCGCACGCCGGACGGCCGCATCCTGCAGCGCAACTTCGGCGGCCACCGCTACCCGCGCCTCGCCCACGTCGGCGACCGCACGGGGCTCGAGATGATCCGCACCCTCCAGGACCACAGCATCCACCTGAGGATCAGCTTCCACATGGAGCACACGCTGACCGCCCTGCTCAAGGACGGCGACCGGCTGGCCGGGGCGTTCGGCTACGACCGCGAGCGGGGGCGCTGCCTGGTGTTCGAGGCGGGCGCCGTGATCCTGGCGACCGGCGGCATCGGCCGCTCCTTCTCGATCACCAGCAACAGCTGGGAGTACACCGGCGACGGCCACGCCCTGGCCTACGAGGCGGGGGCGGACCTCCTCGACATGGAGTTCGTGCAGTTCCACCCCACCGGCATGGTCTGGCCGCCGAGCGTCAAGGGGATCCTGGTCACCGAGGGGGTGCGCGGCGAGGGGGGGGTGCTGCGCAACCGCGACGGGCGGCGCTTCATGTTCGACGACATCCCGCCGCTCTACAAGGAGCAGACCGCCGACAACGAGGAGGAGGGGTGGCGCTACTGCCAGGGGGACAAGAACGCCCGGCGGCCCCCCGAGCTCCTCACCCGCGACCACGTGGCGCGCTGCATCGTGCGCGAGGTGAAGGCGGGGCGCGGCTCGCCGCACGGCGGGGTGTTCCTCGACATCTCCTGGATCAAGGAGAAAGTCGCGCACTCCTCGGAGCACATCAGGAAGAAGCTCCCCAGCATGTACCACCAGTTCAAGCAGCTGGCGGACATCGACATCACGAAGGAGCCGATGGAGGTGGGGCCGACCACCCACTACATGATGGGCGGCGTGCGGGTCGATCCCGAGAGCCAGATGTCGACCCTCCCCGGCCTCTTCGCGGCGGGAGAGTGCGGCGCCGGGCTCCACGGCGCCAACCGGCTCGGCGGCAACTCGCTGTCCGACCTCCTGGTGTTCGGCAAGCGGGCGGGGGAGTACGCGGCGCGCTACGCCCGCGAGCACGGCGCGGGGCGCGTCGACGACGCCCAGGTGCAGGCGGCGGCGAAGCGGCTCGAGCTGCCGTTCGAGCGGTTCGTGCAGGGTGCGACGGGCGCGGCGGCGGACGGGCACGCCCCTTACCAAATCCAGCACGAGCTCCAGGCGATGATGCAGGACCTGGTCGGCATCGTGCGCAACGAGCCCGAGATGACGCGCGCCCTCGACGGGCTGGCGCGCCTCCGCGAGCGGGTGGAGCGGGTCGCCGTCCCCGGCAACCGCGAGTACAACCCCGGCTGGCACACGGCGCTCGACCTGCCGAACCAGCTCACGGTCTCTGAGGCCGTCACCCGCGCGGCGCTCGAGCGCAAGGAGAGCCGCGGCGCCCAGTTCCGCGACGACTTCCCGGCGAAAGAGGCGGCGTACGGCACCTTCAACATCGTGGTCCGCAAGGGGAGCGACGGCACGATGCAGATCGTCCGCGAGCCGCTGCCGCCGACCACCCCGGAGCTCAAAGCGATCATTGAGGAGATGAAGTGATGGCGCAAGGATCTCAGGCATCGCGGGCTACTTTCCGGGTGTGGCGCGGGGACCAGAGCGGTGGCGCGCTCACCGACTACTCGACCGGGGTCTCGGAGGGGATGGTGGTGCTCGACGCCATGCACCAGATCCAGGCCGAATCGTCCTCCGACCTCGCCGTGCGCTGGAACTGCAAGGCCGGGAAGTGCGGCTCCTGCTCGGCCGAGGTCAACGGCAAGCCGCGGCTGATGTGCATGACCCGGCTGAGCGACCTGAACCTCGCCGAGCCGGTCACCGTCGAGCCGATGAAGGCCTTCCCGGTGCTCAAGGACCTGGTGACCGACGTCTCGTTCAATTTCGCCGCCAAGCAGAAGATCAAGCAGTTCAAGCCGCGCGCGCCCGACGCGCCGGACGGCACCTGGCGGATCGCCCAGGAGGACGTCGACCGGGTGCAGGAGTTCCGGAAGTGCATCGAGTGCTTCCTCTGCCAGGACGTCTGCCACGTGCTGCGCGAGCACCATCTCCACGACAAGTTCATCGGCCCGCGGCTGCTGGTCTACAGCGCGGCGCTCGAGATGCACCCGCTCGACGTCGAGGACCGGCTCGGTGACCTCAAGGACGCGCAGGGGATCGGCTACTGCAACATCACCAAGTGCTGCACCAAGGTCTGCCCCGAGGAGATCACGATCACCGACAATGCCATCATCCCGCTCAAGGAGCGGGTGGTCGACGAGTTCTACGATCCGCTGAAGCGGCTGTTCCGCGCCTTCCGCGGCTGAGCGCGAACGCGAAGAGACCGCCACGGCGAAGACGACGCAGCCAAGACGACGCAGGAGATCGGCGCGATGAATCAGACCTACGAGCTGAAACCCCTTTCCCCGCAAGCCATCCCCGCGGCGCTCGAGAAGGCGCACCGCTACCGCCTGCTCAACGAGGCACTGGAGGCGGAGAGCATCTGCCGCGACATCCTGGCGGCCGACCCCGCGAATCAGGAGGCGCTGGTCACCCTGGTGCTGGCGCTGACCGACCAGTTCGTGGAGCGCCCGAACCCCTGCCTCGACCAGGCGCGCCAGCTGATCCCCCAGATCGCGGACGAGCACGGCCGGCACTACTACGCCGGCATCATCTGCGAGCGCCGGGCGAAGGCGCAGCTCAAGCGCGGCGGCATGCACGCCGGCCACATCGCCCACGACTGGTTCAAGGAGGCCATGGGGCACTTCGAGAAGGCCGCCGAGGTCCGCCCCTCGGGCAACGACGGCGCCATCCTGCGCTGGAACACCTGTGCCCGGATTTTGATGGCGAACCCGCGGCTGGTTCCCGCTCCGGATGAAGTGACTCACTCGTGGCTTGAGTAGTTACGTCGGGCGGCGGTTGCCAGGGACCTAAGGGACAGCAGGGACAACAGGGAAAGAAGCCGAGGGCGGGGTCCCTGGAGTCGTGAACCTGGCGATCCCGGGAGCCTTTTTCCTCCCCTGTACTCGGGGGAGGCCAGGAGGGGGCGTTCCGGAGTCGGGGACGCTTCCTGGTTCGGAACGTTGCGGCCCCCTCCCGGCCTCCCCCGAGTACGGGGGAGGAGAAAAGCGCCCTGCGGGGTCGGTTGCCGGCGTCCGGCCTGCCCGCACCCCCCTCCCCCTTGCGCTGTATCACCCTCGTGATACACTCCTCCCGTGGCACCTCTCCTCCGCATCGACCCCCGCGACTCGCGTCCGATCTGGCGGCAGATCGAGGAGGGGGTGCAGCATCTGGTGGCCCGCGGCGCTCTGCCGGCGGGGAGCGGGGTGCCCTCGGTGCGGGACTTCGCCAAGGAGCTGCAGGTCAATCCGGCCACCGTCTTCAAGGCCTATCAGCGGCTGACCGACGCCGGGGTGCTCACGGTGCGGCGCGGCGAGGGGACGTTCGTCTCGGCGACCCCGCCTCCCCCCGAGAGCGTGCGGCGCAACGAGCGGCTGCGCGAGGAGGCGCTGCGCTTCGCGAGCGTCGCGGTGACCCTGGGGGCGAGCCGGGCGGAGGCGCTGTCGAACGTCGACTCCGCCTGGACCACCCTGTCGGGGAGCCGCTCGCAAGGGCACCCGCGAGGCAATGGCGCGGAGACCGCGGAAGGAGAGGAAGGATGAACCCCATCGCACTCAAGGGTCTGACCGTGCGCTACGGCCAGCGCCTCGCCCTCGACCAGGTCACCCTCGAGGTGCCGGAGGGATCGGTCTATGCCCTGCTGGGGAGGAACGGCGCCGGCAAGTCGTCGCTCGTCCGCTGCCTGCTGGGCGAGCAGCGCCCCACGGCCGGAGGGGCCCTGCTGCTCGGCCGGGATACCTGGCGCGAACGGGCGGCGGCGCTGGTGGAGGTCGGCGTGGTGCCGGAGGACCCGGACGCGCCGCCAGCGATGACCCCGCGGCAGATCTCCCGCTTCTGCTCCAGGCTCTACCCGCGGTGGGACCAGGCCGGGGTCGAGGCGCGGCTCGAGCGCTTCGGCGTTCCAGCCGACAATCCGTTCGGCAAGCTCTCGAAGGGGCAGAAGGGGCAGGTCGCGATGGCGCTCGCCCTCGCCTCCTCGCCGCGCCTGCTGGTGCTCGACGATCCGACCCTGGGGCTCGACGCGGTGGCCCGCAAGGCGGTCTTCGAGGAGCTGATCGGCGAGCTCGCCGACCGCGGCACGACGGTGTTCATCACCACCCACGACCTCGCCGGGGTGGAGCGGATCGCCGACCGGGTGGGGATCCTCCGGGCCGGCAAGCTCGTCCTCGACGAGGAGATGGAGGCGGTCAAGCACCGCTTCCGCCGGATCAGCTTCCCGCGCTCCCGGGAGGAAGCGGTGGCGCGGCTGGCGGCGCTGGCGCCGGTCGCCGTGGCCGCGCGCGGCTGGGAGGTCGAGGCGGTGATCTCGAACTACGACGAGGAGAGCCTGTCGTCGGCGTCGGCGGCGGACGATCCCGAGGTGACCTCCCTCACCCTCGAAGAGATTTTCATCGCCCTCACCGGGCCTGAGGAGATCCGGCTATGAAAGGCTTCGTCGCCGTCCTCGAACGGGAGATCTTCGAGCGCCGACTGCTCGCCGTGGTCGCCCTGGTGCTCGGCCTGGTGCCGCTGGTGCTGCCGCTGGCGCCGGGGCTCCTGCCGGGCGGGTTCTCGAGCGAGGACCTGCGCAGCGGCCTGGCGATCGGGATCACCCTGGCGCTCACCACCCTCCTCGCCCTCGGTCTCGGCAGCACCATCATCGCGGGGGACCTCGCGGAGCGCCGGCTCGGCTTCTACTTCGCCCGGCCGCTCTCCGGCCTGGCGATCTGGGCCGGCAAGATCGCCGCCGCTCTGGTGGTGGTTCTCGGCTGCGGAGCCCTCGTCCTGGTCCCCGCGGCCCTGGTGGGGATCGACTCCAGCCCCTTCGGCCTTCAGGCGGCGCTCGGCTGGGGGGGCTTCCTCGTGCTGTGTATCGTCTCTCTCCTCGGACTGATCCTCGCCGCCCACGCGGCGAGCCTGATCGTGCGCTCGCGCTCCCCCTGGCTCCTGCTCGATCTGGTGGCGCTCGGCACGGTCGCCGGGCTCTGCTGGAGCGCCTCGCGTCGCCTGACGATGGCGGGGGTGGGAGCGACGGTGCTCTGGAGCCGGAACCCGCTCGGCGACCCCCGGGACTGGATCGCCGCCGGCTTTTTCCTGGTGGTCGTCGCCTCCCTCGCCCTGGCCGGCGCCCTCCAGGTCGTCCGCGGGCGGACGGACCTGCGCCGCGGCCACAAGCTCCTCTCCCAGACGCTGTGGGGGGTGCTGCTCGTCGCGGCCTTCACCCTCACCGGCCTCTCCATCTGGTGGATCGGCGGCGGGCCGGGCGATCTGCGGTCGGTCGACGAGGTGATCGGCTCCCCCTCCGGAAGCTGGGTGGCGTTCGTCGGTTCCTCGTCGCGGATCGCGGCGCTGCGCCAGGGGTTCCTCTACCACCTGCGCTCCGGCCGCTTCGTGCGGGCGGGCTTCGGGACCTCCACCAACGACTTCGTTCCCGAGGTCCGCTTCTCCGCCGACGGCCGGCGAGCGGTCTGGGTGGCCTACGATCAGGTCCCGTTCCAGTCTCCGCTCGTCCTCTTCCGGCTCGACCTCGACCGTCCCGGAGCCGCTCCGGTGCGGACCCTGATTTCGTTTCCCCGGCTCCCGGTGAGCCTCGCCCTGTCGCCGGACGGCCGGCGGGTCGCCGACTACGGCTATTACGCGGAGAAGCGGGTGACCGTGGCGGACGTCGACTCCGGCCGCGTGCTCGCCGCGGCGGAGTACGACCCCGAGGTCGGGCAACCGCACCTGATTTTCGCCGACGCCGACCACCTTCGCGTCTACGAGGCCTCGCGGTTCCCGGCGACCGGCCACCCTTCGGGGACGCAGGGGCAGGGACCCTCGATCCTCGAGCTCGATCTCACCTCCCGGACGCCACGGCTCGCACCGGTCGGCGCGCTGCAGACGACGGGGGCGATCCCCAGCCTGATGCCTCTGCCGCCCGGGACGCTGGGGATGTCGAGCCTCAACCTCTCCCCAACGGGGGACCACGTCCTCCTGCACGACCGCCAGCGCCTCAACCTCTGCGATGCGCGGACGGGAGAGGTGCTCAAGGAGCTCGCCGGGCGCCGCTCGACGGGATCGTTCCTCGCCGACGGCCGGATCGCGGTCGCCACCGCCGACGGGGCGGCCGGGCGCGTGCTGATCCTCTTCTCGCCGGACGGGGGCAGCGAGCTGCGGCGTTTCCCCTTCCCGGGAGCGCACAGCGTGGTGGTGGCCGACCAGCCGGGACCGGATCTCCTGCGGGTCGTCGTCGGAGCGCCGAAAGCGCCCTGGGAGGTGCGGATTCTAGATCTCGCCACCGGCACCTCCCGCTCGCTCGGCCCCCGCCGGCTGGTCTCCCTCGGCGGCCGGAAACCGGCCAGCGGGAACCAACTGGCGCAAGCGCAGGGGTTCCTCTGGTTCGACCTCGCGAGCTTTCGCGAGCGGGTCGTTCTCAAGGACTCCTAGAGCGTCCGCCGCACCGGCCTGCGCGCTCCCTCGGCGGCGGCGAGGCCGGCCGCGAGTCCTTTCCAAGCGCTGATCGACGAATCATGCATCCCGTCTCCTTTCCGAGGCGGGATGCCGCGCAATCGACGTTCCGGCTCTCGCTTGTCCACAATTGTCAGGATAGATTTCTTGACAAACATGGTTTGTCCATCTATTGTCTAGATCAGGCGGCACAAATGGCGCGCGCTGATTTTCTTTATCCGGTGTCCGGAAGGTGGGGGGAGGGGAGGGTGGCTGCGCGGGGAGAGGGCGGGTGTGAAGCGAGGAGCCGATCTGCGAGACGGTTCTGGACGCCGGGTATTTTCTGCCGCGAGACCTTCTCGCGGGCATCCATAGGGTCGTCGACTCCGTAATCCTCTGGGCGGAACGACGCGTCGCGAAACCAAAAGCACTCTTCCGGTGTCTAACCGGGGGGAGCGCTAGATGAACCGGCGCGCGGGACCGTAGACCTGAAGAGAGGAGCTCGCCATGCGGCATCGATCGATCGACAATCCGGTACCGAGGAACCTGGGGTTCGAGGCCTCGCGGAAGATCGCCGTCGAGGCGATCCTCGAGCGCCTCCACGCGCCGGAAGCCGAAACCGAGGCCCGCCGGGTCCTGGGAACGCTGGGGCGGCGGCAGCGGTTGCAGGACCAGCCCTGGCGCCGCCGCTCCCGCCGGCCGGGCGCCGAGGGAGCGTCGACGATGGATCTCATCCGCCGTTTCGAGGCGCGCCAGAAGCCGCACTGAGGTCATCTCGTTGGCTGCCCGGAGCGGGGATGGGCCGTCCCGGCTCTCCTGTGTCAAGATCCCCTCCATGCCGCCGGCCCCTTTCCCCGTCCACCACGAGCTCGACGGCTGGGAGCTCGCCTGGTTTCTCCTCGAATCCCTGCCCGGCCAGGAAGCGAGCCTCGCGGCGTTGCGCCGGCAGACCGCGGAGCGGGCGCGCGCCGGACGCAGTATGGAGAGCCTCGCCGCCGATCCGACGGTGGCCGCCCTGCGCTCGCTGTTCCGCGCCGCCGGCTGCGATCCCACCCGCTACCGTCCGTCGTCCGAGGCGCTGCTGCGGCGGCTGCTCAAGGGGGACGAGCTGCCGGCGATCCACCCGCTGGTCGACCTCAACAACTGCGTCTCCGTCGAGCTCGCCGTCCCCTGCTGCATCGTCGCCGAGGGGAGCATCACGCCGCCGGTCGTGCTGCGGGCGGGGAAGCCCGGCGAGAGCTACGAATCGCTGCGCGGCCCGTTCAATCTCGAGGGGAAGCCGCTGCTCGCCGACGCCGAGGGCCCCTTCGGCACCCCGATCACCGACAGCCAGCGGGTCAAGGTGACGGCGGAGACCCGCCGCGCCTGGATGGTCGCGTATCTGCCGGCCGGCGTGCTGGCGCCTGACGCGGTGGCGCGGACGCTCGACCGCCTGCTGGCCGAGTTCCCCGTCGCTGTTGTGGAGACCTCCGAATGACCATCACCCATCTGTTCACCGACCTCGGCGGCGTGCTGCTGACCAACGGCTGGGACCGCGGGCTGCGCAAGGCGGTGGCGGCGCAGTTCGACATCGATCCCGACGAGATGGACGAGCGGCATCACCTGACCTACGACACCTACGAGGCCGGCAAGATCAGCCTCTCGGTCTACCTGCAGCGGGTGGTCTTCTATCAGCCGCGCAGCTTCACCGAGGACCAGGTGGTCGACTTCATGCTGTCGCAGGCCCGCGCCTTCCCCGAGATGATCGATCTGTACAAGCGGCTCAAGGCCAGGCACGGCTTCAAGATCGTGGTGGTGAGCAACGAGGGGCGGGAGCTGACCGCCGACCGCATCCGGCGCTTCAAGCTCAAGGAATTCGTCGACATCTTCGTGGTCTCGAGCTACGTCCACTTCCGCAAGCCGGACGAGGACATCTTCCGCCTGGCGCTCGACGTGGCCCAGGCCGATCCCGCGGAGGTGGTCTACGTCGACGACCGGCCGATGTTCGCCGAGGTGGCCTGCCGGCTCGGCATGCGCGAGATCTGGCACCGCGACCTGGACCGGACGCGCGCCGCGTTCGAGGCCCTGGGACTGACACTTTAAGAGAGAGGGAGGCCCTACGTTGGGTGTACGAACGACGAGTCCGACGGCATTCGTGATCTTCGGCGGCGGCGGCGATCTCGCCTGGCGCAAGCTGATCCCGGCCCTCTACAACCTCTGGCTCGACAAGTCGCTCGCCGAGCCGTTCAAGGTCTTCGCCCTCGACATCAAGGAGCTCGAGCCGGCCGCCTACGCGCAGCACCTGCGCGACGGGGTGGATCAGTTCGGCCGTCAGGGGAAGCCCGAGGAGACGTCCTGGCAGGCGTTCGCCGCCCATCTCGAGTACCAGCGGGCCGACTTCGCGGACGCCGCGGCCTACCAGCGGCTCAACGACTCGCTGAACGCCTTCGACACGCAGGCGGGGAAGCTCGCGACGCGGGTCTTCTACCTGGCGACGCCGCCGACCGTGATGCAGATGGTCGCCCAGCATCTCCACGACGCGGGGTGCCTGAACGACCCGGCGCGCTCGCGCCTGGTGTTCGAAAAGCCGTTCGGCCACGACCTCGACTCCGCCCGCGAGCTCAACGGCTTCCTCGGCGGCCTGTTCGACGAGGGGCAGATCTTCCGCATCGACCACTACCTCGGCAAGGAGCCGGTGCAGAACATCCTCGCCTTCCGCTTCGCCAACTCGGTCTACGAGCCGCTGTGGAACCGGCGCTACATCGACTCGGTGCAGATCACCGTCGCCGAGGAGGAGGGGGTGGGGACCCGCGGCGGCTACTACGACCACTCGGGGGCGCTCCGCGACATGGTGCAGAACCACCTCACCCAGGTGCTCTGCCTGATCGCCATGGAGCCGCCGGTCAGCTTCGACGCCGACGAGCTGCGCAACAAGAAGGTGGATGTGCTGAAGGCCGTCCGCCGCCTGAAGCCGGAGGACGTCCACCACTTCGTCGAGCGCGGCCAGTACGGCCCCGGGCTGATCGGAGGACAGAAGGTGCCGGCCTACCGCGCCGAGACGGGGGTCGATCCCCATTCGACGACCGAGACCTTCGTGGCGCTCAAGATGTTCGTCGACAACTGGCGCTGGCAGGACGTCCCCTTCTACCTGCGCACCGGCAAGCGGCTGCCGGTCCACGCCTCGGAGGTCTGCATCCAGTTCCGGCCGGTGCCGCACCAGTCGTTCCCCACCTCGGCGATCGGCGAGATGGAGCCCAACCGGCTGCTGCTCTGCATCCAGCCGCAGGAGAGCATCGCCCTGCGCTTCCAGGCCAAGCGGCCGGGGTCGAACATGCGTCTCGCCGCGGTCGAGACCTGCTTCAGCTACAAGGAAGCGTTCAAGATGCCGGAGCCGGAGGCCTACGAGACGCTGCTGCTCGACGTGGTCAACGGCGACGCCTCGCAGTTCATGCGCCGCGACCAGGTCGAGGAGGCATGGAAGATCGTGATGCCGATCCTCGAGTACTGGGACGAGCAGGGGCACTCCGACCTCCCCGTCTACCCCGCCGGCACCTGGGGCCCCGAAGCCGCCCACTTCCTCACCGCCCGCGACAGCCGCCTCTGGGTCGAGCCGCGCTGCGCCAACGCGGGCGGCGGGGACGAGGGGGATCAGGGGTAGGAGCTACCCTTCCTACCGGTCCAACGTCGCCATCATCGCTTCCGGGTACCGCAGCCCGGCGGCGGCGCCCTTGGGGGCGATCTCGTCGATCTTCTGAAGGTCCTCGGCGGTCAGCAGGACGTCGAGCGAGCCCACGTTCTCCTCGAGGTACTTGCGGCGCTTGGTGCCGGGGATGGGGACGAGGTCGTCCCCTTGGGCGAGCACCCAGGCGAGGGCGAGCTGGGCGGGGGTGCACCCCTTGGCCCTGGCGATCTCCCCGATGCGCGCCACGAGGTCGAGGTTCTTCTGGAAGTTCTCCCCCTGGAAGCGCGGCGAGTGGCGGCGGTAGTCGTCCGGCTCCAGGTCCTCGAACTTCTTGAGCTGGCCGGTGAGGAAGCCGCGGCCGAGCGGGCTGTAGGGGACGAAGCCGACCCCCAGCTCGCGGCAGGCGGCGAGGATGCCGTCCTCCGGGTCGCGGCTCCACAGCGAGTACTCGCTCTGCACCGCCGCGATCGGGTGGACGCCGTGCGCCCGCCGCAGGGTGTCCGGGCTCACCTCGGAGAGGCCGAGGTGGCGCACCTTCCCTTCCTTGACCAGCCCGGCCATGGCCCCCACCGTCTCCTCGATCGGCGTCTTCGCGTCGACCCGATGGAGGTAGTAGAGGTCGATCGTCTCCACCCCCAGACGGCGCAGGCTCCCCTCGCAGGCGGTGCGCACGTAGTCGGGTCTGCCGTTCACCCCGCGGACGGCCGGATTGCTCGGATCGCGGACGATGCCGAACTTGGTGGCCAGGACCACGCGATCCCTCTTGCCCTGGAGCCAGCGGCCCACCAGCTCCTCGTTGGTGTAGGGGCCGTACATGTCCGCCGTGTCATAGAAGGTGATGCCGAGCTCGAACGCCCGCTCGAGGGTGGCGAGCGACTCCTGGTCGTCCCGTCCGGCATAGAAGTCGGACATCCCCATGCAGCCGAGCCCGAGGGCCGAAACGGCCGGCCCGTCTTTCCCCAATCGGCGTTGCTTCACGGCTTGCCCTCCCCCTTCGGATCGGTGCTTTGCGGATCGGGCTTGGCGTCCGGCTTGACGTCGGGTTTGACATCCGGTTTGGCCGCCGGTTTCATCTCCGGATCGGCCGCCTTCGGCGCCAGGGCTCTCCTCTCGTCGGCCCGCTCGGTCGGCAGCGGCTTCCTGGGGAGCATCTCGGGGCGCATCGCGGTGTCGTAGAGGAAGGCCGCCATGATCACCGAGGCCTCCATCAGATCCTGGGCTGGAGCGTGGTCGTAGGTGTCGAGGTCCGTGTGGTGGGTGACCGAGAGGTAGTCCAGCGGATCCTGCATGAACTCGAAGCCCGGCAGCCCCACGCCGTCGAACTGCACGTGGTCGGTGCTGCCCGTCCTGCGCATCGTCACGGTGTCCGCTCCGAGGTCGGCGAAGGGGGCGAGCCAGGCGGCGAAGATCGGTTTGACTGCGGCGTTCTCCTGGGTGTAGATGCCGCGGATGCGGCCGCTGCCGTTGTCGAGGTTGTAGTAGGCCGAGAGCTTGGCGTGCTCGGGCTTGAGCTGGAGCGGCCAGGTCTCCTCGCGCATGAAGAAGGGGAGGTCCTTGGTCTCCTTCGTTTCCGGGAGCTTGGGACGCGTCGCGAAGTGCTTCTGCACGTAGGCGATCGAGCCGTAATACCCCTGCTCCTCACCGCTCCAGAGGGCGAAGCGGATGGTGCGCCGGGGCTTGACGCCGAGCGTCTTCAGGATGCGGGCCGCTTCCATCACCACGGCGCTGCCGGCGGCGTTGTCCGTCGCGCCGGTTCCGGTGTGCCAGGAGTCGAGGTGGGCGCCGGCCATCACCAGCTCGTCGCGCTTGTCGGTGCCGGGGATCTCGGCCAGGGTGTTGTAGGCCTGCTTGTCGTCGTCGACGAAGCGGGCGGCGACCTCCACCTCGAGCTCCACGGGCTCGCCGTGATTGATCAGGCGGACGATCTCGTTGTAGTGCTCGGCGGTCAGCAGCAGGCCGGGGACGGTCGAGGTCTTGCCGTCTTCCCAGGAGCCGCCGCCGGCCACCCCGAGGATGCCGTTCAGCCGGCCGCTCGCCTCGAGGGTGGCGAGCGGCTTCTCCTGCGCCAGGAACTCCTGGAGCGCCGTCCGCAGCTTGAAGCGCTGGATCCCGTCGGAGCGCGGATCGGTGCTGCGGTTGCCGCTGCCGGCGCGGATCTCGAAGCTCGAGAGGCGCTCGAGGTCCTCCTTCGAATAGCGCTCGGGGAGGTTGGAGGAGGAGTTGCCGTCCGGCAGCGTGCGCACCTCGGCCGCCGTCGCCTTGAAGTCCCGGGCGTCGTCGAGCAGGACGATCTTGCCGGCGAGCTTGCCGCGGTAGGCCTCGAGGTCGCTGATCGCGTCCGCCTTGACCCGGATCACCGGGCCGCGCACGGCGCCGTTCGTCCCCGGCGTCCAGGCCTTCGGGTAGGCGAGCAGGACCGAGGTCCGCGGCGCCACCATCCGCACCTGGCAGGAGCTGAACTCCCAGCCGCGGCCGAACGGATACCCCTCGAGGTGCGCGTTGGCCAGCCCCCACTTGGTGAATTGATCGCGGGTCCAGTCGTTCGCCCGCTTGAGCGCGGGGGAGCCGGTGAGACGGGCGCCGTTGCGGTCGGTGAGCTGGTAGAGGGTCTCCATGACCTGCGAGTGGTGCAGTCCCTCGTCGCGGATGCGGGTCATCATCGCGAGGTCGACCGGCTCCTCGGCGGCGAGCGCGAGGGGGGCGAGGACGGACAGCAGAGCGACGGCGGAGGCGAGCTTGCAGTTCATGAAGGCTCCTTGGAATCTAGAGGCGACAGAGAAGTCTATCCGATCCCCCGCCGCCGGTCCTGGTAGGATTTGTAAGATCTGACGAGGAGCCCCGATGAACCGATCCGCCTTCCGCCTGGCCCCTGTTCTGCTGGCCGCCGCGCTGGCCGTCCTGCCGGCCGTCGCATCCGCTGCCGCGGCGTCCCCGCCCCGCCCGCTGCGGGTGGACGACCTCTTCTCCCTGAAGACGGTGAGCGACCCGCAGCTCAGCCCGGACGGCAGCGCGGTCGCGTACACCGTGCGCTGGCTCGATGCCAAGGAGGATACGAGCGATTCCGACCTCTACCTGCTGCCGTTCGCCGGCGGCGAGCCGCTGCGGCTGACCGCGAGCCCGAAGCCGGAATCGCATCCGCGCTTCAGCCCGGACGGCCGCTACCTCGCCTTCCTCTCCGGGCGGGACGGCAAGAAATCCCAGGTCTGGCTGCTCGACCGCCGCGGCGGCGAGGCGGTCCGCCTGAGCGACTACAAGGGGGACGTCTCCGACCTCGTCTGGTCTCCGGACGGCAAGCGCCTGGCCCTGGTGGTGGGGGACGTCGATCCCGACGACCCCGAGAACCAGCCCGAGAGCAACGACAAGGCCGGCGGCGGCAAGCCGGAGACCCAGAAGACGCCGAAGCCGATCGTCATCCACCGCCTGCAGTTCCTGCGCGACGGCGAGGGGTTCCTGCGCGAGCTGCGGCAGCACCTCTACGTGCTCGACGTCGCCACCAGGGCGAGCGTGCAGGTCACCTCCGGCCCCTACGACGACAACGACCCCGTCTGGTCGCCCGACGGGCGGACGCTCGCCTTCGCCAGCAACCGCACGAAGGACCCGGACGCCAACGACAACAGCGACATCTTCCTGGTCGAGGCCAAGGCGGGGCAGACGCCGCGCGCCGTCGTCAGCTCCCCCGGCGCCGACCGCGCGCCGGCCTTCAGCCCGGACGGCCGGTGGATCGCCTACGTGGCGGGGGGAGAGCCGAAGGACATCTGGTACGCCACCACCCACCTGGCCGTGGTGCCGGTTGCCGGCGGCGAGCCGCGGGCGCTGACCCTCGACCTCGACCGCAACGTCGAGGCGCCGCGCTTCTCACCGGACGGCAAGGCGATCTACTTCCTGATCGAGGAAGGAGGGAACGACCACCTGGCGCGCATTCCCGCCGCCGGCGGAGCGATCGAGCGGGTGGTCGACGGCGACCGCGTGGTGCAGGCGTTTACGCTCGCTCCGCACGGCGAGATCGCCGTGCTCGAGAGCACCCCGCAGCGCCCTGCCGAGATCTCCGCCGTTTCTGCAGAGGACAAGGGCGCCGGCTCACTGCGCCGCCTGACCCGGACCAACGACGGCTTCCTGGCGGGGATCCGGCTGGGCGAGGTGAAGCGCTTCCAGGCGACCAGCGCCGACGGCACGAAGATCGACGCCTTCCTGACCCTGCCTCCGGGCGCGAAACCGGGGGTGAAGCTGCCGACCATCCTGCGCATCCACGGCGGCCCCACGGCGCAGTACGACACCTCCTTCCAGACCGAGTGGCAGATGCTCGCCGCCCACGGCTTCGCGGTGGTGGCGGCGAACCCGCGCGGGTCGATGGGCTACGGCAGCGCCTTTAGCCGCGCGATCTGGGCCGACTGGGGGAACAAGGACTATCAGGACGTGATGTCCGCCGTCGACGGCGCCATCGCGATGGGAGTGGCGGACCCCGACCGCCTGGGAGTGGGGGGGTGGAGCTACGGCGGCATCCTCACCGACCACGTCCTCACCGAGACCCGGCGCTTCAAGGCGGCGACCTCGGGAGCGAGCGAGTTCAACTACTTCGCCAACTACGGCACCGACCACTATCAGCGGGAGTGGGAGGCGGAGCTCGGCCTCCCCTGGCAGCATCCGGAGCGCTGGACGCGCATCTCCCCCTTTTTTCAGGTCGAGAAGATCACCACCCCCACCCTGATCCTGGGCGGCGCGGAGGACGTCAACGTGCCGCTGCTGAACGCCGAGCAGTTCTATCAGGCGCTACGCCGCCTCGGCCGCGACACCGAGCTGGTGATCTACCCCGGCCAGAGCCACAGCATCTCGAAGCCGAGCTACCAGAAGGACCGCTACGAGCGCTACCTCGCCTGGTACGGCAAGTACCTCAAGGGCGAGGGGTCAGGGGAGCCGGCGGCGGCCTCCGGGATGTGAGAGAGTCACCCTGCGATGTACGACCAGTTCTACGGCTTCCGCGAGCCGCCGTTCAACATCACCCCCGATCCCCGGTTCCTGTTCTTCAGCGACCGCCACCGGGAGGCGTACAACCACATCCTGTTCGGCATCCGGGAGCGCAAGGGGTTCATCCAGGTCACCGGCGAGGTCGGCGCGGGGAAGACGACCCTCTGCCGGGCGCTCCTCGAAGAGCTGGGGCCCAACTACGTCACCGCCCTGATCCTCAACCCCTGCCTGAACCCCACCCAGCTCCTGCGCTCGATCCTCACCGAGCTGGGGCTGACTCCCGGGAAGGCGGACCGCGCCACCTGCCTTGCCCTGCTCAACGAGTTCCTGCTCGACCAGCTCGCCAAGGGGAATGACGTGGTGCTGCTGATCGACGAGGCGCAGGACCTCTCGGCCGAGCTCCTCGAGCAGGTGCGGCTCCTCTCGAACCTCGAGACCGACCAGCGCAAGCTGCTGCAGATCGTCCTCATCGGCCAGCCCGAGCTGCGCGAGAAGCTCGACGACCGCAGCCTGCGCCAGCTCCGCCAGCGGATCACCGTGCGCTACCATCTGACCCCTCTCTCGCGCCCCGAGATCGAGCGCTACATCCAGCACCGCCTCCAGGTGGTGGGCGCCAACGGACGCCCGGCCTTCACCTCCGCGGCGATCCGCGCCATCTTCCGCTACTCGGGGGGCATCCCGCGGCTGGTCAACGCGGTGTGCGACAAGGCGCTGCTGGCGGGGTTCGTCGAAGGGAAGGACCTGCTGACCTGGTGGCAGGTGCGGCGGGCGATCCGCGAGCTGGAGGGGAAGTTCACATGAGCCTGATCAGCGATGCGCTCAAGAAGGCCCGGCAGGAAGCGGCGCGGCAGGATTCCCTGCGCCAGGGGGTCCCCTATGCGATGGGAGCGGCCGAGACGCCGCCGCGCTCGCCGCTCCTCACCCTGCTCGCCGGGCTCGGCGTCGGCTGCGTCCTGGCGGCGGCGTTCTTCGCCCTCGCCTTCTTCGCCGGCTGGGGGCCTTTCCACAAGACGGCGCCCCCGGCTCCGGCTCCCCAGGTGGCGGCAGCCACCCCCGCGCCGGCTCCCGCCGCCCCCGCTTCGCCTGCACCGGCTCCGGCGGCCACGATCGTCGAGGCTCCGGCGGCTCCGGCAGTCTCCGCCACGCCGCCCGCCAAACTTCCCCTGGCGCCGCCGGCGCCGCGCCCCGAGACGCCCGCGCCAGCCGCGCCTAGGCCCGCGCCGCCGGCGCCCGCCCCCCTCGCGGTCGAGCCGCTTCCCGATCCCACCCCCAACACGGTCCCGGCTCAGGCCGCGCCGGTTCCTGAGGCGTCCGCGCCCCAGTCTGCCGCTCCTCCCCCCCAGCCGACTCCCCCCGCCGGCGGGCTCGAGGAGGGGAAGGTGTACACCGGCGAGGTGCCGGTCCCCGGCGGCGGGCAGGTCAAGCTGAACGGCATCGCCTACTCCCAGGACCATCCCGTGGCGGTGCTCGACGGGCGGGTGATGGGGCCTGGCGAGAGCGTCGGCGGCTTCACCATCGTCGCCATCGAGTCCGGCCGCGTGAAGCTCCAGGGGCACGGAGCGACCGTGTACCTCGCGCCGCGCTGAGCGGCGGAAATCCGAAAACCGGAATCAGGCAGGGCCGAGGATCTCGGCGACGGCGAAGCTCTTGTCGGGGAACGCCTCGGGCGAGATCGACTCGCCGCGGCGGTAGGCGCGCACCTCCTGATACCCCTGGCGGGTTGGCCGGCGGTGCACGAGGACGGTGTCCGAATTGAGATCGATCAGCCAGGCCTCGGGGATGCCGTTCTCGGCGTAGAGGGGGAGCTTCCGCTTACGGTCGTAGACGAGGGAGGTGTCCGCCACCTCGACGAGGAGGAGGACGTCCTCGGCGCGGGGAGGGCGCGAGCCGAAGTCCGCCCGGCGCCGGAGGACGACGACGTCGGGCTGGGGGATCGACTCCTGTGCGGGAAGGCGAAGAGGGTTCTGCGGGCTGAGGATGCCGAGCGGCCGGAGATCCGCCAGCAGGTCGCAGAGCCACATGACGCAGAGGGCGTGACGGTCGCCGATCGGCGTCATCTCAAGGATCTCTCCGCGGATCAGCTCCAGCCGTGCGTCGGGGGGGAAGGCCCCGCCGTCCCAGGCGCGCTCGAACTCCGCGATGGTCAGCAGCTGCTTCTGTATCGGCACCGCCATGAGTCACCCTCCGCCTCCATTCTACGCCCGGGAAATCGCGCCGGCATCCTAACCCGGCGTCGCGTCGCAAGGGAACAGGGTCGCGCGAGGAGGCGACAAAGCCGGCCGGCTTGACAATCCATGCTTCGCATGCAACGCTATGCGCATCGATTTGCAATCGATATTGAGCCGAGCCCAACGACCATGCCCTCCGACCACGAACATCGCGAAGCCCGGCAGCAGGTGGTGCTGGCGATCCTCCAGGCAGAGCGGGTGACCAGCCAGGGGGAGCTCGTGGACCGGCTGCGGGCGCGGGGGATCGCGGCCACGCAGTCGAGCGTCAGCCGCGACCTGCGGGACCTCGGAGTAGGGTGGATCGGCGGGCGCTACGCGCTGCCCCCCAGCGGGCGGGGCGCGAGGGGCGTGACGAGCGCGGGGTCGACCCGGGGCTCGCCGAGGTCGCCCACTTCCTGCGCGGGGCGAAGCCCGCGGGAGCCCACCTCACCGTCGTCTTCACCATGGCGGGCGCCGCGCAGGCGGTGGCCATCGCCCTCGACCGCGCCGGCTGGCCCGAGCTGGTGGGGACGATGGCGGGGGACGACACGATCTTCGTCGCCACCGCCTCGGCCGCCGACCAGAAACGTCTCATCCGCCGTCTCGAAAGCAGCTTCCCCAAGGAGGGGTAAGGTCATGGCCGATCCCATCGTGCTCGCCTTTTCGGGCGGGCTGGACACCTCATTTGCCATCCCCTGGCTGGCCGAGACCCATGGGCGGCCGGTGGTCACCGTGACCGTGGACACCGGCGGGCTCGACGCCGCGGCGGCCGCGGAGCTGGCGCGGCGCTCGCGCGTCCTCGGCGCCGCGGACCACCTGCTGATCGACGCGCGGCAGGACTTCTTCGACCGCGTGCTGCGCTTCCTCGTCGTCGGCAACGTGCGGCGCGGGCAGGTCTATCCGCTCTGCGTCGGCGCCGAGCGGGTGATCCAGGCGCAGGAGGTGGCGAAGGCCGCCGCCCGCCTCGGCTCGCGCACCGTCGCGCACGGCTGCACGGCCGCCGGCAACGACCAGGTGCGCTTCGAGGTGGCCCTGCGCACCCTCGATCCCGCCCTCGAGATCCTGGCGCCGGTGCGCGACGAGCCCCGCCCGCGGGCGGAGCAGGTCGCCTATCTGGAGACGCGCGGCCTCCCCGTGCCGCCGTCCGGCGCCGCGTACTCGATCAACCGCGGCCTCTGGGGGGTGACGATCGGCGGCCAGGAGACGCTCGACAGCGTGGCCTCGATCCCCGAGAGCGCTTGGGTGCTGACCAAAGGCGCCTTCGACTCTCCGCTGCCCCCCGTGCGCCACACGGTCGCCTTCGAGCAGGGGGTACCCTCCGCCTGGGATGGCGAGGCGCTCGCTCCCGTGGCGTTGATCGAGGCGGTGGAGAAGGCGGCGCAGGGGTACGGCATCGGCCGCGGCATCCACCTCGGCGAGACGATCCTCGGCATCAAGGGGCGGGTCGCCTTCGAGGCGCCGGCCGCCGAGGTGTTGCTCAACGCCCACCGCGAGCTCGAGAAGCTGGTCCTGACCGGCCGGCAGATCCGGGTCAAGGAGACGGTCTCGGCCGTCTACGGCGACCTGGTCCACGAGGGACAGCACCTCGATCCGGTCTGCCGCGACATCGAGGCGCTCCTCCTCTCCTCGCAGCAGCGGGTGACCGGGGACGTCCACCTCCTGTTCCGCCCGGGCTCCGTGTTCGTCGAGGGGGTGGCCTCCCCGTTCTCGCTGCGGGCCGCCTCGCGCGGCGTCTACGGCGAGGCGGCGGGGGAGTGGTCGGCCGCCGACGCCCGCGGCTTCTCGCGCATCGTGGCGCTGCCGGGGGAGCTCTACGCCCGCGCGGCCCCGGCCGTTCCCGTGGCTGCCGGAGAGGAGACGTCATGAAGACCGTGCTGCTCGACAAGATCGCCTCGGTCACCCGCGCCTGCGGCCTGAAGCGCGAGGTGCGGGTGAGCGCCGACATCCCCTGCGAGGAGGGGGTGGTGATCGCCGTGCGGGTGCGCAACGACAAGACCACCTACAGCCAGCTCGAGCTGCCGAGCGGCCGCATGGCGCAGGTCAAGAAGGGGGACGTGATCGCCGGCGCCCTCGGCCACCGCCACGCCCTGTTCGGCTACTCGGGGCACCTGCCCGAGCGGCTGGCTCCGGGAGACACCGTGCACCTGCTCAACATGGGGGGGGTGATCGGGATCTGCGACTCGACGAACCCCGACCTCGGCGCCCCTTTCGAGTGCGAGGTGCTGGGAGCGGTGCTCCACTTCCCCTACCTCGGCGAGCGGATCGGGATCGCCGCGCGCATCGGCGGCGAGCCTCTGGACCCGGCGGCGCCGCTCGACGCCGCCGGGGTGCCGGTGGTCGCCCTGGTCGGCTCCTGCATGAACTGCGGCAAGACGGCTGCCGCCTGCACCCTGGTCCGTCACCTGAGCCACGCGGGGCTGACCGTCGACGGGCTCAAGGCGACCGGCGTCTCGCTGCGCCGCGACGTGCTCGCCATGGAGGACGCCGGGGCGCGCGCCACCGCCCTGTTCACCGACCTCGGGGTGGTCTCGACCACGCCGGGGAACGCCCCCGCGGCGATGCGGACGCTGGTCACCCGCCTCGCCGCCGGCCGGCCGGACGCCATCGTGGCCGAGCTCGGCGACGGCCTCCTCGGCGCCTACGGGGTGGCGGCGATCCTCGACGATCCCTCGATCCGCGCCGCGATGACCGCCGTGGTGCTCGCCGCCAACGATCCGGTGGCGGCCTGGGGTGGCGTGCGGATGCTCCGCGAGCGGTTCGGCATCGAGCCCGCGGCGGTGACCGGCCCGGCGACCGACAACCTCGCCGGGACGCGGATCATCGAGGACGAGCTGGGGGTCCCCGCGATCAATGCGCGGACCGAGGGGGAGCGGCTGTCGGCGCTGGTGCGCGGGGCGCTGGGGCTGGGCGTGGCGGCGCCCCTGGAGGTCGGGGCGGGATGACCTCTCCCGTCCCCACCGTCCCCGCCGTGATCTTGGGCGGCACCGGCTACGTGGCCGGCGAGCTGCTGCGCCTCCTCGCCAACCATCCACACCTCGAGGTGGCGGCGGTCCTCTCCGACAGCCAGGCGGGAGGCGTGGTCGAAGCCGCCTTCCCGCAGCTCGCGGGGTGCTACCCCGGGCTGGCGTTCGCCGGCCGCGAGGCGGTGGAGCGGACGATCGGCGAGGCGGCGACGGCGGCGGTGCTCTGCGCCGCCCCCCACGGCGCCGCGGCGCCCCTCCTCGACGCGGTCCTGACGGCGGCGGAGAAGGCCGGCAGCCGGATCAAGGTCGTCGACGTGTCGGCCGACTTCCGGTTCGCCGAGGCGAGCGCCTACGAGGCGGTCTACGGGCATCCGCACGGCGCGCCGGGGCGGCTGGGCGAGTTCCGCTGCGCCCTGCCGGAGCATCTCCCGGAGACACCCGCGGGGCACGTCGGCCATCCGGGGTGCTTCGTCACCGCGACCCTGCTCGCCGCCGTGCCGCTGCTGAAGCTCGGGCTGATCGAGCCGCGGCTGTCGGTGGTCGCCGTCACCGGCAGCACCGGGGCGGGGCGGACGCCGACGGCCACCACCCACCACCCGGCGCGGCGGAGCAACCTCTTCGCCTACAACTCGCTGCGCCACCGGCACGAGCCCGAGATGCGCGCCCTGGCCGCCGCAGCCTCCGGTATGGAGGAGACGCCGGAGATCTTCTTCACGCCGCAGGCGGGGCCGTTCGCGCGCGGCATCCACGCCACCGTGCAGGCGCGGCTGCTGCGGCCGATGCCGGCCGGGGAGGTCCAGGCGGCCCTCGCCGGCTTCTACGCGGGAGCGCCGTTCGTCGACGTGCTGGCCGATCCCCCCCGCCTCCAGGACGTGGTGGGGACCAACCGCGCCCGCCTGTCGGCCGCGGCGTCGGGCGACCACCTGGTGGTCTTCTCGGCGATCGACAACCTGGTGAAGGGCGCCGCCGGCGGCGCCATCCAATGGATGAACCGGCTGCTCGGCTTCCCGGAGACGGCGGGATTGAAGCTGCCCGGGCTGGGCTGGCTGTGAGGAGAACCCCATGAATGAAACGATGCCCCCTCCGACGACCCTGCAGGCCGAGCTCGACGAGGAGCGCTGGCTCCTCCCCGTCTACGCCCACACGCCCGTAGAGCCGGTGCGGGGGGATGGGGTGATCGTCGAGACGCGCGACGGCCGTTCGCTGATCGACTTCTACGGCGGCCACGCCGTGGCCCTCCTCGGCTACCGGCATCCGCGGCTGGTGGCGGCGCTGGGGAACCAGGCGGCGGAGCTGTTCTTCCAGAGCAACTCGGTGCCGCTCGCCGTGCGCGCCCGCGCGGCCGAGCGGCTGGTGCGCTTCGGGCCGGCCGGCCTCACCCGCGCCTTCCTGGTCAACAGCGGCGCCGAGGCGAACGAGAACGCCCTGCGCCTCGCCTTCCGGCATACGGGGAGGAGCCGCGTGGTGGCTCTCGAGGGGGCGTTCCACGGCCGCACGGCGGCGGCGGCGGCGGTGAGCCACAAGTCGGACGGGTGGTACGGCTTCCCGCGCACCCCGTTCGCAGTGACCTTCGTGCCGCGGGGGGACCTGGCGGCCCTGGAAGCGGCGCTGGGAGGAGGCGACGTCGCGACGCTGATCGCCGAGCCGATCCAGGGGCTCGCTGGCGCGGTCGGCCTCGGGGCCGAGTACCTCACGGCGGCGCGCGAGCTGACGCGGCAGGCCGGCGCCCTGCTGATCCTCGACGAGGTGCAGTGCGGCATGGGGCGCACCGGCCATCCGTTCGCGGCACAGGCCTACGGCGTCACCCCCGACCTGCTGACCACCGCCAAGGGGCTCGCCGGCGGCTTCCCGGCCGGGGCCGTGCTGGTGAGCGACGCGGTGGCGGGGGGACTCCGGAAGGGGGACCTCGGGAGCACCTTCGGCGGCGGCCCGCTCGCCTGCGCGCTGATCGAGGCGGTGATCGAGACGATCGAGTCCGACGGGCTGCTGGCGCGGGTGCGCACCCTATCTCAACTCATCCGCGACACCTGCCGGGTGGGACCGGTCGACGCCATCCAGGGAGAAGGCTTCCTGCTCGGCCTGCGCACCTCGCGCCCGGCGCGGGAGATCGTCGACGAGCTGCTGGCGAAGGGGATCCTCGCCGGCACCAGCGGCGATCCGCGGATCGTCCGCCTGCTGCCGCCGCTGGTCCTCGAGGAAGCGCACGTCGCGGCGCTCGCCCGGGCCCTGGCGGAGATCCCCCGATGAAGGACTTTCTCGCGCTCTCCGAACTCGCGCCCGAGGCCGTCGCGGAGCTGCTCGCCCTCGCGTCGCGCCTCGAGCGGCGGCCGGAGCCGGAGGCGCTCAAGGGCAAGATCCTCGCCCTCCTCTTCTTCAATCCGTCGCTGCGCACCCTCGCCTCCTTCCAGGCGGGGATGGCGCGGCTCGGCGGCAGCTCGTTCGTGGTCTCGCCCGGGCAGGGGACCTGGCTGCTCGAGACCCGCGACGGGGTGGTGATGGACGGCGCCGCGGCCGAGCACGTGCGCGAGGCGATCCCGGTGCTGGCGGGGTACGCGGACGCCCTCGGCATCCGCTCCTTCGCCGGCGGCACCGACCTCGCGGCCGACCTCGCGGACTCGACGTTCCGCGCCATGGCGGCGGCGTCGGCTGCCTCGGCGGTCCCCACGATCAACCTCGAATCGGCGATCGATCACCCCTGCCAGGCACTGGCCGACTGGAAGACGATGGACGACCTGGGGATTCCGGCCCGCGGCGGCAGGTTCGTGCTCTCCTGGGCCTGGCACCCGAAGCCGCTGCCGCTCGCCGTCCCCGCCGCCGCCGTCCACATGGCGGCGCTGCGCGGGATGGACGTCACCGTGCTCCGGCCCGAGGGGTTCGCGCTCCCCGAGCCGGTGATGGCGCGGGCGCGGGCGGCGGCCGGGCTCTCCGGCGGCTCGCTCCGCGAGACGGCCGACCGCGCCGAGGCGCTCGAAGGCGCGCGGGTGCTCTACGCCAAGTCGTGGACCTCGCCCCTCCACTACGGCGACCCGGCGGCCGAGGGGGCGTTCCGCGCCGGCCTCCGCGGCTGGTGCGTCGGCGAGGAATGGTTCGCGGGCGCCGCGCCGGACTGCCGGTTCATGCACTGCCTGCCGGTGCGGCGCAACGTGGTGGTGAAGGACGAGGTGCTCGACGGACCGCGCAGCGTCGTGGTCCACGAGGCGAGAAACCGCATGTGGGCGCAGATGGCGCTGTTGCACCGTCTGCTCAGAGGATAGGAGGAAATCATGAAAGACGTCGGCCAGCGCACCGCCGAGGCGACCGCCCTGAAGCACGCGGTCCCGTACATCCGGATCTTCAAGGGGAAGACCTTCGTCATCAAGGTGGGGGGCGGCGCCCTCGAGCGCGATTCGACCGTGCGCGACCTGGTGGAGCAGATCGAGGTCTTCCACCAGGTGGGGATCCGCGTCGTGCTGGTGCACGGCGGCGGCACCCAGTCGACCGGGCTCGCCCGCGCCCTCGGCGCCGAGAGCCGCTTCGTCGAGGGGCGGCGGGTGACCGACGCTCCGGCGCTCGAGGTGGCGACGATGGTGCTCAACGGCGCCGCCAACACCCGCCTGCTCGCCGCCTGCCGCGCTGCCGGTCTGCCGGCGGTGGGGGTCTCGGGGGTCGACGCCGGGCTGATCCGGGCTCGCCGCCGGCCGCCGGTCCAGGTCGGCGGGGAGCTGGTCGACTACGGCTTCGTGGGGGACGTCGCCGCCGTCGAGCCGCGGGTGCTGACCGCGCTGATGGACGCCGGCTACGTGCCGGTGGTCAGCCCTCTCTCGGCGGCCGACGACGGCACGCTGCTCAACATCAACGCCGACACCATCGCCTCGGCGCTGGCGGTGGCGCTCGGCGCCGAGAAGCTCCTCTTCCTCACCGGCGCCGCCGGCATCCTCGAGCGGCCGGACGACGCCGGCTCGCTGGTCTCCTACACCGACCTCGCGGGGCTGCGGCGGCTGAAGGACGCCGGCGGGGTGGTGGCCGGCATGCTCCCCAAGACCTCCGCCATCGAGGCGGCGCTCGCCGGCGGGGTGCGGCGGGTGCACATCCTCTCCCACGATCTGCCGGACGGCCTGCTCGCCGAGGTGTTCACCAACGAAGGGGTGGGGACGCTGGTGGTCGACGACGTGCGGGTGCTCACCCCCGCCGAGGCCGCCGCCGGGAAGCTGGACGAGGTCGGCTCGGGAGCGATTGCGGGATTGGCCGGGGTGGGGGTCGGCTGATGCTCCCCGACCGGGAGATCCTGGCCCTCCACCGCGCGATCACCGCCATCCCCTCGGTCTCGGGGGACGAGGGGGCCCTCGCCGACCGGCTGCACGGGCTGCTGCGCAAGAACGGCGTCGCGGTGACCCGCCTGGGCGCCGCGGGGGCGACCCTGCTGGCGACCGTGGGCGAGGGGCCGCTCCTCCTCTTCGACACCCATCTCGACACCGTGCCGCCGGCCCCCGGCTGGACGCGCGACCCCTGGGACGTGCGGGTGGCCGACGGCCGCGTCTACGGCCTGGGGTCGAACGACGCCAAGGCGGCGGTCGCCGCGATGACCGCCGCGTTCCTCGCCTTCGCCGGGGCGAAGCTGCCGTTCACCCTCGCCCTCGCCCTGGTCGAGGGGGAGGAGACGCGGGGGACCGGCACCGAGGCGGTGCTCGCCGAGCTCGCCCGCCGCGGCACGCCGCCGGCCGCGGCGGTGGTGGGGGAGCCGACCGGGCTCGACCTCGCCGTGGCGCAGAAGGGGCTGCTGGTCCTCGAGCTGGTCGCCCGCGGCGACGCCTGCCACGCCGCCCACGCGGCGGCGCTCGGGGCGGGCAACGCCGCGCGCCGGCTCGCCCACGACCTGGTGGCGCTCGAAGGGATCGATCTCGGTCCGCCCCACCCCCGCCTCGGCGCCATCACCCTCGAGCCGACGCAGCTCGCCGCCGGCACGGCGCGCAACGTGATCCCGGCCGAGGCGACGGCGGTGCTCGACGTGCGAACCACGCCGGCGCTCGGCGTCGAGGCGATCGTCGAGCGGGTCCGCCGGGCGGTGAGGGGAGAGGTGCGGGTGCTCTCGGAGCGCCTCCGCCCACTGGCCACCGACGAGGGGTCGCCGCTGGTCGTGGCGGCCTTCGCGGCGGCCCGCGCAGCGCGTCCCGAGGCCGCCCTGTTCGGCTCGCCGACCCTCTCCGACATGGTCTTCCTGGCCGGAATCCCCGCCGTCAAGTGCGGCCCGGGGGAGACCGAGCGCTCCCACACGCCGGACGAATTCGTGCTCGAGAGCGAGATCCTGGCCGGGGCCCGCTTCTACACCCGGCTGGTGCGCGCCTACGCCGAGCGGATGGCTGAACCGGTGGAGGCGGTGGCATGACCCGGCTGTGGGACAAGGGGGAGCCGCTCGACGAGCGGATCTTGCGCTACACCGCCGGCGAGGACCATCGTCTCGACGAGCGCCTCGTCCCCTACGACGTCACCGCCTCGCTCGCCCACGCCGGGATGCTCGCGGCGGCCGGGCTCCTGCCGGCCGCCGACCTCGCCGCGATCCGCGAGGGGCTCACGGCGCTCGCCGCCGGGCACGCGGCGGGAGAGTGGCGGATCGAGCTGGCGGACGAGGACGTCCACACCGCGCTCGAGAGCCGGCTGACGGCGCGGATCGGCGAGGCCGGGGGGCGCCTCCATCTCGGCCGCTCGCGCAACGACCAGGTCCTCGCCGCCCTCCGCCTCTATCTCCGCGACGAGGTCGCGGCATTGGCGCGCGGCGCCGGAGAAGTCGCCGCGGCGCTCGACGACCTCGCGGTGCGCGAGGGGGCGACCGTCCTCCCCGGCTACACCCATCTCCAGCAGGCGATGCCGAGCTCCGTGGCGCTGTGGGCCGGCGGCTTCGCGGCCGAGCTGCGCGACGACGCCGAGGGGCTCCTCGCCTGCTCGCGGCGGATCGAGAAGAACCCGCTGGGCTCGGGCGCCGGCTACGGCGTGCCGCTCCTGCCGCTCGACCGCGAGGCAACCCGCCGGAGCCTCGGCTTCGCCGTCGTCCAGGAGCCGGTGACCGCCGTCCAGCTGTCGCGCGGCAAGGCCGAGTCGCAGGTGCTCTTCGAGATCGTCCTGCTGATGCAGGACCTCGGGCGGCTCGCCGCCGACCTCGTCCTCTTCGCCAGCTCCGAGTTCGGTTTCGTGAGCCTGCCGGCGGCGATGACCACCGGCTCCTCGATCATGCCGCAGAAGCGCAACCCCGACGTCTTCGAGCTGATGCGCGGCCGCACGGCGACCGCCCACGCCTGCCTCGCCGAGGCGCTCGCCATCCCCGCCAAGCTGACCTCCGGCTACCACCGCGACCTCCAGCTCCTCAAGGCCCCCCTCTTCCGCGGCCTCGACCTCGCCGCCTCGACCCTCGCCATCGCCGCCGCCGCCCTCCCCGGTGTCCGCTTCCACCCGGCGAGCATCCGCCTCGATCCGGGAATCCACGCCGCAGAGGAGGCCTACCGCCTGGTGATGGCGGAGGGAATCCCCTTCCGCGAGGCCTACCGGCGGGTGGGGGAACGTTTCCGGAAAGACGAAACTTAGGTATCCTCACGCCCCTCGCCGGCAAGCAGACGGCGGACGGCGACGATGCAGCCCACCCACGAATCCCCCAGGCGAGAGCGCCTCCTCGGCGCCCTCTACTTCGCGCTCGCCGTTCTCCACGCCGTGCCGTTCTGGATCGTCCACTACCTGCCGACGGTCGACGGCCCCTGCCACACCTACAACGCGTGGATCCTCCGCCAGTGGGCGAATCCCGCGCGCTACCCCCTCTTCCAGCAGTACTACCGGATCAACGCGGCCCCCTATCCGAACTGGATCGGGCACGGGGTGATGGCGCTCCTGATGTTCGTGGTGCCGCCGCTCGCCGCGGAGAAGCTCCTGGCGACCGGCTACGTGCTGACCTTCCTGGCGGGGATGTGGTACCTGGTGGGGTCGGTGCGCCCAGGCGACCGCTGGCTCGCCTTCCTCGCCTTCCCCTTCGTCTTCAACTTCCTCTTCCAGTTCGGCTTCTACAACTTCGCGGTCAGCCTCGCCCTCTTCCCCTTCATCGTCGGCTGCTGGTGGCGGCACCGCGAGCGCCCCCTGTCGCCCGGCTACGCGGTGGGGATCAACCTGCTGCTCTGGCTCTGCTACCTCTCGCACATCCTCTCCTTCGCCCTCGCCCTCCTCGCCATCGCCGTGCTCTGGCTCGCCACGCTGCTCCACGACGGCCTGGTCTCCTGGCGCCGCCACCTGGCGCACGTCGCCGTGCTGGCGCCGCAGATCGTGCTCCCCGCCTGGTATTTCTCGCGCGAGGGGGGGGCGACGGTCGCCGCCTACTGGCCGCTGGGGAAGCTGGTCTCCTACTTCTTCGGCATCGGGGCGATGACGGCCTTCGGCGGCCCCCAGCGCTGGCTCGCCTGGGGGATGGCGCTCGCCTTCCTCGCCCTCCTCGCCCTCACCCTGCTGCGGCGGCGACGGGAGCGGTGGCGGCGGCCGCGCCCGGAAACCGCCGGGGAGCGCGCCTTCCTCCTCCTCGCGGGGCTCTTCGCGCTGCTCTATTTCGTCAGCCCCGAGGGGATGTCCGGCGGCTCGATGCTGAAGAACCGGCTCTGCCTCTACCCCTACCTGCTGCTGATCCCCTGTCTGGCGCCCGGCTTCGGCGCGCGGGGCCGCCGGGCGGGCGTCGCCGTCCTCTCGCTGGTGGCGCTCGTCAACCTCGGCTTCGTGGCGCACGGGTACCGGACGCTGAGCGGCGAGATGGCGGGCTACCTCGCCGGGCTCGACGCGGTGCGCCCCGACAGCCGGATCCTGCCGCTCCTCTTCCAGCACCAGGGGCGGGGGATCGAGGTGGACATCCTCGGCCACGCGATGAGCTACCGCGCCCTCGAGCGGGGGCTGGTCGACTGGGACAACTACGAGGCGACCTACGACTTCTTCCCGGTCGAGTTCCGCGCCGGCGTGCCGAAGCCGCCGATCGTCGACATCGAGTCGCGCCCGGGGCGGCTGCGCATGTGGCAGTGGAAGCGCCGCGCGGACTACGTCTACACCTGGCGGATGCCGCCGGATCACCCGTTCGGCATCCGTCTGCGCAACTTCTACCACCCGGTTTCTGGCACCGCCGACACCGGCGGCGGCGTGCTCTGGGAGCGGACCGACGAGAGGACGGACGCGCCATGACCCCTCGGCTCCGGCGGCGGCCCGTTGGCAAAGCGCCTGCTGAGATGCTACAACTGCGTTGCGGAAACTGACATCGGTGAGCTCTACGAGTGGAGAAAGCCTACGGGATGCCGGGACGACGAGAAGGAAGGGAGCAGCGGTTGACTTACGTCGAGGTGGCGGTTAACCTCCGTCAGACCTATCCGTTGTTCAATGACGATGCTGCGAGGGACGCCTGGTGCGGTTCCGCGCTCCGGATGGAAAGACACTGACGCCGTGCTTCGGGTCCTGATCCTCGACGATGAGTCGATCGTGGTCGATACGCTGGCTGCCTGCCTCCGGCTGCCGGGCATCGAGCTGACCACCTGCATGGAGATCGAGGCCGCCGAGGCGCTCCTCCGCTGCTTCCGCTTCGACGTGGTGATCACCGACCTGTCGGTCTCGCAGCTCGGCGGGCTCGACGGCATGCGCCTCGTCCGCTTCGTCACCGCCAACTTCCCCGACACCGCGGTCTACGTGCTGAGCGGCTACGTCGACCAGGCGGTGCGCGACCTCTGCTCCGTCCTCGGCGTCACCGCGGTGCTCGAGAAGTCCGAAGGGCTGACGCGGCTGCGCGGCTACCTGCTCGACCGCCGCGCGGTATGCCTCGCCCCCGGCGTCCCCCTCGAAGGGGAGGGGGAGGTGCAGAACGTCGAGCTGCTCGAGGACTTCATGGCGGCCAACCTGATCCGCGCCGTCCTGCAGCCGGTCGTCAAGCTCCAGGACGCCGACCTGCGCTTCGAGGTGTTCGGCGTCGAGAGCCTGGCGCGCGGGCCGATCCACTCGGTGCTGGGGAGCCCCGCCGTCTTCCTCGCCTACGCGGCGCAGAAGGAGCTCCTCTTCGAGGCGGACATGATCTGCATCCATGCCGCCCTGACCGAGGTGGTCTATCTCGGCAACTCCCTCGCCACCTTCCTCAACGTGCAGCCGCGGTCGCTGACCAACCCCGAGTTCGCCGCGCGGCTCTGCGACGCCGTGCACGCGGCGGGGCTGCAGGAGCGCGACATCGTCCTCGAGCTCACCGAGCAGCAGACGATCGTCAACCCCAGCGCCTTCGCGTCGACCCTGCAGCGGCTACGCGAGCGGGGGTTCCGCATCGCGCTCGACGACTTCGGCGAGGGGTCGTCGAACCTCAACCTGTTCCAGGACCTCCACCCGGACTTCCTCAAGATCTCGGGGACCTTCTGCCGCGGGCTGGCGCACGATCCGTTCAAGCAGATCATCGTCCAGAGCACGGCGGAGATGGCGGCGCGCGCCGGCACGGCGACGGTGATGGAGGCGGTGGAGACCGCCGAGGACGCCGAGGTGCTCCGCGTGCTCGGCATCGACTACGCGCAGGGCTACTTCTTCCAGCGCCCGCTCCCCGGCCGCGAGCTCGCCGAGATCCTCAAGCGGGGCTCCGCGGCCGAACGCTCGAGCGTGCTCGAGCCGCTCGGCGCCGCACCCTCCTCTCCGCTCGGCTGACACTCCCGACACACCGCGCGGGTGTGTTAGAGAGTGTCCCGGTATCCAACCTCTGTTACACTGTGGATGTACGAGCGCGTGAGAGGCGTCTTCGTCCTTTAAGTTTGAAGTTTGTCTTTATCTTTTTCTTGGGGGAATTTCCAGCATGCCTACCTTGCCGTACCTGAAGTCCCGTCAAAAATCCGTCTCGACGTTGTAAGGCAGTACAACACTAACCGTTGTTTGTCGGGGGGACCTACATCCCTCCAAGAGGGGAGAGCTACGCCATGCAGATCCATGATTTCCATTCGAAGCTGACGTCCAAACGTGAGGAAGGCCATCTTTTCCAGGCGCTCCGGAATTTGAGCCTGGTCGAGGATGTCCGCGCCATGCTCGCCGAGGGGACGGACAACATCCTGGTCGATTGGGGTTCCTGGCCGCCGGCCGGCGACGGTGCCCTTTCGCTGGCCGCGCAGGCCTGAGGGCTCGACTGTTCATCGGCATGAAATCTGCTATGTCATCTAGCTGTTTTATGCTGATCCTAGCGAAGTAGCCGGTTCCCGGGAGGTGACTCCTCCCGGGGGCCGTTCTAAAATGATTTCGCAACGAAGGGTCATTTGCGATGCGCTTTGATGAATTAAAATCGAGAGTTAACAAGCTTCCCATGGTGGCTTCCTGGCCGTTGATGCAGGAGATGATCGAGCGGGTCACCCACAAAGATGCGATCTCGGTCTGGGAGCATCCGGTAACCGCTTCCCGGGCGGTCGGTGGCACGGAGGAGGCGGCGCTTCCCGCGGCGGCGGCGGTGCTCTGCTCGGTGATCAGCATCCATCTGGTCGACGACATTCTGGACGAGGACCCGCGGGGCGACTACCGGCTGATCGGCGCGGGGCGGGCGGCGAACCTGGGGCTCGCGTTCCAGGCCGCCGGCCATCTGATGCTCGAGCAGGCCGAGGCGCCCGCCGCGGTGCGCACGGCGGTGCAGGCGAGCTTCGCCGAGATGTCGCTCGCCACCTGCTACGGGCAGCACCTCGACGCGCGGGAGCTGGCGAACGAGCAGGAGTACTGGCAGGTGGTCGAGAGCAAGACGCCGCCGCTGTTCGGCGAGGCGTTGCGCATGGGGGCGCTGCTCGGCGGCGCGACACCGCAGACGGCCGCGGGGCTCGCTCTTCTCGGGCGGGCGCTCGGCCGCTTCATCCAGGTCAGCGACGACCTTTCGGACGCGCTCGAAACGCCGGCGCGCGCCGACTGGCAACGGCGGTCGAACAGCCTGCCGCTGCTCTACGCGATGACGGCGGGGCACGCCGAGCAGGAGGACTTCGTGGGCCTCTCGGCACGGGTCGAAGATCCGCAGGCGCTCGCCGCGGCGCAGAAGATCCTCTTCCGCAGCGGCGCCGTCAGCTACTGCACGCTGAAGATGGTCGAGCTGTCCCAGGAGCTGCAGCGCGTGTTCGCCGGCATTCCCCTGCGGCATCCGGAACCGGTCGAGGAGCTGATCGAAGTGCACACACGGCCGCTGTACAAGTTGCTGGAAAGGGTCGGCGTCGAGGATCCTGCGATGCTGGCCCTGCGCTGAGCGTTCGGAATTGTGAAGCGTCCCCGGTGCAACCGCCGGGGACGTGCTTAGAGGTATTGAAATGCTCACGTTCGGTCGGAATACGTTGAGCAGCGCAGTCAAGGTTCTCCCCGCGAGCTGGTCGAACGGGAACCTTCCTGCGAGACCGATTTCCGCGCCCGCAGCTCTCCATCCCCGCCGCCGACGCCCGCACTACCCGCCAGCGGAACGCCGGCCGGCGCGCGCCCCGCCGTGGCGCGAATCCCACCGATTCGCGTCGAACCGAAAACTCAAACCTTGAAAGGCTTGAAAACTTCCCCTGGGAGGGGTCTATGTCAATGACTGAATTTGGTACCCGTTTTGCCGCGAAGAATGAGACCAGTTTCCTGTTCCAAATCCTGCGCCGGGTGGGTGAGCTCGACAGGAAAGCCATGCTGGCGACCGCGTCGCCGGGGTGGACGGAATGGCCGCCCGCCACCGATCCCACGGGTTCGGGCATCGGGATCGCTCACGCTTGATCGTCGAGTCGCTTGCCTTCGGACGGTCGCTGAATCAGCGTCCGCGAGGCCCCCGGAGAGTGGCAGGACCGGGGGCTCGCGGCGTCTTTGTCTCGCCGGGAAGTAGACCGGGCCGGCGAAGCCTGCTATAACGGAGCGCAGAATTCTTGAGACCCGGAAACGGCGGTGCGGCGAGCTGGCGGCGATGTCGCCGAAGAGGCCGAGGATGCCGCGGAGCGATCGCGCGCTTCCTTCACTGCCCTGGATATGGATACCCGACACTCCTCTTCCTGGAAGGCGCTGGACCTGTTCCTGGTCCTCGTCTCCCTGCTCGTCCTCCTCCCCTGCGTCTACTATTCCTACGTCTCCACCTTTCCCGACCTCGGCTTCACGCTGACCTCGACCGACTGGAAGGTCGTCTCGGCCAACCCCTGTCCCGGGCGGCCCAACACCTGCCTCCAGCTCGGCGACCAGGTGATCTCCATCCAGGGGGTCACCTTCCGGGAGTTCATCAACGACCGCAGCCTCTCGGTCCCCGGCCTGTTCGACGCCAAGGGGACGGCGCACGTCGAGCTGCTGCGCGGCGGCCAGCGCCTCGAGCGGGACATCCACTTCCGCGCCGCCCAGGCCGATCTGTCGCAGGTGCTCTATTCCACCTTCGCCCCCCTCGTCTTCTGGCTGATGGGGACGGTGGTGATCATCTTCCTGCGCCCCCGCGACGAGCGCTGGCTGGTGCTGATCCTGTTCAGCTACGTAACTGCGCTCTGGATCGCCTCGGGCTTCGCGACCCGGACGCACGGCGCCGCCTTCCTGTTCCACGTGGTGATCTGGTTCACCCTGCCGCTCTCCCTGCACCTCCATACCATCCTGCCGAGCGATCTGTTCGGCAAGCGGCTGCAACGGGCCGGGCAGACCTTCTTCTATTCCACCGCGGTGGTCATCACCGTCCTCGATTTCTTCCTCCGCCTGCCGAAGCTCGCCTATTCCTACGTCTGGTACACGCTGGCGGGGGTCCTGCTCTCGGTGGCCCTGCTCCTCGTCCGCCTCTTCCTGCCGGTTCCCCCCGCCACCAAGGTGGCGGTGCGCATCATGCTCTTCGGCGTGACGCTGGGGCTCGTCCCCTTCGTGGTCTTCCACGGCGTCATGCTCGCCTGGTTCCGCCAGGTCGCCCAGGACTTCCGCACCTTCTATCCCTTCATGCTCGGCATCTCGGCGACGACGATCCCGATCCTGCCGATGAGCTACCTCTACGCCATCTACAAGCACCGCCTCGGCGCCCTCGAGCTGCGGGCCAACCGCTTCCTCGGCATCTACACCTTCTCGACGATCCTCTTCTCGTCGTACACCATCGTGTTCTTCGCCATCTGCAGCCACTGGAAGCAGATCACCGGCGGCTTCCTGGCGACGCTGCTCGCCGTCTCCCTCACTTACATGGCGGCGGTGCCGCTGCTGCGCGACCGCTTCCAGGCGCTGGTCGACCGCTACGTCTTCGGCATCAAGCACACGCCCGAGGAGGTGATCGGCCTGGTCTCGGAGCGCATCCCCACCGCCTTCGACCGCGAGATCCTGGGGCGGGTGGTCGCCGAGGAGATCCTCCCCACGCTGCTGATCCGGCAGTCCGCGCTCTACCTCTTCGCGGAGGGGAGGCGCGAGACCCTCTACCAGCAGGCGGTGCCGGGGCGGGGAGCGGAGCCGGCGCGCGAGGCGTTGCAGGCGCTGCTCGCCCAGAGCGGGCGCTACCTGCCGCACGGCCCCGCCGATCCCACCCTCTCCTGGGTGCGGCTGGTGATCCCGCTGATCCTGCAGGCGCAGACGATCGGCGTCTGGCTGATCGGCCGCCGCGACCCGGACGATTTCTTCCCGGCGAGCGACATCCACCTGCTGTCGACGGTGGCCAACCAGATCGCCCCGATGGCCGAGAACGTCCGTCTCTACGACAAGGCGCAGCAGGAGATCGCCCAGCGCAAGGCCGCCGAGGAGGAGATCCGGCGCAGCGAGGAGCGCTTCCGCACCCTGTTCGAGGCCACCCTCGAAGGGATCGCCATCGTCCGCAACGGCGTGGTGCTCGAGGTCAACCACGCGCTGCTCGCCATCTTCGGCCGCGAGCTGGACGAGATCATCGGCCGCCGGCTCTCCGACCTGGTCGCCGACGAGGTCGACCTCGCGGGGGTCCCCCGCGAGAGCGTCGGCCTGCGCAGCGACGGCTCGACGGTGGACCTCGAGATCGCCGGCAAGCGCTACCTCTTCCAGGGCGAGGAGGTCTCGGTGGTCGCCATCCGCGACATCGCGCAGAGGAAGCACGACGAGGCCGAGAACAAGGCGCTCCAGCGCCAGCTCCTGCACTCGCAGAAGATGGAGGCGATCGGCCGCCTGTCGGCCGGCGTCGCCCACGACTTCAACAACTGCCTGCTCGCCATCTTCGGCTACAGCGACCTGCTGCTCGAGCGCTACGAGGAGGACGCCTTCCTCGCCCGCAACCTGACCGGCATCAAGGAGGCGGGGCAGCGGGCGGCGGCGCTCACCAAGCAGCTGCTCGCCTTCGCCCGCCGGCAGCCGATGGAGACCCGGGTGATGAACCTCAACGCCGTGGTCTCGGGGCTCGAGAAGATGCTCCAGCGGCTGCTCGGCGAGGACATCCACCTGGCCACCAACCTCCACCCCGAGCTCGGCAAGGTCAAGATCGACCCCGGACAGCTCGAGCAGGTGATCGTCAACCTCGCCGTCAACGCCCGCCACGCGATGCCCACCGGCGGCCGCCTCAGCCTGCGCACGCAGCCGCTGGACGTCGTGGCCGACGGCCCGGCGCCCCCCCACGCGGACGTCCTGCCGGGCTCCTACGTCCTGCTGACGGTGACCGACACGGGCGTCGGCATGGACGCGGTGACGCAGGGGCGCGTCTTCGAGCCGTTCTTCAGCACCAAGGGGGAGGGGACGGGGCTGGGTCTCTCGACCGCCTACGGCATCGTGCGCCAGAGCGGCGGCCAGATCTTCGTCAACAGCGCGCCGGGGGAGGGGGCCACCTTCTCGGTCTATCTGCCGGTCACCCGGGAGAGCGAAGGGGCGCGCGGCGGCGTGCCGGTGAGCGCCTCGGACCGCGGGTCGGAGACGATCCTGCTGGTGGAGGACGAGGAGGAGGTGCGCTCCGTGCTGCACCAGATCCTGGTCAGCCGCGGGTACCGGGTGCTGCAGGCGGGGTCGGGCGAGGAGGCGCTGGTCATCTCACGCCTCCACCGCGGTTCGATCCAGCTGCTGCTCACCGACGTCACCATGCCGGAGATGAAGGGCTCGGAGCTCGCCCGGCGGCTGCGCGCCGAGCGTCCGATGACGCGGGTGATCTTCATCTCGGGCTACAACGAGGAGCTGCTCTCCGACGGCGGACCCGGCGCGCCCGTCTCGCTGCAGAAGCCGTTCTCCGCCCAGACCCTGGGGGAGACCGTGCGCATGGTCCTGGATCATGCCGCCGAGGAGCTGCGGGCCGCCGGTTGAGCGGCCCTCCCTCCCTCTACCGAACCCACCCCGGCGCCCGCGCGTCGGCCTGCTTGCCCGGCAGCTTCACCGTCAGCGTATGCAGCGCCCCGGCACCCTCCTTCGTCTCGGGAACGGTCACCCAGATCGTCCAGCGGCGCGGCAGCTCCGCGAGGAGCGAAGCGAGCTGGACCTCGAAGCCGACCACGGTCCCCGCCGTGGCCTCGGCGAGGGTGTGGAGGGTCGCCATGCGCGGCTCGCTCGCCAGGTCGATCACCCCGGAATAGGAGAGCGGGGTCTCCTGGCGCCGGTGCGGAGGGAGGTCCGGCGGCGGGCCGTTGGTGTGGCTCGAGGGGGCCGCCGACTCGCGGAACTGCTCGAGGTTGGTGCGCGGCATGGTCGGCTGGCCCGGGCTGCCGGGGCGCACCGACAGCGGGACGACGATCCACCCCTCGGCCGCTAGGGTGCGGGCGGCGTTGCGAAAGCTGGCCGCCGGGCCGGCCGCCGTCTCCGGCGCGCCGCCGCCGCTGTTGCCACCGTTGCCGGAAAGGGCCGCGACCTGCTCCGCCGGCAGGTCCATGCCGTCGGCGACCAGGAAGAGGAGGCGCGGTCCGGCCGCCTTGTGGGCGGCCAGGAAGGCGACGAGCGCGTCGACCTGCTGGCCGACCTCGGCGGCCGAGGGGGCCGGACGCTTCTTGCCGCCGTCGCGGTCGCGCTCGATCCGCGCCGCCGAGGCGAGGCTCGCGAGCTTCCCCTCGACGGACCGCGCCTCGAGCGTCGCGGGGAGCACGACGCTCGGAGACGGGCCGGCCGCCCTCACCACCTCGACCCCCCCCAGCCGCGAGAGCTCCCGGGCATGGCCGGCCAGCGCCACCTCCGAGGCGAAGACGGTGGCGGGGCCCGCCAGCACCTCGTCGACGTAGACCACGATCGTCCACGGCGCCCCGCCGGGGGCGGAGAGCGGCTCGGCCCGCGTCACCTCCCGCGGCTGGCCGTCGACCAGCACCTGGAAGTCGCCCGACTGGAGACGGGCCCTCGCCAGGTTGTCGGGGAGGCTCACCAGGATCGGTCGCTCACGGACGGTGAGCTGCTCGGAGAACTGGGGGGGCTGGGCGGCGGCGGTGGCCGCGGCGACTGCGGCGGCGATCGTGATCGTCGCGGCGGCGAGGATCACTTTGAAAACGACTGGGGTGGAGCTCCGCAGGCTGGACATGATTCGAGCCCTCCTGGAGCCAGTCTATACCCCTGGGGGCCTGGCGCCGGGAGCTGCCGGGAGCTACCGCTCCGGCTCGACCACGCCGCCCGCCCCCGTGCCGCGCGGGTCGGAGGCCGCCGCCATCCGGCCGCCGGGGAGGAGCTGAACGGCGTGGACCTTGGCCGAGGAGCTGGTGATCGCGATCGTCTGGCCGCGCCGTTCGAGCTCGGCGCGGGTCTCGGGCGAGAGCGCGTCGGGCTCGGCTTCCAGGCGGTCGGGGAGCCCCTGGTGGTGCAGGCGCGGGCGGTCGAGCGCGGCCTGGAGGGGGTCGCCGTCGACCAGGAGGTTGAGCAGCACCTGGACGACGTTGGTGGGGATCCGCGAGCCGCCGCGCCCGCCCAGGGCGTAGGCCTCGGCCCCTTTCCAGGCGATCACCGGCACCATCGAGGAGAGCATCCGCTTCCCCGCCGCGACGGCGTTCCCCTCCCCCTGGACCAGGCCGAAGAGGTTGGGCCGGCCGGGGGCGGTCGCGAAGTCGTCCATCTCGTCGTTGAGGAAGAACCCCGCGCCGGGGACCCACAGCCCGCTGCCGAAGAGGTCGTTCAAGGTGGTGGTGAGCGAGACCAGGTTGCCGTCGCGGTCGGCCACCGCCAGATGGGTCGTCTCGCTGCCGCCATGCCCGCTTCCGGTCGCCGCGGCGGCCTCTGCGTCGGGCCAGGGTCTGATCCGGGAGGACGGCGTCGCGTGCCGCGGGTCGATCCGGGCGGCGCGCTTGTCGAGCCACTCCGGGGCGAGGAGCTGGGCGGGGGTCGCCCGGGTGGTCGCCGGGTCTCCGAGCAGGTAGCGGTCGGCGAAGGCGAGCCGGAGCGCCTCGGCGAGCAGGTGGTCGCGGTCGGCGCCGAAGCGGGGGAGCTTCCCCCAGCCGAGCCGCTCGAGCAGGCCGAGGGTCTGCCCGAGGATCACCCCGCCCGAGGAGGGGAGGGGCATCGAGACGAGCCGCCAGCCGAAGGCCTCGAAGGTGAGCGGCTGCCGCCACTCGGGGCGGTAGGCGGCGAGGTCGGCGGCGGTGAGGATCCCGCCGTGCTGCTTCGACGCCCGCTCGACGGCGGCGGCGACCGGGCCGGCGGTGATCGCCTGCGGACCCTCTTCCGCGTAGCGGCCGAGGGTCGCGGCGAGGTCGGGGAGGCGCAGCAGGCTGCCGGTCGCCGGCGGCTCGCCGCCGGGGAGCCAGACCGCGGCGCTTTCGGGGAAGCGGCCGAGGAGCTTGCGGGTCTCCGCCAGGCCGAGCAGGGTGTGGAGATGGGAGTCGACCCGGAAGCCGTCGGCCGCCAGGCTGCGCGCCGGGGCGACCACCCTGGCCCAGGGGAGGCGGCCGTAGCGCTGGTGCAGCGCGTAGAGGCCGGCCGGGGAACCGGGCACCCCGGCGGCGAGGGGGCCCACCAGCGAGGCGTTCTCGACCGGCTTCCCCTGGTCGTCGAGGTACATGTCGTGCCGCGCGGCGGCCGGCGCGACCTCGCGGAAGTCGAACGCCGCGAAGTCTCCCCCCATGCGCACCACGGCGAAGCCGCCGCCGCCGAGGTTCCCCGCCTCCGGATAGACCACGGCGAGCGCCAGCGCGGTCGCCACCGCGGCGTCGACCGCGTTGCCGCCGGCGCGCAGGATGGCGAGCCCCGTCTCGGTGGCGCGGGGGTCGGCGGCGGCGACCGCCCCGCCGGTGCCCACCGGCGCCGGCGCGGAGGCCCCCCGGGAGGCGCCGGCCAGGCCGAGCGCGCCGAGGAAGACGAACAGGACGAACAGGACGAGCGGCCGCGATCGCTTCAGCGCTTTGATCGCTTTCATCGCCGCCATTGTTGCACCAGAAGGCTCGCGTCAGAAGTAGCGGGCCGGCTCCTGGGGGGTGTTCCCGAGGGCGAGGAGGGCCTCCCGCTCGGCGAGCACCCGCTCGAGGAGCCCCGTCTCGCCGGCTTGCCGGTAGCGCGCGGCGGCCTGCTTGAGGAGCGCGGCGGCATCCCGGTTCCTCGCCTCGGCGCGCCGCACCGCCGCCTCGAACTCCAGCAGGTGGGCCTCGACCAGCAGATCGCCGGTCCCTTCGACCAGGGCCGCGGCGGCCTCGCGGAGCGCCGCCTCGGCGCCGGCGAGGTCCCCCTGCCGCCGCCGGGCCTCGCCGGCCGCGGCCCAGGCGCGGGCCCTGAGGTCGCCGACCACCGGCGGCGGGTGGAGGACGGGATCGAGCCGCTCGGCGCCGGCGAGCGCCAGGCGGGCGAGCGGCTCCGCCGTTTCCGCCGATGCCGCCCCGCCCCCCTTCCCCGCCCCCAGGCTGCGGGCGAGCAGCAGCTCGCAGACCCCCCAGGTGTGGAAGCGGACGTCCCGCCGCAGCCGCGCCTCGCGCTGGTCGGGGGGGAGCGCCAGCAGCTCGTCCACCAGGGCCGGGGCCGCCGCGCGCTCGCGCTCGAGCTCCGAGCGCACCCGGTCGAGCGCCGCGAGCAGCGAGCGCGTGCCGTCGTCTTCGCCGATCAGGAGGCTGGATTCGGGCTCAGCGATCCCGAGCCCGCCGCCGCGGTCATCGTCGGTCATTGGTGATAACCCTATGGTTACCGAGTGCGAAGAGGGGGAGGAACCGGGACGAGGCGCGGTTCCTGAGGTTCCTGACGTCCCTTGCGTCCCTCGGCGCCAGCTTCTAGGCGGGAACCGCCGTGGCCGCCAAACGCTCCGCCGTGGGGGCGTGCGCCACCTGCCCGCCGTGGGTCAGCAGCGCGCCGGCGATCACCTCGTCGGCCACGTCGACCGCCAGCTTCCCCTCCTTGTCGAGCAGGAGCTGGAGGAGGGCGAAGACGTTGCGGGCGAAGAGGAGGCTCGCGTCGTGGGGCATGGCGGCCGGCAGGTTCGAGGGGCCGAGGATCAGCACGCCGTTCTCGACCACCTCCTGGTCGGCCTTGGAGAGCTCGCAGTTCCCCCCCTGCTCGACGGCGAGGTCGACGATCACCGAGCCGGCGCGCATCGCGTGCACCATGTCGGCGGTGACCAGGAGCGGCGCCGGGCGGCCGGGGATCAGGGCGGTGGTGATCACCGCGTCGGCCTGGGCGAGGTGGCGCTGCACGATCTCGCGCTGCCGGCGCAGGAAGTCCTCGCCCATCTCGCGGGCGTACCCCCCCTGCCCCTCGCCGCTCTCGCCCCGCTCAATCGATGGCAGCTCGATGAACTTCCCCCCCAGCGACTCGACCTGCTCCTTGACCGCCGGGCGGATGTCCGACACCTCGACCACCGCCCCCAGCCGCTTGGCGGTGGCGATCGCCTGCAGGCCGGCGACGCCGGCGCCCATCACCACCACCCGCGCCGGCTTGATCGTCCCCGCCGCCGTCATCAGCAGGGGGAGGTACTTGGGGAGGCGCCAGGCGGCGAGCAGCACCGCCTTGTAGCCGCCGATCGAGGCCTGCGAGGAGAGGGCGTCCATCGACTGCGCGCGGGTGACCCGGGGGACGAGCTCGAGGGCGAGCGCGGTGACGTTGCCGGCGGCCAGGGTGCGCACCATGTCGAGGTCGCGGTGCGGGGCGAGGAAGCCGATCAGCACCGCCCCCGGCTTCAGCCCCTCGGCCTCGTGGCCGGGAAGCCCCGGGAAGGCGCCGGGCGGGGTGACCTTGAGCACCACGTCGGCGCCCTCCCAGGCGGCGGCCGGGTCGTCGACCAGCCGGGCGCCGGCCGCTTCGTACTCGGCGTCGTGGAACAAGGAGGCCTCGCCGGCGCCGCGTTCGACGGCGACCTCGAGGCCCAGCTTGGCCATCCGGCGGACGGTTTCCGGGGTGCCGGCGACGCGGGTCTCCCCCGGGCGGCGCTCGCGGGGGATGAAGACCTTCACCATGGGCAGGGCCTCCGAGAAGAGCGCAGATTTCCGGCCGATCCTATCCGCTTACTCGCCGATCTCCAACTCCCGGTCGGCCGCCATCTCGCGCGCCGCCGCCGACTGCGAGAAATCCTCCCCGACGTTCTCGGCGGGGTCGTGGAGGACCTCCTCCGCCGCCGCCGCCTCCTCCGGCCGCGCCGGCAGGAGGAGCGAGGCGCCGGCCGCCACGGCGAGGATCGCCAGCACGACGGCGAGCGAGAGGGCGGAGGGGATCTCGAGCCAGGGGGAGGCCAGCATCTTGACGCCCACGAAAGTCAGCACCACCCCGAGGCCGTAGCCGAGGAAGCGGAAGGTGCGGATCAGTCCTGCAAGCAGGAAGTAGAGCGCGCGCAGGCCGAAGACGGCGAAGATGTTCGAGGTGAAGGCGATGAAGGCGTTGCGGGTGACGCCGAACACGGCGGGGATCGAGTCGACGGCGAACACCACGTCGGTGACCTCGACGACCACCAGCACCAGCAGGAGCGGCGTCGCCCACGTCCGCCCCCCCTGGCGCACGAAGAAGCGCTTGCCGTGATAGCTGCCGGTGATCGGCACCAGGCGCTGGAAGGCGCGCACCACCGGGTTGCTCTCCGGGTGGGCCTCGGTCTCGCCGCCGCGGAAGATCTTGATGCCGCTGTAGACCAGGAAGGCGCCGAAGACGAGGATCAGCACCTCGAAGCGGGAGATCAGCGCCGTCCCCAGGCCGATGAACAGGCCGCGGGAGACGAGGGCGCCGAGGATCCCCCAGAACAGCACCCGGTGCTGCTGCTCGGCGGCGACGGCGAAGAAATTGAAGATGAGGACGAAGACGAAGAGGTTGTCGAAGCTGAGCGCCCGCTCGATGACGTAGGCGGTGAGGAACTCGACCCCCACCGGGACGCCGAAGCGCTGGAGGACCCAGAGGTTGAAGGCGAGGGCGGCGAGGGTCCAGGCGACGCTCCATACCGCCGCCTCGCGCAGCTCCACCCGGTGCTCCCGGCGGTTGAACACCCCCAGGTCGAGCGCCATCATGCCGAGGACCAGAACGAAGAAGAGCCCCCAGTGGAAGGGGGTGCCGGCGGCGGTTTGCATGGGAGCTCGAGGTGAGGCGGGGCTCCAGGGTCACTGTCCGGGCGACCCGGACGCCGGGGAGGGGTTTCAGGAGCGGGGGCGGGGGCGCAGCGGCCTGCGCCCCCGAGCCCGGCGCCTCGCGGGGCTCAACCCTTCTTCAAGTGGGAGTTGACCAGCTTGGTCAGCTCGAACATCGTGACCGAGTCCCTGCCGTCGAAGATCGCCTTCAGATTGGCGTCCGCCTTGATCGTGCGCTTGTCGTTGGGGTCCTGCAGGTTGTGCTGGCGGATGTACTCCCAGATCTTCTTGGTCACCTCGGTGCGCGGCAGGGGGGCGCTGCCGACCACCGCCGCCAGCGCCGCGTCCGGCGTCAGGGGCGCCATGAAGGCGCTGTTCGCCGCGCCGCTCTTCTTGGCGGGGGCTTTCTTGGGTGCGCTCGGCGCGCTCGCTTTCTTTTCAGCCATTGGATGCTCCTCCACAACGATTGGGTCTGAAGGTTAAGTTGCGTGCTTGTTGCCGCCGGAGACGGCATGCAAATCTCCGGCCCGATTCCGGACAACGTCCCCCGACTGGAGGGACTCTTACTCTGACTCTCCCGGGGGCTTATCCTAGCCCGGTTTGCCCCGGCCCGCACGGATGGTAACGTTCCGTCTCGATGTCACCCCTGTTCATCACCTTCGAAGGGCTCGACGGCAGCGGCAAGTCGACCCACCTGCGGCGGGCCGCCGCGGGCCTCGCCGAGCGCGGGATTCCCCACCTGGTCACCCACGAGCCGGGGGGGACGCCGCTCGGCGACTCCCTGCGCGCCGTCTTCCTCGACCGCCGGTGGGGGACGATGGACGGCGTCGTCGAGCTCCTCCTGGTCTTCGCCAGCCGGCGCCAGCACCTGCTCGAGGTCATCGAGCCGGCCCTCGCCGCCGGCCGCCACGTGCTCTGCGACCGCTTCACCGACTCGACGCGCGCCTACCAGGGGTACGGGCGCGGCGTGCCGCTCGCCATGATCGACCAGGTGGACCGCCTGGCGACGGCGGGGCGGCGCCCCGACCGCACCCTCCTCTTCGATCTCCCGGCCGCGGCGGCGCGCGCCCGCGGCCACTCCCCCTCGCGCCAGGGGCGCGGCGAGGCCGACCGCCTCGACGCCGAGGACCTCGCCTTCTACGAGCGGGTGCGGCGCGGCTTCCTGGCGAGCGCCGAGGCGGAGGCGGAGCGCTTCCGGGTGATCGACTCCTCCGGCCCCGTCCAGGAGACGGCGGCGGGGCTCGCCCGGGTGCTCGCCGAGCTGTTCCCTCCCGGGGCCGCCGCGGCCGCAGAGGCCGCCGAGGTGGCCCAGCCGGCGGAGGTGGAGGAATGAACCTCCCGGCGGCCCTCGGCTCGGCGCGCCAGGGCTCCCTCTACCCGGCGGTGATCCTCGACGGCGGCGATGCCGCGGCGCGCCAGGCGGCGGCCCTCACCCTCGCCCGCGCCCTGCTCTGCGAAGCGCCTGCCGCGGAGCGCCCGTGCGGCGTCTGCCGCCACTGCCGGCGGATCGTGTGGCCCGACGCGGCCGAGGGGACCCAGTTCCACCCCGACTTCGTGGTGCTCGAGCGCGACCTCAAGGCCTCGACCTCGGTCGACGCCACCCGCAACATGCTGCGCACGGCCCAGGTGTCGCCGTTCGAGGCGCGCGGGCAGGTCTTCGTCGTCGCCAGCGCCGAGAGTCTCACGGGTGAGGCCGCGAACGCCCTGCTGAAGTCGCTCGAGGAGCCCCACGTTTCGGCACCGCGTAATTTTTTCCTGCTCGCCCCCTCGCGCCTCGACCTCCTTCCCACCCTGCGGAGCCGCTCCCTCGCCGTCTTCCTGGGAGCGGCCGAGGCCCTCGATCCGGCCGTCGTCGAGCCGCTGGCGCGGAGCTTCGGCGCCGCGGTGGCGGCGTGGGAGGCGAGCCGCTCTCCGATCTACCTCCTCTCGGCCGCCGCGGCGCTCGCCGGCGCCGGCGGCTGGGAGGACCCGCGGTCGGGGCGCCCCTGGGGGATCGCGGCCTCGGCGGTGCTCCGCTCGCTCGCCCCGGCGGGCACCTCGGCCGCGCCGGCCGACCCCGCCGGCGAGCCGCCGGCCGGCCGCCGCGCCCGCCTGGCGCTGGCCGAGGCGCTGCTCGAAGGGCCGTCGATGCGGCTGCGCGGCATCGCCGCCGAGCGCATCCTCGAGGGGCTCGTGGCTCGCCATCTCGCCCTTTGAGCACCCTGCTCAATGAAAGGGCTGGATCTGGGGCCTGTGCTAAAATGTCCATCCGTTTTTGGCCTCGGTGGAAATCTATTCCCATCCCGATGTGTTGGCAGCCTCTGAGTCACCGTCCACGAAAAAGGAGTCAGACCCATGAATGCATTTCGTAAACCCTTGATCCCCGGAGCGCTGCTGCTCGTCGCGCTGGGCGCCCTGCCGGCCTGCGCGCAGAGCAAGGCCGACGCCGCCGGCGGCTCGGGAGTGCTCGCCGTCGTGAACGGCAAGGCGATCACGGACGCCGAGATCCGCCAGGCCAACGCCGACCAGTTCAAGGCGCTCGAGCGCGAGTACCAGCAGAAGGTCCACGAGCTGACCGAGAACAGCCTCGAGACCGTCGTCCAGGACCGCCTGCTCGACGCCGAGGCGGCCTCGCGCAAGATCACCAAGGACCAGCTCCTCGCCGAGATCAAGCCGGCGACGGTGACCGACGCCGATGTCGACGCCTTCTACGAGCAGAACAAGGCGCAGATCCCCCGCCCGAAGGAGCAGGTCGCGGCGCAGATCAAGACCTACCTCGAGCAGCAGGGTCAGCAGAAGTCGCGCACCGAGTACTTCAAGAAGCTCCAGGACAAGTACAAGGTCGACTACAAGCTCGAGCCGATCCGCGTCGACGTGGCCGCCACCGGTCCCGCCCAGGGCTCCGCGAGCGCCCCGGTGACGATCGTCGAGTTCTCCGATTTCCAGTGCCCCTTCTGCTCCCGCCTGACCCCGACCATCAAGCAGGTCGAGCAGAAGTACGGCGACAAGGTCCGCGTCGTCTTCCGCCAGTATCCGCTCCCCTTCCACCAGAACGCCCAGAAGGCCGCCGAGGCGTCGCTCTGCGCCATGGACCAGGGGAAGTTCTGGGAGCTGCACGACGCCATGTTCGCCGACCAGAACGCCCTCGGCGTCGACCAGCTCAAGGCGACCGCCGCCAAGCTGGGGGTCAACGCCGACAAGTTCAACAAGTGCCTCGACTCGGGCGAGAAGGCCGCGGTCATCTCCCTCGACCAGAAGGCCGGCCAGGCGGCCGGCGTCAACGGCACCCCGGCCCTCTTCGTCAACGGCCGCTTCATCAACGGCGCCGTGCCGCTCGAGCAGATCACCACGGTGGTCGACGACGAGCTGCGCCGGGCCGGCAGCAAGACGGCCTCGAAGTAAGCCGGAATCCAAGCGCAGGATGTGAAAAGGGCGGCCTCCGGGCCGCCTTTTTTGTTGGGGGCTCCGCAGGAGCTGCCGAAGGGCTGCCTTTTTCCTCCCCCGTACTCGGGGGAGGTCAGGAGGGGGCGTCCCGGAGTCCGGGACGCTTCCTTGGTCGGGAGGCTGCGAACCCCCTCCCGGCCTCCCCCGAGTACAGGGGAGGAGAAAAGCTCCCGCGGCCGATCGTCTCCTGAGCTCGGGCGTTCCGCTATCCTTCCCGCCATGTCCAGAGACCTTCCCGCCGACGAATTCCGCGCCGCCATGCACCGCGTGGCCGACCTGGTGGCCGACTACCTCGAGGGGGTCGCGGAGCGCCCCGTGCTGCCGGCGGTCCGTCCCGGCGAGGTGAAGGCGCTCCTCCCCGCCGCGGCGCCGGAGGCTCCCGAGCCGCTCGACGCGGTGCTCGACGACTACCTGCGGCTGATCGAGCCCAACCTGACCCACTGGAACCACCCGGGGTTCCTCGCCTACTTCGCGAACACCGCCTCCGGCCCCGGCATCGCCGGCGAGACGCTGGCCGCGGCGCTCAACGTCAACGCCATGCTCTGGCGCACGGCGCCGGCCGCCACCGAGCTCGAGGATCGGGTCTGCGAGTGGCTCGCCGGGCTGATGCAGCTGCCGCCGGTCTTCCGGGGGCACATCAACGACACCGCCTCCTCCGGGGTGCTGGTGGCGCTCGCCGCCGCCCGCCACAGCCTCCCCGGGCTCGACGTGCGGGTGAAGGGGCTCGCCGGCCGGCCGGACGCCCCGCCGCTCACCCTCTACGCCAGCGACCAGGCACACTCCTCGATCGACAAGGCGGCGATCGTCCTCGGCCTCGGCCAGGAGAACGTCCGCCGGATCGCGAGCGACGGGGATTTCCGCATGTCGGTGCCGGCGCTCGCCGCCGCGATCGCCGCGGACCGCGCCGCCGGGCGGCTGCCGATGGCGGTGGTGGCGACGGTGGGGACCACCTCGACGACCAGCGTCGACCCCGTCCAGGAGATCGCCGACCTCTGCGAACGGGAGGGGATCTGGCTCCACGTCGACGCCGCCTACGCCGGCTCGGCGGCCGTCTGCCCGGAGTACCGGGCGCTGATGGCCGGCATCGAGCGCGCCGACTCGCTGGTCACCAACCCCCACAAGTGGCTCTTCACGCCGGTCGACTGCTCGGTCCTCTTCGTGCGCGATCCGGCCCTGCTGCGCGCCGCCTTCTCGCTGGTGCCCGAGTACCTGCGCACGGCCGAGGACTCCGCGGCGACCAACCTGATGGATTACGGCTTCCAGCTCGGCCGCCGCTTCCGCGCCCTCAAGCTCTGGATGGTGATCCGCACCTTCGGCGCCGAAGGGTTGCGCGAGCGCATCCGCGCCCACTGCGCGCTCGCCCGGGAGATCGCCCGCCGCGTCGCCGCCGACCCCCGCTTCGAGCTCGCCGCCCCCGTCCCGTTCAGCGTGGTCTGCTTCCGCGCCCGGCACTCTGATGGAGGAGATCTCCAGGACCGCTTCAACCAGCGCCTGCTGGAGCGCATCAACGCCGCCGGCCCGTTCTTCCTCTCCCACACCGTGCTCCACGGCCGGCACACCCTGCGGATCGCGATCGGCAACCTGCGCACCGAACGCGAGCACGTCGACGCCCTCTGGGAGCTGATCGGCCGCTGCTGCGACGAGCTGGCGCGGGAGATGCCCGAGATGCCGGAGGGGGCGGCGTGAGCGGCGGGCCGGTCGAATATCCCTTCGTTCCCTACCGCCCGGCGCGGCTCCCGCCGGCGGAGATGGCGCGCCGGGCGCGGGATTTCCACGCCGAGATGGACGCCCGCCGCAGCGTCCGCGACTTCTCGTCCGATCCCGTCCCCCGCGAGCTGATCGAGGCCGCCATCCGCACCGCCTCGACGGCGCCGTCGGGGGCCCACCGGCAGCCCTGGAAGTTCGTGGCGATCTCCGATCCGGCGCTCAAGGCCGGGATCCGCGCGGCGGCCGAGGCCGAGGAGCACGAGAGCTACGTCGGCGGGCGCATGCCGGCGGAGTGGCGCGAGGCGCTCGCCCCGCTCGGCACCACCTGGGAGAAGCCGTTCCTCACCACCGTGCCGTGGATCGTCGTCGTCTTCGAGGAGCTGTACGGGATCGCCGCCGACGGCGGCAAGCGGAAGAACTACTACCCCAAGGAGAGCGTGGGGATCGCCTGCGGCCTGTTCGTCGCCGCCCTCCACCACATGGGGCTCGCGACCCTCACCCACACCCCGAGCCCGATGGCCTTCCTCTCCCGCCTCCTCGACCGCCCGGCCAACGAGAAGCCGTTCATCCTCTTCCCCGTCGGCTATCCGGCGCCCGACGCCGAGGTGCCCGACATCAGGCGGAAGGATCTGGCGGAGATAGCGCTCTGGCGCGAGTGAGGGGCGGAGGAGGCGCCAGCCAGCTGGCCCCGGCGGCCAGCGCAAGCGCCGCCAGGATCACTCCGAGGATCAGCCCCGGCGCCCGGTAGAGGAGGTCGAGCCGGCGCTCGCCGGCCGGCACCCAGGCGGCGACGAAGGGGCCGTCCGCCACCACCGTCGGCCGCGGCGCGCCGTCGAGCAGCAGGCTCCATCCCCCGTCCTGATAGACGCTCGAGGCGAGCAGGCGCTCCTCGGCGAAGCTGCCGCGCGCCCCGAGGTGGGCCGGGTGGAGGGAGAGGGCGCCGAGCGCCGACGCCGCCGGCCGTGCCGCCGTCCACAGCGTCGGGCGGTCCGGAGTCGGGGCGACCAGGGCGCGCGCCGCGAAGTCGGGGTTCCCCTCCAGCCAGTCGGGCCACGGCTCGGCCCCGGCGCTCTCGACGGCGGCGGGGAGGAAGAGGCGGGGGAGCACCCGGGGGCGCTCGTAGATCCGCGACGTCGCGTCGCGGAAGACCTGGCGCAGGCCGGGGATCGAGGTCATCCGCTGCGGCGCGATCACGTAGCGCACGCCGAGGAGCTGGTAGAGCGGATGCTCGGGGACGTTCAGGACGTGCTCGGTGGTGCGGACCGAGGCGCTGACCGGTCCCACCGCCTGGGCGTAGAGGGCGGGTTTCATCGGGTTCGAGATCCGCACGTCCGCGAGACCGTAGACGGCGGGCGCGTTGGGGAGCAGCCGGTTGGCCAGCGGCGCGATGCGCCAGCCCGCCGCGTTCTCCTGCAGGAAGCGGATCGCCGGCGACACCGGGTAGAAGGCGCTCCGCGGCAGCGACGGGTTGGCCGGAAGGTGGAAGACGAGCAGCTCGGCCGCCGCCAGCGCGGCGAAGGCCCATGCCGTCCACGGCCGCCGGTGGCGCAACACCAGCACCCCCCCGGCCGCCGCCACCGCCGCCAGCTGGCACCCCATCCAGACCTGGCGTAGCGCCCGCAGCTCCTCGCGCTGCGGCGAGAGCCCGTACCCCCAGGCGATCAGCGCGAGGAGCGCCGCGCCGCCGGCGATCACCACCGCCCGGGGCGGCCCCTCCCCCCGCCGCCAGCGCTCCACCGTGCAGGCGCCGAGGTAGGCGAGCGCGAAGCCGAGCACCAGGAGGAGGCGCCGGTTGGCGCTGATCGACTGATTGAGCAGCGGCACCTTGACCAGCAGCCGGGTGAGGCTCGGGATGTGGACCGCGATCAGCAGGCAGACGGGGGCCAGGACGAGGAAGATCCGCTCCTCCGGGAAGCGCCGCGCCGGCCAGAAGGCGAGCAGGGCGGCGAGCAGCGCCGCGCTCCCCACGAACGCCGAGGCGTCCTCGTTGTTGTTGGCGTCCCCCCAGTAGGAGTCCTCCCAGCGGCTGTTCCCCCAGGCGTTCGGCGCGAACACCGAGACGGCCCGCTTCTCGATCCCCGACTCCCGCTCCGGGCGCCCGCGCAGCGTCTCCCACCCCGTGAAGGCGGCGGGGTCCTTCGCCATCCGCTCGTTGCGCACCACGAGCCGGTGGCTGCGCAGCGACTGGGGGATGAAGCGGGCGGTCGGCACCCATCCCGGCGCCGCGAGCCCGGCGGCGATCCCCGCCGCCAGCGCCCAGCGCGCGATCAGCGGGACGCGCTCCCCGGCCGGGCGGCGGAGAAGGCGCGAGAGGGCGAAGAGGGAGCCGACGATCGCCACGTAGAGGATCGTCTCGGGATGCCCCCCGGCGAGCAGCGCGAAGAGGGCGATGACGAGGAGGACGAAGTCCCGCCGCCCGCCGCGGTCCGCCGTCACCACCAGGGCGTAGAGCACGAGCGGCAGCAGGGCCGGGGTGTTGGCGAGCGGCCAGTTGAGCCAGAGGAGGAGGAACCCCCCGAGCCCGAACGCCACGCTGCCGAAGAGGGCGGCGGGGACCGAGAGATCCTGCCGCCGCAGTAAGAGGAACAAGAAGACCAGCGCCGTCAGCACCCGCAACCCCGCCGTCACCCCGATCGCCGCCGGCAGCGGCAGGGGGAGGGCGAGGAAGACCAGCGGCTCGAGCACCTGCGACTGCGGATCGGCGAGGAGCGGCATCCCCGCCCCCGCGAGGTCGTTCCACAGCGGCCACTCGCCGGCCTTGAGCGAGCGCCGCACCTGCGCCTGGAGCGGCGCGATCTGGGTGATCAGATCGCTCTGCAGGACGTTCCCCTCGGGCGGCTTGCGCGCGTTCTCCGGCAGCGCCACCCCGGGGAGGATGTCGGCGGGGAAGAGCACCTTCCCCAGGAAGAGCGACGGCCCGAAGAGGATCACCAGCAGGAGGGCGAAGGCCGCCCAGACGCGTCCCGGCACCGGCTCCCACCAGCGGCGCAGTGCGCGGTCGAGGAGGAAGGCGAGCCCCGCGAGGTAGAGGCCGGGGAGGAGGATCATGGGGAGCCCCCCGAGCCTAGTAGTAGTCGGCGCAGGAGAGGTAGTAGCCGCAGCGCGGATCGGGGCAGAACAGCTTGCACTTGCGCTCCGCGAGCCGGGCCCCGCAGTTGGGGCAGGTCCGCATCACGTCCTCCGGGGAAGCCTCGGGCGAGGCGTTGCGGGCTGGTGCGTCCTGGGTGGGTGCGTCGAGCTTCACGCGGGGAGCGTAGGCCGAGCGCTCCGGGGCGTCAAGGGCAGGCGGGTTCCAGGTCGAACGGATTCCGGCCTCGAAATACGGTAGCCTTCGTCGCGCGCCACTTGAAGGTTTGAACCAGGGAAAGGGATCACGATGCCGCGAATCACCAAGGTCTACACCCGCACGGGGGACGACGGCACCACCGGCCTCGGCGGCGGGCAGCGGGTGCCGAAAGACTCGCTGCGCATCGAGACCTATGGCACGGTCGACGAGCTGAGCTCCGGGATCGGCGTCGCCGTGGCGCTCGGGCTCGACGAGCGGCTGGCCGCGACGCTGCTGCGGGTGCAGAACGAGCTGTTCAACGTCGGCTCCGACCTCTGCATCCTCGAGAGCGACAAGGCGCGCATCCCGGTGCCGGTCGTCGAGGCGCGCCACGTCGAGGCGCTCGAGCGGCTGATGGACGAGCTCTCCGCCGAGCTCCCGTCGCTCGACAACTTCATCCTCCCCGGCGGCTCGCCCGGCGCCGCCCAGCTCCACGTCGCCCGCACCGTCTGCCGCCGCGCCGAGCGCCAGGCCGTCGCCCTCACCCGCGACGAGCCGATCGGCCCCTTCGTGGTCCGCTACCTGAACCGCCTCTCGGACGCCCTCTTCGTGATGGCCCGCTACGAGAACCTCAAGCGGGGGATCTCCGACATCCTCTGGAACAGCCGCGCCTGAGGGCTCCGTCGCGTCCTGGCTTGAAACCTGCTCGCCTCCTTCGGGCTCCGCTCCTTCGTCGCTGCCAGTCGGCTGCGCGGTTCAAGCCAGGACGCTGTGGAGCCTCCCTACGTCCTGAGTTGGCCCGCCTTTTGTATTGATCCTGAGCGCGCGGCGGACCGGCTCTACGGTCCTCCCTTCCGCTTCACTCAAGGAGGAGCAGCGATGTCATCCTCGTTTGCCGTTTATCTGGTCGGCTTCATCATCGTCGTGATCGGCCTCGCCCTCGGCGCCCATCTCGCCCACGTCCCCTCGATGTGGATCGGCGTCGGCGTCATCTGCCTGGTGGGGATCGGCATCCTCAGCGCGGTCAAGAAGACCCAGGCGAAGGTTCCCCCATCGAGCCCCGGCCCCGGTCCGCGGCCGTAGGGGCTCCGCGCCCCGTATCCTCTTCCCGCGATTTGGGAGCGCGCCTTGTGATAAAAGGGCGCCTCCCATGACGCGGCACGAGAAGGCACGGCGGATCGCCCTCATCCTGGACGAGCTCTTCCCCACGGTCGACATCCCGCTCGCGCACCGGGACCCGTTCACCCTGCTGGTTGCCGTGGTGCTCTCCGCCCAGACCACGGACAAGCTGGTGAACGAGGTCACCCCCGCCCTCTTCGCCCGCGCCGCCACCCCGCAGGCGATGGCGGCCCTCCCTGTCGAGGAGATCCGCGCGCTGATCCGCCGCATCGGCCTCACCGACGGCAAGGCGAAGAACCTCAAGCGCCTCTCCGAGTTGCTGGTCGAGCGGCACGGCGGCGAGGTGCCGCAGACCTTCGAGGAGCTGGAGGCCCTCCCCGGCGTCGGCCACAAGACCGCCTCGGTCGTGATCAGCCAGGCCTTCAACCGCCCCGCCTTCGCCGTCGACACCCACATCCACCGCCTCGCCGCCCGCTGGGGGCTGTCGACCGGCCGCAACGTCGAGCAGACCGAGCACGACCTCAAGCGCCTCTTCCCCGAGGAGACCTGGAACAAGCTCCACCTCCAGATCATCTACTTCGGCCGCCAGTACTGCCCGGCGCTCTACCACGACCTCGAGGCGTGCCCGATCTGCTCGTGGGCGGCGAGCAAGAAGCGGAAGGAGGAGGAGCGGAAAAGGAGGGTGGGGGTACGGCGGCGCGCCGGCCCCTCACCCCCGGCCCCTCTCCCACCGCCCTCCCGCCCGCCCGGGAGAGGGGGGGCGTGACGGGGGAGACCTGCCCTTAAGGGGTCTGGCTGTCCTGCGTTCCTGGGTGGCTGGAGCCCGAGATGAAGGTACGGAGCAAGCCCCCCCTCTCCCGGTAGGGCGGGAGGGCGGTGGGAGAGGGGCCGGGGGTGAGGGCTCGGGCGGTGTGGCGCTATCATCCCCTCCATGAACCCCTCCCCTCGCGCCTTCCCCCGCTACGCCTGGCTGACCCTCGCCGTCAACGTCCTGGTGGTGCTCTGGGGGTCGATCGTGCGGGCGACGGGGTCGGGGGCGGGGTGCGGGAGCCACTGGCCGCTGTGCAACGGGGTGGTGCTGCCGCAGGCTCCCAGGATCGCCACGGTCATCGAATTTTCCCACCGGCTGACCAGCGGCATCGCGCTCCTCATGGTCGTGGGGCTCGTGGTGTGGGCGTTCCGCGCCTTTCCCCGCGGGCATTCGGTGCGCGCGGCGGCGGTCTGGTCGATGATCTTCATGGTGGGGGAGGCGGCGGTGGGGGCGGCTCTGGTGCTGTTCCGGCTGGTGGCGGACAACCCTTCGATGGCGCGCGCGATGTTCGGGGCAACGCACCTGGTCAACACCTTCCTGCTGCTCGCGGCGCTCACCCTGACAGCCCACTTCGCGAGCGGCGGGGCGCCGTTCCGCCTGCGCGGGCAGGGGGCGATGGGCGCCGGGTTCGCGGCGGCGCTCTTCACGCTCCTCCTCTCCGGGGTGAGCGGCGCCACGGCGGCGCTGGGGGACACCCTCTTCCCCTCGCGGTCGCTCACCGAAGCCCTGCAGGCGGACCTCTCGCCCACGGCGCACCTGCTGATCCGCCTCCGCCTCTTCCATCCTGGCATCGCCGTCGCCGCCGGGCTCCTCGCGCTCTCTCTGGCCATCACGGTGATCCAGGGGACGCTCGGCGGGGCGCCGCGGCGCTTCGCCCTCTGGACGGCGGCGCTCGTCGGCCTCCAGATGGCGCTCGGCGGGGTCAACGTGCTCCTGCTCGCTCCGATATGGCTCCAGGTCGTGCATCTGTTCGGGGCGGATCTGCTGTGGATCTCCTTCGTCTGCCTCGCGGCTTCGACCCTTGCCGCACGGGACGAGACGGCGCCCGCCGGCGCGATGCCGGGCGCCACGGCAGCGTACAAGGCGGGCCGGTAAGCTCCCCTGGGAAAAAATACGCTGCCGTGGGCCGTTGCCGGCTGCCGTGGCGAAAATCCTCCTGCCCTGGGAAATTGTCGGCTGCTGCAGGAAAAATCGGGCTGCCGTGGAGAAATGTCGGCTGCCGTGGGCCGTTGTCAGCTGCCGTGGGGGAATGTCGGCTGCACTTACGCCAAAGTACGCTGCCGTGGCGCAATGTCGGCTGCTTTGAGAAAAATCGGGCTGCCGTGAGCCGTTGCCGGCTGCCGTGAGGAAATGTCGGCTGCCGTGGGAAATTTCCCCGGGACTTGGCGCGATGTCGGCTGACCGAACGGGACGGTCGACTGCCGTGGGAAAAAATGAGCTGCCGTGCGGAAATGTCGGCGGACTTATCGCGCGGTCTGGAGACGGGGAAGGAAAGGAGCTTACCGGACCGCACGGCAAGCTCCCGGAGTCTGGGGCGCCTGGCTACACGACCGTTTCGCGCACCACCTCTTCGATCGAGGTCATGCCGTCGCGGATCTTCTGGAGGCCGCTCATGCGCAGCGTCATCATGCCGTTGGTGATCGCCTTCTGGCGCAGCTCGAAGGCGCTGGCGCCGGAGAGGATCATCTCGCGCAGCTCGTCGTCGATCTCCAGCACCTCGTAGAGGCCGACGCGCCCCTTGTAGCCGGTGTTGCTGCAACGCTCGCAGCCGCGGCCGCGGAAGAGCTTCAGGGTGCGCGACTCGTGCTCGGCGAAGCCGGTCTGCACCAGGGCGGCGGGGGGGACCTCGAGCGGCTCCTTGCAGAAGGTGCAGATGCGGCGCACCAGCCGCTGCGCCACGATCAGGTGGACCGAGGTGGCCACCAGGAAGGGCTCGATCCCCATGTTCATCAGACGGCTGATCGACGACGGCGCGTCGTTGGTGTGGAGGGTCGAGAGGACGAGGTGGCCGGTCATGGCGGCCTTGATCGCCACCTCGGCGGTCTCGAAGTCACGGATCTCGCCGACCAGGATGATGTTGGGGTCCTGGCGCAGGAACGAGCGCAGCGCCGCCGCGAAGTTCAGGCCGATCTGCTCGCGGGTCTGGACCTGGTTGATCCCCGACAGGTTGAACTCCACCGGGTCCTCGGCGGTCATGATGTTGACCTCCGGCGTGTTGATGCGCTGGAGGGCCGAGTAGAGGGTGTTGGTCTTCCCCGAGCCGGTGGGGCCGGTGACCAGCACCATGCCGTAGGGCTTCAGGATGGCGGTCTCGAACTTGCGGAGCGACTCCGGCTCGAAGCCCAGCTTCGTCATGTCGAGCATGAGCTTGTCCTTGTCGAGCAAGCGCATGACGATCTTCTCGCCGAACAGGGTGGGGAGGACCGAGACCCGGTAGTCGAGGTCCTTCGACTTGCCGGAGATCTTGGTCTTGATCTTGATGCGGCCGTCCTGCGGCAGCCGCTTCTCGGCGATGTCGAGACGGGCCATGATCTTGGCGCGGCTGGTGATCGCCTCCTTGAGCTTGAGCGGCGGGTGCATCATCTCGTAGAGGATGCCGTCGATCCGGTAGCGGACCCGGTACTCCTTCTCGTAGGGCTCGATGTGGATGTCCGAGGCGCCGCGCTTGATGGCGTCGGTGAGCACCAGGTTCACCAGCTTGACGACCGGCGCCTGCTCGGACTCCTCCTCGAGCGTCGCGAGGTCGAGATCCTCCTCCTCCTCGAGGACCTCGAGGTCGCTCTGCGACTCCTCGGTGAGGTCCTCCATCACCTTCTTCAGCTCGATGGCGTGCGTCGAGCCGTAGTAGCGGTCGATGGCGGTGCGGATGCCGGTCTCGGAGGCCACCACCGGCTCGACCCGGTAGCCGGTCATGAACTTCACGTCGTCCATCGCGAAGACGTTGGTGGGATCGATCATCGCCACGGTCACCGTGGCGCCGGTCTTCGAGACGGGGAGGATGGTGTATTTGCGCGCGAGGTCCGCGGGGATGATCTTGAGGACGGCCTCGTCGATGTCCATGCCGGCGATGTCGACGGCGGGGACCTTGAAGTGCTGGGCGAGGGAGTCGACGAGCTGCTTTTCGGTGAGGTAGCCGAGCTTGACGAGGTTGGTGCCGACGCGGCCGCCCTGATCCTTCTGAAGCCCGAGGGCCTCGTTGAGCTGGGCCTGGTTGATCCTGCCGTTGCGGACCAGCAGCTCTCCCAGCTTGTCGGGCACGTGCGTCTGGGATTGCGGCCGGCGGACCGATTCCGCGGGTGATGCCATGCGAATTACCTCTCAACCCGGACTCCGGGCCTGTCCTGCGTTGATGCGCGCTTGCGTCGAGACTGTCTGAATCGTGGGGAAGTCTACCAGCCGGCGGGAAAGAGGGTCAACGTAGCGATGAATGGGCATGAAGCTATGGAAGCGAGGAAGGCCCCAGCAGCGCGGCCGCCCGCTCCGCCACCCGGCGGGGGGGAACCTCGAGCAGGCAGGCCTTGGTCTCGTCCAGGCGCTGATAGCAGAAGCTGCAGGCGAGGCGCTTGAAGAGGGCGTTCTCCGGCTCGCCGTAGGGGCCGTGGCGTTCGGGGTCGGTCGGCCCCATCACCATCAGCGCCGGGGTGCCGAGGGCGCGGGCGAGGTGGGTGGGGCCGGTGTCGCCGCCGAGCATCAGCCGGGAGCGCCGGATCAGCGCCGCGAGCGTGGGCAGGTCGGCGCCCGGGACGAGCCGCAAGGCCGGTCCTCCTCCCTCGTGCCCCGCCGCTTCGACCTCGGCTGCCAGGCTTTCCTCCCCCGGCGCCACCGGAACCCAGGTCCGAACGCCGGTCTGCCGGTGGAGGAGGCGCGCCGCCTCTCCCCACCACGCCGGCGGGTAGCGCTTGTTGGCCCAGCCGGCGCCCGGGTGAAGGAGGGCGAACGGCTCGGGGTGCGCCGCGCAGAGCGCCGCGACCGCCGCCGGTTCCTCCCGGAAGAGCTTCTCCGGGCCGAAGTCCGCCGGCTCGGGGGGAATCCCCAGGGCGTCGAGCAGGGAGAGCATGCGGTCGACGGCGTGGAGGCCGCGGGGCGCCGCCGGGCGGTTGATCCACAGCGAGCTCGACGGCTCGCGCCGCTCCCGGCGGACGAAGCCGATCCGCCGCTTGGCGCCGGAGAGGCGGGCGAGGACCCCCGCTTTGTGGTTCCCCATCAGGTCGAGCGCCACGTCCGCGCCGAAGCGGCGCAGGGCGCGGACGAAGGCGCCGAGCTCGCCGAGGTTGCGCGATGCCGCACCGCCGCCTGAAAGCCGCCGCCATTGCCGCAGACGGACGATGAACAGCTCGTCGAGGTCCGGATGCCCGGCGAGCACGGGGGCCATCCCCGCCTCGACCACCCAGCCGATCCGGGCCTCCGGGAGATGCCGCCGCAGCGCCGTCAGCACCGGCAGGGCATGCACCACGTCGCCGAGAGCGCTGGTGCGGACGATCAGGATCCGCGGCCCCTCGCCCCGGCCGGTCATCTCTCCGGCAGCGCTTTGACGGCTGCGATCAGGTCGCTGGTCGCATGGTCCTTGGGATCGCCGACCAGCGCCGTGCGGCCGCCGTAGGCGCGCACCACGGCATACTCGGGGACCCGCTCGGGGGAGCCGTAGTCCGGGCCCTTGCAGTGGACGTCCGGCTGCAGCTCGGCGAGGAGGGGGGCGGGGGAGTCGCCGGAGAAGATCACCACGAAGTCGACCGGCGCCAGCGCCGCCAGCAGCTCGGCCCGCTCGGCGGCGGGGACCACCGGCCGGCCGGCCCCCTTGAGGCGCGCCACCGAGGCGTCGTCGTTGATCGCCACCACCAGCGCGTCCCCCTCGGCGCGGGCGTCGCGCAGGTAGCGCAGGTGCCCCACGTGGAGGAGATCGAAATGCCCGTTGGCGAAGGCGATCGTCTTCCCTTCGGCCTTGAGCTCCCGCAGGCGCTCGCGGAGCTCGGGGAGGGTCAGGACGCTCCCCACCGCAGCTCCTCCAGCGGGTGGGGGTTGGCCGCCACCGCGCGCTTCAGCTCTTCGGGGGAGCAGGTGGCGGTCCCCATCTTGGTCACCACCACTCCGCCGGCGTAGTTGGCGAGGAGCGCCGCGGCGAGCGGGTCGGCGCCGGCCGCCAGCGCCAGGGCGAAGGTGCCGATCACCGTGTCGCCGGCGCCGGTGACGTCCGCCACCTGGTCCGTCCCCGAGACGGGAATGTGGGCCGAGGCGACCGTCTGGCGGAACAGGCTCATGCCGCGGCTGCCGCGGGTGATCAGCAGGAAGCGGGCGCCGAGCCGCTCGCGCAGGGTGCGGCCGGCGCGCTCGAGGCGGCCGGGGTCGTCGTCGATCGCGCCCCCGAGGAGGGCCTCGGCCTCCTCCTCGTTGGGGGTGGCGCCGTCGAGCCCCACGAAGCCGCCGAGCCGGTAGCGGCTGTCGGCGAGCAGCGTCGCCTCCTCGCCGAGGGCGTCACGGACGCGGGAGAGCATCGCCGGCTCGACCGCGCCGTAGCCGTAGTCGGAGAGGATGGCGACCCGCGCCGTCCCCCCCAGCCGCGCAGCCGGCGGGTGAACCCCTCGCGCTCCTCGGGGGTGAGGGTCAGCGTCTCCTCGATGTCGTAGCGCACGATCTGCTGCTTGATCGAGTGCTTGCCGCCGCCCAGGATGCGGACCTTGGTAGGGGTGCGGTACCCCTCCCGGATGGCGATCCCTTCGGTGGCCACGCCGCGGGCCGCCAGCTCGGCGAGGAGCCCCGCGCCGTGCGCGTCGTCCCCCACCACCCCGAGCGGCAGCGGGCGTCCGCCGAGCGCCGCCACGTTGGCCACCGCGTTCGCCCCCCCGCCGCAGGCCAGCCGCTCCCCCTGGAACGACAGGATGAGCACCGGCGCCTCGCGGCTGATCCGCTTCGGCGTGCCGGTGATGAACACGTCCGCCACCAGGTCGACGAGCATCGCGACCGGCTTGCCGGCCATCTCGTCGACCCAATGGAGGAGCTGCTCGGGGGTGGGGAGGGGGTGGGCTTGGGACATTTCGGGCGGATTGTAGCAGGGCGGCTTGGTATGACTGGAGTTATACTGAAGGGTATGAAGACGGCAATCTCACTTCCCGACCCGCTGTTTGAAGCCGCCGACCAACTCGCAAAGCGCCTCCATATCTCCCGTAGCGAGCTGTATGCGACGGCTATCGGAGATTTCCTGCGCCTTCACCGCGATCAGGGAATCACCGAGACGCTGGATCGCATCTACAAGGATGAAGACTCCTCGCTCGATCCCGTGTTGGTAGCCCTTCAGGCCGCCGTGCTTCCCAAGGACGATTGGTGACTCGGCGCGGCGAGGTCTGGTGGGCGTCCTTGCCTGAGCCAGAGGGCTCCGAACCCGGCTACCGCCGTCCGCTGGTTATTATTCAGGCGGATACATTCAACCGGAGCGGTATCCGAACCATCATCGGCGTCGCTCTCACCACCAATCTCCGCTTGGCCGATGCCCCTGGAAACGTTCTCGTGGAGAGCCGGCGGTCAGGTCTGCCGAAGGACTGTGTCGCCAATGTTTCCCAACTAATCACTGCGGATAAGCGGTCGCTCACGGAGAAAGTTGGAATCCTCCCCGAAAAGCTATTGGAGAAGATCGATGCAGGATTGCGGCTGGTCCTGGATCTCTAGTCCGACCGGTTGGCGATTAGGAGCCGGGATCCATCTCTGAATCCCGGCTATCCAGGCGGATGAGGTGAGCCTCTACTCCGCCCGCGCCATCGCCGACTTGATGACCTCTTCCGGCATGCCGGCGCTCTTCCACTTCACCAGGTCGTCGGCGGAGAGCGCGCGGCTCAGGGTCTTCTTGTTGACGTAGTCGACCAGGAGATCGGTGGTGAACCCCTGCTTCTTGAGCTTGACGAGGTCGGCGAGCAGGTCGGCCGGCGCCATCGCGGCCGTGGCGGCGGGCGGTGCGGCGGTCGGCGAGGCGACGGCCACCGGCTTGCCTTTACCCCCCCAGGCGCCCTGGAGGCCGGCGTCGTTCAGGACGTTGCCGAAGGCTTCCTTGGCGGCGTCGGCGAGCACCTCGTTGGCGTTCTCCGCGCTCCGTTCCTTGCCGTAGCGGTTGGCGCTCCCCTCGGCGGAGCCCTGCCACAGGGTGCGCCCGCGGCTGTCGGTGAGGGCGTAGGTCAGTTGGATCTGCGCGTTGTAGGTCGAGCCGAAGGCCTTGGTGACCGCCGTCAGCTTGAGCCCGGTCAGCTTGGCGGTGAGGGCGAGCGGGGCGTCGGGCGAGACCCGGATCCCGGCCGCCGCGGCGCTCTTCTTGAAGGTGCCGTCCGCCCAGGCGACCGCGTCGTTGGCGGCGTGGATGGGGAAAACCTTGTCGGCGTGGTCCGAGATCTCGCCGATGGCGCTGAGGTCCGCCCCCGCCCGTCCTTCGACCACCGTCACCTTCGCCGGATGCTCCGCGAACGCCGCGATGGCCGTCGCATCCCCCGCTTCCTGGGGCGGGCTCTGCAACGTCAGGGTGAACGGGCCCGACTCGCGCGCCTCGGCCCGCAAGGCCAGCAGAAGGCTCGCGGCGAGCAGAAGGCCGACCTGCCGTGATCTCGTCTTCATGTGTTCCTCCTGGGAACTGAACGGTTGCCTTCAATCATCGGATAACGACTGCGGTCTTTCTCCGGCCAACGTCCTGTTGGCCTCGAGCACAAGCGCGACGGCTTCGTGAAGGTTCGCCCAGGTTTCCTCAAGGGTCGATCCTTGGGTATTGGCTCCGGGAAGCTCCTCGACGAAAGCTAGGTAGCCGCCGGGAGTCTGTTGGAAGACTGCTGTGAGCTTAACCGGCATCGCGAACTTTCTGCCGGATGATATTCCACCTTGGGCGCTTTTCCGCAGCCCTTCTGTGGGCTCAGACTAGAATAGGCTCCCTGGAGGTACACTCATGGCTCTTGCCCCCGCAGCGGAGATGCCTCCCCTCGTGGTTAGGAGCGGTGTGATCCGATTGGGGAAGACCCGTGTCACACAGGAACCTTTGGTAGATCATGCCCCTGCTCGTCGCCGACAATAACGCCACGGGAGAAGGACGGTTCGACGCCTTCCTCAGCTACTCCAGCGATCCGGACTACCAGATTGCGCGGAGCCTTGAGAGTTTCCTTGAGGCTTTCCATCGTCTTCCAACCGCCGGAGCGTCGGCTTTGCCGCCGCTGCAGATCTGCCGTGACGGAAGCGATTTCACCCTCCTGCAGGAAGAAATACGCGACCCCAATGTTCCGGAAGTCATCGCGCACCATCTCGGGCGAAGCCGGATACTCCTCTTGATCTGCTCCCGAGGCGCAGCCCGCTCCCCGTGGGTCGACCGGGAGCTCCAGTGGTGGTTGGAGGAAGCCCGCCGGAGTCCTTCCCAAATTCTGGTGGCGATTACGGAAGGGGAGGACCCGGAGGCCCATCCTGAAGAGATATTCTCTCCCAGGATGATCGAGGCTGGGCTCCATCTTCGGCCCTGGTACGATCTTCGGCAGAGCCGAGGGCGCCGATCGAAAAGTTGGAGAAAGGTCCGGCTCCTGGAGGATGAACGGGTCCGATTGGCGGCGGATCTCAGTGGACGTGCTGCCGGCGAGATCCTGCCGCTTTGGTATCGGCAGCAAAGACGGACGCTGATCCGGCAGCGCACCCTTGCAGGCATTTCCGCTGCCATCTTTCTCGTGATCGCCCTCGTCGCCTTGCTTCAATACCTGAGAGCCACGAAGAACGAGCGCATCTCGCTGGCCCGGCAGCTCGCCGCGCAGGCAACTGCGAGTCTTGAGCAAAGACCTCGGCTGAGCGCTCTCCTCGCCCTCGCGTCCTTGTCGATCCAAAAGGATCTGGGGATCGAGGGCGAAGCCTGGGGTGAAGTGCCTCTCCGCGAGGTCTTGCGCCAGGCTATCGGGCTCGAATTCTCGAGAGGGGAAGAACGGAAAAGCCAGAGCCCCTTCATCGCGAAATCCGTCTCGAGCCCGAACAGCCGCTGGCTGGCCATCTCGGAGATGGAAGGAATCAGGGAGTACGATCTCGTATCCCCGAACCTGCCTAGCCGATTTTTCAAGACTCCGACCGAACCATCGAATCTTTTGAAGATGGCCGTCGCCGACGATGGCACCCTCGCCCTGTGGTCTCTGGCCGCGATAGAGGTCATCAAGCCCGGACTGCCGCCGATGACGGTGCCGGTAGGGTCTCTAGTCACGGTAGGCACCGACAGTATGGGGGCCATCTTTCCGGATGGCGGTAAGCTCCTTTACCCCACGGGGAATGGTCATCTTCATCTGACGGACTTCGGAAGCCGTGTTTCCCCTGTGGATCTAGGCGATGCGAACGGCAGGTCGGTTCTTGCCGTCAGTCCGAATGGATGCGATATCGCGCGAGGAAATGACGCGGGAAGGCTCCTCGTTTACCAGCTCGATGCGAGCCGAGAGATCGATCTGACCGCGGCTATCGGTCCCGGCGAACCCTTTGACTGGTTGGCGTTCGATGCGACCGGCCTGTGGTTGGCGGCGCATCGAGAGAAGGGACTCTACGTCTGGGATCTTAAACGTTTGCCGGCAGTGTTCAGAGCCGTCCAAGGATCCGGCGACGAATATGATGTCATGGCTCTGAGTCGGAATGGCAGATTCCTGGCCCAAAGTCAGAATGGCATCGTGCTTCTATGGAAGACACCTTTCCATGAGCAGCCGGTCCGGATGACCGGAGAAGCGAGGAAGCTCAGTTCCTTGAAGTTCAGCTATGACGGTCGCTGGCTCGCTGGCGTGGACCGGGGAGCCACAGTCCTTCTATGGGACATGGAGAACCTCTCGGCCGAGCCGGAGGTCCTTCGCGGCAAGGATGAGGAGATCGAAGGCCTGACGTTCACTGCCGATGGCAGGCGATTGATCGCAGCGGGCGCTGGCAACCTCGTTGCTTGGAATCTGGAAGAGCTTCGTTCCAATCCCTTTGTAATTCCCGCAGAGGATGGCGGATCGCGTGCGGCGCTGTTCAAAGATGAAACTCATCTGGTCGTAAGTAGCTTCAAGCGGGAGCAGGTCTTAGATCTGACCTCACGGGAGGCTCGCACGTCGGCGCATGACTGGTCGATCAAAAGCACTGATGGACGAAGGTGGGGGAGGGAAGTCGCCACAGGAATCGAGCTCTTTGATGCGGTCAGTCCAGAAGGGCCCGAGAATTGGCCGATCCCACTTGGCGTAGCGTGGACAACAGTGGCTCTGAGCGAGGACGGAAACCTGCTTGCGACGACCGATCAAAGAGCCCCTGGTTTTCGTAAGAACGCCATGGATATGGCAAGGATGAGGCACATCCATCTCTGGCGCCGCGGGGAGAAGCATTCTTTCCAGGTCGAAGACATCAACGATCCTCCCGTGGACTTGGCGCTCGATCCAAAAGGCCGCGCGTTGGCCGCCAGGGATTTGGCAGGGAATCTCCATTTCTGGCGTATACCCGGGCCCAGCGCAGGCCGGACGCTGGCCAACTTCCCAAGGCGATTGGCCGAACAGGGACGGGGTGCAATCCTCAGAACGGGTGATGAGCTTGGTGTTCTTTCGTTTAGCCCCCTTGGCACCTTCCTCGTTGCTTTTAACGAGTCAGAGATCCGGATGTGGCGAGTTGCTGACCTCGACGCCGAGCCCCTGATTCTGCGTGGCTTCGAAGACGATCTCAATGCACTGGCCTTCGACAGATCGGAAAGCCGGCTGGCGGCAGGTGGGAAGGCAGGGCAGGTCTACATTTGGAGTCTGACAGGAAATCCGAAGACTCCTCTCGTACTCCGTGGTCATCGCGGCCCCATCGCGTCCCTAGACTTCAGCCCAAGCGGCCGCTGGCTCGCCTCTGAGGATGTGACCAGTGTGGTTCGAATCTGGCGTGCGAGGACGGAGGACCTGGTCGGCGACGCCTGCCGGCTCGCGCATCGTAATCTGAGCCATGAGGAATGGGACCTCTATCTGGGAAATGTTGTGAGCTATCGCCATATCTGCCCGGAATTCCCGGAACCCTGAGCCGGCCTCACTGATTCAGAATGGCGATGCGGGAAGAGGACGGGGTGCAAAGGACCGGGGAACGGGCGAACGCGATCGACGCCATCCTCTGGCTCGCCATCCCCGCCGTCCTCCTCTTCCTCCTCCCGATCGGCTTCGTCTCGAACGACGGGCTCGGGCACAGCCGCGACTTCGCGGCGGGGAGCTGGCACCTCGATCCCAACCATCTCCTCTTCGAGCCGCTCGGGGCGTGGTGGCAGAACGCGTGGATGCACCTCGGTTACGGCGGCGATCCGGTCGATGCCCTGAAGCGGCTGAGCGCGCTCGCCGGGGCGCTGGCGGCGGGGCTCTTCCGCTGGGCGGTGGCGCCGCGGCTGACGGGGACGCGGTGGGAGGCCAATCACGCGACGGCCTGGCTCGCCGTCTCCTCGGCGTTCCTGCGCCTGTGGGTGTCGGACGAGACCCACATGATCCAGATGCCGTTCGTGGTGGCGATCGCCTGGCTCGCCCTCGCCTGCCGGGAGCGCCCGTCGTTCGGCCGCGGCCTGGCGCTGGGGGCGGCGGCGGGGCTCGCGGCGCTCACCTTCATCTCGAACCTGCTGATCGGCGCCGCCGTGACGCTGCTGCTGCTCGGCGGGCAGCTCCGGCGGCGGGAGCCCCGGCGCGCGGTGGCGACGGCTGTAGCCGTCGGGCTCGGCACGGCCCTGGCGGCCGGCCTGCCCCTGCTGGTCGCCTGGCTGGGCACGGCAAGCAGCTCCGGCTTCCTCGGCTGGCTGACCCGCTACGGCGGCGGCCGGGTGGGGGAGCGGGTCGAGGGCGCGTACGGACTGGTGCGCTCGTGGGCAGGGTTGTGGGAAGCGGTCGTCCGCGCCGGCTACGGGGCGGCGAGCGCGCTGGTCGATCTCACGCCCGCCGCGGCGGCGGTGCGCGACCACGAGGCGCCCTCCCTGCGGGTGATCCTCGGCGTCCTCGCCTTCCTGGCGGCGGGAGCCGCGATGCTCGCGGGCCTGCGGACGGCGCTCCGCCGGCGCGACGAGGCCGACCGCGGCGCCCTGCTGATCGTGGCCGCGTGGCTCGCGGCGATCCTCGGCTTCGGGATCTTCTGGAACAACTCGGACGACCAGTTCTACTTCCAGCTGGCCCCGGCCTTCGGCGCCCTCGCGGCGCGGCGGGGCCGTACGCTGGCGATCGTCCTCGCACTGAGCCTGGCGGGGCTGCTCTGGAACGTGATCGACGTCGCCTCCGACCGCGTCCTCTATCCCCGCGCGGAGCGGATGGCCCTGCTCGAGCGGGAGGTGCGGGGCGCCTGCCTCGCCGTCACTCCGGGGTTCGACGAGCCCGAGCTGCTGCTCGCCATGTCCCCGGTTCGAGTGGGCCGGACCTCGATCACCAACCTCGCCGTCCGCCTTCCCCCCGCCGAGGGTCTGGCACTGCTGCACCGCCGGATCGAGCGCTGTCTGGACACGGGCGGCCGGGTGGTGCTGATCGACCTCTACGACACCCCGCCCGAGCGCAACCCCTGGAAGTACCTGCGCCGCCTGGGCTACGACCATGCGGCGGTCGAGCGCTCGCTCTCCGACCTTCCCGTGGAGAGCGCCTCACGGCAGGTGGGGCCGTTCAAGGTCCGCCGGATCCGCCGGTTGGGCGCGGTCTATTCCCGCGGCGAGCCGCGCAGGAACCGGTAGGCGCGGCGCAGCGGCGAGCTGCGCACCAGCCTCTCGCGCAGCTGCCAGGTGGCGGTGGAGCGCATCGCCTGCGCTTCCTCCCGCAGGTGGGCCGCCTCGGCGTCCGCGTGGCCGGCGGCCTCCTGCCAGTGGGCCGCCTCGGCTCCCGCGTGGGCGGCGGCGTCCCGCGTGTGGGCCACCTCGGCTTGGAGCCGGGCCACTTCCAGGCCCATCGCCGCGCGCTCGTCGAGGTAGGGCGCGAGCCAGCGCAGGTAGGCCGCCGCGGCCCGGCCCTCCTCCGCGGCTTCCGCGGCGGGCGGCTCTCCCCGCTCCCGGTGCTCGGCGAGCACCTCCTCGTAGAGCCCGAGGAGGCGGTCGACGGCCTCCTCGATCCCCGCGGTGGCGCGCAGGCGCCGCGAAACCTCGGCGGCATCGGCCGCATCGTAGCGTTCGATCTCCCCCGCGAGGAAGTCGGCGGTGACCGGATGGCGTAGCGCGCGGATGCCGAAATTGAGCGGGCGCAGGCGGTCGAAGTCCGCGCTCGTCACCAGCGGCCCCGCGCCGGCCTGGTCGCAGAGCACCACCGCGGTGCCGACCGCCATGGCCTCCATCGCCGCGCGCGCCTTGGCGAAGACGAGGTCGAAGCCGGGGAGGAGCGCCTCGGGGCGCTCCGCCGGGCTCCCCGCGGCGACCCCCGCCACCTCAAGGGCGAGCCCCGAGCGCGCGCATGCCTCGCGCACGGCGGGGAGGAAGGTCCCCTCGCTCGCCTGGTTGCTGAAGACGAGGGCGCGCCGCGGCCGGAGCGGCAGGGGAGCGCGGGGGCGGAAGCGGTCGAGGTCGACGAAGTTGAGCACCACCGCCACCCGCTCCGGCGGGATCCCCCCTCCGAGACCAGCCGCTCGCGAGTGGTGAAGTCGACCGCCACGTAGCGCAGGAAGCGGAGGAAGCGCGGCGGCGTTTCCTCCCAGGGGAGCCAGCCATGGCAGACGAAGAGGCCGGGGACGCGCGGGAAGTGGAGCATGGCGGTCATCGCCGCGAGATGGTGCTGGCCGTGGATCAGGTCGGGGGGCTCGGCGAGGGCGGCGAGGTCGTCGACCACCGGGATGGTGGCCGCGCGCAGGGCCGCGGCCACCCGCCCCAGGCGCGGGCTGAAGGCGATGGGGGAGTGCCCGCGCGCCAGCAGGCGGACCGCCAGCTCGGCGAGGTAGAGCTCGGAGCCGGCCCGCTCGTCGAGCGAGCGGTTGGTCAGCAGGATCCGCAAGGGAGGCGGGCCTCGTCCGGCGCGGGCGCCGCCGCGGGCGGGCTCCACGCCCCGAGCGCCGCCGCCAGCGGCGCCAGGTGCTCGCGGAAGCGGATGACGTCCCGGTAATGGCCGGCCGCCACCTGCCGCTCGCCGTAGGTCTCGTAGTAGGGCGGATGCGCGAACCGGCCGCCGATCTCGAGGGCGTAGCGGACCGGCCGCAGGCACTCGACGGCGAACGGGGCGCGGCCGTGCAGGGCGAAGGCGCGCTCCACCTCGGCGGCCATCTCGGGATAGCCGGCCGCCGCCGCCAGCTTGCGCGCGAGGGCGGCGTCGTCGAGGCGCAGCCGGATCGATGCCGCGAGGTCCTCGGCCGGGCACTCCTCGGGAGAGCTCTCGAGCGGGATCTCGAAGCTGGCGGGGCGCCGGCCGGTGGCCGCCGCGAGCCGCAGGAGGGCGGCGTTGAGGAGCAGCCGGCAGACGTCGTGGCTCGGATTGAACCCCTCGACGGCGTCCCCCGCCACCTCCTCGACCCCCGCCGCGTCGAGGGCCGCCGCCAGCTCGTCGGCGAGGGCGGTGAAGAGGGGCCAGTCCCGGGCGAGGAGGGCGCGGTAGAGCTCGCGGTCGGTGAACCGGCCGTAGATCGGCCCCGGGATGGCGCCCGCCCGCTCGAGGAGCCGCGTGGTGGAGGCGAGGCGGGAGACCCCCCCGTGGCCGGAGCCGTCGGTCAGCACGAACACCCGCGGCGCGGCGATCTCGAGCCAGTGGTGGACCCGCAGCTCGTGCCCCGGATGGGCGATCACCAGGGCGGCGCGGCGAGGACGGTCCAGGGCGAGGGCGGAGGGGATGGAGGAGCTCGCTTGTTCGCTACGTGGACGGCCATCGATCCTGAGGCGGAGCCGAGATCCTGGCCCGAGAAGGGGGAGGGTGTCAATCGTGGGGCGGCGCTACCCGCCGGGGTCCCGGCTCCTCCAGCATTCTTGGCATGCCATGTGCCGAATCGGCGAGCGTTCGCAGCCCCTCCGAGGAGCCGCGAACCTGGGCGGCCGGAGAGTGTCCTGAAAACAGGACCCCCGGTTTGCAGACTTCCCCTGGGGTGTCACCCCAAAGGGACGCGCTGTGCACTTTGTCTGTCAGGGAATGGAGCCGGAGGGTCAGCTGTTTTCCGTCAAACGGTTTGGCACCGTCTGTGCGTATCCCCTGGGGGCGACAGGAGAGTGAGGTTCATGTTGAAGGGGGTAAGCATGCCTAAGATCAGCGTCGACCACCAGAAAGGGTGGAACTTCGAAGCGGCGGCGATGCCGTTCGTGGACGCGCTCTATAACACGGCCTACCGGATGACCCGCAATTCGGAAGACGCCGAGGATCTCGTACAGGAGACCTATCTCAAGGCCTATCGGTATTACGACAAGTTCGAAGAGGGGACGAATTTCAAGGCGTGGTTGTTCAAGATCATGAAGAATACTTTCATCAACAACTACCGCAAGAAGCAGAACGTCCCCACCCTGAGCGATTTTGCGGAGATCGAGGAATCGTTCGAGAACCAGGTCAGCGAAGACGCCTCGAAGCCGATGAAGAACCCCGAGGAGGAGCTGCTCGAGAACGTGCTCGACGAGGACGTGCAGAAGGCGCTCGACAAGCTGCCGCCGGACTACCGCATGGTGGTGCTGCTGGCGGACCTCGAAGGCTTCTCCTACAAGGAGATCGCCGAGATCCTGGAGGTTCCGGTCGGCACCGTGATGAGCCGCCTGTACCGCGGGCGCCGGCTGCTCGAGTCGGCGATGCTGGAGTTCGCTCACGAGCACGGTTACCTGCGCGACGGCGAGCCGGTCAAGATGCGCAGCCGGACCACGGGCCCCAAGTAGAGCCGGAGGGGAAATATACTGCCCGGGGCTGAAGTTGAACTAGGACGGGTGAGCCAGGGTATGGACACTTCACCCGCACTGGTCTAGCGTGTTTGGGATTCCGGAGGAGCAGATGGATTGCAAAGAGGTCGGCCTGGTACTGTTCTTGTTCTTCGACAACGAGATGGAGGAGGGGATGCTGACTCCCTTCCAGGACCATGTCGGCCGTTGCGGCCACTGTTCGAAACAGGTCAATTACACCCGCAAGCTGCTGGTCATGGTCCGCGAGCGGACAATCCGTTGTGCCGCTCCTGACAGTCTTCGTCATCGCATCCTTACGCAACTGCCGCACCGGAGCAGCGCTCCGGGCGTCTACTGATCCTCTCCCCACTCCCCCCGGACCGGCCTCCTTCATGCGTTTCCTCTCCGCTGACTTCCGCCGGCCCGGGCGCGTTGCGAGCTCTTCCCTGCTGCTATTTTCCCTGACAGGGATGCTGGCGCCCGCCGGCAGCGCGACCGCTCAGAGCGCTCAGGAGGACAGCCTGTCCTGCCTGGGGGGGACCCGCCTCAGCGCGGCGGATCTGACTCACGGCACGTCGATCGTGGTGGTCTGGGCCTCCTGGTCGCCGCGCTCGCGCGACATCGTCGAGCGGGTGAACGCTCTCGCGGGGCGCTGGGGAGGGCGGGCCCGCGTCGTGACGGTGAACTTCCAGGAGGAGCGGCCGGTGGCCGAGCGCTTCCTGGCGGGCAAGCACCTCGGCGCCCCGGTCTGCCTCGACACGGACGGCGCCTTCTCGCGGAAGTACAACGTCGCCACGCTGCCGGGCCTCCTCGTCGTCAAGGACGGCCAGGTCGCCTTCCACGGCAAGCTGGCCGACGACGCCGACCAGACCCTCGCCGGCCTGATCCACTGACCCGCCCGGGGGGCCCGGCCGCGCCGGCACGGGCCCGTCTCAGGCTTGCCTCGAGCTTGCCTCATTCTGGCCAACCTGTGTAGTATCCCCTCCGCGTCAGTCGCTGGAATCTAGGGAGTCGAACGCCCCCCCGGCCAGGGAGGTCTGCACGGGATGCAGTCGAACAGGGTATTTCGCGGATCAGCCGCCTTTCGCTGGCTCGCCCCGCTCGGATTGACCGCCCTCGCCGCGGGGTCCTTCTTCGGCGTACGGGCCCTCGAAGCCTACAACCGCACTCTCGACGATCCGCTCCTGCGCATCCCTCGCTTCCACTCCAGCGTCGTCACCCTTCCCAGCGCAGCGCCTGTCCAACCCGGCCGCGCCGGCGTCCCCGTCGAGTCCCGGCTGCTGCGGGGTGAGACCGTCTCCAACGTCTTCGGGAAGCTCGGTCTCGAGGGCGCCGAGGTGCGCGAGGCGACCAACGCCCTGGCGGCCAAGGTCGATCTCCGTGCCCTCAAGGCCGGCAACCGCTACTCGGCCTTCTTCAACCCCGACGCGAGCCTCGCCTCCTTCGAGATGACCTTGGACGGCAGCGGCCGGGTCGAGATGATCCATCAGGGGAGCGTCTGGCGGAGCGACTGGGAGCCGTTCCAGCGCCGTGTCGAGGTGCGTTCCCTCCAGGCCACTCTCGAGGGGTCGCTCGAGGAGTCGATCCGCAAGGCGGGCGGGCCGCCGCCGCTCGCCTACCGGCTCGCCGAGGTCTTCCAGTGGGACCTCGACTTCAGCAAGGACCTCAAGCGGGGGGACCGCTTCGAGGTCCTCTATCAGGAAGTCCAGATGGACGGCCGGTTCCACGACATCGGCACCGTCCTCGCGGCGATCTACGACAACCACGGGCGGATGCACGAGGCCTACCGCTTCGGCGACGCCACCGGCTACTACGACGGCGACGGCCTGCCGATGCGCAAGATGTTCCTGCGCTCCCCGCTGCGCTACTCCCACGTCACCTCGGCGTTCAACCTGCACCGCTTCCATCCGGTCCTCAACGAATACCGGCCGCACTACGGGGTCGACTACGGCGCGCCGGTGGGCACCCCCGTCCAGGTGACGGCGAACGGCACGGTGCTCTCCGCGGGGTGGGACCGGGGGGGCGGCAACGTCGTCAAGGTCCAGCACGGCGGCGGCTACGTCACCGCCTACCTCCATCTCTCCCGCTTCGGCGCCGGCATCCGGCCGGGCGCCCGGGTGCGGCAGGGGGACATCATCGCCTTCACCGGCGCCACCGGCCTCGCCACGGGTCCGCACCTGGACTACCGGGTGAAGCTGCGCGACGCCTGGGTCGATCCGCTGGCCCTCAAGGGGGTCCGCGACGAGCCGATCCCCGGCTACCGCATGGCCTCCTTCCGCTCCTGGCGGGACAACCTGCGGACCGGCCTGCGCACCGGCGTCCTCCCGCGCGGCTTCCAGATGCCGCAGATGCCGGAGGCTCGGCTCGCCGCCGATCCCGGCCGTCCCGGCCATCCGGGAAAGGCCGGCAGGAGCGCCGCGGGGCAGACCGCCGGCAGCGCCGTCGCCCGCTGATCGCCCGGCAGGTGTGCACCGGATGACCGTGACCGTCAAGGCCTGGTGCCGGGTCGACCTGGCCGGCGGCACGCTCGACATCTGGCCCCTCGGGCTGTTCCACCCCCAGGCCCGCACGGTCAACCTGGCGATCGACCTCGCCGTCTCGGTCGGGCTGCGCCGGATCGCCGCCGGCTACCGGGTCCACCAGGGGGGCGGCACCGTCGAGGCCCGCAGCGCGGCGGAGCTCGCCGCCAACCCTGAGTCGGCGCTGATCGGAGTCGCGGCCGAGGCGCTCGCGCTTCCCCCCTTCGAGGTCACCCTGGCGAGCGAGTCGCCGCGGGGCGGCGGCCTCGGCGCCAGCTCCGCCCTGACGGTCGCCTTCCTCACGGCGGCCGAGGAGGCCTTCGACCTTCCCCGTTCCGAGCCGCGGGCGCGGGCGGCCCTGGCGCGCGACCTCGAGGCGCGGCTGATGAGCCTGCCCACCGGCATGCAGGACCACTACCCGGCGCTCCTCGGCGGCGCTCTCGAGATCCGGCCGCTGCCGGGAGGCGAGCGGGTGCGCCACCTCGCCGTCGACCTCGAAGCGCTGGCGGCGAGCCTGGTGGTGGTCTACTCGGGGCAGAGCCACTTCTCGGCCGGCAACAACTGGCAGGTGGTGCGCCGGCGCCTCGACGGGGAGCCCGGGATCACCGCCCTCTTCGAGGGGATCGCCGCCGCCGCCGCGGAGCTGGCGCCGGCGCTCGAGGCCGGCGACCTGCCGCGGGTGGGGGAGCTGATGAGCCGCGAATGGAGCCACCGGCGGCAGCTGGCGGAGGGGATCTCGACACCGGTGCTGGAGGCGCTGCTCGCGGCCGGCGCGGCGCAGGGGGCGTGGGGAGGGAAGGTCTGTGGAGCTGGGGGGGGAGGGTGCCTCGCCCTCCTCGGGCCGCCGGAGCGGCGAGCCGCGATCGCCGCGGCCTTGGAAGCCGCCGGCGGGAGAGTGCTGCGCGCGCGGCCGGCGGCGCACCCGTTGGAAATCTCGTCCGACGATCCGTAGAGAGGGGAAGCAGGGACGCCTCCGTCCCTTGAGCCACCCCGATCCCTTGCCGCACCCTGCCGGGAGTCCCCTGGAGCGGCAGGAAGCCGGCTGCCGGCCTCATCTTTCCGTAGAGTCAATGCACTCGAAAATGTTGTATTGCGCGATAAGATATCTTATAATACTCAGATATCTGCTATGCGCTCAAGATGCCGAGATCCCCCGCGCCACCGCAGGCCTCCTGCCCCTCTGTCTGTGGACTTAAAACCCGGATGTGGCCCAGAGGTCACATCACCTTACAGGAGACCCTAGTCATGAAAACCTGGTCCAAGTTCCTGCTGGCTGCCGTAGCCGTCCTCGTCCTGCCCTCCGCCGTACAGGCTTCCGTCGGCGGGAACGCCGTCCCTCACTACAGCTACGGCCAGATCTTTGCGGCTAACCAGACCATCGACGTGGTTTCTACGACCAGCGGTTCCGGCAATGTCTGGGGTGTCCGTTGCATCACCTCGAGCACGTCGGATACGGTCGGCATCATTTTCACCGTGGATGGCGGGACCACCCATACCATCACCCTCGACCCCCTGATGTTCGAGTCGGATGCGAGCGGCAGGCTGCGGAGTGGTTGGATCCCGATGGACATCGCCTTCAGCACCAGCATTCGCATCCAGATGCACAACACCACCCTGACCTCAGGCACGATCGACTGCTGGGCGTCGTGGGGCACGAACTAGCCGTCCAGGCCGGCTCTTGATCCAGAGCCTGCGCGACAGAAAAGGACGGTTTGGATTTCTGGCGCGCAGGCTCGCAGGGAGCGATCAGTGGTTGCCGAGCCGCTGACCGAGGATCTGATAGGCCTTGTTGATGTCCAGGTTGCTCGAGAAGATCAGCTGCTTCGGATCGCTCCAACTGCCGTCGGCCTGGCTGGTGCGGTAGAACAGCCGGTCGGTCTGGGCCCACGAGACGATCATCCGGTCGCCGCTCTGCGAGGAGAACAGCCTGACCGGGCCCGGACCGATATGGGGCGCAGCCAGGTTGGCCGACAGCCGGAACTGGAACAGATAGGAGGGCGCGCCCGGCGTTTCGCCGGGGAGCTCGTCAGGCGAGTTGCCGATCTCGGCGATGCTGGCCTGGTCGGAGCTGTTGGCCGTGCGCAGACCCCAGCCGGACAGCTTGGCGCCGAGGTCGACGATGTGCGCGCGGGCGTCGGCGGCCAGCGAGAGGAGGTCCATGCCGAGGCTGCCGTCGGCCAGGATCTGCGCTTTGACCTGATCGGCGATCGACTGAATGACCTCGGGATGGAACGCCGCCCCCAGGTCGACGATGTGGGCGCGGGCCTTCTCGGCCAGGTCGGGGACGTTGGACGGGTAGCTCACCTTGCCGAGGTCGACGATGTGCGCTCGCGCCTTTTCCGCCAGGTCGCCGAGCTGCTGCGGCAGAGCGTCGATCTCGATCGCGGCCAGGCGGGACGTGGCCGCGGAGGTGTAAACCACGACGATGGTCCGCGTGTCCGGCCCGCTCTGCAGCAGGGGAGCGCTGATCAGGGAGAGCTGGGGGGCGCCGGCGGCGGCCGCCGAGGTCTGCGGCGGCAGCAGGTCGTCCAGCCGGTAGATCGGGTTCCAGCCGATGTAGGTGCCGTCGTTGATGACGATCGGGCTGAAGAAGGTCTCCAGCTGGCTGGCGGCGTTCTGCTCCTGCCAGACGACGTGCAGGGTGGTGCGGTAGTGGGTCGTCACCGAGCCGTCCGGGTTCGTCACCGGATAGGAGTCCCGGGTGGTCGTGAACTGCGGCGAGGTCTTCACCGCGAAGGGATTGCCGGTCACCTGGATCACCTGCGACCAGTTGTGCCCGTCGAACCCCGCGAGCTGCAGCAGCGGATGGATGTTGAGCTCGGTCTCCCAAAGCAGGAAGACGGTCTGGGAATCGTCCGCGAAGACGACCGAGGGGAGGGTCTCGGTGTCCGGGCCGGCCGTGCCGGGGACCAGCTGCCGCTGCGTGGTGCCGCCCGGAGGGGTGACGTCGAGGGCGACGACCTGGTTGGCGGGGCTGGTGTCCTTGCCGCCGGGGAAGAGGTTGCCGTACGAGTCGGCGCGCACCTGATAGATGGTGCCGTCGGAGCCGAGGGCCAGATCGTGGCTGTCGGCATGGGCGGACGCCGAGGCGAGAGCTCCGAGCGCGAGCGCGCCGAGCAGGATCCGTTTCATCATCGTCGTCATGTCAATGGCCTCAGGCGTGCAGGTTGACCAGCTTGCGGATGTCGACCGCGAGCAGGAACTCCGAGAGGTATCCCGCTTCCGGGAAGAAGTCCCGCTGGAGCCTCCGGAAGTAGCCGCGGGCGGCCTCCAGGTCTCCGCTCAGATTCGCCGCTTCGCCCAGCAGGTAGAGCGCGTTCTTGATCGAAACGCTGTCGTTGATCGACTCGGCCAGCGCGAGCGCCGTCTCGCCCTGGCGCAGAGCCAGCCGGTAGCGGCGGGTCTCCAGATGCGCGAAGCAGAGATCGATCCGCACCATGGCCTCGAACTTCCGGGCGCCGGAGCGCCGCAGCATGATCAGGCTCTCGTACAGCAACGTGTAGCCCTCCGCATGGCGGCCCTGGAGGATGCGGCAGTAGCCGATGTTGAGCAGGATCTTGGCGCGTGCGGGAGAGGGGTCGTCCGGGATCAGCGAGCTGGCCTTCTCGTACTCCTGGCAGGCGGTGTCGACGAAGCTCTCGGCGAGCAGGGTGTTGCCGATCAGGTTGTGGCTGGAGGCCAGCCAGTCGCGGCGTTCCAGCTGCTCGGAACGGCTGAGGGCGATCCGGGCGTAGAACAGCGCTTTCTTGTAGTTCTTGATCGTCTCGTAATGCCGGGCGATCGTGTAGGCCGCGAGGCGGCAGTTGGCGGCGTCGCCGTTGCGGACCAGGATCTCGCGCAGCCGCGGCAGCTCGCCCTCGCCGCAGCCGATCTCGATCATGGCCGCGGCGCGGTTGCAGACCGTGGTGTCGATCAGGCGGGGGTCGCCCTGCCCGGTCGCGAGGTCGACGGCGCTCTGGAGGATCTCCACCGCCTCCTCGAGGCGGCCGGCGTCGATCGCCTTCTGTCCACGGGTCCGGATCTCCTCGAACACCGTCTCGGGCCGCCCTGTTTCCACGCTCTTCATTCAGGATCCCTCCATCCCGGCGAGGCTACTCGTCCTCGCGCTGAGTCTGTGCGGCTTTGAATGCGATGAAGTCTTCCACCTCGCGCTGCGCGTCCTCGGGGAGGCCGTTGAAGCCCTGGACCAGCCGGACGTCGCGCGGCGTGATCGACTCCTTGGCGACTCCCTCGAAGAACTCGCCGATGCTCAGCTCGAACTCCGCGAGGATGCGGAAGAGGGTGTCCAGGCTGACCCGGTACTCCCCCTTCTCCATGCGGGAGAGGTCGGATTGCTGAATGCCCAGGCGGGCGGAGAGCTCGACCTGGGTCAGCTTGTGCTCCTTGCGGAGCTCGCGGATCTTGCGACCCACCAATTGGACTTGACGGATTTTCTCTACGGCCATGATGACATGCCTGAATGCACTGTCTATGTCAGAATGGCATAGCAGGGTTGTCTTTGTCACATAGTAGCGCCGGGCTCCGACCCCTGTCAAACCATCCGGATGGGGGGATGGGAGACGAATGGGGCATAATCGCCCGCCCGGTGGTTCCGGCTTCATGGGAGCGCGTTTGCGACGACATCACTTCTTCCTGCTCAAAGAGCTCATCCGGCGGGACTTCCAGGGGCGCTACGCCGGTTCGGCGCTCGGCCTCGTCTGGTCGTTCGTGCAGCCGCTCTGGATGCTGCTGCTGTTCACCTTCGTCTTCTCGACGGTGATGAAGATCACGCCGGTGGGCGAGCGCACCGGCAGCTTCGCCGTCTTCCTCTTCTGCGGCCTGCTCCCCTGGATGGCGTTGCAGGAGGGGGCCCTGCGGGCGTCGACCGCCATCACCGACAACTCCAGCCTGGTCAAGAAGCTGCGCTTCCCGGCCGAGATCCTGGTGCTGGCGGTGGTGCTGGCGGCCCTGCTGCACGAGGCGATCGCGGCGACGATCTTCCTCGCCGTCCTGGCGTTCCTCGGCGAGCTCCATCCCGGCGGCCTCCCCCTGCTGCTGCTCGCCGTGCCGCTGCAGGTGGCGCTGACGCTCGGGCTGGGGCTGCTGCTCGGCTCCGTGCACGTCTTCTTCCGCGACACCGCCCAGGTCCTCGGCATGGCCTTCACGGGGTGGTTCTACCTGACCCCCATCGTCTATCCTTCGACGCTGGTGCCGGCCCGTTTCCGGAGCTGGATCGAGCTCAACCCCCTCACCCCGCTGGTCGGGCTCTACCGCCAGGCTTTCCTCGGCGGCCGCCCGGCGCTGGTGCCGGGGACCGGCGTCCTCGCCGTCGTGGGGGTTGTGCTACTCTACGCCGGTTTTCTGCTCTTCGGACGCCTGAAAGCCGCCTTCGTAGACGAGATCTGACCCCTGGTGCGGTTTTTGCTGGGCGCGGTCCTGCCTGACGACATCCAGAAAGGAGTCCTGCGACCATGGAGTTAAGTTTCAATCGCTGCGCGCGGCCTCTGCGGGCCCCGGCGTTGCTCGCCGTCCTGGCGCTCTCGCTCGCCGCCGGCTCGCTGCCCGCGCTCGCCGCAGCCCCGCCCGTCAAGCCCCCCTCGGGGTCGCCCAAGGCGCCCTCGCCCGAGGCGGTGGCCGACGCGGCGGCGAAGGCCGCCGCGTCGGCCACCGACGTCAACGTGGCCACCCCCGGAGGGCCGCAGCCGCCGGACGGCAAGTGGCTGAAGGACAAGGACGGCAACCAGTACTTCGTCGACAAGCTGGCGAAGCAGGGGCTGCGCTTCATCCGCACCGGCGAGCACACCGTGCGCACCGCCTGGGGGATCTCGCTCGACGTCCTCAAGGAGGACGACAAGTTCTTCTACTACAAGGTCTACCGCTCGTCGGGCGGCCACGGCCCCGCGGCCGGGCCGGTGAAGGTGACCCCCGAGGACGCCAAGAAGATCGCCGCCACCTACGAGGTGGACACCGCCGAGAGCCACCGCCTGAAGTTCGTGCCGTTCAGCACCGGGCTGCCCACCAGCGGCCAGTGGCGCAACGGCTTCGACCTCGCCGACATGAACGAGGACGGCCACCTCGACATCGTGCACAGCGCGGCGCGCAAGGCCGCCGGGCCGCCGGTGATCTTCCTCGGCGACGGCAAGGGAAACTGGCGGCACTGGAGCGAGGCCCGTTTCCCCCGCCTGCCGTACGACTACGGCGATGCCGCGGTGGGCGACTTCAACGGCGACGGCCACATGGGCATCGCCCTCGGCGTCCACCTGCGCGGCCTGATGGCCCTGACGGGAGACGGCAAGGGGAACTTCAAGGACGCCGGCAAGGGGCTCGACTTCCTGCTGCCGGGAACCGGCAACGGCGATCTCGGCTTCTCCTCGCGCACCGTGATCGTCGCCGACTGGAACCATGACGGCAAGCCCGACATCCTGGCGGTGGGGGAGGGGCCGCGGCTCAATCTGGTCAGCCGCGACCAGGCCCGGCCCACCACCAACACCGAGTCGTACGGCGTCATCGTCTACCTCAATCAGGGGAACGGCACCTGGCTGCGCAAGGATCAGGGAACCTCGCACCACGAGATGTTCGGCGACTCGATCGTGGTCGGCGACTTCAACGGCGACCACCTCATGGACTTCGCCATGGGCACCAGCGCCATGGGGCGCCGGAACCTGGTCAGCTACGGCCGGGCGGACGGCAGCTGGAGCTCGCCGGACATCGATCTGGTCCGCCCGCGCGCCTACGTCCAGGCGGTCGACGCCGTCGACCTCAACGGCGACGGGCTCGACGACCTGGTGCTCAGCTACCTGAGCTACGAGGGGCAGGTCTGGCGCGACGGCATCGACATCCTCTACGCGCACAAGGACGGCACCTGGACCCGCCGCGCCCTGGTCTCGAACGAGTCGACGGTGGAGATCTCCGCGCTGGCCCACGGCGACCTCGACGGCGACGGCAAGACCGACCTGGTGGCGCTCACCGGAAATGGCGACACCTGGGTCTTCCTGAACGACGGCAAGGGGTCCTTCACCCGCGAGACGGCGACCGGCATCGCCCCCTTCGCCGGCGCCTGCAAGGGGTACCATGTCCGGCTGGCCGACCTCGACGGCGACGGCAAGGCGGAGATCGTGGCGGACTTCGCCGGCGAGGCTTCGCCGATGAACGACCCCGATCGCTGCCCTTCAGGAGGGGGAATCCAGGCCTGGCACCTGGCGCCGGCCGATTCGAAGTGAGGCGCGAAAAGAAGGAAAATGCCCCTTGACAGTCCTGGGAGACATCCCTATAGTGCAGAAGCATAAAACATCGGAGAGGGCGGGGGGCTCGAGCCTTCAGGCTCTCCGGTCTGGATTCGCAGGCTCGATTCTCGGTTCGGAAGTCTAAGAGGGAAGACCCTCCAGGTTCGTCCGTCGGCGAAAAAAGAGCTGACAACGGAGCCTGGATGTTATAAAGTTCGTCGCACTCTATACTTTGAACAGGAGGTGATCGTTTTTCGAGGAGAGTGGAGAAACGGTTGGACTCGAATCGTTTCGCTTCAACAGCTCAGCAGTATCAGCAAACTAACTCTAGGAGATTGTCTGTCATGAAGAAAACCGCACTGTGTCTCGCTCTTCTGGGCCTGTTGGCCCTGGGCGGCCAGGCGCTTGCCGTGATCTGCGCGATCGATGAGGTGCCGGCGGCCACGCTGCTGCTGCCCTACTTCGACGTGGATCTCAGCAACCCGAACGGGGAGACCACCCTGTTCTCCGTCAACAATGCTTCGGCCACTGCCGTTCTGGCCCACGTCGTGGTCTGGTCCGACCTGTCGGTTCCGGTCCTCGACTTCAACATCTACCTGACCGGCTATGACGTGCAGACGATCAACCTGCGCGACATCATCGTCAGCGGCATCATCCCGCGCACCGCTTCGGCGGGCCAGGATCCGCAGGACGCCATCAGCCCGCATGGTCAGTTCTCGCAGGACATCAACTTCGCGAGCTGCACCGGCCTGCTGCCGACTCCGACCCTGCCGGCCTCGTTCGTCTCGGGCCTCCAGGCGTCGCTCCTCGGCCTGCCGTCGTCGAACCTGGCGGGTCGCTGCGCCGGTCGCGCCTTCGGCGACAACGTCGCCCGCGGCTACATCACGGTCGACACGGTGAACTCCTGCACCCTGCTCTTCCCGGGTGACCCCGGCTACTTCGCGCCGGGCGGCTCGGGCATCGCCACCGACCAGAACGTTCTCTGGGGCGACTACTTCTACGTCAACGCGGCTTCGAGCTTCGCTGACGGCAACCCGCTGGTCCACATCGAGGCCTCGGCGACCAACCCCGAGACCATCACCTCGGGCAACTACACCTTCTATGGCCGTTACGACAGCCCGGCGTGGAACGCGGCCGATAACCGCGAGCCGCTCGCCACGAACTTCGCCGTCCGCTTCCTCAATGGCGGCATCTTCGACGGTGGTACCGACCTGCTGGTCTGGCGCGACTCCAAGACCAACCAGAAGCCCTTCACCTGCCCGGCTGCCAACGGCAACCCGGCCTGGTACCCCCTGGGCCAGGAAGGCATCGTGATCTTCGACGAGCAGGAGCAGCCGCAGGTCCCGCAGGCCTTCCCGGTTTCGCCCCAGCCGACCAACCCGAGCCTCGTGCCGTTCCCCGCTGAGGCGCAGTCCACCCACGTCGGTGGCGCGTCCCTGCCGGTGGCCCCGTACGACTTCGGCTGGCTGTACCTCAACCTGAACACGACCGTCCCCGGCGCCACTGGCCCGACGGATCTGGCCGCGGCTCAGGCTTGGGTGACCGCCCGTCTGACGGCCCAGGGCAAGTTCAGCGTCGGCTTCGACGCGGTCCAGCTCGACAGCGCTTGCACGGCCGGGACGTTCACCGTCTCGACCTCCGGCGCTCTCCACTTCGTCCCGTAAGCTCGGGATGCACGGGGTGGGTCCGGTCTTCCGGGCCCACCCTTTTCTTTCTGCGCTCGCAGCCCTTCCGGCTCCTGCAACCTGCCTCTCTCCCCTGGGGAAGCAGCTTGGAAGAGCCCAGCACCCCAGATTCGCTCGCCGATGGCCGCTGGCGCAAGCCCGCGGCGGACGAGGTCCGAGTCCAGGCGCATGCTCAAAGATAGATCTGGCCCTATGGCTTTCGGGTGAGGCGGTGTGAGAGCGAAGGTGCTCTCGACCGTGATCCGCCATCGCCCTGGAGTTGTCGTTCACCCATAGTGGTAGGAGGAGTCTCGATGGTGATTTCCCGTCCCCCGGCCTCGCATGTTTCCATCTCCCTGGTTCGGATCCTGGCTCTGCTCCTGTTGCCGGCCGTTTTTCTTCTGGCCCATCCGGCGGCCGCCCAGGTTTCCAATCCCTGTGACCGCGCCGGGTGTGGAACGATTCGCGACTCCCAGCAGCACATCATCTGCTTCACCCCCACCACGCCGGTGCCCGCCACGTTCTGGGGAACGCGGGGGACGCTCCAGCCCGTGGATGGAGCCACGCTCCCCTCCGAGCGCGACACCACCAACTTCAACGAGGTGACGCAGGGCTACTTCACCCGCAACTGGTTCAATGGGATGGAGATCCAGAACGGCTGGATCCTGGCCGGGCTGGCGCACGGCGTCGGCATCTGGGACGCGCGCACCAATCCGGCCCAGCCGACCTACATCACGGCGAAGCTCTACGCCCCGGGCCCCGTGGGCGCCTTTCCCTACATTCCTCCTGGGGAGAGCTCGAAGATCGTCTTCAGCAGCATCAGCGCCCCGGACGATACGGTGGCGGCGCTGTCGGGCTACAACGGCGCCGGCATCCTGATCATGGACCTGAGCGACAAGACCCATCCGCGGGCGGCCTATCAGAACTCCGACATCAGCGCGGAGTCGGTCTACACGACGAAGCTCGCCGGCGTCCGCTACGCCTTCCTGGCTTCCACCGGCGGGCTGAAGGTCTACAGCCTCGACCGCGCCCTCACTTACAACGGCTGCCTGGAGGATGCGACGAGCGCCGGCCATTGCCCCGGCGTGCTGGTGGAGACGATCCCGACCGCGGGCTCGGCTTCGTATGTGCACGGCGACGGCAACTACATCGTCGTCAGCTTCAGCTCGTCGCGGGGACTTCAGGTCTTCGACGTGACCAACCCGCTCGCTCCCGTGCTCAAGCTCACCGCGTTGCGCGACACGCCGGTGCAGGGGGTAGCGATCTGGGATCAGAATCAGGGATCGTCCTACTATCTGGGCGCCCGCCTCGGCAGGAACGGGACTTCGGTGCTGCAGCCGACGACGGGGATCTATGACGTGAGCTGTATCGCCACCGGCGGCTGCTCCGGGCTGGGAACGATGCTGAATTCCGATTCCATGCACCAGCACTTCGACACCCAGAGCGGTGCCGAGTACCTCACCTTCTCGCGCAGCGGCTCCACCCCGTTCCTGTACGTGGGCGGCGACGCCCCCTGCCCGGGAGCGGACGGCTTTCAGCACGAGTGGTTGTTGGATGTGAGCACTCCGTCCTTGCCGCGGGAGGTGGGAACGGAGCAGGGCTCGATCGCGGAGACGGCGAACTACAACAACGTCCCCGCCACGATGCAGGTCAATTACTGGAGCTACTACTACCGGGCGACTCCGACCGGCTTCAACTATGTCTCGCCGCGCGCGGGCAAGTTCAACGGCAGCTACTTCTACCGCGCCGCCCGCTCGATCTTCGACATCCACAAGCTGGTCGGCGACGTGGCGCCGTCGGCCGACTTCGCCTGGAGCCCGACCGAGATCTACCCGGGCACCCCCGTCACCTTCTCCGACCACTCGACCGAAGTGCCGACGATGTGGTCCTGGACCTTCCCTGATGGCACTCCGTCCAGCGCCGCGGTGCCGAATCCGCAGGTGACGTTCGGCACCCCGGGAACCAAGACGGTCTTGCTGACCTCTACCAACGGCACGGGATCGGGCAGCGCCTCCCACAACGTCACGGTGCTGCCTCCCGCTCCCGTGATCGGCGGCATCACGGTGTCGCCGGCGACACCGTCGGTCTGCCAGCCGGTGACCTTCACGGCGACCGGCGTCACCGGCCAGCCGACCCTCGCCTATAGCTGGGGGATCACCAACGCCACCCAGATCGGGGTGCCGGTGGTGAGCACGACCTCGACGCTGGTCTGGGACACCACGGGTATCGCGCCCGGGGCTTTCACCGCGACCGTCACGGTGACCAACGGGGCGGGAACGGCGACGAAGAGCGTCCCCGTCACGCTGGCCGCCCTCCAGACCCTCGGCTTCAACGGCGCCAACGGCGCGCCGGAGAACGACAGCTTCCTGGCGGGAACGGTCCAGTTCCACTCGCGGGACCAGGGAGCCACGGCCTGGAGCTGGGACTTCGGCGACGGCCAGGGCTTCCGCGCCTACACCTCCGATCCGGTGAACGGCCCGAACCCGTCCTTCACGTACACCCAGGTGGGGGACTACACGGTCAAGGTCAAGATCAAGAACTGCCTCCAGGCGGAGGGAATCACCAGCGCGTCGCTGACCGTCCACATCACCCAGACGACCCCGCTCTCGGCCTTCTTCCAGCCCTCGCTCTTCTGCCAGCCCCAGATCTGCTTCGCCGACCTCGGCGTGCCGATCACCTTCAACGACGGGTCGACGGGCGCGCAGTTCTGGGACTATGACTGGACCCACTCGTCGTCCAATGCGGCGACGTGCAACTTCACCGACGCCAACCACACGTCGCCGGTGACCTCGCACACCTACGCGACCGCCGGCGACTACTTCCCCTGCCTGCGGGTGCGGCGTGGCACCGGCGAGCAGGCCGTCTTCGTCGCCAGCGACATCAAGGTGGCGGGCGTCGTCGTCACCAACCCCCCCGCGATCATCGCCAGCGGCACGAGTAGCGCGGTCAGCGGCCAGGCCTACACGTATAGCGGTCTGGCTTCCAACTGCTCGCCGACGGTCGGCGGCTGGAGCTGGACCGTTTCCGACGGGGTTATCGCAGGTGCCTCCAACGGCCAGTCGATCTCGGTCACCTGGTCGACCATCGGCACGAAGACGGTGAGCGTCACCAACAGCGGCTGCAGCGGCGCCCGGGGATCGGTCAATGTGACCGTCACCTCGAGCAATGGCGGCGGCGGTGGCACCCTGCAGGCGGCGTTCAGCTTCTCGCCGAACCCGCCGCAGCCGGGCAACACGGTGAGCTTCAACGGCGGCGCCTCCACCGGGAGCCCGACGGACTACACGTGGAGCTTCGGCGACGGTACGACCGCCACCGGTGCGACCGCCACGCATGCCTACGCGCTGGCCGGCTCCTACGTAGTCGCTCTCGACGTCTCGAAACCGTCGACCGGCTGCCCGTTCGCTCCCTGCATCGCGGATTCCCGGATCACCCAGAACGTGGTGGTCGCGGGAACGCCGCCGCCCCCACCGCCTTCCGCGGACTTCACCGCCTCGGTGACCTGCGTCAACATCGGTGGCTTCGATCAGTGCCCGGCACAGACCGGTACCGCCGTGACCCTCACCGCGGTGGCCACCGACGCCACCGGCTACAGCTGGGACTTCGGCGATGGCACGACCGGCAACACGGCCGCGGTGACCCATACCTTCAGTCAGGCGGGCTCCTTCGCGGTGACGCTGACCACCGTCAAGGGAACGGCCTCCGCTTCGAAGACCAAGACGTTCTTCGTCACCGGCGCGCCGCCGCCGCCGCCTCCGCCGCCGCCGGTCAAGTCGGTGGTGCTCCCCTGGATCGCCCAGACTCGCGGCGCCCTGGTGCAGTCGAGCGACCTCTACATCCACAACCCGAGCACGAACCCGCTCACCGTTCAGCTCGAGTTCCGCAAGCGCGGCCTGCCGGAGACGAATCCGCCGCAGGCCAGCAAGACCATCGCACCCGGTGCGACGCTCTACATTCCCGACGTCCTCGGCGGCCTGTTCAACCGGGCCAACGTGGCCGGCTTCGTCTCGCTGACGGTGACTCAAGGGGACAGCGCGCCCCTGATCACCTCGTACAACACCACGACCGGGGCTGACGGCAAGCAGTTCGGCCAGACGATCGGCGGCGTCGCCATGAGCTCGACGGCGAGCGTCACGACCTCCGCGGCGACCGCTCCGCAGGTCCAGCACCTGGTCGGGCTGATCAGCGACAGCGACCGCCTCGCCTACTTCGGCATCAGCAACCCGAGCGAGAACCCGGCGACCTATCACCTGCGGTTCTTCGACAAGACCGGGAAGATGATCGCCGAGTCGGCCCAGGACTACACGGTCTCCCGCTTCGGCCAGCGGCAGTTCCAGTCCGGGGAGATCCAGGACACCTTCGGGATCTCGAATCAGGACGACTACCGGATCGAGGTCGAGTCGACCACGACGAACGGCGGCGTGGTGATCCCCTATGCCTCGAACCTCCGCCTGGCGTCGCAGGACCCCTCGTTCCTGGAGTCCGGGTCGTCGAAGAACGCGAAGTCCTACCTGCTCGGCGTGCTGAGCGCGCCGGGTGCGAACAACAGCCTCTGGCAGAGCGATCTGCTGCTTTCGAACATCGACACCGCCGCGGTCACGGCGAAGGTGACCTTCACCAGCGTCGGTCTCACCGCGACACCCACCGCGCCGCTGGCGGTCACCTTGCAGCCCGGCGAGACCAAGCGGCTGCAGAACGTCGTCGCCGGCTCGCTCGGGGTGGCCAACGGCATCGGTCTGATCACCGTCACCAGCGACTCGCCGGTCGGCGTCTTCCCGATCGTGCAGGGGGAGAGCTACGACAACTCCAACCCCGCGAAGCGCTTCGGCCAGTCGATGACGGCGATCAGCGATACCGACGCCGCCGGCGCCAGCCAGTCGCATTACATGGTCGGTCTGCGCCAGGACGCCACTCACCGCACGACCTTCTGGCTGTTCAACCCGGGGACGGCGGTCGCTCAGTACGACATCGTCTATCGGGCGCTCGACGGTTCGGTGATCTCTACCACCAGGGCGGTTCAGCTCGGGGCGGGCAAGCTGCGTCAGTTCAGCCCCAACCAGCTGCCGCTGCCTGCCGCCGGAGTCCAGGACGGCTTCACCGTCCAGGTCAAGGTCAACAGCGGCAAGGTGCTGAGCGCGGCTCAGGTGGTCAACAACGTCACCAACGACCCGTCGTACATCCTGGGTGTGGTGCATTAACCGGGCACTGCGCTCGTCTCACCGGGTTTCTGGGTCGCCGGCCGTTCAGCCGGCGGCCCGTTTCATTTCTGGTGGGACGGGTCCCCTCCGCGCTCTTCTCCTCTCTTTGATGGTCGCGGCCCCGGCGGCGCTCGCCGCCTGCCGGGCGCAGCCGGAGCCTCCATCGCCATCCCCTTCCGCCAGCCCACGGGCCGCCGCGGCCCCGGCGGCCCCGGCGGTCGACGATCCGGCGCAGGGGAAATGGCGCTCGGCCCGTTCCTCCGACCAGGGCGGAGCTGCCGGTGGCGCGCCGAAGGCCCCGCCGCCGGCGCCGGCACCTGAGGTCGCCGCCGACGTCAAGGCGATCCCCTATCTCCAGGGATACAAGCCGGCACAGGAGCGTCCCGCGGTCGTCGAGCGCGACCCGCGAGCCGCGTACGCCGGGCTCAACCTGTATGTCTCCGGCCATGCGGCGGAGGCCGTGCTGATGGATATGCGCGGCAAGCTCCTGCACCGCTGGCGCTATCCCCTGCGCCGCTTGTGGCCGGATCTCGCGGCCGACCCGGAGATGGCGAAGCTCGAGTACTGGCGGCGGGCATACCTCTTCCCGAACGGCGACCTGCTGGCGATCTACGAAGGGCAGGGGCTGGTCAAGCTCGACGCCCGCTCGCGAGTCCTCTGGGCCTATCGCGGCGGCACTCACCACGACCTGTTCGTCGCCGGCGACGGGGCGATCTATACCCTCGACCGCGAGGGGAAGGTCATCCCGCGGATCAACCCCAGGGAGGGGGTGCTCGAGGACTTGGTGACGATCCTCGGTCCGCAGGGGGAGGTGCGCCGCAAGATCTCGATCCTCAAGGCGTTCGAGAGCTCTCCCTACGCGTCGCTGGTCAAGACGATGCCGCTGCGCAAGGGGGACATCTTCCACACCAACACGCTCGAGGTGCTCGACGGTCGCTTCGCGGCCCTGAGCCCGGCTTTCCGCAAGGGGAACCTGCTGATCTCCGTCTTCGTGCTCAATACGGTGGCGGTGATCGATCCCGACCGCGAGACCGTCGTCTGGGCGCGGACCGGCTCCTGGCGGCACCAGCATCAGCCGACCTTCCTGGACGACGGCCACCTGCTGGTGTTCGACAACCTGGGCGCCGGGCACGAACGCTCCCGGGTCCAGGAGGTCGATCCCCTGACCGGCAAGGTCTTCTGGCAGTACGGCGGCACGGCGGAGGTGGACCTCTTCTCGAAGACCCTGGGGAGCTGCCAGCGGCTGCCGAACGGCAACACGCTGATCACCGAATCGGAGAACGGCCGCGCGCTCGAGGTCACCCGCGACAAGCGGGTGGTGTGGGAGTTCTACAACCCCCACCGGGCCGGCGCGCGGGGGGAGCTGGTGGCGGTCCTCTTCGAGATGCTGCGCCTGCCGCCCGACTTTCCCTTCCACGGCGCCGCGGCCGCCGCGGGTTGACGCGGGGATAGAATCGCGCCGATGGGAGACGTCACCGTCCATGCCGAGGGGCTGACCAAGACCTACCGGTCCTATGCCACCCCCTGGGACCGGCTCGTGGAGCTCGTCACCCGCCGCCGGCGCCACCGCGAGTTCCACGCTCTCGCGGACATCAATTTCTCCCTGCCGCGCGGCGAGGGGCTGGCGCTGATCGGCGAGAACGGCGCCGGCAAGAGCACGCTGCTCAAGATCCTGGCCGGCATCACGGCCCCCACCGCGGGGAGCTTCCAGGTGACGGGAAAGATCGCCTCCATCCTCGAGCTGGGCTCGGGCTTCCACCCCGAGTTCACGGGGCGCCAGAACGTCGTGCTCAACGCCGCGATGCTCGGGCTCTCCGAGGAGGAGCTGCGGCGCAAGATGCCGGACATCCTCGCCTTCAGCGAGCTCGGCGAGTTCATCGACCAGCCGGTCAAGTGCTATTCGACCGGCATGGCGATGCGGCTCGGCTTCTCGATCGCCACCCAGGTGGAGCCCGACGTGCTGATCGTCGACGAGGCGCTGTCGGTGGGGGACGGCTACTTCCAGAAGAAGTGCATGGACCGCCTGCGCGCCTTCGTCGACGGCGGCGGCACGCTGCTCTTCTGCTCGCACGCCATGTACTACGTCTCGGCCTTCTGCCAGCGCGCCCTGTGGCTGCGCCAGGGGCGCGCCGAGGCGCTCGGCCCGGTCTCCGACGTGGTGCGGGAGTACGAGAACTTCCTGGTCGCCAAGAGCGCCCAGGCCGCGGTGGCGCCGGCGCCCACGATGACGGCGGTGGCCGCGGTTTCCGGCGCCTCCGGCGGGCTCGTGGAGCCGGCCGCGGGGCTGCCGGCGCGCCTCACGGCGGCTCGCCTGGCCGGCGCGCGGAGCCTCTACGACCAGGGGGACCCTCTGGAGCTCGCGATCGAGTGGGAGTCGGAGGACCCTCGCCTCGCCTTCCACGTCGGCGTGGGGATCAACCGCTCCGACGGCATCGAGGTCTGCTCGTTCGCCACCCACCTGGACGCGCTGCCGCCCCGGAGCGGGAGGCGGCACTACGCCGTGCGTCTCGAGGTCCCCCGCCTGCCGCTGGTGAAGGGGGAGTTCACCCTGTATATTTTCCTGCTGGACGAGCGAGGGCTGCACATCTACGACCAGCGGATCCTCCAGAGAGCCTTCACCGTCCGCAGCCCTGTCTATGCCTTCGGCCTGGTCCAGGTCGAGCACGCCTGGGACGTGGACGCCGGGAGCGGCTCATCCGTACACCGGTTAGCCGAAACCGGAAGCTGACCGCGAGCGAAAGACGACGAATCCAGCATGACGATTTCTAAAAGCGCGAGCCTGCCCATCCTCCTCGAACCCGCAGCCGAGCCCGTGGCCCTGCCGGTCCCCGAGCTCCAGATCAACCCGTTCCTGCACGTGGGGACCGACCGGCTCTACAACCCGCTGACCGATCGCACGCTGCTCGACGGCGAAGCGGGGGGGGTGGCGCTGCGCGGGCTGCTGGACGGCACGCATCGGATCGAGGGGCTCGCCCCCGCCGAGCGCGCGAGCCTCGCCGCGGCCGGGTGGCTCCTCCCCGGCGACGCCGAGCCGGCGCGCGCCTTCCATCTCAAGTACGTCTCGCTCGAGGCGCACACGGTGTGCAACCAGTCGTGCTACTTCTGCCCGGTCTCGATCGCCCCGCGCGAGGACTACTTCATGCCGACCGAGGTCTACGAGCGGATCGTCGGCGAGCTGGCGGCGTGGCGGGACACCATCGAAGCGGTCTTCATGATCAATTACAACGAGCCCACGGCGGACCGGCGGTTCGTCGATCAGGTGCGGACGATCAAGGCGGCCGGGCTGCCGCCGGCGGTCCTCACCAACGGCTCGGGGCTGACGCCGGAGCGCATCGACGCCCTGGTCGAGATGGGCGGGCTCCGCTTCCTCTCGATCAACCTCTCGACGCTCGACCGCGAGCGCTACCGCCGCGACCGCGGCGGCGACCACCTGCCGGTGGTGCTGCGCAACCTCGAGCACGCCCGGGACAAGCCGCTCGCCGAGCGGATGGACATGGCCGTCCTCGGCACCGGCGACGAGGTCCACAAGCGGGACTTCGAGGAGATCTCGCAGCGCTTCGCCGGCAGCCGCTTCGACGTCAAGTACTACGAGGTGATGGATCGCGCGGGCTATCTCCAGGTCGGCAACCGCCCGGCCTCGCGGAGCCGTCGGCTCTGCGGCTGCGAGAACGTCGGCTCGCGCCCCTTGCAGCACCTCCACATCACCCCCCAGGGGAAGTGCGTCCTCTGCTGCGAGGACTACGACGGCAAGTACGTGGTGGGCGACCTCCACCAGCAGTCGGTCGCCGAGGTGCTCGCCGGGCCGCAGATGGCGCTGATGCGGCGCTGGGCCTACGGCCTCGAGAAGGCCCCCGCGGACTTCCTCTGCTACGGCTGTACCTTCGCCCTCACCCGTCCCGCCTAATCGCAGAGAATACGCCCGCGGAATCGATGCGCCTGGCGGTGATCCTCGTCCACTACCACACGCCCGAGCTGGCCGCGGCGGCCGTGGAGGCGCTGCGGGCCGACCTCGCCGGCACGGCGCTCGAGCTCGAGGTGGAGTGGCTGCTGATCGACAACGGCAGCGACGAGGCGGGGCGGGCGCGGCTCGCCGCGCTGCCGGTCGAGCGGATCGACCCCGGCGAGAACCTCGGCTATGCCGGCGGGGTGAACCTCGGGGTCGCCCGGTCGCGCTCCGAGCTCCTGGTGCTGATGAATCCCGACGTGCTCGTCCTGCCGGGCTGCCTGCCGGCGCTGATCGAGGCCCTGCTGGCCGGTGCCGCCGTCGCCGGCCCCCGCTTCTACTGGGACCGCGAGCGGCGGCTGATGCAGCCTCCCGCCGAGGTCCGCACCCGGCGCGAGGAGCTGCTCCGCCTGCTCGCCGGCAAGCGCGGCGGCTGGGCGGCGCGGGCGCGCCGGCGCTGGCGGCGGCATGCCCGGCGCCACTGGGAGGCCCGCGGGCCGCTGCCGAGCCATGCCCTCTCCGGCAGCCTGCTCGCCCTGCGCCGTTCGGCGTGGGAGGCGGTGGGGCCGTTCGACGAGGGGTACCGCCTCTACTTCGAGGAGACCGACTGGCTGCTGCGGGCGCGCCGCAAGGGGCTCGCCGGCCGCTACGTCCCGGCGGCCGAGGCGGTCCACCTCTACGGCCAGAGCGCGCGCCGGGAGCCCCAGGCCGCGGCGTGGTTCGAGGAGTCGGCGCGGCGTTTCCGCCGCCGGCACTACGGCGGCTGGTTCGTCGCCCTGCTCGCCGGCCTCGACCGCCTGCTTCCCGCGGCGCGCCCCGCCGTGGCGCCCCCCTTGCCCGCCGAGGCCTTCAGCCTGCCGGCGGAGCCGGCGGCCTACCCGCTGTGGATCGAGGTCTCGCCCGGCCCGGCCGGCTTCCCGGCCGCCGCCGAGCGGCTCGCCGGCATCGACCGCGGGCGCCGCGGGCGTTGGGAGCTGCCGGCGGAGATCCTGGAACGGATGTCCGGGGCGGAGCTGACGGTGCAGAGCGTCGCCGCGGACGGCCGGGAAACCGGCCGCTTCTCCCGGCTCGGGAGGGCTTGAGCCGTGCGGATCACCTACCTCCTTTCCCTGCCGGAGCTGGGCGGCGGCCACAAGGTCATCTTCCAGCACGTCCGGCTGCTGGCGGAGAACGGCGACGAAGTCACGGTCCTCGGCGAAGGGCCGAAGCCGGACTGGATCGAGATCCGGGGCTCTTACATCGATTATTCGCCGGGACCGCCGCGGCTGCGCGAGCAGGATCTCGTCATCGCCTCCTACTGGACGACCCTGCCGCTCGCCAGGCGCCTCGGGCTCGGTCCCCTGGCCCATTTCTGTCAGGGGTACGAAGGGGGGCTCGCCCATCTGCGGCCGGTCCTCCCGGAGATCGAGGCGGTCTACGCCTGGGACCTCCCCACGCTCACCGTGTCCCCGCATCTGGCGGTGTTCCTGGCTGAACGGTTCGGGCGGCAGAGCCGGGTGGTCTCCCCGCCGCTCGATCCCCTGTTCCGCCCCGCCCGGCGGTGGGCGCCGCGGCGCCGGCCGTGGATCGCCGTGCCGGGGATCTTCGAGGCCGAGGTCAAGGGGGTGCCGACGGCTCTCGAGGCCATCCGCCGGTTGCGCGCGTCGGGCATCCCTTGCCGGGTGCTCCGCTTTTCCACCCTGCCGCTGAGCGAGCCGGAGCGGGCCCTGCTGGCGCCGGACCGCTACCTCTGCAACGTGCCGCCGGTCGAGATCGCGCGGGCGTTGCGCGCCTGCGACCTGCTGCTCTTCCCCGCGTACCCCGAGGAGGGGTTCGGCCTCCCGCTGCTCGAGGCGATGGCCTGCAGGGTGCCCGCCGTCGCCTCGCGCATCCCTTCCGTGGTGGAGCTCACGGACGGCGCCGTGCCACTGGTGGCGCCCGGCGACCCCCAGGGGCTCGCCGCGGCCGCCCGCGAGCTGCTGACCTCGCCGGGCGCCTGGCGCGCCGCTCGCAAGCGGGGGTACGAGGCCAGCCGCCGGTTCTTGCCCGCGGCGGTGGCCCCCGGGCTGGTCGCGGGCATACGATGGGCCCGTGAGCGGGCGGCCCAGGCGTCGCCGCCCGTTCCACGCGTTCCCCTGGCCGTTGCGGAGAACCCGACTTGAACCTGACCCCTGGCGATCGCATGGACGGGGCGCCCATCGAGCTCTCCGTCGTCATTCCGGCGTACAACGAGGAGGGGCGCCTCGGGCCGGGGCTCCGCCAGGCGCTCGACTACCTGGCCCGCCGCGGCGACGCGTACGAGCTGCTGGTGATCGACGACGGCAGCCGGGACGGCACGGGGCGGGTGGCGGACGGCTTTGCGGGGGAAGGGGTGCGGGTGGTCCGCCACGAGCGCAACCGCGGCAAGGGGGCGGCGGTGCGCACCGGGCTCCTCGCCAGCCGCGGGCGCAAGGTCCTGGTCACCGACGCCGACTTCTCGACGCCGATCGAGGAGGTCGAGAAGCTCGAGCGCCACCTGGTGGACGGCACCCCCCTGGTGATCGGCAGCCGCGGGCTGACCGATTCCCAGATCCGCCAGCGCCAGCCGTTCTACCGCGAGATGATGGGGCGGACCTTCAACCGGCTGATCCGCGTCTTCGGGGTGCGCGGCATCCGGGACACCCAGTGCGGTTTCAAGCTCGCGCGCGGGGAGGAGGGGCGCGCCCTGGCCGCGGAGCTCCGGATCGAGGGTTTCGCCTACGACGTCGAGCTGATCTGGCTGGCGCGGCGCCGAGGGTACGGCGTGGCGGAGGTCGGCGTGATCTGGGTCAACTCTCCCGACTCGCGGGTCGACCCCATCCGCTCCTCGTTCTCGATGCTGCGCGACATCGTCACCATGCGGCTGCGCCACCGCCGCGACGCCCGCCATCCCGCAGGCCACCCCGCAGAGGACGGCGGGTGACCCCCGGGCTCATCCTTCGCCCCACGGTGCCGCGCGACCTGCCGGCGCTCGCCGCCTTCTTCACCGACCGTTTCGGCCACCCCATGACCCCCGAGGAGTGGAGATGGAAGTACGGCTCCCTGCCGGGCGAGGCGCGGAGCCTCCTCGCGGTCGAGGGGGACCGCCCCGAGAGCCTCCTGGCCCATGCCGGCGCCCTCTGCCTCCCGGCCCGCTGGCAGGACCGGGAGGTGGGTGTCTGGCAGCTGGTGGACTGGGCCGGCACCACCCGCCGGCGCGGGCTGCGGCCGCCCCTGATCGAGCTCGGCCGCCGGCTGCTGGCCGACCTCCCCCGCACGGGCGACGCCCCCTTCCTGTTCGGCTTTCCCAGCGAGCGCCACTTCCGGCTCGGCGAGCGGGCCTTCGGCTACCGGCCGCTGGCGGAGGTGGCGGAGCTCGCCGGTCCCCTGCCCGCGGCTGCCGGGACGCCTGAGGAGATCGAGTCCGGCGACTCCTGCGGCGACTGGGCGGCGGCGGCCTGGGAAGCCTGCGGCGTCGCGGGGGTCCGCCGTTCGGCCGCCTTCCTCAACTGGCGCTACTACGCCCGCCCCGGGCGGTATTACCGGTTCTATCGTCTCGCCTCGCAGGGGGTCGAGGGGCTCGCCGTCTTCGCCTTCGTGGGGGAGGAGGCGTGGGGGGCCGAGCTGTGGCTGCCGCCGGGAGGAGCTGCCGGCAAATGGTACGCTCCGTTGCTGGCCGTGGCCGCCGACCTCCGGGCCGCCGGGCTCCGGCGCTGGCGCTTCTGGCCCCCCCCGCCCGAGCTGCGGCTGGACGCGACCCTCACCGCGCTGGGGCTCGCGCCTGGGGGGGAGCGCCGGTTCATCGGCTGCCGGGGAGGGACGGAAGGCGCGGGTGGGGATCCGGTCGCGGCGGCGCGCGGCTTTCGCTTCGCGATGGGGGACTACGACCTGGTCTGACCCCTGGTCTCCAGGGCGTCCGGGGCGGCGGGCTTCCTGCCGGCGGCGGCGATCGTGGTGGCCGGGAGCCAGAGCTGGCGGTCCTTCCAGGCGGCCGGCATGTGGCGGCCGAGCTTCTCGCCAATCAGCTCGAGCGAGAAAGCGCTGGCGTAGGGGAGGGTCTGCACCGCCTCGAGGCCGCCGCGGCCGAGCAGCGCCGCGAGCGTGCGGCGGTCGAAGTAGGTGACGTGCTCGGGGATCTTGAAGAAGGGCCAGCGGTAGCGCAGCAGCGGGCGCCAGAAGCTCCCCATGTCGGGGGTGGCGAGCACCAGCCACCCTCCCGGCCGCAGATGGCGGGCGAGCGTGCGCAGGAAGGGCACCGGATCGTAGATGTGCTCGATGACGTGGATGCAGGCAATGCAGTCGAAGCGCTCGTCCGCGGCGAGCTGCTCGGCGCCCCCCAGCAGGAGACGGTCGGCCCGTCCCGCGGCCTTGGCGAGGGCGGCGGCCGAGTAGTCGGTGCCGGTGCGGTGGGTGAAGAAGCCTCGCGCCTCGTCGAGGAAGAAGCCGTAGGCGCATCCCACCTCGAGCAGCCGGCCGCCGGCCATGCCGCGCCGCGCGAGCTCGCCGAGGAAGCGCCGGAAAGTGGGACGCAGGGTCGCCTCCTGGGCCTGATAGCTCGAGTAGCCGGCCTCGCCTCCCTCGAAATAGGCGTCCTCGGCGTAGCTCGCCCGCATCACGGGCTCGACGAGCCGTGGGGAGAGATACCAGAGCCGGCAGCGGCGGCAGCGGGCGACGGCAAAAGGGGAAAAGTCGTATACCTTCTCGTGCCGCTCGCCCGCTTCCGTCGCGCCGCACAGCGGGCAGGGCGGTTGCTCGAGCGTCTCGGGCGAGCTTTGGAGGGAGGGAGATTGGATCGGAATCATCGGCGGCGCCCGGAGCGCCGGCAAGTCTACTCTGCGGAACCCCGCGGGTGAATCCCGCCCTCCCCCTGCTGGCCTTCCTGTCGCTCGCCGGGCTGCTGCTGCGCCGGCGGGAGATCGGCATCCCCTGGGCCGCCTGCGGCCTCGCCGGAATCGCCCTGCTGTGGCCCGCGCTCCGCCTCCCCGACGGCATTCCGAGCCCCGCCGCCACCCTGGCCGCCGAGGCTCCGTGGCAGGGGACCGCGGAGCCTGCGGCCGGCAACTCCAACCTGCGCGACCTCACCTGGCAGGTCGAGCCCTGGCTGATCTTCCTGCGCCATGAGCTGCGCGCCGGCCGCCTCCCCTTCTGGGACCCCCACCAGTTCTCGGGGAGCCCCTACTGGAGCAACGGCTCGGGGGCCCCCCTCTTCCCGCTCCACCTCCTCTTCGCCCTGCTGCCGCTCCAGCTCGGCTGGGTCCTCCTCCCCTGGCTGCGCATCGTCCTCGGCGGCTGCGGCGCCTGGTGCCTGGCGCGGGAGCTGGGGGCGAGCCGGCCGGCGGCGCTCCTCGCGGCGCTCGTCTTTCCCCTCTCGGGGATGATCACCAGCTTCCTCCTCTTCCCGATGGGGAACACCCACGCCCTGATTCCCTGGGTGTTCCTCGCCGTGGAGCGGCTGGCGAACGGGCGCGGCGGGTGGCGGGGGCTCGCCGTGGCCGGCGGGCTCCAGATGCTCGGCGGCCACCCGGAGACCCCGGTGTTCACGGCGCTGCTGGCGGCGGTCTACCTGCTGGTGCGGGGGAGCGCCCGGCCGCTCGCCGCCTGGGGGCGCTTCGTCGCCGGCTGGGGGGTGGCCGCGCTGCTCTCCGCCATCCAGCTCCTCCCTCTCTTCCTCACCCTGATGCGGAGCGGCAAGTGGCTCCACCCCGAGGTGGCGCCGGCGGCGCCGCTCGCCGCGGTGGGAGCGGTCCTGCTGCGGCTGGTGCTGCCGGACCTCTTCGGCAACCCTGCGGGGCCGGCGGGAGGGAGCTGGTGGGGGCCGTTCAACTTCGCGGCCACGGCGGTCTACGCGGGAGCCCTCACCCTGCCGCTGGCCGCCGCCGGCCTCGGCGCGGCTCTCGGACGTGGCGGCGACCGCCGCTGGCGGGCGGTGGCGGCGATGACCCTCTTCGCCCTGCTCGCCGCCTATCAATTGTTCGGTATGCGCACCCTCCTCCTCGCCCTGCCGGTGGTGAGCCGCGGGCTCCATCACTACATGAAGTTCGGCGTCGAGCTGGGGCTCGCCCTGCTCGCCGCCGCCGGCTGCGACCGCTGGCTGGCGGGGAAGGGGCGCGGGATCGCCGCCGGGGCCGGCCTGACGCTCGCCCTGCTGGCCCTCGCCTGGTGGCGCTTTGGCGAAGGCTTCCGCCTGCATGGCCTGCTTGCGACGGAGGCGGCGTGGACGGTCTGGATCGCCGGCACGGTGAGCCTCCTCGCGCTCTCCCTCCTGCTGACGGTTGAACGGCGCTGGTCGGTGCTGCCGCTGCTCACCGGTCTCCTGGCGGTCGACCTGATCGCGGCGCACGGGCGCACCAACCCCGGCCTCTCGAGCGCCCGGCACTTTCCCGCCACCGGCGCCGTCCGCTTCCTGCAGGGAAGGCCCGAGCGGCTGGCGGGGCTGGGCGGCGCCTTTCACCCGGATGCCGCCATGGTCTACGGCCTCTACGACGTGCGGGGGGACAGCCCGGTCAAGCTCCAGCCCTATGACGACGTCTACGCCGACATGGGGGAGGCGGACCCGGTCTATTTCCACCCGATCCGCAACTGGTCGAGCCCCTGGCTCGACCGCCTGGGGGTGCGCTGGGTGATGGCGGGGCCGGCGGAGACGCCGCCGGCGGGGCTCGCCTGGCGCCTCGCCTACGCCGGGCGGGACGCGCGGGTCTTCGAGCGGCCGGGGGCCTTGCCCCTGGCTCGTCTGGAGGGGGGCGAACCGGGAAAGAGCGAAGCGCGGATCGAGGCGCGGAGCCCGGGGATGTGGAGGATCGCCTGGCAGGCCGCCGCTCCGGCGCGCCTGGTGGTGGCGGAGACCTGGGACCCCGGCTGGCGGGCCACGCTCGACGGCCGGCCCGCGACGATCGCGCCGCGCCAGGGGGTGCTGATGACCCTCCCCGTCGGCCCGGGCGCCGGGCGGGTCGAGTTGCGGTACCATCCCGACGGCTTCGTCCCGGGGATGGTCTTGAGCGCATTGGGTTTGGGCCTTCTGACCGCCGGCTCCGTCATGGCCCGGGCGCGGCGAGATCCGGGGAGCCTTCCGGAGAGCAGACACGTTTGATCGATCGCCGACTCTTCGTCCTGTTGATCCTCACCCTTCCGGGAGTGATGGGGTGCCGCCAATCGCTGCCACACGGGCTGGCGCTGCGCGAGGCGGTCGCCGCGAAGAATTATTCGGTGGGAGGCGCGGCCGGGAAAGGCGGCCTTTGGTTCCGCCGGCCGCCGGAGGTCCTCCCCTTCACCTTCGACGGCGAGCGGCGCACGGCGGTGCTGACCGCGGTCGACCCCTGGCGGTGGCGGGGGATCGTCCCGTCCCGCGGCGAGCTCCACGCCGGAGTGCAGATCCTCCCCGACGGCTGGAAGGTGATCCATGGGCTGCGCGCCTGGGTGGTGATGATCGGCGAGGATGGCGGCAAGGACGGTGAGCGCGAGGTGATCGACGTGGTGGGCGCGCGGGCCCCGCAGACATCGCAGGCATCGCAGGCATCGCAGGCGTCCCGCCCGCCCCGCTGGCTCGACTTCACCGCCGACCTCTCCCGCTGGGCCGGGCGCGAGGTCACCCTGGAGTTCCACGCCGCCCTCGACGGCCTGCCGCCCGCGCACCGCCACACCAACGTCGTGGCCTGGGGGCCGGTGCGCCTCTCCGCCGCCCCCACCGCGCGGGAGCTCGCGGCCCGGCAGCGCCCCAACGTCCTCTTCATCCTGGTCGACACCCTCCGCTTCGACCACCTCACCCCGTACGGCTACGCGCGCGACACCTCGCCCGAGATCGCCCGCACCCTGGCGCGGCCGGGGACGGTGGTCGAGAGCGCCTACTCGGCTGCGCCGTGGACCCTCCCCTCCGTCGTCTCGCTGCTGACCAGCCGCTATCCCGGCGAGATCCTCGGCGACGACGCCGCGGCCTACGGCATCCCGCCGGGGGTGCCGGCCCTGGCCGAGGCGATGGCGGCGCGGGGGTACGCCACCGGGGGGTTCTTCGCCAATCAGATCCTGCACGCCGGCAACGGCTTCGCCCGCGGCTTCGACACCTTCTACAGCCCCGCGAAGGAATCGCTCGCCGCCGGCGAGGACGGCCCCGGCGCGCCCGAGCTCGCCGGCCGGCTCCTCCCCTGGCTCGAGGCCCACCGCAACCAGCCGTTCTTCCTCTACGCCCACTTCATCGATCCCCACGACCCGTACGACAACCCGGAGATCGTCGACAACCGCTCGCCGTTCGAGCTCCCCTGCCCCGGCTGCGTCTCGGGGCGCCACATCCAGGGGGTCTACGCGGGGAAGATCCCGCTCCACGACCTGGCGCGCGACACCGAGCACCTGAAGGCCCTCTACGACAGCGAGATCCACTACGCCGACCGCGCGATCGGCCGGCTGATCGACGCGCTCCCCCCCGCGGTGTTGCGCAACACTCTGATCGTGCTCACCGCCGATCACGGCGAGGAGTTCCAGGACCACGGCGGGTGGAAGCACGGCTTCACCCTCTACGAGGAGCAGATCCACGTGCCGCTGCTGGTGCGCTGGGACGGCCATGTCCCCGCCGGCGCGCGGCTGCGCGGCACGGTGCGCCTGCTCGATCTCGCCCCCACCCTGGTCCGCGCCGCGGGCGGCCGCCCCGACCCCTCGTGGGAGGGGGTCGACCTGCTGCCGTCGCTCACCGGCCGCGCGCCGCTGCCGCGCCTCGCCGCCTTCGCCCAGCACATGATGATCGGCCCCCTGCGCAGCGCCGCGGTGCTCGACGGGAAGAAGCTGATCCTGTTCAACCCCCGCACCCCCTACGCCCCGGCCAACGAGCTCGAGGCGTATCTCTGGACGCAGGACCTCCACCGCCTGAAGCGGACGGAGCTCTACGACCTGGCGCGCGATCCCCACGAGCGGAGCGACCTCGCGCCCGCTCAAGCCGCGGAGGTCTCCCGCCTGCAGCCGGTCATCCACCGCCAGCTCGACCGCGAGCTCGCCGGTCTGCGCGTCTTCGCCTCCGGCTTTCCCGCCGGCTCCCGGGTGCAGGGCTCGCTGACTCTCGACCGGCCACCGACCCGCTGGGATTCCTACTTCCTGGCGGAGGGGGACCGCGTCGCCCTGGCCGGCAACCGGGTGACCTTCGACCTCGGCGGCGAGGCGCTGGAGAAGGGATTTCTCCTCACCGGCGACGTCGGCGGCGTGCAGGCCGTCGAGGCCCGCCTCGACGGCCATCCCCTTCCGGCCGGGCAGCTGCTCGCCGGCCGCGGCGCGCCCTATGCCGGCGGGGCCCTCTCCGCCGCCGCTCTCGTCTCCCCCGAATTCCCCGAGGCCCCCGCTGACAACCGCCCCGCGCTCTGCTTCTGGCTCCCCGGCGGGCGGCGCGCGGCGGGGGCGCGAGCCCCCAGAAGTCCCGAGACCGAGCGCCGTCTGCGCGCTCTGGGGTACATCCAATGAACGGAACGTTGCAACCTCCCGGCGCGACCGAGCGGGTGCGGGGGGCGAGCGCCCTGGTGATCGCCCCGCATTACGACGACGAGGTGCTCGGCTGCGGCGGTCTCCTCGCCCAGCTCGCCGCCGCCGGCGCGGCGGTGCGCGTCCTCTTCCTGACCGACGGCGACGGCGGCAGAGGAGGAGCGGAGGCCGCCGGGACGGCGGCGGAGCGCGAGGCGTACCGGGCGCGGCGCCGCGAGGAGGGGATGAAGGCCTGCGCGATCCTCGGCCTCGCCGGCTGCGATTCCCTCGACCTGCCGGACGGCGCCCTGGCGCACCACCTCGACGCGGCGGCGGATGGCATCCGCCGGGCGGTCCTCACCCAGCGCCCGGAGTTCCTCCTCGTCCCCTCGCCGCTCGAGATCTCGCGCGACCACCGGGCGGCCTTCGCGGCGCTCCACCGGCTGCTCGCTCCGCTCCGGGAAGGGCACCCGGACGGCGACCCCTTCCGCGACCTCCGCATCCTGCTCTACGAGGTCAATCATCCCGGCTATCCCGATCTCCTGGTCGACGTCTCGGCCGAGCGCGAGCGGCTGGAGCGGGCGATGGCCGCCCATGCCAGCCAGGAGGAGCGCCACCCCTACTGGAACGCGGGGCTCGGCCTGCGCCGCTTCCGCACCTTGAGCCTGGCGCCGGGAGTCGAGCTGGCGGAAGGGTACCGCCGCCTGCGCCTCGAGGACTTCACGACCCGCAGCCCGGCCCAGCTCGTCCGCCATCTCGGCGGCCACCCGGAGGTCCACGAGGTGCGCGAGGGGCCGAAGATCTCGGTGATCGTCCGCACCCGCGACCGCCAGCGCCTGCTCGACGAGGCGCTCGGGAGCCTCGCCGCCGGCGAGTACCGCCGCGCCGAGGTGGTGCTGGTCAACGACGGCGGCGCGCCGCCGGCGGTGCCGGCCGGCTACCCGCTGCCGGTGGTGCGCGTCGACCTCGCCGAGAACCGCGGCCGGGCCGCCGCCGCCGAAGCGGGGCTCGCCGCCGCCACCGGCGACTTCGTGGCCTTCCTGGACGACGACGACCTCGCCGCCCCCGAGCACCTGGCGACCCTCGCCGGGCTGGTCTCCGCGGCCGGGGTGCGCGTCGCCTACACCGACGCCGCGGTGGCCCTCTACGAGCTCGATGCCTCAGAAGGCTGGGTCTGCCGCGAGCGCCGCCTTCCCTACAGCCGCGATTTCGATCCCGACCTGCTGCGGGTCGACAACTACATCCCGTTCAATACCCTGCTGATCGAGCGCGCCCTGTTCGCGGCGGCGGGTCCGTTCGACCCGTCGCTGCCGTTCTTCGAGGACTGGGACTTCCTGATCCGCCTCGCCGCCCTGACCCCCTTCCACCACCTCGCCCGCGTCACCTGCGAGTACCGGCACTTCCGCGCCACCGCCCACCACGTCTTCGGCGAGAACCCCCGCGAGCGCGCCGACTTCCTGGCGGTCAAGGCGCGCGTGCTCGCCAAGCACGCCGCCAACCTGCCTCCCGAATCGCTGGCGCGCGCCGTCGACACCCTGCGCGGCGAGCTGGTCGCCGAGCGCGAGGGTTGGGCCGGCGCCCGGCGCGACCTCGTCCGGACGCGCGGCGATCTCGCCGCCCTCCAGCAGAGCCATCAGGAGCTCTCCCGCGCGCGCTTCCTCTGGGAGGAGCGCTACCACGCGGCTCATGGCGCGGAGGTGGCTCTGCGCGACGAGCGCGACGCCGTCGGCCGGGAAGCGCAGCGGCTCGCCGCCGAGGTCCACGCCCGCGCCGCCGAGATCGCGCGCCTCAACGCCGACGTCCAGCGCCTGTACGACGAGGAAGGGAAGCTGCGTGCCGCGGTGGACGACCAGACGGCCCACCTCGGCCGCACCTATGCCGAGATCGAGCGGCTGAACGGGCTGATCCGCGACATGCAGGCCACCCGCGCCTGGCGGGCCCATCAGTGGATGCAGAAGCGCCGATGAGCCGCGTCGCCCTCCTCTCGAGCGAGCCGATCCGCCCCTTGATGGCGGGGATCGGCATCCGCTACCTGGAGCTCGCCCGGCGGCTGCCGGCGTACGGGATCGACCTGGTGCTGGTCTCCCCCGCGGCGCTGGAGGAGACGGCGGCGCTCGGAGGGCTCGGCGGGGTGACCGTCCGCCGCTTCGAGCGGGGACGCCTGGGAGCGATCCTGGGGGACTGCGACGCCGCGGTGGCGCAGGGGCAGCTCGCCAACGACCTCGTCCTCGAGCTCCCCGGCCTGCCGGTGGCGATCGACCTCTACGATCCCTGGCTGATCGAGAACTTCGCCTACTTCGAGACCCTCGGCCTCGACCCCTACCGCAACGACCACGCGACCTGGCGGCTCCAGATGTCGCGCGGCGACTTCTTCCTCTGCTCGTCCGAGGAGCAGCGGACGTTCTATCTGGGGTTCCTCGCCGCCCTCGGGCGGGTGAACCCCGAGCGGACGGCGGGCGACCCCGACCTCGCGACGCTGATCGCCGCCGTCCCCTTCGGCGTGCCGGACGAGCTGCCGCCGCACCGCCCGATCCTGCCGCCGCGCGCGCCGGATGAACGGCGGCTCCTCTTCGGCGGGCTCTACGACTGGTACGACCCGTGGACGCTGCTCGACGCCCTGGCGGCGCTCGACCGCCCGGGGTGGACCCTGCTGCTGATCCGCAACCCCAATCCGGAGAGCACCCCGCAGCGCCTCTTCTCCGCGGTCGAGGCGCGCTGCCGCGCGCTCGGCTGGTGGGGGAGCCGCGTCCAGGTCCACGACTGGGTGCCGGCCGAGCGGCGCTACGACCTGCTGCGCGACGTCGATCTCCTGGTCGCCCCCCACCGCCCGAGCCTCGAGACCCGGCTGTCGCTGCGCACCCGCTTCCTCGACGCCCTCGCCGCCGGCTGTCCGGTGGTGACGACCGAAGGCGGGGCGATGAGCCGCCTCCTCGCCGAGCACCACGCCGGCTGGCTGGCCCCGGCCGGCGACGCGGCGGCGCTCTCCCGCCTCCTCGCAGAGGCGCTCGACGATCCCGCCTCCCGGCAGGCCGGTGCCCGGTCGCTCGCCGCCGCCTTCCGCTGGGACCGCGTGCTCGCCCCCCTGGTGTCCTTCTGCCGGGAGCCGTGGAGTGACCCGACCAAGGAGCGCTTCGCACAACGTCTGGTCACGGTGGCGCCGGCCGACCGCCTCGCCTTCCGCCTGCGCCGCAAGCTGCGCGCCTGGAGGGGAGGCCGATGACGGCCCCCCGCAAGGTCACAGTGGCCATCCTCTCCTGGAACGGCCGCCAGCACCTCGAGACCTGCCTCGCGGCGCTCGCCGCCCAGCAGGACCCCGGCATCCCCTGGGAGATCCTGGTCCTCGACAACGGCTCGACGGACGGCACCGCGGCCTGGCTGCGCGAGCGTTGGGGAAGGGACCCGCGGGTCCGCCTCCTCGAGAGCGCGGTCAACCTCGGCTTCTGCGCCGGCAACAACCGGCTGGCGGCGGCGGCGGAAGGGGACCTCCTCGCCCTGCTCAACAACGACACCCGACCCGAGCCGGGGTGGCTCGGCGCCCTGGTCGAGACCCTGGCTTCGGCCCCCGCCGACGTCGCCGCCGTCTCCGGGCAGATCGTCGACTGGAGCGGCGAGCGGCTCGACTTCGGCCGCGGCCTGATGACCTTCGACGGCCACGCCTTCCAGCTCGACTTCCGCCGGCCGCTGAAGAGCGCGCGGGTGCCGGCGGCGGGGGAGGAGCTCCCCTTCGCCTGCGGCGGCAACCTGCTGATCCGCCGCGCCTCCTACCTGGCGGCCGGCGGCTTCGACGAGAGCTACTTCGCCTACCTGGAGGACGTCGACCTCGGCTGGCGCCTGTGGTCGGGGGGCGAGCGGATCGTCTTCGCGCCCGGCGCCGTGGTCCATCACCGCTCGAGCGCCACCAGCGACCTGCTGGGGAGCTACAACCGCGGCTTCCTCTTCGAGCGCAACGCCTTCCTCACCGCCTACAAGAACTACGAGGCGGGGCTGTGGGAGAAGGTGCTGCCGGCGGTGATGCTCACCCTGCTCGCGCGCACCCAGGCGCTCCTCCTCGCCAATCCCGGGATGGAGACCCTGCGCATCGACCCCTACGCCGGCCACATCGCCAACACGGCGCGGCGGGAGGCCGCGGCGGCGGCTCCCACGGTCCGCGACCTGCCGCCGGCCACCAGCTGGGAAGGCTTCAAGGTCCGCTGGCAGGGATACGGCCCGCGGGAGTTCCTCCATCGGGGGCTGAGGAAGCTCGGGATCGCGTCGAAGAATCAACGAGTTAACGAAGTGCCAGGCACTTATTCGGGCCATTCCGAGGCGCCGCGGCTGACCGACGAGCGGACGATCGCCCAGTTCCGCGCCCTGCACTGGCTGACCGGTCATCTGGACGGAGCGGCAGCGGCGCGGGCGGAGGTCCAGAGGCGGCGGAAGCGCCCGGACCGCGAGATCTTCGAGCGCTTCCCGGCCTACCTCGTCCCCACGTATCCCGGAGACGAGGCCCTGTTCGCCAGCGCGGGATTCGAAGCCTGGCTCCCCGACGAGCTCCGCCTGCGCCGGGCGACGCTCGCCGAGATCATGGAGCTGGGCTAGGAGGGCGACCGCGGGTCGCCCCTACAACCATGGCTCGGTGCGGGTGTAGGGGCGACCCGCGGTCGCCCTGGCGTCAGCGTCCGCCGGTCACCGCCTCCTCGTGGACGTTCATCTCCTGGTCCACCTCCTCGGGGCCCGCAGTGCGGATCCAGCAGCGCAGGACCTCGGCGACGCTCCAGGCCTGGGCGATGCACCCTCTCGGCGTGTAGGGGTCCTCGGCGTCGAAGACCTCGCTGATCGAGCCCAGACAGGCTTCCCCCAGGTGGGGGACGAAACCGGCGAGGAATTTCCGTGCGTCCTGCGGCCTCCCCGGGTGAACGCGCATCCAGGCGTCGACGAAGGGACCGATCAGCCAGGCCCAGACGGTACCCTGGTGGTAGGCGGCGTCGCGGGCTCGCAGGTCGCCGTCGTAGGTCGGCTTGTAGTCGGGATGCCCGGGGGCGAGCGAGCGCAATCCCACCGGGGTGAGGAGCTGCTCGCTGACCACCTTCAGCACCGGCTCCCAGCGCTCGCGGTCGAGCACCGGGTGGTCGAGCGAGAGGGCGAAGACCTGGTTCGGCCGGCAGGCCGGGTCGTCCGCCGGCTCGCCGTCCACGACGCCGTCCACCACGTCGAAGAGATGCCCCCCTTCGGCGTACCAGAAGCGGCGGTTGAACGACTCGCGGCAGCGCTCCGCGTGATGCGCCAGGTGGCGGGCGGTCTCCTCCCGCTTCGACATCGCCTCCTCCCGCACCCACGCTTCGAGCAGCTTCAGGGCGTTGTACCAGAGGGCGTTGAGCTCCACCGCCTTGCCGCGCCGCGGGGTCACCACCCAGTCGTCCACCTTGGCGTCCATCCAGGTGAGCTGGTACCCCTCGGCCCCCTGGCGCAGCAGCCCGTCCTCGGGGTCGATGCCGATCCCGAAGCGGGTCCCGCGCAGGTGGTGGTCGACGATGTCGAGGAGCTTCGGCAGCAGCAGGCGGAGCGTCTCGCGGTCGTCCGTCGTCTTGAGGTAGCGATGGAGGGCGTGGAAGAACCAGAGCGTGGCGTCGGCCGTGTGGTAGAGGCCGTCGCGGTCCCCCTCCGGGAAGAGGTTGGGGATCAGGCCGTCCTTGATGTAGCGCGAGAAGGTGCGCAGGATGTACCCGGCCTCGAGCTGGCGGCCGGTCGAGAGGGTCAGCCCCTCGAGGCTGATCATGGTGTCGCGCCCCCAGTCGGTGAACCAGTGGTAGCCGGCGATGATGCTGCGCGCCTCGTCCCCCGAGGCGTGGGCGCGGGCGGCGTCCTCGGAGCGGCCGGGGGTCACCACGAAGGTGTCGGCGGCGAGCACCAGCTCGGCGGCGGTCCCCTGGTGGGCGCGGCGGTCGGCCATGTAGATCAGCCGCCGGCGCCGCTCCATCTCGGCCGAGAAGGCCTCGCGCGAGCCGAGGGCCGTCACCACCTCCCAGGGCTCGGTCGAGGCGACCAGCGCCGCCTCCTCCTCGCCGACCTCGAGGTCGACGCCGAAGAAGCCGGGGCACCAGAGATCCCCCGCCGATTCGTAGCCGCGGCGCGCCTCGACGTCGTAGTAGACGTCCTCGATCTTCCGCCCGGCGACGGTGAAGAAGGGGTGCGCCCCCTCGATCGCCAGGCGCAGCGACGGCAGGTTCGGCCACGGCGAGCAGAGCTCGTAGCGGTGCTCGACGACGGTCAGGGTGTAGGCGCCGCCGAGCGGCGTCGACACCGGCGCGTCGTGCGGGCGGAAGTGGACGGTGGGGTGGAGCTCGAGGCGCACCGGCCCGTCCCCCATCGCCAGCCGGTAGAGGATGTGGACGGTGTTCTGGAGATGCCCGAGGAAGACCCGCTTCTGCAGGCGGAAGCCGCCCACCTCGTAGGTCCACACCGGCAGCCCCCACTCCAGGCGGAACTCCCGCAGGTGGCCGGCGCCCGGCACGTAGGCGGGCTGCCCCACCTTCTGCTCGCCGCCCAGGCGGAGGATGGTGCCGTCCGGCAGGCGGAGCACCTCCTCGATCTGGCCGAGCATGAAGGCGCGGCCGACCGGCGCCGGCATCGCCGCCACCAGCAGGCCGTGATAGCGGCGGGTGGGGACGCCGGCGAGGGTGCCGGAGGCGTAGCCGCCGAGGCCGTTCGAGATCAGCCACTCGCGGGTCAACAGGGAGGCGGGCAACGGCTCGGCGGGGATCTCCTCCCGCTCGGGCCAGGGCATGGTTCGGGCCGGCATGTTCATCGCTTTTTCTCCTCCACCAGTTTCATCACCACCGCCGCCTGGCCGGGGAGGCGCCAGCACCCCTCCTCGTCCTCCGGCGACGGCGCTCCGCTGCCACCATAGCGCGGATCCTCGCTCGACCACAGGACGTCCCAGCACAGGCCGGTGAGCGGCGCCAGCAGCGGCTCGGGCACCGGCTCGAGCGGGAGGTCCATCCCCAGATTGACCAGCAGCAGGCGGTCCCCCGCGTTCTCGCCGAAGAAGCGGAGGAGGAAGGCCTCCGGCCCCAGCACGGCGCTGTCGAGCCACCCCTTCGCCAGCGAGCGGAACACCGGATCCTCGCGGCGCAGCCGCAGCAGGTCGCGGTGGAGGGCGTAGCAGGTGGCGTGCCGCGTGCGCTCCGCGAGGTCGAGCTTGCAGCGCTCGAAGCTCTCGGTCGACTCGGGGTCCGGCACCCCGGCCTGGGTCTCGGGCATCGCCAGGCTGGGGAACTGCGAGAGGAACTCGAGACGCCCGGCCCGCACCAGCTTCGCCAGCTCCGGCTTGTGGTCGGCGAAGTAGAGGAACGGCGTCGAGGCGCAGAACTCCTGCCCCTGGAAGAGCATCGGCGTCCCGGGGCCGAGCAGGGTGAGCGCGGTCAGCGCCCGGAAGCGGCCGGGGGAGCCGAGGCGGTGGCAGCGCTCGCCGCGGGCGGAGTTCGCCACCTGGTCATGGTTCTGCAGGAAGTTGATGAACGCCGTCGGCGGCAGGCCGAGCCCCGAGGTGCCGCGCCGCTTCTTCTGCCACGAGTAGCGCTGCCCCTGGTAGAGGTAGCCGTATTTGACCAGCGAGATCATCTCCTGGGGGGAGCCCTTGTAGTCCTTGTAATAGGCCTCGTTGCGGCCGGTGAGCGCCACCTGGGTCGAGTGATGGAAGTCGTCGTTCCACAGCGCGTCGATGCCGTACCCTCCCTCCTCGGGGGGGCGCACCAGCCGGGTGTGCTGCGGCTCGTTCTCGGCGATGATGTAGATCGTGCGCCCGGCGGCGGCGGCCGCCGCGCGGGCGCGGCGGACGATCGCCGCCAGGACGTGGTCCTCCGAGGCGTCCTTGACGTCCTGGGTGGCGTCCAGGCGCAGCCCGTCGAGGCGATACTCCTCGATCCAGTAACCGGCGTTGGCGATGAACAGCTCGCGCACCGGCCCGCACCCCTCGCCGTCGAAGTTGATCGCCTCTCCCCAGTCGTTGATGTAGCGGTCGGTGAAGTAGGTGCCGGAGAACTGCTTGAGGTAGTTGCCGTCCGGCCCGAGGTGGTTGTAGACCACGTCGAGGATCACCCCGATCCCGGCGGCATGGGCGCGGTCGACGAAGCGGCGGAAGTCGTCCGGCTCCCCGTAGACGTGGTATGGGGCGAAGAGGTCCACGCCGTCGTACCCCCAGCCGAAGATGCCGGGGAACTCGGCGACCGGCATCACCTCGATCGTGCGGACTCCCAACTCGGCGAGCTCCGGCAGCTCGCGCGAGGCGGCCTCCCAGGTCCCCTCGCGGGTGAAGGTGCCGACGTGCATCTCGTAGATCACCTGGCCGTCCCGGCCGATCCCGGTCCAGCCCGCGTCCGTCCAGGGGAAGGGGGAGGGGTCGACCACCCGCGACGGCCCGTGCGGCCCCTGCGGCTGGAAGCGCGAGGCGGGATCGGGGAAGGCGTCGCCGCCGTCGAGGCGGAGCTTGTAGAGGGCGCCGTCGCCGGCGCCCGCGACGAGCCCCGAGAAGTAACCGTCCGGCTCGGCGGTCAGTTCGTAGTCGACGGCCCAGTCCTCGGCCGCGTCGTCGGCCGTGGCCTCGAAGACCACCTCGACGCGCCGGCACAGCGGAGCCCAGACGCGGAAGTGAACGCCTCCCGGCACCACCTCGGCGCCGACGGGGAAGCGCCGGGACACCGGCGCCGGGGAGCTCTGCTCGGGGTTCTCGGTTGGTCTCGTCACGGGCTGCGGGGAGATGCAGGGGACGTGCCGGATCGCGGCGGAAGGATCGCCTCCCTCCAGGAGCCCCTGGCGGCTCCGACGAGGCACGCCCTTTGCTTTCGTCCCCGCCCCGGAAGGAATCCGGAAGGACTGCAGCCAAGGAACGACCTATGGAAAGACTCCAAGACGGTGACGAACCGATCGGCAGCGCGGCCGATCTGACGGCTTTGATCGCCTCGGGGGAGGCCTATCGGCTGGCCCTCGAGTCGGTGGTGGATTACGCGGTCGTGCTCCTCGACCTCGAAGGGCGGCTGGCGAGCTGGAACCCGGGGGCGGAGCGCCTCCTCGGCTATACCCCCGAGGAGATCCTCGGCCGCTCCTTCGCGCGCTTCTTCGTCCCCACCGATCGGGAGGAAGGGGCCCCCGAGCGGGAGCTCCGCAAGGCGGCCGAGACCGGCCGGGCGAGCGACGACCGCTGGCATGTGCGCAAGGACGGCAGCTGCTTCTTCGCCAGCGGCATCACCACCGCCATGCACGACGACCTGGGGGGGGTGCGCGGTTTCTTCAAGATCATGCGTGACCGCACCGACCGCAAGCGGCTGGAGGAGGATCTGCGCCATCAGGCCGCAGCGCTGCTGCGGGCGGACCAGGAGAAGGATGAGTTCCTCGCCGTCCTCGCCCACGAGCTGCGCAACCCTCTCGCTCCGATCGCCTATGCCCTCAACCTGCTCGACGAGAAGACCCTCTCGGAATCGGCCCGCCAGCACACCCGGCGCATCGTCGAGCGCCAGGTGGGGCGGCTGACCCGGCTGATCGACGACCTGCTCGACGTCAGCCGCATCCGCACCGGCAAGGTCGATCTGCGCCGGACCCGGGTGGCGCTCGCCGCCATCGTCGGCCACACGGCCGAGGTCATCGGGCCGATCTTCGAGGAGCGCGGGCACGCCCTCTCCCTCTCCCTCCCCGAGGAGGCGGTCTGGCTGGAGGTCGACGTCGCCCGCCTCGAGCAGGTGCTGACCAACCTGCTCAACAACGCCGCCAAGTTCACCGAGGACGGCGGCAGCATCGCGCTGAGCGCCGAACGCAGCGGCCACGAGGTGGTGCTGCGGGTGACCGACACCGGCGTCGGGATCTCTCCCGACCTCCTCCCCCGCATCTTCGACCTCTTCATCCAGGGGGATCGTTCGCTCGACCGCTCGCGGGACGGCCTGGGGATCGGTCTCACCCTCTCCCGCCGGCTGGTCGAGCTGCATGGCGGCACCATCGAGGCGCACAGCGACGGGGTGGGGAAGGGGAGCGAGTTCGTCGTCCGCCTCCCCATCCTGCTGACCGGGGCCTCGCCCGACGAGGAGAGGTCGCTCGCGACCATCGGCTCGGCGCCGCGCGGCACCCTGCGGGTGCTGGCGGTCGACGACAGCGAGGACACCGCCGAGATGATGATGGCGCTGCTCGAGATGGACGGCCACGAGGTGCGCACCGCCCACTCCGGCCCGGCGGCGCTCGAAGCCGCGGCCATCTTCCAGCCCGACGTGGTCATCCTCGACATCGGCCTGCCGGGGCTCGACGGCTACCAGGTCGCCCAGCGGCTGCGCGCCGACCCGGCGCTGTGCCACGTGGTACTGATCGCCGCCTCCGGCTACGGCCAGGAGGGGGACCGCCAGCGCTCGCGCGAGGCGGGGTTCGACCGCCACCTGGTCAAGCCGCTCGACCCCCACGAGCTGCGCGGCATCCTCGCCGCGATCGCCGGCGGGATGGGGAAAGAGACGTAGGGCGGATCCCTATCCCCGTGGCATCGTCACGATGTCCTGCTTTTTCGTGACGATGCACAGGTCCGTCGTTACCCTGCACAGGTTCTCCCTGCGGGTGAACCGGTGCATCGTCGCGAGGAACGTGTTCGCCGTTGCGATGAACCGCTGCGACGTCACGATGCACCGGGTCATCCTTCGGAAGAATCTGTGCCTCGTGACGATGAGCTGGTTCCTCGGGCCGGTGAACCTGTGCCTCGTGACGGTGTGATGGTGCCTCGGGCTGGGGAACCTGTTCCTCGTGCCGGTGAGCTGGTTCCTCAGGCTGGTGAACCTGTGCCTCGTGACGGTGAGCTGGTTCCTTGGGCTGATGAACCTGTACCTCGTGACGGTGAGCTGGTTCCTTGGGCTGATGAACCTGTACCTCGTGACGAGGAACTGGTGCGTCGGACCGGTGAACCCGTGCCTCGTGACGAGGAACTGGTTCCTCGGGCTGGTGAACCTGTGCCTCGTGACGGGGAGCTGGTTCCTCAGGCCGGAAAGCCTGTGCACTGTGATGGGGAACCTGTGCGCCGTGACGGTGAACCTGTGCATGGAGCGGGCGCCGCTGTGATCGCGGCGTGAATCCTAGAGTTCGATCCGTTGAGACCGGTGGTCTCTACCTTCAACCTCGATCAGGCTCCCTTTCTCGCCGTTCCAAATTTGCGCTGTCAAGACTTGGATGGCCGGGTGGTCGAAGACCTCGAGGCGTACCCGGAGACTGCCATCGGGCTGCACCACGGCAGAAGCCTTGTAGCGATAGGACAAGGTGCTCTCGGCGGCGCCATTCCTGCCTGGGACCTTCTGGGTGAACATGCCCCTGTAATCGCCCGGGATGAAGGCGACACGGTCGATATGGCCGGTGAGGAAGACGTCTGTATCGCGGGTCAGGCTGGACAGGAGCATCGCCGCATCGGGATTTGCCGTGCTCACCTGGACGAAAAGACTCTTGGTCAGCCAAACGGTCGGTTCCCGGTCTCCGTGGCTCACCGGACCTCGAGGCTTGGCAGTCGGACACGGTTGTCCTCCGCACCCATTGGAGCCGGCACAGAAATTCAAGGTCCGGCAGAAGCAGGTTCCAAAGCGATTGCAGTTGATGAGGCAATCGCCTCCTCCGGTCTCGCCGACGACGTCATTGCAGGACATGACGCCGCCGCTCAGCTGGCACAGATAGCAGGCCGAAGCCGGGCGTGAAGCCGTAAGGGCAGTCAAACCCAGGATTGCAAGCATCCACAACCTTTGGCGCATCCCTGCTCCTCCTTTGAGTCTACAATGCGCAAACATTATCACGCAGAGACCTTTGGGCCAAGCCGCTGAGCGCGCCCGTAGCTGCTAGTTGGCGCCCTCAGAGGCTCGGGACCCGCGTCCCGTCGAGCCAGCCGGGATCTCCGGGCGCCCCCGCCTCCCACAGCTCCCGCGCCCGGCCGAGCGCTGCTGCCGCTTCCCGCGGCCGGCCCTGGAGCCGCAGGGCCTCGGCGAGATGGGCTTGGGCGTAACCCTGGAGGCGTTGCCGGAAGATCTCCTCTCCGGGAGCCAGGCGGGCGATCTCCACCGCCAGCGTGGCGTACTCCAGCGCCTGCTCCGCGCTGCGCGGCGCCGCCTTCGCGCTCTCGGCGCACGCCAGCTCGCACACCGCCCAGCTCCGGTACTCCAGGGCCTCCTCGAGGAGCAGCTCCCGCAAGCTCGGAGTGCCGTCCCGCAGCACCGTCCAGAGACTGGCGGCCCCCTGGCGGTCGCTCTCCGCCGGCGGGTCCTCTTCCCAGGGGGCGTTCACGGCGGCCAGCATGTCCTGGGCCAGGAGGACGAACGTCGGACGGAGGAGGGCCACCAGGCTCCGCATCAGGTTGTCCGCCAGCTCCGCGGCATCCCTGGGGAGCCCTCCATCCAGATCCAGGAGGGTTCCCGAGCGAAAGGCGAGGACGTTCCGCAGGGCCGGGGCCAGGACCGCCTCGACGACCGCGGCCGGCACGTCCACCGCCTCGCAGAGCCGGGCCCAGGTCCGGGAGGACGGGACCCGATCCCCTCGCTCGAAGCGGGAGATCGTGCCTTCCGACACGCCGGACCGGGCCGCCAGCTCCTGCTGCGTCCAGCCGGAGATCCAGCGGAGGACCTGGACGGTCAACGCCGCCTCGCCCCTGTCGTCGGGAGGTGTAAATTTCCGCGACTCTGGCGGGCCAGGTTGCCGCGCGCGGTGTGATTTTCCCCTCATGGCGACCCATACTCCCCGGAGCGAGGCGCCCGCCCGCCCATCCAGGCCGCGCCGGAGCCGCCTCCCGGAAAGGGACTCGCCATGCACCGCTCCTCTCTTCGTCCGCTCGCCGTGCTCATGTTGTGCCTCCTCCTGCTCGGCTCGGGATCACTGGCCGCGAAACCTCTCGCAGGCTCGGCTCCTGCCGCGGCGAGCCACGCCGCCGCGCCGGCCTCGTTCTGGGCTCCCCTCTGGAGCTTGCTCGTGAGCGTCTGGAGCAAGGGCGGTTGCGGCCTTGACCCGTACGGCCGCTGCCTCGACAGACCGGCCCAGCAGAACCTGGATAACGGGTGCAGCGTCGATCCGTACTGGCGTTGTCTCAATGGCCAGAATCCCTCCCAGCAGAATTTGGATAGCGGGTGCGGAGCTGATCCCTATGGCCATTGTCTTCCGGGACACTGACCGCACGGGCTCTGCGTAGCATCGCTGGACCGGCGCGGCCCTTCCCGCCGGTCTGGCGTACTGATCCGGTAAGGCACAGATCCTTCTCCAAGTCAGGGCTCCTCGAAACGCAGCTCAGGGTCGTGCTGCGCTCGATAGAGGTAGGCGATGAGCCGACGGGCCAGCTCCACTGTGGCGGCTTCCCTTCGGGCGGCCTTGCCGAACAGCGTGACGGCCGCCAGGGCTTCCCGATAAACCTCCTGCGCCTTGAAGATCGTCAGCAGCTCGTCAACAAGCCGCCGCACCTCCGCCGTGCGCCCTTCCTCCAGGTAGAGGACTGCCAGCTCCAGGCTCGCCAGCGCGGCGTCATAGGGAATGTTGCGCTGGGTGAACTCCCGGCTCACCTGCTCCAAGCTCGCTATCGCCTCCGGCCTTCGCCCTAAGCCCGCGGCAACCCACCCTTCCAGCCATAGTGTCCGCAAAAGATCGAGATCCTGGCCGAGCCGCTCCGCCAACGCCCGCACCTCCCGTAGAAGAAGCTGAGCGTCGGCGAAGCGATGAAGATGACAGAGATTGCAAAGGAGGTTGAGCCGAACAACCCAGAGTTGGCGCGGCTCCAGTCTCCCATCGATCAACGAAGCCGCGTTCCGCAGGGTTGCGATGGCGCCATCAAAGTCGCCGGTCAACTCGAGGACCCGCGCCCGGACGATCAATAGGAATCTCACTTCGCCATTCCGATCCACCGCCAAAGCTTGATCAAGGAGGATCAGAGACTCGGCGAACCTTCGTTGATCAAAGCGTAGGGAAGCTCCAGGCCCAACACCCGCGCCTCGCTTGAGCAGCCCTGGATCTCCGGGCGCACCGGCCTTCCAGAGCGCGCGAGCGCGTCCGAATACCTCTTCCGCTTCCCGGGGACGGCCGTGCACCCGATGGGCGTTGGCGAGGTGGGCTTCGGCGTACCCCTGGAGGCGGCGGCGGAAGAGATCCTCGCAGTCGACGAGCCGGGCGATCTCCACCGCCAGCCCGGCGTGCTCCAGCGCCAGCTCCGCGCTGTGCGGCGCCGCCTTCACGCTCTCGGCGCAGACCAGCTCGCAGAGGGCCCAGCTGCGCATCTCCCGCGACTTGCGCACCAGGGCCCGGCGCTCGGCGGGCGGCCGCCGCAGCAGGCGGGCCCAGGAGCCTTTCACCCCCTGCCGCTCGGCCAGCGCCCGCATCTCCACCGAGAGGAAGGCGAAGAGCGGGCGCCCGGCCTCCGAGGTCGCCCGCGCCAGGGCCTGCACGACCGCCTCGAGCCTCTGGCGCTCGGCCTGCGCCTCGCCCGGCGGCGCCGGGTAGACGGCGGTTCCGGACTTGCCCCAGACCTTGTCTACCCAGCCCAGCACGTCGTCCACCGCGTCGCGCGGCAGGCCGAGCGTCGCCGCCAACTGATCCAGGCGCTCACGGCTCAGCGGCTTGTGCCCGCGCTCGTAGTCCGAGATGAGGTTCGAGGAGATCCCCAGCGCCGCGGCGAGCTCCCCCTGGCTCCAGCCCAGGGCGACCCGCAGGCAGGTGAGCGCGACGGCAAACCGCGGCAGCTTCTTCGACACGTGGGGCTCTCCTCTCGGTTCCCGATCCTTCTCATAAATAGTTTCCGCTGAGGACAAATTCGGGACAGGCGAGATCACGATCATTCCAGGAAGTGTGAAATTCCCCGGAAGGGCAACCCGGCCCGACGCCCCTGCTCCGGCGCTCCCCCCGGCGCTTGGGCGGCTCCCCAGTCTTCCGTAGGGTTCTCGCGAGCTGGCGAATCCGCGCCGCCGGAGCGCGGGAAAGGGGAACGAGGAATGCGGCTGACGACGTCCGAGCCTGAAGCACCACCGGCCCGCGGCAACCCGGGCGAAACCCATCCGGCCGCGGCCACGCTGGAGCGCTTCGTGCGCGCCGGGCTCGGCCGCCCCGAGGCGCGGGCCGTCGTCCGGCACCTGCTGACCCGGTGCCCCCGCTGCGTCGGGGCGACCCGCAGCCTCTGGTGCGCCGGCGATCCCAAGGGTGCCGCACGCGAGGGGACCGCTTCATGACCGCTGTCGAAGCTGCCCAGGCGCAGCTCCGGGAGATCGTCCGCGACCTCGAAGCCGTCAAGCTCCGGCGGGTGGGGGTGAAGGAAAGCCTGCCGGAGCTCGACGCCGGGCCCGAGGCCATCGCAGCGGACCTCGAGAAGCTGGACGTCCGCACGGAGATCCGCTCGGTCATCGAGTGCGTCCTCAACGACTGGATGGCCCCCGCCATCGCCGATCTCCGGAGATGGCGGCGCTTCCGGCCTCCCCCTCCGAAAGAAAAAGACCGATGATGCCGCCGGGCGAAGACGAAACCTGGGATGAAAACCTTTTCGGATCCAGGATCGCCGTAACCACCGGAGGCACGAGCCGCTGAGGGCGAGACGCTCGCTCGCCGGGAGAACGCCAGACGCGCTGGAGCTGCTGACACGGTACGCCGGAAGATGATCGCTCAGGGCTCGGCGCCAGAGGCGACGCTGGTGACGATCGACCTCGGGGTGCTGTGGCTGATGGCGGACCCGGCCCCGTGCGCCGGTTGTCCGCCGACCTGCCGCTCCAAATTGTGGACGTGCCCCCCTCCTCCCCGGCCTCCTCCTCTGGGCGCTGTCCCTCAACCCGGGAGACCTTCTGATCGCTTCCCCCTCCCGAGGCGGCGATCAGACCGAGTGGTCTTTCGCGAGCTACCGAGAAATCGTAAACGGTTCCGCCGGGCGTGCAGCCATCCCTGGCCCTTCGTCGAGGAGCCTTTGTTGCTTGGGGCCCTCGCCTCTGCTCTTCCCTGGCCGGAATCGCCGGCGGGACGGGGAAGAGCCTGACGAAAGGCACCGAGCTAAGCCGTCTCCACCTCCGCGCCGCCCTGGGTGAGGATGGTGCGGAGCAGCTTCGCATGACGCTCGGCATCGCGGGCGCGCTGGGCGTGGCGTTCTTCGGTCAGCCCGTTGCCGAGCTCGCGGGCGCGCTTCTCCATGCGCCGGGCCAGGGCGGCGTTCTCCTCGAGCGCTCGCAGGGCGGCCCAGAGGGCACCCTCCAACTGGTCGGACTGTGTGGCGAGCAGGCTCTCGGGGGAGTAGGCGTGCCCCGTACGGCAGCGGAAGTGGACCAGCGCCTCGCCGGGCTTCTCGTACAGGGTGCCGCCGCAGTCGGGGCAGGTGAAGCCCGAGGGCGTGCCGTGCCGGTTCGCTTCTCCGAGATCTCGATCGGTCGTACCCATGGCGTCGGGCTCCTCTTCGATCAGGCAGGCGCCGGCTTCGGGCAAGGCCGGCCGGGGCTCGCGCGCGAGGCGGTCGAGCAGGGCGCCGATCTCGCCGAGCGGCACCACGTGGTCCACCCGGACGTTGTGGATGGCGCTCTCGGGCATGCTCGGATAGTCGGCATCCCGGGGGTCCTGCACCACGGTGGCGCCGCCGCAGCGCTTGATCGCGGCGAGACCGGCCGTGCCGTCGTCCAGGTTGCCGGTGAGCACCACGCCGACGACACGCGGCCCGTAGGCGCGGGCCGCGCTGCGGAAGAGCACGTCCACCGCCGGGCGGTGGCCGTTCTCGCTGGCGTTGCGCGAGAGGCGGATCCGGCCCTCCTCGATCGTCAGGTGGCGGTCCGGGGGCGCGACGTAGATCCGGCCGGCCTGGATCTCCTCCCCGTCGGCGGGGTGCACGGCCGGCAGGCAGCCCGACCGGGCGAGGATGGCCGGCAACGCGCTGCGGCCGTGGGGCGCCACGTGGAGGACGACGAAGACCGCGGCCGGCAGACCGGGCGGCAGCGATTCGATGACCGAGCAGAGGGCCTGTACGCCTCCCGCCGAGGCGCCGATCACGAGGATGTCCCGGCGGGCGGGATCTGCGTCCATGCTCATCACGCCACCCCCCGCGCGTCGAGCACCTCGCGGATCTTCTCCAGGAACTGCCCCGGCGGAAAGGGCTTCTGCAGGAAGTGCTGATCCGCGGCGAGCACGCCGTGGTGGGCGATGGCGTCCTCGGGATAGCCCGAGATGTAGAGCACCTTGAGGCCCGGGCGCCGGGCGACCAGCCGCTCGGCGAGATGGCTGCCGGAGAGCCCCGGCATCACCACGTCGGTGACCAGGAGGTTGATGGTCCCGGGGTGCTCCTCGGCGACCGCCAGCGCCCGCGCGGCGTCGGGGGCGGAGAGCACCTGGTAGCCGCGGCTCTCCAGGATCTCGATGGCGGGCTCGCGGATGTTGTCCTCGTCCTCCACCAGCAGCACCACCTCGGTGCCGCGGCGCGAGCCGCGGCGGATCGGGGCCCGCACGGCGACCGCCTCCGATCCCTCGGCGGCGCGCGGCAGCAGGATGAAGAAGCACGTGCCGGTGCCGTCGCTCTCCACCCGGATGCTGCCGCCGCTCTGGTGCACGATGCCGTGGACGGTGGCGAGCCCCAGGCCGGTCCCCTTGCCGCGCTCCTTGGTGGTGAAGAACGGCTCGAAGAGGTGGGCCATCACCTCGGGGGGCATGCCGCCGCCGGTGTCGCGCACCGTCAGCCGCACGTAGCCGCCGGGGGGAAGCTCGCCGGGCCCGACCGGCTCGCCGGGCCCGACCGGCTCGCCGGGCCCGACCGGCTCGCCGCCGGCGAGCTCGACGCTCTCGGCGGCGAGCTCGAGGAGGCCGCCGGCGGGCATCGCGTCGCGGGCGTTGACCGCCAGGTTGAGGATCACCTGCTCGAGCTGCCCCAGGTCGACGTGCACCGCCCCTTCCTCGGGGTCGCGGCGGATCGCCAGCTCGATGTGCTCGCCGATCAGCCGCCGCAGCATCGGCTCGATCTCGCCCAGGATGTCGTTGAGCCGTAGCACCCGCGGCTGCAGGGTCTGCTTGCGGCCGTAGGCGAGGAGCTGGCGGGCGAGCGAGGCGGCGCGCTCGCCGGCGTGCTGGATCTCCTCGACGTGGGGGCGGCGAGGGTCGTCTTCCGGCAGCGCGTCGACGAGCAGCTCGCACTGGAAGGAGATCGCCGCCAGCAGATTGTTGAACGAGTGCGCGATGCCACCGGCGAGTCGGCCCACCGCCTCCAGGCGCTGCGCGTGGCGGAGCCTCTCCTCGCTCGCCCGCAACGCCTCCTCGGCGGCCTTGGTGACCGACACGTCGCGTAGCGTCCAGCGCAGCCGTCCCACCGTCCCCTGCTCGGGGTCGCGCGCGGCGGTCAAAACCACGGCGAGGGCCTCGCCCTGGCGCGGCTTGAGCCGGGCCTCCAGCTCGCCCCCCGCCGCGCCGGAGCCCACCGCCGAGAGGAAGGCGTGGAAGGGGGCGCGCTCCTCCGGATGCAGGTAGACGGCGAGCGGCTTGCCGGCCAGGTGGCGCTGGGCGATGACGAGCAGGGCGGCGGCGGCGCGGTTGGCCTCTTCGATGACCCCGTTGCCATCCGTCACCAGATAGCCGAACGGCGCCTCGTCGAAGAGCTGGCGGTAGCGGTGGCGCTCGTGCTCCAGCGCCTCGCGGGTGATCTGAAGCTCGTCGTTCTGGATCTCGAGCTCCTCGTAGGCGACCCCCAGGCCGTCGAGCTGGACCTGGATGCCCGCGATCTCGGTCGCCAGGCGGTCGTTGCCGGCGAGCCGGTTGACCTCCCCCTGGAGAGCCCGCAGCTGCCCTTGTGCCGAGGAGAGCGTGCTGTCGTGCGGTCCCTTCGGCATCGTCGTTCCTCAGTCCCGCGGCGCAACCTTCGGCGCGCGCAGGATCTCCTCCATCAACAGGATGATGCCGGCCGGCTTCGTGCCGTCGTCCAGGCGGGTGCAGGTGACATCGCAGCGGGTAGGTCGCCCCCGGCGGTTGACGCCGTCGATGGAGATCTGGACGCCGCGCGGCCCGCTTTCCAGGCATTCGCGGATCGGCCCGTCGAGCTGCCCGACCGGCAGGCCGATGTCGAGCTTCAGGAACCTGTCCCTGGACCTCGTCGCGCCGCAGCCCCCAGAGCTCCTGCGCCTTCTCGCTCCACACCTCGACCTTGAGGTCCGGGCTGAGCACCACCACTGCCGAGCGCAGGCTGCCGAGGATGGCGTGGAGGTGGGAGTTGACCCGGCGCAGCTCGTGCGATTTCTCGAGCAGCTCGTCGTTCATCGATCTGCAGCTCCTCGTTGGTCGACTGCAGCTCCTCGTTCATCGTCTCGAGCTCTTCGTTGGTGGACTGCAGCTCCTCGTTGGTGGTCTCCAGCTCCTCGACGGTCGACTGCAGCTCCTCGTTGGTGGTCTCGAGCTCCTCGTTGGCCGACTGCAGCTCCTCGTAGGCCGTCTCCAGCTCCTGGTGGGTGCGCTTCAGCTCGGCGTGCGAGCCGGTGCGCGACGGTGACGTCGTGGAAGGCGATGCTGGCGCCGAGCAGCAGCGCCGCCGTCGACCAGCGGCGCGGATCTGGATGTCGAGCCTGCGGGGCTCGCCGGCGCCCGCGCGCCGTCCCGCCACTCGACGTCCTTCAGCGTGACGCTCGTCCGCGACAGGCAGGCGCTCTCGATGAGCGAGCGCAGCTCGGCCGGACGATAGGAGATCTCGAGGTCCTGGAAGCGGCGGCCGAGGTCGGCCGGCGCCAGCCGGAACAGCTTGCGCGCCGCGCTCGTTGGCGAGCACGAGCTGCCCCTTGCGGTCGACGACGATCTGCGCCACCGGGCCGGCGTCGAAGGCGGCCTCGCGGACCCGCACCGTGCGGTTGCCCGGCGCGCCGTCCGCCGGCGCCGCCGCCGGGGTGACCGCCAGCAGCCGCTCGCGGCGGTCGGTGCGCGGCGGGCGCTTGGAAGATGCGGTGCTTGAGGTCGATCGGGGCGGAAGATGTCGCTGTGGCTGAGCAGCGTCTCGGCCTTGCCGAGGAAGAGGAAGCCCTCGCCGCCGGAGCGCGAAGTGGAAGCGGTCGAGGATCTGCGCCTGGGTCTCGGCGTTGAAGTACATCAGCGTGTTGCGGCAGACCAGCAGGTCGATGCGCGAGATCGGCGCGTCCTGGATCAGATCGTGGCGGCCGAAGATCACCGAGCGGCGCAGGTCCTTGCGGAAGACGTAGCGGTCGCCGCCGGCTCGAAGTACTTGGCGAGCAGCGCCGGCGGGACGCCCTCCACCTGCGTGCGCGGTGTAGGTCGCCTGCGCGCGCCTGGGCGAGGGCGTCCTCGTCGACGTCGGTGGCGTAGATCTTCACCCGCTCGCCGGAACGCGTCGTCGCCGAGCGCCTCGGCGAACAGGATGGCGAGGGTGTAGGCCTCCTCGCCCGAGGCGCAGCCGGCGCTCCAGCACGCGGATCGGCTCGTCCGTCCGCCTTGTGCTCGAGGAGCGCGGGGCAGGATCTGCTCGGCGAGGCTCCCAGGCCGCCGGGTCGCGGAAGAAGCCGGTGACGTTGATGAGCACCGTGTTGAACAGGGGGAGGAACTCGTCGGGGTGGACCTCGAGGAAGTCGAGGTAGTCGGCGTAGCGAGTCGATGCCGACGTCGTGCATGCGCTTCTGCACCCGGCGCACCAGGCTGGACACGCTTGTAGCTCGAGAAGTCGAAGCCGCGGGTCGCCTTCAGGTAGTCGAGGAGATGGACGAAGTCGCTCGACGGCGACTCGTTTCCCGGCGGTCGAGCAGACCGGGGCTTGCCCGCTCCGTCCTCGACGCTCATGAAAATCCCCAGGCGCGCTGGCGAGACCGAGCGGAGGAGGAACGGGCGATGCGTGCGTGATTCGACACGAAGAGCTTCCTAGAGCTGAAAAAGGGTCAACGGTGTTGCCGACCTACCTTAGCGGAATAGCAAGATTTGGGCCACAAGTCAACCGAGGGAGCTGCACAAAGGGTCTGCGAAGTTGATGGGGGGAGGGGGGGGATGGATCTTGGGGAGGTGAGAGCATTCGGTGGGAGGAGGGAAGATGAGGAAGTATGAAAAATTGGTGAAATTTGCGTAGATTGGAGGGAAAAAATGGCGGCAGGGCGTGTGCGATGGAGGGAAATGTTAGGAATGCTTTTTGGGAGGGGCGCGGCTGAAATGCCTCGAAGGCCTACGTTCCGGCAGTTGCTGGTGTCGATGCTGGCGGTGTGGAGGGATCGCAGCTACAAGGAGGTCGGCGCCGCCGCCGGCCTCCCGCAGCGCCGGGTGTCCGCCTACCTGCGGCGCGGAGAGATCGCCGACGACGTCCTCGACAAGCTGCTGGCCGCGGTCGACTGCTCCCCGGCCGCCGTGCTCAGCGTGACGGCGTGCCTGGAATCCCTGGAGTCGCTGGAAAGCGAAACCGGCCTGACGGCGGAGGAGAAAGCCGAGATCGCCGACGGCGTGCTCCGCGTCAGCCGCCTGACCCTTGCAGGACTGATCCAGGCCGCGAGGCATTGCGGCTCGCCTCCGCCGAGGGGTTCCCGAGGCCCACACCGCCGACTACGACCGGCAGCGGGCGTCGAGCTCTTCGGGCGCCTGGAGAGCCTGCCCCAGGAAAATCGCCTGGTGGTGGTCCAGGGGGCTGAGGAAGGCCGGAGCTGGGCCCTCTGTGAGCGAGTCTGCGATGGGTCGATCCGGGAGGCCTCTCGAGACGTTGAGCGTGCGGCGGCATGGGCAGCCCTGGCCCGCCAGATCGCCGAGGAGGTACGAGGCCCCGAGGAGTGGCGCGACCGTATCCGGGGATATGCGGCCGCCCACGCGGCCAACGTGCTACGGGTTTCCGGTGATTTGGTCTCGGCCGAGGAGTCCTTTTTGGAGGCTAAGCGTCTGTGGCAGATGGGCACCGATCCTGCCGCGGTGCTCGATCCGGGACGGTTCTTGGACCTTGAGGCATCGCTACGGCGGGCTCAGCGTCGGCTCCCTGAGGCTCTAATCCTCTTGGACGAAGCCGCAGCCGTTGGCCGAAGTCCCGAGCGGGCCTTGATCGAGAAGAGCACCACTCTGGAAGTCATGGGACAGTATGAGACCGCCGTCGACGCCTTGTTGCGAGCGCTTCCGATTGTCCAGCGGAAAGGCGACCGCCGCCTGGAGGCCATGCTGCACTGCAACCTGGCGCTGAATTACTGCCAGTTGGGCCGCTTCGTGGAAGCGGCGGAGCTGGCCGGCCAGGCGGCCGCTGCCGCCTTCGAGACGGGCGATGTGATCGGAGCCTTGCGGGTGACCTGGACCCAGGGGCGCATCGCGGCCGGGCTGGGGGAGCCGGGGGAAGCGCTGGACCTGCTGGCCCGGGCGCGCCGGGAGTTCGCCGCCCGCGGGATGGACTACGACGCGGCCCTGGCCCTGCTGGAGGAGTTGGCCCTCCTCCTCGACCTGGGGCTGGGGGCCGAGGTCAAGAGGACCTGCCGCGAGCTCGCCGTCCTGTTCGACTCCAAGGGGGTGCACCGGGAGGCCCTGGCCGCCCTGCGGCTTTCCGGGAGGCCGCCGAGCAGGACGAGGCCACGGCAGAGCTGGCCCGCCGGGTGCTGCGGTACCTCTTCCGCGCCCGCCACGACCCGGGCCTCCGTTTTTCATTATGAGCGACCGTTGGGGTCCCACCCTGGACCTTCCTCGGTCCGAGCAGGAGGCTGTGCGGTGAAGCCGTCCGGGTCCCGACCGGGCCCTTCCTTTTGGAGGGCCCTCGCGGCGGGAGCTGAGACCCGTCCGGAGGCGAGGTTCCAGAGGCGGCCGACGAGGCTGGAGGGGGCCAGGAGCGACGAGGCGAGGATCAAGGCCAGGAGGGTGCCGTGCATGGGAAAGTTCTCCACGCGGCTCCGGCCGCGGGCCATCAGGGTCTCGCGGGGGCCGCGCCCGCAATCTTAGGTGTCTGCCTCGGGTTGGGTGCGAAATTTCGCCGTTTTTCTTAGTGGGGAGGGAGGATGAGACGAGAGCACACGATGGCGCGGTTGCTCCGCGCCCTCTCGGGCAAGACCCAGGCGCAGTTCGGGGAGGAGACCGGCCTCGAAGCTTCGGCCGTCGCCCTCTTCGAGCTGGGCAAGGCCGTTCCGAGCCAAGGCCAACTGGAGCGCATGGCCGCCGCCGTCGACCTCACCGCGGCTCAGACGGAGGAGCTGCTGCGCTTCGTGGACACGCTGCGCAGGCCGCGCCGCCGACGGGGAGCGGAAGAGCGTTCCCTCCTGGACGGCATCGCGGCGGGGGTCCGCTCCGAGCTGGACGGCGCCTACCGGCGTCTGCTCGGGCTCCGCCTGCCTGAAGCGGTCCTCCAGGCGGAGGGGCGGCAGCGGGCCGCCGAGCTGTTCGAACGGCTGGAGGGTCTTCCCCAGGAGGCCCGCCTGGCCATGGTCCAGGTCGCCGAGGAGTACTGGAGCTCGGCGCTTTGCGAGCGGGTCCGGGAGGCATCCAGCCGCGAGGCTTCCCGCGACGCACAGCAGGCAGCGGCGTGGGCTGACCTTGCCCGGCTGATCGCGGAGCGCGTCCAGGCTTCCGGATAGCCCCGACGGGGAGAGGACTGTCTCTGAGACTTGTGTCGCCGTCGCCCCGGCCTCTTCCTTGGTCCCTCCGGCTTCCAAGGTATATTCCGGCGTTCCCAGGGAGAGCCGAATATGACGGAACCGACCGTAGAGACCTTTCAAAAGCTGCGTGAATTGACCCAGAACCTCTGGTGGTCCTGGCAGCCCGATATCCGCGCCATCTTCCGCGAGCTCGACCCGGAGGTCTGGCGCGTCGTCCACCACAATCCGGTGGCGCTCCTCCAGCGCATCCCCCCCGAGGAGGTGTACCAGCGGGTGCAGGACCTCGAGATGCAGACCCGCATCAACCAGGCCCACCGCCGGCTGCAGAGCTACCTGCACGGCGGCGAGAGCTGGGGGGTGGTCCACGCCGGGCCGATCCTCGCCCGGCCGGTCGCCTACTTCTCGGCCGAGTTCGGCATCCACCAGTCGCTCCCCATCTACTCGGGAGGGCTCGGGGTGCTCGCCGGCGACCACCTGAAGAGCATGAGCGACCTCGGGGCGCCGGTGGTCGGCGTCGGCCTGCTCTATCACCAGGGCTACGTCCACCAGCTGATCGACGAGACCGGCTGGCAGCAGGACCTCTACGAGCCGATCTCGGGCGCCGAGCTCCCCGCCGAGCGGGTGCTGGGGGCGGACGGCGAGCCGGCGCGCTTCAGCGTCGAGCTCCCCGGGCGCGAGGTCTTCCTGCGCATCTGGCGGGTCTACGTGGGGCGCAGCATCCTGCTGCTGCTCGACGCGCGCGACGACGCCAACTCCGAGACCGACCAGTCGCTGACCGCGCGCCTCTACGGCGGCGACCAGGAGATGCGGATCCAGCAGGAGATCCTGCTCGGCGTCGGCGGCCACCGGGCGCTCGGGATGGTGGGGGTCAAGCCCTCGGTGCTCCACCTCAACGAGGGGCACTCGGCCTTCGCCCTGCTCGAGCGGGCGCGGGAGATCGTCGAGCGGGAGGGGGTGACGGCGGCGGCGGCGATCCGCGAGGTGGCGGCGATGAGCTGCTTCACCACCCACACCCCGGTCGAGGCCGGGCACGACCGCTTCCGCGTCGACCTCGCGAGCTCCCACCTCGCGGCGCTCGCCCGCGGCCTCGGGATGCCGATCGAAGAGGTGCTGGCGCTCGGCTCGGAGCGCAAGCACGACCCGGAGGCGCCGTTCTGCCCCACGGTGCTGGCGCTCAACCTCAGCCGCCGCGCCAACGGCGTCGCCGCTCTCCACGGCCGCGTGTCGCGCCAGATGTGGCACGGCCTCTACCCCGGCAAGAGCGAGGAGGAGGTGCCGATCGGCCACATCACCAACGGCGTTCACGTGCGCACCTGGCTCGCCGCCGACATGTACTTCCTCCTCCAGCAGCACCTGGGGCCGAACTGGCTCGACGGCATCTCGCGCCCGGAGCTCTGGATGAAGATCGACAAGGTGCGCGACGCCGAGATCTGGGAGGTCCACCAGGTGCTCAAGGCGCGGCTCTACGCCTTCGCCCGCCGCCGCCTGGCCGACCGCCGCGAACGGCTGGGCCTCGCGGCGCCGGAGCACGAAGCGCTGGCGCCCGAGGTGCTCACCCTCGGCTTCGCCCGCCGCTTCGCCACCTACAAGCGGGCCGACCTGCTGACCCGCGACCTCGACCGCCTCGACCGCCTGGTCAATCACCCGCAGCGGCCGTTGCAGATCGTCTTCGCCGGCAAGGCCCATCCGCGCGACGAGGAGGGGAAGGAGCTGGCCCAGAAGGTGGCGAACCTCGAGAAGGACCCCCGCTTCGCCGGGCGGCTGGTGTTCATCGAGAACTACACCATGCACGTCGGGCGGCAGCTGGTGCAGGGGGTGGACGCCTGGCTCAACACGCCGCGCCGCCCCCTCGAGGCCTGCGGCACCAGCGGCCAGAAGTGCATCGTCAACGGGGTGCTCAACTGCTCGATCCTCGACGGCTGGTGGGCCGAGGCCTACGACGGCGGCAACGGCTTCGCGATCGGCAGCGGCGAGGTCCACGCCGACCCCGAGGTGCAGGACGAGCGCGACGCCGAGGCCCTCTTCACCACCCTCGAGGGCGAGGTGGTGCCGCTCTACTACGAGCGCGACGAGGCGGGGATCCCGGCCGGCTGGATGGCCCGCGTCAAGCGCGCCATGCGCACCCTCGCCTGGCGTTACAACGCCGACCGCATGGTGATGGACTACGTGAAGGAGTGCTATCTGCCGGCGGCCGGCGGCAACACCTGCCGCATGCCGCCGATGTAGAGGGGGTCCTCTTCTACACATCCTGAACAAGGAGACGCGTTGGACCGGGGCGGCTGATCTCGCAGAAAGCTTTGTTCCTCCCCCGAGTACAGGGGAGGAAAAAGGCTCCTGAATCGGTCGCTTCATGACTACGCCGAACCTCGAGATGTCTATAAGAGGGGGAGCGGGGAGTCAGGCCCGCGCCGCGGCGGGGTCGCCCTCGCGCGCCGGCGCCAGCAGGGCGCCGAGCCTGCGCATCCCCAGGCGCAGCCGCGACTTCACCGAGCCGAGCGGCATCTCGAGCCGGCGGGCGATCTCCGGGTGCGACATCCCGGCCTCGTAGGCGAGCTCCAGGCAGGCCCGCTGCGCCGCCGGCAGCCGCTCGAGCCCGCGGCGAACCTGGGCCTGGAGCTCGAGGGTCTCGAGGTGGGCGGTGCCGGTCGCGGGGAGGACCCGCGGCTCGGCGACCGCCGCGTCCTCCTCCCGCCGCTGGCGCGAGGCTTCGCGCCGCAGGCAGTCGAGGCCGCGGGAACGGGCGATCAGCAGCACCCAGCCGCGCGGGGTGCCCAGCTCCGGCCGGTAGGAGCCGGCTTGCATCCAGACTTGTAAAAACGTTTCCTGCAGGACCTCCTCGGCGAGGCTCCGCTGGCGCAGGAGCCGCACCAGGACCCCCAGGACACAGGGGGAGAGCCGGTCGAAAAGCTCCGCGTACGCTCCGCGGTCCCCCTGGGCGACGAGCGCCATCAGCCCCCGGTCCCGCTCGTTGCAGCGGTCGAAAGTTCCGTCCTCGAAAACGCGCGCTGACATCACAAGAAGTTCCTCCTTGCCGGTTACTTTGCAAGGGGTGGACCACTTAAATACGTGCCTGGCTATGTCAGTCGCGAGGTTCAGCCGCGCAGGACGTGCTTGCGGAAGTCGTCGTAGAGCCGGACGAGGTACTGCGCATCCGGCTCCCGCAGCGCCTTGCCGGCGATCTGCGGGCGCTCGGGCCCGTAGCGGCGCGCCGGCACGGCGGCGAATCTCTGCCGCCAGGGGGCGGGGAGCCGCGCGACGTCGAGCACCGTGCCGTCTCCCCAGACCGCGGGGAGGAGCTTGGCGTGCTGGGCCTCGGGCGAGATCAGGAAATCGACCGTGACGAGCGCGCCGGCGAGGTGGGGAGCCCGCTTCGGAATGGCCAGGTAGCGGGCGCCGCGGATGGTGCCGAAGTCGGGCACGTACGCCCGGGACGTGGGCGGCAGCTCTCCGCGGGCGATCTTGTTGTCCGCCTCGCCGTCGTTGGCGCTCAGGGTGAAGTCGATCTCGCCGGCGGCGAACAGCCGGTGCAGCTCGGCGACGCCGGTGGGGAAGGTGTCCCCTTCCTTCCAGAGGTACGGCTTGATGGCGTTGACGTAGGAGAGGAGCGCGGCCGAGAGGCGGTCGTACCGTGCCTCGTCGAAGGGGCCGTCGAGCGCCGTGGGGGAGCCGCCGAGGTCGATCATCAGCGACTCGAGGAAGGTCATGCCGGTCGACGAGCTGTCGAAGGTGAAGCGGCCCGGGTGCGCCCGCACCCAGGCGGCGAGCGCCTGGCGGCTGCGGGGGGGCGAGGCGACCCGGCGGCTGTCGTAGATCAGGGCGAGCTGCGCGACCCCCCAGGGGCACTCGTACCCCGCGGTCGGCTGCTGGAAGTCGGTGCCGACGAACGGGTCCTGGAGGTCGAGCAGCGGGCCGTTGGGGAGCCGGGCGGTGAACGGCCCGAAGAGGGCGTTGATGCCGCGCAGGGGGGCGAACGCCTCGCCGTTGATCGCGGCGAGGTCGATGCCGTTCTGCGAGCGCCCCGCCTCGATCTCGCTGCGCAGGCTGGAGACGATCGCGCTCCCCTGGCCGTCGACGATCCGCAGCGTGATGCCGTAACGGGAGGCGAGCGCCGGGACCACGAAGCGGTCCATGTAGGCGTTGACGGCGGGATCGCCCTTCCACATCATCAGCGTCACCGTTTGGCCGCGCGCCTGGCGCTCGATCTCCCCCCAGCCCTGCGACAGCAGCGGCACGCGCGCGGGCCGGGGCTCCGGCTTGGCGCAGGCGGCCAGCAGCAGGAGGAGAAGGCCGGCGCAGGCGGCGGCTGGGGGGCGGCGGTGCATGGGAGCCTTGAGTGTACTGCGAGCCGGCGCCGGAACCGGATTGGAACCGCCGCGCGACTGACGGCGTCACCTCCCGCCCCTAGGCTCGACGACGGCCCAAAGGACCCCGGCTGGACGCGCTTGATCGGATATATCGGCCCTGTTACTCTCCCGCTCTCTGATCCCCTCAAGGAGGAATCCGCTTGCGAATCCTGAATTCTCGTGGTGCGGCGCTGCTGCTCGGCGCCGGTCTGACACTGGCGGCAGGCCCCGCCCCGGCCCAGACGATGCAGCAGACCCCGCCCACTCCTGAAGCGCCGCAGCCTGCCCAGGCGGCTCCGGCGCCCACGCCTGCGCCCGCGGACGTCGCGCCGGTCGTCGTGGTCAAGCCGGCGAGCGGCGGCACGGTGAGCCTGAAGCTCGGCGGCCTGATCCAGGCGCAGTTCGACGGCGGCGACCGCGGCGACGCCCGCTTCACCAACGGCGACGACCGCTTCTATCTCCGCCGGGCGCGCCTCAATGCCACCGGCTCGTTCCTCGAGCAGTTCGACTTCCGCTTCGAGATGGACCTCGCCGGCAGCCTCGGCAACACCTCGGGCTTCCGCGCCCAGCTCACCGACGGCTACATCAACTGGAACCGCTACGCGGCGGCCAACGTCCGCGTCGGCCAGTTCAAGACGCCGTTCGGCTTCGAGCAGCTCTACGCCGATCCCCGGCTGCTGACCATCGAGCGCTCGATGGCCAACGACCGCCTCACCCTCAACCGGCAGATCGGCGTCCAGCTCGGCGGCGACCTCCTCGACAAGCGCCTCTCCTACGCCGTGGGGACCTTCAACGGCAACGGCGTCAACACCAACGCCAACGACAACAACAAGCTGGACACCGTCGGCCGCCTCTCCGGCATCCCCTGGCAGGGGGAGCTCGCCGGCGGCAAGGCGAGCTGGTCGATCGGCGTCGACGGCTTCTCCGCCGACGACACCTCGCTCGCCCTCACCTCCGATCTCGGGATCGACTCCACCCCGACCACCAGCGACCGCGACGGCATCTTCACCGGCAAGCGGCACGGCTTCGGCGCCGACACCCAGTTCGTCTCCGGCCCCTTCGAGCTCTGGGCGGAGTACCTCAGGACCCGTTACGAGCCCGCCAACCACATCCCCGCGCCCAAGTTCCAGGCGGTCGGCGGCTATGTCCAGGCGTCGCTCTACCTGGTCCCCAAGAAGCTCCAGATCGTGGTCAAGCAGGAGACCTTCGATCCCAACGACGACATCGCGAAGAACCAGACCGACACCACCACCCTCGGCCTCAACTACTACATCCACGGGCACGACCTGAAGCTGATGGCCGACTACCTGCGGGTCAAGGCCGGACGGCTCGACTCGCAGGACAAGGTGCTCGCCCGCTTGCAGGTCGCCTTCTGAGCTGGGCTCGGAAATGAAAGGACCCGGACGAGACAGGCGACCGGCACGGACCGCGGCTTGGTGGCGCTGTCCGTGTCCGGCTCCGTGCGCCGTCGAGATCAACGTCTCGGCGGCGGCGAGCCTCACCGACGCCCTGAAGGAGATCGCCGTCCCCTACGAGAAGGCGAGCGGCGACAAGCTGCTGTTCAACTTCGGAGCCTCGAGCACCCTCGAGCGCCAGATCGAGGAGGGAGCCCCGGCCGACCTCTTCCTGTCGGCCGACGAGGCGAAGATGGACGCCCTCGAGAAGGGGAAGCTGGTGGCCGCCGGCAGCCGCAGGAGCGTGCTCTCGAACACGCTGGTGGTGGTCGTCCCCAAGGACAGCACGCTGCGGATCGCCGCCGCCGCCGACCTCGCCGGCTCGGGGGTCCACACCCTCGCCCTCGCCGAGCCGAAGACGGTGCCGGCGGGGATCTACGCCAAGGAGTACCTGGAGAAGCTGCATCTCTGGGAGAAGCTGGCCTCCCGCGTGGTGCCGACCGAGAACGTCCGCGCCGCGCTCGCGGCGGTCGAGGGGGGGAACGCCGAGGCGGGGATCGTCTACCGTACCGACGCGGGGATCTCGAAGCAGGTCAAGGTCGCCTGGGAGGTGCCGGCGGCCGAGGGGCCGAAGATCTCCTATCCCTTCGCCCTGGTCGGCGGCGTGAGCGGCTCCGCCCGGCACCCGGAGGCGGCGCGCAAGCTCCTCGCCTATCTCGAGTCGCCGCCGGCCCTGGCGGTGTTCAGGAAGTACGGCTTCCTGGTGAAGTTGAACACGGACTGACACGGACGAGCACGGACGCACACCAGCTCCAACCCTCCCCGCCTCAAATCCGCTATCATCCGTGGCGGTCGGCGAGGAAGGCAGGCGAGTTGGAACGGGTGAACGGAGCAACCAACAGCGTGGAGCGCCCGGCGTGGAAGCGGTATGGCGCCGCCGTCGTGGCCGTGGCGGCGGCGATGCTGGTGCGGGCGATGTTCTCCCCTCTGCTCGGCGCCGAGACCCCCTTCCTCTTCCTGTTTCCGGCGATCCTGGTCGCCGCCGCCTACGGCGGGCTCGGCCCGGGCCTGGCGGCGACCGCCCTCGCGGCGCTGGCCGCCGACTACTTCCTGCTGCCGCCGATCCATCAGCTCGGCTTCGCCACCACGGCGAGCCTGGTGCAGTTCGTCACCTTCGTCGCCATCGGCGTCTTCATCTCGGTGCTCAACGAGCGCCTGCGGCAGAGCCGCCACGCCGCGCAGGCGGCCGCCCTGGAGAGCGCCGGGCGGGAGGCCGAGCTGCGGCGCGTCCAGGGCGAGATCGAGGAGAGCGAGGAGCGCTTCCGGATCACCGCCAACAGCGCCCCGGTGATGATCTGGATGGCCGGCCGGGAAAGGCTCTGCGACTGGTTCAACCGGTCCTGGCTCGACTTCACGGGCAGGCCGCTCGAGGCCGAGCTGGGGAGCGGCTGGACCGCGGGGGTCCACCTCGACGACCTCGCGCGCTGCCTGGAGATCTATCGCGGCTCCTTCGACGCCCGCCAGCCGTTCGCCGTGGAGTATCGGCTGCGCCGGCACGACGGCGAGTTCCGCTGGCTGCTCGACAACGGCGTTCCGCGGCAGGGGGAGGGGGGCGAGTTCCAGGGGTACATCGGCTCCTGCATCGACATCACCGAGCGCAAGCGCGCCGAGCAGGAGAGGGCGGCCCTGCTCGCCCGGGCGGAGGCCTCCTACCGTGAGGCGGAGACCGCCAATCGCAGCAAGGACGAGTTCCTGGCCACCGTCTCCCACGAGCTGCGCACGCCGCTCAACGCCATCCTCGGCTGGGCGCAGCTCCTGCTCGCCGCCGGCGACGACCCCGAGCGCCGCCAGCGCGGGCTCGACACCGTGGTGCGCAACGCCAAGCTGCAGTCGCAGCTGATCGACGACCTGCTCGACGTCTCCCGCATCATCTCCGGCAAGATGCGGCTCGACGTGCAGCCGACCGACCTCGCGGCGGTGATCGACGCCGCCGTCGAGGCGATCCGCCCGGCCGCCGAGGCCAAGCAGATCCGGCTGCGGCGGGTGGTCGATCCGTTCGCCGGCCCGGTGGCGGGCGATCCCGGGCGCCTGCAGCAGGTGGTGTGGAACCTGCTCTCGAACGCCGTCAAGTTCACTCCCAAGGGGGGGAAGGTCGAGGTGCGGCTCGAGCGGGTCAACTCCCACATCGAGATCATCGTCGCCGACAACGGCGCCGGCATCGCTCCCGAGTTCCTCCCCCACGTCTTCGACCGCTTCCGCCAGCTCGACGGCACCACCACCCGCCGCCACGGCGGGCTCGGCCTCGGGCTCGCCATCGTGCGCCACCTGGTCGAGCTGCACGGCGGCACGGTGCGGGTGAAGAGCCCCGGCGACGGCGAGGGGAGCACCTTCCTGGTGGCGCTGCCGCTGTCGATCGCCCACCTCACCCCGGCCGAGGCGCAGCGCGTCCACCCCGCCGCCGAGACGGTGGGAGAGGACCCTTGCGAGGAGAATTCGGCGCTCGACCTGCGCGGGATCCGCGTCCTGGTGGTGGACGACGAGCCGGACGCCCGCGAGACGATGCGCCAGATCCTCGAGCACTGCAACGCCGAGGTCGAGACCGCCGGCTCCGCCGCGGAGGCGATCCACCGCCTCGAGAAGTGGCGGCCGGACGTCCTCCTCTCCGACATCGGGATGCCCGGCGAGGACGGCTACGAGCTGGTGCGGCGGGTGCGCGAGCTGCCGGCCGAGCGCGGCGGGCGGACCCCGGCCGCCGCCCTCACCGCCTTCGCCCGCGTCGAGGACCGCCGCCGCGCCCTGCGCGCCGGCTTCCAGATGCACCTCGCCAAGCCGGTCGACATCCAGGAGCTGGCGACGGTGGTGGTGAGCCTGGCGCGCGGGATCAGGCCCGCCGATCCGCCGCCGCCGCCAGAGTGAGGTCGGCGGCCGTCACCCCGCCCGCCGAGTGGGTCCACAGCGTCACCCTGACCTTCCCCCAGGCGAGGAAGACGTCGGGATGGTGCCCCTGCGTCTCGGCGGCCTCGCCGAGGCGGTTGACGAAGTCGAGCGCCTCCTGGAAGTCCTTGAAGCGGTATTCCTTCTCCAGCCGGCGGTCGTCGACCACCGTCCACCCCGGCTGGAGCGCGGCGACCCGCCGCCGCAGCTCCTCGCCGGTGAGGGGGGCGTCCTGCTTCGCTGATTCGTCGCTCATCGTCTGTCCTCCTGTCTTTTCCGGCAACCGATCTCGCAGGGAGCTTTGTTCCTCCCCCAGAGGGGGAGGTCAGGAGGGGGTTCGCAACCTGGCAACCAAGGAAGCGTTTCGGACTCCGGAACGCCCCCTCCTGGCCTCCCGCGAGTACGGGGGAGGAAAAAATCTCCCTGGGTCGCGGCCTCACGCCGGTCCCTCTCCTCCCGCAACTCCCGTGCCGAGAACGACTGGCATGTAGCTTGCCACAGTCTGGACGGCATGAAGCCTTTCGCTGTCTTTCCCGGTTCCCGGCCCGGCCTTCCGGACCTCACCCCCGCCCGCCGCCGGCTGGTGATCGCGGGGCTGGCCGCCTCGGCCGTCCTGTTCGTCTGCGGCCTCGCGCTGACGATCTACCTCTGGCGGATCTCCCGCAAGTTCCCCGAAGCTCCCTACGCCCAGCCGTCGCGGCTCTACGCCAGCGTCCCCGCGCTGGCCCCCGGCGAGCCGTTCTCGGCCGCCGAGATGGTGGCCGAGCTGGCGGACGCCGGCTATCGGGAGGAGAGCGCAGAGACAGCGGGAGGCGAGCTCCCCGCCGGGGCCTACCGCCGGGCGGGGGACCTGGTGGCGGTGCATCTGCGCCGCTTCCCCACTCCGGAGGGGGAGGCGGGGGGAGGGCGGCTGGAGGTCACCTTCCGCGGCCCGCGGGTGGAGGCGATCCGTTTGGACGGCAAGGCGGCGAAGAGCGCGCAGCTCGAGCCGCCGCTCCTCGCCTCGTTCTACGACAAGGGCGTCGAGGAGCGCCGTCCCGTCACCCTGGCGGAGCTGCCGGACCCGGTGGTGAAGGCGGTGCTGGCGGCCGAGGACTCGGGGTTCTACACCCATCCCGGCGTCTCGCCCACCGGCATCGCCCGCGCCCTGTGGGTCAACGCGCGCGGCGGCGACGTGCAGGGGGGGAGCACGATCAGCCAGCAGCTGGTCAAGAACGTCTACCTGACGAACCGCCGCACGCTCAAGCGCAAGGCCGAGGAGGCGCTGATCGCCGAGATGCTCGAGCTGCGCCATGGCAAGAAGGCGATCCTCGAGGCCTACCTGAACGAGATCTACCTCGGCCGCAGCGGCAACGCCAACCTGATCGGCCTCGGCGCCGCCGCCCGCGCCTACTTCGGCAAGGACGCCGCCGAGCTGTCGCTCCCCGAGGCGGCGACGGTCGCCGGGATGATCGAGTCGCCGGGCGGCCTCTCCCCCATCGATCACCCGGAGCGTTCGGTCGACCGGCGCAACCGGGTGCTGCAGCGGATGAGCGATCTCGGCTGGATCACCAAGGAGGCGCTGGCCGCCGCGGTCGCCGCGCCGCTCGCCCCGCACCCGCAGGAGATCGAAGCGCGGCCGATCGCCCCCTACTTCGCGCGCGCCGCCGAGGCCGAGGCGCGCGAGCGCTTCCACGCCGGCGAGCTCGACGGCGGCGGCTACCTCCTCTTCGCCACCCTGCGCTGGCGCGACCAGCGGCAGGCGGAGACCGCGGTGGCCCAGGGGATCGCCGCCCTCGAAGGGAAGAAGGGGCACAAGAACCCCCTGCAGTCGGCGCTGGTGTCGGTCGATCCGCGCGACGGCGCCGTGCTCGCCTGGGTGGGGGGGCGCGACTACGAGCGCAGCCAGTTCGACCGCGTGACCCAGGCGCACCGCCAGGTCGGCAGCGCCTTCAAGCCGGTGGTCTACGGGGCGGCGCTGGCCGAGGGGACGGCCAACCCGGCGACCCTGCTCCAGGACTCGCCGATCAACGTCCGCATCGGCAACGCCAGCTGGCAGCCGCAGAACTACGACCGCACCTTCCGCGGCTGGGTCACGGCGCGGATGGCGCTCGAGCAGAGCCTGAACATCCCGACCGTGCGGGTGGCGATGGGGGTGGGGATGCCGAAGGTGATCGAGCTCGCCCGCGAGATGGGGATGACCGGCAACCTGCCGGCCGTCCCCTCGGCGGCGCTGGGGGTCTTCGAGGCCACCCCGTACGAGATGGCCGAGGTCTACTCGACGCTCGCCGCGGGCGGCCTGCGCCCGCAGCTGCACAGCCTGGCCGCCGTGCTCAAGCCCGGCGGCGAAGCCGAGACGGGGGACGACCTGCCGGCGCCGAAACGGGCGATGCCGGCGGAGACCGCCTATCAGGTCACCTCGATGCTCCAGGGGGTGATCGACCACGGCACCGCCGCCGCCTCCCGCTCGCAAGGGGTGGACGGGCCGCTCGCCGGCAAGACCGGCACCACCAGCGACCGGCGCGACAACTGGTTCGCCGGCTACTCGCCGGAGCGCGTCTCGATCGTCTGGGTGGGGTACGACGACAACGCCCCGACCTCGTTCTCGGGCGCCAGCGCGGCGCTGCCGATCTGGAGCCGCTTCACCGCCGCCGTGCGCCCGGCCAAAGGGTACGCCGACTTCCCGGTGCCGCCGGGGATGGTGAAGGTCACGATCGATCCCACCACCGGCCAGCTGGCGACCGAGCTCTGCCCCTACAAGGTCACCGAGATGTTCGCCGAGTGGCAGGCGCCGACCGAGACCTGCCTGCGGCACGCGCCGGGCGGGCCGCCGCAGCAGGCGGACATCACCCTCGGCGGCCCGCCGCTCGACCCCGCCGCCGCCGAGGAGCCGCACTACGCGATCACCGACAACGGCCTCGAGGTGGCGCAGGGGAACGGTGAAGAGGGGGCGCCCGCGCCCGCCGCCCCTGCGCCGGCCGCGTCGCCGGTCGGCGCCGCTCCCGGGGCCATCCTCATCCGCCCCACCCGCGCCGCCGCAGTCGCCCCCGAGCCTGCCGCCGCGGAGCCGGTCGCCGGGGCGGACGGCCGGGCGACGGGGAAGAAGGCCGCGCCCCCGGCGGAGGAGCCGGCGGCGCCCGCTGACGGCGATACGGAGGAGCCTCCGCCGCCTCCCCCGGCGTACCGTTGAGCTCCCGGCCGGCGCCGCCGAACGAGACGAACGAGATGAGCGAGGTCATTCAGCGGAGCGGAGCGGGCGACGCGAGCCCGGTGCAGGACAACAACGACTGGCTGCGGAAGCTGGTGGCCTACATCAGCCACTGGCTCGCGGCCGGCGGCCTGGCGACCGCTCCGGTCCCCGTCGACTGGGTGAACGGCCCCCACAGCGCGATCCACGGCAGCCCCAACCAGAAATGGTTGCAGGTCGCGGCCGGCCTCCTGACCGGCGATTCCTGGTGGATCGATTTCAGCCTGCAGCGCTACCAGAACGAGTTCCGCGTCGGCCACCAGGAGGCGGAGACGCTGACCGGCTCCCACGCCTGGCAGCACCTGACGGCGCATGCGGCGATCCGCTACGCCCTGCGGACCAACAAGCCGCTGGCCGGCCAGATCGGCAAGGACCGGCTCGCCCGGCTCCAGGCCTGCAACGACATCTGGTGGGGGAACGAGGCGTGGCTGATGCAGCAGTTCTATTCCTATGCCGCCAAGGGGTGCGTCTCGGTCGGCGCGCGGGACCAGCCGCCCGGCTGGCCGCGCTCCTCCCAGAAGGACGCCTTCGCGGCCTGGATCGTCGGCGCGGCGAAGCGCTTCCCGCTCCCCCGGCATCTCGACGCCACCGATGTCTACTGCCAGGTGCTGGGGGACAAGCTGGTCGCGCTCGGCGACGATCTGGGACGGGGGAAGCGGGCGGAGCCCAAGCTGTGGAGCCCGGTCTACGCCCTGCGTCACGGCGACGACGTCTCCTCGTACTGGACCCCCGATCCGGCGATCCTCGGCCCCTCCTATTACGCCGAGACGGTCGCCGGCAAGCCGGCCTACAAGTTCCAGCCGGCGATCCCCGAAAACCACGCGGAGTACCGGGGCCTCGGCATCTCGAGCGCCCAGCCGCCGGCGCAGGCCGCGCAGACGGCGCCGGTGCCACAGGCCGCCGGAGCGGCCGCGGCCGACCCCGGCGCCTAGCCGCCGCAGCTCACCCGCAGCCGCCGCTTGTTGGTCCGCGCCTCGGCGAGGCCGATCTCCTTGAGCGCCGGGAAGGCGGCGGGGTCCATCCAGCGCTGGCGCAGCTCGGCGGTGCGCTCGACCGCCAGCTCGCGGCCGTGGATGGCGACCTTCTGGTGGAAGGCGCCGACCGCGTTCTCGACCGCGACGTCCGGCGTCTCGGCCTTGCAGGCGTCGCGAGGGAGGGTGACCTTCCAGGTGACGCGGTTGGCGAACGGCTCCTCGACCACCGGCACGGTGCGGCCGTCGAGCAGACCCGGGGGGGGCAGGTCGGCGAGCCCGGGGAGGGGGATCACCGGGAGCGCCCCCGGGTCGGCCGCCGCGCCGAGCGAGGGGAGGGTCACCCGGGCGTCCAGCCGCACGTCGGGAAGGCCGCCCTCCACCGACTGCCAGCGCAGGTCCGCCAGCTCCGCGCCGGCGGGGAGGAGGGCGGCGAAGACCCGGCGCACGACGCGGTCCACCTCCTGCGGCTTGGCGCCGTCGCGCAGATGGAGGAAGGCGGCCCCCGCCTCGCCGGTGAGCTCCAGGCGGGCGGTCCCGCGCGCCTCGCCGGACGAAGCGAGGTCGAGCGCCACGTCGAGCTTCCGCGCCTCGCGGGCGGCGACCACCGGCGTCCGCACCAGCTCGCCCGGCTTGCCGCCGCCGCGCACCACCAGCACCTCCTGGTCCTGCACCGCCGGCTGCAGCCAGTCGAGGCCGCCGGTCTCCTGCGTGGCGTCGAGGAAGAGGTAGCCGCCGGACACCGGCGCGCCGGGCGCCAGGCCGAGCTCCGCGGCCGGCAAGGCGACGATCATGTGGTTGAACTGGTTGGGGGACGGGAACTCGCGGTCGACGCGCCCCTTGGGATCGAGCCGGGCGAGGGCCGGGTAGGCCTCGATCCCCGCCTCGTGCAGCAGGTCGACGAGGAGGAGCGCCTTGTCCTTGCAGTCCCCCCACAGGCGGTCGATCACCTGCTGCGGCTCGTGCGGGCGGTAGCCGCCGATCCCCACCTCCACCGCCACGTAGCGCACCTGGCGGCGGGCGAAGTCGGCGAGCGCCTCGATCCGGCGCCGGCGATCGGCGTCGCCCGAGAGGCCGGAGAGCCCCGAGATCAACTGGCGCGCCTTGCCGCGCACCGTCTCGGCGTTGCGCGGCACCTGCGCCAGGATCTCCTGGTACCAGCGACCCACCGCCTCCCAGCTCGCCGTGTCCCCCCAGGCGTAGCGCAGCACCGCGCCGTCCTCGGCGAGCTCCGGGGCATGCTCCGGAGGAGTCAGGCCGGCGAGCTCCCTGCCGGTCACCGTGACGCCCCCCGGCACCTCCTGGACGGCGAGCCCCGGCAGCGCCCCGTCGATCCGGTAGCGCCAGCCGTCCCTGGCGCCGTGCACGGCGACCCGCAGCGACTCCGTGCGCTCCGCCGAGCCGAGCTCGATCTCGCCGCCCGGGAACCAGGGGCGCTCGCGCACCTGGTAGTCGAGGGTCAGGGTCGAGCCGACGGGGACGGCCGGGAAGGTCACGCTGCGCACCTCGCGCGAGGAGTGGAGCTCCCCTTCGGCCGCCACCTGATGGGTGTCGACGTCGCGGCGGGAGACGGCGAGCACCTTGCCGTCCGGCCGGGTGGCCGACGCCGAGAGGTCCTCCAGCTGGCGGTTGACGTCGAGGGCGATGTGGTAGGGGGACCAGGCCGCGTAGTCGGCCGGGTTGTCGAGCCGCACCCGCAGGTGGTGGCGCTCGAGGACCGCCCCGGCGCCCACCTCGACGTCCACCGCCCGTTCGAGCACGGTGGCGGCGGCGACGGGGCGGCCGGCCGCCAGGGGGATCGCGGCGGCGAGGGCGAGGACGGCGAGGGGGAACCGCCGGCGTCTACTTGTGGACCAGGACGACTCTCTGCGCATCGCTTTTCTCCACGTCGGCGAACAGGGAACGGCCGGCCTCGTAGTCGGCGGAGGTGTCGAGCCGGCGCTGGGTGATGTCGAAGCGGCGCTTGTAGACCAGGGTGCGTTCGGCCGGCTTCGACTCGACGTCGAGGCTGAGGCCGCCCGCCTTGCCGGCCACGTTGTTCTCCTTCGGGGCCGACTCGAGCTTCCATCCTTCGGGCCAGCGCAGGCGCAGCTCGACCTCCTGGCGGTACGGGGTGTCGAAGACGACGCCGCTGCGCCGGCTGGTGGCCGGCTGCACGAAGGGCTGGGCGAGGGGGCCGAGCGGCACGCTGGGCACCAGCGTCACCTCGTCCCCCAGCACCTCCTCCTCGCGCTGGGCGAGCGCCCAGGTGAGGGTGACCTTCCCCTCCTCGCGGGCCTCCACGACCTTGACGGCGGAGACCTGGAACTCGCGGAAGCGTTTGTCGAGCCACTCCTTCCAGGCCTCCGTCGCCTTCGCCTCGTCCGCCTTCCAGTCGAGCTTCGGATAGGCCTTCTGGCCGCTCAGCCGCAGGGTGCCGGTGCCGGTGAGGCGCCCCTTGGCGTCGAGGGCGAGGTCGATCTCGGCGCGCTCGAGGTTCTGGTCGTAGGGGGCCGCGGGGAGCACCACCCCCTCGGGCTTCTTCTGGTCGTAGATCAGCGCCGGGGTCCCCTCGTAGCCGGGGCGCAGGCGGCCGAAACCGAGCGAGCGGTCGTCGGGATCGAGGTAGACCTTCCTGCCGTCGAGGTCGAGAAGGACGAGGACGGTGTCGAACCAGCGCGGGTTGGGGAGGGCGGGGTCGATCGCCCCGCGGTCGCGGTCGGCGGCCCACACCAGCCGCGAGTCGACCTTCACCGCCGCGAGCATCGCCTGCAGCAGCAGCGCCTTGTGGGCGCGGTCCCCCTTGTGCTCGTCGAGCACCTTGCCGATGCCGCGGTCGCCGTCCGTCGCCACGCCGATGTAGCCGTCGTTCTCGATCTGGTCGCGGACGAAGCGGTAGAGCGTCCCGGCGCGCTCGGTGGCTGAGCCCGAGGGGGCCAGACCGCGCGCCGTCCTGGCGACGCCGCCGTCCTTGCGGATCGCCTGGTCGTAGGAGCGGCCGATCAGCTCGCAGGTCTTCGGCCAGCTCTCCATCAGGGCGTCGCGGGTGTACTCGGTGGTGTAGGAGGTCGGCAGCATCAGCATCTGCGCCGCCAGGTCCTGGTAGGGGGGGCCGTAGGCGTCGTCGGGGACGGAGGGGATGTTTTCCGCCCAGGCCTTGGTGATGTAGCCGTTTGAGGTGCGGTCCGTCTGCCGCTGGACCTTCACCCGGGCGGGGCCGCGGCTCCATGCCTGCGCCGCCACCGTCAGCGGCGTCTTGAAGGTGATCTCCGAGTAGCGGACGGGGATCTCCTCGGCGAAGTACCAGGGCTCGAGGAAGAAGATGGAGTCGAACCAGAGCTCGTACTCGTACTCGAGGATCGCTCCCACCTGCACGGCGGGGAAGGCCACCGCGGTGGTGAACGTCTTGAGCGAGCGCGACGTCTTGCGCACGAACTTGGCGTCGGCGGCGACCGGCACGATGCGGCCGTCCGGCAGGATGGTGCGGCCGTGGAAGCCGTGCAGGCGCTGGTAGTCGCTGTGGCCGATCGCCACCTCGCCGTTGCTCTTCCCTTCCTCGGTGAGGATCTTGAGGCGGACCTGGATGTGGAGCGACGACGACAGGCTCGCCGTCCGCTGGCCGTAGCCGGCCATCAGGAACTCGCCGCGCTTGATCAGCACCACCGCCGGCGCGTTGGGCTCGCCGGGGACGGCGGTGATCGCCTTCTCGGCGTCGGTGAGCGGCGGCAGGGCGTCGAGGGCCCGGGCGGGGCCGGCGAGGCCGGCGACGGCGAGGGCGCCGAAGGCTGCGGTGGCGAGGAGGCGATACAGACGGTGTCGATTCATGGGGCTCCTTGGTCGGATCTCGATCGGATCAGCGGTGCACCAGCACCACGCTCTCGGCGTCGTTCTTCGCGGCGGCGCCGAAGAGGGCGCGCACCGCCTCGTATTCGCTCTTCGAGCTGAGCCTGCGGCGGGTGACCTCGAAGCGCCGGCGGTAGAACAGGGTGCGATCGGCAGGATTCATCACCACCCAGGTGGCCAGGGCGCCGACGGCCATGTCGAGGGCGCTCGAATCGGGCCTCCTTTCGACCTTCCACCCCGCCGGCCAGCGCAGGTGCAGCTCGACCTCGTCGCGGCACGGATAATCGAAGAGAACGTCGAGCCTGCGTTCCTCCGCCGTCTCGACGAACGGCTGGGTGGCGGGACCGAGCGGAGCGCTGGGTACGACCGTGGTCTCGTCGCCGAGCACCTCGTCCTCCCGCTGTGCCAACGCCCAGGTGACGGTGACCTTGTGCTCGTCGGGCGCTTCGACCGCTTGGAGATTCGAGATCCGGAAGTCGGGGTACTGCCGGGCCAGCCAGTCCTTCCAGGCCTGCAGAGTCGCCGTCTCGTCGCCCTTCCAGTAGAGCCTCTCGACGGCGCGGAGCCCGGTCAGCCGCAGGGTCCCGGTGCCGGCGAGCCGTCCCTTGTCGTCCATTGCGAGGTCGATCTCCGCCCGCCGCAGGTTCCGGTCGAACGGGACCTCCGGGAGCACGATCCTCTGCGCCCGGTCGCAGACCAGAGCCGGAGTCCCTTCGTAGCCGGGCCCCAGCTGTCCGAAGCCGAGGGAGGGCCTGGAGGGGTCGAGGAAGACGGCCTTGCCGTCGAGCGTCACCGCCACCAGCATGGTATCGAACCAGGCCGGGGTCGGCAGCGCGGGATCGAAGGTGCCGTGCTCGCGCCCCCCGGCCCAGACCAGGTCGGAGCGGATCCCGATCCCCTGCAGCATCGATTGCAGCACCAGCGCCTTCTCGGCGCCGGTGCCGCGGTGGCCGTCGAAGATCTTCCGCAGCCGCAGCTCCGGATCGACCAGGACGCCGGTCCACGGGCTGGTCCGGATCTCGTCCCGGACGTAGCGGTAGAGGGCTTCGATCTTCTGCCGGGGATCGCCCGTGCCGGCGATCTTGTGCGCCGGACCTTCGACGCCGAGGCCGTGTTCCTCGACCTGCTCGTAGATCCGGCTCGCAAAGGAGGTCGTCGAGTACCAGTCGGCCAGCAGCTTGTACGTCCCGCCGGCTTCATAGGCCGCCGGCAGCACGGCGATCTGGCTCGCCAGATCGGCGTAAGGCGGGCCGTAGGGGGCATCCGGGACGGCGGGAAGGTTCTCCGCCCAGGCCCGGATCTCGGTGCCGGAGAAGGTTTCCTGCTTCTCCTGCTCGATCCTGACCCCCAGCGGGGAACGGGTCCAGACCAGCGGGGTCCAGTGCTTGGCGAGCTGGAAGACGATCTCGGCGTGGCGCACCGGGATTTCCTCGGAGAGGTACCAGGGCTCGAGGACGAAAGCGGAGGAGAAGACGAGCTCGTACTGATAGTCGAGGATGGCGCCGGCCGCTACCGCCGGAAAGGCGACGGAGGTGACGAACGTCTTGCGCGACTCGGACGTCCGGCGCAGGAAGGTGGCGTCGGCCGGCACCGGGACGATCCGGCCGTCGGGCAGCACGGTGCGCGCCAGGAAGCCCTCGAGGCGTAGCCCCTCGCCATGCGCCACGGCGACCTCGCCGTTGTGTTTCCCCGCTTCGGTGAGGATCTTCATCCGCACCCGTACGCGGAGGTGGGCGTCGAAGCTGCCGATGAGACGGCCATACCCCGCCAGCCGAAGCTCGGCCCGCTTGAACAGCACCACCGCTGGCGCGTTGGGCTCGCCGGGCACGGCGCTGTAAGCGCGCTCCGCCTCGGTGACCGGCGGGAAGGCGGGCTCGGCGGCGCGGACGGCGAGCGGCGCCAGGGCGAGGCTGGCGACCGCCAGGATGGGAATCGCGCGCATGCGCTGCATGGGTCTCCTCCTGCTCGTCGCTCGACCGGCGACCTCTCCGACCTCTCACACCTGATGTCGAATGGGCTGGGAACGTTTCTATCCTAGCGAAGGGCGGCCGAAAAACGGCGGGAAAAGGAAAGGGCGCCCCGCGTGGAGGCGCCCTTGGAAACGGCTGACGGAAGAGGGGAGGGACGAGCCTAGCGGCTGCCGCCCTCGAGCTCGACGCTCACCTTGACGTCCTCGCCGGCCTTGACGTCGAAGTCCTTCTCCTCGGCCTTGCGGCCGGGGCGCACGACGGAGAGCTGGTGGTGACCCGGGGTCACCGACAGGCCGCCGCGCAGCATCGAGAGGTCGCTGCCGGTGCCGACGAAGCGGCCGTCGAGATAGACCGAGGCGTCGTCCGGCTCGACCGAGAGCCGCAGGTAGCCGCTGCCGGCGTTGCCGCGGGCGCTATCGCGGCCGGGACGCCGCATGTTGTGGTCCATCCGCGGCGGCGGGGGCGGCGGGTTGTCGTCGTCATCGTCGTCCATCTGAGGGGTCTGCGCCTGCGGCGGGGGCGGGGCGTTGCGCTGGCGATGGACGCGATCGCGCCAGTCGTCGTCGCCGTAGCCCTGCTTCTCGAGCTGCTGCCGGCGCCACTCCTCGTACCCGATGCGCGAGTCGCGCCGCTCGTGCGTCTTGCTGGCGAGATCCTCCGGGCGCACCGAGGTCCCGTGCTCCATCTTGTCGTCGATGTCGAGCACCGAGCCCGGCGAGACGGTGATCTGGCGGGCGATGGTCTTGTAGCCGTCGAGGTAGAAGGCGACGTCGTAGGTGCCGCGCGGCAGCCAGAGGTAGCCCGGCCAGCCGTCGTACTTGTCGACGATGCCGAGGTCCTCGCCGTTGACGTAGACGTGGGTGTTGCCCGGCGAGACGTCGAGGTCGAGGGCGCCGAGCTCGCTGCGGTCGTAACCGCCGTAGCCGCCGTCATAGCCGTAGCCGTAATAACCCCGGGAGTAGTAGGGGTCGTAGTACGGGTAGTACGGCTCGTCCCACCAGAAGGACAGGCCGGGCCAGAATCCCCAGCCGAAGCCGGGATAGAAGTAGTAGCCGTGGCCGCCGCGGAAGCCGCCGCCGCCATGGCCGCCGTGGAAGCCGCCGTGGCTGCCGCCACCGCCGTGGTTGCCACCGCCGGGGACGGAGTGGGCAGTGCCGCCGCCCCCCGAGTGTGAGCCGCCGCCGGAGTGCGAGCCGCCCGAATGCGAGCTACCGCCCCCCCCGTGGGCCGAACGCTGGGCCGCCAATGGGAGTGTCGAGACGAGGAGCACGGCGAACCCGAGAGCAGCGGTCCTCGCGAGGCGCCGGCGGACGGGTTGGTGGGTGATCATGAGGATTCTCCTTTTCCAGCCGCCGCGCCCAATTCAGACCAGGCGCGGTGAAGACCTTGTACGTAGTGGTAGCGCAGCACATCTTCCCATACCTTGGGAATGCTGACAGGCCAATTTTGCAAAGCCCGGACCAGGCGTTCCCGCCGCCGTTGCGGCACCTCCGGCGGCAGCGGGGGTGGCCCCTCGGGACCGAGGCCCAGGAAGGGGCCGAGCTCCGGGTGGAGCCGGTAGAAGACGACGGCGCAGTAGCCCGCCTTCTCCTGCCGTGCGGCGAAGCGGGCGAGGTCCGTGGGATGATCGTGCGCCACCGTCGCCGCCGGCTCGTAGACCAGCCGGAACCCTCTTTTTTTTAAACGATATCCGACCTCGATATCTTCCCAGGCCGCGTGCGGGAACCGCAGGTCGAAGGGCTCCGCGAGGAGGAGGTCGCGAGGGAGCGAGAGGTTCGAGGTGTATAGAAAATTGAACGGTACGTCTTCTTTATCGTCGATCAGCGCATAACCGAACTGGAGGCCGTGCTCGTTGATGTAGCGCAGGAAAGGATTGAGCCGCATCCGCCGATGCCAGCCGGTGTAGCCGATGACGCCGAGGTGGGAGTCGTCGCCGCGCCGGCGGTGGGCCTCGCGATGGGCCGCCAGCCATCCCGGCGAGGGGACGGTGTCGTCTCCCAGGAAGGCCACCCAGCGGCCGGAGGCGGCGGCGACGCCGGTGTTCCTGGCCGCCGCCGGGCCATGGTTCTCCTGGCTGAGGACGCGCAGGGGGATCCGGAAGCCGCGGCCGCGCAGCCAGTCGCCGGTGCCGTCGGTCGAGCCGTCGTCGACCACCACCACCTCGCAGGAGGGGGGATCCTGCTGGAACTCGAGCGCCTGGAGGACCTCGGCCAGCACCTCGAGGCGGTTGTGGGTGGGAATGACGACGGAGAATTCAGGCCCCATGAGGGCATTATGGCAGGGAGGGGGGGCGGGGGAGCTACACGGACGAACACGGACCTCCAGGGACGAACACGGACAGGCCGGAGATACCCGAGCCCTGTCCGTGTCCGTCCGTGCTCCCGTCCGTGTCAGTCCGTGGTCAACCCCTACCCCGCCTTCCGCTTGCGCAGCACCAGGTAGTTCGCCGGCACGTTCCCCTCCTCGCCGTGGCCGAGGGGGACCGTGTTGATCGTCACGTCCTCGCCGTGCGCCACCACCTCCCAGCGGTCGTCCGGGTAGACCATGGGGCGCATGGCAGGGTCGAAGCCGACCGAGGTGGCGCCGGTGCGGATCACGTTGTGGACGTGGCTCGGCAGCCCCGAGGGGCTGTCGCCGGGGAGGGTGCGGAAGTAGTCGAGCGCGCAGAGCGAGAGCTCGATCTGGTAGAGGGTCCCGCGCTCTCCGAGCAGGATGGCGAGCACTTCCGCCATCCGCGGCTTGTCCTCGTTCTGGAGCACGTGCATCACGGTGCGCATGTAGATGTTGACGTCGCCGAACTCGTCGTGGAACTTCCTGGCGTCCGCCGGATCGAGGCCGTTGAGCACCCGGTACTCGATCTTCATCTCGGGCGGCGTCTCCGCCTTCGCCTTGGCGATCGCCGTGGGCGACACGTCCGTCCCGATCACCCGGTCGAAGTGCTTCACCAGATAGCGCGTCTGCCGGCCGTTGCCGCAGCCGAAGTCGAGCAGCGGCAGGGTCGGGTCGAGGATCAGCGGCTTGAAGCGCCCGAGGTCTTCGGCCGAGGCGCGTTCGGGCTCGTTGTCCCACAGCACCTGGCCGCCTCGGCCGGTCTTTTCGATCGTTCGCCAGTAGTTCTCCCAGTGGCGCTCGACCTTGCCCGGGTGCCCCCACTTCAAGCGGTAGAAGAGGACGTTCGAGATCAGGCGGACCGACTTCAACAACTCCATGGCACCCCTCCTGGCGCCGCTCCGTTCCCTGAGGTCAGGGGAGGCTCGCGACACCGCTGTCCGGGGGGGATCAGCCCCCTCGGGGCTGCCCTCCAATCCGGGAGTTATGAGAAAACTGCAGCGATTGTCGCAGAAGTTTGAATGTGGGGATACTGCAAGAAGCAAAACGGAGCAAGATGACCGGCCGCGCCCTACCCTTGGAAGACGGTTTACCGCATACTTACATTTCTAAATCTCTCAGTGCCTCCTGGAAGGCGAGAGGGGATCGAGCTCTTGGAAGACGGCGAGAGGAAAGCCGCTTGAAGGTCCGGGTCGAGGGGGTCTCCTTCGCCTATGGGCGGGTGCCGGCGCTCTCCGGCGTCGGCCTGGAGCTGCCGGCCGGCGGGATCACCGTGCTGATCGGCCCCTCGGGGTCGGGAAAGTCGACCCTGCTGATGCTGCTCGCGGGGCTGCTCCGTCCGGCGCGAGGGAAGATCCTGTTCGACGGCGACGACATGAGCGGTGTGCGCTCCGAGCGGCGCGACGTCGGGGTGGTGCTCCAGGCCTGCGCCCTCTCCCCCCATCTGAGCGTGCGCGAGAACATCGCCTCCGGCCTCAAGAGCGGCCGCCGGTGGTTCTCGCTGCGCACCTCGCGCCGGCGCCCGTCCCGCCACACGATCGAGGCGCGGGTGTGGGACACCGCGGCGCTGCTCGGCCTCGAGCGCCTGCTCGACCGCAAGCCCGCGCAGCTCTCGGGCGGCGAGCAGCAGCGGGTGGCGCTCGCCCGCGCGATCGCTCCGCGGCCGTCGCTGCTCCTCCTCGACGAGCCGCTGTCGGCCCTCGACGCCCGCCTGCGCCGCTCGGTGCGCAGCGAGCTCGCCGCGGTGCTGCGCAAGCTGGGGACCACCGTCCTCTACGCGACCCACGACCAGGAGGAGGCGATGCTGCTCGCCGACCATCTGGTGGTGCTCGACGACGGGCGGGCCGTGCAGGCCGGGGCGCCGCTCGACCTCTACCGGCGGCCGGCGACGCCGTTCGTCGCCTCGTTCCTCGGCGAGGCCAACCTGATCGAGGTGGGGACGGGGACCGGGCGCTCCCCGTTCGGCCGCCTGGCGCTCCCCGCCCCCGAGTCCCGCGGCTGGCTGCTGGTCCGCCCCGAGGACGTGACGGCCGAGCCGCGGGACACCGTCGCCGCACCCGCCACCATCGCCACCGTCCTCGACTCGCGCGGGCTGGGCCCCCACGACCGCGTCCTGCTGCAACTGGAGAACGGCGCCGAGCTGCTCGCCCACTTCCCCCCCGAGACGGCGCCGGCGCCCGGCTCGCGGCTGCGCATCGGGCTGCGCTCTGCGAAGCCCCATTTCGTCGCCGACGCCTGATCCAAAATTCTGAATGAAGCTCAACCGCCGGTCCGCAGGTGGTTCGAGGCGCAGCGGTAGCCGCCGTTGAGGACGATGCTGCGGACGAGCGGCGGGAAGAGGTCGAGATGGACGCCGAGGGCGCCGAAGGCGTCGCGGGCGGCCCGGTCGCCGCCCGGCAGCAGGTAGGAGAACCCCTCGGCGCGCACCCCGGCCGGAGGGCGCTCCACCACCACGTTGTTCCAGGTCAGCAGGAAGCTCGGGTGGGAGAGGCCGCCGCGCTCGGCGAGGAGCGCCACGGGAACGGTCAGCACGGGGAGCCGGCGGACCTCCATCCCCTGGCTCGCCAGATGGCGGGCGACGAGGTCGAGGAAAGCCGCCAGCAAGCCCATCTCGGGGGTGGCCTGGGCGGCGGCGAGCGCGGAGGCCAGCGGCGCTCCCGCGGGCCCCAGGCCGTAGCCGCGCCGCAGGGCCTCGAGGTCGGCGGGGGGCGCCGCGGCGAGCAGGGCGCGGCCGGCCGCGACGTCGGCCACCAGGGCGGCCGGCCGGCCGGTCTTCGCCGCCGGGACGAAGGTGACGATCGAGTCGAGGTCGTAGCCGGCGCCGCCGCCGATCCTCCGCATCAGGTCGCTGCGCGCCGCGAGCTCCCCCGCCTGCGGCAAGGGATGGACGAAGCGGACCGGCCGGCCGTAGAGGGTGGCGAGCTCGCCGGCGGCTCGGGCCGCGGCGGCGAGGTAGCGGTCGATCCCGGCGGCGGTCGCGAAGCTCTCGACCGGCACCCGGTCGCGGCCGAGGAGCTTCAGGATCCGCGGCTCGAGCGCGTGCAGCGTCACCCAGGCGGCGGTGGGGGTGAGCAGCACCTGGCCGTTGTGGAACGGCACCGGCGCGGTCGTCCAGGCCGGCTTCCCCCAGGCGTGGTCGAGCGCCGGCGGCAGACCGCGCACCAGCTCGGGGCCGAGGTTCGCGTCCTCCTCGCGCCCCGGCTGGAGGTTGGGGCGCACCAGCACCCGCACCGCGCCGCCCGGCGTATGGGCGAGGGTGAAGGGATCGCGCGGCCAGGGGGAGTAGGGGCGGCCGTAGGTGTCGAGCAGGTGGAGACCGAGCGCCGTGGCGCGGCCGGCGAGCCCCTCGCGGAGCGGCGAGTCGGTGAGCACCACGAGGGTGCGCCCGGGCGCGGCGGCACGCACGGCGGAGAGGAAGGCGTCCGCCGCCGGCAGGTCGAAGAAGAAGGAGGGGAGCGAGTAGACCGAGGCGGTGAGCCGCCCCGACACGTCGGCGTCGAAGCGCTGGCCGGCGCCGGCGAACGGCACCCGCCGCTCGCCGGCGCGGCGCGGGATGGCCCCCCAGGCGCGCTCGACCTCCTCGCTGGCCGCGAAGTCGAAGCCGCGCACCTGGTTGAGCTCGGCGAGCTGCGCATCGCGCAGGGGGGCGGGGGTCTGCGGATCGAGCTCGCGGGGGAGCAGCGCGAGGACGCGGCGGCGGAAGGCCGCGTCCGCCACGAAGCGCTCGGGATCGACCAGCTCCAGGGTGACCAGGACGAGGACGTCGTCGTGGCTCCAGGCGCCGCGGCGGGCGAGCTCCCGCTGCCGGCCGCGGACGGCGGCGGCCAGGTAGTCCGCCGCCCGCTTCGCGAGCGCGGCGTCGGGCGACGAGAGGGCGCTCGCGAGCGGGGCGAGCGCCGCGGTCAGCCGCGCCGGCTCGCGCGCCAGCTGGTCGGCGAGCTCCGCCGGCGGCATTCTTGGCAAGACAGACGGCGGGGTAGCCGGTGCCGCCGCGCCGGTCAGGAGCGCGGCGAGGAGCGCCGGGAGACCGCTGCGGAGCGCTCCGGCCACGCCTACTGCCGGGCCCCCGCCTTCAGCTGCTGGAGGTTGGCGGCGGCCATCTGATCCTGCGGGTTGATCTTGAGCACCTGCTCGAGGAGCTTCTGGGCCTCGGGCTTCTTGTTCACCTGGATCAGCAGCACGGCCAGGTCGTTCATCGCCGGCAGGTGGCGCGGCTGGATCTGGAGGGTCTGGCGGAAGTCCTGCTCGGCCGAGCTGAGGCGGCGCAGCGCCATCTCCGAGATCCCGCGCAGGTAGAGGTAGTCGGGGTTCTTGGGCTCGGCGGCGACGGCGGCCTCGGAGACTTTCAGGGCTTCGTCGCTGCGCTTCAGGCCGAGGAGGATGCGCACCTCGAGCATGCGGGCCCGCGGGTCCTTCGAGATGGCGGTCTCCTGGCGGACGGCGGTGAGCGCCGACTCGAGGTTCCCCCCGGTCATCAACCCCAGCGCCTTCTGGAGGCCGGGGCTCAGCGGCTCCTCCGGCGGGCCGGCCGGTGCGCTGGCGGAGTTGCCGGCGCTGGCACCGGCGTTCCCGACGCTCGCGCCGCCCTGGGGGCCGGCCTGCCGCGGGACGGGCTTGGCCGCCTCGGCCGCCTGCGCCAGCGCCTTCTGGGCGTCCGCCTTGCGCCCGCTCGCCTCGTAGGCGCGGGCGAGCCCCTTCCAGGCCTCCGGGTTGGCGTAGTAGCGGGTCGCCTTCTCGTAGAACGGCACCGCCTCCGCGGCGTGCCCGGAGTCGACCAGGAGGGAGCCGTACTCGATGGCGATCCCGGCCGCCGGCCGCGGATCGGGGAGGGTCTTCCCGTCGGCGGGGAGCTGGTCGGCGAGCGGCTTCAAGGTGGCGGCGGCGGCGGCGGCGTTGCCGGCCTGCCGTTGCGCGCGGGCGAGCAGCAGCGCGAGCGGGGGGTGGCCTGCCGTCTTGCCGTCGATCAGCTTGACCGCCTCGGCGGGCTTGCCCGCCAGCAGCTCGGCCTCGGCGAGCGAGCGCCGCACCTCGAGCTCCATCCCCTGCGGATGGTTGGCGAGCAGCGGCGTGAGCAGGGCGACGGCGCCGGGGCCGTCCTTCTTGAGCACCAGCACCTTGCCGTTGAGCAGCCGCACGGCCGGGTCGTTCGGCGCGATGCCGGCGAGGAGCTGGGCGGCGTCGTCCGGGCGCTCGAGCTGCACGGCGAGGTTGGCGGCGATCAGCCGGGCGTCGGTGTCGGTGGGGTTGCGCAGCGCCCAGGGGCGGAGCATCGAGTAGGCCTCGACCACGCGCCCGTCCTTCGCCATCAGCACGCCGAGGTCGCGGGCGGCGGGGGAGGCGGGCTGCTTGAGCGCCGAGCGGGTGAGGTAGACCCGCCCCGTGTCCACCTGCCCGGCGAGCACCGCGGCCCGGCCGGCGTTGTAGAGCACGGCGGGCTCGGCGTCCTCGCCGTCGGCGAGCGGCTTCAGCGTCGCCAGGGCTTCCTGCGGATGGTCGAGCTGGAGATAGAGCGCGCCGACCAGGGAGAGCTCGGGCTGCGTCGCGGCGGGGTCGGCGGCGATCGCCTTGAGCCTGGAGAGCGCTCCGGCCTTGTCGCCGGCGCGCACCTTCTTGAGCGCATCCTCGACCGCCGCCTGGAGCGGCGAGGCCGGAGCGGGGCGGGGAGCGGCGGCCGCCGGAGGGGGGGCGGCCGGGGGGGCGCCCTGGGCGAGGGCCGCCGGCGGCAGAGCGGGCGCGGCGAGCAGGGACAGCGACAGGGCGAGGATGGTTCTCATTCGTCTGGGGCTCCGAGCCGAGGCTCAAAAGGGTTTCCTGGTTTGGGGAACGTGTGGCGGCGGCGCGGTCTTCCCGTCATCCTATCCTCCGAGCGCCCGCAGCTCACCGCTCTCGGGGTGAACGGCGAGGGCGTGCCGCAGCAGCGCCGCGGCCCCGGCCGGATCGCCGAGGACGCGCAGGGTCTTCACCGCTTCGGCATAGGCGGCCGGCGAGCCGTTGGCCGCCACCATCCGCCGCAGGACGTCGATCGCCTCCCCGCCCCTCCCCTCGGAGGCGTAGAGCACGGCGAGGCTGGCGTAGGCCCGGGTGTCGGCCGGGAAGGCGGCGGCCTCCGCCAGGAATTCCCGCTCCGCCTCCGGGTTGCGGCCGAGCCGGGCGAGGAGGTCGCCGCGCTCCCAGTGCAGGCCGGCGTACTGCTGCCCGGCGGCGCCGACGCGGCCGACCTCGGCGGCGGCCTGATCGGCGAAGCCGAGCGCCTCGGCGAGCCGCCCCTGCTTCTGCATCACCCGGGCGAGGGTGAGCAGCGGCGCGATCCGCGGGCCTGGGGAGGCGAGCGCCGCCCGCGCCGCCCGTTCGGCCTCCGCCGGGCGGTCGCGGGCGAGGGCGATCTCGGCGAGCAAACTATTGGCCAGCGCCGGGCTCCCCTGGAGCCCGAGCTCGGCGTGCCGCTCGGCCTCGTCGAGGCGCCCCATGTCGAGGAGGAGCGCGCCGGTCGCCACCGCCACGAACGAGGCGCCGCCCGAGGTGTCCAGGGCGTGCTGGTAGGCGTCGAGCGCCTCGGCGTTGCGGCCGAGCTTCTGGAGCGACTGCGCGAGGTCCTCCCAGGCGTCGGTCATCCGCGGGCTTTCGGCCAGCAGCGCGCGGAAGGCCGGCACGGCGCCGGCGTACTCCCCCTGGAGGTAGAGGCTCATCGCGCGGTCGAGCGCGCGCAGCGTGCCGATGCGGCTCTTGGGGTCGGGGAGCGCCTCATCCGGAGCGGTGCGCGCCGCCCCGGCAGCGTAGCCGAGGGCGGCGAGCCGGCGCGCCGTCTCCGGGTCGACCGCCCCCGGGGCCTGCAGCGGGCGTTCCATCTTCAGGAGCGCCTGGTGGAGGGCCGCATAGGCGCGGCGCTCGCGGGCGAGGACGTCGGTCCGCTCGCCGGGATCGGCCGCCAGGTCGTAGAGCTCGGAGGTGGGGGCGTGGATGGTGTGGAAGCGGTCGCGGATCAGCGACGTCGTCTCGCTCCAGCCGAAGTGGAGGCGCGGATAGAAGGTCTCGGCGTAGAGGTCGCGCGGCGCCGCGGCGGCCGCCCCTCCCGTCGCCAGGTCGAGCAGCGAGCGGCCGGGGAACGCCCCCGCCGTCTCCCGCGGCAGGCGCGGCAGGGGGACCCCGACCAGGGAGAGGAGGGTGGGGAAGACGTCGACGATCTGCGCTGCCTGAGCGACGCGCGAGCCGCCGCGCCGGCTCCCCGGCAGCTTGAGGATCATCGGCACCTGGAGCGCCTCGCGGTAGAGGAAGATGCCGTGCTCCTGCTCGCCGTGCTCGCCGAGTCCCTCGCCGTGGTCCGAGAGGAGGAGGATCACGGCGCGGTCGTAGATCCCGGCGCGCTTCAGCTCGGCGAGCACGCCGCCGACGATCGCGTCCGCCGCCGCGATCTCGCCGTCGTACGGCCGGCCGGCGTAGCGGCCGGCGAACGGCTCGGGCGGCGCGTACGGGGTATGCGGCTCGTAGAGGTGGAGAAAGAGGAAGAACGGCTGCTCCGCCCGCAGCGTGCGCAGCGCGTGGAGCCAGGCGAGGGCGGCGGCGGCGGTCTCCCCCCCGGGGCGCTGCGAGAGGCCGAGCGAGTCGGTGAAGCGCACCGGGATGCCGGCGTCGTAGAGGTCGAACCCCTGGCTGATCCCGGTCTCCGGACGCAGCACGTAGGCCGAGACGGCGCCGCCGGTCGCGTAGCCCGCCCCGTGGAGCACCGCCGCCAGGCTGGGGAAACGGCCGCCGTCGTAGCGGTAGCCGACGTTGTCGCGCACCCCGTGCTCGGCGGGGAGGCGGCCGGTGAGCATCGACAGGTGCGAGGGGAGGGTCAGCGGCGTATGGCTGTAGGCCCGTTCGTAGACGATCGCGTCGCGCGCCAGCGCGTCGATCGCGGGCGTCTCGACCCCGCGGTAGCCGTAGGCCGGCAGGTGGTCCGAGCGCAGGGTGTCGATCGAGATCAGGATGATGGGGGCGTGCGGGAAGATTGGGCGGTCGCCGGAGCGGTCACAGCCGGCGAGCGCCAGAACGAGGGACGAGAGGGACAACAGGGACAGCAGGGACGGCAGAGAAAGAAGACGGGTGCTCACTTCGCTTCCCCCGCGGGGAGCCGGGCGAGCGCTGCGCGGGCCTTGGCGAGATCGGGCCCGAAGCGGGCGGGGGGCGCGGTGGCGACGAAGCGGCCGAGGGCCTCCCGCGCCTCGGCCGTGCGCCCGGCCTCGGCGGCGACCAGGCCGAGGTTGAACAGGGCGTCGTACTGGCGGGGATCGAGCGCCACCGAGCGCTTCCAGGCGTCGAGCGCGGCGGCGGGCCCCTCCAGGCGGTAGCGCGCGACGCCGAGGGTGTTCCAGGCGATCGGCAGCGCGGGGTTGAGCGCCAGCGCGTGCTCGAGCTGCGTGCGCGCCGCCTCTGGCTGGTCCATGCGCAGGGCGACGATCCCCAGGCTCTCGAACCCCTTGGGATCGTTCGGGGAGGCGGCGGTCGCCCGCTGCAGGACGGCGACCGCCTCGCCGTGCCGGCCGGCGTCCGAGAGGGCGATGCCGAGGGCATCGAGGGTGGCGGCGTCGGCGGCGGGGGAGGAGGCGAGCGGCTGGAGGACGGCGACCGCCTCGCCCGCCCGGCCGGCCTCGGCGAGCGCCAGGCCGAGCTGGCGGCGGACCGACTCGCGGCCGGCGCCGTGGGCCACGGCGCTCTCGAGGGCGGCGATCGCCTCGCCCGGCCGCTCGAGCTGTTGCAGCGCGAGGGCGAGGTCCTCGTACGCCTCGGGGAGGTCGGGGCGCGCGGCGATCACCTGCCGCGCCAGCGTCACGGCCTCCGCGTAGCGGCGGCGGGAGTAGGCGTCGATCACCTGGTGGATCCGGTGGTCGATCCCGACCAGGTTCTTGGGGTCGTCGGCGGCAGAGTAGGCGCTCTTCGCCGGCGCGGAGCCGGCGGAGTAGCCGAGGCTGCGCAGCCGGGCCTCGTCCTCCGCCGAGACCGCTCCGCGCGGGGGGGGCCAGGCCGATTCACGGGGGAGGGCGGCGCGGAGGTCGTGGGCGGTCCGGCGGTCGGCGGCGAAGCGGTTGTGCTCCTCGCGCGGATCGGCGGCGAGATCGTAGAGCTCGGGGAGCGGCAGGTCGATCAGCTTCTGCCCGGCGCGCAGCATGCCGCGCAGGGGCGCCCAGCCGCGGTTGAGGGCGCTGCTGAGCGACTCGAAATAGCTCCCCGCCGCCGCTGCCCGCGAAGCCTCCGCCGGCGCGAGCAGCGAGCGGCCGGGGAGCTCCGCGGGGACCGGGAGGCGCAGGTAGGAGAGCACCGTGGGCACGATGTCCACGTGGCGGGCCGGGCGCCCGTCGCGGCCGGGCGGGATCCCCGCTCCCCAGACGACGAGCGGCACCTTGAGCGTCGCCTCGTAGGCGAACAGGCCGTGCGTCATCTCGCCGTGCTCGCCGAGCGACTCGCCGTGGTCGGAGGTGACGATCACCAGCGCCGGCCGCTCGCGCCCGTCGAGGAAGGGGCCGAGCAGCGGCGCCAGGAACGAGTCGGCGGCGGCCACCTCGCCGAGGTAGAGGTTGTCGCGGTAGCGGGTGGCGAAGGGCTCCGGAGGGTCGTAGGCGGCGTGCGGGTCGTAGAGGTGGACCCAGAGGAAGCGGCGCTTCCCCGCCTGCGCGCTCCACCAGGCGCGGGCGGCGGCCACCACCTGGTCGCCGCGGCGCTCGGCGATCGCGAAGGCGTCCGGGTTCGACCCCTGCGGGAAGTGGTCGTCGTAGAGGTCGAACCCCTGGTCGAGGCCGAACTTCCCGTCGAGCGGGTAGGCGCCGACCACCGCGCCGGTCGTCCAGCCGGCAGCCCTGAGGCGGGTGGCGAGCGTCACCACCTTGGGGCTGAGGGCGAAGCCGCTGTTGTCGCGCACCCCGTGCTGGTAGGGGTAGAGGCCGGTGAGGATGTTGGTGTGCGAGGGGAGGGTGACGACGTTGTGGGCGTGGGCGTCGGGGAACATCCGGCCCGTCGCGGCCAGGCGGTCGAGCACCGGCGTCTCGACCCGGCGGTTGCCGCCGAAGCCGACGGCGTCCGCCCGCAGCGTGTCGATGGTGACCAGCACGACGTCCGCCCCTTCCCGGGAAGGGGCGGAGCGGTCGGGGCCGCCGGGGCCGGAGCGGCAGCCGGCGATGCCGGCGGCCAGGGCCGCCAGGGCGGCGAGGCTCAGTGCGGCGAGCGCCGTCGGCAGCAGGGGCTGAGAGCGGCGCATGAGGGGAGGGGTGCTACTTGAGCTCCTTGATGAACTCCTTGGCGTCGCTCGCGAACTTGCTGTTGGGATCGAGCTCGAGGAGCTTCTGGAGGTCCGCCTTGGCCTGCGCGCTCTTGTTCTGGCTGATGTAGACCATGGCGCGGTAGTAGTAGACCTCGGGGAGCTTCGGATTCTCCTCGACCACCTGGTTGAACTGGGTCAGCGCCTCCTCGGGCTTCTTCTCGTTGTAGGCCTTGATCCCCAGGTTCAGCCGCACCGCGGGGTCCATCGTGGTCCCGGCCGGCAGCCGCGCGATGTAGGGCTTCGCCTCGGCCTCGCGGTTGGCGGAGACCAGCAGGCTGACCATCAGCTTCAAGGTGTCGACGTTGTTGGGGTCGACCTCGAGCGACTTCTTGAGGGCGTCGATCGCCTGGTCGTTCTTCCCCTCCTTGCTGTAGGAGTCGGCGATGGCGAGGTAGATGGCCGGCTGCAGGGCGGCGCGGTCCTTCTCCTCGAGCTTGCTCATCCCCTCTTGATAGGCCGCCCGGGCGTCGGCGTACTTGCCGGCCTGCAGCATCGCATTGCCGCGCTCGAGGGCCGACTTGGCCTCGAGGGCCTGGGTGTTCTGCTTCTGGGCCTCCTGCATCACCGCCTTCGGCGGCACCTTGAGGGTGATGTTGATCGGCTGGGCGATCGCGTACTCGTTGACCGTCACCTGCCCCTGCGACTCCATGAAGCCTTCCTTCTGGATCAGGACGCCCCAGGCGCCGCCGGCGAGGCCGAGCATCGACCATTTGCCGTTCTTGTCGGTCGAGACCGACTTGGGACCTTCCGCCTTGGGGTCCACCTGGCCGGTCCCCTTGCGCAGGACGATCGTGGCGCCCTCGACGGGCTTCCCCTGCTCGTCCTTGATCTGCCCCTGGAGCCGGCCCTTGCCGGCCCACGACTGACCCCAGGCGGGGACGCCGGCGGCCACGAAAAGCATCAACAACAAAACCGGTCGGGCACTGCGCAGAAGCCTGTTCATAGCTCTCCTTTGGAGGTCATCGAAACCGGGGTGCCACCCTGTCGCCAAGGGGGTTCCGTCCAATTGGAATGCAAGCCGCATGCGCGGATGCGCCGGGAAGTGTAAACCGCGGGCGGGCAAAAAAAAACCGCCGGGGGTTGCCCCCCGGCGGTCGCAGCTTTCGATCCGAAGCTAACCGTTCAGGTCAGCGGGATCAACGGAAGCTGAGGCGGGCACCGACGCGGAAGATCCGCGGGCTGACGATCTCGCGGACGTAGTCCGAAGAGGTCAGCTGGAGACGGTGCTGGCGCTGGAGCACGAAGCTCTCGTTGAAGACGTTGAAGCAGTCGACACCGAGGGTGAGACCGACGTCGCTGAAGTTGAACTCCTTCTCCAGGCGGGCGTCGACGATGCGGATGTTGTCCAGCCGGAACGAGTCCGGACGGTCGGTGACCTGCACGAACTCGCCGGCAAACTGCATGTTGGCAGGCAGCGTCACGCGACGGTAGTAGGGAACCGGGTAGCCCTCGCGGCCGTTGATGTTGATCGCGGCGTTGAAGCCCCACGGATGATCCGGGGCGATCTGGTAGAGGCCGTTGACGCTGTAGGCCCACTTGCTGTTGATGTACACGCCGGCCTTGGCGCCCGAAGCGGTGCCCGAGCCCTGGAGGACGGCGTCGCCCTCACGGTTGCCACCACCGAGGAGCGGGGTGGGGTCGATGCGGGCGGAAGACGGGACCTTGCTCCACGTCCAGTCGGAGTAGCTCACGTTGCCGCGCAGCATCCAGCGGTTGGCGAGACGCTTGTTGAAGACGAGCGAGGCGCCCTTGTACTCCTGCTCCGCGCCGCCGTTGTGGAGGTACGTGCCATTGCGGGTGCTGAGGTCGGGCCGCAGCACGTAGAGGTCGGCGGTGTAGGGCTGGCCGTTCGGCAGGACGCCGGTCGGGCAGGCCGGAGCGCCGGTGGTGCCGCAATGGATGTAGTCGGAGGGCCGGTTGATGCGGCCGACCGAGTTGAGGTTGGCCGTCGAGTACGGGTTGTCGCTGTCGAAGACCAGCCGCTGGAGCTCGAGCAGATCGAACGAGTGGCGGTAGGTCAGGTTCAGGCCGACGACGAACTCGGGCAGCAGGGCGTGCTCGATGCCGAGGAGCACCTCGTCGGTCTTGGGGGCCGAGAGGCTCGGGTTGAGCGCGTTGGACTGCAGCAGGCCACCCGTGACCGGGTTGACGTTGCCGCTGTAGAAGAGCGGTCCGGCGGAAGGATCGATGATGTCACCGAGGCCGACGTTCGGGGTGCCCGGGTTGGTGGTGTAGAAGTACGCGTAGCTGATGCCACCCAGCGGGTTGAGCTGGGAGGAGGTGCCGGAACCGAGCTGGTCCGCGAAGCGGGAGTAGCTGGCCCGCAGCAGCGTCTTGCGCTCGGCGCCCAGGGCATAGGTGATGCCCAGACGCGGGGTGAGGCTCTTCCACTCGAAGCCGATGTCGCTCTCCCGCACGGTGACCGAGGGGAGGACCGACGGCAGCAGGCTGTTGCTGACCACCGTCTTGGCCAGGTTCGTACCACCCTGGACGTCGTAACGGAGGCCGACGTTGGCGGTCAGGTTCCCGACCGTCATGGTGTCCTGCAGGTAGCCGCTCTTGTACTCGTTCTTGACCTTCGGGCCCGCAGCGCGGGTGAGGATCAGCAGGTTGTCACCGGCGGTACCGGCGATGCCGGCTTCCTCGATGAGGCCGACGCCGGCCCAACGGCTGAGCGAGGCGACGTCCGCCAGACGGTAGCCGGCGCCGAACTTCAGCTCGTGGGACAGGGTCCCCGTGTTGAAGAAGTTCGAAGCATCGGCCTTGTACTGCTTCTGGGGACGCAGGGTCTGGACGAGCTCGAACGAGTTGTGCCAGACGCCGCCGTCGTCGAGGAACGGAGTGGCGTTGAGGCCGCCCTCAGGGGCGAGCTCGAAGCCGCCGTTGACCAGCGAGGCGAGACCGGTGAGGTAGAAGTTCGAGCTGAAGATGTGGGTGTCCTCGACCTTGGCCGCGGTCGGCTTGGCGCCGAAGTGGCCCTGGTCGAAGGTGGTCTCCTGCGGGCGGGTCGGACCGGCGTTGCGGCCGATCTTCACCTTGTCGCTGTTGAGCACGAAGGCCGTCGCCGAGTTGCTGGCGGCGATCTGCGCGTTCAGCTTGCCGTTGTAGCTCTTGAGGTCGGTGTGGTCGCCGACGTCGGAGATGGTCAGCAGGTCGACCTTCTGGCGGCCGTAGGAGCCCCAGACCCAGAGGCGGTCCTTGACGATCGGGCCGCCGAGCTCAGCACCGTAGTCCTGAACCTTGACGATCCGGTTGCCCTGGGTGAACGCCGTCTGCCCATGGTTGCCGTTGAACGGGCCGGGCTTGCCGAGCTCGTTCTTGTCGAAGCCGAGGTTGGCCTGCCAGGCCTTGTCGGTGTCGTAGTAACGGCCGGAGCCGCGCCACTCGTTGGTGCCGCGCTTGGTCACCATGTTGAGGGTGACGCCGGGGGTGGCCGACGTGGTGTCGGAGCCGCCCGTGGTGACCTGCATCTCTTCGAACGAGTCGAAGTCGTAGTAGGCCGGGGAGGAACCGAGGGCCGCCATGTCGGTGATGACCACGCCGTCAACCGCCCAGACGGCCTGGTCGCCGCCGGCGCCGGGGCCGACGTAGTTGGACTGCTGGCCGGACTCGTTGCCGCCGACGTTGATACGGTCGGTGAGAACGCCCGGGGTGGACTGCAGGACCGCCCAGGGATCACGCGCCGTCGGGATCTTCTCGAGCTCGGTCTGGCTGACCGTGGCGCCGGTGGAAATCCGGCGCTCGTCCAGCAGCGGGCTCTCCGCCGTGACGGTGATGACGTCCTCGACGGCAGGCGACAGCTTCACCTCGATCGTGGTGTTGCGGCCGATGTTGATCACGATGTTCGGGTAATCGATGGTGGAGAAGCCCTCGAGCTCCGCCTTGAGGTTGTAGCTGCCGGGCGTCAGGCTCAGGAAACGGACCTGCCCCTGGGCATTCGTCACCTGGACTTGCGGCGCGCCCTGCCCGCCGACGGTCACGGTGACCCCGGGGAGCGCGGCGCCCTTGTCGTCTGTGACGGTCGTGTAGAGGTTGCCGGACTGCAACTGGGCGAAGGCGGTTCCGCCGACGGCCAGCAGCAGCAACGCGGCGACGGCTACGATCCGTCCCCAAAGATTGGTGCTCTTCATGTTCAAAAAACCTCCCGTGTGGTGGTTGTTGAGCCCACCGCGAGAGGCCGCGGTGGTTTCATGGAAAAAGACCTCAGTAACGCAGGTGTCGTGAGATGAGGTAGTGCCGAGAAACACCCCCTTTCGATACAAGACCGGAATAAAAGTTGGCCGGTGAACTCTAGCCAACGGGTCACCCCCGGGTCAAGCAATCGAGGTGCCATTCGTAGAAAAGATTGGAACCCGATTCCAACCCCCTGAAAAAGAACGACTTGGCTGAAATGGCAGGGAACGGCGGCGGCCTCCGCCGCCCCTCGATCCAGCCGGTTGAACGGCTGCGATCCAAAATTCTGGAGCCGGGAGGGCGCCAGGCTTCCCCGTGGGGCGGCTTCTTCCCAGGGGAACGCCCCCCGGACGGGCCGCCGAAAGGGGGTGGCACATTCCCTGCTATATTCGACCTCTGATGCTTCGTCTGCAGAGGATACGACGGAGGACCGCCGCCGGGCTCGCGCTGGCCGCGACTGCCGCGATCGCCGCGCTGTCGACCGCCGGCTGCTCCCAGTACAAGGCCTTCGATTCCGCGGCCTACCTGCGCGAGCAGTACGCGCGGGAGGTCGGCGCCCCGGCGGCGGCACGGATCGAGGTCCCCTTCGAGCTCGACGGGGAGATCAAGGCCGCCGCCGCCAGGCTGCCGAAGCTCTCGAGCGAGCTGCGGCGGGTGAACCAGGTCAACGACATGATCTTCGACGGCCTGCAGCTCCAGTACCTGCTGACGCCGACCAAGAACGCCGTCGACACCTACCGCACCCGCTCCGGCAACTGCCTCTCCTTCGTCAATCTGTTCGTGGGGCTGGCGCGGGAGCTGGGCTTAAGCCCCTACTACGTCGAGGTGACCGACCTCCACAAGTGGAACCACCGGGACGGGATGGTGGTCAGCCAGGGGCACATCATCGCCGGCCTCTACCTCGACGGCGTGCTGCACCCGTTCGACTTCCTCCCCTACCGCCAGAAGTCCTACAAGGCGTTCAACCCGATCGACGACCTGACCGCCGCCGCCCACTACTACAACAACCTCGGGGCCGAGGCGCTGCTCGGCGGCGACCTGCCGCGCGCCCAACAACTGCTGACCACCGCCGCCAGCATCGCGCCACGCTTCGACAAGGCGATCAACAACCTCGGGGTGGTCCAGGCGCGCAGCGGCGCGCCCGAGAAGGCGATCGAGACCTACCGGCGGGGGCTCGAGATCAGCCCCGGCGATTCCACCCTGCAGGTCAACATGGCCCGCGCCCTCCAGCAGCTCGGCCGCACCGACGAGGCGACCGCCCTGCTGGCGAAGGTCGAGGCGGGGAACACCTCGAACCCGTTCTTCTTCGTCTACGAGGGGGAGATCGCGCTCGCCAAGGGGGAGAACGACAAGGCTCTCGACTACATGGTGCGCGCGCTGCGCCTCGACAGCGAGCTGCCCGAGATCCATCTCGGCCTGGTCAAGGTCTATCTCGCGCTGGGCGACCTCGAGAAGGCGCGGCACTATCTGAGCCGCGCGCTGAAGCTGGACGCGACCAATCAGGACGCGCTCCGCTACGCCCGGCTGCTCGGCAGTTGAGGGCCCCTGGAGTTTCGCGGTGCCCTGCGGTGTTGCTCAAGTGAGGGCCGCCACGGCGGCCGAACCGGAAGGAGTCTTTCCCATGCGCGCGCCGTCGTCCTCGTCCGCCAGCCCCTCCCGCCGCCTTTCCCCGCCTCGCCCGGCGCTCCTCGCCTGCGGCGTCCTCGCGGTCTTCGCCGCGGTCGCCGCGGTCGCCCCGGCCGGCGCGCAGACCTTCGAAGGGACCTCGCAGGTGCTGGCGGTGGAGGTGCCGGTCAACGTCATCGGGAAGGACGGCGAGCCGGTGCGCGGGATGAGCGCCGACGATTTCGAGATCTACGACGGCAACGACCGGCAGAAGGTCAGCGGCTTCGAGGTGGTCGACCTCAAGACGCTCGAGAGCGAGCCGGCGGGCGCCGCCTCGCCCGCCACCCGGGCGCCCGTCGACCTGCCGCCGGCCGCGCGGCGCCACTTCCTCTTCCTGTTCGACCTCTCCTTCTCCTCGCCGACCTCGATCCTCAAGGCCCGGGTGGCGGCCCGCGACTTCGTCCTCCACTCGCTCCACCCCTGGGACCTGGCGGCGGTCGCCACCTACTCGCTCGAGAACGGCCCCAAGCTGGTGGTGACCTTCACCCCCGACCGGGCGCAGCTCGCGCGGGCGATCGACACGCTCGGCTACCGGCAGGCGCTCGACAACTCGGCGATGGCCAAGAACGACCCGCTCCGCTTCATGCTCGAGCCGCCGACCGATTTCGGCGCGCTGGACATCGGCCCCAGCCCGCAGTCCGGGCGCAACCCGGAGCTCCGGGCGGACAGGGAGGAGGCCCTCTTCGAATACCTGCAGACGATCGCCGCCGCCGCGGCGAAGAGCGACCGCCAGTTCCAGGTCGGGCAGATCTCCAACTATTCGCGGGCGCTCGGCGAGATCGCCCGCAAGCTCAACGCCGTGCAGGGGCGCAAGAACATCCTCTTCTTCTCCGAGGGGTTCGACAGCCGCCTTCTGCTCGGCCGCGAGACCACCGACAAGGAGGCCGAGGACGACAACGCGAGCTCCCTGTCCGGCGAGGTCTGGAAGGTGGACAACGATCAGCGCTACGGCAACACCGCCCTGCAGGGGGCGCTCGGGCGGATGCTCGAGGAGTTCCGCCGCGCCGACTGCGTGATCCAGGCGGTCGACATCGGGGGGCTGCGCGCCGGCGCCGACGAGCGGGCGCGCCCGAGCGGCACCGACGAGCTCTTCTACATCGCCAACGAGACCGGCGGCGAGCTGTTCAAGGACGCCAACAACCTGGCCGAGCCGCTCGCCCGGGTGCTCGACCACACCAGCGTCACCTACCTGCTGACCTTCGAGCGCTCGGACGTCAAGCCCGACGGCGCCTACCACAAGCTGCGGGTCAAGGCGAAGCTCCCCCCCGGCGCGCATCTGGCCAGCCGTACCGGCTATTACGCCCCGCGCCCCTACAAGGACATCGATCCCCTGGAGAAGAGCCTGCTCGCCTCGGACCGCATCGCGCGCGCCGTGCCGAAGCGGGACATCGCCCTCGACGTGCTCACCACCGCCTTCCGCGCCACCGAGGCGCGGGCCTACGTGCCGGTGATCGTCGAGGCGGGGGGCGCCAGCCTGCTCGAGGGGCAGAAGGGGAAGAAGCTCGAGGTCGAGATCTACGCCTACGTCAGCGACCTCCAGGGGGCGATGCACGATTTCCTCAACCAGCGGATCGCCGTCCCCCTCGACCACGGCAAGAGCCGCCAGGGGCTGCTCGACGGCGGCATCAAGTACTACGGCCATTTCGATCTGCCGCCGGGGGACTACAACGTCCGCGTGCTGGTGCGCAACGCCGAGACCGGGCGCACCGGGGTCGCCACCCGGGCGGTGAAGGTCCCCGTCTACAGCCAGGCGCAGCCGGTCCTCCTCCCCCCCTTCTTCATGGAGGAGCGGCAGAAGTGGCTGCTGGTGCGCGAGCAGGCGCGCAACCAGCCGCAGGGCGCGGCGGTGGTCTATCCCTTCACCGTCGCGGGGGAGCCGTACGTGCCGTCCGCCCGCCCGATCCTGCAGGACGAGAAGCCAGCCCGCCTCTGCCTGGTGGCCTACAACCTGGGCAAGGGGGACCTCGCCGTGCAGGGGGAGGTGCTGGGGGCCGACGGCAAGAGCTCGCTCGCCGTCAGGCTGGCGCACGTCGAGCGCACCGCGACCGGCATCCAGGGGCTCGACAAGCTGGTCGCCACCTTCGATCCGGCGGGGCTGCGCTCGGGGGACTACGTGCTGCGGGTGGGGGTCACCGACCCGGCCACCGGCCTGCGCCACACCAACTCTCTACCCTTCCAGGTCGTGCACTGATACCCTAGTGTCTGGAACTGTCTTTCTGATTTGACGCAGGGGTACCCGAAGCGAGGGCTTTTCGGGCTGACGGGAGGGGCTTCGGCGCCTCCCGCCGGGAGAGCACATGACGAAGGAACATCCGCTCGCGGGATTCCCGGCCGGCTTTGCTGTCGCCATTCCCATCGCCATCGCGGTCTGCGTGCTGTCCGGGCTCCCCTTCGCCGCGCCGGCGGCCGGCCAGACGTTCGCCGGCTCCGCCGACGTGGTGGAGATCGAGGTGCCGGTCCAGGTGGTGCGCGACGGCCAGCCCGTCCGCGGCCTGAAGGCGGATGACTTCGAGCTCTACGAAGGGCGCCGCAAGCTCGCGCTCAGCGGCTTCCGGGTCGCCGACCTCGCCGCGCCGGCGGGGTCGCCCGCCGGGGGGACGCCGCGCGGCGCCCTTCCCGCCGCCGCCCAGCGGCGCTTCCTCCTCCTCTTCGACCTCGCCTTCTCCAGCCCCAAGTCGATCGTCGCCGCCCGCGAGGCCGCCCGCGGCCTGGTGCTCAAGGGGCTCAAGCCGGGGGACCTGGTGGGGGTGGCGACCTACAGCACGGCGCACGGCGCCGAGGTCGCCCTCGGCTTCACCTCCGACCGCCGGCAGGTGGACGCCGCGCTCGATTCGCTGGGCGCGGTGCGCGACCCGCACGGCGCCGACCCGCTGCGCCTGGTGATGGCGCCCGGGGGGAAGGAGGGGGCCGCCGGGCGGCTCTCCGGACCGTCCATCGAGGCCGACTCCGCGCGCAGCAACGAGCTGCTCGACGCCCAGGGGGGGCAGCTCGCCTCGCTCGGCAAGCAGTCGACCCGCGCCAACGAGAAGGCGGCGGTCACCGCGCTGACCCGTTCCGAGACCGAGCTCGCCCGCCTGCTCGGCTCGCTCCCCGGCCGCAAGCAGATCGTCTACTTCTCCGAGGGGTTCGACAGCTCCTTCCTCACCGGCTCCGCCGCCGCCCTCCCCTCGGCCGGCGGCACGGGCGCCGGCGCCACCGACGCCGGCGACGTCGCGGCGCTCCAGCAGCAGGACCGCGCCAACCAGGACTTCTATCTCACCGACTCCGACGCCTCCGCCGGCAGCTCCCAGGCGCTCAACGCCGTCGAGCGGATGCTCGAGGAGCTGCGCCGCGCCGACTGCGTCATCCAGGCGGTCGACATCGGCGGCCTGCGGGCCGGCGGCGACCAGAGCGCCGGCGCGCGCACGGCGGGGAAGGAGAGCCTGCTCGCCATGGCCCGGGACACCGGCGGCGAGCTGATCCAGAACACCAACGACCTCGCCGGCGCCATCGGCGGCGTCCTCGAGCGCACCAGCGTCACCTACGTCCTCTCCTTCCAGCCGGAGAAGGGGGCGCCGGGGGCGTACCACAAGGTCCGGGTCGAGCTGAAGAACGCGCCGCGGGGGACCCGCATCGCCGCCCGCGCCGGCTACTACTCCCCGCGCCCGTACGGCCAGCTCAACCCGCTCGAGAAGCTGTTCGACGCCTCCTCGCGGCTGATGGCGGGGGCGGAGGCCGGCTCGATCCCCGGCGCGGTGCTCGCCGCCCCGTTCCGCACGGCGGGAGAGAAGGCCTACGTGCCGGTGCAGATCGAGGTGGACGGCCCGGCATTATTGTCAGGGAGCGCCGGCGGCGCCCTGCCGCTCGAGGTCTACGCCTACGCGCTCGACGCCGGCGGCGCCATCCAGGACTTCTTCTACCAGTCGCTCTCCTTCGACCTCGACAAGGCCGGCCCGCAGCTGCGCCAGGGGGGGCTGCGCTTCTTCGGCCATCTCGACCTGGCGGCGGGCGAGTACTCGGTGCGCACGCTGATCCGCAACGGCAGCTCCGGCGCCTTCAGCCTGCGGGCGATCGCCCTCACCGTCCCCGCCTTCGGCAAGGGGCCGGCGCTGCTGCCCCCCCTGTTCCCCGACCCGGCGGCCAACCGCTGGGCGCTGGTGCACGAGGCGCCGCGCGGCGCCGCGCCGCCCGCGGCCTATCCGTTCGTGGCCCGCAAGCAGCCGTTCTACCCGGCGACGCGGCCGTCGTTCGCCGAAGGGAAGGAGACGCCGCTGGCGCTGATCGGTTACGACCTCGGCGCGGCGCCCGTCGAGACCGGCGCCCGCATCCTCGACGGCGACGGCAAGCAGGTGGCCGCCGGCGGGGTGCGGGTGATGCAGCGGGAGGCCGGCGCCGACGGCGCGCCCGACGTCCTGCTGGCCGCCTTCCGTCCGCCGCGGCTCCCCCCGGGCGCCTACGTGCTCGAGGTCAGCGTCGGCGCCGCCGGCGCCGCGCCGGCGGCGAGCCGGGCGCCGTTCGTGATCCCCGCGGTTCATTGATGCTATTTTGAAGGTCTGATCTTTTGCTTTTCTGTGTAGAGGAGCTTCACCCCGAGGGCTGAAAGGACTAGGAATGACACAGGCAGGAAGGACGCACCGCTTCATCGCCGCCGCCGCGGCGCTCGGGATGGGAGGGATCGGCTGGCTCGGCTGGGCCCCCGTTCCCGCCGGCGCGGCGCCCGCCGCGGCGCCGGTCGCGCAACAGACCTTCTCGGGCGCGACGAACGTCGTGGCCGTCGAGGTTCCGGTCCAGGTGATCAAGGACGGCGAGCCGGTCCGCGGCCTGACCGCCAAGGACTTCGAGGTCTACGACGGGCGCCGCAAGGTCAACGTCACCGGCTTCGAGCTGCTCGACCTCGCCGCTCCCGCCGGCCTCCCCTCGGCCCAGGTGCCGGTGGCCGCGCGCCGCCACTTCCTGATGCTCTTCGACCTCTCCTTCTCGGAGCCGAAGTCGATCGTCAAGGCGCGGGAAGCCGCCGCCAACGTGGTCGACGGCCTGCATCCCACCGACCTGGTGGCGGTCGCCACCTATTCCTCGCTCAGCGGCCCGCAGCTGGTGCTCGGCTTCACGCCGGACCGCCGGCAGATCGCCAAGGCGCTCGCCACCCTGGGGCTGCCGAAGCTGATCGACCGCTCGCCCGACCCCTTGCGGCTGGTCCTCTCCCAGACCGAGTACCAGCTCGCAACCAACCCGACGCCCCAGGCCTCGGGGCGCATGGCCGAGGCCAAGGAGGCCGTCGAGGCCTTCAAGCAGGAGAACCTGATCGACAACCTGAAGACGATCGCCGCCAACTCCGAGCATGCCGACCGCGCCGCGCAGCAGCAGATGGTGCGCAACCTCACCGGCTCGTTCAGCGGCCTCGCCAAGCTGATGGGCGAGGTCAGCGGGCGCAAGTACGTGGTCTACCTCTCCGAGGGATACGACAGCTCCCTGGTCTCCGGCAAGGCGCCGGGCCCCGGCGCCGCCGGGGGGCAGACCGAGGACGAGCCGACGCCGGTCGACGTCGGCAACTCGGAGCGGATCACCGCCGCCACCGACGCCTCGGGGGCCGACGAAAAGTTCGGCGACACCCGTTCGCAGAACGCCGTCGAGAAGATGCTCGAGGAGTTCCGGCGCGCCGACTGCGTGATCCAGGCGGTCGACATCGGCGGCCTGCGCGCCTCCGGCGCCGCCCTCGGCGACCAGCGGGCGAGCGGCCGTGACGCCCTCTTCAACATGGCGAAGTCCACCGGCGGCGAGCTGTTCGAGAACTACAACGACCTCTCGGCCGCCATGGGGCAGATGCTGCGCCGCACCGGGGTCACCTACGTGCTGTCGTTCCAGCCCGAGGACCTCAAGACGGACGGCACCTTCCACAAGCTGCGGGTGGAGCTCAAGAACGCCCCGCGCGGCGCCCGCGTGGTCTACCGCCCCGGCTTCTACGCGCCGCGCCCCTACAAGGAGCAGCCGGTGCTGCAACGCCTGCTGGAGACCGCCAACGACGTGATGGGGACCGAGAGCGGCGCCATCTCCTCGACGGTGACCGCGGCCTCCTTCACCGGCGGCAGCAAGGGACGGGCGAACGTGCCGGTGGTGGTCGAGGTGGACGGGCCGTCGCTGCTCGCCGGCAAGCAGGACCCCACCCTGCCGGTCGAGATCTACATCTACGCCCTCGACCAGAACGGCAGCGTGCAGGACTTCGTCACCCAGACGCTCGGCCTCGACCTCACCAAGGCCGAGTCGCAGCTGCGCCAGACCGGCCTGCGCTACTTCGCGAACCTCGAGCTGGGGCCGGGGAAGTACTCGATCCGCACCCTGGTGCGCAACGGCAACACCGGCGGCTCGAGCCTGCGGGTCACCGACCTGGTGGTGCCGCCGCAGGGCGCCCCCGCGCTGCTGCCGCCGATCTTCCAGGACGCCGCGCCGGGGCGCTGGATCAACCAGCCGCCGCAGAAGAAGCCCGGCCAGGCGGCCCCCCCCTACCTGTTCATGCTCAAGGGGCAGGCCTGGGTGCCGACCGGCCGCCTGGCCGCCGGCCAGGACGCCCGCGTCATCCTCCAGGGGTACAACCTCGGCGGCGACTGGAAGGCGGAGGCCAAGGTCCTCGACGCCGCCGGCCGGGAGCTGCCGGGCGCCACCCTGAAGCTCGGCGAGAAGGAGGCCGGCTCCGGCGCCGAGCCGGCGCGGGTGACCGCCACCTTCCATCCGCCCAACCTGCCGCCGGGAGACTACACCCTGAGCGTCACCGTCACCGACGGCGCCGGCAAGGCGGAGACCAGCCTGGCGCGCTTCGCGGTGGGAGGGGCCGCGCACGGCGGCTGACGTCATGCGGGACCGACGGCGGATCGGGCGCGGCGGCTTCGCCGCCGTGCTTCTCGGGCTGAGCCTTTCGGCCGGCGTGCGGGGACAGGCCCCGGCTCCGGCCGGCCCTGTCGTTCCCGCCCCGAGGGCCGCCGCCGGCTCCGCCGCGCCCGACCATGCCGCCTTCGCCGGCGACACCCAGGTGCTGGCGGTCGAGGTGCCGGTGCAGGTGGTGCGCGACGGCGAGCCGGTGCGCGGCCTCCAGGCCGGCGACTTCCAGGTCTGGGAGGGGCGCCGCCGGTTGCCGGTCACCGGCTTCGAGGCGCTCGACCTCGCCTCCGCCGGCCGGAGATCCGAGGCGCCGGCGGCGGCGCGGCGGCATTTCCTGCTCCTGTTCGACCTCGCCTTCTCGCAGCCGAAGGCGATCCTCAAGGCGCGCCGGGCGGCGGCCGGCCTGCTCTCCCATCTCCATCCGACCGACCTGGTGGCGGTCGCCACCTACAGCGCCTCCCGCGGCCCGCAGCTGGTGCTCGGTTTCACCGCCGACCGCCGGCAGATCGACGCCGCCCTCGGCAGCCTGGGCCTCTTCGACCTGACGGCGAGCGCGGCCGACCCGCTCCGCCTCGTCCTCCAGGAGGTGCTGGGGGTGGACAACGCCGCGACCGGCGGCGCGCCGCGGCTGGCGCGCGATCCGCTGGCGGAGGTGGTCGATCCCGGGGTGCTCGCCCGCCTCGAGCTCGTCACCCAGCCGGTCGAGGATGCCGACCGGACCGCCCTCAAAACCCGCGTCGAGCTGTTCACCCGTTCCTTCGCCGAGCTCGCCCGCCAGATCTCCGCCGTCGAGGGGCGCAAGTACATGGTCTTCCTCTCCGAGGGGTTCGACGTCGGCCTGCTCCAGGGGACGTCCGACCGCGAGCGCCAGGAGGAGATGCGGGAGAACATGTTGAATGGCGAGTCGTGGCGCGACAGCTCGGAGGAGCGCTACGGGATGACCGAGGTCTCGAACGCCGTCGAGCGGATGCTCGAGGAGTTCCGCCGCGCCGACTGCAGCATCCAGGCGGTCGACATCGGCGGCCTGCGCGCCGGGGCCGACCTCGGCGCGCCGCGCCTCGGCGGGCGCGACAGCCTGCTGGTGATGGCCCGCGGCACCAGCGGCGAGCTCTACGAGGGGTACAACGACCTCGGCGTGGCGATGAACCAGATGCTGGCGCGCACCGGCGTCACCTACGTGCTGGCCGTCGAGCCCGAGCGCCCGCCGTCCCCCGCGGCGGCGGGCGCCGCCGCCAATGCCCCCGGCGCCTTCCACCGGCTGCGGGTCGAGCTCACCCGCCCCGTGCACGGCGCCCGGCTCATCTACCGGGCGGGCTATTACCCGCCGAAGCCCTACGCCGAGCGCGATCCGATCGAGAAGCTGCTCACCGCCGCCAACCAGGTGATGAGCGGCGAGGAGAGCGACGCGGTGTCCACCGCGGTGCTCGCCGTCCCCTTCCGCTCGGGGGGAGAGAAGGCGTACGTGCCGGTGCTGATCGAGATCGGCGGCGCCAGCCTGCTCGCCGGGCCGCAGCCGCCGTCGGTGCCGGTCGAGATCTACGCCTATGCCCTCGACGAGGTCGGGGCGGTGCACGACTTCTTCACCCAGACGCGCGGCCTCGACCTCGCTCGCAACGGCTCGCAGCTGCGCCAGGGAGGGGTGAAGTTCTACGGCCATCTCGACCTGCTCCCCGGCGACTACTCGCTGCGGGTGCTGGTGCGCAACGCCGTCAACGGCGTCTCCGGCCTCCACGTGGTGACGCTCCATGTCCCCGCCTTCGGGCCGGAGGAAGCGGTTCTGCTGCCGCCGCTCGTCCCCGAGACCCCGAACCGCTGGCTGCTGGTGCGCGAGCAGCCGCGGGCCGAGGGGGGAGCCGCCCCCGAGTACCCCTTCCTGCTGCGCGACCAGTCGTTCATCCCGGCCGCCCATCCGGCGCTCGCTCCCGGCCGCGACGTCCGCCTGGTGCTCACCGGCTACAACCTCGGCCCCGCCCCCTGGAAGGGGGAGGGGGAGGTGATCGCCGCCGACGGGCGCGAGGTCCCCGTGGGGAACCTCGAGATCGTCGACCGCAAGACGGGGGGCGAGGGGAAGCCGGACCGCGCCGTCGCCACCTTCCGGCTGCCGGCCGACCTCAAGCCGGGCGAGTACACCCTCCGCATCGCCTTGAAGGTCGGGGGGGCCGCGGGGGGCACCGCCGCCAACACCCTCCGTTTCGTCGTTCCCGGCGCCGCGGCGAAGGCCGGGGGACCGGGCGGTTAGCGGCGGGGCGCCGGCGGGCGAGGCCCTCGTCACGCTGAAGCCGGGGCGCGAGAAGTCGGTCCGCGAAGGGCATCCGTGGATCTTCTCAGGGGCCGTCGAACGCCTCGCCGGCGCCGCCGGCGCTCCCCTCGCCCGCGTCGTCGACTCCCGCGGCAAGCCGCTCGGCCTCGGCTTCCACAGCCCCCACTCGCAGATCCGCGTGCGCATGCTCGGCGCCGGCGTCACGGCGGCCGACCGTTCCTTCTTCGCCGCCCGCCTCGCCGAGGCGATGGCGCTGCGCGAGGCGGTGCTGCCGGCGGAGACCACCGGCTACCGGCTGGTCAACGCCGAGGGGGACGGCGTCCCGGGGTGGACGGTCGACCGCTTCGGCGATGTGCTGGTGAGCCAGATCACGGCGGCCGGCCTCGAGGCGCTGCGCGGCGAGGCCTACGCCGCCCTCGCCGCGGCCTTCCCCGGCATGGCGATCGCCGCGGTCGTGCAGGCGAACGACGTGCCGGCGCGCAAGGCGGAAGGGCTCGCCGCGACCGGCGAGGAGGCGGTCGCCGGCGAGATCCCGGGATCGGCCCGCTTCGCCGAGTCCGGCCTGATGTTCCAGGCCGAGCTCGCCGGCGGGCAGAAGACCGGCTTCTACTGCGACCAGCGGGAGAACCGCCGGCTCGCCGAGCGCTACGCCGGCGGCCGCAGCGTCCTCGATCTCTTCTCCCATACCGGCGCCTTCGCTCTCTACTCCCTGCGCGGCGGGGCGACCCGGGTGGTCTGCGTCGAGTCCGCGGCGCGGCTGATCGACGCCGGGCGCGAGCACGTCACCCTGAACGGCTTCACCCCCGAGCAGGTCGAATGGGTGAAGGCGAACGTCTTCGAGGAGCTCCGCGAGCGCCGGGAGCGTTACGGCCTGGTGATCTGCGACCCGCCGCCGCTGGTCAGGAAGCGGCAGGACCTGAACGCCGCCGCCCGCGCCTACAAGGATCTGAACCGCCTCGCCTTGGCGCGCGTCGAGCCCGGCGGCTTCCTGCTCACCTTCAGTTGCAGCGGCGCGATGGATACCAAGCTCTTCCGCCAGGTCTTCTTCGCCGCCGCCGTGGAAGCCGGCGTCCGCGTCGATCTCCTCCAGCCGCTCGCCGCCGCGCCGGATCACCCCGTCTCCATCACCCATCCGCAAGGGGAGTATCTCAAGGGCTGGCTGGCGCGGGTGCGCGGTCCGGCGCTCTGAAACGCGCCACGGCAGCCGGCGGCGCGAGCCGGTACGCTGCCGTGGGAAAAATTGAGTTGCCGTAGAAAAATGTCGGCTGCCGTGGCGAAATGTCGGCCGACATTTCGGCGCGGTCGCCTGCCGTAGAAAGCATCGCGCTGCCCTGGCGCATTGCCGGCTGCCGTGGGACTTCGTCAGCTGCCGTAGAGAAAAGTCTGTCGACAATTTGGTTCGGTCGGCTGCCGTGAGAAAAATCGGCCTGCCGTGGCGCGCGGTCGACTGCCGTGAGGCTTTGCAAGCTGCCGTGGGGAAATGTCGGTCGACAATGCGGCCCGGTCGCCTGCCGTGGGAGACATCGCGCTGCCCTGGGAGATTGTCGGCTGCCGTGGGGAAATGTCGCCGTCTTTGGCGCACTGTCGCCTGCCGTGGCTGCCCGTGAGGGGGGAAGGGCGCCATCAGCGATGGGCGATGGCGCCCCTGAGGCAAGCTAGCAGATGGTGGGCTTGGTCGTCTTAGGACGCCCGCCGGCCACGAACTCGAGGTTCTTGTCTTCGAGGTTCTCCAGGTTCTGCAGGGTCTCCTTCGCCAGCTCCAGCTTCTTGGTCTGCTTCTTCATGGTGACATCTCCCTGGTACGTGCCGGGGATTCGTCCCCGGCCTGCGCACTCTAGCGCATCCTGAAGTGTGATCTACGGACCGATGGCAGGATGAGCGGTGCGCCGGTAGACGAGCACCGTCTCGTCGTTGCTGCGCCACCAGCTGCGCAGCTGGCGCAGGCTGTCCCAGCGGGTGGTCCCCGGCGGCTCGCCGAAGAGGGCGGCGAGGACGTATGGGGTGTCGGGCCTGCCGCCCTCCGGCAGGTCGGGGAGGCCGGTGGCGCTGGCGAGCTCGCCGGTGATTACGAACTTCACGTCCCCCCGGCGGCGCAGGCGGACGCGGGCCCGGGCGACGTCGAGCACCAGCGCCTCCGCCCGCAGGCGGTTGAACTCGCTCCCCGCGACCGCCAGCTCCTCGGAGACCAGCACCCGGTCCCCCGGCCCGGTGCGCGCCGCCACCCAGGCGATCGCCTCCGAGCGCGCGTCGGGGAGGCCGGCGTGGTCGAGGGCGAAGGCGACGTCTCCCGGCAGCAGCAGGGCGAGGGCGGCGAGCGCCGCGGCGGCGTCCACCCAGAGGGGGCGGCGGACCCTCTGCCGCACCCAGGCGAGGAGGAGCGCCGCGAGGACGCAGGCGAGCGGGACCAGCGGCAGCAGGTTGCGGAACGGGCGCAGGGGGAAGCGGCAGAGCAGGAACACCAGCGTCCCGGCGTAGAGCGCCCAGGCAAGGACGGTCCAGGCCAGCCGGCGGTCGCGCAGCCCGGTGATCCCTCCGAGGAGCGCGCAGGAGACGAGGAGGATTCCCATCTCGGGCCCGTCGAACGGCTGATCCCACTCGGCCCGTCCCACGGCCTGGCGCCAGTACCCCTCCGAGACCGTGCCGTAGAGCCGGGCTTGCCGCGAGATGTCCGCCATCACCTCATGGCTCCGCAGTGCCAGGGCCGGCATGGTCAGGGTGGCGGCGAGCAGCGCGGCGGCGGTGGCGATTCCCACCAGCAGGACCCTGCGCCGCCAATCCCCGACGATCCGCAGCAGCGTCGGCACCACGGCCACGGCGACCAGCACCCCGGGATACTTCGAGGTCAACGCGCAGCCGATCATCAGTCCGGCCAGCAAGGCTTGCAGCGTGACCCGGGATGGGCGCTCCGCGCGCACGGCGCCCTCGGCGAAGTAGATCGCCGCGAGCGCGAAGAAGGCGGCCCAGGGGTCGGTGGTGACGATGGCGCTGCGGATCACCAGCGCCGGCACCAGCGCGGCGAGCAGGGCGGCGAACAGACCCGCTGCGTCTCCCGCGAGACGGCGCGCGAGCAGCCCCGTCAGGAGGACGGTCCCGAGGCTGACGGCGAGCACCAGCAGCCGGGCCACCACGATCACCTCCGCCGGCTCGACCAGATCGTAGTAGCGGGAGGGCTCCTCGGTCAGGTCGTCCGCCAGCGGATGGCCGTGGAAGGCCGCGTAGCCGGGGGCATTGAGGAGGATGGCGCCGGCGATGGCGTCCATCGGCAGCGAAGGGTACTGGTACCAGCCGGGATCCCAGCTCCGCGTCCCGGCCATCCGGAGAGCCGGATGGAGCACGTGCCCCTCGTCCACATAGGAGAAGTACGGCAGCCCCGCCGTCAGCGCCGGCACGCGCAGGGCGAGCGCCAGCGCCAGCACGGCGGCCCACAGGGAGAGGCGGACCCATCGCGGCGATCCCGGCCAGCGCAGCATGCCGGAAGCATAGCCGGGGCGGAGTGGTCGTGCCCGATCAAGGCTAGGGGCGCGTAAATTCCGTCCGATGAGCAAAGACGTCGAAGGAGGCCCAACATGCCTTCGCAAGATCTGCACCCGAGGGTGGAAAGCCCGCCTGAACCACCTTGCGAGCCTTGAGGCGCAGGAAATCGACTGCCGGGATCAGATCTGCATCCGAAGTCGCCAAGACAGCGAGATCGTAGGCTTCCTCCCACGCCAATCGGATCATGTCAGTGGCGATGAGCGTGTCCACGCCCTTTTCGACGGTAGCCTTCATCGGCCTCCTACACGTCGGGCATGTCCCGATTTCGGCGTGGCAGTTAGGACATCGCGGAGGGTTTTTGGGCTTGCGCTCTCTGATTTCGACCGTGACGCCCACCTGTTTTGCCAGCCAGGTCGTTGCCCAATGATGGAACCGTTTGCCTTCCTCGGTGCCAGGATTGAAGGAGGTGTAGACGCTGCACCCTTCAAACACGTGGTCGGCGATCGCGACAGCCTCGCACGCCTTCCGTGCCAGAAGAGCACCGAGAGCTGCCCAGTCCACTTTGAAGCGGTAGTCGCTCACCCCTTTCTCTCTCGCCTCGAGTTGATTCAGCCGGAGCTGAAAGTTCCAGTAGTCGACGAAGACCATGACTCTCGTGGACATGCGCGCCCTCCGGGAATTTATACCGTCCGGAGGATATTGTAGTGCGTGCCGAGGCGCTTGACAGGGCGACAACGGGCACAGTAGAATGGTGTTATTGCTACCCATCGGCGCGGCTTTCCTCTTAGCCAATAGAGGCAAGCGATCGCGTCGAGCATTCGAACCCCAGGGGGCCCCACAAGGCCCCCTGTATTCTTTGAACGGGAAGTGTTTGAGCGCGGGCGGCCCCCCGTTTGACACCTCCGCCACCCTTTGCTACCCTTCCCCTCCCCTGGCGACTGCCAGCAAGGGGAGGAACAGGCCCATAGCTCAGCTGGTTAGAGCGCTACGTTGACATCGTAGAGGTCAGCGGTTCAAGTCCGCTTGGGCCTACCAAGCCCCTTTTCCGGCGGTTTCAGGAGTGGATTCGGGCACCAGAGCGAGAGAGCAGAACCGGAGACAGCATTCCAACGGTGATCCGAATCCCAGTCTCATGCCCAGGCGCTTAGCTCAGCTGGTTAGAGCGCTACGTTCACACCGTAGAGGTCAGCGGTTCAAGTCCGCTAGCGCCTACCACCACTCCCGCTCGTGACTCGATCGGCACGCGGGGGCGGACCGAGAGACAAATCTCTTTATTCCAGCAAACTTGTATGGTCTATTGGGTGGTCTAATGGAGACCATGACTGAAGCTATCGAACTGACCCTCCCCGACGGCTCCGTGCGCACGGTCCCCGCCGGCACCACACCGCTGGCGGTCGCCGCGGCGATCGGTCCGCGCCTGGCGAAGGACTCGGTCGGCGCCGAGCTCGACGGGAAGAGGGTCGACCTGCGCCTGCCGCTCGAGCGCGGAGGGGCGTTCCGCATCTTCACCGTCAAGAGCCCGGAGGCGGGGGAGACCGTACGGCACAGCGCCGAGCACGTGCTCGCCGACGCCGTCAAGCGGCTCTGGCCGGAGGCGGAGATCGACGCCGGCCGCCAGGACCACAGCGAGAAGTTCCAGTACGACTTCCGCTTCCCGCGCCCGTTCACCCCGGAGGACCTCGAGCGGATCGAGGCGAAGATGCGCGAGATCCTCGCCGAGGGGAGCGAGTTCGAGCGCATCGAGGTGTCGCGCGACGAGGCCGAGCGGATCTTCCGCGAGATGGGGGAGACGCTGAAGGTCGAGCGCCTCAAGGACATCCCGGAGGGGGAGACGATCACCCTCTACCGCGACGGCCGCTTCACCGACCTCTGCCGCGGGCCGCACGTGCGGAGCCTGTCGCAGATCGGCGCCGTCAAGCTGCTCGAAGCTTCCAGCGTCTACTGGAAGGGGGACGAGAAGAACGAACGCCTGCAGCGGATCTACGGCACCGCCTTCGCCTCCCCGAAGGAGATGGAGGAGTACCTGGCGCAGGTCGAGCAGGCGCGCGCCCGCGACCACCGGCGGCTGGGGACCGAGCTCGATCTGTTCAGCTTCAGCCCGCTGGCGCCGGCGATGCCGTTCCTCCATCCCAAGGGGGGGGCGGTCTACAACGGGCTGATCGACTACGTGCGGGAGCTCTACGCCCGCTACGGCTACGGCGAGGTGATCACGCCGCAGATCCTCGACCTCGAGCTGTGGAAGACCTCGGGGCACTACGACAACTACGCCGAGAACATGTTCTTCACCGAGGCCGACGAGCGGCAGATGGCGGTCAAGCCGATGAACTGCCCGAGCCACTGCCTGATCTTCGGCACCCGGCTGCGCTCCTACCGCGACCTGCCGGTGCGCTATGCCGACTTCGGGCGCCTCCATCGCTACGAGCGCAGCGGCGTCACCAACGGCATGTTCCGCGTCCGCTCCTTCTCGCAGGACGACGCCCACGTCTTCTGCACCGAAGAGCAGATCGAGGCTGAGGTGGTGGCGGTCGCCGACATGATCCTCGAGGTCTATCGCACCTTCGGCTTCGAGGACGTGCGGATCGAGCTGTCGACCCGGCCGGCGAAGCGGATCGGCGCCGACGAGCTGTGGGACCGCGCGGAATCGGCGCTGGCGCGGGCGCTCGACGGGCGCGGCCTGGCTTACCAGGTCAATCCGGGGGACGGCGCCTTCTACGGCCCGAAGATCGACTTCCACGTCCGCGACTCGATCGGCCGCAGCTGGCAGCTCGGCACCGTGCAGCTCGACTACCAGATGCCGCGGCGGTTCAATCTCTCGTACGTGGGGGCCGACGGCGGCGAGCACGTGCCGGTGATGATCCACCGCGCCATGCTAGGCTCCATCGAACGGTTCATGGCGATCCTGATCGAGCAGACGGCGGGGGCGTTCCCGCTCTGGCTGGCGCCGGTGCAGGCGGTGGTGCTGCCGATCTCGGAGAAGTTCGCCGAGTACGCGGAGAGCGTCCAGCGCGGGCTCGCCGCCGCCGGCGTGCGCAGCGAGCTCGACGCCCGCAACGAGAAGCTCGGCTACCGCATCCGCGAGGCGCAGGTGCAGAAGGTCCCCTACATGCTGGTGGTCGGCGCCCGCGAGGCCGAGGAGGGGACGGTCTCGGTGCGGCGGCGGGCGGGGGAGGACCTCGGCGCCATGGCGACGGCGGACTTCCTGGCGCGGCTGGGCGAGCTCACGAAGGCGCGCAGCCGCGAGCTCTAGAACACTTACACTGGAAGGAGAGACAGTCTGAACACGATCCTACGGGTGGAAGCCCGACGCTCTCAGGGGGTGAGCTGACATCGACAAGACGACGCGGATCAACGATCGTATCCGGGTTCGCGAAGTGCGCCTGGTGGACGCCGACGGCGGCCAGGGCGGCATCGTGCCGATCGAAGAGGCGCTGAGGCTGGCGCAGGCACAGGAGCTCGACCTGGTGGAGGTGGCCCCGACGGCCAAGCCGCCGGTCTGCCGGATCATGGATTTCGGCAAGTTCCTGTACCAGTCCAAGAAGAAGGCGCACGAGTCGAAGAAGAAGCAGAAGATCATCCACGTCAAAGAGGTCAAGTTCCGGCCCAACATCGACGAGCATGACTACGACTTCAAGCTCAAGAACGCCATCCGCTTCCTGGGGGAAGGGGACAAGGTGAAGGCCACCGTGCAGTTCCGGGGGCGTGAAATGGCCCGCCAGGACCTCGGTCACAAGCTGCTCAAGCGCTTCGAGGCTGACCTGGGGGAGCACGGGGTGCTAGAATCGTCGCCCGAAATGGCCGGGAACCGGATGCACGTCATCTTCGGCCAGCCGCGTCACGGCGGCAGCTCGAAGAAGAGCTCCGATTCGGGCGAGCATTCCTGATGCAGAAGTCTGTACGTTGATTGAGATCCCGAGGCGGGAAGGGCCCGTCTCGAGCAAAGGAGACACCCGTGCCGAAGCAGAAAACGCACAAGGGTGCCGCAAAGCGTTTCAAGGTCACGGGGACCGGCAAGGTGATTCGCAACCAGGCGATGCACAGCCACATCCTGACCAAGAAGACCACCAAGCGGAAGCGCAAGCTGCGCAAGTCCGTCGAGGTCTCGCCCGCTTTCGCCGGCACGCTCAAGGGCATGCTGCACCAGTAGGCCAGTAGCCCCACACTTCAAAACCAGCGGCCGCCGGCGGGAAGGACCTGCCCCCGGAGCCGTGAGCCCCCCGGCGAAGCGCCGGCTTCAAGCGGGCTCGACGACCGCTCCCCCCGTCCAGCGGGCGAGGAGCAGAAACGAGGTTCGAGAGAATGGCACGTGTAAAGCGCGGCAATAAGCGCCTGCAAAAACGCAAGAAGATCCTCAAGCTTTCGAGCGGCTTCTGGGGGACCAAGGGGAACGCCTACCGCATGGCCAAGCAGGCCGTGGACAAGGCGGGGGTGTACGCCTATCGCGACCGGCGCCAGAAGAAGCGCCACCTGCGCAGCCTCTGGATCGTCCGCATCAACGCCGCCGCCCGCCTCCACGGGCTCAACTACAGCAACCTGATCGCCGGCCTCAAGGCCGCCGGCTCGACCCTCGACCGCAAGGTGCTGGCCGACATGGCGGTGGCCGATCCGGACGGCTTCGGCGGCATCGCCGCGCTGGCCAAGGCGGCGCTCGGCGACCAGGGCTCCTCCTCTCCGGCAACTGCGGCATCCGCGGAGGCCTGAGCGGTGGCAGCCGGCGAGGGTCCGGCGGGGCTCGCCGCGCTCGCCGGCTGGGAGTCCGAGTTCGCGCGCGCGCTCTCCGCGGTCCGCGGGCGCGCGGACTGGGAGGCGCTGCGCGTCCAGTGGATGGGGCGCAAGCAGGGGATCGTCCGCACCCTCCTCGAGGACATCAAGAAGGTCGAGCCGGCCGACCGCCGCGCCTATGGCGAGGCGGTCAACCGGCTGAAGACGACCGTCGAGCAGCGCCTGGCCGAGCTCGACGCCGACCTCGCGGCGCGCGAGCGGGAGGCGGCGCGGGCGGCCTCGGCCGTCGACGTCACCCTCCCCGGGCGCCCGCCGCGGCTCGGCAGCCTCCACCCGGTGACCCTGGTCATCCGCGACATGGAGGAGATCTTCGCCGAGCTCGGCTGGAGCGTCGCCGAGGGGCCGGAGGTCGAGACCGACTACCACAACTTCGAGGCGCTGAACTTCCCGAAGAACCACCCGGCGCGCGACACCCAGGACACCTTCTTCCTCGAAGACGGCAGCCTCCTGCGCACCCACACCTCGCCGGTGCAGATCCGCACCATGCTGGCGCGCCGGCCGCCGATCCGCGTGCTCTGCCCGGGGCGGGTGTACCGCAACGACAACGACCTGCGCCACTCGCCGATGTTCCATCAGGTCGAGGGGCTGGCGGTCGCCGAGGGGATCACCGTCGGCCATCTCAAGGGGACGCTGCTCTACTTCCTGCGCCGCCTCTTCGCGCCGGACGTCGAGATCCGCCTGCGGCCGAGCTACTTCCCGTTCACCGAGCCCTCCGCCGAGGTCGACGTCACCTGCCAGACCTGCAAGGGAGTGGGCTGCGAGGTCTGCTCCGGCACCGGCTGGATGGAGATCCTGGGGTGCGGCATGGTCGATCCGCGGGTGCTCGCCGGGGTCGGCATCGACCCGGACGTCTACTCCGGCTTCGCCTTCGGCATGGGGGTCGACCGCGTGGCGATGAACCGCTACGGCGGCATCCCCAACATCCGCCTGCTGTTCGAGAACGACGAGCGGCTGCTGCGCCAGGTGAAGGGCTGACGGCGATGGAATTCTCTCTCTCCTGGCTCGCCGACTACGTCGACCTCCCCGCCGATCCGCAGGAGCTGGCGAAGCGGCTGACCGCCGCCGGGCTGGCGGTCGAAGGGGTCTCGGACCACGGCGGCGACACCCTCTTCGACGTCGACGTCACCACCAACCGCCCCGACTGCATGAACCACTTCGGGCTGGCGCGCGAGATCGCGGTGCTCTACGGGCGCCAGCTGCGCCGCCCGGCCGCCGAGCCGGTGGAAGGCGCCGAGCGCACCGCCGGCGCCGCCCGCGTCGAGGTCGAGGACCCCGAGGGGTGCCCGCGCCTGGCGGCGCGGGTGGTCCGCGGCGTGCGGATCGGCCCCAGCCCCGAGTGGCTGCGCCGACGGCTCGAGGCGATCGGCCTGCGCTCGATCAACAACGTGGTCGACGTCACCAACTTCGTCCTCTGGGAGCTGGGGCAGCCGCTCCACGCCTACGACCTCGACAAGCTGGCCGGCAAGGCGATCGTGGCGCGCCGGGCGCGCGCGGGGGAGCGGCTGACCACTCTCGACGGCGTCGAGCGGGCGCTCGATCCCGAGATGCTGGTGATCGCCGACGACGAGCGCCCGGTCGGCGTGGCGGGGGTGATGGGCGGGGCCGACAGCGAGGTCACCGACGCCACCCGCGACCTGCTGATCGAGGCCGCCCACTTCGACCCGCAGCGGGTGCGCGTCGCCGCCCGGCGGCTCGGCCTCCACACCGACGCCTGCCACCGCTTCGAGCGCGGCAGCGACCCGGGGATCTGCGCCGAGGCGGCGGCGCGCGCCGCCGCGCTGATCGTCGAGGTGGCCGGGAGGGACCGTGCTCGCCGGCGCCCTCGACGTGCGGGCGGAGGGGAGGTCGTGGCACCGCCACGGCCGCCTCGACCTGGCGCGCCTCGACGCCTTCGCCGGCGCCGAGATCCCCCCCGCCGACGCCGAGCGCTGGCTCGGCGGCCTCGGCTTCGAGGTCGAGGGCGGGGCGGCAGGGGCGTGGCGGATCACCGTCCCCACCTGGCGCTACTTCGACTTCCAGCCGCGCCCCGAGCCGCCGCACGACGTCTACCCGCAGGACCTCTACGAGGAGGTGCTGCGGATCTACGGCTTCGACCGCATCCCGGCGGCGCTGCCGAGCCTCGCCGGCGCCGACGCGCCGAAGGCGCCGAACCAGCTCCGCCGCGAGCGCGCCCGGCGCCAGCTCGCCGCCTCGGGCTACGTCGAGACGATCCACTTCGCCTTCCTCGACCCGGCCCGCGACGCCGCCTTCCCCAGCCTGCGGCCGGAGGCGGTGCCGTTGCGCCTCGCCAACCCGCTCTCCGAGCAGTATTCGGTGCTGCGCCGCTCGCTGGTGCCGAACCTGGTCGAGACCGCCCGCTTCAACCAGCGGCGCGGGCTCGCCGCCGTCCGCATGTTCGAGATCGCCGACGTCTTCTACGGGCGCGGGGCCGGCGAGCTGCCGGACGAGCCCGAGCACGTGGCGCTGGTCTGCGGCGGCCGGGTGGGGAACCCTTGGCAGCGCGAGATGGAGCTCGACCTCTTCGACCTCAAGGGGACGGTCGAGGCGCTGGCCGCCGATTTCGGGGTGCGCCTCGAAGTGCGCGCCGCGGAGCTTCCCGGCCTGCTCGCCGGCAACGCGGCCGAGCTGCTGCGCGACGGCGAGGTGGTCGGCTGGTTCGGCCGGGTGGCGGAGGAGGAGGGGTACCCCCTCTTCGTGGCCGAGCTGGCGACCGCCGCCCTCGCACCGGCGGCGGGGAGCGACCAGAGCCGGGGAATCAGCATCCCCTCGCGCTACCCCGGGATCTCGGCGGACTTCACGCTGACCCACGCGCTCGCCGTCCCCTGGGCTGAGATCGACCGCGCGATCGCCGAGCTGGCGCCGCCGGACCTCGTCTCCTGGGAGCTCAAGGAGCGCTACCGCGGCGCCGGAGTCCCCGCGGGGGCGGTGAACACGACCCTCTCGTTCAACTACAACGCGCGCGAGCGCTCGCTGACTCAAGGGGAGGTCAACGCCCGGCAAGGGGCCCTCGTCCAGGAGCTCGAGAGCCGCTTCGGCTGGAAGGGGTAGGCCTTTGGAGATCGAGTGGCTGGATGGTCTGGAAGCCCGGGTGCACGACGCCGTCGCCCGGCTCAACGAGATGAAAGAGGAGAACCGCACCCTGCGCGCCCGCATCGCCGAGCTCGAGGGGGAGCTCGCCGGGGACGGCGAGAGCGGTGCCGGCGATTGGGAAGCCGAGCGCGAAGAGGTGCGGCGCCGGGTCGAGGCGCTGGCCGAGCGGCTCGAGGGGTTGGTGGCGGAATAAGGAAGGGCGACCGCGGGTCGCCCCTACACCAGATCTCGACCGCGGGTGTAGGGGCGACCCGCGGTCGCCCTTCGCACGCTGCAACGGCCGGGCGCCATCATTTCCGGTCCGCCCCGATCACCTCACCGATCCCCTTCACCCCGTCGCGCGCCATCAGCGCCAGCAGCTCCCGGTTGATCCGCCGCGGCAGGCCGGGCCCTTCGTAGACCAGGCCGGTGTAGACCTCGACCAGCGAGGCACCGGCCTTCAGGCGCCGGTAGGCCTCGGCGCCGGAGTCGATCCCCCCGACGCTGATCAGCAGCGCGTGGCCGAACAGCTCGGCGGCCACGGCGTCGAAGATCCGGAAGCTCTTCTCGCGCAGCACCTCTCCCGAGAGGCCGCCCGCCTCGCGGGCGCCCGGCAGCAGGGCATAGTCGGTCGTGGTGTTGGTGGCGATCACCCCGGCGGCGCCGGCCTCGACGGCGGCGCGGCAGAGGGCCACCGCCTCGGCGGCCGCGAGGTCGGGGGCGATCTTGACCAGGATCGGCTTGGCGGTGATCCCCTTGGCGAGGGCGAAGAGGGCGCGCAGGAAGGGCTCGTTCTGGAGGTCGCGGAGCCCCGGCGTGTTGGGGGACGAGAGGTTGACCACCAGGTAGTCAGAGACCTCGTGCAGGCCGCGGATCAGGATCTCGTAGTCGGTGAGGGCGCGGTCGGCCGGCGTCGCCTTGTTCTTGCCGACGTTGACGCCGAGCGGCAGGGCGGCCGGGTAGAGCCGCTCGAGGCGGCGCCGCATCTCGGCGAGCCCCCCGTTGTTGAACCCCAGGGAGTTCTGGAGGCTCCGTGCCGCCGGGTGGCGGAACAGGCGCGGCCGGGGGTTCCCCGCCTGCGGCAGCGGGGTGACCGTCCCCACCTCGGCGAAGCCGAAGCCCAGGGCGGCGAGGGCGGGAACGGCGACGGCGTCCTTGTCGAAGCCGGCGGCGAGCCCGACCGGATTGAGCACCTCGCGGCCGAACAGGGTCTGCCGCAGGGGCTCCGCAGCCACCAGGTTCCGCCGCGCGAGCAGGGGGACGGCGCCGGGCAGGGCCGCCGCGGCGCGCAGGGCGGCGATGCCGAGCCCATGGCTGGCCTCCGGATCGAGCCGGAAGAGGAGGCGGCGGAGGGTGGGATAGAGCGGCATGGGCAGGGCATTGTAGACGACCCCGCGCGGCAGGACGGCACGGCTTTTGGCCCTTCCCGGGCAGGCTTGCCACCTGTGCTATAGTGCTCCTCGCCAAACCGCTGGCACGATGGAACTTGCTGGCCGGTGGCACTACCACGGACGATGAGCCATGCCTCCTTCAACCACAACGCAGGTTGAGATCTTCGGCGAGGTGTACAACGTTCGCGGCAGCGACGAGAACGGGCACCTCCAGAACCTGGCCAGCCTCGTGGACCGCAGGATGCGGGAGGTGGCCGAGCACGTGAAGGGCGATACGGCCCGGATCGCGATCCTGGTGGCGCTCAACCTCGCGGACGAGTTGTCGCAAGCTCAGAATCTTCAGAATGGGCAAGAAGGGGAACGGGTCGAGATCCGGGAGAAGGTGGCGGCGTTGACCGAGGAATTAACTCATGCCCTCGAAGGTTGAAACCGGGGCATCGGCGACGTCCGCTCAAGATATGATGGAACAAGGGTTGGCATCCCCTGCGTGGTTCGTGATGGGCTCTACCACTGTAGAACCAACATTCATTCCACGGGAGTCCTTTACTCGTGTGGCCTGTGCCAGCCTCGCTCGTACGAGGACGCTAACGGCTCACGAAGCGGACACCCACCTGGCGCGTAGGTTCTAAACGCCCGGGTCCTCACGGCCGCGCGGGGGATGCCTTTAACCTCTCCTCACCGAGGAGCCTTCTCGAGATCTCGCCGGGTCCCTTTGTAGATAAGGGGTAACCGGTGAACACCGCAATCATCATCGTGGCCGTGACGGCGCTGGCCGTCTCTGTCCTTGTCCTGGTGCTCGGCTGGCGCTCGTTGCGCCAGGAGTCGAAGCGCGTCCTGGCGGCCTCGCACCGCGAGGCCGACCAGATCGTCGAGGACGCCAAGCGCAACAGCGAGACCCAGATGCGCGAGGCCGAGGTGGCCGCGCGCGAGAAGCTCCTCCAGGCGCGCAGCGAGTTCGAGAAGGTGTCGCGCAAGCGGCGTGCCGAGCTCGAGGTCCAGGAGCGCCGCCTCACCCAGAAAGAGGACAGCCTCGACAAGCGGGGGGAGGAGCTCGGCCGCCGCGACAAGGAGCTCTCGCAGCTCGACCGCTCGGTCGCCGCCCGCGAGAAGACCCTCGAGAAGCGCGAGGCCGAGCTCGGCCGCATGTTCGACGAGCAGCGCACCAAGCTCGAGCAGATCGCCGGCCTCACCGCCCAGCAGGCGAAGGAAGAGCTGGTCAAGGTGATGGAGGACGAGTCGCGGATCGAGGCCGCCCACATCGTCAAGCGGATCGAGGACGAGGCGCGCGAGCAGGCCGGTCGCCAGGCGCAGCGGATCATCGGCATGGCGGTGCAGCGCGCCGCCTCCGACTACGTCTCGGAGACCACCGTCTCGGTGGTGATGCTCCCCAACGACGAGATGAAGGGGCGGATCATCGGCCGCGAGGGGCGCAACATCCGCGCCCTCGAGACGGCGACCGGGGTCGACCTGATCGTCGACGACACCCCCGAGGCGGTGATCCTCTCCGGCTTCGACCCCTTCCGGCGCGAGGTGGCGCGGGTCGCCCTCGAGCGCCTGATCGTCGACGGCCGCATCCACCCCGCCCGCATCGAGGAGATCGTCGAGAAGGTGAAGGCCGAGTTCGAGCAGAAGATCCTCCAGGAGGGGGAGGCGGCGCTGCTCGAGCTGGGGATCCCGGGGATGCATCCGGAGCTGATCAAGCTCCTCGGGCGCCTGCGCTACCGCACCTCCTACGGCCAGAACGTCCTCCACCACAGCCGCGAGGTCGCCTTCCTCGCCGGCACCATGGCGGCCGAGCTCAAGGCCAACGTGGCAGTCGCCCGCCGCGGCGGCCTGCTGCACGACATCGGCAAGGCGATCGACCGCGAGATGGATGGCACGCACCTCCAGATCGGCATCGACCTGCTGCGCAAATACGGCGAGACCGAGGAGGTGGTCCACTCGATGGCCTGCCACCACGGCGACTACGACCCGCAGACGGTCGAGGCGGTGCTGGTCACCGCCGCCGACGCCCTGTCGGCCGCCCGGCCGGGGGCGCGGCGCGAGGTGCTCGAGACCTACGTCAAGCGCCTCGAGAAGCTCGAGGAGATCGCCTCCGCCTTCAAGGGGGTGCAGAAGACCTTCGCCATCCAGGCCGGCCGCGAGATCCGCATCATCGTCGACAGCGGCAAGATCGGCGACGAGGCGGCGCTCTGGCTGTCGAAGGACATCGCCCGCAAGATCGAGCAGGAGCTGACCTATCCCGGGCAGATCAAGGTGACCGTGATCCGCGAGACGCGGTCGGTCGAGTACGCGCGGTGAAGATGGGATGAAGCTCCTCTTCGTCGGCGACGTGATCGGCAAGCCGGGGCGGCGGGCCCTCCACAACCAGATCCCGCGGCTGGTCGACCACCACCGGATCGACTACGTGGTGGTCAACGTCGAGAATTCGGCGGGGGGGTTCGGCGTCACCCCGGACATCCTGCGCGAGCTCGCCGAGCTGCCGATCGACGTCTACACCACCGGCAACCACGTCTGGGACAAGAAGGAGGGGGTCGAGCTGCTCGACCGCCATCCGAAGCTGCTGCGCCCCGCCAACTACCCGGCCGGCAACCCCGGGCGCGGGCTCCACCTGGGGGAGACGGCGGCCGGCATCCCGGTGGCGGTGATCAACCTCGAGGGGCTGGTCTACATGAGCAACCTCGACTCGCCGTTCCTCAAGGCCGACGAGCTGCTGCGCACCCTCGACCCGAAGTACAAGGTGATCCTGGTCGACTTCCACGCCGAGGTGACCAGCGAGAAGCAGGCGATGGGCTTCTACCTCGACGGCCGGGTGAGCGCCGTGCTCGGCACCCACACCCACGTCCCCACCGCCGACGAGCGCATCCTGCCGCAGGGGACGGCCCTGCAGACCGACGTCGGCATGACCGGCCCCTACGACTCGGTGATCGGCATGCGGGTGGACAAGGTGATGAAGCGCTTCCTCCTCCAGACCCGCTCGTCCTTCGAGGTCGCCAAGGGGGACGTCCGCCTCGCCGGCGCCATCGTCGACGTCGACGAGGCGACCGGCAGGGCGCGGGGGATCGAGCGCCTGCTGATCCCCGACCCCCAGTCCTGAGCTGCCTCGCGGGCGCCGTCTACCCCTTGTCCTTGTAATTTCCCTTGCCGTCGCCGTTCGGCCAGCGGACGAAGAAGCCGTCCATCCAGGTGATGTCCTGGTCGTGGTCGGCCGGCGGGAAGGCGCCGACCTCGTAGGCCGTCCCCGAAAAGCTGCCGTCCCTCCCGGCGCTGCGCACCGCCATCACCCGGACGGCGTCGGGATCCTGGGTCTGGAGCCGGAACTCGTAGGGGTGCCCCCAGCCGTCCTTCTCGGGGATGGCGGCGATGTACTTGGGGACCAGGATCTTCGCCAGCTCCTCGCGGGAGATCACCGGGACCGCCGCGAAGTCGACCGACGTGGTCTTGCTCTCGTCCACCGCCTTCTTGTGGCTCTCCTCGCTCCGCCTGGAAGCCACCTGATCCTTGTACCAGTGCCACATCGCCGTGCCGACGTTGCGGGTGTCGGTGACCGTCTGTTTGGTGGCGGCGTCGCCCTGGGGGGGCGCCGGCGCGGCGGCCGCCAGGAGGCTCACCGAGGTGAGGGCGAGCCCGGCCATCATCAGGAAACCTTTCCGTACGTTCATCGCTTCTCCTTACGGGGGGTTGAGCGTCCCGTCGGAGAACAGTGTAGCACGGGTGTATTACAACACCAGTACACAATCTCAATCGAGCGGAGCGGCGACGGCGTGCGCCCCGGGGCGGAAGCTGAGCCAGAGGTTGCGCAGGTAGATCACCAGGCCGGCCGCCTGGGGGATGATGAAGACCGGGTCCCGCTGGTGGATGGCGTAGGCGAGCACCAGGGCGCCGCCGGTCAGGCTGAGATACCAGAAGGTGCGCGGGATGACGGGCTGGCGGCGCCGCTCGGAAGCGATCCACTGCACGACGAAGCGGCAGCCGAAGAGAACCTGTCCGAGGCCGCCGATGTCCTTCCACAGTCCTGAGTCCAAACCTCGATCTCCTCGCAGCTGCTGCGGTCGATCCAGCGCTTCTGCAGCCAGCGGACGGCGAGCAGGTCGCCGAGCGAGCGCCAGAGGCGGTTGCGGATGTTGTACTTGGGGTCGCCATGGCGGCGCGGCCGGTGATGGACGGGGATCTCGAGCACGTGCGCTCCGGCCAGCTTGAGCAGGGTGGGGAGGAAGCGGTGCATGCCGTCGAAGTGGGGGATCTGGCGCAGCAGCTCGGCGCGGCAGGCGCGCAGCGAGCAGCCGACGTCGGTGACGTTCTCGCGGGTGACCCGGTTGCGCACCCGGTTGGCGACCGCCGAGGAGGCCCGGCGGAGCCAGGAGTCGCGGCGGCGGGTGCGCACCCCGCAGACGACGTCCCACTCGCCGATCCGGGCGAGCAGGCGGGGGATGTCCGCCGGATCGTTCTGCAGGTCGGCGTCCAGGGTGACCACGGTGCCGCCGCGGGCGAAACGGAAGCCGGCGCCGAGGGCGGCGGACTGCCCGGCGTTCTGCCGCTGGCGGAGCACCCGCACGGCCGGGTCGGCGCGCGCCAGCTCGCGCAGCAGGTCGGCGCTGCCGTCCGTGCTGCCGTCGTCGACGAAGAGCACCTCGTAGGTGCGGCCGAGCGGCCCGAGGGCGGCGCGGATCTCGGCGGCCAGCGGCGCGAGATTCGCCACCTCGTTGTAGACCGGGATGACCAGCGAGATCTCAGGAGGAGGAGGCGGCGCGGGCCGGTCGGAACGAGGCGGAGAGCCGAGGAGAACGGGTCGCACGACGGGTATCTTAAGCGACGCGTCCTCGAGCCCGGTGATTGTCTACGACTTTCCGCGGATGCCTGAACGCCAGCCCGTAGGGGCGGCCTTCCTGTAGCCCAGGGTGTGAACCCTGGGTGGGGGGCGCGCCTCGGAAAAGGGAGGTGGGTCGGCCGACGTAGCCCAGGGTTCACACCCACCCTCTTATACACATCTCGCGGTTTCGGCGTAGTCGTGAACCGCCCGATCCGGGAGCCTTTTTCCTCCCCTGTACTCGGGGGAGGCCAGGAGGGGGCGCAACGCTCCAGACTGCAATAAGGTTCGAACGAGCGCCAACGACGTTCCCAAATTCGATATCCTGCGGGCTCAATTTCTCTTTCCTGGGTGGTAAAGAGAGGCTTTCTGGATGGACTCCACAGCCCAAGCCCGCGAATTGCGCCGGCGGATGACCGATGCCGAGCGTAGGCTCTGGCGGTATCTCCGGCGCCACTTCCTCGGGGTGCACTTTCGGCGACAGGTGCCGATCGGCCCTTACATCGTCGACTTTGCCCGCCTGCAGCGGAGACTGGTGCTCGAGATCGATGGCGGGCAGCACCTGGGAAGCTTGGACGACGAGGTGCGGGACCGCTGGCTCACCGCGAGGGGATACCGGGTTCTTCGATTCTGGAACCACGAGGTGCTCAAGAACACGGAAGGCGTGTTGACCGCGATCGCCTCGGCCTTGGAGGGGGAGGCAGGCGCGGACAAGGGGATGGATTCGTAACGGGGGCGCCCCCTCCTGGCCTCCCCCGAGTACAGGGGAGGAAAAAGGCTCCTTGACCGGTCAGTCCACGATTACGCCGAAGCCGCAAGATGTGTATAAGAGGGTGGGTTCACACCCTGGGCTACAGGAAGGCCGCCCTACGGGCTGGCGCAGAGGTCTTGTACAAGGCGCCGCCTTGAGCCGAAGGCGCATCCAGTGCTATACCGCCTCGCATGAGATCCCTCGCGACCGCTCCCCGCCGGCTCCTCCTGCTCATCCCGTTCCTGGGCACCCTCGCGGCCGTCCCAGCCCTTGCCGCGGGCCCCTCCGAAATCTCGGTCAGCACGGGGGCCTTCGGCCTGCGCTCCGACACCCAACTGGAGGGGGCGGCCGAGGTGCGCTTCGCCCATCACAAGATCCACTGGCTGCCGCGCTTCATCCCGGAGCTGGCGCCGGCGACCGGGGTGATGGCCGCCACCCAGGGGGCGTTCTTCGTCTACAGCGGCCTGCGCTGCGACATCCCGCTGGGAACGCCGTGGGAGCTCAGCATCCAGTTCGCCCCCGGCCTCTACAGCCACGGCAGCGAGGGGTTCAAGCTCGGCGGTCCGGTCGAGTTCCGCTCCGGGATCGAGCTCTCCCGCCGCTTCGGCGACCACAGCCGGATGGGGTTGATGCTGTTCCACCTGTCGAACGCCCACATCTACGTGCACAATCCGGGGAGCGAGTCGCTGGTCCTCACCTATGGTTTCCGGCCGTGAGCCCTGTGATATCCTCTCGGGCCATGGCCGTCGATCCTGAGCTGCTGGACATCCTGGTCTGCCCCCAGTCGAAGGGGGAGCTGGAGCTGATCGAGATCCCCCGGGAGATCCGGGAGACTCTGGTGGAGAAGTACCGGGAGCACTTCCGGGACGAGGAGCCGGTGGTGGAGCAGGGGCTCTACTGCGCCACCTCGGGGCTCATCTACCCGATCGTCTCCGACATCCCCATCATGCTCATCGAGGAGGCCCTCCCTGCCTCCGCCGTCGGACGCTGACGCCGCGGCCGAAGCCGCCGGACTCCGGCCCGCCGCGACCGCCGCCCCCGCGGCGGAACCTCTCTTCGCGGCCTCCGACCCGCCCGCCGCCCGCGCCGGCTACGGGCTGTACGTGGCCCACTTCGCCGCCCTCTTCGGCATCGCCATCTCGGAGGTCCTGCTCGGCCTGACCGTCCTCCTCCTCCCCTGGTCGCGCCGCCGCGACGTCCCCTGGCGCGCCCTCGCGCCGATGCTGATCCCGCTCGGCGTCTACGTGCTGATGCTGCTCGGGTCGGTGGCCGCCTCCTACGATCCGGTCGCCAGCCTGCGCTACCTGTCGGACCTCTTCGCGCTGTCGACCCTGTTCATGGCTCCCCTGCTGGTGCGCCGGGAGCGCCAGGTCCGTTTCCTGGTCGGGGTGCTGATCGTCCTCGCGGCGCTCCTCGCCTGCGAGGGGCTGACCCAGTACCTGCTGGGCGACGACGACATCAACCGGCGCATCCGCGGGCCGTTCTCGCACTACATGACCTTCTCGGGCTTCCTGCTGATCAGCGACCTGCTGCTCCTGGCGTCGATGACCTACGCCCGCCGCTGGCGGAGCGTCTGGCGCTGGGGGGCGCTGGCGGTGATCAACGCCGCCCTGCTCGGCACCTACACCCGCAACGCCTGGGTGGCGCTCGCGCTGTCGCTGACCGTGCTGATCCTGATCCGCGCGCCGCGGCTCCTCCTCGCCTACCTGCCGGCGGCGGCGCTGTTCGTGGTGCTGGCGCCGGTGCCGGTGCTCGAGCGGGTGGCCTCGATCGGCGACCTGCGCGACGCCTCGAACTTCGACCGCCTCTGCATGCTGAAGGCCGGCCTCGCGATGGTCCGCGAGCGCCCCGTCTTCGGCCTCGGCCCCGACCTCGTGCGCGCCCGCTACGCCCTCTATCGGCCGCTCGCGGCGCCGCGCTTCGAGGTCCCCCACCTGCACAACAGCTGGCTGCAGATCGCGGCCGAGCAGGGGCTCCCGTCGCTCGCCGCCTACCTCGCCCTGACCGGCGCCGCGGCCACCGTCGCCTGGCGCGCGTTCGTGCGCGAGGGGAGGCACCGCGGCCCGCGGGCGGATCTCTACGTCGGCGTCCTGGTGGCCCTGCTGGCCTTCAACCTGGCGGGGCTGTTCGAGAACAACTGGGGGGACACCGAGGTGCAGCAGCCGATCCTCTTCGTGCTGGCGATCCCCTTCTGCCTCCGGCTGGCGGCCCCCGCGGCCCCGGCGGCAACTGAGGAGCCCGAGCCATGACCCGATCCGGCATGCGCCTCGATCAGCTCCTGGTGGAGCGCGGCCTCTTCCCCAGCCGCGAGCAGGCCCGGCGGGCGGTGATGGCGGGGACCGTGGAGGTCGAGGGGAGGCGGGTGGACAAGCCGGGGACGGCGGTGCCGGGCGAGGCCCGGCTGGCGGTGCTGGCGCCGAAGGAGCCCTACGTCTCGCGTGCCGGCCGCAAGCTGGAGCATGCGCTCGATCATTTCCAGGTGGATGTGGCGGGGCAGGTCTGCCTCGACGTCGGGGCCTCGACCGGCGGCTTCACCGACTGCCTGCTGCAACGCGGGGCCGTCCGCGTCTACGCCGTCGACGTCGGCTACGGCCAGCTCGACCTGCGGCTGCGCAACGATCCGCGGGTGGTGGTGATGGAGCGGATCAACGCCCGCAACCTGGCGCCGGACGCGCTCGGGGAGCCCTGCGGCCTGGTCACCATCGACGTCTCCTTCATCTCGCTGCTCAAGGTGGTCCCCGCCCTGGTCCCCCATCTGGCGCCCGGCGGCCTGCTGCTGCCGATGATCAAGCCGCAGTTCGAGGCCGGCCGCGGCGCGGTGGGCAAGGGGGGGATCCTGCGCGACGAGGCCGTGCGGGCGCGGGTCGTCCGCGAGTGCGCCGAGGGGATCGCGGCGCTCGGCCTCACCTCCCTGGGCGTCTTCGACTCGCCGGTGGCCGGCACCGGCGGCAACCGCGAGGCGTTCGCCCTCTTCCGCAGCGGCGAGAGCGCCGCGGGGAGCGCGGAATGAGGCCCGGAGAGACGTTCCAGCGGGTGGGGATCGTGGCCAAGATGGCGAGCCCGGAGGCCGTCCACCTCGCCGATGAGCTCGCCGAGTGGCTGCGCCGCCGCGGCGTCGAGCCGGCGCTCGACGAGGCGATCCTCGCCGCCAGCGCAGCGCGCGGCGAGACCCTCTTCGAGCCCGCCTTCGAGGCCGATGGCGACTACGACCTGGTGGTGGTGCTGGGAGGCGACGGCACCCTCCTCTCGGTGGCCCGGCGGCTCACCCGCGAGGTGCCGATCCTCGGCGTCAACCTGGGGAACCTCGGCTTCCTCACCGAGACCAACCGCGCCGGGCTCTACCCCACCCTGGTCGAGGTGCTGGAGGGGCGCTTCGAGACCGAGGAGCGCACCCTCTTCGCCGTCGAGCTGCGGCGCGGCGGCGGCGGCGGCCCGGAGACGTTCCGGGTGCTCAACGACGCGGTGATCACCAAGAGCGCCCGCGCCCGCATCATCGAGCTGACCCTGCGGGTGGCCGGCCGGCTGATCGCCCGCTTCCGCGCCGACGGGCTGATCATCTCGACCCCCACCGGCTCGACCGCCTACAACCTGTCGGCCGGGGGGCCGATCCTCGATCCGCTGCTGCCGGTCGCCGTGCTGACGCCGATCTGCCCCCACGCCCTGTCGCTGCGTCCGATCGTGGTCCCCGACGCGGGGCCGATCGAGGTCACCCTCGAGACGCCGGCCGAGGAGGTCTTCCTCACCCTCGACGGCCAGGAGGGGAGCGCCCTCGGCTACGGCGACACCGTCCGCATCACCCGCAGCGCCGCCAAGGTGCGCCTCGCCAAGGTCGGCGGCCGCAGCTTCTACGACAGCCTGCGCGGCAAGCTGCGCTGGGGAGGGCTGGCGGAGTCCTCCGAAGGGCGCGACCCCTGGGTCGACGGGGGCGACGGCGGCGGAGGAGCCGCCGCGTGAGCGAGCCCCGGGAGCCGGTGCCGGAGGAATCCGTGCAGGCGGAGCCTGGGCCGGCGGGGCGGCGGCGGCATGGGCGGGTCCGGCGCTGGGTGGTGCGCCCGTTCTTCTGGCTGCTCCTGCTGCTGGTCGCCGCCATCGCCGGCTCCTGGTTCTTCCTGCAGAGCCAGCTCGCCCGCGAGAAGGCGCTCGAGCGGGCGGTGGCGGGGATGTCGCAGTACCTGCACCGCAAGATCACGATCCGCAGCATCGACTTCACCCTCTTCCCCCTCGCCGTCGAGCTGCGCGACGTGGTGATCCCCGGGCCGCACCCGGGCGATCCGCCGGTCGCCCGGCTGCCGCTGGTGGCGATCCAGGTCTCGATCGACGACCTCCGCAAGCGGGTGTTCGACATCGAGGAGATCGAGGTCTACCGCCCCGACGTCTACCTGCAGTTCAACCCCGACGGCTCGAGCAACCTCCCCGACTTCGGCTCCCCGACCCCCAACCGGCCGAGCCGCTTCGAGGTCCGCATCGGGCACCTGCTGGTCCAGGACGGCACCTTCCGGCTCAACGAGCGGCAGTCGCCGCTCACTCTCGACGCGAGGGCGATCTGGGGACGGATGATCGGCCGCGCCGATCGCGGGGGCCACGGCGGCAACCGGCTCGACCTGCTGGCGACCGCCCAGGAGGTCGTCACCACCCTGCCGCGGGCGAAGCCCTACCGGCTCACCGTCTCGGCCAAGGGGAGCCTCGTCCCCGACGCCGGCCGGATCGAGCTCGCCGCCGTGCGCCTGGCGGGGCCGGACCTCCAGGGGGTGGCCGACGGCTTCATCGCCTACCGGGCGAAGGACCGGCGGGTCGACCTCAACCTCAAGGCCGACGTCGGGGTCGCCTGGGTGAATCGGGTCGGCTACGCCGACCTGCCGCTCGCCGGCCCCGCCAAGGGGCGCGCCCACTTCGTCTGGGTGCCGGCGGGGTGGAGCCTCTCGGGCACCGCCGCCTCGCCGCGCCTCGCCGCCCTCGGCCGGGTGATCGAGGACGTCGAGACCCGGTTCACCGGCGGCGCCGACGGCGTCGACGTCCAGGTCGAGCGCTCCCGCTACGCCGGCGGCTCGATCAAGGGGCTGGTCTCGGTCGACACCGGCGAGAAGGGGCCCGGCACCCCGGTCTCCCTCGACCTCGAGCTGGCGGACCTGTCGCTCCACCAGCTCCTCGCCGATCAGTTCCCGCACCAGGACCTGCCGATCGCCGGCGGCCTCTCGGGACGGACGGGGGGGACCTTCGAGTACCGTTTCAACAGCGAGCGCCCGCTCGCCGGCAGCGGCAAGGCCGCCCTGCACGTGCGGGGGACGACCGAGACCGGGCTGCCGGTCGAGGGGGACCTTCCGGTCGTGCTCACCCGCGGCGTGATCTCGGGGCACGACCTCCACGTGACGATGCCGGGGCAGGACGTCACCGCCTCGAGCTTCACCTACGACCTGCTGCACGACCGCGGGCAGGCCGAGTTCCTGCTCGCCAGCCGCGACGTGGGGCCGCTCGCCCCCATCCTGCTGGGGACGCCGAAACGCGGCGAGCCTCCCGCCTTCTGGCTCCCGACGGTGGGGCACGGCACGGCGCAGGGGACGATCGACTTCGCCGGCAAGGAGTACGCGCTACGGCTGGGGCTCGACCTCGCCGGGGTGGTGGCGCCGGTGACGGCGGCGGACACGGTGCGCGGCTCGCTCAGCCTCAACCCGCGGGCGGTCGACGACCTGCGGCTCGAGATGAGCCGCGCCGGCGGCGCGCTGATGGTCACCGGCCGCGTGCCGTTCGCCGCCTCGCAGCCGCTCACCCTGGCGATCGACGCCGCCAGTTGGCCGGCCGCCGGGCTCGCCTACCTGGTCTCCCCCGACCTGCTGCAGAAATTCCAGGGGGAGCTCTCCGGGCGGGTCGACCTCACCGGCTTCGCCAACCACCTCTCCGGCCGCGTCGATGCCACCGTCGCCAGCCTGGCCGCCTACGGGGTCCCCCTCGGCACGGCGCGGGGGGCGATCGCCTTCGACGGCGACCGGATCACCGTCGAGCAGGGGCAGGTGAACACCCCGGCCGGCAGCGTCTTCGCCCACGGCACCGTCGACACGGCGAGCGGGGCGCTCTCCCTCACCGCCCGCGGCCCCGCCCTGGCGCTCGACGCCGAGCCGTTCCGCCGCTACCTCGAGGGGGACCTCTCCGGCACCCTCGCCGTCGAGGCCGCGGTCACCGGGACCCTGAAGCAGCCGCAGGCGACCGTGACCGTGCGCGGCCGGGATCTGGTGTTGCGCGGCCAAGCGCTCGGACAGGGTGGGGAGACCAGCGCCGTCGCCCACTGGGACGGCGAGCGGGTCGACGTAAAAGGGTCCCTCCTCGGGCTCGCCACCTTCACGGGTCAGGGCCGCCTCGACCGCCAGGGGGCGGACGTGGCGGTCGACCTGCGCAGCGAACGGCTGGGAGCGCTGGCGCACACCCTGTCGCCGCAGCCGCTCCCCGATTTCGACGGCTCCTTCGCGGGGACGGTCGCGCTGCGCTCCGACTTCGCGGCCGGCACCTTCCTCGCGACCGCGAAGCTCCCCGAGCTCAAGGTCGTCTACCGCAAGCGGACGATCGCCAACCGCGAGCCGGTGGTGGTCGAGCTCACCTCCGAGCACGCCGACGTCCGGTCCTTCTACATGGCCGAGACGGGGACCGACAACGAGCTGGCCGTGTCGGGAACGGTCGGCCTCGCGAAGAACGCGCCGCTCGACCTGCGTTTCCAGAGCACCTTGAACGCCACCTGGGCGGGGCTCTTCCTGCCGCCGGAGTATCGGCCGGAGGGCGCCGTCGATCTGCTCGGCGCGGTGCGCGGCACCCTGAGCGATCCGGCGCTGAGCGGCGAGGGGGAGGTGCGCGGCGGCCGTCTGATCGTGCCGGCGCTCGCGCAGTCGATCGACGACATCAACGGCTTCATCGCCTTCAATCACGACCGCATCTCGCTCAGCGTGCCGAAGGCTCGCATGGGGACGACCGGCGCCCTCCAGCTCTCGGGGGACGTGACGCTCCCCGGCCCCGGCCGCAAGCTCGCCTACAACTTCGTCGCCCACGCGACCGGCGTCAGCGTGCGCTTCCCGCAGTTCCTCAACAACCGCGGCGACGCCACCCTGTCGCTGGTCTCCTCGGAGACCGGCCGGCTGATTACCGGCACCGTCGACCTCGACCGCTCGCTGTACGTCGAGGACATCGACGTCGACCTCCTCCAGCTCGTCCGCGCCGCCCTCTTCCAGCGCCAGACGCTGACCCTCGCCGAGACCGACAGCTTCCAGTCGACCACCCAGCTCAACATCGGCATCAAGAGCCCCGACGCGCTGCGCGTGCGCAACAATGTCGCCGACCTGCACGGCGGGGTGAACCTCTCCGTGCAGGGGAGCCTGGCGCGCCCGGTCGTCTTCGGCAACGTCACCTTCGCCCCCGGCGGCACCCTCGACTACAACGACAACCGCTACGAGGTGCAGCGCGGCCAGCTCACCTTCAGCAACCCGAACCGGATCGATCCGGTGATCGACCTGCTCGCCACCACCGAGGTGCAGGGGTTCCACATCACCCTCAACCTCGCCGGGACGCTCGAGCATCCGGACATCCACCTGGCCTCCGACGCCGGCCTCGCCGACCTCGAGATCTTCTCGCTGATCGCCGGCGGCCAGCGGCCGACCGAGGACCCGCTGGCCCCCCCCTCCACCGCCGGGGAGCAGGCGGCGCCGAACCAGCTCGCCAAGGAGTTCCTCTACGGACAGGCGACCTCGGCGATCTCGAAGCGGGTGGGGACGCTCTTCCGCTTCGACCGCTTCCGGATCGATCCGGTCGCCTCGCAGACCGGCCAGACCGGGACCGGCGTCGGCATCACCGTCGGCAAGCGGCTGTCGAAGGACATCTTCGTGACCTACGCCACCGAGCCGGCGACCAGCCAGCAGTACATCGTCCAGGTCGAGTGGCGGCTGCGCCAGAACCTCACCCTGGTCCTCACCCAGGCGGGGGACGGCACCTACGCCGTCGACGCGCAGTGGCAGCGGCGCTTCTGAAGAGGGTTATGATCGGGAGGTCCCTCGCGCCGGCGCTGCTGCTCGCCCTCCTGGCCGGAGGGGGCGCGCCTCTCCCCGGCCAGACCCCGCCGGCCGCGGCTGATCCCGCCGCTGAGACGCCCGCCGCCGGGACGCCCGCCGCGGAGGCGCCCGCCGTGGGGCCGACCGTCACCGGCGTCGAGGTGCGCAGCGACGCGCCGCTCGACCCGACCCTCGACCTCGAGACCCTGATCGAGACCGAGGTGGGGGAGCCGCTGACCGACGAGGGGATCCGGCACACCCTGCGCAACCTCCAGGCGAGCGGCACGGCGGCCGAGACCGAGCTCTACACGCGGGACGATCCGGCGGCGGGCGGGGTGGTGGTGGTCATCGTCTTCCGCGCCGTGGTGCAGGTGGGGGAGATCCGCATCGCCGGCAAGCCGGGGCTCTCGACCGAGGAGCTGCGGCGGGCGATCCCGCAGCGGGTGGCCGAGCCGCTGTCGGAGGAGACCGTGGTGCAGGGGGTCTTCGCGCTGAAGACGCTCTACGAGCGCAGCGGCTACTTCCAGGCCCGGGTCCGCGTCGCCGTCGAGACCAACCCCCTGCGGCGCCGCGCCATCGTGACCTACAACGTCCATAGCGGTCCGCGCTCCAACCTGTCGGCGATCAACTTCGACCACCCGGTAGCCCCCTTCCAGCCAGCGGAGCTCATCCGCCAGCTCCGCTCGCAGCCCGGCCAGCCGTTCAGCCAGCGCGTCGCCGAGGAGGACGCCGAGCGCCTCCAGTCGTGGCTCATCAAGCAGGGGTACGGGGCCGCGCGGGTCGATACGCCGCTGGCCGAGCACGACACGGGGAGCCCCACCGTCAAGCTCACCTATCCGATCTCGATCGGCCCCAAGATCTCCCTCGTCGTCGTCGGCGGCGACGAGAAGAAGCTGCGCCACGAGGGTCTCCTGCCGTTCCTCGGCGAAGCGGGCTTCGACGAGGCCCTGGTGCTCCAGGCCGAGGAGCGGATCAAGACCTACTACCAGCAGCAGGGGCATTACGACGTCACCGTCGAGACCGACGAGAAGCCGTCCGACGGCCAGCTCGTGCTCACCTTCCGGATCGTCCCCGGGCCGGTCTACACGCTGCGGCAGATCGTCTTTCAGGGGAACGACGAGGTCCCCGACAAAAAGCTGCGCGCCGGCATGAAGACGAGCGAGCCCGCCCTGCTCCACCGGGGGCGCCTGGTCCAGGCGGACCTCGACGCCGACCTCGACACCCTGCGCCGCTACTACGCCCTGAACGGCTACACGGCCGCGGTCGTCGGGCCGCCGCGAGTCGAGCGCAAGGGGGAGGAGCTGCGCCTGGTCATCCCGATCAAGGAAGGGGCGCGCGAGCGGGTGCTGAAGCTCACCTTCCAGGGGTTCGCGGCGCTCGCTCCCGAGGAGCTGCGCAAACAGCTGCCGCTCAAGGAGAGCGAGGGGTTCCATCCCGTCCTGCTCGACAACACGCTCGACTTCCTGCGCACCGAGTACGCCGCCAAGGGGTACAACCAGGCGCAGGTCTCCGCCCGCCAGGACTGGAGCGCGGAGCACACCCTGGTCAGCGTCACGATCGAGGCGCTCGAAGGGCCGCGCCAGGTGGTCGACCGCATCCTGGTGCGCGGCAACGAGCGAACGCAGAGCGACGTGATCCGCCGCACCCTCGGCCTCGACCATGGGCAGCCGGTCAGCCCGGCGCGGCTGCTGCAGACCGAGCGCAGCCTCTACCAGCTCGGTATCTTCTCTCTCGTCGACGTGCAGTTCGTCCCCGCCGACCTCGACGACACCCAGCGCGACGTGCTGGTGCGGGTCGAGGAAGGGAACGCGCACGGCCTGACCTACGGCGCCGGCTGGGACTCCGAGGGGGGCCTGCGCGGCCTCTTCGGCTACTCCGACAACAACATCTTCGGCAAGGCCTACAGCCTGCAGACCAACGTGCGCTGGAGCCAGCGCGACAAGCTCTACCGCCTGCTGATCAACCAGCCCTACCTGGGCGACCACCCGGTGGCGCTCAACTCGAGCGTCTTCTACCAGGAGGAGGTGCCGACCGGCCGCCCCTACGAGGTGACCCGCTACGGCGGCCGGGTCGAGGCGGTCCGCGTCTACGGCAACCGCCGGTTCAGCGCCGGCTTCGACTACCGGATCGTCGAGCCGAGCGTCGACCCGGGGATCGCCACCAATGAGATCGAGCGGCGCGACCAGCCCTATCAGGTCACCAGCTTCGTGCCGGCGTTCTTCTGGGACCGCCGGGACGATCCGATCCTGACCACCCGCGGCTGGAGCTCCCTGGTGCAGCTCGAGTACGCCTTCCCGGTGCCGGCGTTCCGCACCGACACCGAGTTCTTGAAGGTTTTCGTGCAGCAGACGCAGTTCTTCAACCTCGGCCGCCCCGGGGTGCTCGCCGCCAGCCTGCGCTTCGGGAGCATCGAGCCGTACAAGGCGATCCCCTCGTCGGGGGGGCTGAACCTCCCCTTCCCGAGCCGCAACATCCCGATCGCCGAGCGCTTCTTCGCCGGCGGCGACGCCTCGCAGCGCGCCTACGACCGCGACGAGCTGGGGATCCGCGGCGAGACCCTGATCCTCAACCCGAACGGCGGCGGCTACGTGCCGGTCGGCGGCGACGGCCTGGTCCTCTTCAACCTCGAGTACCGCTTCCCGATCGTCGGCGACTTCGGCGGCACCCTCTTCTTCGACAGCGGCAACGTGTGGCCCGACTGGCGCTCGATCCGCGTCAACGAGCTCAAGAAGGGGATCGGCCTCGGGGCGCGCTACAACTCGCCGATCGGCCCGTTGCGCGCCGGCATCGGCTGGAAGCTCGACCGCGACCCGAAGGAATCCGGCTACGCCCTGTTCGTCAACATCGGCAACGCGTTCTAGACATCCCCTCAGGTCCTTGCGCGCCTCGGCTTGGCCCTGCTCGCCTCCTTCGGGCTCCGGTCGCTTCGCTCCCTGCCAGTCGGCTGCGCGGGCCAAGCCGAGGCACGCCAGGACTAGTCGCCGCGCGCCGCGGTTGACCCTCGCGCGATCCGGGGCGTAGACTCGCAACGAACGGAATCGCCTCATCGTTTCCCGAAGCTCGGGGCGCCCTGCCCCTTGAGAAAGCCGATACCCATGACCAACGACCCTGCCTTCGTCTCCATCGAGGAGGCGATCACACGCTTTCGCCGCGGCGAGATCGTCATCATCGTCGACGACGAGGACCGCGAGAACGAGGGGGACTTCGCGATCGCGGCCGAGAAGGTCACCCCGGCGGCGATCAACTTCATGGCCAAGCACGGGCGCGGGCTCGTCTGCCTGGCGCTCAGCGAGCAGCGCTGCCGCGACCTCGACCTGCCGCTGATGGTGGAGGACAACACCTCCCCGTTCGGCACCGCCTTCACGGTGTCGATCGAGGCCCGCGGCAAGGTGACGACCGGCATTTCCGCCGCCGACCGCGCCGCCACCATCCTCACCGCCATCGATCCGGCGACCCGGCCGGAGGACCTGCTCCGCCCGGGGCACGTCTTCCCGCTGCGCGCGAGGAAGGGAGGCGTGCTCAAGCGCGCCGGGCAGACCGAGGCCTCGGTCGACCTCGCCGCCCTCGCCGGGCTGAAGCCGGCCGGGGTGATCTGCGAGATCATGAACGACGACGGCACCATGGCGCGCGTCCCCGACCTCGTCAAGGTGGCCCACGAGCACGGGCTGATGATGATCACCGTGGCCGACCTGATCAGCTACCGCCTGCGCCACGAGACCCTGGTGCGCAAGGTCGCCTCGCCGAACCTGCCGACGATCCACGGCGACTTCCGCATCCACGCCTACCGCTCGGACGTCACCGGCGACGAGAACGTCGCCCTGGTGATGGGGGAGATCGAGCCCGAGGAGCCGACCCTGGTGCGGGTCCACAGCCAGTGCCTGACCGGGGACATCTTCGGCTCCTGCCGCTGCGACTGCGGCTTGCAGCTCGACAAGGCGCTCGAGCGGATCGCGACGGAGGGGAAGGGGGTGCTCCTCTACCTCCTCCAGGAGGGGCGGGGCATCGGCCTGATGAACAAGCTGCGCGCCTACGAGCTCCAGGAGCAGGGGCACGACACCGTGGAGGCCAACGAGCGGCTGGGCTTCCGCCCGGACCAGCGCGACTACGGGATCGGCGCCCAGATCCTGCGCGACCTCGGCGTGCGCAAGATGCGGCTGATGACCAACAACCCCAGCAAGTACATCGCCCTCGACGGCTACGGCCTGGAGATCGTCGAGCGCCTGTCGCTCGAGGTGCCGCCGACCGAGAGCAGCCGCGCCTACCTGCGCACCAAGCGCGAGAAGCTCGGGCACCTGCTGAAGCTGGTCTGAGCAGCCCGAGGACGACGGGCCGCCGGGGTCAGTGCTTCAGCGGACAACGGCCGGCTCCGCCTTCTTCTCCGCCTTTTCCGTGCCGTGCTCCCCCGGCTTCCCCTGCGCCCCGGCATCCGCGCCGAGCCAGGCGGCGAGATGGGCGTGCTGCTCGGCGGTCGGTTTGGGGAGGACCTCGAGCGTCCAGCGGGGGGCGGGCTTCTTCCCCAGGGTGACCGGCAGCCGGGTGAGCCGGTCGCGCCGGGCGACCAGCAGCGAGACCTTCTCCCCCGGGCGATAGAACTTGAGCCGGCCGTCGAGCCCCTCGGGGGGGATGCGGTCGTCGCCGAGGGCGAGGATCTCGTCGCCGACGTTGACCCCCGCCTCGTAGGCCGGCGTCCCCCGCTTGACGCCGGTCACCGTCAGCCGCCCGGCAGCCACCTCGGAGTCCGCCCCCAGCCAGGCGGCCGGCAGCTCCTCCCCCTCCTTCTTCTCCGCCTCCGGGGCGAAGCGCAGGCCGTACCAGTCGAGGGCCTCCGTGTAGTCGAGCTCCTCGGTCCCCTCGACCGAGCGGGCGAGCCAGGGGCCGAGGTCGGTCCCCGCCACCTCCTCGAGCACCTTGCGGAACTCCTCCGGGAGGTACCCCCGCTCGCCCGAAAAGCGCTGGTAGGCGAGGCGCAGGGCGTCATCGAGGCTCCGCTTGCCGCCGGTGGCGCGGCGGATCCGGGCGTCGAGCAGGAACGCGGCGAGCTCCCCCTTGGTGTAGTAGCTGATGCTGCTGTTGGCGGTGTTCTCGTCGCGCCGGTAGAGCTTGATCCAGGCGTCGAACGAGGATTCGGCGAGCGACTGCACGGCGCGGCCGGGGGTCGACTGCACCGACTCGATCGCCTTGCTCAACCCCTTCAGATACTCCTTGCGGGTGGTGAACCCCGCCCGTCGCACCATCAGGTCGCCGTAGTAGGAGGTGATCCCCTCGACCACCCAGAGGCTCCGGGTGTAGGTCTCGTGCTCGTAGTCGAACGGCCCGAGCTCGCGCGGCCGCAGGCGCTTGCCGTTCCAGGCGTGGAACAGCTCGTGGCTGACCAGCCCCAGCCAGTCGAGATACCCCTCGCGGGTGCGGCCGCGCCAGCGGCTGCTCATCAGGGTGCAGGCGTCCTTGTGCTCGAGGCCGCCGCCGCTGTCGGTGAGGAAGTTGAAGACGACGTAGCGCGGGTAGGGGGCGCCCCCCCAGAAATCGACCTGCTGGCGGACGATCTTCTCGGCGTCCGCCGCCGAGCGGGGACCGTCCCAGATCTCCCCCTCCCCCTCGTTGACCAGCAGATGGGGCCTGCCGGCGACCTCGAACGGGTAGGTCCGCGCGTTCCCGGCGTAGAGGGGAGAGTCGACCAGGGTGTCGTAGTCGTCGGCATGATAGGTGTGCGCGTCTGCGCCGGCCGGATGCGGCAGGGGGCTCGCCGAGACCTTCCAGGCGGCGGGGAGCTCGAGCCGCACGTCGTAGGAGCGGGCTCGCGGCTCCTCGTCCGCCAGGACGAGGAAGGTGGCGGCGCCGTTCAGGAGGGCGAACTCCGCATCGACGAAGTTGGTGCGCACCGACATCTCGCGGCAGTAGACGCGGTAGCGGACGACCACCGCCGGCGCCCCGTGCGTCGTGATCCGCCAGCGGTTCTTGAGGGTCTTCGCGGCCGCCAGCGCCTCGCCCTTTTCAGTCGCCGCGGAGACCTCCTCGACGTTCCGCGAGTACTCGCGGACGAGGTAGGAGCCCGGCGTCCAGACCGCCATCATCAGCTCGACCTCGGCACGGCCGCCGGTAGGGATGCGCGCCTCGACCTCGACGTAGTGGGTCTGCGGGGCGGGAAAGCGGAGCAGGTAGGAGATCGGCTCGGGCATGCTGGCTCCCTGCAGGCCGGCGCCGGCGAACGCCAGCGCCAGGATAAGGAGGATCGTCGTTCGCGGCATCGCGGTCTTGGCGGTCGTGGCGGTCGTGCTCATTCGGGAGGACTATACTTCGGGGCATGTCCGCCCTGGCAACCCCGACCTCGGAGCTCGACGCGGCGCTCGCGGCCGAGGCGCCGCCCCTGTTCGCGGCGCTCTCCCCCCTGGGACGCCGCGCCGGCCGCGCCAGCGTCGCGATGGAGCCGTCCGTCGCCGGGCAGGTGCCGCCGAGGGCGGAGCTGCCTCCCGAGCTGCGCGCGGCGTTCGGCGATCTGCCGGCGGCCGACCTGGAGGCGGCGTTCCGCGCCTCGCCCGTCGCCGGTCTCCCCGAGGTCCGGCGGCGCTGGCGGGAGTGGCAGCGCCGCGCGGCGCCCCCTGCGATCCCCTCCAGCCTGCCGCTGGTGACGGTGGGGCTGAGCCACGCCCTCTCCCTGGTGGCGGACCTCCTGGGAGGGGAGGGGCGGGCGGTGGCGGTGCCGAATCCCTTCTGGGGGAACTACCGGCAGGCGTTCGCCGTGCGGACGGGAGCGCGGGTGCTGACCGCGCCTGCCTACGTCGACGGCCGCTACAACCCGCGCGCCCTGGTGGACGCCCTGGCCGGCCTGCCGCCGGGCGAGCCCGCCGTGGCGCTGCTCAACGTCCCCTCGAACCCCGGCAGCTACACGCCGGACGCGGCGGAGCGCCGCGCCACCGTCGAGTCGCTGCTCGCCGAGGCGGAGCGCCGGCCGCTGGTGGTGGTCTGCGACGACGCCTACGCGGGGCTGGTGTTCGAGCCCGGGATCTCCCCCGTCTCCCCCTTCTGGGACCTCGCCGGGGCGCATCCCAACCTGGCCGCGGTGAAGATCGACGGCGCCACCAAGGAGTTCTCCTTCTTCGGCGGCCGGGTCGGCTTCCTCACCTTCGGCGTCGCGCCGGACTCGGCGGCGGCGGCGGCGCTCGAGCGCAAGGTGGGGATGCTGCTGCGCTCGAGCGTGGGGGCGCCGGTGGCGGCGAGCCAGGTCGTCCTCCTCCAGGCCCTCCGGCAGGGCGGGATCGAATCGGAGATCGAGACGGTGCGCCGCCTCCTCGCCGGGCGCTACCGCGCGCTCAAGGCGGCGCTCGCCCGGGTCGACCCCCGCCTGCTGACCGTCCTCCCCTTCAACTCCGGCTGCTTCGCGCTGGTCGAGATTCCCGCGGCGCTGGGGATCGACTCGGAGACCGTCCGCCGCCACCTGCTGGCCCGCCACGACACCGGCCTGATCTCGCTCGCCCCCCGCTACCTGCGCATCGCCCACTGCTCGGTCGACGAGGCCGCGCTCCCCGAGCTGGTGCGGCGGCTGGAGCAGGGGATCGCCGAGCTGGCGGCGTGAGAGCCGTCTCCTGGTTCGAGCCGCGCAGCCGACCCCTTTACTTGATTCGCTCGCCGTTTTCGCCGTAGGTGTAGACGCCGCGGCCGACCTTGCGGCCGAGCCGGCCGGCGCGGACGTGCTGGATCAGGATCGGGTTGGGGCGGTAGGTGTCGCCGAGAGCGCGGTGGAGGAACTCGAGGATCGACAGGCGGACGTCGAGCCCCACCAGGTCGACCATCTCGAACGGCCCCATCGGATGGTTGAGGCCGAGCTTGAGCGCCTTGTCGATGTCCTCGGCGCTCGCCACCCCCTCCTGGAGCATGCGGAAGGCCTCGTTGCCGATCAGCGCGTTGATCCGCGAGGTCACGAAGCCGGGCGCCTCGTTGACCACCACGATCTCCTTGCCCATCCGTTCGCCGACCGCGCGCAGGGTGTCGATCGTCTCCTGCGACGTGCCGAGGCCGCGGATCAGCTCGATCAGCTTCATCACGTGGACGGGGTTGAAGAAGTGCATGCCGGCGAAGCGCTCGGGGCGCCCCGAGGCGGCGGCCATCTCGGTGACCGAGAGGGCCGAGGTGTTGCTGGCGAACAGCGCGTGGCCCGGTGCGAGGAGCGCCACCGCCCGGAAGATCTCCACCTTGAGCGCCATGTCCTCGGGGACCGACTCGATGACCAGGTCGCTCCCCTCCACCGCCTCGGTCAGGTTGTCGTGGAGCGCGAGCCCCTGGCGGGCCCGCTCGGCCGCGCCGGCGTCGACCTTCTTGATCTCGACCCCTTTGGCGAGGTTCTTGTGGATGCTCGCCTGGGCCTTCTTCAGGACCTCGGCGTCAGTGTCGTAGAGCCGCGTCGCGTAGCCGGCGAGGGCGGAGACGTGGGCGATCCCCCGCCCCATCGTGCCGGCGCCCAGCACGGCGATCGTCGAAATCTCGGGTGCCATTTGTCGTCCGTTCTAAAAAAAGCGTCAGGAAACGGGGATGTTGTGGATGCCGGTCGTCTTGGCGGCCAGGTTGCGCAGCTCGTCGGCGATCGCCAAGGTGTTGCGCACCGCCGAGGCGGCGAGCTCCTGGAGCTCCGGGGTGGTGGCGTACTTCTCCAGGAACTCGCGGCCGAGATGGTAGTGGTGGAACTCCTCGGGCTGGATCGTCTCGTCGTAGAGCTTCGCCGTGCCGTGGTCGCCGATCGAGCGGCAGAAGGTCACGAACTGGGCGTTGCGCACCTTGGCGATCGCCTCGCTGGCGAACGGGCCGGCGGCGATCCGCTCGATCGTGGTGCGCAGCCCTCGCAGGTATTGATAGAGCGGGCTGTGCCCCTCGGCGAGGGGGTCGAAATCGGTGAGGTCGGCGCCCAGCTCCGCGAGGCGCTGGCTGATCATGCCGTAGTGCTTCATCTCGTCCCCGCACTGGAGGGCGAGCGCCATCTTGGCCTCCACCTCCGAGGTGGTGGGGAGCCAGAAACCGGCGAGCTCGCTCGCCTCGAGCTCGCTCTTCAGGGCGAGCCGCAGCAGGGTCTCGACGTCCACCTGCCCCTCCGATTCGGCTTCCAGCGTCTCGGTCTCGCCAAGCCGCGCAAAGATCCGGTCCATCTCCTCGACCAGCTGCGCGACGAATTCTTTGCTGTCCATGAAAAATCCCTCCCAGGTTCTGCTCTCCAGCGCTCCCGCAACCGGCATTCTATCCGGGATCAGGAATCGACGGTCCGCAGCACCGCCCGCACCGGCGAGGCATCGAGCCCGGCGAGCTTGAGCGGCAGGGCGATCAGCTCGTAGATCCCCTCCGGGACGCCGTCGAGGAGCAGCCCCTCGAGGATGGCGACGCCCCCCCGGAAGAGGGCGTGGTGGGCGTCGAGCGTCTTGCTGTCGAAGGGATCGACCGAGGGGGTGTCCATCCCCACCAGCACGGCCCCGCGCTCGCCGAGCAGCGCCGCGAGCTCCGGCGACAGGGCGGTGAAGCGCTCGGGGAAGCTGCGGCGGTCGCGCACGCTCTCGCTCTTGAACAGGATGCGCCCCGGGTTGGCGAGGTCGATCCCCTCGACGTGGCGGGGCTCGATCAGCGGCTGCGGCGGCACCCGCACCACCCGGCAGAGGCCGAGATAGGGCTCGAGCGGCATCCCGGACATCCCTTCGCCGCGCGCCTCGGTGTGGAACGGCGCGTCGGCATGCGAGCCGAGATGGGGGGTGGTGGTGACGGCCGACAGGTTGACGCTGGCGCCGTCGGCGATCGACCAGATCAACCGGGATTGAAACGCGGTGTCGCCCGGCCAGACCGGCGTCTCCGGACGGATGTTGGGCGAGAGGTCATAGAGCATGGCGCGCCCTCCTTGCCCCTCGCATCATAGCGGTTCCGATCGGAACCCGGCGATCGGATGTAGGATAAAGGGCCCCTCGGCGCGACGCGTCGAGCCGAAAGCTGGAGGAGCCGATCCGAATGAGCGACGAGCCCGAGATCCTGATTGCGAGCCCCGAGACGGCGGGCGCGCAGGAGGGGAAGATCGCCACCCTCGCCCACCACGTGCGGGGGATCCTCTCCACTCTCGGGCTGGACCTGGCCGATCCCAACCTCGCCGAGACCGACGTCCGGGTCGCCAAGATGTACCTGGAGATGTTCGGCGGCCTCGCCGAAGGGGCCGAGCCGAAGGTGACCACCTTTCCCAACCAGGAGGGGTACAGCCACATGGTGATGGAGAAGCAGATCCCCTTCTACTCCATGTGCGCCCATCACCTGATCCCCTTCTACGGCCACGCCCACATCGCCTACATCCCGCGCGACCGCATCCTGGGGCTGTCGAAGTTCGCCCGCATCCTCGAGTTCTACGCCAAGCGGCCGCAGCTCCAGGAGCGCCTGACCGAGCAGGTGGTGACCTACCTCGAGGAGAAGCTCCAGCCGCTCGGCGCCATGGTCGTCATCGAGGCCCGCCACCTCTGCGTCGAGATGCGCGGCGTCAAGAAGCCGGGGGCGCTCACCGTGACCTCGGCGCTGCGCGGCATCTTCCACGAAAAGCCGGTCCGCGAGGAGTTCCTCGACCTGCTCCGCCGCCACGGTTAGCCATGACGACTCACGTGACCACCAAGCGCCTCTTCGCTCTCGTCCTCCCCCTGCTCGGGCTGCTCGGCCTGCTCGCGGGTGGCTGCGGCGGCGGCGTGACCGGCTCCCGGCCGGTGGCCGAGCTGATCAACCCCGCGCTGGGGCCCGAGTACTCCTCCTGGCTGGTGGGGGCGGCCTCGCGCCTCGCCACCCCCGAGGAGGAGACCGCCTACCTCACCCTGCGCGACGATGCGGCGGCCGAGCGCTTCATCGAGTCTTTCTGGGAGCACCGCAATCCGACCCCCAACCGCCCGGGCAACCCGCTCCGCGCGGCGTTCGACGCCCGCTCTGCCGAGGCCGACCGGCTGTACAGCGAGGCGGGGGTGAACGGCCGCCGCACCGACCGCGGCCTGATCCACGTGCTCTACGGCCCGCCCCGCAAGACCGATCACGACGTCTCGCCGGTTCGCAACGGCCCCCCGCTCGAGGTCTGGTTCTACGGCGAGAAGTCCCCCTCCGGGCTCGACGGCAAGCGGCCGGCCCCCTTCTACCGTTTCGTGAAGAATGGCGACCTGACCGTGCTCTACGCCGGCCGCCCCGCGGCCCACCTGAGCGCGGAGCCGGTGGAGCCCCCTTAAGCGCCGGCTCCCGGCCGGGAAGGATTTCGAGATGACTCAATTCCGTGCCGTGCTGGCGGGGACCGGTATCTCCGTCCCGCCCCTCGAGGTCGACAACCACATGCTCTCGCGCATCATCGAGACCAGCGACGACTGGGTCCGCGAGCGCAGCGGCATCTCGACCCGTTACTACGTCGAGGCCGGCGTCGCCTCCTCCGACCTCGGCGCCGCGGCGGCGAAGGCGGCGCTCGACGACGCCGGCGTCGGGCTCGACGAGGTCGACTACCTGGTCTGCGCCACGATGACCCCCGACCACTATTTTCCCGGCACCGGCACCCTGATCCAGCAGAAGCTGGGTTTGCGCCCGCTGCCGGCGCTCGACATCCGCCAGCAGTGCGCGGGCTTCGCCTACGGGCTGCAGATGGTCGACGCGCTGATCCGCGGCGGCATCGCGAAGACCGTGCTGCTGGTCGGCGCCGACGTCCACACCTCGCTGATGCCGTTCTCGGCGCAGACCTTCGAGGTCCTGCACGGCCGCGACCCGGGTCCGCTGCCGGCCGAGGACTTCGAGTGGAACTCGCGCTTCCGCAACCTCCTGGTGCTGTTCGGCGACGGCGCCGGGGCGATGGTCTTCAAGGCAGCGGAGACGGCAGCAGAAGAGGAGCGCGGCATCCTCGCCTCGGCCCTCTACGGCGATGGCAACCATCGCGACATCCTGTTCGTGCCGGGAGGGGGCTCGGCCTGCCGGCCGTTCGTCACCCCCGAGATGATCGAGGCGGCCCTGACGGTGCCGGTGATGGACGGCAAGCAGGTGTTCAAGCTTGCCGTCACCCGCATGCCGGAGGCGACGGTCGAGGTGCTCAAGCGCTGCGGCTACACCACGGCGGACCTCGACCTGGTGATCATGCACCAGGCCAACCTGCGCATCAACGAGAAGGCGCAGCAGGTGCTCGGGCTGCCGTCGAGCAAGGTGTTCAACAACATCCAGAAGTACGGCAACACCACCTCCGCGACCCTGCCGCTCGCCTTCCACGAGGCGCGCCAGGCGGGGCTCGCCCCCGAAGGCTCGCTCATCGCCTTCACCGCCCTCGGCGCCGGCCTCCACTGGGGCGCCGTGCTGATGCGGATCTGAGGCCGGTCTCAAGGCGAACTGCCATGGCCCAATCCGCCCTCTCCGCCCCCGACCCGGCCGCCATCGCCGGCGCCCTGTCGCGCCGGATCATGGGGCAGGACGAGGCGATCCGCGAGATGGCGGTGGCGCTCTCGAAGCAGCTCGCCGGCCTCCAGGTCGGCAACATCCTGATGATCGGCTCCTCGGGGACGGGGAAGACGACGCTGATGCGGGCCGTCGAGGCCTATCTGGCGTCGGACCCGGTGCTCACCGCCCGTTCGGCGGTGGTGCGCATCCACGCCAACGTCCTCGGCGAGGAGGCGGAACGGGGACGGCCGGGGGAGGCGGTGCTCGGCCGACTCCTCGAAAGGGCCCGCGAGCAGCTCGGCCCCACGGCGCCGGTCGACATGCTGCTGCGCCGGGCCGCCTCGGGGTTGGTCTTCGTCGACGAGGTCGACAAGATCCGCTCCCACATCAGCGGCCAGCCGAACGTCTCCGGCATACGGGCGCAGGAGGCGCTGCTGACCCTGATCGAGAACGAGGCGGTGCCGCTCACCCTCCCTGCCTGGGCCGGCGGCGGCAAGGTGGTGGTCAACTCCTCCGAGCTCCTCTTCGTCTGCGCCGGCGCCTTCGAGGGGCTCTACGACGCCGTCTTCGACCGGGTGACGATCGGCCGCGACCGCGGCGCCCTGCAGCCGGTTACCGTGGTCGAGGGGGGGAAGGTGCTCGAGAAGCTCGTCTTCCACCTGCGCGACTGGCTGCGCAACGAGGACCTCTTCGACTACGGGATGAGCCCGCAGTTCCTCTCCCGCTTCGACGCCGTGGTGCTCCTCCAGGACCTCGGGCAGGACGAGCTGGTGAAGATCTTCCTCGACACCCCCGAGTCCGCCTTCCACCAGAGCCGCGCCTACTTCGAGAGCCGCGGCATCCACCTCGCGATCTCCCCCGCCGCCGTGCGCCGGATCGCGGCCGAGGCCGGCAACCAGCCGCGCCTCGGGGCGCGGGCGCTCAAGGAGGTCTTTCGCCGCGTCATCCGCGACTACGAGTTCGAGCCGGCGAAGTTCGTCAGCGAGGGGGCGCTGCTGATCGACCTGCGGGAGGTGGAGGCGGTGCTGGGGAAAGCTTAGAAGGGGGGACGGCCGCTCGCGGCCGCATCCGCCGCCGCTCGACCAGCTCCCGGTATCTCGCGCGCCGCCTGCGTGCCGCCACCACCTGGGGGATGAAGGTGAGCAGCAGGAGCGTGCCGATGACGGCGGCCAGTTGGAGGGCGATGCCGGAGAAGTTGCCGTTCGCCGCCTTGGGCAGGAGCGAGGCGAAGTAGGAGTAGACGGCGATGGCGGGGATCAGCCCGATGGCCGTCGTGGCCATGAACAGGCCGGGACGGACGCCGGTCAGCGCGGCGGTGTAGTTGACCAGCGGATAGGGGATCGGCACGAAGCGGATCCCCACCAGCCCCCAGAAGCCGCGCCGCGAGATCATCCGCTCGGCCTTCTTGAGCTTCTTCCCCAGCAGGTGCTGCACGAGATCCCGTCCCAGGCTGCGACCCAGGAAGTAGGTCGCGACCCCGCCCAGGAAGGTCCCCGCCACGTTGTAGATCGTCCCCCAGAGCGGCCCGAACACCATCCCACCGGCGATCATCATCGGCGACGCCGGCACGCCGAGTGGGCAGAGCACGATGTAGGCGCCGATCAGCGCCAGGGGCGCCCACCAGACCCCCCGCACCTGGTCGAACAGCGCGGAGATCTTCGCGATCGTCAGGTACTGCGAGAGCGGCGTCCAGCGCAGGACGGCGAAGCCGGTGACGACCAGGGCCACCAGCGCGAGGAAGCGGAAGAGGAGAGGGCGCGGAACGCTCAAGCGAGCGCCTTAAGGTTCCGACCCGGAGCCGAGCTTGGCGCCCGGGAACAGGAAATCCCGCATGTGGCGGCTGAGGGTCTCCTGGGCGGCGGGATCCATGAAGTTGAGGCGCAGCTCGTTGATCACCATCACTTCCATCTTCTGCCACTCGTTCCAGCAGTCGGCGCAGATGGTGTCGCGGATCTCGGCGCCACGGGGGCCGGGGAGGGGCTGACGGGTGAGGGCCGGGGCTTCCGGACGGCCGCAACGGCTGCACTGCACGGTGGCGGCCATCTTCAGAGCGAGCCTTTCGGTGGAGTCTGCATGGAGTGATTCTATCCGCGGATCTAGAGGGGGATCACGCCCTGCTCGACGAGGAGGGCCCGGAAGTAGGCGATCGTGCTTTCGAGCCCCTGGGCGAGCGATACCTTGGGCTCCCAGCCGAGCCTGGCGCGGGCCTGGCCGATGTCCGGCTGGCGGGTCTGCGGATCGTCGACCGGCAGCGGCTTGAAGACGATCGGGCTCGTGCTCCCCACCGCCGCCTTGATCGTCTCGGCGAACTCGAGGATCGTCATCTCGTGTGGGTTGCCGATGTTGCAGGGCTCCTGGAGGTCGCTCATCAGCAGCCGCCAGATCCCCTCGATCAGGTCGTCGACGTAGCAGAAGGAGCGCGTCTGCTGCCCCTGACCGAAGACGGTCATCGGCTCGCCGGTCAGCGCCTGCTGCACGAAGGCGGGGACCACCCGGCCGTCGCGCGGGCGCATCCGCGGCCCATAGGTGTTGAAGATGCGGACGATCCGCACGTCGACCCCGTGGTAGCGGTGATAGGCCATGGTCATCGCCTCGGCGAAGCGCTTGGCCTCGTCGTAGACGCCGCGCGGCCCCACCGGGTTGACGTTCCCCCAGTAGCTCTCCTTCTGCGGATGGACCTGGGGGTCGCCGTAGACCTCCGAGGTCGAGGCGAGGAGGAAGCGCGCTCCCTTCGCCTTCGCCAGGCCGAGGCCGTTGTGGGTGCCGAGCGAGCCGACCTTCAAGGTCTGGATCGGCAGCTCCAGGTAGTCGATCGGCGAGGCCGGCGAGGCGAAGTGGAGGATGAAGTCGACCGGCCCCGCGATCTCGAACGGCTTCGAGACGTCGTGCTCGAGGAAGGTGAAGTCGTCGCGGTGGAGGAGCGGCTTCAGGTTCTCGAGGCGGCCGGTCAGCAGGTTGTCGACGCAGACCACCTCGTGCCCCTCGGCGAGCGCGCGCTCGCAGAGGTGGGAGCCGAGGAAGCCGGCGCCGCCGGTGATTACGACCCGGCTCACGAGCGCGCCTCGGCCGGCTGAGGCTTGGCCGCCGGGACTCCATCCGGACGGCCGATCGAGATGTAGCGGAACCCTTCCGCCGCCATCTGCTCCGGCTCGTAGAGGTTGCGCAGGTCGATCACCAGCGGCTCGCGCACCAGGCGGCGCAGGCGGTCGAGGTCGAGCTTGCGGAACTGGTTCCACTCGGTGGCGATCACCACCGCGTCCGCCCCCTCGGCCGCCTCGTAGGCGTCGCGGGTGTAGACCAGGGTGGGGAAGAGCGGCTTGCAGGCCGCCATCGCCTCGGGGTCGTAGGCGCGCACGGTGGCGCCGCCGTCGACCAGCGCCTGCACGATGGGCAGCGCCGGCGACTCGCGGATGTCGTCGGTGTTCGGCTTGAACGACAGACCGAGGACGGCGATCGTCTTGCCGGCGCAGCCGCCGAGCGCGCGGTCGACCTTCTCGACCATCCGCTTCTGGGTCGCCTCGTTGACCTCGAGGACCGCCTCGATGATGCGGAACTTGAGCCCCGAGTCGCGGGCGATCTGGGCGGCGGCGCGGGTGTCCTTGGGGAAGCAGGAGCCGCCGTAGCCGGGGCCGGCGGAGAGGAACTTCGGGCCGATCCGGTTGTCGAGCCCCATCCCCTTCGACACCACCTCGACGTTCGCCCCCCACGCCTCGCAGATGTGGGCGACCTCGTTGATGAACGAGATCTTGGTGGCGAGGAAGCCGTTCGAGGCGTACTTGATCAGCTCCGCCGTCTCGATGTCGGTGACGATGAACGGCACGTCGGCGGCGTGGAGCGGCGAGTAGACGTCCATCATCATGCCGGCCGCCCGCTCGTCGCGGGTGCCGATCACCACCCGGTCGGGGTGCATGAAGTCCTCGATCGCCGACCCTTCGCGCAGGAACTCGGGGTTGCTCACCACGGCGAAGGTGTGCTTGCTGCTCCCCACCCCCTCGCGCAGGATCGCCTCGATCATGCGGCCGGTGCCGATCGGCACGGTGCTCTTGGTGATCACGATCTTGTAGCCGTTCAGGTGCTCGGCGATCGAGGTGGCGACCTCGCGGATGAAGGTGAGGTCGGCCGAGCCGTCCGACTTCGGGGGGGTGCCGACGGCGATGAAGATCGCCTGCGCCTCCTCGATGGCCGGGGCGAGGTCGGTGGTGAAGCGCAGGCGCCCCTCCGCCATGTTCTTCTGCACCAGGGTGTCGAGGCCGGGCTCGTAGATCGGCACCTTGCCGCGCGAGAGCGCCTCGACCTTGGCGTGATCCTTGTCCACCCCGACCACGTTCATTCCGAAGTCCGCCAGGCAGGCGCCCGTCACCAGGCCGACGTAACCGCTTCCTATGACGCAAATGTTCATCGACGATGCTCTCGTTTATTGGAATGGATGTTCAGGTTCTGCGCGCTTCGGCGCGCTCGCGGTACCAGGAGACGAACCGGCGGAGCCCGTCCCGGATGGGAACTTTGGGAGAGTACCCCAGGAGCCGCGCCGCCTTGGAGACATCGGCGAAGGTGATCGGGACGTCCCCGGGTTGCGCCGGAAGATATTCGATCCGCGGCTCGACGGCAAGCTCCTCGCCGAGGATGCGGACCAGATCGGCGAGCGAGGTGGTGTCGGCGCCGCCGAGGTTGAGGATCTCGAAGCCGGGGGCGAGCTCGAGGGTGGCGAGCAGGCCGTCGACGATGTCGTCGACGTAGGTGTAGTCGCGCCGGCTGCCGCCGTCGCCGAACATCGGCACCGTCTTCCCCCGCCAGATCAGGTCGGTGAACTTGTGGATCGCCATCTCCGGCCGCTGCGCCGGGCCGTAGACGGTGAAGAAGCGCAGGCAGGCGGTGCGGAAGCCGTGCAGGTGATGGTAGTTGTAGCAGAGCAGCTCGCCCGTCCGCTTGGTGGTGGCGTAGGGGCTGATCGGCTGGTTGACCTCGTCGCTCTCGGCGAACGGCACCTTCTCGTTGATCCCGTAGACCGACGACGAGGAGCCGAAGAGGAAGAGCTTCGGGCCGTGCCGCCGCGCCGCCTCGAGCAGGCGGAGGGTGCCGATGCAGTTGACGTCCTCGTAGAGGATCGGCTGCTCGAGGCTCGGCCGCACGCCGGCCCGCGCCGCCAGGTGGACCACGGCGTCGAAGCGCCCGCCGGCGAACAGGCCGTCGACCAGCGGCTCGTCGCGGATGTCCCCCTCGACCAGCCGGTAGTTGTCCGGCGTGGCCCCTCCGTTCGCCGGGTCGAGCAGGAGGGCCACGTTCTCCCGCTTGCGCGCCGGATCGTAGTAGTCGTTGAAGTCGTCGAGCACCGTCACGCGGTCCCCGCGGGCGAGCAGGCGCCGGGAGAGGTGCGAGCCGATGAAGCCGGCGCCGCCGGTGATCAGGATGTGGGACGGCATCAGCGGGCCGCGCTCCCCTCGGGCGTCGGGGGCGGAGGCGGCGCGGGAGCCGGCGCGGGGTCCGCCGGGGGGGAACGGCGGCGGGCGGCGGCGCGGATCCCTGCGGCGGCACCGCGGTTTTCGGCTCGTCCGGCCGGGCTGCCGGCGCGGGGTCTGAGGTTTCGGGCTGCGAGTCGAGCGGCTCCGGCGTCCCGCCGGCGTCCTCGATCGCCTTCTTCGTGTCGTTGTAGCGCTTCTCGATCCCCTTCTTCTGGCGGTTGCGGATCAGCCAGCGCAGCAGCTTCGACTGGTTGACGCCGAGCATGATGTCGTTGACCGAGTCGTAGACCTTGGGGTCGTTGATCAGCTTGCCGGCTGTGCCGTTCCCCTGGTCGAGCTTGCCGGCCACCGCGTTCAGCCGCTCGACGAGCTGGCGGATCTGGGCGGTGACCTCGCGGCCGTACGCCTGGTCCTTCACCAGGCGGGGGAGCAGGGCGTCGCTCGACTCGAGGCCGCCGGTGAATCCCTTGAGGTCGTTCGCCACCTGGTGCAGCGTGGCGAGCGTCTGATTGAGCTCGTCGCGGCTCGCGGGGTCGTTGAGCAGGGCGGGGAGGAGCCCCTGGCCGTGCTGCGCCTGGTCGAGCAGGCTCTGGACGCGGTTGAGCGACTGCGCGAGCTGGTCGCCGAGGGCGCGGTCGTTGAGCAGGCGGGGGAGCAGCCCCGGCCCGGTCTCGACCTTGAGGGCGATCCGCTGCAGGCTCTCCGAGGCGCCGACCAGCGATCCCTGGAGACGGCGGCCGTCCGGGGTGTCGCTGGTGAGCTGGCCGAGGATCCCCTCGCCGCGCTCCATCCGCCCGAGGATGGTGTTGAGCGAGTGGGTGATCACCACGACGTTGTCCATCACGTCCTCGCCCGAGGCGATCAGGGCGTCGACGTTGGTGGGCTGCGCCGCCCGGATCTCTCCCTCCTCGGGGATCGGCGGGTAGGACGCCGAGCCGGAGTTGACGTCGATGTACTTGTCCCCCAGCAGGCCGATGGTCTTGATCCGCGCCCGCGTCGGGGCCTGCTCCGGGAGCACTCCCTTGGGATCGGCCGGGAAGCGCAGCCGCGCCGTGTAGTCGCTCTCGATGCGGAGCCAGACGCGGATCGTCTTCTTCCGCGGGTCCTCGGGGAGCACGACCTTCTCGATCGTCCCCACGTTGACGCCGTCGAGCTGCACCGGGCTGCCGGGCTTGAGCCCCGAGACCGAGCTGAACTCCACGAAGTAGCGGCTCTTGTGCGAGAAGAGGTTGCGCTTCGAGCCGATCATGAAGATCCCCACCGCCAGGATGAGAATGGCGGCGAGGATCACCAGGCCGACGCGGACCTCGCGGCTCTTAGGCGACATGCTCGAGCTCCTCCTCGCGTTCCTCGCGGCCGGCGAGGAAGTCGCCCAGCCGCTCGTCGTCGCTCTGCTCGGCCTCCGGCCAGGTGCCGAGGAAGGCCAGCTTGCCGTCGACCAGCAGGGCGATGCGGTCGCCCACCCGGCGGGCCAGGGGGATGTCGTGGGTGACCACGACGGAGGTGACGCCGGTGGCTTCGCGGACCGAGTTGATCAGCTTGCCGATGGTCGCCGAGGTGATCGGGTCGAGGCCGGTGGTGGGCTCGTCGAACAGCAGGACCTCGGGGTCGAGCACCAGCGAGCGGGCGAGGGCGACGCGCTTGCGCATCCCCCCCGAGAGGTCGGAGGGGGACTTGTGGTCGATGTCGCGCAGCCCCACCTGGCCGAGCACCTGGTGGACCCGGTCGGCGATCTCCGCCTCGGAGCGGCGGGTGTGCTCGCGCAGCGGGAAGGCGACGTTGTCGAAGACGTCCATCGAGTCGAACAGGGCGCCGCTCTGGAACAGCATGGCGATGCGCCGGCGGGCGGGGTAGAGCTCGGCCTCGCCGAGCTGCGCGAGGTCGGTGCCGTCGAACACGACGCTGCCGGCCTCCGGCTTCTCGAGCCCGTTGAGCTGGCGCAGGGTCACGCTCTTGCCGGTCCCCGAGCGGCCGAGGATCACCAGGCATTCCCCCTTGAGGATGTCGAAGTCGAGATCGTCGAGGACGGTGCGGTCGCCATACCTCTTGGTCAGGCCGCGGATCTCGTAGAGTGTTTCGGGCACGGCGGCTTCCTCCGGCGGCTCAGGCGTTCGGGCGCTCAGGCGGAGAACAGGATGTAGAAGAACTTGGTGAGGAAGAAATCGGAGACCAGGACGAGGATCGCGGCGAGCACCACGGTGTTGGTGGTCGCCCGCCCCACGCCGTCGGCTCCGCCCGTGGTGTTGAGGCCATTGTAGCATCCGACGATGGCGATAAAGTACGCGAAGAAAAAGGACTTGGCGACGCCGCTGAAGACGTCGCCGAGGGTCAGCTTGGCGTAGACGTCGTTCAGGTATTGCCCGGGCGTCAGGCTGAGCGTGCCGACGGCGACGATCAGGCCGCCGAGGATGCCGAGGCCGTCGCCGATCACCGTCAGGGCGGGGAGCATCACCAGGGTGGCGACGAGCTTGGGGACGACCAGCTTCTTGACCGGGTCGGCCGCCATCGAGCGCAGCGCGTCGATCTGCTCGGTCACCTTCATGGTGCCGATCTCGGCGGTCATCCCCGAGCCGATCCTGCCGCCGACGATCAGCGCGGTCAGCACCGGCCCCAGCTCGCGGACCAGCGACTTCGCCACCACCGAGCCGATGTAGTACTTGACCCCCAGGGAAGGGAGCGAGAGCGCCGTCTGGAGCGCCAGCACCATGCCGGTGAAGATGGTGGTGATGCCGGCCACGCCGAGCGAGCGGACTCCGATCTGCTCCATCTGGCGGACCCACAGGCCGACCTCGAAGGGGGCCTTGAGCATGGCGCGGAAAGCCCGGGCGGTCAGGATTCCGAGCTCTCCCGTCTCGGCGGCGATGTCGCGTGGCTTCACGAGGGGTGCTTCAAGAACGGCGATTCATGAACGGCTCATGAGCGGATCGGCAGCCAGGCGGCGGCGTGTACGACGCCGAAGGCGAGATCGGCCGCCGCCAGCGGCAGCAGGCCGTGCAGATCCGGGCCGAGGAAGGCGGCGAGCAGGAAGGCGAGGGCGCCGAGCGTCCGGCCGCCGATCGCGACGACGATGATGGCGCTGTAGCGGCGCGGGTCGTGCGCCGCCGCCAGATAGAGCGTGGCGAGCATGGCGAGCAGGGTCGCCAGGATCCAGAGATAGAAGGCGCCCCGGGGGAGCGGCGGCAGCGGCAGGCCGAGCAGGCGCGCCGGGAAGGCCGGCGCCGCTACCATCAGCACGGCGAAGCCGAGGTCGTAGGCCGCCCCGGCCACCAGGCTCGCGCGCAGCAGGGCCAACAGGCGGAAGCGGCGGGCGAAGGGGCTGGTCAGCGGCATCTCGGTCGGCGATTGTAACAGCAGGCCTTCCCCGCCGCGGGTCAACCCGGGAGAGTGGACGGGAGTAGGCTGAGCAGGTCGCGTGCCAGGGCGCCGCGCCGGCCGGCTGGACGCGACCCCGTCCTCTTGTATAACAATGCAGCCTGACCGGAGACCGAAGTGCCCGAGCTCTCCTCACCCACCACCTCACCGCCGCCGCCGTGGCGGACCTTCGTCGCCAGCTTCACCGGGAACCTGTTCCTGCTCGTGGGTCCGGAGTGCTGGCGCTGGCCACCCTGCTGGTCGCCTGGATTCCGCCGCGGGGGACGTGGTCGTTCGCCGTCATGCGGCTGTGGTCGCGCGGCGTGCTGGCGACCAGCTGGGTGCGGGTCGAGCGGCGGGTCGATCCGGGGCTCGACCTCGGCAAGAGCTACGTCTTCCTGGCCAATCACCAGAGCCTGTTCGACATCCCGGTGCTGATCGCCACCGCCCCGGGCGAGGTGCGCATGCTCGCCAAGCGGAGCCTGTTCCTGATCCCGCTCTTCGGCTGGGCGCTGCGCGCCGGCGGCTTCGTGCCGGTCGACCGCGCCGACCGCAGCTCGGCCCGCCAGAGCTTCTCCTCGGCCTTCGCCCGGCTGCGCGAGGGGACCTCGGTCCTCCTCTTCCCGGAGGGGACCCGCTCGCTCGACGACACCCTGCTCCCCTTCGAGCGCGGCGGCTTCCTGCTCGCCCTGAAGAGCGGCCTGCCGATCGTGCCGGTCGGCGTCCACGGCTCGCGCGCCATCCAGCGCCGCGGGAGCTTCGCGATCCGTCCCGGCACGGTCACCGTCACCTACGGCGCGCCGATCGATCCCGCCGCCTACGGCCTGCGCCGCAAGCGGGAGCTGATCGGCGAGGTGCGCCGGCAGATCGCCGGCCCCGCCGGGCTGCGGGTCGGGGAGGACGCGGAGGCGTAGGACCGCTGTGGTACTTTCAGATCCTCAACGGAAGGAACCTCCCCCTATGACGACCGATCTCGAATCCGCGATGTGGGACGCCCTCAAGGGGGTCAAGTTCCCCGGCATGAGCCGGGACATCGTCTCCTTTGGCTTCGTGCACCAGGTCACCGCCAGTGCCGGGCGCGTGGTGGTCGACCTGCGGATGGCGACCCACAACCCGGCGGCCGGCGAGAAGGTGCGCGACGAGGTGGAGCGGACGCTTCGCGCCCTCCCCGGCGTCGAGTCCGTGCAGGTCAACATGAACGTCACCAAACCCCCCTCGCGGGAGGAGTCGGCCCAGAAGGCGATCTCCCAGGACCGCTCGCTGATCCCCGAGGTGCGCCATGTGGTGGCGGTCGCCAGCGGCAAGGGAGGGGTCGGCAAGTCGACGGTGGCGGCCAACCTGGCGGTCTCGCTCGCCCAGCTCGGCCACCGCGTCGGGCTGCTCGACTCGGACATCTACGGCCCCTCGGTGCCGACGATGTTCGGCATCACCCAGAAGCCGCGGGTGATCGAGAACCGCATCTTCCCGTTCGAGAAGTACGGCCTGAAGCTGATGTCGCTCGGCTTCATCCTGGAGACCGACACGCCGGTGATCTGGCGCGGCCCGATGGTGATGCGGGCGATCGAGCAGATGCTGGGCGACGTCGAGTGGGGGGCGCTCGACTACCTGATCCTCGACCTGCCGCCGGGGACCGGCGACGCGCAGCTGACCGTGACGCAACGCATCTCGCTCGCGGGCGCGGTGATCGTCACCACGCCGCAGGACGTGGCGCTGATCGACGCCCGCAAGGGGCTCGCCATGTTCCGCAAGGTCAACGTGCCGGTGATCGGCATCGTCGAGAACATGTCGACCTTCGTCTGCCCGCACTGCGGCGAGACGACCGACATCTTCAAGCACGGCGGCGGCGAGCGGACGGCCGGGCTGCTCAATACGGCGTTCCTGGGCGCCATCCCCCTCGACCCCCAGATCGTCCTCGGCGGCGACGCCGGCGTGCCGATCGCGGTGGCCGAGCCGAGCGGCCCCCATGCCGAGGCGTTCCGGCGGGTCGCCCGCGAGGTGGTCGCCGAGGTCGACCGCCAGGAAGCGGCGAAGACGCGGCTGACCATCGTCTAGCTCCCCTTACCCGATGCCGACCGCCCTCCTCGCCGACGCCCATCTCGCGGGCCCCGGCGGCCCCGCCGGCCCGCTGGCCGAGCAGCTCGCCGCCCTCCCCGCCCAGGGGTGCCGCCACCTGGTGCTGATGGGGGACCTCTTCCAGTCGTGGGTGGGGTTCGAGAGCTTCGAGACCGCCGACGTCCGCGCCGTGGTCGCCGCCCTGCGCGCCCTGCGCGCGCAGGGGGTCGAGGTCGAGTACGTCGAGGGGAACCGCGATTTTTTCCTCGCCGGCAGCCCCTACGCCGATGCCTTCGACCGCGTCGTCCTCGAGACCTCGTTCGAGGTGGGCGGGGTCCGCTACCTCGCGGTCCACGGCGACGGGCTGAACGACCGCGACTGGAAGTACCGCTTTTGGCGCCGGCTCTCGAAGAGCGCGCCGGTGCGCCTCGCCGTCCGCGCCATCCCCGCCGCGCTGGCGCAGCGGCTGGTCGCCTGGACCGAGCGGCGGCTCTCGCGGACCAACTTCAAGCACCGCGAGCACCTCCCCGAGGCGGCGATCCGCGCCTACGCCGAGCGCCGCCTCGCCGAGGGGCACGACGTCCTCCTGCTCGGCCACTTCCACGAGGGGCGGGTCTGGCAGGTGGCGGGCGGCGAGGTGCGCCTGCTCGACGCCTGGTTCCGCAGCCGGTCGGTCGAGTGGCTGGGGTAGTGGCTGGGTTAATATGGCGGGTCCCATGGCTCTGCGCGTCACCATGCTCGGCAGCGGGACCTCGACCGGGATTCCGGTGATCGGCTGCCCGTGCGCCGTCTGCCAGTCGGAAAATCCCAGGAACAAGCGCTGGCGGCCGGGGCTGAAGCTCGAGATGGAGGAGGGGATCGTGCTCGTCGACACGCCGACCGACCTGCGGGCCCAGGCCCTCGAGTTCGGCCTGCCGCGCGTCGACGCGATCCTCTTCACCCACTCCCACGCCGACCACATCTTCGGCCTCGACGACGTGCGCATCTTCAACTTCCGCCAGGGCGCCGCCATCCCCTGCTACGGCTCGGAGGAGACCCTGCGCGCCATCCGGCGGGTGTTCGCCTACGCCTTCGAGCCGGGGCAGGAGGGGGGCGGCAAGCCCCAGCTCGAGCTGATCGCGGTGCGCGAGCCGTTCACGGTGCTCGGGCGGCGGGTCGTCCCCATCCCGGTCTGGCACGGCGAGATGGAGGTCTTCGGCTACCGGCTGGGCGCCTTCGCCTACGTGACCGACTGCAACCGCATCCCCGACGAGAGCCTGGAGCTGCTCGCGGGGGTCGAGATCCTGGTCCTCGACGCCCTGCGCCACCGCCCCCACTCGACCCACTTCTCGGTCGAGGAGTCGCTCGCCATCGCGGAGCGGATCGGACCGCGCCGCACCATCCTCACCCACATGGCCCACGAGGTGGACCACGACGATCCTCTCCCCGCGGGGGTGGAGTTCGGTTATGACGGACTCACATTCGAAATCGCTGCTACCGACTGAGCCCTTCGCCGTGCCGAGCGGCCGGCGCGCGCGAGGGCGCCTGCGGGTCCCCTCGTCGAAGAGCCTGACCCACCGCTACTTCAACCTGGCGCTCCTCTCGGGGGCGCCGGTGGTGATCGAGCGCCCGCTCTACGCCGAGGACACCCGTCTGTTCCTCACCGCCCTCGGCCGATGCGGCTTCGCGGTCGAGGAGAGCGAGGACGAGGTCCGGCTGACCCCGGCGCCGCGGCCGGTGGAGGGCGCTGACGAGGTCGAGATCCATTGCGGCAACGCCGGCACGATGCTCCGCTTCCTGGTCGCCACCCTCACCGTGGTCCCCGGCCGCTGGCGGCTCGACGGTGTCCCCCGCCTGCGCGAGCGGCCGGTGGGGCCGCTGGTCGACGCGTTGCGCCGGCTGGGGGCGAAGATCGAATACCTCGCCGCCGAGGGGTACATCCCCTTGCGGATCGCGGGGGGGAGCCTGGTGGGGGGCGTCACCACCCTCGACGCCGGGGAGTCGAGCCAGTACCTCTCCGCCCTCCTGATGGCGGCGTTGCGGGCCCCCTCCGAGGTGGTGGTCGAGGTGCCGACGCTCACCTCGCGCCCCTACGTCGACGTGACGATGGCCGCCGCCGCCGCCTTCGACGGCCACATCGAGCGGGCGGGGCCGCGCGCCTACCGCATCCGGCCGTCGGCGCTGCGCGGCGGCCGCGCCCGCGTCGAGGGGGACTACTCGGCCGCCTGCTATCCGGCCGCGGCGGCGGCGCTGACCGGCGGCGAGGTGATCCTCGACGGGCTCTCCCCCGACTCCAAGCAGGGGGACCGCGAGTTCATCGACCTGCTCGCCGCCATGGGCGCCGAGGTGTTCTGGAAGGGGGGAGACCTCCGCGTCCGCGGCGCCGCCGAGGGCGAGCTGCGGGGGATCAAGGCCGACCTCTCCAACATGCCCGACCAGGTGCCCACCCTCGCCGCCCTCGCCCCGTTCGCCACCGGAGAGACGCTGATCCACAACGTCGCCCATCTGCGGATCAAGGAGAGCGACCGCCTGGAGGCGATGGCGACCGGGCTCAAGGCGCTCGGCGCCGACGTCCGCGAAGGGCGCGACAGCCTCTGGCTCCCCGGCGTCTGGGCCGGCGCCGAGCCCCCCTCCGGCACCGTCCACGTCGATCCCCGCGGCGACCACCGCATCGCCATGAGCTTCGCCCTGGTCGGGCTACGCCGCCCCGGCGTGGTGATCGACCACCCGGAGGTGGTGGCGAAGTCGTACCCGGACTTCTGGCGGGATTTCGTAAAGCTCATCTGACCGTCGCGAAATCGCGCCCTCGTTCACCCCTGCTCGCCTCCTTCGTGTGCGGTCGCTTCGCTCCCTGCCAGTCGGCTGCGCGGGGTAACCGAAGGCGCGATTCGCGACTTCAGTAATTGATCGCGCCTTTCCGCTACAATGCCGCGCGAATGTCGTCCATTCGACGAGCGGCGGGTATCGTCCATCCATGCCTCGCGGCCTCGCCGCGGTCGCAGGGGATGGGGGAGGCTCGCCTCACCGACAAGCACAAGGTCGCCCTCCTGCTCGAGGGGGCGGCGGTGCTGTCGCTGCTCGAACGCGCCGGCTGGCGGCTCGCCGGCGGGTGGGACGGCGCGCGGGTCTCCGGGGCGGGACGGCTCGTGCTCTGTGCGGCCGGCGCTGACGGGGCGGCGCCCGGGCGCTCGGCGCTCCCCGCCGAGGCGGCGCTGCTCGACCTCACCGCCCGCCTGTTCGGCGCCGGGGCGATCGCCGGCCGAGGCGAGGCGCGGCGTGCCGGCCGCCTGCTGACCGACCTCTGGGGCTGCTCGCTCGCCCCGGTGACGGCGGACGAGGCGGTGGCCGCCATCCTGGAGGCCGCTCCTTTCCTCTGGGACGAGCCCGACCTCGCGCCGGCCCGGGAGTCGCTCGCCGGCGAGCTGGCCCGCCAGGAGGGCGCCGCGCGGCCGTGGATCGCCGGCCCGCGCGCCTTTCGCGAGCGCCTGCTCGCCCGCAGCCGGTCGGCCGCAGAGCTGCGCGCGCTGCTCGCCGGCCCCGAGGCGCGGGCGCTGTGGGAGCGCGCGGACGCCGAGGAGGGGACGCCGCGGGAGCTGATGGCGGCGGGGCGATGGCGGGCCGCCCTCGCCGCCTGGGAGCTCCAGCCGCCGGCGAGCGCGGCGGAGCGCGTCGAGCGGGCCGCGGCCGAGGCGGCGCTCGGCCGCCGCGAGGCCGCTCTCGCCTCGCTCGCCGGAGAGGGTTCCCCGGCCGCCCGAGCGCTCGCCGCCCGCTGCCAGCTCGAGATCGGGCGGCTGGCCGCCGCCCGCGCCACCCTGCGCGGCCTGGAGGAGGCGGCGCTGGCGCCGGCCGAGCTCGCCGAGGTGGCGGAGATCGCCGCCCGCGTCCACGCCAGCCACGGCAAGCCCGGACGCGCCGGCTTCTGGATCCGCCGTGCGCTCGACGAGACGGACGGCGACCCGCGCGCCGCGCTCCTCGCCCGTCTCGCCGCCGCCGGCGCCGCCTGGGACCGCGGCGACCAGGAGGCGATGGGGCGGCTGCTCGAGGACACCCGGAGCGCCCTCGCCGATCCCGGGCTCGCCTGGCGCTGGCACCAGCTGCGGGCGCTCCAAGCGGGCGGCGACGGCGATCCCGGCGCCGCCGTGGCGGCCGCGGCGCTGGCGGTGCAGGCCGGCCGCCGCCGGCTGACCCGGCGCCAGGCCGCGGGGCTGTGGAACGACCTGGGGCTCGCCCGCGCCCGGCAGGGGGACCTCGCCGGCTCCGAGCGCGCCTTCCTCCACGCGGCGCGGCTGGAGGCCGGCTGCGACGGGCCGCGCAAGAAGACCCTCGCTGCCTGCAACCTGGCCGAGATCCGGCTGCGCCGCGGGCGCACCGAAGGGGTGCGCGAGATCATCGCCCGCTCGGAGAGCGAGAACCGGCGTTCCGGCAACCTGCGCGGCCTCGCCCAGGACGCCGAGCTGTGGGCGCGCTACGAGCTCGCCCTGGGGCGGCCGGAGGCGGCCCTCGCCCTCTGCCGCGAGGCGCTGCACGACCTCGAGCGCCAGCGGCTCGCCTACCGGAGACCCGAGCTCGGGCTGCTCGCCGCCCGGGCCCTCGGCTGGCTCGGCCGCGCGGAAGAGGCGGCCCGCGAGCTGGCGGAGGTTCCGCCCGACAGCTTGAGCGAGCTCGAGCCCGAGGAACGCCCCGCCGTCCTGGCGCTGGCCGGCGACCTGGCGGCAGCCCGGCTCGCCGCCTCCATGCCACCCGGCGGCCCGTGCGCGGGGCTGTGGACGGCGCTCCTCGCCGGGGAGCCGCCGACCGCCCGCGACTGGGAGGGGCTCGCCGTCCTCGATCCCTACCGCGCGGCGCGGCTGGTGTTCGACGTCGATCTCCTCTCGCCGGGCGCGGTGCCGGCCCCCTGGCGGCGGGAAGCGATCGAGACGCTGAGGAAGTGCGGCGCCATCCCTCTCGCCGAGCGGCTGGAGCTGCGCGACGGCGGCCCCTGGGCGATGGTCGCCTGGCTGCTCCAGGGGCTCGCGCAGTCGCCGTCCCTCCCCACGGTCGCCGCCGGCCTGCCGGCGCCCTCGCCCGAATCCTCCTCGCCGCTCACGCCGCCCGCGCCGCTGATGCCGCCTACAGACGACGACGAGATGGCGGGGGAGAGCCCGGCGCTGCGGGCGGCGATCGATCGCCTGGACCGGCTGGCGCCCGGCAATCTGCCGGTGCTGATCCTGGGCGAGAGCGGCACCGGCAAGGAGCTCGCGGCCCGGCGACTCCACCGCCGCGGCGCGCGCGCCGGCCGGCCGTTCGTCTCCGTCAATTGCGCCGCGTTCTCTGAAACGTTGATCCTCGCCGATCTTTTCGGTCAGGTGCGCGGCGCCTTCACCGGCGCCGACCGCGAACGCAAAGGGGTCTTCGAAACCGCTCACGGCGGCACCGTTTTCCTCGACGAGATCGGCGACCTTCCCGCCTCGGCGCAGGGCATGCTGTTGCGCGTGCTGCAGGAAGGGGAGATCCGGCGGCTGGGCGAGAGCGCGACGCGGCGGGTGGACGTGCGGCTGCTCGCGGCCACGCATCGCGACCTTCCCGCGATGGTCGAGCAGGGAAGCTTCCGGCGCGATCTTTACTTTCGTTTGCGGGTCGGCTGCGTCGAGCTGCCGCCGTTGCGCGAGCGCGGCGACGACGTCCTGCGGATCGCTGATCGATTCCTCTCCGCCCTCCGCCCACCGGCGCGGCTGACGCGCGAAGCGCGGGCGCGTCTCGTCACGCATCCCTGGCCGGGGAACGTGCGCGAGCTCGAGAACGTGCTCGCCGTGGCCGCCGCGCTCGCCGGCGGCGCGGCGATCGGAATCGATCATCTCGAATTGCCGCCGCCCGGCGGTGCCGCGCCCGCGGACGGTTCCTATCACCAGCAGGTCGAGTCGTTCCGCCGCGGCTTGATCGAGGCTGCGATCGCGGCGAGCGACGGCAATCACGCCGCGGCCGCCAGCCGTCTGGGCATCTCGCGCCAGACGGTTTCCTATCTCGTCCGCCAGCTCGGGGTGGCGCGCAAACGGCGCTAGGGTCGGAAGGCCGCACGGTCGCCGCCGAGGCTGGCGCGCAACCGTTCCGCGAGGCGGGTCAATCCTTCGCGATCGATCTCGTCGAAAGCCGCCGGCTGGTGGGAATCGACGTCGAGCACGGCGACCAGCTCGTCCGCCGCGTCGTAGATCGGAATCACGATCTCCGAGCGGGCGCCGGCGTCGCAGGCGATGTGGCCGGGAAACTGATCCACGTCGGGGACCACCTGCGCCGCCCGCTCGCGCGCGGCGGCCCCGCAGACGCCGCGGTCGAATGGAATTTCGAGACATCCGAGCGGTCCCTGGTAGGGGCCGACACGCAGCAGCCGCGGCGCCACCACCCGATAGAAGCCGGTCCAGCTCGCCGCGGCGAGGCGCTGGTGGACGATGGCGGCGCAGGTGGACATCGCGGCGATCGGATCGTCGATCCCGGCCAGCACGGCGTCGAGCTCGCGCAGGGCCTGACGGTAGTTCTCCCTCTTCTCGTCCTTCTCATCGTGCTCATCTTGCTCATCGTGGCTCATGGCGGCGATTCTACCTTGGGAATAACGTCAGCTTTCGCTCAAGCGATCTACGCCGGGCGGCTCCGGCGATGGATCATCGGCCGTCCGCCGGCGTTTGATCGTTGCGAAATCGCTCTTATGGAGGTGCCTTTTACCGCGATCCGAGGCTGCTCCGCTCTCCGAATCCGCGCTTTTGGGAAAATTTTACCGCCAAACCATTGACATGTCCGTGTTCCTTTTTATAATGGTACCGTTCCGTACCGAGCTAGCAAGCCAGAATGCCCAATATTTTTTCGAATCACCCGAGGAGGCAAAGAGAACAAGATGGCCGAACCCGAGAATCAGCGCCGCGGCGATAGCGCGGATCAGAAGCTCTACACACTCTCCGAGATTTCCACCAAGACCGGCATTTCGATGCCGACCCTCCAGCGATACAAGAAGACCTATCAGGACCGGATTCCGGCCGAAGGGCAGGGGCGCAAGCAGCGCTACCCCGAGAGCGCGCTCCCCGTGTTCGACGAGATCCGCAGCGAGAACGCCGGCAAGCGCGGCCGTCCGCGCAAGAACCCGGATGCTCCGCGTCCGGAGCGTCCGACGGCGAGCAAGCGCCGTGGGCGTCCGCCGGCCGCCGCCACCGCCGCCAAGCGCGGCCGTCCGGCCAATGCCGCGAAGGGGGCCAAGGCGGCCAGGACGCCGGCGCGCGCGGCCAAATCCGGAAATGCTACCAAGTCCGCCGCCAAGAGCGTCGCCAAGCGGGGCCGCAAGGCCGCCGCTGCCGCCGTCGCGCCTGCCGCGCCGGCGCGGCGCGGGCGTCCCCCGGGGAGTGCCAACAAGAAGTCCGGAAGTCAGAAATCCGGCAATCTGTTGACGCTCACCCAGATCAGCGACACCACCTCGATCTCCTACCCCACGCTGGTCCGCTACGTCCGCCTGCATGGTGATCGCCTGCCGAGCGAGGGGAAGGGGCGTGCGCGCCGCTTCTATCCGCAGGCGGTCGACGTCTTCCGCCAGCTCCGTCAGGAGAGCGGCCGGGGCGGTCGCAAGAAGGGGAGCGGCGCGGCGAAGAAGCCGGCCGGCCGTGGCCGGGGACGCGTCGCGGCTGCCGCGACTTCGACGGGCGAGGCGGTGAGCGGCGCTTTCCACCAGCGCCTCAAGCAGATCGAAAAGGCCCAGCAGGGGCTCGAGAAGAAGTTCAAGGGTCTGGTCGACAACCTGACCAAGCTCTTCCGCTGATCGATCGCTCCGCGCCCCGGCGCGGGCTTCCGTCTTCAATCAAAAGCCCCGGCACAGCGCCGGGGCTTTTCATTTGGCTCATTTGGCCCGGTCGACGCGGTCAGGTGAATGCGGTCAGATGATCCCACCCGGTGTCCGGCAGCGTCTCGCGATTCCCCGCGCGCAGCAGCGTCACGCCGCGCCGCGTGATCCGTCCGATCCGCCGCGCGCCGAGCTCCGCCGGCGGCACGACGGCGAGGGGCAGGGTGAACAACAATACGTAATCCTCGCCGCCGCTCAAGGCGAGCGCCAGCGGATCGGCGCCGAGCGCGGCACAGAGCGGCGCGAAGCGAGGTGCGAAGGGGAGCGCCGCGGCCTCGACCTCGGCCCCCGTGCCGCTCGCGCGGCAGAGGCGGTGGAGATCGCGCGCCAGGCCGTCCGAGATATCCATCCCGCCGCCTGCGTCCTGATCGGCCAGCCAGCGTCCGAGCGCGAGCTGCGGGCGCGGCTCGAGATGGCGCCTGACGGCGCGGCGCGCGGCGCTCTCAAGCGAGAGCGAAGAAAACGCTTCCTTCCGTGAACCCCGTTCGATCACCAGCCGGCCGGCGGCGGATTCGCCGAGCGTGCCGCCGACCCAGAGCGCATGCCCCGGCCGTGCGCCGCCCCGTTCGACCCAGCGGGCGCCGGCTTTCGTTCCCAGCAGCGTGAGGCTGGCGCTCAACCGTTCAGGGCTGTGCGCGAGGTCGCCGCCGGCGAGCTCGAGGCCGAAGCGCGCGCAGGCGGCGAGCAGCGCGGAGAAGAATTTTCGATGATCGAAACCCTCCGGCGCCGCGAGGGCGAGAAAGGCATGGGCGGGGGTGGCTCCCATCGCCGCGAGGTCCGAAAGGTTCACCGCCAGCAGCCGTCGCGCCACCACGGCGGGCGCCGTGCCGAGCGGAAAATGGACGCCGCCGATCTGGTGATCGACGGTGACGGCGAAGGAATCAGATGGCAGGATCGCCGCGTCATCCCCGATACGGCTGGCGATCGCCGCCGTGCCGGACTGCCGGCGAATCCGGCGTTGCAGCCAATCGATCAGCTGATCTTCGCCGCCCCGCCTGGAACCGGGGGGAGGTCTCACACCGTGGCGGGGAGCGGCAGCTCGCTGGCGATCTCGACCGGCTCGCCGGCGGGCGTGACGTCGGGCTGCCGTTCGTCGGGATCGATCAACGCGAGCTTCAGCACCTCGTCCATGTGCTCGACGAAATGGAAGGTGAGGCCGTCGGTGATCGTCGCCGGCACCTCGGCGAGATCGCGCCGGTTCAGCCGCGGAACGATCACCGTCTGAATCCCCGCGAGCTTGGCGGCGAGCACTTTCTCTTTCAAGCCTCCGATCGGCAGCACGTCGCCGCGCAGGGTGATCTCTCCGGTCATCGCCACCCGGCGATTGATCGCATGGCCGGTGAGCACGGAGAGGATGGCGGTGCCGATGGTGATGCCGGCCGACGGGCCGTCCTTGGGGATCGACCCCGCCGGCACGTGGACGTGCAGGTCGTGCTTGGCGAAGAAGTCGTCGCCCAGCCCGTGGGTGGCGGCATAGGCGCGGGCGAAGGAGACCGCCGCCTGGGCCGACTCCTTCATCACGTCGCCGAGCTGGCCGGTGAGCAGGAGGAGCCCCTTGCCGGGGACCGCGACGACCTCGATGAACAGCAGGTCGCCCCCCGCCGAGGTCCAGGCGAGCCCGGTCGCGACGCCGACGCGGTCGCGGTTCAGCAGCTCCTCCGCGAAGTGCTTGCGGGCGCCGAGCAGCTCCTCGACCTGCGGCGCATCGATCACCACCCGCTCCGCTTCGCCGCGCGCCACCTTCACCGCCACCTTGCGGCAGATCGCCGCGATCTCGCGCTCGAGGTTGCGCAGCCCCGCCTCTTTCGTATAGCCGGAGATGACGGCCGCGATCGCCTCGTCGGTGAACACGATCTGTTCCTCGCCGAGGCCGTTCTCCCGGGTCTGCTTGGGGAGGAGATGGAGGCGGGCGATGCGCGACTTCTCCTCCTGCGTGTAGCCGGTCAGACGGATCACTTCCATGCGGTCGAGGAAGGCCGGCTGGATCGGCTCGAGCATGTTCGCCGTGGCGATGAACATCACTTTCGACAGGTCGTAGGAGATGCCGAGATAGTGATCGACGAAGCTCCAGTTCTGCTCCGGATCGAGCACCTCGAGGAGCGCCGACGACGGGTCGCCGCGGAAGTCGGCGCCGATCTTGTCGATCTCGTCGAGCACGAAGACCGGGTTGCTCGTCCCCGCCTGGCGGATCCCCTGCACGATGCGGCCGGGGAGGGCGCCGACGTAGGTGCGGCGGTGGCCGCGGATCTCCGCCTCGTCGCGCACGCCGCCGAGCGAGATGCGCACGAACTTGCGGCCGAGCGAGCGGGCGATCGAGCGCCCGAGCGAGGTCTTGCCGACGCCGGGCGGCCCCACGAAGCAGAGGATGGGGCCGCGGGTGTCGGGCTTGAGCTTGCGCACGGCGAGGTACTCGAGGATGCGCTCCTTGATCTTCTCGAGGTCGTAGTGGTCCTCGTCGAGCACCTCCTGCGCGTGCTGCAGGTCGAGGTTGTCCTCGGAGGCGGTCCCCCACGGCAGCGCGGTCAGCCAGTCGAGATAGGTGCGGATGATCTGCGTCTCGGCGCTCTCCGGGTGGCTGCGCTCGAGGCGGCGGATCTGGCGCTCGAGCTCCTCGCGCGCCTCGCCCGACAACCCTTTCTCATCGGCCAGCTTGCGGTAGTTGGCGATCTCCTCGCCGAGCTCCTCCCCCTCGCCGAGCTCCTGCTGGATCGCCTTGAGCTGCTGGCGCAGGAAGTATTCGCGCTGGCTCCTGTCGATCTCGCCGCGCGCCTGCGAGGAGATCTCCTGCTGCAGGTTGAGCACCTGGATCTCGCGGGCGAGCAGATCGCTCACCCGGCGCAGGCGCTCGATCGGATCGATCGTCTCGAGCACCGACTGCGCCTCGGTGAGCTTGAGGTCGAGGTTGCTCGCCGCGAGGTCGGCCAGCCGCCCCGGGTCCTCGAGGTTGGCGGCGATCACCATCACCTCGGCCGAGATCCCCTTGCCGAGCGAGACGGCGCGGTCCATGCTCTCCTTGACGCTGCGCACCAGCGCCTCGATCTCGAGCGACGGGGCGGCGGCGCGCGGCTCCTCTATGCGCTCGATCTTCGCCTGGAGGTAGGGCTCCATCTGACTGATGTGCTGGACGCGGGCGCGCGCCAGCCCCTGGACCAGGATGCGGATGCGCCCGTCGGGGAGCTTGAGCATCCGCATGATGACCGCCGCCGTTCCCACCTCGAAGAGGTCGGCCTCGCCCGGGTTGTCGTTGGCGGCGTCGCGCTGGGCGACCAGCATGATGACCCGGCTCTCGGCCAGGGCGCGGTCGACGGCGAGCACGCTCTTGTCCCGTCCCACCGACAGCGGCAGGATGATGTAGGGGAAGACCACGGTGTCCTTGAGCGGCAGCACCGGCAGGACGTCCGGGATCTTGATCGCTTCCTCCTGCGGCTCGCCGGGGGGTTTACTCATCCGCGCCCTCCTCTCCTTCCTGGATTCGCAGCACCCGGGCTTCCTGACGCTTGTCCTGGATCTTCGGGAAGTCGAGCGTCAGCAGCCCGTCGCGCAGGGCGGCCGTCCCCTTGTGCGTATTGACCGGCGACAGGACGTGGATCTCGCGGGTGAAGCGCCCGTGCCCGCGCTCCAGGCAGTGGAAGCGGATGCGCTGCGCCTCGGGGAGGGCGGTCGACTTGGTGCCGGAGATCACCACGCGGGTCCCCCGCACCTCGACCTTGAGGTCGGCGGCGGCGAAGCCGGGGACCTCGGCGAGGATCTGCACCGCCTCCGGCGTCTCGACGACGTCGATCGCCGGCTGCCATTCGCCGAGCGGCGGGTCGTTGTCGCCGATCTGCATCGCCTCCTGGAACAGGCGGTCGAGCTCGGCCTGGAAGCGGGAGATCAGAAACAGCGACTCGAAGCGGGCGGCGGCCATCGGGTCACCCTTCCTTGCCGGGCTTGAGCAGCGACTTGACCACGTCCATGAAGGCGTCGATGTCCTCGAAGCGGCGGTAGACCGAGGCGAAGCGGACGTACGCCACCTGATCGAGCTCGCGCAGCCGCTCCATGATGAAGGCGCCGAGCTCCTGCGTCGAGATCTCGCGATCCTCGCGCTCGTTGAGCATCGATTCGGCCTGATCGGCGATCGCCTCCAGCTTCTTGAGCGGGATCGGACGCTTCTCACAGGCCTTGAGCAGGCCGCCGAGGAGCTTCTTGCGGCTGAACTCCTCGCGGGTGCCGTCGTGCTTGACGACCATGTAGGGGATGTCTTCGATCTGCTCGTACGAGGTGAAGCGCCGGCCGCAGGAGAGGCACTCCCGCCGCCGCCGGATGGTGGCGCTGTCGCGGCTCTCCCGCGAGTCGACCACCCGGTCGCGGTTCTCGGAGCAGAAGGGGCACCGCATCGCGCGCGCCCCCTATTCCTTGGAATTCAAGGCGATGTTGAGCCTCAGGAGGAGCTTCTCGAGACCCGCGGCATCCTTGATGTCCACCGGCAGATCGCGCACCGCGTCCATCACCCGGTGCTGGTCGTCCTCCACCTGGAAGCTGATCAGCACCCGGCGGGCGCGCTGGAAGTCGGCGCGCCGCAGGGTCATCTCGATGCTGCGCGACAGCTCGCCGCGGCCGTTCGTGCCGGCGATCCCGGCGGCGGTGCCGGTGGTGCCGGCGGCCGGCGGGGGAGGCGGCGCTGCCGGCGCCGGAGCGGGGACCGGCGCGGGCGCCTGGACCGGCGCCGGCGCCTGGGCCCTGACCGGTGGCGGTGGCGGCGGGGCAGGAGCGGGGCGCGGGATCGACCCGGTCGTCGGGCGCTGCCCCGGCGCGGCGGCCTCGCGGCGGAGCTTCTCGAGCTCGCCGAGCACGTCCATCGTGCGCTGCCGGGTGACGGGGGGCGGCGGGGCGCCCCTGGGCGCGCCCGCCGGCGCGGGTGCCGGACCCTGGGCGCCCTGCGGCGGCGCGGGGCGCGGCGCGGCCGGCGCCTGAGCCTGGGGAGGGGGCGCGGCGGCCGGCGGCGGGGGCGGAGCCGCCAGCGGGGGCGGCGAGGGGGCCACGGCCGGCGGGGCGGCAGGCCGCGGCGGAGGTGCCGCGGCGGCGGCGGGGCGCGCCCCGGCCGCCGGCGCCGCCGGCTCGCTGCGGCCGAGCCGCTTCTTGAGCGCCATCAGGGTGAAGCGCGAGATCCCCTTGAGGGTCTCGAACACCCCCATCCCGGTCACCGCCGACGCCTCGAAGGAGGGCCAGTTGTGGCGGTTGAGGGCGGCGTTCATCTCCTCGACCGAGCAGATGTCCGCCAGGTCGCGCTTGTTGAACTGGAGCACCAGCGGCAGGGTCTCGACCGAGAGCCCCATCTCCGTCAGGTTCTCCTCGAGGTTGCGGAACGACTCGACGTTGGCCTGCAGCATGGCGCGCTGCGAGTCCGCCACGTAGACGATGCCGTCGACCCCCTTGAGCACCAGCTTGCGGGTGGTGTTGTAGAACACCTGGCCGGGGACGGTGTAGAGCTGGATGCGGGTGTTGAAGCCGGCGATCGAGCCGACGTCGATCGGCAGCAGGTCGAAGAAGAGGGTGCGGTCGGTCTCCGTCTCGAGCGAGACCATCTCGCCCCGGGAGTCCCCGGTGGTGTGCTGATAGATGTAGTGGAGATTGGTCGTCTTCCCGCAGAGGCCGGGGCCGTAATAGACGACCTTGGCCGCCATCTGCATCGTGCTGTAATTGAAGAAAACCATAGGGGTTTAGAGCGGCCGAAATGGGCATCGAAGCATAGCACCCGCAGCGGGGGGTGCGTCAATTGCAGGGAAATTAGGGCGGCGGCGAGCCTGGCGGGGTTTCTCGCTCGAGGTTTCCTCCGTCCTTCCCCTCATCCTTTCCTTCATCGTTTCCTTCATCATCCTTGCCGGTCAGCCGCAGGGTCTCACGCATCAGGAACATGGCGAGCGGCAGCTTCTCGGGGGCGAGCCGGCCGAGCGCTTCGAGGTGGCGGCGCAGGGTCTCGCGATCCCCCCGGGCGGCGGGGCCGGTGATCGCCCGGATGAGCGGGAGCCCCTCGTCGAGGGCGTGGAGGGCCGCGGCGATCGCCCCGCGGGCGAGCTCCAGGTAGCCGCGGCTCACCTCGGCCGGCAGGCCGAGGGTGGCGGCGATCTCCGCGGCGGCGGCGACCAGGGTGGTGACCCCCCCCGCCGCCAGGGTGGCGGCGAAGTGGTAGAGAGGCCGCGAGGCGGCGGGGACCTCGGCGGCCACCCCGCCCCAAGCCGCCGCCAGGCGGCAGGCCATCGCCCGCGCCACCCCGCCGCCTTCGACGGCGAAGAAGACCCCCCGCGCCTCGGCCGGGTCGGGGAGGGGGCGGGGGAAAGCCTTCAGGGGATGCAGCGAGCCGACCGAGGTGCGCGGCTCGCGCAGCGCCGCGAGGACCGACGCGTCGAGGCTCCCCGAGGTGTGGAGGACGACCTGCGCCTGCGGCCTCGCGGCGAGCTCCGCCGCCACCGCGGGGAGCTCGCCATCGCCGACGGCGACGAGCAGCAGGTCCTCTCCCTGGGTGGTGAGGCCGGCCAGGGCGCGGACTGCCGGCCCCCCGGCCCAAGCCGGCTCCCCCGGATGCCGCCCGGCGACGCTGACCAGCTCCGCCCCCGCCGCCAGGGCCCAGCGCGCGAGGCTCGAGCCGACCCGGCCGGGGCCGACCAGCGAGAAACGCAAACCCTGCAAGTTGTCCACGGCCGCAACGATAGCCTCTCGCCCGCCCCCTGGCAAGGCGTGGGAAGTCTTCTGTGCTCAGTGGTTTGGGCTCCCCCTCCCGACTTGACACGGAAGGCCCCGGCGGCTACCATTCGTTAGCACTCTCATGTCGAGAGTGCTAGCCGAGGACGCGCCAGACGATGCCGGACGCCAGGGACCAGGGGAGAGATCCAGGAAGGTTGAGCCCGCGGGATCGCGAGATCCTGAAGGACGTCATCCTGACCTACATCCTCAGCGCCGAGCCGGTCAGCTCGCGCTCGGTGTCGAAGCACGCCCAGCTCGGCCTGTCGGCGGCGACGATCCGCAACGTCATGGCCGACCTCGAGGACTGGGGCTTCCTGATGCAGCCCCACACCTCGGCCGGCCGGGTGCCGACGGCGGCGGCCTACCACCTCTTCATCCAGTCGATGATGGAGGCGCGGACGGTGCCGGTGCGCGAGCGGCGCTACATCGAGGACCATCTCAAAGGGGGCTCGACGGACGCCGACGAGCTCCTGGGCACCGCCTCGCACCTGCTCTCGGAGCTGTCGAGCCAGGTGGGGGTGGTGGTCGCCCCGGGGATCGGCGAGACGGTGCTCAAGGCGATCGACTTCGTCCCCGTCGCCGGCCGCAAGATCCTCTGCGTGGTGGTCTCCTCGACCGGCTTCATCGACAACAAGGTGGTCGAGACCGAGGAGGAGATCCCGCGCGAGGAGCTGGTGCGGATCTCCAACTACCTGACGGCGAGCTTCGCCGGCCAGACCCTGCGCGAGATCCGCGAGCGGCTGGTGCGCATGATGGTCGAGGAGAAGGCGCAGATGGACCGCATGCTGGCGCGCACCGTCGAGCTGGCCCAGGCCGGCCTCGCCGCCGACGACGGCGCTCCCGGCGTGATGGTGGACGGCACCTCGATGCTGCTCGCCAAGCCCGAGCTCTCCGACGTGGCGCGGGTGCGCCGGATGTTCGACGCCTTCGCCGACAAGGCGCGGCTGGTGCGCATCCTGAACCGCTGCATCCAGGGGGGCGGCGTGCGCGTGCTGATCGGCGAGGACTGCGAGCTGACCTCCGACCTCGAGTTCAGCGTCGTCGCGGCCCCCTACGGGCTCGGCGACCGGCCGCTCGGCACCCTGGGGATCGTGGGCCCCTCGCGGATGGAGTACGAGAGGATCATCCCGCTGGTCAACTTCCTCGGGGAGACCCTGAGCCGGGCGCTCGCCGAGGCCTTCTCCGGCGAGCCCGACCGCCGCTGAGGCGGCCGCCACGGGGGTGGGCGGAATTCTTGACCCCCCGACATCGATTCTTCACCTAGACGGATGGACATCATCGGACGGAGAGCGAGGACGGCATGGCAGAGGACATGAAGAACAGAGGTGAGGCTTCCGAGTTGGCCCTCGATCTGGACGATCCGAGCACGGATCTCGAGGCCGCCATGCGCGCCGCCGTGGCCGCGGTCGAGGGGGTGGAGTCCGGCGCCCGCCAGGATGCTGGAGGAGCCGCCGGGTCGGCCGCCACGCCCGCGGACACCGGCACCCCCGCCGAGGTGGCCCGGCTGCGCCAGGAGGTCGCCGAGCTGCGCGACCGCTCGACGCGCACCCTGGCGGACTTCGACAACTTCCGGAAGCGCAGCGAGCGCGAGCGCCAGGAGCAGAGGAAGTTCGCCGTGCTCGAGCCGCTGCGCGAGATGCTGGCGGTGGCGGACAACCTCGACCTCGCCCTCTCCGCCCAGGGGTCGGCCGAGGACCTCAAGCGGGGGGTGGAGATGATCCACCGCCAGATGGGTGAGCTGCTTCGCCGCTTCGGCGCCGTCGAGGTGCCCGCGGTGGGGCAGCCGTTCGACCCCACCCTGCACGAGGCGGTGTCGCGCGAGGAGAGCCGGGAGGTCAAGACCCCCACCGTGGTGGCCGAGCTGCGGCGCGGCTACAAGCTCCACGACCGCCTGCTGCGGCCGGCGATGGTCCGCGTCGCGGTGCCGGCCGAGGCCGCCGCGGCGAGCTCGGAGGGGTCGCAGGGGCCGGCCGGCGGCGGCGAGGAGGGGCCCGCGCTCTGAAGGCCTCCGGCCTGTATTCGCCGGTTTCCTTCCAGACCACGTACAATAGCGGGAGCTTTCGTTCCGCAGGTGATCCGCATCGGCTCCGGGCTCCGCCCTCTCTCATCCCGGGGAGGAGCCCCGCCGGTGCAGTATTCGCCTGCTGATCTTCGCCCCGTAAGATTCGCCCGGTAATGTCGGGCAGCCCACCCCCAAAAAGACCATGACCAAGATCCTCGGCATCGACCTCGGCACCACCAACAGCTGCGCCGCGATCGTGGAGGCCACCTCGCCGGTGGTCCTGGCGAATCGCGAGGGGAGCCGCACCACCGCTTCGATCGTGGCCTTCTCGGAGGAGGGGGACCGCCTGGTCGGCCAGATCGCCAAGCGGCAGGCGATCACCAACCCGCAGAACACGGTCTACGCCGTCAAGCGGCTGATCGGCCGCAAGTTCCGCGAGCCGCAGGTGGAGCGGGCGCGCGGCGTCCTCCCCTACATCCTGGCCGAGGCGGCCAACGGCGACGTCAAGATCGAGATCCGCGACCGCCACTACAGCCCGGAGGAGATCTCGGCGCTGGTGCTGCGCGAGATCAAGGAGTTCGTCGAGGAGGGGCTGCAGGAGGAGGTGCGCGAGGCGGTGATCACCGTCCCCGCCTACTTCAACGACTCGCAGCGCCAGGCGACCAAGGACGCCGGCAAGATCGCCGGCCTCGACGTCGTCCGCATCCTCAACGAGCCGACGGCGGCGGCCCTCGCCTACGGCCTCGACCAGCCGGTGAGCAGCGGCGGAGCGGCGAGCACGATCGCCGTCTACGACCTCGGCGGCGGCACCTTCGACATCTCGATCCTCCAGCTCTCGCAGGGGATCTTCGAGGTGCGCTCGACGGCAGGCGACACCTATCTCGGCGGCGAGGACTTCGACCAGCGGATCATGGACTGGCTGATCGAGGACTTCTCGACCGAGACCGGGATCGACCTGCGCCAGGACCGCATGGCCCTCCAGCGCCTCAAGGAGGCGGCCGAGCGCGCCAAGTGCGAGCTGTCGGCGACCGAGGAGACGACGATCAACCTGCCGTTCATCTCCGCCGACCGCTCGGGCCCCCGCCACCTCGCCCGCTCGCTCAACCGCACCGAGTTCGAGGGGCTGGTGCGCGACCTGGTCGAGCGCACCGAGGACCCCTGCCGCGACGCGCTCGACCAGGCCGGGCTGCGCGCCGACGAGATCGACGAGGTGCTGCTGGTCGGCGGGCAGACCCGCTCGCCGATCGTGGCGCTCACCGTCGAGCGCATCTTCGGCAAGAAGCCGAACCGCGAGATCAACCCCGACGAGGTGGTGGCGATGGGCGCCGCCATCCAGGGGGCGATCCTGCGCGGCGACATCAAGGACCTGGTGCTGCTCGACGTCACCCCGCTGTCGCTCGGCGTCGAGACGCAGGGGGGGCTGTTCACCAAGCTGATCGAGCGCAACTCGACGATCCCCACCAAGAACACCCAGATCTTCACCACCGTGGTCGACAACCAGGGGACGGTGCAGGTCAACGTCCTCCAGGGGGAGCGCCAGCTCGCCTCCGAGAACAAGTCGCTCGGCCGCTTCGAGCTGGTGGGGATCCCGCCGGCGCCGCGCGGCATGCCGCAGATCGAGGTCACCTTCGCCATCGACTCGAACGGCATCGTCAACGTCTCGGCCCGCGACATGGCGACCAACCTCTCGCAGAGCATCCAGATCAACCCCGCCGGCGGGCTCTCCGAGGCCGAGGTGCAGCGCCTCGTCGCCGAGGCGGACCGCAACTCGCAGACCGACCTCGAGCGGCGCGAGGCGCGCCAGCTGAAGAACCGGCTGGAGGGGCTGATCTACACCATCGAACGGGTCTTCGGGCAGTTCCGCGACATGCTCCAGGACACCGACGCGAAGCGGATCCACGAGGCGCTGCTGCACTCGCGCATGGCGCTCAACAACGAGAAGCGCGCCGAGCTGGAGGCCGCCATCTACGATTTGAACTCCGTCTCCCGCACCCTCTCCGACGTGATGCTCACGCGGGCGGGCGGGCCGGCGAAAGGCTGAGCAGGAATGGCGAAACGCGATTATTACGAGGTGCTGGTGGTCGAGAAGACCGCCAGCCAGCAGGAGATCAAATCGGCGTACCGCAAGATCGCGGTGCGCGACCACCCGGACAAGAACCCCGGCGACAAGGAGGCCGAGGAGCGCTTCAAGGAGGCCGCCGAGGCCTACGCGGTGCTCTCGGACGCCGACAAGCGGGCGCGCTACGACCGCTACGGCCACCAGGGGGTGTCGGGGGCCGGCGCCGGCGGCTTCGACCCGACGATCTTCGCCGACTTCTCCGACATCCTGGGCGACCTCTTCGGCTTCGGCGGCGGCCGGCGCGGCAACCCGAACGGGATGACCCGCGGCGCCGACCTGCGCTACGACCTCACCCTCACTTTCGAGGAGGCGGCCTTCGGCACCGACACGACGCTCAAGATCCCCCGCCTCGAGGGGTGCCCGAAGTGCGAGGGGAGCGGCAGCGCCGACGGCGCGCCGCCCAAGGTCTGCGAGGGGTGCGCCGGCCGCGGCCAGGTGCGCTTCACGCAGGGGTTCTTCACCGTCGCCCGCACCTGCCCGCAGTGCCAGGGGGAGGGGCGGGTGATCTCCGCGCCGTGCCCCGAGTGCCACGGCGAGGGGCGGGTGGAGGAGGAGCGCTCGATCACCGTCAAGATCCCCGCCGGGGTCGACACCGGCGCCCGCCTGCGCCTCTCGGGCGAGGGGGAGCACGGCCGCCGCGGAGGGCCCGCCGGCGACCTCTACGTGGTCCTCTCGGTGCGCCCCCACAAGGTGTTCCGGCGCGACGGCGCGACGGTGCTCTCGCGGCAGTCGATCAGCTATCCGCAGGCGGTGCTCGGCACCTCGGTCGAGATCGACACGCTGCACGGCAAGTCGACCCTCGACGTGCCGGCGGGGACCCAGCACGGGCGCGACTTCCGCGTCCGCGGCCAGGGGATCCCCCGCCTCGACGGCAGCGGCAAGGGGGACCACGTGGTGACCGTGGAGGTCGAGGTCCCCAGCCCGCGCAACCTCTCCGCCGAGGAGCTGCAGCTCCTGCGCCGCCTGGCCGAGATCGGCGGCCACCCCGTCAAGGAGGAGAAGGGGGTCATCGAGCGGGTGAAGAACCTGTTCGGGTAGGGGGGTACGTACCGCAGACCGGCAGGTCTGTGCTCTCGGACCGCTGGCCCTCATCACCCCGGCCCTCTTCTCCCCGCCTCCCCCCCTTCCGTCCGGGAGAAGAGGGGGGCCCTGCGATTCACCGTGGGTCCGACTCGGGCGCTTTTCTCCTCCCCCGTACTCGGGGGAGGCTGGGAGGGGGCGTTCGCAGGCCGTGGACGCTTCCTTGGTTGGCAGGTTGCGAGCCCCCTCCTGACCTCCCCCGAGTACGGGGGAGGAAGAAAGCATCGGTCCCCAGCAGTTCGCTCCTCTGGCTTTTGCAGTTCTCCCCTCTCTCCCGGCCGGGTGGGTGGGAGGCTGGGAGAGAGGGGCCGGGGGAGTGAGGGCCCGGCGGCACGGTCAGCTCCCAGTGAAACGACGGCCTCCGGATCGGCCCCCCCTCCCTGCCGTCCGTTGGGATACGCTCGCTCCCCATGCCCCACCTCCGCCGCATCTACGTCCTCCCCGCCGACCGCGAGGACGCCGCTGTCGCCCGGCTTTGGATGGCCGGCACGCTCGGCGTGCAGACGCTCGCCGGCGCCGACGGCCAGCTCCGCCTGGAGGCCTGGTTCCTCCCCGACGCCGCGCCCCGGGAGCCGCTGCCGGGGGTCGAGCTGGAGAGCGAGGAGACGGTCCCCGATGCCGACTGGTTCGCCACCTGGCGCGAGCGGGCCGTCCCCTTCTCGGTCGGGCGGACCCTCCATCTCGATCCCCGCGAGCCGGAGGAGGCGCCCCCCGAGGTGCCGGACGGCCGCCATCGCCTCCGCCTCCCTGCCCGCGCCGCCTTCGGCACCGGCAGCCACGAGTCGACCTCGCTCGCCCTCGAGCTCCTCGAGGACGCCGACGTCCGCGGCCGGCGGGTGCTCGACGTCGGCACCGGCACCGGCGTCCTCGCCTTCGCCGCTCTCCTCTTCGGGGCGCGGGAGGTGGTCGGCTACGACGTCGATCCCGCCGCGCCCTTCCACGCGCGCGACAACAGCGCCCTGAACGCCCTCCACCCGCGCCTCTTCGCCGGCACGCTGGCGGCCCTCCGCGACCGCCCCGCCTTCGACCTCGCCCTGGTCAACGTGGTGCCGGAGCAGATCCTCCCCGAGATGCCCGCCCTGGTCCGCCGGCTGCAGCCCGGCGCCGAGGCGATCCTCTCCGGCATCCTCGCCGAGCGCGGCCGGCAGGTGCTCGACCGCATGCGTGGGCTGGGGTTCTTCGAGGTCGAGAGAAAGAGCGCGGGGGATTGGGTGGCCTTTCGGGTGCGCTACCATTCCCCGCCATGATCACCCTGCTCACCGAGCCCGCCCTCTTCGACGCCCGTGAGCTGCGCGTCGAGGGGGAGTCCTACCAGCACCTCTTCCGGGCGCGGCGGGTGGCCGCGGGGGAGGAGATGCGGATCGTCGACGGCCGCGGGCGGGCGCGCTGGGGGAAGGTGGCGCGGGTCGACCGCACCTCGGCCACCGTCACCCTGGGGGAGGCGGCGCCCGCCCACGAGCCGGCGCTCCACCTCGAGCTGCTCGTCCCCACCTGCCGGCCGGAGCGCGCCTCCTGGCTGATCGAGAAGGCGACCGAGGTCGGCGTCGGCGGCATCCGCTTCCTCAACATGGCGCGGGCGCCGCGCGACATCGGCGCCGGCATCTTCGATCGCCTGCGCCGGGTGGCGGTGTCGGCCCTCGAGCAGTGCCACCGCTCGCGCCTCCCCGAGATCACCGGCCCCCACGCCTGGACGGAGATCCGCTCGCTCGGCGGGGATGCCGGCGACGGGGGCCGCTGGTTCCTCGACACCGAGGCCCCGGAAGAGGGGGGCGGCTGGGAGGCGCCGGCGGGCGATCCGTCGGCCCTCGCGGGGGAATCAGCCGCGCTGCTGGTGGGGCCGGAGGGGGGGCTCGACCCCGGGGAGCGGCGCGAGCTGCTCGCCGGAGGGTGGCGGCCGGTGGGGCTCGGAGAGCGCACGCTGCGCCTCGAAACGGCCGCCGTGGTGGGCGCCGCCTTCCTCCTGCTCCCTTCCGGTCGCGGAATCGTGACACCTGCCCTGCGAAATTGACCGACCCGGCGGGTTCGGGCTAGCATCTTCGTTTCATTGGTGACTGCTCTAAAGGAGGCCCCCCGTGACCAATCCGTTCGCCGGTGTCCGCTGGATCTGGAAGAATGGCCAGCTCATCGACTTCAAGGACGCCACCGTGCACGTGTTGAGCCACGCGCTCCACTACGGCTCCGGCGTTTTCGAGGGGATCCGCTGCTACAACACCAAGCAGGGCTCGGCCGTCTTCCGCCTCGCGGAGCACGTCCGGCGCCTCGAGAACTCGGCCAAGGTCTACCGCATGCCGATCGCCTTCACCCACGAGGAGCTGAGCGAGGCGATCTGCGAGACGATCCGCGCCAATGAGCTCGAGAGCTGCTACATCCGCCCGATCGTCTTCCGCGGCTTCGGCAACACGATCGGGGTCAACCCGCTGAAGAACCCGGTCGAGGTGTTCATCGCCTGCTGGCACTGGGGGAAGTACCTCGGCGAGGAGGCGGAGAGCGGCGTCGAGGTCTGCGTCTCCTCGTGGCGGCGGATCGCCGCCGACTCGATGCCGGCGGTGGCCAAGGCGACCGGCAACTACCTGAACGGCCAGCTGATCAAGATCGAGGCGGTGACCAACGGCTATGCCGAGGGGCTCGCGCTCGACGCCCGCGGCTTCATCAGCGAGGGGTCGGGGGAGAACGTCTTCATGGTGCAGGACGGCGTGCTGCTCACCCCGCCGCTCGCCGCCTCGGTGCTCCAGGGGATCACCCGCGACACGGTGATCAAGATCGCCCGCGACCTCGGCATCCCGGTGCGCGAGGAGCAGATCCCGCGCGGCCAGCTCTACACCTGCGACGAGCTGTTCATGACCGGCACCGCGGCCGAGATCACCCCGATCCGCGGCGTCGACCGCAATCCGGTCGGCCAGGGTTGCCCCGGGGAGATCACCCGGCGCATCATGGAGGAGTTCAAGGGGATCATCACGGGCGAGATCGCCGATCGCCACGGCTGGCTCCATGCGGTGCATCACGGGACTCACGCGCGCGCCCAGACGGAGACGACGACGGCCGCCGCTCCCCAAGGCCGGTGATCAAAGTCGGTCATCAGAGTCGGTAATCACTTCGCAACACCCGGCACCGGCGCCGGAGGAGGCTCCACCCGATGAACATCAACGACCTGCTCAAGATCGCGGTGGAGCGCAAGGCCTCCGACCTCCATCTCAAGGTCGGGAGCCACCCGGTGATCCGGGTCGACGGCGACCTGCTGCCACTCGGCGAGCTCAAGCGGCTGATGCAGGAGGACACCATCGCGATGGCGTTCTCGATGATGAACGCCCGCCAGAAGCAGCGCTTCAAGGAGGAGCTCGAGCTCGACATCGCCTACTCGGTCCCCGGGCTCGGCCGCTTCCGTTGCAACGTCTTCCAGCAGCGCGGGGCGGTGGGGCTGGTGCTGCGCGTCATCCCGGCGCGCATCCAGAGCGTGCGCGAGCTGATGCTGCCGCCGGTGCTCGAGCGGATCTGCGAGGAGCGGCGCGGCCTGGTCCTCTGCACCGGCACCACCGGCTCGGGGAAGTCGACCAGCCTGGCGGCGATGCTCGACTACATCAACTCGACCCGCACCGAGCACGTGATCACCATCGAGGACCCGATCGAGTTCCTCCACCGCGACAAGAAGTCGATCGTCAACCAGCGCGAGATCGACGTCGACACCCACTCCTTCGCCGGCGCCCTGCGCGCCGCCCTCCGCCAGGACCCCGACGTCCTGCTGGTCGGCGAGATGCGCGACTACGAGACGATCGAGACGGCGCTGCTCGCCGCCGAGACCGGGCATCTCGTCTTCTCGACCCTCCATACCCTCGACGCCACCGAGACGGTCAACCGCATCATCTCGGTCTTCCCGCCGCACCACCAGAAGCAGATCCGCATCCAGCTCTCGCAGGTGCTGAAGTCGGTGATCTCTCTGCGCCTGGTGCCGCGCGCCGACGGCATGGGGCGCGTCCCCGCCGCCGAGGTGCTGATCTCGACCGCCTACATCCGCGAGTGCATCGAGAACAAGGAGAAGACCAAGTACATCCGCGAGCAGATCGCCCTCGGCACCAGCCAGTACGGGATGCAGACCTTCGACCAGTCGCTCTTCCAGCTCTACAAGAGCGGCCTGATCACCCTCGACGAGGCGCTCAAGCGGGCCACCAACCCCGACGAGTTCCGGTTGAAGATCCAGGGCGTGCAGTTCACCGCCGACATCTCGCGCGACCAGATGGACGAGTCGATCCAGATGCCGGGGGACAGCGAGTTCCTGAGCGGCGGCGACCTGTCGTTCGAGATCGAACAGAACTGATCGAGCCGATTTGATCGAGAAGAATTGAAGGACGTCTCCGCCTACCAGAAAGCCCTTCAGCTCCTCGCCACCCGCGCCCACTTCCGGCGCGAGCTGGAGCTGAAGCTCGCCCAGCGGCATTTTCCCGCCGAGGAGATCGACGCGGCGCTCTCCCGGCTCGCCGAGGAGAAGTATCTGGACGACCGCGCCACGGCGCGGGTGTTCGTCGAGTCGCGCCAGGCGCGCGGCGGCGAGGGGCGGACGCGGCTGCGCGCCGAGCTCCAGCGGCGCGGGGCGCCGGAGGACGCGATCGCGGCGGCGCTGGCCGAGCTCACCCCCGAGGACGACCTGCCGGCGGCCCGCGAGGCCGCCCAAGCCTGGCTCCGGCGCGGCGGTCAGGACCCCCGGGCGCTCGCCCGCCACCTCGAGCGCAAGGGGTTCTCCCGCCGTGCTATCGTCAACTTTTTGAACGACGAGCTCGACGGCCAGGAAATCGACGACGGATCATGAAGAGCCGCTTTTATGAAGAGCAGTGACCTACGTGCAGGCTTTCTCGACTTCTTCCGGGAGCGCGGGCATCGCATCGTGCCGAGCTCGCCCCTGGTTCCGCAGGGGGACGCCACCCTGCTGTTCACCAACGCCGGGATGGTCCAGTTCAAGGACAACTTCACCGGCGCCCAGCGCCCGGCGTCGCCGCGCGCCGCCTCCGCGCAGAAGGTGATGCGGGTCTCGGGGAAGCACAACGACCTCGAGAACGTGGGGCCGAGCCCGCGCCACCACACCTTCTTCGAGATGCTGGGGAACTTCTCCTTCGGCGACTACTTCAAAGAGGACGCCATCCGCTTCGGCTGGGACCTGGTGACCCGCGTCTGGGGGTTGCCGGCGGACCGCCTGTTCGCCACCGTCTATGAAGAGGACGACGAGGCGTTCGACCTCTGGGTGAAGCTGACCAGCCTGACGCCCGAGCGGGTCCACCGCTGCGGCAAGAAGGACAACTTCTGGGCGATGGGGGAGACCGGCCCCTGCGGCCCGTGCAGCGAGATCTTCGTCGACATCCATCCCGACCTCCCCGAGGTCTCCTGGGAGGAGGGGAGCGACGCCGGGCGCTACATGGAGATCTGGAACCTCGTCTTCATGCAGTTCGACCGCGACGACAAGGGGGTCCTCACCCCCCTCCCCAAGCCGTCGATCGACACCGGCATGGGGCTCGAGCGGATCACCTCGGTGCTCGAAGGGGTGCACTCGAACTACGACACCGACCTCTTCCAGCCGATCCTCGCCGCCGCCGCCGACCTGGCGCGGACGAAGTACGGCGCCGACTCCGAAAAGGACGTCTCGATGCGGGTGATCGCCGACCACCTGCGCGCCGTCTCCTTCCTGCTCGCCGACGGCGTGATCCCCGGCAACGAGGGGCGCGGCTACGTGCTGCGCCGCATCCTGCGCCGCGCCGTCCGCCACGGCATGCGCCTCGGCTTCGAGGAGCCGTTCCTCCACAAGCTGGTGCCGGTGCTCGGCGAGGTGATGGGGGGTGCGTACCTCGAGCTGGCGGCGACCCGGCAGGCGTCGATGGCCACCATCCGCGCCGAGGAGGAGAAGTTCCTGTCGACGGTCGCCAACGGCGCGCGCCAGGTGCAGGAGGAGATCGAGCGGCTGCGCCCGCAGGGATCGACGACCCTCCCCGGGCCGATGGTCTTCCGCCTCTACGACACCTACGGCCTGCCCCTCGAGGTGATCCGCGAGATCGCCGAGGAGGAGCGCTTCCAGATCGACGAGGCCGGCTTCTCCGAGGCGCTCGAGGCGCAGCGCGAGCAGTCGCGCAAGGCGACCGCCGAGGTGCAGAACCGCCTCTCGGCGCTGCGCGAGGTGCTGCGCGGCCACGCCGAGCTGACCGAGACCCGCTTCGAGGGGTACGAGCGGACCGAGATGATCGACACCCCGGCCGAGGTGGTCCGCCTCGCCACCTGGCGCGAGGGGGCGCCGGTGCGCGTCTCGACCCTGCAGAAGGGGCAGGTCGGGGTCGTCATCCTCGACCAGACGGTGTTCTACGCCGAGTCGGGCGGCCAGGTCGGCGACACCGGCGAGATCCGCTGGGAGGGCGGCAGCGCCCGCGTGGTCGACACCCAGAAGGACCAGAGCGGCATCGTCTTCCACTTCATCGAGGTGGAGGAGGGGAGCCTGGCGCGCCACACCAAGGTGCAGCTGCGGGTCGACCACGACCGCCGCTTCGCCATCCAGCGCAACCACACCGCCACCCACCTGCTCCAGGCGGCGCTCCGCCAGGTGCTCGGCAAGAGCGTGCGCCAGGCCGGCTCGCTGGTGGCGCCGGACCGCCTGCGCTTCGACTTCACCTACCACCGCGGCATGTTCCGCCAGGAGTGGGAGCAGGTCGAGGACCTGGTCAACGAGTGGCTGCGCCGGGCGGTGCCGACCGACATCGTCACCAGGAGCTACCAGGAGGCGATCGCCGCCGGCGCCATGGCTCTCTTCGGCGAGAAGTACGGCGAGCGGGTGCGCACCGTCAACGTGCCGGGGTTCAGCCTCGAGCTGTGCGGCGGCTGCCACGTGCGCAACACCGGCGAGATCGGCCTCTTCCTGATCGAGTCCGAGCGCGGCGTGGCCTCCGGCGTGCGCCGCATCGAGGCGGTGACCGGCACCGCGGCGCTCGAGGAGGTCCGCCGCCAGCGCGCCGCCTACGGCGAGCTGGTGACCCGCCTCGGCATCCGTTCGGGCGACTACGACCAGCAGCTCCAGAAGGCCGACCAGCTGCGCCAGCGCCAGAGCGAGCTCGAAAACGAGATGCGCAAGCTGCGCATGCAGCTCGTCTCCGGCTCCTCCGGAACGGCGAGCGAGGAGGAGCTGCTGATCGACGGCATCCGGGTGCTCGCCCGCGAGGTCCCCGCGGCGCCGGCCAACGAGCTGCGCGAGATCGCCGACACCCTGCGCTCGAAGCTCGGCTCCGGGATCGTGGTGATCGGCACCCGCTCCGACGGCAACGTCAGCCTGGTGGCGGCGGTCTCCAAGGACCTCACCGGCCGCGTCAAGGCGGGGGAGCTGGTCAAGACCCTGTCGGCGATCGTGGGCGGCGGCGGCGGCGGCCGGGCCGACTTCGCTCAGGCCGGAGGCAAGGAGCCCGAGAAGCTCCCCCAGGCCCTCGCCGCCGTCGAAAAGGCCGTGCGCGAGCAGCTGGGGCGGTAGCTTCGCCGGCCCGCCCAGCCCAGCCTCCCGAAGCAGGAGCCTTTCTCCTCCCCCGTACTCGGGGGAGGAAAAAAGCACCCTTCGGCCTGAGACTTCGGTCTGCTCCCGGGTAAAGCTTGGAAAATCGCCGCGTTGGGGCTAAGATGGGACCCAGTAGTTTCAAATCGTCGCTGTGAGGTCTGTCGTGATGAGAAGGGCTCCTCGTGCCATCGCCTGCTTGGTTCTCGCGCTGTCCCCCGCGCTCGCGGCGGCGGACGTGCACATCGCCGTCGGGGCGAGCGGCCGCAAGGTCATCCTCAACGAGAATTCGACCCAGCGCTCGCGCCGGCTGTCGACCCGGCTCGCCGACCTGCCGGACATCAACCTCGAGGCGATCATCGCCAACCACAGCGTCGCCCAGAACCTCGACCCCCGGCTGGTCCGCGCGCTGATCCAGGCCGAGTCGGGCTACAACGTCAAGGCGGTGTCGAACAAGGGGGCGATCGGGCTGATGCAGCTGATGCCCGACACGGCGAGCGAGCTCAAGATCAGCAACCCCTACGACCCCAGCGAGAACGTCCGCGGCGGCACCCTGTACCTGCGGCAGATGATCGACCACTTCGCCGGCAAGATCGAGCTGGCGATCGCCGCCTACAACGCCGGCCCGGGAGCGGTCGAGAAGCATGGCGGCATCCCGCCGTTCGCCGAGACCCGCGACTACGTGCGGCGGGTCCTCTCCCTCTGGCGCGGCGCGGAGATCGCCCTCCCCTCGGCCGCCACCGCCGCCGCCTCGATGCTCCTCCCCGGGAACCATCGCAAGCCGTACCTGATCCGCGGCGCCAACAACCGGCTCGTCCTCACCACCTCCCTCGGCGGCGCGCAATAGCCTCGACGTCCGGCGTTCCGGCGCGGTGCCTGCGGGCGCGGCGGGCGCGGCGCCATGTAGAATGCCGCCGGCGCCCGTGCCCTCCTGTCTGAAACGATGCTCAATCTCCCCAACATCCTGTCGATCTGCCGCATCCTGCTGGTGCCGCCGCTCGTCGTGGTGCTGCTCACCAAGTTCGACGGCAAGGAATGGTGGGGGTTGGGCCTCTTCCTGCTCGCCGCCGTGATGGACTTCTTCGACGGCTACCTCGCGCGACGCCGCGATCAGGTCACCCGCCTGGGGACGCTGCTCGATCCGGCGGCCGACAAGATCCTGGTCTCCGCCGCCTTCATCTCGCTGGTCGAGATGGACCACAGCAGCGGCCACACCATCGTGCCGGCGTGGATCGTGGTGGTGATCATCGCCCGCGAGTTCGCCGTCACTTCGCTGCGCAGCTTCGCCGCCGCCGAGCACCTGGTGATCCCCGCCGGCTTCTCCGGCAAGGTCAAGACGATCGTCCAGATCGTCTCGATCGCCCTGCTGATCATCTACAACCAGCTCGGCGAGTTCCGCCATCTCGCCCCGGTCTCGCTCTGGGTGGCGCTCGCCGTCACCGTCTACTCGGGCGTCGAGTACTTCATCCGCTTCGGCAAGCTGTTCCTGCGCGGCGGCTCGCCGCCTCCCGCTTCTTCCAATCCAGGATAAGAGGGAGCGCTTCGCTCCCCCGGTTTCACGCTTCGTCGCACCGGGGGAGCGTCGTGCTCCCACGGTATCGCGAAGCGACGAACGTGGGGAGCGTCACGCTCCCTCAGGTTTGCGGAGCGTCGAAGTGAGGGAGCGTCACGCTCCCTCGGAATTCAACGCGGAAAACGGTGGGAGCGTCACGCTCCCCCGGTGTCTCGGAGCGGCGAACGCGGGGAGCGTCACGCTCCCTCGGTATCCAGAGCGTCGAACACGGGGAGTGTCATGCTCCCCCGGTTTCACGGAACAGGGAATTCGGGGAGCGTCACGCTCCCCCGGTTGTGCGTGGTGTTGAATTGGGGGAGCGTCGTGCTCCCTGGGTTTTTGAAGGGTTGAACAGAGGGAGCGTCACGCTCCCCCGGAATTCAGAACGTCGAACGCGGGGAGCGTCACGCTCCCTCCGTGCAGGAAGACGCTACTCGCCCAGCTCGATCAGCGCCCAGCGCGGCGGGCAGTCGAAGCGCACCGGCAGCACGGACATGCCGATCCCGGGATTGATGTAGAGGGTGGTGAGCCCGCGCGCGTTGGGGGCGGCGAATGCGAAGCGGCCGCGGTCGTAGAAGGCGCCGAGGGAGGAGCGGGTGAGGAGCGGGCCGACGAAGGGGAGGCGCACCTGCCCGCCGTGGGTGTGGCCGGCGAGGACCAGGGGGATCCCCCGCCGCGAGGCCTCGCGCACCACGTCCCCCATGTGGGAGAGGACGATGACCTGCGGCTGCGGCGTGTCGGGGGGCACCGCAGGGCTCCGGGCGAGCGCCAGGGCGAGACGGGTGCCGCGCGTGCCGACGCGGAACCCCGGCGGGGCGCGGCGGCCGGGGGGCAGGGTGAGCGGCTCGTTCAGCAGGACCTTCCCATCCCCCACGCTCACCACCCGCAGGTTGCGGTAGACCACCGAACCTCCCCCCGAGGCCCAGAGACCCACGGTGCCGGCGGCGACGCGGGTCGGGGTGCGGTCGACGGTGTCGGCCTGCCACCCCGCCGGCTCGGGAGTGCCCAGGGGCCACACCTTCGCCCGCGCCACGACCTGATCCGGAGTCACCTCGGTCCTCACCTTCAGCCGGTACCAGCGCCCGGCCTCGGGCCGCACGCCGGTGTCGTTGCGGCCGGTGAGCGCCGAGCCGTCGGCATAGAGGGAGAAGGTCCCCCCGCGGCTCCAGGGGGACTGGTCGCGGCTGAGCAGAATCAGCCGGTCGTCCCCCGCCACGTAGCGGCTGTGGACGGCGAGGCCGACGCTGGCCGCGGGATCGTCGATCCGCGCCTCGCAGGTCGTCTCGTAGCCGCTCCAGGCGAGCGGGCCCGCCGTTCCGACCAGGCCGGGGCCCTCGAGGGCGGCGGGGGGCGCCGGGTCGTAGTGGCTGAAGAAGCTCCGGTAGGGGGTCTCCCGGCTGGCGCCGTAGTAGCGCGCGCCGTCCACCGTGAACGGCTGGAAGGGGGAGGGCCAGCGCCAGGCCCACTCGTCGAGCCCCACCTGGGTGTTGAGGCCGAGGAGGAGATAGCCGCCGTCCGGCCCGATCCGCCGCCCCTCGTTCGACAGCCAGTCGAGGCCGGCGGCCTGGAGGCGGCCGATCAGCTCCCCCTGGTGCTCGCTGTGCCCCTGGACGGCGTAGACGGGCGCGATCCGGCGCAGGGCGGCGACGAACGCCGCCGCCGTCTCCGCGATGGCGCGAGAGCGGGAGGGGTCCGGCACGTCGTGGATCAGGTCGCCGCTGATCACGATCACGTCCGGCCGCGCCGCGGCCACCTCGCCGAGCAGCCGGTGCAGGAGCGTCGAGTCCCCCCGGATGTGGAGGTCCGAGAGGTGGGCGACGCGCAGCCGCGGCGCCGGCAGCGCGATCCGCACGTCGTCGCGGAAGAGGAGCAGGCGGGGCTCGATCCAGAAGGCGTCCGCGAGCCCGGCCAGGACGAGGACGGCGGCGGCCGCGGCGGCGAGCGCCAGCCGCCGCCGCTTGTTCCGGATCAATCCCGGAGTCACTGGGCCGGCCGGATGCAGTGGACCCGCATCAGGTTGGTCAGCGGCCGCTCGCGCACCGGATGCCCCATCAGGATGATGATCTTGTCGTCGGGCTCGACCAGCTTCGCGGCGAGGAGCTCGCGCTCCACCACGGTGACGATGTCCTCGAGGCTTCCCACCTGGAACTCGGCGACGAACGGGCGGACCCCCCAGACGAGTTGGAGCTGCCGCGCCACCCGGGCGTCGGGGGTGAAGGCCATGATCGGCGACGGCGGCCGGTAGCGCGCGACGAGGCGGGCGGTGAAGCCGCTCTGGCTGAACGCCACGATGCGGCGGACGCCGATCTGCCCGGCGGCGAGCACGGCGGCGGCGGAGACGATGTCGGGGATGTCGAGCGACGGCTCGGCACCCCCGGATTCGGCTGCCGTCTCGGCGGGATCGGAAGGGTCGGCGGGGCTCGGGTGGTCGGGGTCGAGGGCGAACGAGCGCCGGGCGTGGACGTGGCCGAGCGGCTGCAGGACCGGCCGGCTGGTGCTCTCGCGGGCGTAGTTCTCGGCTTCCTGGATGATCTGCGCCATCGTCTCGACCACCAGCACCGGGTACTTGCCGGCCGCCGTCTCCCCGGAGAGCATCAGGGCGTCGGCGCCGTCGAAGACGGCGTTGGCGACGTCGGTCGCCTCGGCGCGGGTGGGGCGCGGCTGCTCGACCATCGATTCGAGCATCTGGGTGGCCACGATCACCGGCTTGCCGGAGAGGCGGCCGGCGGCCACGATCCGTTTCTGCAAGACGGGGACGGTGTAGAGCGGCACCTCGACGCCGAGGTCGCCGCGGGCCACCATCATGCCGTCCGCCGCGTCGGTGATCTCGTCGAGCTTCTCGATCGCCGTCTTGCGCTCGATCTTGGCGATGATCGGGATGCGCCCGCCGGCCGCCGAGACCACGGCGCGCACCGCCTCGATGTGGGCCGCCTCGCCGACGTAGCTGGCGGCCAGGTAGTCGGCCCCCTCGGCGACGGCGAAGACGATGTCGGCGCGGTCCTTCTCGGAGACCTCGAAGGGGAGGTTGCTGTCCGGGAGGTTGATCCCCTTGCGGGTCTTCACCGGGCCGCCGTTGATCACCCTCGCCCGCACCCGGTCCCCCTGCTTGGCGAGGATGCGCAGCTCGATCAGGCCGCCGTCGATCAGCACCCGCTCGTCCGCCTTCAGGTGCTCGATGATCTCGGGGTCGACCGGCAGGTCGACGTCGTGCGCCTCGGGGCCGAGCACCACCTCCTGGTTGACCTTGAGCAGGCGCGGCTCGTCGGGGATGGTGCCCAGGCGGTAGCGCGGGCCCATCAGGTCGAGCACCACCGGCAGGTGGCACCCTTCCTCGGCGGCGACGCGGCGGACGCGGCGCAGGGTCTCGCGGTGCTGCTCCTGCGTCCCGTGGGAGAGGTTCAGTCGAAACAGGTCGACCCCGGCCCGCACCAGCCCTCGCAGCACCGTCTCGTCGCGGCTCACCGGCCCCAGGGTCGCCATGATCTTGGCTCTTCGTTCCATAGCGGGTGCAGTATACCGATCCGGTGTAACGGGCCGTTTTCATCTCCCGTGGTATCCTTCGGGGCCCCGAGAACCGCTCGCCCGAGCGCCACCCCGTAGGAGAGAGACCCCGATGTTCGACGGTTTACAGGACAAGCTCCAGGACGTTTTCAACCGCCTCAAGGGCGAGGGGAGGGTCACCCCCGAAGCGCTCGACGCGGCGCTGCGCCAGATCCGCATGGTCTTCCTCGAGGCCGACGTCCACTTCCGGGTGGTCAAGCCGTTCATCGAGCGGGTGCGCGAGCGGGCGCTCGGCCAGGAGGTCCTCGAGAGCCTCACCCCGGCGCAGCAGGTGGTCAAGATCGTCCGCGACGAGCTGACCGCCCTCCTCGGCGAGGAGGGGACGGAGCTGCGCACCGACGGCCGGCCGACGGTGATCATGCTCTGCGGCCTCCAGGGGTCGGGCAAGACGACCACCGCCGGCAAGCTCGCCAAGCGCCTGAAGAAGCGTGGCCGTCATCCCCTGCTGGTGGCGGGCGACCTCCAGCGCGCCGCCGCCGTCGAACAGCTCAAGCAGGTCGGCAAGGGGGTCGACGTGGCGGTCCTCGAGCCCGAGCCCGGGGAGGACGTGGTCGCCCTCGGCGCCCGCGCCCTCTCCGTCGCCCGCCAGCGCGGCCACGACGTCCTCCTGATGGACACCGCCGGCCGCCTCCACGTCGACGCCGCGCTGATGGACGAGATCCGCCGGCTGGCCGACCAGATCGAGCCGCACGAGATCCTCTTCGTGGCCGACGCGATGACCGGCCAGGACGCCGTCAAGAGCGCCGAGCAGTTCGCCGCCGTGCTGCCGCTGACCGGCGTCATCCTCACCAAGCTCGACGGCGACTCGCGCGGCGGCGCGGCGCTGTCGATCCGCACCGTGGCGAAGGTGCCGATCCGCTTCGTCGGCATGGGCGAGAAGGCGGACGACCTCGAGCTCTTCCACCCCGAGCGGATGTCGTCGCGGATGATCGGCATGGGCGACGTGATGTCGCTGATCGAGAAGGCCGAGCGCGGCCTGGACGCCGCCGAGACCGAGCGCCTCGCCAAGCGGATTGCCAACCGCCAGTTCACCCTCGAGGACCTGCGCGACCAGCTCCGGCAGCTCCGCAAGCTCGGCCCGCTCGCCTCGGTGCTCGAGATGCTCCCCAAGGTCGGCCCGCTGAAAGGCCTCGACTCGGCGAGCGTCGACGAGGGGGGGTTGAAGAAGGTCGAGGCGATCATCAACTCGATGACCCCGCTCGAGCGCCAGCGGCCGGATGTCCTCAACGGCGGCCGCAAGAAGCGCATCGCCATGGGCTCCGGCACCTCCGTCGCCGAGATCAACCGCCTCCTCAAGCAGTACCGCACCATGCAGAAGATGATGAAGGGAGTCCAGGGCAAGTGGCTCCGCCGCGCCATGGGCTCCGGGGGCCAGGCCCGGGCGTAGGCGTCCTCGGAGAGCAGAGCCGCCGCATCCTGGAGGTCCGCGATCGCGGGGGCGATCCAGTCGTGCAGGACGCATTCGATGACCGTGCGGACCTCCGCGCGGACCTCCATCCTTCCGAGATCCCTCTCGGTGCTCGCAGCCGCCGGCTGCGGCAGGTTGTCCTTCACTCCCTGAAGCCTGAGCTTGACGGCTTCGAGCTCGCCGACGATCTCCCGGATCTGGGCCCGGGTCGCTTCCATGTCCGTCATGGACGGTTTCCCTCCTCTTGATTCATCCCGGTCCGTCAGAACGGCGGGGGGTGGTCCTCCGAGCTCCCAGAGCCGTTGCGTCTCCCGAAGGCACTGCGGGCAGCCGGTCAGCAGGTGGCGTACGAGGGATCGCGTCTCGTCCCGCGTCAGCTCGCCGCGAAAGAAGCGTTCGAGCCGGGGGGGCTCGGATGGGTCTCCCGCGGCTCGACACCCGTCCCTGGCCTTCATGGTCGTCGCACACGCTATGGGGAACCGGTGCCGGACCGAAGGGGAAACCCTGAACATCCCTGGCATCTGGAGGACGAGTGGCCTTTTTCAGTGCCGCGCCACGACCCGGCGAAATAAATTTCCTGGAGATGTCACGCTGGAGGGCTCACAGGCTACTCTTATCTTTAGAGACGCGACGAAACCGATCCATGACCCGCTCCGCGCCGCCGCCTCCCCTGGGTCTCGTTCTCGCCACCCTGCGCAAGCGCCGCGGGTGGACCGGGCGTGAGCTGGCGGCGGCCAGCGGGGTTTCGCCGCGGTCGGTCTCCCTCTACGAGGTGGGGGAGCGGCGGCTCACCCGCGAGCGGCTGGATGCGCTGGTGGCCGCCATGGGCTTCGGTGTCGAGGAGATCGACGTCCTCCTGCTCGGCCTCGGCCCTGCCGCCGAGGCGCCGGACGCCGCGCCCGCCTCTCCCGTGGACCCGACGGCGGAGGAAGCCCGACAGGTCCGCCAGCTCGCCGCGCAGCTCGGCCGGATGGCCGCGGACCTCGCCGGGAGCCACCTGCTCAAGCGGCTGCGAGCCCGCCGGGCGCGGCAGGACCGGCAGCGGGCGGCGGGGCTGTGGGCCCGCCTCAGGAAAGCCACGCCGACCGAGCGGCTCCTGCTGGTGGAGAGCGCGCAGGAATTTCAGCTCTGGGCCCTGGCGGAGCGGCTCTGCCACGAGAGCGAGGACGCGGCATCGGATCGAGCGGACCGGGCCTTGGAGCTGGCCCGCCTGGCGCATCGGGTGGCGGAGCTGTCCCCGGAAGGAAGCGACGCCTGGCGCTCCCGCCTTGAGGGATATGCGCTGGCCTTTGTCGCCAACGCGCAGCGAGTCGGCGGCACGCTGCCGATCGCCGAGGAGACCTTCGTTCGTGCCTGGCAGCTTTGGAGGGCCGGCGCCGACATGGGGCTACTCGCGGAATGGCGTTTGTTGGATCTCGAAGGCTCTTTGTGCCGCGAGCAACGACGGTTTAGCGTAGCCATTGAAAGACTAGATCGGGCTCAGACCCTCGCACCGCCGGAGGTTGCTGGCCGTATCCTCGTAAAGAAGGCTGTAACTCTGGAGCAGATGGGAGAGCCTGAACAGGCGATCGAAGTCTTGGGTCAGGCGGTCTCGTTGGTCAATGGCCGGCGTGCGCCGCGCCTGCTGTTCGGGCTGAACTTCAATTTGATCGTTAATTATTGCCACTTGGGCAGGTTCGAGGAGGCTGCGACGCTACTTCCCCAAGTCCAAGAGCTGGCGCTGGTGCTAGGGAAGGAGCTGAACCTAATCCGTGCGGTCTGGCTTAAGGGAAAAATCGAAGTAGGTCTCGGGCGCATCGAGGAGGCACGAGCTGCCTTCGAGCAGGTTCGAGGGGAATTTACTTACCGGACGATGGCCTATGACTGCGCGCTGGTCACTCTGGAACTTGCGGCACTTCTCCTTGAGCATGGGCTTACAAGGAGGGTACGGGAGCTCGCCCGCGAAATGCTTTGGATTTTCAGATCGCAGGGAGTCCATCGCGAGGCGCTTGCAGCTCTCGAGGTCTTCTGCGACGCCGTCCGGCGCGACGCGGCCACCGTAGAGCTGGCCCGGCGGGTCGCGCTGTTCCTACGACGTGCCCAGCACGACCCCGATCTACGTTTCGAGGAATGAACGGGGCCTAAAGGATCACGTGGCAATTCCTGCCACCCGGATCAATCGCACAGCCCTCGTCGGTATCACTCAGGGAGGGAACGGGCGGTAGGGACTGGCCCGTGGGAGTTGGGCTGTTCACACAGCGTCCACTTGGATCGATGCTGCAACCGTTCTTGGCCAACACGCTCGCCAACCAGTCCCACAGGCCGAGGAGGTGGGATGGGGTCGCAGCGGCTTGGCGGGCTCGCCCGGGAGCGGAGCCTGGGGAGGCGGCTTCGCAGAGCGGGGTCGTGAGGGTCAGGGAAACCACGAGCACGGCGAAGGCGCGGAGAGGTGACCTGAACATGCGCAGCTCCTTACGGGAAGACGGAACCGGACCAGCCTCCAGCGGACGTCCGGTGACTCCCTCAAGGAATAGAGTGCCGCCTGGAGGGTAGAAAAATCCACCCGGAAATCCATGTCACCGTAGCGGAGGGGAGATGAGATGGCCGATCTGGCCGATCCGGAGGACCTGAAGCTCCTGATCCGCGTCCTGCGCGGGCTCCGGGAATGGGATCAGTCGACGCTGGCAGCGGCGGCGGGGATGGACCCCAGCTCCGTCTCCCACTACGAGACGGGGCGCACGGTGCCGCCGCGGAAGAGCGTCGAGGCCCTGGCGGCGGCCGTGGGAGTGCCGATGTCCTACGTGGAAGGCACGCTACTGCCGGCGCTGGCCGCCGGCCGCGGCGCGGCGGCGCCGTTCGGCGAGGAGGAGCTTGCGGACGCGGATCTCGACCCGGGGCTCGCCGCCGCCGTCCGTTCGCGGGTCGCCACCTTCCTGGAAGGGCTCGACGCCGCTCGCCCCAGGCCCTGGGAGAGGGCCGGCCCCTTGAGCCCGGAGGACCGGAGCCTGGCGGCCGGCCTCTGGGAGCGCCTGGAGCCCCGCGCCGCGGCCGAGCGCCTCTATCTGGTGGAGAGCTGCCGCGAGTTTCAGCTCTGGTCATTGGCCGAGCGCCTCTGCCGGGAGAGCGAGCAGGCGTTGCCCGACCGGCCGGACCACGCTCTGGAGCTCGCCCGGCTCGCCCACCGGGTGGCCGAGCTGGCGCCGGGAGAACCGGCCTGGCGCTCCCGCCTGGAGGGCTACACCCTGGGCTGCCTCGCCAGCGCCCAACGGGCCGCCGGCGACCTCGCGGCAGCCGAGGCTACCTTCGCGCGCGCCTGGCAACTCTGGGAAGCCGGCGCCGCGGGGGATCCGGGTTGGCTCGGGAAAGGGTTTTGAGCGCCTAACAAAACCGGCCCAACGGGCCGGGAGAGCATAGCCCAGGGCTGAGGCCGAAGGCCGATGCCCTGGGTTCACGGACGCCACCTCCCGGCGGCCTGAAAGGCCGCGAGAGTCTTCAGTCCCACGCGTAGCGCTCGTCAAATTCGATTTCATAAGCCTTGAGGAACGCACGGAGCTCCTCTTGAAACGACTTGACTCGATGATGCTCGCGCTGGTTGCGGATGTAGGCTCGAACGTCTTCGACCTGCGATTGGCGGGAGCTCTCGCGGCCTTTCAGGCCGCCCGAAGGCGGGGCCCGTTGACCCAGGGCATCGGCCTTCGGCCTCAGCCCTGGGCTATGCTCTCCCGGCCCGTTGGGCCGGCAACGGGTTTTGTTTGGCGCTCTTAGCCGGGCATGGTGGGTCCGAGAGTCATTCTCCTGCGCCGGCATGCCGGTGCCGGAAACGGGGGCCAGTCTGGCTCCCAGGGGAAGTCTAGGACTTTAGACGCTTACGGGAGCTGCCGCTTACGGATTGCTGAAGGTCGTCTAGAAGCTTGAGGTGGGAAGTAGAGTCGAGGGGAGACTGCGTGAAATATGTCTGCTAGGAAAAAGGAGTGTTCTTCCGGGGTTCCACAATCAACGCTTTGTCTGCATGAATGACCCCTCAGCTCGCCCGTGTCCCCTCGCGGCCAGGGATCGCGCTTCTTCGATTGACGCCCAGCGTTGTCGCGGGCAGCTCCGCCCGCGAGACTCGAAGGGATCTCCTCATGAAAAGAAGCGCGAAGCTCCGCCTGGCCCTCAACCGCGAAACTCTGCGGACCCTCGACGCGAGCGAGCTCGAAGCCGCCCCTGGCGGACATGAACTCGTATCCCTACTGCGTGATCGTCACGAACACCTGCCCCACCCGGTGTGGCGGCACCTGTTCGGGCACGACCGCGACCTGCTAGACGTTTCGACCGGTCCGGGTTCCACCCGCGATCCCCGGGGCGCCGCGGGCGCTCCGGGGATTTTCTTTCCTGCCCTGTCCCCTACCGCCTGCGGATTGCGCATCTCCTTCTGAGGACCTTGCGCTCTCGTGGGCAGATCCGCCCCCGAGTCTGGAAAGGACGATGACCATGAAGAAGAGTCTGGGAATCCGGCTGACGCTGAACCGCGAAACGTTGCGGACCCTCGCTTCGCCGGAGCTGGGGCAGGCGGCGGGGGACGGCACGGGAGGCGGAATCCAGACCATCTACATCAGCTGCGGCGGCAGCTGCACCCCGTGCGTCACCCAAACGAACTGCTTCTCGATCTGCATGCAGAACTGCACCACGACCTGCTGATCTCGGCCGACCGCTGCTCCGCGCTCCGGGGACGCACCCCCGGAGCGCGGCGTTTCGAGAAGGCGTCAGCGCCGCGCCGCGATGGCGCGGAAGAACTCCTCCGCCGCCCGCGCCGGCTCGCCCACCAGGGCGCTGGTCCCCCCCTCCTCCGGCAGCCAGTCGGCGGGGAGGTAGTCGCGGTAGGGGGAGTGCAGGAAGCGCTGGTCGAAGAGGGCGATCACCCCGGTGTCCTCGGGCGAGCGGATCAGGCGGCCGGCGGCCTGCACCACCCGCGTCATCCCCGGCACCACGAAGGAGAACTCGAAGCCGCGCTCGAAGCGCTCCTCGTAATACTCCTTGAGGAGCTCCTGCTCGAGGGTCATCGCCGGCAGGCAGGGGCCCACCACGGCCACCGCCTTCAGCACCTCGCCGGGGTAGTCGACCCCCTCGGCGAACACCCCTCCCGCCACCGCCGCCAGCAGGATGTCGCCGAAGATCGCCGAGCGCAGCGCCTGGAGGAGGACCTCGCGCTCGGCGTCGCTGTCCGCCTGGCGCTGGATCAGCACCCGCTTGTTGCGCAGGCGCATGCGGCCGGTGACCTCGGCGAGGAAGGCGTAGCTCGGGAAGAGGGCGAGGCAGTTGCCCGGAACCGAGTCGGCGAAGGCCGCCAGGCGGTCGGCGATCCGCTGGTAGTTGGCCGGCCGGGCGCGGAAGGTGGTGGCGACGCTGGGGTCGATCACCACCCGCCGGTTCGCGGCCGGGAAGGGGTTCGCGATCTCGACGAACGCCGTGCGCCCGACCGAGAAGCCGAGCAGGCCGGTGTAGAACTCGGGCGGGGACAGCGTCGCCGAGAGGCCGATCGTGGCGTGCGTGCGGTCGATCACCGCGCCGAGGAAGCGGCTGGGGTCCTTGCAGAGGATCTTGAGCCGGCCGTCCCCCTTTTTCCATTCGATGCAGTGGCTGAAGGCGGCGTCCGACACCATCAGGCCGTTCAGGAAGCGGAGGAACTCGAAGTAGAGCTCGACGAAGGGGTCCTCGGGGTGGAAGGTGCGGGTCTCGCGCTGGTGCTCCAGGTAGTCGACGAACGCCGCGTCGAGCGCCGGGCGCAGCCGCCAGAAGCGGTCCTCGGGGAGCGGCCAGACCACGGCGCGGTCGCCGGGGGGACCCTCCTCGAGGGCGTCGGCCACCGTCTCGTCGATCAGCGCCGCGAGCTTCAGGCAGAGGTTCTCGATCCGCAGGTGGATCGGCTCCCCCCAGCGCCCCACCCCCTCGGCCGCCCGCCGCGCCGCGTTCGAGGAGAGCTCGGGGCTGTAGTAGCCGCGCCCGCGGCCGACCAGGTTGTGCACCTCGTCGATCACCAGGATGACGTCCGAGAGGTCCTCCTCGGCGGCGAAGGAGGAGAGCGAGACGTAGGGATCGAAGACGTAGTTGTAGTCGCAGACCGTGACCTGCACCCGCCCCGAGAGCTCGAGGCTCACCTCGAACGGGCAGACCTCGGCCTCGCGGGCGGCCTGGAAGACCTGGTCGGGGTCGATCGAGGCGTGGGACTCGAGGATTTTGGGGATCACGCCGCTGGTCGCCAGCTTCAGCCCGTAGTCCTTGGCGAAGCGGCAGTACTCCTCGTGGCAGAGGATCTGGTCGTTGGCGCACATCTTCGCCTTCGCCCGCAGGCGCAGGGAGCGGAACGCCTCCTCCTGGTTGAGCAGGGCGAGCACGGCGGTCGCCATCTCCTGCTGGGTGTTCTTGGCGGTGAGCACGAAGAGGCGCTTGTCGTGCGCCAGCGCATAGCGCAGGGCGGGGTAGAGGGCGGCGACCGTCTTGCCGATCCCGGTCGTCGCCTGGAGGAGGAGGTGCTCCTTGTGGGCGACGGCGGTCTCGACGGCGGCGAGGATCAGCTCCTGTCCCGGGCGGGTCTCGCGATAGGGGAAGACCAGCCGCTCGGCGGCCGCGTGGCGCTCGGCGGCGCGGCGCTGCTCGGCCTCCCAGGCGTGGAGGAGCGTATTGACGCGGCGGCGGACGGCGGCGGTGAGCGCCTCGAAGTTCAGCTCGAGCGGCTCGCGCTCGGTCTCGTTGCTGCCGATGGCGATCAGCACCAGCTCGGCGCGCACCGGCGCCGGCTCGGTGTGGGCGAGCATCCAGGCATAGAGGAGCGCCTGGCGCTGGTACCCCTCGCGCACCGCCTGCGGAAGATTGCCCCCGCGCCGCACCGACTTGATCTCCTCGACCACCAGCGAGCCGTCCGGCTCGCGGCGCAGCCCGTCGGCCCGCCCCTGGACGGTCACCCGCCAGCCGCGGTGCTCGAAGACGTGGGAGATCACCACCTCGCGCTTGTAGGTCGGGTCCTCGGCGAGCTTCTCCTCCTGATACCGGCCATGGATCGCCTGCCCCAGCCACAGCCGCTCGTAGCCGCCGCGGCTCGAAAAGCCGAGGCTGCGCAGAAACGGCGACTCCAGGAGATCGGCGACGGAGAGGTCGAGCTTGAGGCTCTCGGGGTCGAAGCGCGGGGCCATCCTGAGGGAGTATACGTCTCAATGCCGCCCTGGGGGGGGGAAGGGTGCCGCGGGACGTCAGGCCACTTGGCTGCGCTGGGTGACGACAAACGAGACGCTGGCCCCTGCATGGCCGAGCATCTCAATGAGGGTGTCGACGCTGAAGCGGTCGATCTTCCCTCGAACTAGATCGCTGATCCTGGGCTGAGTCACTCCGAGCAACTCAGCAGCCGCGGTTTGAGTGAGCTTCTGGGCTTCAATCAACCGGGTCAGCTCGATCATCAAATCGGCTCGAACCTTGAGGTTCTCTGCCTCGTCGTCGCTGAAGCCGAGATCCTTGAAGACATTACCTGTCGAGCAGGCTATCGCCATTCCCATTCCTCCTCGTCCCAGCGAGTCGGCACGATCTCTTCGCCGTCGAGGAGAGCATCGTCGCCCTGGAGGGCCATCGTCGTAAACGCCTCGTCCCAGCCGGCGCGGGGATTGCCGGCGGTCCTTACCTCGCTGCGAAGCCGATCTGTTTCAGGGGTCGGCTTGAGATGCGAATCTCCTGAGATGGGCTGTATCTTCATTGGCTTTGGGCTCCAGCCATGGCTCGATTCTAGCCCGTGCTGGTTCAGGTTCGGAGGCCATCATCGCCAGCCCCAAAGGGGCGGCAGCATAGAGCCTGGGGCGTAAGCCCCAGGACCTTGGGAATCTACAGATCGGAAGCCCTGAAGGGGCGGCAGCGGACCGCAACGGATGGGTCTGCTGCCGCCCCTTCGGGGCTCAGGGTAAGGGGGCTGGCGCACAAACCTGGGGCTGACGCCCCAGGCTCTATGCTGCCGCCCCTTCGGGGCTGCGGCGGCTCCTAGCTCCGGTCGTCCTCACTCCTGCCGGAGAACGAGCCC
>CAVWOZ010000030.1:0-372024 GCA_963756595.1 uncultured Acidobacteriota bacterium
GCTTGTGACATCCTTCACGAGCACGGCGCAGGGTTCCGCAGCGTGGCTTAGCCCTGCCGGGACATACCTTTCCGTGCCCTGACTCAACACAGGAGGAACGTCCCTTGCCGGTTCAGTACTATCCAGTCCTGCTGGCGTTGGGAGTCGCGATCGCGTTGGGGGCCGTCATCCTCATCGCCTCCCATCTGCTCAGCACTCTCGTGGGCAACCAGCGCGGCGGCATCATCAAGCGTTCGACCGTCGAGTCGGGGATGCCGCTGCTCGACGTCTCCCACAAGCGGATCTCGATCGTCTTCTTCCTGGTGGCGATCGACTTCATCGTCTTCGACCTCGAGGCCGCCTTCCTCTATCCCTGGTCGCTGATCCTGCGCGAGGGGAAATGGCCGCTGTTCGGGGCCGTCATGGTCTTCATCTTCCTGATCCTGGTCGGGTACGCCTACGTCTGGCTGAAGGGGGGGCTCGACCTCTCCGCGCCGGCCCGCGAGCGCCGCCCCACGTCGCAGACATCGCCGTTGAGGTCTACCCCTTGAGCGTTCACGAGCCTTCCCAGACCCCGCCCCCGCTGACATCGGCCCCCGTCCCGGCCCGCCGCGGCCTCTCCGACGCCGCCGTCGCCGAGATCAACGCGCTGCGCCCGCGCTACCCCACCGCCCTCGCCCTCCTGCTGCCGGCGCTCCACATCGCCCAGAAGGAGTTCGACGGCTGGCTGCCGGACGTGGCGATCGAGGCGGTCGCCGCCGAGCTCGACGTGCCCGTCGCCGACGTCTACGGCGTGGTGACCTTCTACGACCTCTACCACCAGAAGCCGGTCGGCCGGCACCGCATCCGGGTGTGCACCAACCTCTCCTGCCAGCTCCGCGGCTCCGAGGAGATCATGGAGACGATCGCCCAGGAGCTCGGCGTCGGCGAGGACGAGATCACCCCGGACGGCCGCTGCTCCTTCGTCCATTTCGAGTGCCTCGGCTCCTGCGACACGGCGCCGATGATGATGGTGGACGACGACTACCACGAGAACCTCACCCCCAACCGGGTGCGGCAGATCCTGAAAGGGCTCAAGTGATGGCGGCGATGGCGGCGTTCGAGAAGGTCCTCACCCGCAACGTCGGCCGCCCCGAGGCGCTCACCCTCAAGGGGTACCGCGACAACGGCGGCTACGACGGCCTCGCCAAGGCGCTCAAGATGGAGCCCGACGCGGTGATCGACGAGGTCAAGAAGTCGGGGCTGCGCGGCCGCGGCGGCGCCGGCTTCTCGGCCGGCCTCAAGTGGAGCTTCATCCCCAAGGGGAAGGACAAGCCGAAGTACCTGGTCTGCAACGCCGACGAGTCGGAGCCCGGGACCTTCAAGGACCGGCTGCTGATGGAGTACGACCCGCACCAGCTCATCGAGGGGTGCGCCATCTGCTGCTGGGCGGTCGCCGCCAGCACCTGCTACATCTACATCCGCGGCGAGTACACCAAGGCGACCGCGATCCTCGAGCGGGCGATCCAGGACGCCTACGACGGCGGGCTGCTGGGCGACAACGTGATGGGGTCGGGGTTCAAGCTCGACATGTACGTCCACCGCGGCGCCGGCGCCTACATCTGCGGCGAGGAGACGGGGATGCTCGAGTCGCTCGAGGGGAAGCGCGGCCAGCCGCGCGTCAAGCCCCCCTTCCCCGCCGTGGTCGGCGCCTTCGGCTGCCCGACGGTGATCAACAACGTCGAGACGCTGGCCAACGTGCCGCACATCATGGTGCGCGGCGCCGACTGGTTCAAGGCGATCGGCACCGACGAGCGGAACACCGGCCCAAAGCTCTACGCCATCTCGGGGCACGTCGAGCGCCCGGGGACCTACGAGTACCCGATCGGCGTCACCTTTCGCGAGATGCTCGACGGCTGCGGCGGCATGCTGAAAGGGCGGCCGCTCAAGGGGTTCATCCCCGGCGGCGCCTCGGCGCCGATCCTGACGGACGAGCACATCGACATCAAGATGGACTTCGACACCGTGGCCAAGGCCGGCTCGATGCTCGGCTCGGCGGCGGTGATGGTGATGGACGACACCACCTGCATGGTGCGGTCGGTGGCGCGCCTCGCGAAGTTCTTCAACCACGAGTCGTGCGGCCAGTGCACCCCTTGCCGCGAGGGGACGAACTGGATGGAGCTGATGCTCAAGCGGATCGAGCACGGCGAGGGGACCGAGCGCGACTCGGCGACCCTGCTGTCGATCTGCTCGCACATCGGCGGCAACTCCCTCTGCGCGCTGGGGGACGCGGCGATCGGTCCGGTGCAGTCGCTGGTCAAGAACTTCCAGGCCGAGATCGACCAGCACATCCGCGACCGCGCCTGCCCCTTCCCGCACCGCCGGTATTTCGAAAATTAGCTCGAGAATTGATTCGAGAACGGAGCGTACGCCAGTGCCCAAGGTAACGATCAACGACCGCACCGTGGAGGTGGAGGCCGGCACCAATCTGGTGGACGCCGCCATCCAGGCGGGCGTGCAGATCCCCCACTACTGCTATCACCCGCGCCTGTCGGTGGTCGGCCAGTGCCGCATGTGCCTGGTGAAGATCGACGGCATGCCGAAGCTGCAGGCCGGCTGCTCGACGCAGGTGATGAAGGACGGCATGGTGGTGCACACCGACGTCCCCGAGGTCGAGGAGGCGCAGAAGGGAATGATGGAGTTCTTCCTCCTCAACCACCCCCTCGACTGCCCGATCTGCGACCAGGCCGGCGAGTGCGGCCTCCAGGACTACTCGTTCAAGCACGGCGTCGCCTACTCGCGCTTCCAGTACGAGGACAAGCGGACCTACCCCGGCCGCGAGCGCATCCCGCTCGGCGCCAACGTGCTGCTCAACATGAACCGCTGCATCCAGTGCACGCGCTGCGTGCGCTTCACCCACGAGGTGGCGGGGACGGCCGAGCTCGGCTTCTTCAACCGCGGGGCGCGCGCCGAGATCGGCACCTTCCCCGGCAAGGTGCTCGACAACCCGCTCGCCACCTGCGTGGTCGACATCTGCCCGGTGGGGGCCTTGACCTCGACCCGCTTCCGCTTCGCCGAGCGCGTCTGGTACCTCGACAAGAAGCCGTCGATCTGCACCGGCTGCGAGGTGGGTTGCAACATCACCATGGAGCACCGGCGCGGCGACATCAAGCGCTACAAGCCGCGCTACAACATCGAGGTCAACGACTACTGGATGTGCGACTTCGGCCGCGCCAGCTTCGAGCGCTACAAGACGACGCCGCGGCTGACCAACCCCCGGCTGCGCACGGCGGCAGCAACCGGGAACGGCCACCCGCCGGCCGCCGCGAGCTGGAAGGACGCGCTCGACGCCGTCCACCGCGCGATGACCGCGGCGAAAGGAAACGGGGAGATCGCGTTTCTGGGCTCCGGCTTCCTCTCCTGCGAGGAGGCCTACCTGCTCGGCAAGGTCGCCGACGCCGTGGGCTCGCCGCACCGCTCGGTGCCGGTCGACCTCGGCCCCGAGTGGACCATCCCCCGCTTCGAGCGGCCGCCGATCAAGGGGCGCGAGGCGGCTCCGAACCGCCGCGGCGCCGAGCTGGCAGGACTCGCGGCCGGTGAAGGCAAGGCTCTGACGGCGGACGACCTGCTGCTCGGCGACGGCGCCTCGCGCTGCGCCGTGCTGGTGGTGGCGGACAGCGACTTCGGCCGTGCCGCCCACTCCCCCGAGACGGTGGCGAAGCTCCGCCAGGCGAAGCTCCTCGTCGTCTTCGGCTGGGCGGATTCGCTCCTCGCCCAGGCGGCGGACGTGGTGCTGCCGGTCGCCCATCACGGCGAGCAGGACGGCACCTTCGTCAACGTCGAGTGGCGGGTGCAGCGGGTGCAGCGCGCCTTCCCCGGACCGGCGCAGGTGCGGCCGGCGCTCGACGTGCTCGGCGATCTGCTGGGGCGCTTCGACCCCGAATACAAGACGCTCTCCGCCGGCGCGGTCTTCGACCGCCTGGCCGGCGAGCTGCCGGCGTTCGCGGGGCTCCACTGGCACGACCTGCCGGCGACCGGCGCCACGCTGGCCGTGGCCGATGCCCCCCACCGTCTGTCGGACCAGGCCGCCGCGGCGGCGTCGGAGGCCTCCTCGTGAACGCGGAGCTGATCGCAACGCTGGTCAAGTACGGCGTGATGTTCGCGGTGTTCATCAACGTCGCCCCGATCATGGTCTGGGTCGAGCGCCGCGGCTGCGCCTACATCCAGGACCGTCCGGGGCCGAACCGGGTGGGGCCGCTCGGCCTCTTCCAGCCGCTCGCCGACGCCGTCAAGTTCCTGTTCAAGGAGGACGTGACGCCGGCCCTGGTCGACCGCCCGCTCTACCTGCTGGCGCCGGCCCTCGCCCTGGTCCCCGCCTTCACCACCTTCGTGGTCGTCCCCTTCGGCCCGGACATCCAGGTCGCCGGCCGCACGATCCCGATGGTGGTGGCGAACGTCGAGACCGGCGTCCTCCTCTTCCTAGCGATCTCGAGCCTCGGCGTCTACTCGCTGGTGATGGCCGGCTACGCCTCGAACAACAAGTTCTCGCTCCTCGGCTCGATCCGCGCCTCGGCGCAGCTGATCAGCTACGAGCTGGCGCTCACCATCTCCGTCCTCGCGGTGCTGATCCCGGTCAACTCGTTCCGCCTGTCGGACGTCGTCGCCTACCAGCAGCGGCACCTGTGGAACTTCATCCCGCAGTTCCTGGGCTTCGTGGTCTTCCTGATCTCCTCGTTCGCGGAGACCAACCGGCTGCCGTTCGACCTGCCGGAGGCGGAGTCGGAGCTGGTGGCGGGCTTCCACACCGAGTACAGCGCGATGCGCTTCGCCCTCTTCTTCCAGGGGGAGTACTCGAACATGGCGGCGCTCTCGGCGCTCGGGGTGACGCTCTTCTTCGGCGGCTGGACCCTCCCCGGCATCCACCTCACGGGGTGGCTGGGGGCGATCCTCGGGCTGATCGTGCTGGTCACCAAGATCGCAATCTGCATGGCCGGCTTCGTCTGGGTGCGCTGGACCTTCCCGCGGTTCCGCTACGACCAGCTCATGCGGCTGGGGTGGAAGTTCCTGCTGCCGCTCGCCATCTTCAATCTCATCCTGGTCGCCGCGATGACGCTCGCGGGCTGGCTCTAGGGGCCCCGGGAGGGCTTGCCGCCGATGGAAACCGCAATCTTCCTGCTCTTCGCCGCGCTGGCGGTCGGGTCGGGGATCGTCGTGGTGGCGCACCGGAGCGTCATCTACTCGACCCTCGCCCTGGTGCTGACGCTGTTCTCGATGGCCGTCCTCTTCGTGCTGCTCGGCGCGCCGTTCCTCGGCGCCCTGCAGATCCTGGTCTACGCCGGCGCCATCGTGGTCCTCTTCCTCTTCGTGATCATGCTCCTCAACGTGCAGAAGGAGGAGACGGCCCACGTCGACCGCGGCGTCCAGGGGTGGACGGCGGGGATCGCCGCCGTCGTCTTCCTGGGCATGTTCTGGCTCGCCTTCTGGCGCACGGGCCTGCGCATCTCGGGGCCGGCGCCCGCGCCGCTGACCGAGGAGCTGGTGTCGCTCAAGGGGCTCGCCCGCGTGCTCTTCGGCGAGTACCTGCTGCCGTTCGAGATCGTCGGCCTGCTGCTGCTGGTCGCCGTGATCGGCGCCACGGTGGCGGCGCGGCGGGCCGGGCAGTCGGGGTCGCTCGAGGAGGACGTCATCCATTTGACGGGTGAGGAACCCACCCTCCCCAAGGAGGTCCGGCCGTGAGCGTCCCCATCTCGTGGTACCTGCTGCTGTCGGCGCTCCTCTTCGCGATCGGCGCCATCGGCGCGCTGACCCGGCGCAACGGCATCAGTATCTTCCTCTCGATCGAGCTGATGCTGAACGCCGCCAACCTCACCCTGGTCGCCTACGCGCGCCAGCTCGACCAGCACACCGGTCAGGTGATCGTCTTCTTCGTGATGGCGGTCGCCGCCGCCGAGGCCGCGGTGGGGCTCGCGCTCTTCATCGCCGTCTTCCGCCAGCGGCGCACCATCGACGTCAACCGCATGAACCTGATGCGCTGGTAAGACGCCCGAGACGCGAGACACTATGCTCCAACTCCTCTGGCTCATCCCGATCCTCCCCTTCGCCGGCGCGGCGATCAACGGCCTGCTCGGCAGCCGCTTCCCCAAGGCGCTGGTGACCGCGGTCGCCCTCGGCGCGCCGCTCGCCTCGCTGGTCGTCGCCCTCGGCTGCCTCTGGGAGTACACGCAGGGCACGAACCAGGCCTTCGAGCAGACGCTCTACGCCTGGACCTCGGGGGGCCTGTCGATCCCGGTCGCCTTCCTGCTCGACCGCCTGTCGGCGGTGATGCTCTTCATCATCACCTTCGTGGGCTTCCTGATCCACGTCTACTCGGTCGGCTACATGGCGCACGAGGAGGGGTACCGGCGCTACTTCGCATACCTCAACCTCTTCATGTCGGCGATGCTGATGCTGGTGCTCGGCAACAACTACCTGGTGATGTTCGTGGGCTGGGAAGGGGTGGGGCTCTGCTCCTACCTGCTGATCGGCTTCTACTACGACCAGCTGATCCCGCCCGAGGCCGGCAAGAAGGCGTTCATCGTGAACCGGATCGGCGACTTCGCCTTCCTGGTCGGGATGTTCGCCCTGTTCGCCAACTTCGGCAGCCTGACCTACCACGAGGTGCTGCCGAAGATCGCCGCCAGCGGTGACCTGATGACGCACGGCACTTATATGCTGGGGATGCCGCTCGCCAGCTTCGTCGCCCTCTGCTTTTTCATCGGCGCGATGGGGAAGAGCGCCCAGATCCCCCTCTACGTCTGGCTGCCCGACGCGATGGCCGGCCCGACGCCGGTCTCCGCCCTAATCCACGCCGCGACGATGGTGACCGCCGGCGTCTACATGGTGGTGCGCTCGAACGTGATCTACCAGCTGGCGCCCGGGGTGTCGCTCTTCGTGGCGATCATCGGCGCCACCACGGCGATCTTCGCGGCGACCATCGGCCTGGCGCAGACCGACATCAAGAAGGTGCTCGCCTACTCGACCGTCTCGCAGCTCGGCTACATGTTCCTGGCGGCGGGCTTAGGCGCCTACTCGGCGGCCCTCTTCCACGTCATGACCCACGCCTTCTTCAAGGCCCTCCTCTTCCTCGGCTCGGGGTCGGTGATCCACGCCATGGGGGGGAGCAGGACATGACGAAGATGGGGGGCCTGAAGAAGTACCTGCCGCAGACCTACCGCACGTTCCTGATCGGCGCCCTCGCCATCTCCGGCATCCCGATCCTCTCCGGCTTCTTCAGCAAGGACGAGATCCTGCACGCCGCCGCGGCGGACGGCCACTGGATCCTCTGGGCGGTCGGCCTGATCACCGCCGGGCTCACGGCGTTCTACATGTTCCGCGCCGTCCACCTGACCTTCGGCGGCAGCTTCCGCGGCACCCACGAGCAGGAGCACCACCTCCACGAGTCGCCGCCGTCGATGACCGTGCCGCTCTGGATCCTCGCCGTCGGCTCGATCGTCGCCGGCTGGGTGGGGCTGCCGAAGGTGGTCTCCGAGGTCAACCGCTTCCACGACTGGCTGGAGCCGGTGATCGCGCACCCGGCCGGCTTGGCGGCCGCGGAGCACGAGATGAGCACCGGCGCCGAGTGGGGGCTGATCCTGATCGCCGTCGCCGTCGCCGTGACCGGCATCCTCTTCTCCCGCTCGGTCTACGGCGGCGACCAGGGGACGGCCAAGGGGCGGACGTGGACGGAACGCTTCCCCTTCGTGCACAACCTGCTGGTCCACAAGTACTACGTCGATGAGGCCTACGATGCCGTGATCGTGCGGCCGCTTTACGCCTTCTCCCGCTTCCTGTGGAAAGTGGTCGACACCTTCGTCATCGACGGGGCGGTCAATGCCGGCGCCTTCCTGACCGAGCTCACGGGCGACGTCGGGCGCTTCACCACCACCGGCAACGTCCGCAACTACGCCCTCTACTTCTTTCTCGGCGTGATCCTGCTGTTCGGGTGGATCGCCTTCGGATGACCGGACCTATGGAAACCTTCTTCGGACTGCTCGTCGGCAACACGCTGACCCGTCTGGTCTTCTTCCCGACGCTCGCGGCCATCCCGCTGTTCTTCTTCGGCCGCGCGCGGGCGGAGGTCGCGAAGTATTACGTCCTCATCCTGTCGCTGGTCGAGGTCGCCTTCGGCGCCATCTACCTCGCGACCCACATGGCCGCGGACGGCACCTTCGCCATGGTCCACGACGGCATCCTGCCGTGGATCGCGAGCTACGGCATCCGCTACGACCTCGCGATGGACGGCATCTCGATGCCGCTCGTGATGCTCGGCATCCTGCTGCTGCCGATCGTGGTGCTCGGCTCCTGGAAGGGGATCGGCGAGCACTGGCCGCTCTTCGGCGCCTCGCTCTTCCTGCTCACCACGGGCGTGCTCGGCGCTCTTCTCGCCTACGACCTCTTCCTCTTCTACATCTTCTGGGAAGTGATGCTGATCCCGATGTACCTGCTGATCGGCATCTGGGGGGGCGAGCGGCGGATCTACGCGGCGGTCAAATTCTTCCTGTTCACGATGGCCGGGAGCCTGCTGATGCTGGTCGCCATCCTGTGGATGGCGTGGACCTTCCAGAAGCTCAACGGCGGCGTGTGGAGCTTCGCCTACGCGGACCTGCTGCGGCTCGACCTGCCGCACAACCAGCAGCTCTGGCTGTTCGGCGCCTTCGCGCTGACCTTCGCCGTCAAGGTGCCGATGTTCCCCTTCCACACCTGGCTCCCCGACGCCCACGTCGAGGCGCCGACCGGGGGCTCGGTGATCCTCGCCGGCATCCTGCTGAAGCTCGGCACCTACGGCTTTCTCCGCTTCGCCCTGCCGCTCTTCCCGCAGGCGAGCCGGCAGGCGCAGCCGCTGCTGGTCGGGCTCGCCGTCGCCGGCATCCTCTACGGCGCGCTGGTCTCCTGGGTGCAGCTCGACATGAAGAAGCTGGTCGCCTACTCGTCGATCGCCCACCTCGGCTTCGTGATGCTGGGGCTGCTGGCGGTCGACGTCGTGGCCTGGCAGGGGTCGCTCCTCCAGATGGTGAACCATGGTCTCTCGACCGGCGCCCTCTTCCTCCTCGTCGGCATGCTCTACGACCGCCGCCACACCAAGAAGTTCGAGGAGTTCGGCGGCCTCGCCAAGGTGGTGCCGGTGTTCGCCTTCTTCCTCGTCTTCTCGGCCCTCGCCTCGGTGGGCTTGCCCGGCCTCAACGGCTTCGCGGGGGAGTTCCCGATCCTGATCGGCAGCTTCCGCACCCTCGGCTGGCCGGTGATCCTCGCCACCTTCGGCGTGGTGCTCGCCGCCATCTACCTGCTGAAGATGATCCAGCTCACGATCTGGGGGCCGATCACCAAGGACGAGAACCGGACGCTGAAGGATCTCTCCGGACGCGAGATCGCGGCGCTGGTCCCGCTCTGCGTCCTGATGCTGTGGATCGGCGTCGCGCCGGACACCTTCCTGAAGCCGAGCCGGCACGCGCTCGAAACCGTGCTCACCGCCTACCAGCAGCGGGCCGCCGAGCCGCAGGTCCGGCAGGCGACCCTGCGGGCGGCCGCTTCTCCAACCGCACCCGACACCACGATGACTTCCGCTGACGCGACCCCGACGGAGGCCGGCCGATGACCCGCGCTGTCGATTGGATGGTGCTGCTCCCCGAGATGGTCCTCTGCGGCGGCGGCGTCCTGATTCTGCTGCTCGACGCGGTCGCGCCCTCGCTGCGCCGGGCATTCACCGCGCTCGCCCTCCTCACCACTCTCGCCGCGGCGTGGGCGGTCTACTGGATCACCCCGGGCCTGACGGCGACCGACGCGCCGCGCACCTTCGGCGGCCTGATCGAGACCAGCCCGCTGACCGCGGCGTTCTCGTTCGTGGTGCTGGTCGCGACCGGCCTCTCGCTCCTCGCCTCGCAGGGGTACCTGCGGCGGGAGAAGATCCTCTCCGGCGAGTACCACGCGCTCCTCCTCTGGTGCGCCACCGGCCTGCTGCTGATGCTGCGCGCCACCGAGCTGCTGACCGTCTTCCTGGCCCTCGAGCTCCTCTCGCTCTGCCTCTACTCGCTGGCCGCCTACCATCGCAAGCTCGCGGTCGGCGGCGAGGCGGCGATCAAGTACTTCCTGATGGGGGCCTTCGTCAGCGCCTTCGTGCTCTACGGCATCGCGCTGGTCTACGGCGCCACCGGGACGACCCGCTTCGACGGCATCGGCCAGGCGCTCGCCGCCCTGCCGCAGATGCCCGTGCTCGCCACCCTCGGCTTCCTGCTGCTCGTCGCCGGCTTCGGCTTCAAGATGAGCCTCGTCCCCTTTCACGCCTGGTCGCCGGACGCCTACCAGGGCGCCCCCTCCCCCTTCGTGGCCTTCCTCTCGGTGGCCCCCAAGGTGGCGAGCGCGCTGGTGCTCTACCGGCTGCTCGGCGCCGTGATCCAGAGCGGCGCCGGCGGGGTCACCGCCAAGTGGTCGACGGTGGTCGCGATCCTCTCGGTCCTCTCGATGGTGGCCGGGAACCTGCTGGCCCTCGTGCAGCGCGACATCAAGCGCATGCTCGCCTACTCCGGCATCGCCCACATGGGCTATCTGCTGCTGGCGCTGGTTACCCTCGACCGCGCCTCGCTGGCGCCGATGCTGGTCTACCTGCTCGCCTACGCGCTGATGAACGCCGGCGCCTTCGCCGTCGTCACCCTGCTCTACAGCCGTCCGGGGGAGCAGCACCTGATCTCCGACCTCGGAGGCTGGGGCTACCGCTACCCCGTTCTCGGCGGCTGCCTCGCCGTCTGCATGCTGTCGCTGGGCGGCATCCCGCCGACCCTCGGCTTCTTCGGCAAGTACGTGGTGTTCCTCAAGGCGGTGGGCGACGGTCACGTGGGGCTCGCCGTCACCGGCGTGCTGGCCAGCCTGGTGGGCGTCTTCTACTACCTCCGCGTCGTCTATTTCCTTTACATGAAGCCGGAGACGCGGCAGCCGGAAGGGCTGCTGATCGACGTCTGGGGCCGCGCCGCGGCCGTGCTCGCCGCCCTCGGCACTCTGGCGCTCGGGATCTGGCCGACGGGGCTGCTCCAGTGGTTGATCACAGCGACCGCCGCGAAATAAACGAGCACCAGGAAGAGGTTTCCCCTCTCACCCTCAACCGGCTCTCGTTCTACCTGCGCTGTCTGCGCCATCTCCAGGAGCTCGGCATCCAGCGGGTCTCCTCACAGGAGATGGCGCAGCGCTACAACCTCTCCGCCACCCAGATCCGCAAGGACCTCGCGCAGTTCGGCGAGTTCGGCATCCGCGGCGTCGGCTACGACGTCGACGCCCTCGCCGAGCACCTGAACTCCCTCCTCGGGCTCGACCGCCAGCACGCCCTGGTGATCGTCGGCATGGGGAACCTGGGGAGCGCCCTCGCCCAGTACCTGGGGTTCAACTACGGCTCGTTCCGGGTGGTGGCGGCGGTCGACAACGACCCGAAGAAGATCGGCCGCCGCATCTCGCACTTCCTCGTCCGCGCCAGCGCCGACCTCAAGGCCGTCGTCCGCGAGTCCGAAGCCGAGATCGGCGTCTTGGCCGTCCCCGCCGAAGCCGCCCAGGAGAACTACGACGCCCTCGCCGACGCCGGCGTCAAAGGGGTCCTCAACTTCGCCCCCGTCCGCGTCAAGCGGCGGCCGGACGTCCCGTTGAAGAACGTCGACCTGCGGATCAACCTGGAAGAGCTGGCGTTTTTCCTGCGGTAGGGTCCGAGGTTCGCTGCCTTTCGTCACGTTGGCGCTTTATACGCGTCGCCAAAAGGCATCCTGGAAGGCTCCCCACAGCGCGCCCCGAAGGGGCGAAAATTTGAATAGCCCGGTGCTTTAGCGCCGGGTTCCGGACGTTTCCCGGCCCCATTCGCCCTGAAGGGGCGGTGCCTTTCGGGCAAACCTCTTCCATCGAAGATGTTGTGCGAAGCACCGCCCCTTCGGGGCGGATGGAATGGGGAACCTCTGAAACCCGGCGCTAAAGCACCGGGCTATTCAAATTTTCGCCCCTTCAGGGCGCGCTTCAAGGGACAGTGCCAGGATACCTTTTGGCAACGCGCACAGAGCGCCTGCGCGCGAGAGGAGCAGAAGGGCGTAATGAAGCACCAGACTTTGGGAGCTACTACATCAGGAGTCAGCGGCCTCTTCTTCCTTTTCGTCCTCCTCGATCAAGCTTGAAAAGTTGCCCCGGTGCCGTCGTTGAAAATCGTCGAATTCGTCGAGTATCCGTTCCTCTTCGGGCGTCGGTTGGAACTCCTTGAGCATTTGGAGAGCTTTCCGCATCGGGTGCTGGTCCTCGGTCTGTTTGGGATTCTGCATGCTCACCTCCAAGACAGATCCTACCGTGGTCCTATCCGGTAGAAGCTGATCGCGCTCTCGCCGTAGCGCCGCACGTCGATGCGGGTCAGGGGGCCGGCTTCGATGGGGAGCTCGCGGCGGGAGGTGTGCTCGGCGGCGACCTCGCCGTCCTCGGCCAGGAGGGGGGCGATCCCGGCGAGGAGCTCGGGGTAGGGGCCGAAGTTGTAGGGGGGGTCGGCGTAGACGAGGTCGAAGGGGCCGAGCCCTTCCTTGACCAGGCGGTCGAGCCCCTCGGGGAGGAGGAGGCGGCGGATCTCGAGGAGGCGCTCGCCGAGCTTGCCGGCGTTGATCTCCAGGGTCTTGACGGCGCCGAGGTTGGAGTCGACCGCGAGGGCGGAGAGGGCGCCGCGCCCCAGCGCCTCGAGCCCCACGATGCCGCTCCCCGCGAAGAGGTCGAGGACGCGGGCGCCGGCGAGCCGCTCCCCCCAGATCGAGAAGAGCGCCTCGCGCACCCGCCCCTCGGTCGGCCGCGCGCCGGGTGGCACCGCGAGCCCACGGCCGCGGAACTCTCCGCCGGTGATCCGCACCCCCGGCTTCATCGCTCGCGAAAGCCTCCCTTGGACAACACCGCCGTGAAGCTCTCCCGAACCTTGTCCTTCGGCACGTACATCTCGAGCGGCAGCACCACCCCGCGCAGCTCGATCCCCTTCTTGTCCGAGGTGAAGCGCACGATGCGGAAGAGAGCGCCGTCGCCGGCCCGCTTCAGCACGTCCCCCGGCTCCGGCTGGTAGTCGGCGGGGATCTCGTCCTTCTCCTTGACGATCTCGATCTTCCGCCCCAGCTCCTCGGCGATGTGCACCACCTTCGAGAGGTTGAGGGGGAGGGGATCGTAGTGGCCGAACTGATAGGTCTGGAGGTCCTTCCCCGGGAGCTGGAGGCGCAGCTCGCAGCGCTCGACCCAGGTCCCCTCGACCCCGTGCTCCGGGCTCCGGTCGCGCTTCAGGCTCTCCGCCGACAGCCGGTTGAGGTACCCCTTGAGCTCGTCCGGCCCCAGCTCGACCAGCCCCATGGCCTCGTTGCCGAGCGCGCCGTCGCGCACCCGCAGAGTGCCGTTGGCGAACAGCGTCACCTCGCGGCGGGTCGTGTCCGTCTTGCACTCGAAGCGCAGGATCTCCGTCGAGCGGTCGTCCTGCCCGCGGACGGGCAGAGCGGCGAGGAGGAGGACGGCGGCGGCCAGAAAGAGCCTCTTCATTCGGGTTTCCCCGCCAAGAACGCCAGAGCGTAGGCAAGCTCGTCGTCGGCGTCAATCCGGCCGTCGAGGCGCGCCGCACGGGTCTCGCGCAGCGCTGCGCCGATCCGCGGCCCCGGCGGGAAACCGGCGGCAACGAGATCCGCTCCCTGGACGCCGAGGGTGAGCGGGCGCAACTCGTCCAGGTAGCGGCGGACCCAGCAGCCGACCGTCTCGTCCCCCTCCGCCGCCAGCAGCAGGATCTCCTCTTCGGCGAGCGAAGCGAGCGCTTCAGCCACCTGATGCGGCACCGGATTTCCGGACAGGACCGCGCGGGCCGCCGCCAGGCGCGGCGGGAAGCCGGTCAGCAGCCGCCGCTCCTCCCCCGCCAGCAGGAGCCGGTCCGCGAGGCGCGCGAGATCCCGCTCCTCCCAGCCGGCGACGAGGGCCATCAGGACGAGCCGCCAGGGGGCGGCAGGTTTCAGGAGACGTCGCAGCCGTTCGACCGCGGCCTCGTCCATCGCCAGCCGAGGATCGATCGCCCGCAGGATTCCCAGCTCATCGAGGCGCGCGACCCCTGAGAGGGCCACCGGATCGCCGAGCAGCTTCGCCAGTTCCGCCTTGAGGCGCGACCCCGAGAGGCGATCGAAGGCGCCGTCGGCGAGCGCCTCCGCGATCAGCGCCAGCGTCTCCGGCGCGATCCGGAAGCCCAGCCGCTGCTCGAGGCGGACGGCGCGCAGGATGCGGGTGGGGTCGTCGCGGAAGGAATCGGCGTGCAGCACCCGCAGCGTCTTCGCTTCCAGGTCGCGCACGCCGCCGAAGGGATCGATCAGCTCGTACCCGGGCTCGGGACCCAGGCGGAGCGCCAGGGTGTTGACCGTCACGTCGCGCCGGTAGAGGTCCTCCTCGAGGGTCGAGGCCTCGACCTCGGGGAGGGCGGCGGGGGTGCGGTAGACCTCGCGGCGGGCGGTCGCCACGTCGATGGGGAAGCCTTCCGGGTCGACCACCGTGGCGGTCAGGAAGTTGCCGTGGACCTTCACCCGTCCGCCGACGGCCGCCGCGAGGCGCTGGGCAAAGGCGATTCCGTCCCCCTCGACCACGACGTCGAGGTCGCGGTCGTCGCGCGCCAGCAGCAGGTCGCGCACGAAACCGCCGACCAGGAACGCCGGCACCCCCGACTCCCGCGAGACCGCGGCGATCGTCTCGATGCGCGAGGAGAGCGCTGCGGGGAGCGATCGCAGCCGGGAGAGGGCGGCCGGCGGCAGGGGGTGACCCGCGGCGACACGATCGACGGTGCGCGCCATGGATCGGGATTGTACCGCCTCCCGGCGGGCGTCCCCGATCAGTGGGGGGCCAGCCAGACGAGCACCGCCGCGATCAGGGCGGGGAACGCCTGCACCCAGAGGATCCGCCGGTTGACCGTGGCGGCGCCGAAGAGACCCGCGACGATCACGCAGGCGAGGAAGAAGAGCTTCACGGCGAAGCCGCCGACGGGGCCGAGGACGATCCCCCAGATCAGCCCGGCCGCCAGGAAGCCGTTGTAGAGCCCCTGGTTGGCGGCGAGGGAGGCCGTCGCCGCCGCCTGCTCGGGGGTGAGCCGGAAGGTCTTGCGGCCGAGCGGCTTCGTCCACAGGAACATCTCGAGCGTCAGGAAGTAGAGGTGCAGCACGGCGACCAGGCCCACCAGCACCGCGGCGACTGTCTCCATCGGAGCCCCTTTCCAGGAAGATTCCCGGTCATTCTATCCCGCGCGTCCCTCTTCACCGCCGCAGCCGCCGCCGCACTCCGGCGAGGGCGGATTCGACCTCCTCCAGGCGGGCGAGCTTGGCGAGGAGGAGGTAGGCGAGGCCGTAGACGCCGAGCACGGGGATGGCCTTGAGGATCGGGCGCAGCCCCGGCGGCAGGAGCCACCAGACGAGGGCGCCGGGGAAGGTGGCGGCGAGCGCCAGGAGCGCCATGCGGGCGTCGTCCCGCCAGGGGAGCTCGAAGGCCGGCAGCCTTTTGCGCAGCGCGGCGCGCAGCTGGTAGAGCTCCATCCAGGCGCCGAAGCCCGAGGCGAGCGCCAGGCCCACCGAGCCGAGGTAGAGCGCCGGCCCGCGGTAGAGGCCGATCAGCGATGCCAACGGAAAGCGGTCGAACAGGAACATGAGGGGGAGCGCGACGGCGATCGACGTCCCCACCCGGATTCCTGCGATGCGCGCCGGCGACCGGGTGTCCCCCAGGGCGTAGAAGGTGTTCTGCAGCAGGCGCGAGGTGGTGGTGGCCACGATCCCCGTCGAGTAGGCGCAGAGGACCAGATAGACCAGCCAGTTGTGCTGCACCAGGAATTTGCCGCCGAGGTAGAAGCCGGTCACCAGGTAGCCGAACGCCAGGTAGCCGACCACGGTGGGGATGTTCAGGAATGCGACGTAGCTGACCGCCCGCCGCACACGGGCGAGGAGCGCCGGGGCCATCCCCTCGCCGCGCAGGCGCGACATCTCGGGGAGCTCCGAGGCCGCCACGGAGATGCCGAACAGGCTGATCGGCAGCAGGTAGAACATCTGCGCGAAGCGGTCGGCCGAGGAGGCGCCGGTGGCGAGCCAGGTGGCGAGGATCAGGTCGATGTAGCCGGCGAGCTGCACCACCCCGCGGCCGGCCACCGCCGGCCCCCAGGCGGCGAGGGCGGCCCGCACCCCCGGCACGTCGAGCGACAGCGACAGGCGGAAGCCGTGCAAGAGACGGAGCACCAGCGGCAGCTGCACCAGGAACTGCAGGAGGCCGCCCGCGAAGGCCCCCCAGCAGGCGGCCTTGAACAGCGCGACCTGCCGCGCGGCGTCCGCGCCGCCGGAAAGCCAGAGGCCGGCGAAGATCAGCGCGGCGATGATCGCCGAGTTCCACAGGACCGGCGCGAAGTAGGGCAGGAAGAAGCGGCGGTTGCTGTTGAGGATCGCCAGCGCCCAGACCGACAGCACCAGCATACCCGCCATCGGGAAGAGGATGCGGACGCCGGCCACCGCCAGGGCGAAGCGGTCGACCGGCAGCTGCCCCGCCGCGACCTTGGCGGCATCGCCCAGGAAACCCGACGCCAGCAGGAAGACGATCGGCTTGGCGAGCAGGACGCCGAGCAGGGCGAACGCCGCCGCGGCCGAAGCCATCAGGCCGAAGATGGCCCCCGCGAAGCGCCCGGCCTCCTCCCGTTTCCCCTCTTCGAGCATGCCGGTGTAGATGGGGATGAACGAAGCCGAGAGCACCCCCTCCCCCAGCAGGTTCTGGAGGACGTTGGGGACGCGCATGGCGGCGGTCATCGCGTCCTGGTAGACGCCGAGGCCGAGGTAGTGGGCGAAGGCCTTCTCGCGCACCATCCCCAGCAGCCGGCTGAGGATGATCCCCGCGAAGACGCTCACCGCACCGCTCCGCGAGCGCGGGCGGCTCGCGGAGGGCAGCTCCTCGTGGGGAGTCGACGGATCGACCCCCTCCGCCGGCTCGAGGCTCTCGGTGGCGGGGACGCGCGCGGCGGGATCGCTCACTGCGGCAGGTCGTTCCAGTTCAGCAGGGCGTTGTAGACGAAGCGGAAATCCGCCAGGTTCAGGAAGCGGTGGAGTGGATTGAAGGCGTAGAGGATCACCCGTCCCTTGCCGGTGGGCAGGTCGAGGATCGCCGGCTTGCCGTCGAGGGCGTCCTGGCCGCGGGAGAGCCCGGAGAGGACCAGCCGGCCGTCGTCCTTCTTCTCCTTCTCCTCCTTCGGCTTCGGCGGCGCCGCCGTCCCCGGAGTGTCGAGGTCCTCGACCTCGATCCCCGAGGCCATCCCGGAGCCGCCGCCCGGCTTCTTCTCCGCTTCCTCGTCCTCGCCGTCCGGCTTCTTGGTGCCGAACTGGAGGACGACCCGGGCGCGGTCCGACTTGGCGACGTCGAAGAGCGGTCCGTTGCCGCGGAAGACGGCGCTCAGCGTCTCGTAGCCGTAGACCAGCGGGTGCTCCGGCCGCACCACCTTGACGCGCAGCTCGGAGCCTGGGGTGTTCCCCCCCGCCGAGACGTGGAAGGCGTTGCGCACGATGCCGCCGTCGACCGGCAGCGTCGCGGCGCCGTCGAGGGCGATCAGCACCCCGCCGCCGCGCACGAACCTGTCGAGGTTGAGCAGCCCCGCGAACCCCATGCCGCCGGTGATGTCCTCCGAGGCGTCCGGAATCCCCAGGCTGGGGAACTCCGCCGTCTGGGTGTAGGCCAGCGGCCCGAACTTGGGATCGATCCCGTGCACGAGGTCGGCGAGCTCGCCCCCGGTCTTGGGATAGAGGATGACGTCGAAACGCTCGCCGAGCCCTCCCCGCTTCAAGTCGTCGTCGTTGATCAGCGTGTAGGGGACCTTGGCGCGGTCGAGGGTGTAGCGCGCCCACCCCGCGTCCTGGGTGTCGATCCAGTTGTGCAGCAGGGCGAGGCGCGGGAGGTCGACGACGTGCCGCCGGAGATCGGCCGGCACCGCCGTGGACGCCGCCGCCGTGAACGACAGGCCGGTGCGCCGGGCGACCTCCTCCACCGCGTCGCGCGGCGCCTGCACGATCCAGCTCCCCGGCGGGTAGCTCGTGCCGCCCACGGTGAAGGCGGCCTCGGCGGCGTCCACCTGGTGGGTGCCGAGGATCACCCGGGCTTCGAGGAAGGCGGTCTGCCCGGTGTCGCGCAGCAGGAAGATTTCTCCCGAACCAGCGCCGGAGACCGTGCCGGCCGGGACGAGGTCGGCCGCCACCGGCTCCATGGCCGCGGCGAGGAGCTTGCGGTCGGTCACCGCCTCCCCCTTGACCCCGTAGAGGAGCGGCCAGGTCCAGGCGACGTCGTCGTAGGGCGGGTTCGGCTCGTCGGCCGGGAACTTCTGCTCCTCGAGGAGGTCGTTGGCCAGCGGACCGTACGGCTGGTCGAGCCGCACGATGTAGCTCCCCGCCGGCCAGGTTTTTCCGCCGGCACCCCCCGCCCGGGTCTCGGCGGTCAGGCGGTGGACCTCGACGCGGTGCTGGCGGAGCTGGTTGACCAGGTAGGAGAGGCGGGCCGGGTCGCGCTGCTCCGGCGAGAAGGCCCAGGCGGCCGGCCCCTCGGTCTTCGCCTTCTCGAGCGCGCGGGCTCCCTTGCTCCAGAAGTCCTCCAGCAGCTCGCGGCGGTGGAGCGCGGCGTACTCGAGCGCCGAGAGGACGCCGGCCTCCGAGTAGTTGGTGTTGTCGCGCAGCGACCAGCGCAGCTTCTTCTTCGCCGGCGACGGGCGGTACCACTGCACGTCGGTGACCGGCCGCCCGGCGAACTTCGCCTTCGAGAGATCGCGGTCGTAGGTGCCGGCCGAGCTGTTGCCGAAGGTCTCGTAGAAGCGCCCCACCGAGTGGTGGAGGTTGGCGACCGAGTTGAGGTAGCCGGGCCACCAGCCGTCCCAGAACGCCCAGGTGAAGACCCCCGGCAGCCCCTGGCCGGCGAGCGCGCCCGCCTCGTGGTAGCCGAGCTGCGTCCACTCGTCGATCGTCACCGGATCGATCGCCCGGTTGTAGGGGCCGTAGCCGGTCATGATGTAGAGCAGCGGCAGCGACTCGTGGAGGTCGTGCATCACCTGCGGGTGGAAGTCGTAGAAGGTCGAGTGGATGGCGCGGGTCAGCGCCTGCGTGACCTGCATGCCGTCGCGGTTGTTGTCGTGCATCACGTAGTGCCCCCAGTAGGGCGGGGACAGGATGTCGCCGATCTCCTCGATGGACCCCTTGCGCCCCTTGAGGTGGCGGTAGTACCAGTCGACCTGGCGGTCGCGGCCGTCCGGCTCGGTCACCGGGGTGATCATCACGATCGTGTTGCGGCGGATCTCCTGGATTTCCGGGCGTTCCGAGACGGCCAGCCGGTAGGCGAGCTCCATCAGCATCTCGGGGCTGCCGGTCTCGGTCGAGTGGAGGCCGCCGGTCAGCCAGTAGAAGACCTTCCCCTCGGAGGCGAGCCGGCGGGCGTCGTCGCGCGCCGTGCGGCGGGGATCGGCGAGGCGGGCGGTGACCTCCTTGTAGCGGTCGAGCGCCGCCAGGTTCTCGGGGTCCGAGACGAAGGCGACGATCATCTCGCGCCCCTCCTCGCTGGTGCCGATCACCTGCACCTTGACCCGGTCGGAGGTCTCGGCCAGACGGCGGAAGTAGCCGTGGACGTCCTTGACCCGCGACAGCTCGTCGGGAGCCCCCGCGAGATGCCCCAGCGCCTTGGTCGGCGACGGGACGGTCGCCGAGTCCGGCACGTAGGCCACCGAGTCGGGGAGGAACTCCGGAGCCGTCGTGAACTGCTTGATCGCCTCGACGCTCCCCGGCTCCGCACGGTCGGGAGCCCAGGCGCCGGCGGCGGAAGGCGGCGCGGAAGGTGCGGCGGGTGGCGCCGGAGGCGGTTCCTGGGCGCAGAGGGGGACGGCCGAGGCGAGCAGGGCGAGGATCAGGGATCGAACCGGGCGGACGTTCACAGCGGGGTCTCCTTCGGAAGGGAGCCTACGATAACGGTTCCCGGCCGGTGGGACAACAGCCTACGGAGCCAGAGGCCTTTTTCCTCCCCCGTACTCGGGGGAGGCCAGGAGGGGGCGTTCCGGAGTCCGGTACGCTTCCTTGGTTGGAACGCTGCGAGCCCCCTCCCGACCTCCCCCGAGTACGGGGGAGGAGAAAAGCTCCCTGCGAGATCCGTTGCCGGCATCCGGGGCTGTTGAGGCCCTGCCTCCCCTACCGCACCCGCACCACCACCACCGTGATGTCGTCCGCCTGCTCCTGGTCCCCCTTGAAGTTCGCCAGGTCGCCGAGGATGGCGTCGCGGATCTCGCGGGCGGTGCGGCTGCCGGCGGCACGGGCGACGGCGCGCTGGAGGCGGGCGTCGCCGTAGTCCTGATCCTGATCGTTGCGGGCCTCGACCAGGCCGTCGGTGTAGAAGATCAGCAGGTCGCCGCTCGCGAGCGGGCAGCGCACCAGCTCGTAGCGCGCGTCGAAGAAGGTTCCCAGCGGGGGGGCTCCGTTCCCCACCTCCTCGAAGCGGCTGGCCCGCGAGTCGTAGCGCAGCATCGGCGGATGGCCGGCGCTCGCCAGCGTCACCTCCCCGGCGTCGCGGTCGAGCACGGCGCCGAGCAGGGTGACATAGGTCCGCTTGTCGGTGGTCCGCCGGACCATCGGGTTCAGCCGCTCGAAGATGCGGTGGGGCGCCGTCAGCTCCGCTTCCAGCAGATAGAGGCAGCTGCGGATCCCCGAGAGGAGGAGGCCGCTCGCCAGGCCGTGCCCGGCCACGTCGCCGATCACCAGCGCCAGCTGCGAGTCGCTCAGCTTGAAGTACTCGTAATAGTCCCCCCCCACCTCGGTGGCGGGAAGGGAGGCCGCGGCGAGGTCGAGCCAGTCGAGCTGCGGCGCCGTCTGCGGCAGCATGCTGAGCTGGATCTTGCGCGCGTACTCGATCTCCTCGCGCATCCGCAGCCGCTCGCGGTTCCGGGCGTGCTCCTTGCGCCAGCCGGCGAGGAAGCGCTTGCGGTCGATCTGCGTCACGCCGAGGGAGGTGGCGAGGCAGATCACGGCCATCACGGTGACGGCGACGATCGTGTCCTGCTCGGCGGGGATGGCGACCCGCTTGAGGCCGATCCAGGTCAGCGGGAAGACCGCCGTCGCCCAGAAGGCGGCGTAGAGCATCAGGTGCTCGGCCGCGCGCAGGCGGAAGGTCAGCAGCACGAAGCCGACCAGGATGAAGGGCACGTGCTCGCCGTCCTGGAGGTGGGCGGTGGTGAACTTGAGGACCAGGATCTCTACGAAGAGGTAGACCAGCAGGATCTGGCGGAAGTTGCGGGAGAAGACGTCGCGGTCGCGCAGGATGAAGAGCGCCACGCCGGCCACGGCGTTGGCGGCGTAGAGGACGATCCCGAACGGGTCGTGGAGGTCGGTCGCGACGCCGATCCCGGCCAGGCTGACCAGGGTGACCAGGATCGACAGCCAGCGGAAGACCCGGTAGTTCCGCAGGTCGAAGTGCCGGTGGAGCGCGAGCGGCTCGGGGAGCAGCACGAGCTCGTCGAGAGTGGGAGCTTTCATCACGAGGAATCGCCGGGGGCTCGGGCCTAGTCGGAGAACCAGTGGCGCACGCTGTCGACGAGCCCCGAGACGATCTCGCCGAAGAGCATGCCGGAACGCTGGCGGCGGGAGAGGAGGAGGCTCTCGAGGCTGTCGGCGCCGCCGGCAAGCGACTTCCCCCAGGGCTGGGCCCCGCCCTCGGCCAGCGCCCTCTGCCGCGCCTCGGCCCGTTCCGCCTCGCGCTGGAAGCGGTCGGAGCGCTCCTCCCCCCCTCGTGGATCCAGCGCAGCAGGCGGTCGATCTCGTTGAGGTCGAACCACAGGCCGTGGCGGGCGCAGACGTCCACGATCACCCCGCTCTTCCTGCCGTAGTTGCGGCGGTTCATCAGCGCGCCGCAGATCACGCACGGGCGGTAGCGGAGGGACGCCGCGGCGGCATCCGCCGGCGCGGGGGCCTCGGCCGGTTGGCCCTCCAGCGCCGGAGCGCCGCCGCCGAACCCCTCCGGCAGCGAACCGGAGCGGGCGCGGTCGGCGAGCACCTCGAAGATCTCCTTCTCGAGCCACAGCCCGCCGCAGGAGCCGCAGTCGAAGAAGGCCACCTGCGCCCGCCCCAGGCGGCGGCTCGCCAGCGGGCGCTCCTCGGGACAGACCGGGCAGCGGTAGCTGCTCTCGGCCGCCGCCGCCTGCGCACCGAGGACCGGGGTGCCGCAGAAATGGCAGAAGCGGGCCCGCCCGCTCACCCGCGCCATGCAGCCGGGGCAGATCGTGTCGAGATCGCGCTCGTGCAGGGTGAGCTCCGCGCCGCAGAAGCGGCAGGCCCCTGAGCTCCCCTCCTCGCGGGGAGCGCCGCAGGAGGAGCAGCGCACCACCGCCGCGTCGTGGGCCGCCGGCGGCGGCACCGTGACCTCGGCGCCGCAGGAGCAGGGGAACGTCGAGCCCACCCGGCGCTCCGTGGCGTCGAACTGGCGATGGCACGCGGGACAGGCGACGAGGTAGCGCATGGGCTCTTTTCGCGGCGTTTTCGCAGGCGCTCGTTGCGGACAGCTGCGCAGGCCGCTCCGGGCCGGCGTCGAGCCGATATCCTACCGCGTTTCCAGCCGCCGATCAGGCCGCCGCGATCCCTTCCGGGAGCGCCGGCGGCGGGACGACGGCCGGAGCCGCGAACTGGTCGCTGCCGAGCAGCAGGGCCGCCGTGGAGCGCCAGACGAGCGCCAGGGCATTGAGCAGGTTGAGCGAGAGGACGGTCAGCAGGAGGCCGAGCAGCGCGCAGGTCCAGACGCCGGCGGCCGAGCTGATCTCGATCACCAGCCCGTCGAGGTCGAGCAGCCCCGACTCACCCGCAAGCGCCGCGGCCGGGGCGAACAGGAAGGCCGCCGAGACCGACAGCAGGGTCACGATGGACACGAAGCTCACCACCCCCAGCGGCAGCTTGATGAGCAGGAACCCCATCCCCTTCCAGGTGACCGGGTTGCCGAAGAAGTCGCCGGCGCGCTGCCAGACCGTGCGCGCCGCGGCACTCGGCGCCGGCATCATCGGCTTGATCGCCGACATCGGCGGCACCTCGGCGCCGAGGAGGAGGATGGCGGCCTGGCGCTCGAAGGCGGCGAACGCCCAGCTCCCCGCGAACACCAGGGCGAGCAGCGGGACCCCGATCCAGATCAGGGTCAGCCCGAAGCCGAGCGCCAGCCCGACGCTCAGGAAGATGAAATAGGCGAGCCCCAGCGGAAAGGCGAGCAGCAGGTAGAGCAGGTTGGTGTAGGTGCGCAGCCGGAACGGCGCCAGGAAGAAGCGCAGCAGAGGGTTGGTCTGCGCCGCGCGGGTCGTATCGCTCTCATGGGTGTCCATTGAGTTGCCTCCTCGCAGGAGACTACGCAGGGAGGGGAGAGCGGGTTTCAGTCGAGCAGCGCCTCGCCCGCCGGCTCGCGCAGGTTGTAGTGCGAGCTCATCACCCGCCCGTAGGCGCCGGCGTTGGCGATCAGGATCACGTCCCCTTCGGCCGTGGGCGGCAGGCGGCGCGAGCGGCCGAGGATGTCGCCGGTCTCGCAGATCGGCCCCACCACGTGGGCCGTCCAGGTGGCGGGCGCGTCGAGCCGGGAGAGGTTCGAGATCGGGTGGTAGGCGCCGTAGAGCGCCGGCCGGATCAGCGAGTTCATGCCGGTCTCGAGGCCGACGTAGGTCACCTCCCCCTTGCGTTTGACCTGGGTGACGCGGGCGAGCAGTACGCCGGCCGTCGCGACCAGGAAGCGCCCGGGCTCGAGCCAGAGCTCGAAGCGCGGGTTCGCCGCCTTGAACCGGCCGAGCTGGGAGCCGAGGACCTCGAGATCGAGGGGACTCTGCCCCGGCCGCTCCGGCACCCCCAGGCCGCCGCCGAGGTCGAGGATGCGCGCCGCCGGGAAGCGCCCGGCGGCCTCCTCCAGGAAGAGCGCCACCTCGCTCCACGCCTCCGGGGTGCGGATGCCGGAGCCGGAGTGGACGTGGAGGCCGACCACCTCGGCGCCGCAGGCGGCGACGAGCGCGCGCATCTCGTCGATCTGCTCGGGCGCCAGCCCGAACTTCGACTGCGCCCCGGCCGTGCGGACGTGGGCATGATGCCCGCGCCCCCGCCCGGGATCGAGGCGGAGGAAGATCTCCCGGCCGCGGAAGATCTCCGGCCACTCGCGCAGCGGGTGGAGGTTGTCGACCGTCACCCGCGCGCCGGTCTCGAAGCCGTGCCGGTACTCCTCGCGCGGCGCGAAGTTGGGGGTGAACAGGAGGCGGGAGGCGTCGAGCCCGGGGAAGAGGGCGAGCACGTGGTCGAGCTCCGCCGCCGAGACGCACTCGAAGCCCAACCCGGCCGCGTGGAAGACCTGGAGCACCCCGGGATGGCAGTTCGCCTTGACCGAGTAGAACAGGCGGTCGACGGCGTCGAGCCCGCCGAGCGCCGCGGCGGCGGCGCGCAGCTCCGGCGCCGCGTAGACGTAGACCGGCCCGGAGGTGCGCGCGATCTCCAGCAGCTCGCCGCGGCGGGTGCGCCACCAGTCGGCGGCCCCCTCCGGCGCCGCGTCCCCCGCGGGGCCGAACAGCTCACTCCAGGTGGGGCCGAAGAGCGCGCTCTCCCCCTTCGCCCCGAAGAGCAGGCCGTGGAGCTGGCGGATCAGCCGCTCGCTCGGCTCCTCGTCGACCAGGAAGGTGAGGTTGAGGTCGCTCGCCGACTGGGTCATCAGATAGACCTTGAGCTCCTCGAACGCCTCGAGCACCGGCCCCAGCTCGTGCAGGATGGCGCGGATGCCGCGCCCGACCAGCGACAGCGAGGCGGTCGGCGCGATCAGCCGCGGCTCGCAGAAGGCGGCGAGGTCGCGCAGCAGCGGATCGAGCACCGCCGGCTCGAGCAGGTTGGCGGCGGGATCGAGAGACACCGTGACGTTGGTCTCCGAGGTCGAGACGGCGTCGATCGAGATCGCGTGGCGGGCGAAGACGGTGAACGCCCGGGCGAGGAACCCCGCCTCCTGCCACATGCCGACCGTCTCCATCGAGACCAGGGCGATCCCCTTGCGGGAGGAGATCGCCTTGACCTGCGCCCCCCCCGCCGCGCCGACCCCCGAGATCACGGTGCCGGGAGCGTCCGGCCGGTCGGTGCACAGGACGTGGAGCGGGATGCCGTGCCGGCGCAGCGGCGGGATCGACCGCGGATGCAGCACCTTGGCCCCCATGCTGGCGATCTCCTGCGCCTCGTCGTAGTCGAGGACGCGCAGCAGCCGGGCCGAGGAGAGGAGGGCGGGGTTGGCGGTGAACAGGCCGGGGACGTCGGTCCAGATCTCGCACCGCGCCGCCCCCAGGCGGGCGGCGAAGTAGGCGGCCGAGGTGTCCGAGCCGCCGCGCCCGAGGAGCACCGTCTGCCCCTCGCGGTTGCGGGCGATGAATCCCTGGGTGACGATCGCAGGCGCCGCGGCATCGTCCCCGTACGCCTCCGAGAGCCGCGCGGCGAGCCCTTCGTCGCGCTCGAAGTCGCAGGTGGCGGAGAGGTAGGCGCGGCTCCCCGGCTCGAGCGGCTCCTCGCGGGAGACGAGCGAGGCGCGGGCGTCGTGCCAGGCGGCGGGGACCCCCTGCGCCGCGAGGAAGGCGGCGCCGAGGCGGGTCGACATCAGCTCGCCGAAGGCCATCACCCGCGCCTTGAGGGCCGGCCCGGCCTCGCGCAGCAGCGAGGCGGCGAGGGTGAGGCGGGAGAGCTCCTCGAAGTCGGCGGCGAGGAGCGCCCGGCCGTCGAGGCCGAGCCCGGCGGCGAGCTCCAGATGGCGCGCCTTCATCGCAGCCAGCGCCGCCAGCCCCTCCTCGTCCGCTCCCGCCACGGCGGCGGCGAGGAGCGACTCGAGCCCGTTCGAGATCCCCGACAGGGCCGAGCAGACGACCAGAAGGCGCAGCCCCTCGGCGCTCCGGCGGCGGACGAGCTCCGCGATCGTCCCCCAGCGCTCGGGGGTCGAGACGCTGGTGCCGCCGAACTTGAGGACGACCCAGGGGCGCGCCCCCTCCCGCGGGACCAAGACCCTACCCCTTCGCGGCCAGCACGGCTTCGGTGATCGCCGGCAGCACCTCGTGGAGGTCGCCGACGATGCCGTAGTCGGCGACGGTGAAGATCGGCGCGCCGGGATCCTTGTTGATCGCCACGATCACCGTCGATCCCTTCATGCCGACCAGGTGCTGGATGGCGCCGGAGATGCCGGCGGCGATGTAGAGCTTGGGGGCGACGGTCTGCCCGGAGGAGCCGATCTGGCGGTCGCGCGGCAGCCAGCCGTTGTCGATCACCGGCCGGCTGGCGCCGATCTCCGCGCCGAGCGCCTTGGCGAGGTTCTCGATCGGCGCCATCTTGTCCGCGCCGCCGACGCCGCGCCCGGCGGCGACGATGATCGACGCCTTGGTGAGGTCCACCGTGTCGCCGCCCACCTCCTCGTAGCCGAGGATCTCGCGGTCCGGCTTCACCCCGGAGAGGTCGACGGCGAGCGCCGCGATCTTCGCGTCCCCGCCCCGCGCGGCGCCGTCGGCCTGGAAGGCTCCCGACTGGACGGAGACCAGCACCGTCCCCTCCCCCTTCACCCGCACCTTGGACTGCAGCTTTCCCCCCATCACGGGGCGGGTCCAGATCAGCCCGGAGTCTCCGGCCTCGAAGGCGGTCACCTCGGGGAGGAGGCCGGCGCCGATCGCCTGCGCCAGCCGGGCCATGTAGTCGACCGTCTGGTAGGTGTGGGGGAAGACCACGAAGGCGGGCGCCGCCGCCGTGATCGCGTCCTTGAGGGCGCCGATGTAGGCCCCCGGCGTGTAGGCGCGGAGCGCCTCGGCGTCGGCCGTGTGCACGGCGCCGAGGTCGAATTTCGCCACCTCGGCGGCGGCGCCGTCGAGGCCGGCGCCGAGCAGCACGGCCTCGGCCTTGCCGCCGAGCTGGGCGGCGAGCTTCTGCGCCGCGGCGACCGCCTCCCAGGAGATGCGGGGGAACTGCCCCTCGCGGTGTTGCAGGACGACCCAGACCCCGTTCGCCATCAGAGCACCCTCGCTTCCTTCTGCAGTTTCTCGACCAGCTGTGCCGCCACCGACTTGGCGTCCCCTTCGAGCATCCGGGCCCCCTTCCCGGACTCCGGGAAGCTCACCGAGAGGATCTCGAGGCGCGATCCGGCCTCCCCCACCTCTCCGGGGTCGAGCCCGAGGTCGGCCGGCGTCGCCGTCGCGATCTCCTTCTTCTTGGCCGCCATGATCCCCTTGAGCGAGGCGTAGCGGGGGTGGTTGATCCCCGCCTGCACCTCGAGCACCGCGGGGAGGTGGAGGCGCGACACCTCGTTGACGCCGCTCTCCATCTCGCGGGTGACCTTGACGCTCGCGTTCCCGTCCTCGAGCTCGACCCCCATCACCAGCCAGACGTGGGGCCAGCCGAGGTGTCCCGCGAGGACCGAGCCGGTGCCGCCGTAGCCGACGTCGTCCGACTGCGAGCCGGTGAGCACGAGGTCGAAGGAATCGCGGGCGATCGCCGCGGCCAGCGCGCGGCCGGCGGCCAGGGCGTCGCCGCCGGCGAAGGCGGGGTCGGAGAGGTGGACGGCGCGGGCGGCGCCGACCGCCAGCGCCTTGCGCAGCGCCTCCTTCACGCGCTCGGGGCCGAGGCTGAAGACGACGACCTCGCCGCCGGTCTTCTCGGCCAGGCGAAGCCCCTCTTCGAGGGCGTACTCGTCGCTCTCGTTGATGATGAACGGCAGGTCCTCCTCCTCCACCCAGCGCCCGTCGCGGCGGACGCGCAGCCGCGCCTCGGTGTTGGGGACCTGCTTGATGCAGACGGCGATCTTCATGCGGGGATCTCCTTGAGGGGCCGGCGTCAGGCCGGCCCGGCGCCGCCCGCGAGGAGCCGGCGCAGCAGGGGCGGCGGGGGGTTGAACGCCCACAACCGCCCGTCGAACTGAAGGGTGGGGACGACGCGCCGGCCGCCGCTCCTCTGGAGCACCAGCGCTTCGGCGCCGCGGTCGCGGTCGAGATCGATCTCGGAGAACGGCGCGGCGGCCTCCTGCAGCACCCGCTTGGCGTTCCGGCAGTCGCCGCACCAGGAGGTGCTGTAGACGATCAGCCGCCCGGCGCCAATCCCCCGGCCGGCCGCGAGGCTCGCCGTCTCCGCCGGGGTGAGGCGGACGCCGAGGAGGCGGATCTTGCCGTTCGGCTCGGTGAGCACCACGGCCGGCAGGTCGTCCTGGGCCGAGACGCCCAGCCGTGCCAGCCGCTCGGCGGCTTCCGGGTGGGCCGCCAGATCGACCGGGTGCTGGCACTCGGGCGGCGGCGCGGGGTGGCGGGTGGAATCGTAGTAGACATGGCAGTCGAGAGAATTCATCGCATTCATCGGCAGCATCTCAAAGTCGTCGGAGTCGGAGTCAGAAGCCGGGGCCGGGCACCCGCACGGCGGCGCCGTTGACGGCCGCCGCGGCGGGGCTGGTCAGAAAATGGATGACGGCGGCGACGTCGTCGGTCTTCGCCCATTTCGCGGGATCGGCATCCGGCATCGCCGCCCGGTTCGCGGGGGTGTCCATGGTGCCGGGAAGGACGGCGTTCGCCCGGCCGCCGAACGGCGCCATCTCGCGCGCCAGCGACTCGACCATGCGCAGCACCCCGGCCTTGCCGGCCGCATAGCCGCCGACCCCGGCCTCGCCGAGGAACGCCGCCGGCGCCGAGACGGCGACGACATTGCCGCCCCCCGCCCGCTCGAAGCGGCGGGCGCACTCGCGGAAGACGCGGAAGGTGGTGTCGAGATTGAGCTTCATCAGGTAGGACCAGTCGGCATCCGAGAGGTCGGCGAAGCGCGCGTAGCGGAATCCGCCCACCAGGTGGACGACCGCCCGCGGCATCCCCGCCTCGCTCTCCTCCTCGGCGAAGACCCCCTCCACCTCAGAGGTGACGGAGAGGTCCGCCCGGCGGAGCACCAGCCGGTCCTCCCCGGCAAGAGGCCGCAGCTCGGTCAGAGCCCCCTCGGTCGCCCCGACCGCCACCACGGCGTCGCCCGCGTCCAGAAAACGCGCCACGACGCTCCGCCCGAGGGCGCCCGAAGCACCTGTGATGAGGACTCGACCGTTCATGATCTCTCCAGGATTGGCTACGGCAAGGAATCAGGACTTCCCCTCACACTAGGAGTGTCTGGAGAAGGCGCGGGGGAGACTATCATGGCGGGCGCGCAGAGGAGTGATTGACCGTCGACGTTCACCCTGCGGCGAAGGGTGTAGAGACGTGACAGGTCGTAACGACAACCTGTCCGAGGCCACGGGGACGGCGTCACGTCTCTTCGCAGGGTAAGTCGCCGGATCTACCCCTTCGGAGGGATCACCCTCCTTCGTCGGTCCGCCTTGGTCTGCCTTTCGCAAAAGGTCTCGCAACCTGCCCCGGCCACGCTTTGCCATTGGCACCGACCTGCCCTCCGGCGGAGACGTGACGCCGTCCCCGTGGCCTCGGATAGGTTGTCGTTACGACCTGTCACGTCTCTACACCCTCCGCCGCAGGGTGGTCGTACACGGTCCGTCCGCCCCCCCGGCACGCCCTTTGCTCATGCTACGGGGGCATGGTAGTTTGCCAGCCGTAGCCTGGCGGAGGTGCAGCCGGGCTGATCAGGGGGGAAAGGGAGCGCATGTTCACGAGCGCAGTGATGATGTTGCAGGCGGGCGGCCCCGGCGCGGGGCCGGGGATCTTCCGTTTCTTCTTGCAGGCGGGGCCGATGGCGAAGGGGGTGCTCGGCCTGCTGGTGCTTTTCTCGATCGCCTCCTGGGCAGTGGTCTTCGGCAAGCTGGTGCAGTTCAGCCGCGCCGCGGGAGCCAGCGAGAAGTTCCTCGAGTCGTTCCACCGCAGCCAGCGCTTCAGCGAGGTCAACGCGCAGGCCGGCAAGCTCGGCGCCTCGCCGCTGGTGGGGATCTTCCAGGCCGGCTACGCCGAGATCGACAGCCAGATCAAGAGCGCCCCCGACCCCGAGCGCCCGGGCGAGAAGCGCTCCTACCGCATCACCTCCGTCCCCGCCCTCGAGCGGACGCTGACGCGGGCGATCAACGTCGAGCTCCAGGGGGTCACCCGCTGGCTCGGCCTGCTCGCCACCACCGCCGCCGCCACCCCCTTCATCGGCCTTTTTGGCACCGTCTGGGGGATCATGCAGGCGTTCAACGACATCGGCCTCCAGGGGTCGACCTCGATCGTCTCGGTGGCGCCGGGGATCGCCGAGGCGCTGATCAACACCGCCGCCGGGCTCGCCGCGGCGATCCCGGCGCTGATCGCCTACAACTACTTCTCCCAGTACTCGCGGCGGCTGCGCAGCCGGATGGAGGACTTCGTGCTCGAGTTCCTCAACCTGGCGGAACGCAACTTCACCTGAGATGTGTCTAATCAGAAGAGAACGAAATCGCGATGGCATTCACCCTCGGTAACGGCGGCACTGGCGGCGACGACGACCCGGTCCTCGCCGACATCAACGTCACCCCCCTGGTGGACGTGATGCTGGTGCTGCTCATCATCTTCATGATCGCCGCCCCCATGCTGCACCAGGGGGTCGAGGTGGCGCTGCCGAAGGCGAACGCCGCCAACCTCCCGCTGCGGGTGCAGGACCCGCTGGTGGTCTCGATCGACCGCAACGGCCGGGTCTACGTGCGCGAGTCGGCGGTCGAGATCGACGAGTTGGTGGCGCGGGTCAAGGGGGCGGTGGCGAACCGCGGCGACGACACGGTGTTTCTGAAAGGGGACCGCGAGGTCCCCTACGGCAAGGTGATCGAGGTGCTCGACATCCTCCATCAGGGCGGGATCGTGCACGTGGGCATGGTGACCGACCGCACCGACCGCGGAGGGCGGCGCCGGCCGTGAGCCTGGCGGTCGACCGCATCCTCGAGCGGCGCGCGCGGCGCGAGGGACGCCCCGAGGCGACCAGCGTCGCCGTGGCCCTGCTGCTCCACGCCGGCGCCGTCGCCGCCGTCCTCCTGCTGCCGCGCCTCGCCCCGCCGCCCCCGCCGATGACCTTCGTGCCGGTCGAGATCGTCCCCGCCCAGGCGCTCGGCGTGCGGCATCCGGCACCGAGTCGCCCCAAGGCCGAGAAGCCCCAGCCGGAGCCCGAGAAGCCCCCGGAGCCCGAGCCGCCGAAGCCGGAGCCGAAACCCGAGCCCCCCGCGCCGAAACCGAAGCCGGTGCGCGAGCCGGTGCACGAGGAGGCTCCCGTGCTCCCCGACAGGCCCGTGAAGCATCCCGAGAAACCGAAGCCGGCGGCAACCGCGCCCCTGCCGCGCCCGGCCGCGCCGAGCGACCGCAGGCCCATGCCGAGGCCCCCGGCGCCGGCGACGCCGCAGACCAACGAGGGGGGCGAGACGGGGCCGCGCGGCGCGCCGACCGGCAAGCCGCAGGGGAGCTCGGCCTTCGGCTCGCAGATCGCCGGCCTCGACAACCCGGACTTCAAATTCGGTTATTACATCGACGGGCTGCTGTCGGCGATCGATTCGAAATGGGTCCGCCCGCCGCTCGGCAACGACGTCCAGGCGGTGATCGGCTTCCGCATCCAGCGCGACGGCAGCATCACCGACCTCGAAGTGACCCGCTCTTCGGGCTACAATTCGTTCGATCTCGCGGCGCTGCGCGCCGTCCAGAACGCGTCCCCCTTCCCGCCCCTGCCGCGGGCGTACCGCGAGAGCTCCCTGGGCGTCAACCTGATCGTGCGCTGACCGCGGTCATCGCCGATTGCCCGCCGACTCCATCGACCGAGGTGCCATGAGATCCAGAACCGCCGCCCTCTCCGCCGCCGTGCCGGGCCTGCTGCTCGCCGCCGCCCTGCTCTCCGCCGCGCAGGCCCCCGCCCCGCGGGCCCCCCAGCCCGCCGCCGGCCCGCAGGCGCCGGCGGCTCCCCCGGCCGCCCAGGAGCCGCCGAAGAGCGTCACCATCACCCTCGACCGCGGGACCGCGCAGCGCAAGATCAAGCTCGCCATCCCCGCCTTCCGCGGCCCCGCGCAGCTCACCGGCGAGGCCGCGGGGGCGGGAAGGGAGATCGAGGAGACGGTGCGGCGCGACCTCGACGCCTCCGGCTACTTCACGATCCAGGGGGCGGACGTGCTCTCCGGGCTCGCCCTCTCGGGGGACGTGCAGAAGGACCTCCCGGTCTACCGCTCGACCGGCAACGAGGTGCTGCTGCTCGGCGACGTCAAAGCCGAGGGGGACCACATCGTCCTCGAGGGGCGGGTGCTCGACCTCGGCAGCGGCCAGGCGGTGCTCGCCAAGCGCTACCGCGGCCCCTTCCCGGTGAGCCGGCGGATGGCCCACACCTTCGCCGACGAGGTGGTCCGCTTCCTGGTCGGCAAGCCGGGGATCGCCCTCTCCGAGATCGCCTTCACCTCGGACCGCACCGGGACCAAGGAGATCTTCGTGATGGACTACGACGGGGCGAACCAGCACAAGGTCACCGGCCACCAGTCGACCTCGATGTCGCCGGCATGGAGCCCGAACGGCGAGTCGATCGCCTACACCTCGTTCTTCAACGGCCCGCCGGGGCTCTACATCGCGGACGTCGGGAGCGGGCGCAAGCGGCCGATCATCACCTCGGGGTCGATGAACATCAGCCCCAGCTTCGCCCCGGACGGCCGCAGGATCGCCTTCGCCCGCTCGGTGGACGGCAACATCGAGATCTTCACCTCCGATCTCGAGGGGGGCGCCATGCACCGGCTGACCAACTCGACCGGCATCGACACCAACCCGAGCTGGAGCCCGAAGGGGGGGAGATCGCCTTCACCTCCAGCCGCGCCGGCAACCCCAACATTTATCTGATGGACGCCGAGGGGGCCAACCAGCGGCGGCTGAGCTTCGACGGCACCTACAACGACGGCGCCGCCTGGAGCCCGGACGGCGACCTGATCGCCTACACCAGCCGGCGCGACGGGCAGTTCCAGATCGCGGTGACCAACGTGGTGACCCTGGAGACCCGGGTGCTCACCTCCGGCGCGGGGGAGAACCAGTCGCCGACCTTCTCCCCCGACGGCCGCAAGATCGCCTACACCTCGCGGCGCGACGGGCGCTACCAGATCTGGGTGATGGACCTCGACGGCGGCAACGACCACAAGCTGACCAGCGAGGGGGGGAACGACCTCGCCGACTGGTCGCGGAGCCTCCCGGAGAAGTGAACGTTTGATAGAGTGTTACGGACTCGCGCGGGAGTAGGAGCGGCCCGCCTGCGAAACGAGGAGAGATCATGAACCGAAAGCTGATGCTATGGATGGCGTTGCCGGCCCTCTCGCTGCTGATGTTCGGCTGCCCGAAGAAGAAGCCGGCCACCCCCCCCGCGGACCTCAACGTCGAGACGACCACGGTGCCTGCCCCGCCGGCCAACCCGGCCCCGGCGACCGACGTGCAGCAGCCCGCCCCTCCGGCGGTCAACGACCAGAAGGAGGATCCCCTCCTGTCGTCGGACCTGCAGGTGGTCAACGACGAGCTCAAGCGGCGCGGCTTCAGCCCCGACGTCTACTTCGACTACGACGAGGCGTCGCTCAGCGACGACACGCGCGACAAGCTGTCGCGCAACGCCGACCTGATGAAGAGCAACGCCGGCTTCTCGGTCACCATCGAGGGGCACGCCGACGCGCGGGGCACCAGCGAGTACAACCTCGCCCTCGGCGAGCGCCGCGCCAACGCCGTGCGCGACTACCTGACCTCGCTCGGCATCGCCGGCACCCGCATGCGCACCATCTCGTACGGCAAGGAGCGCCCGGTCTGCACCGAGGACGCGGAGAGCTGCTGGTCGCAGAACCGCCGCTCCCACCTGGTGATCACCGGCCGCTCGAACGTCGGTTGAGGTCCCGATCATGAAATCCCTGCGCAACCTCCCTCTCGCCGGTTGCCTCGCGCTGGCCCTCGCCGCCGCGGGGTGCGTCTCCCCCCAGGACATCGAAGGGCTGCAGTCGCAGCTCTCCGACATCCAGCGCCAGATGCTGCAGCTCCAGAAGCAGGCCCAGCAGGCGCCCAGCAAGCAGGAGGTGGCCGACCTGGGGTCGAACGTCGCCCAGCAGATGCAGTCGCTGCTCAAGACCGAGGCCGACATGCAGGTGAAGCTGCGCGACCTCGGCGGCCAGATCGAGGCCCTGCAGGCGAAGCTCGAGGACACCAACTACCGCCTCTCGCAGCTCTCGCAGCAGATCGCGTCGACCAACCAGGACTTCAAGACCTTCCGCAACCAGCCCCCTCCGGCCGCCCCGGCGCCGGAGGGTGCCCCCGCGCCGCAGCCGCCCCCCCCGGGCGTCGGCGTCCCCGGCGGTAGTGTCCCCGGCGGCGGCGGCGCCGGGATCGACCCCAAGAGCCTCTACGACGCGGCCTACAACGACTACCTGAAGGGGAACTTCGACCTCGCCATGCGCGAGTTCCAGGAGTACCTGACGAACTTCCCGGCGACCGACCTGTCGGACAACGCCGCCTACTGGATCGGCGAGTCGTACTACCGGCAGCGCAAGTTCCGGCAGGCGATCACCGAGTTCGACGTCGTGCTCGCCCGCTACCCGAAGGGGGACAAGGTGCCGAGCGCCCTGCTCAAGAAAGGGTACTCGTACCTCGAGCTGGGCGAGCGCTCGCAGGGGGTCGTGCAGCTCCAGCACGTCATCCGGCAGTACCCGACGAGCGACGAGGCCAACCTCGCCCGGCAGCGCCTGCGCGAGATCGGAGTTGACGCCGGCTAGGTCCGATGCTATAAAGCTGTGTCGCACTTCGGTGCGACTTCGTTTTTCTGTGGCAAGCAACCCCAACCCGAACGAGAGCAAAGAGGCTTATGGCGAATACCAAGTCGGCTGAGAAGCGGAACCGTCAGAACATCCAGGCGCGCGAGCGCAACCGGGCGCATCGCTCGAGCCTGCGCACCGCGGTCAAGAAGCTCCGCGCGGCGGTCGCCAGCGGCGACGCCACCCGGTCGCAGGAGCTCCTCTCCGAGACGCTGAGCGTGATCGACAAGACGGCCCAGAAGAAGGTCATCCACGCGAACACGGCCTCGCGTTACAAGTCCCGCCTGGTGCGCAAAGTCGCCGCCCTCGGCAGCAAGTAAGCCCCTTCAGGGAAGCAGGTTCGGAAGGTCGCAAAGGCGGGGACGAGTCCCCGCCTTTTGGCGTTGGGGGCGGCGTTTAAGAGCGGGGCTGCCCTCTCGCCGGAGGTCGCCTTGCTTGTTCCTCCCCCGTACTCGGGGGAGGAAAAAGGCGCCCGAGCTCGCGGGGCTTGCCTGTACCCGGGGACCTCCGCTCCCTAGAACCCTTCCAGCAGATCCGTCACCAGCGTCCGGGCGAACTCCTGGGAGGCCTTGTTGATGGTGGAGTCTTCGAGGTCGAAGTAGTTGGCGCTGGAGGTGTTGACCGGGTACGACTCGCGGAAGGTGTAGCGGTCGCTCTTCCAGATCACCTTCCCTTCGGTCCCCACCCGCTTGAAGACGATCTGGGCGGTGATCGCGAGCTCGTACTGGGTGGCGCGGCCGGTCTGGTCGAAGGTGACGGGGGTCACTCCGAAGCCGGTCACCGAGCCGGTGATCTCGGCGTTCGCCTGGGCCTCGCTGCCGACCACGTCGAAGCGGCGCCGGGTCACCAGCTCGTCCGCGATCGCCCGGGTGAGCGACTGGTCGACCAGCTGGCGCTGGGTGTGGTTCTCGAGCGGCTTCAGGTAGACGGCCTTGACGTCCGTCGGGATGTTGCTGCCGCGCCCGACCAGGGCGTAGCCGCAGCCCGCTAGGACGGCGAGGGCGAGCAGCAGGCCCGCGGAGGGGACGATTCTCTTGACATGATTCATGCGGGCTTCCTCGTGACTAAGTTGATCAGCCGCCCCGGAACCAGGACGGCTTTCGCCACCTCGCGCCCGGCCAGGTGCTCCGCCACCTTGGGGCTGGCGAGGACGGTGGCGCGGACCGTCGCCTCGTCCGCCCCGGCGTCCACCTCCACCCGGTCGCGCAGCTTGCCGTCGACCTGCACCACGAGCTCGATCCGCTGGCGGAAGAGCTTCGTCTCGTCGTGCTCCGGCCAGGAGATGTCGAGCAGGCTCCCGGTGTGGCCGCGCCGCTCCCACATCTCCTCGGTGACGTGCGGCGCCAGCGGGTGGAGGAGCTGGATCAGGGTGTCGAACGCCTCCTCGCAGCGCAGCCGCGACGCCGTCTTCTCCTCGAGCGCCCGCCCCAGGCTGTTCGACAGCTCCATCAGCGAGGCCACCGCGGTGTTGAAGGAGAAGCGCTGGTAGCTCTGCGTCACCCGCTGGATGGTGGCGTGCCGCTCGCGCTCGAGGTCGGCGTCCCCCGTCGCCGATGCCGCCGATGCCGCCGTCGCCGGCGCCTCGGCGAGGCGCTCCTGCATCCGCCAGACGCGGGTCAGGAAGCGGTAGGCGCCAGAGACCGCCTCGTCGCTCCACTCCGCCTCCTTCTCGGGCGGGCCGATGAACAGGGTGTAGACCCGCTCGGTGTCGGCCCCCATCTCCTGGATCAGCTCGTCCGGCGAGACCGTGTTGCCGCGCGACTTCGACATCTTCTCCACCCGCCCGGACTTCTCCGAGAAGCGGGTGATCATCCCCTGGTTGAACAGGTTCTGGAACGGCTCCTCGATCCCCACCATCCCGAAGTCGTGCAGCACCTTGCAGAGGAAGCGCGCGTAGAGCAGGTGGAGGATGGCGTGCTCGATGCCGCCGATGTACTGGTCGACCGGCATCCAGCGGTCAGCGACCGCGGTGTCGAACATCTGCGTGGCGTCGCGCGGCGCCAGGTAGCGCAGGTAGTACCAGGAGCTGTCGACGAAGGTGTCCATGGTGTCGGTCTCGCGCCGCGCCGGCCCGCCGCACTTCGGGCAGGTCGTCTCGACGAACGACTTCGAGCGCGACAGCGGGTTCCCCTCGCGGCCGGTGAACTCGACGTCGTAGGGGAGCTCGATCGGCAGCTGGTCGTCGGGGACCGGCACGGCGCCATGCTGCTCGCAGTAGACCACCGGGATCGGCGTCCCCCAGTAGCGCTGGCGGGAGATCAGCCAGTCGCGCAGGCGGTAGACGACCCGCCCCTTCCCCCAGCCGTTCTCCTCGATCCAGGCGATGAACTTCGCGATCGCCTCCGGTCCGTCGGCCAGGCCGTCGAAGGGGGGCGCGTTGCGGATCGTCCCCTGGTGGAGGACCGGCTCGGTCAGGGAGGCCGGATCGATCTCCTCGCCGTCGGGATGGTAGACCAGCCGGATCGGCAGTCCCTCCTGGCGGGCGAAGGCGAGGTCGCGGGCGTCGTGCGCCGGCACCGCCATGATGGCGCCGGTGCCGTACTCGGGGAGGACGTAGTTGGCGAGCCAGATCGGGATCGCCTCCCCCGTCGCCGGGTTGACGGCCGTGGCGCCGGTGTCCCTCCCCTCCTTGGGGTTCTCCTCGGACGAGCGCTCGATGCGCGGCGTGTTGCGCACCCGCTCGGTCCACGCCGCGATCTCGGCTTCCTGCGCGGCGTCCGCGGCGGCGGCGGTCAGCCGCGCGGCGAGCGGATGCTCGGGGGCGAGCACCAGGAAGGTGGCGCCGTGGACGGTGTCCGGGCGGGTGGTGAAGACGGCGATCTCCTCCCCCGCTCCCAGCGCTGGGCCAAGCGATGGGACGACGAAGCGGATCTCGGCCCCCTCCGAGCGGCCGATCCAGTTGCGCTGCATCACCTTGACCTTCTCGGGCCAGCCGGGGAGCTCGTCGAGCCCGGCGAGCAGGCGGTCGGCGTAGTCGGTGATGCGGAAGAACCACTGCTCGAGGTCGCGCTGGACGACCGGGGTGCCGCAGCGCTCGCAGGCGCCGTCCACCACCTGCTCGTTGGCGAGCACGGTCTGGCAGCTCGGGCACCAGTTCACCGGCGCCATCTTCTTGTAGGCGATCCCGCGCTCGAGCAGGCGCAGGAAGAGCCACTGGTTCCAGCGGTAGTAGTCCGGGAAGCAGGAGGCGATCTCCTTCGACCAGTCGTAGAGGATCCCCCAGCGGCGGAACTGCTCCTTCATCACCTTGATGTTGCCGACCGTCCAGTCCTTGGGATGGATGCCGCGCTGGATGGCGGCGTTCTCCGCCGGCAGGCCGAAGGCGTCCCACCCCATCGGATTGAGCGCCCGCTTGCCGTTCATCCGCAGGAAGCGGTAGAGGGCGTCACCCAGGATGTAGTTGCGCCCGTGGCCGACGTGGAGGCGGTCCCCCGACGGATAGGGGAACATCATCAGCATGTAGTACTTGTCGTCGGCCTGCCCGAGGTCGACTTCGGCCGCCCGGCTCTTCTCCCAGCGGTCCTGCCATTTGGCCTCGATGGCCTTGTGATCGTAAGGGGTGCTCATCAGTTGCTCTTCTCTCTCCGCCCAAGTCAGGTCAGGCTGCCCGGAAACGTGTGCTGCTTGAGCAGCCCGTCGAGCAGGCCGTTGACGAAGCGCCCCGACTGCTCGGAGCCGAACTTCTTGGCGAGCTCGATGGCCTCGTCGAGCACCACCAGCTTCGGGGTCTCCTGCTCGTGCAGCATCTCGTAGACGGCGAGGCGCAGGATGTTGCGGTCGACCGGCGGCATCCGCTCGAGCCGCCAGTTGTCGGCCTGGCTGCGGATCAGCTCGTCGATCTTCTCCTGCCCCTCGACCGTGCCGCGCACCAGCGCCTGGGCGTAGTCGAACGCCTCGTCCACCCGCAGGCGGCGCCGCAAGCTCTCGGCCCGCTCCTCCGGCGAGGGGATCCCCCGCTTCTTCTCCTCGGCCGCCTCCCGCGCCAGGTACTCCGAGAGGTCGAAGGAGGTGAAGATATGGGACAACGTGCTCCCTCCGAGATCGCTCTGGTAGAGCATCTGAACCGCCATCTCGCGCGCCATGCGCCGCTTTCCTGCCGTCATGAAACCTCGCCTCAAAGATCCCGAGCGAAAATATCACCGAAAAACAAGGGGCCGCTCCCGCGATCCGGGAACGGCCGCCGTGAGTGTCCACCGCTTCCTCCCCTGCTGTCTGGCCTTATCTTTTGCCGCCCCGTCCGGGGCCCGCTTTGCCGCCGCCGCCCTCTGTCCCCGAGGGGCCGCCGCGCAGCTGCGCGAAGAGATCGGCCATCTCGAGGGCGGCGAGCGCCGCTTCCCACCCCTTGTTCCCCGCCTTGCCGCCGGCCCGCTCGGCCGCCTGCTCCGAGCTGTCGCAGGTCAGCAGGCCGTACCCCACCGGCAGGCGGTGGCGCTCGCCGACCGCCGCGATGCCGCGGGTCGCCTGGGCGCAGAGGTAGTCGAAGTGCGGCGTCTCGCCGCGGATCACCACGCCGATCGCCACCAGGGCGTCGACGCTCCCCGCCGCGGCCAGCTCCTCGAGCGCCTGCGGGATCTCCCAGGCGCCGGGGACGGACACCAGATGGAGGTCGCCCGGCTCGACGCCGTGCCGGCGCAGGCAGTCGACGGCGCCGGCGGCCAGGAGGTCGCCGATGCGCGAATTGAAGCGCGACGCGACGATGCCGAACCGCCGCCCGGCGCCGCTCATGGTCCCTCTCGTCTGTCGGATCTCGTTCAAGGCATGTCCTTCGGAAGCGCGGGAAGTATAGGAGATTGGCCGGGGATTTGCACTCTTCCCAGGCGTATGGGCACCGCGACATGAAGGAGGCTGCCACCATGAAACGCCATCACGTGATCTCCCTTGCGACCCTGACGCTGATCCTGACGCTGGCCGGCGTCCTGTTCTTCGGCCACCGCGCTCCGGCGCAGCTCCAGACCCGCCAGACCATCTGCCCGGGCGCCGTCGCCGCCGGGTGGATCAAGGTGGACGCCGTCGCCAGCGAGGCCTGCGGCGGCAGCGACGCCTGGGTGATCGAGCCGACCAGCAACAAGATCCCCGGCTCGGCGATGCAGGTCTGCGCCGACCAGCCCACCCCCCCGGGCTGGGAGACGCTCGGCTTCGCCACCAGCACCGGCCAGTGCGCCGGCAGCGGGACCTTCCAAGACAACATCAAGTCGATCCGCCGGCTGGGGTAGGCAGACCACGGACGAGCACGGACCGGCACGGACTTTCACGGACAGGGAAGAGACGACTTCTAAGCCACCTCGTCCCCGTCCCTGTTCGTCCGTGTTAGTCCCTGCTCGTCCGTGTTCTACTCCCTCTACGGCCCCAACCCCGCCCCCGCCAGCCGGCGCAGGAAGAGCCCATAGCCGGGGGCGCAGCTGGCCTTGATCACCACGTCGGTGAGGAGGCCCGCCAGGGCGAGGAGCATCAGGCGGACCTCGGCCCGCTCGAAGGGCCAGGCCCGGCGCGCCAGGAAGGGGCGCGCGAAGAGGGCGCCCAGCAGCACGAAGGCGGCGACCCGCACCACCGACCAGGGGACCCAGGCGGCGAACGACCCCAGGAGCGGATGGCCGCTCGCCGCCGCGTAGCTCCCCACGAAGTAGCTCATGTAGCCGACCAGCGCCGCCCCCATCACCAGTCCGAGGTAGCCGCCGCTCACCCAGGTCAGCACCACGAAAACGCAGAGGTGCAGGAGGTGCTGGGGGATGAAAGCCCGCGGATCGTTCTCGGGAGCGATCCCGGTCGCCACCCAGCCGAACATCTCGCGGCGGTAGTCCTCGCCGTGCAGGATGCCGCCGCGGGCCACCTCCGGCACGTGGAGCACCAGCAGGATCACCCCGGCGCTCAGCAGCGCCGCCCAGGCCAGCCCGAGCGCGCAGGCGCCGGGGTAGTCCCGCGCCTCGACCCGCTCCCGGAAGGCGAGCCAGAGGGTGAGCGGCGCGATCAGGGGGAGCGCCCAGCGCCCGCCCGGCACCGCGGCGAGCAGCGGGAGAAAAAGGGTGAGCGGCAGCAGCCATCCCGCCTGTCCGCTCGCTCCCCTCCTGTTCATCCTGTTCATAAGGCCCCGCCGGCCGGCCCCAGGGTGATCTCCTCGATCAGGGTCGAGGGGTCGGCGTCGAGCGCGTACCCCAGGGCGCGCGCCACCTCGCGGGGGCGGACCATGGCGCCGCGGTCCCAGCCGCCGGGGAGCCCCTCCCAGATCGGGGTGTCGGTGGCGCCGGGGTAGAGCGCCGTGATGCGGATGCCGCTCCCCTGGAGCTCCTCGCGCAGCGCGGCGACCAGCCCGGCGAGCCCCCACTTGCTGGCGCAGTAGGCCGACCAGCCGGGGAACCCCCGCCGCGCGGCGACCGAGAGGAGCGGGAAGATCCACCCCCGGCGGCGCTCCTTCATCGCCGGCAGCAGGGCGCGGATCAGCAGGAAGGCGCCGGTCAGGTTGGTGTCGACGACGGCGGCGAACGCCTCCCGCGAGGTCGCCTCGAGCGGGGCGATGGCGGCCACCCCCGCCGCCGGCACCACCACGTCAGCCCCGCCGAAGCGGGCCCGCACCTGCTCGGCGCAGCGGGCCATCGCCGCCTCATCGCGCACGTCGCCCGGGAGGATCAGCCCGTCCTCGCTACCGCTGAGCGCCAGCGTCTCCGCGAGCGCCTCGCGGCGCCGGCCGAGCAGCGCCAGGGCGTACCCCCGGCGCGCCAGCTCGCAGGCGATCTCGCGCCCCAGGCCAGACCCGCCGCCGCTCACCACGGCCACTCCTTTCGCTTCGCTCATCGCATCGCCCTCGGCTTCCCGGGATCAGCCTATCAGCAGGGACGGCGATCGGCCGCCGGGCGTCGTCAGATTTCGATTTTCGGCGGTCGATAGTAAGCATTGTCGTGCTCCGCTCTCGCGATACCCCTTTAAGTTTACATTTTGCACCCGCACCCCTCCGATATCGCAAGCCGCGGCGCGGCCCGCGCCGGCCTTCGACCTCGCGCGGAGGTTGCGCGAGGCCTCTCTCCCCGGGCGCTGCGTCCCGTTTCGCGCCCGTGGGCACACGTTTGACAACGGAGGACCAGCCGTCTACGCTCGATCTTCGGGAAAAAATGTGGGGAAAATCATTCCGCCGGGGGCGAGACCGCCCCTGGCAAGGAGGAGTCGATGTCCGGTAGAAAACCATCATCCATCCTGGCGTTGGGCGCTCTCGTCGTGGGCTGCATCCTGACCGCCTCCGGCGCCTGGGCGGGGAACGCTCCCAAGGTCAGCCCGAACGTGCAGATCAACGACCCCCAGAAGGCCTTCCCGGACGACCTCCCGAGCCGTAACTCGACCACGCTGGCGGCCACCGACGACGGCAGCCGTCTGCTCGCGGCCTGGGACGACTTCCAGGGCTTCTGCGGCGCGCCGACCAACCTGGCCTGCCCGGCCCAGGACCCGCCGGGGATCACCGGCTTCGCCTTCTCCACCAACGGCGGCAACACCTGGACCGACGGCGGCTCGCCCCCCCCGATGGGCACCTCGACGCTGATCTACACCGCCGGCCACCCTTGGGTCGACCGCGCCAGCGACGACAACTTCTTCCTCACCTCGCGGATGCGGACCATCAACTCCCCGGCCGACACCTCGGGGATCGGCATCTACCGCGGCCATTTCAATGCCACCAGCTACGTGTGGGACGACTCGACGATCATCAACTCGCCCAAAAACATCCCCACCGGCGGCCATGACCTCTACAGCCGCGAGGCGATCGCCGCCGCCAAGGACGGCAGCGGGGCGGCCTACGTGGTGCTCTCCAACATCGACGAGGTCTGCCACGTCTCGCTCGGCGGCTACGGCAAGATCGAGGTCTGGCGCACCCACGACGGCGGCGACACCTGGCAGGGACCGGTGCTGGTGGCGGACGACGACCACTTCCCGAACGACGAGAACGATCCCAACTGCGGCGCCACCGGCAAGCAGCAGGTGGCGCCCGCGGTGGCGATCGGCCCCGGCGGCCAGGTCTACACCGTCTGGCAGCACGGTCCGTTCCTCGACGCGGTGAACAACGCCAGCCCCGACGTCTCGCTCGGCTTCGCCCGCTCGCTCGACGGCGGCGCCACCTTCACGACCCCGGTCGACATCGTCACCTTGAACAGCAACCGGGCCGACCCGCCGGTCGGCTACGCCAAGAACCGGTTCAACGACCAGCCGCGGATCACCGTGGCCACCACCGGCCGCCACCATGGCCGGATCTACGTGACCTTCTACTCCCCGGTGGCGCCGGTCCTCGGCTCCCCGACGGCGCAGAACGCCACCTCCATCCAGTCCTACATCATGTTCTCGGACAACCAGGGGACGACCTGGAGCACGCCGCAGGCCATCGCGCCGGCCGTGCCGGCCACGGGGATCAAGAACTTCTGGCCGACCGCCACCGTGCGGCCGGGCGGCGACCTCGACATCGTCTACCTCCAGAGCCGCGAGACCCAGGTGACCGCCGACCCGACGGACGTCGAGTGCAGCGTCGTGATCGGCGCCGGCGGCCTCTCCCGCAAGGGCCCCTTGAGCTCGCTGGTCGACACCTACTGGGTGCAGTCGCAGGACGGCGGCGTCACCTTCTCCGCTCCGGTGCGGGTGTCGACCCAGACCGGCAACTGGTGCAAGGCGGACTACACCTTCGAGGGCGGCCTGTTCTCGAACTTCGGCGACTACATCGGCGTCACCTCGGCCGGCAACCGCACCTTCACGGCCTGGCCCGACGGACGCAACAACGTCTCCGACGTCTTCTTCGCCACCATCAAGGGGACGGCGAAGAACTAGCACGCCCCCTCCGGCCTCGAGACCCCGGCCCGTCGTGGGCCGGGGCTCTCTTCTCCACCGCTCTACCGCCTCCGGGATCCCCGATTCAGCAGAGCCCAAGACATGATCATCACGCCTGATTTCGTTTTCGTGCACTACCCGAAGACCGGCGGAACGTTCGTCACCCAGATGCTCGCGCGCCTCTACGGCGCGGACCGGCTGATCGACCTCGACGACCAGAAGAAGCACTCGGGGTGCAGCGAGGTCCCCGCGGAGCACCGTCACAAGCCGTTCCTGTCGACGATGCGCAACCCGTTCGACCGCTACGTCTCGCAGTACAACTTCGGCTGGTGGAAGATCCATCCGGACCACTACTGCGGCGTCGAGCCGATGCGCGCCGCCTACCCGCACTACCCGGACCTCACCTTCGCCGAGTTCCTGAGCCTCGCCAACACCCTGTTCGTCAACTGCCACCACGGCGTCGCGACCGGCTTCGTCAACGACAGGTTCCCGCCGGAGCGCCGGCTCGGCTGGCACACCGAGCAGTTCGTCCGCTTCTACTGCCGCGAGCCGCGCCGCGTCTTCGCCGGGCTCGACGAGGCAGCGATCGAGAGCGCCAGCTTCGTCGACGACCTGTACGACCTCCACTTCCTGCGCACCGAGAACCTCCGGCAGGGGCTCCACGACTACCTGCTGACGATGGGGCACCCCCCCGAGGACGTCGCCTTCATCCTCACCCACGAGAAGGTGCTCCCCGGCGAGGGAGCCGTCCGCCCCGAGGGGGACCGCTGGCAGAGCCACTACACCCCCGAGCTCTACGATTACGTGCGCACCCACGAACGGCTCCTCTTCCGCCTCTTCCCGGAGTTCGACGTCCATGACTGAGCCGACGGGAACGACCGCCGCCGGCAAGACGGACGACGCCGCCGATGCCAGCGCCAGGATGCGCGACCTGATGCGGGTGACGCGGGCGATCCGCGACTTCAACGCCACCGTCACCAACGAGACGAGGGAGCCGATCGAGCGCAAGGTCCGCCGCTGGCAGCACCTGCGCATGCCGGCCCAGCTCGCCCCCGAGGTGCAGGCCGTGCGCCCCTACAACCCCGCCTGGCCCGACCTCTTCGCGGCCGAGAAGGAACGCCTCGAGACGCTCCTCGGCCCCGAGGTCAGGGCCGTCGAGCACTTCGGCAGCACCTCGATCCCCGGCATGTCCTCGAAGAGCATCCTCGACATGATGGTCGCCGTGCGAGACGTCCAAGCCGCCCTCGCCCCCCTCGCCGCCGCCGGCTACGAGGACTTCGGCGTCAGCCCCTGCGACCACGAGGCCGTCTGGCTCTGGAACACCGCTCCGCCCCGTCCGGAAAACGAGCCCGGCTACGCGACGATCGTCCACGTCTGCGCGCACGACAACCCCTGGATCCCCACCGCCCTCAACTTCCGCGACTACATGCGCGCCTTCCCCGCCGAGAACACCGGCTACCTGGAGCTCAAGCAGCGCCTCGGGGCCGAGGGGCGCAGCCTCCTCGAGTACAGCATCGTCAAGCTCAAGCTCTTCTACGAGCTGAGCGCCAAAGCCGACGCCTGGGTCGCCGCCGGCCGCCCGGCGGGCTGATTCTCGTCTCCCTCCCGTTCCTGCCTCGTCCCCGCCCGGGCGGGGCCCTATCGGGCTCAAACAGCGTACAAACCCCTATAACATTGTTTTTTGGCTTCAAACATTGTTTTTTGGCTTGAAACATTGTTTTAATTGTAAGAAACACAATTTGAACGCCTCAAACATTGTTTTGGCGGCTCAAACAGAATTTGGACGGCTCAAACATTGTTTTTTCCGAAAAAACAATGTTTAAAGGCATCGGACGGGAAAACAGGTGCGCCCGGGACGAGATACGGCAAGGCACCCCGGAAATCCCCCCGCCGGCCCGATCGCCGCGGTCACTCGCCAGGAAAACCGCGAACCGCCTTGAGTTAGGCGGCGTCTCGCGCTCAACCTGTCGCCGGCGGTCGATGGTAGCTGGTACGCAAGAACGGAGCGTAGACTGTTGACGTAGCCTAAAAAAGCGTTTAAGATACGAACAGATACCGCATTGTGATGGTATCCAGCAGACGCCCCCGACTCTCATTAGGAGGACTCATGTCTGACAACACCCCCAAGAGCAAGGAAGAGATGGAGAAGGCCCTCGAGAATCTGCAGCTCGATCCTGAGGATCTTGACGCCGTGGCCGGCGGCGTCGCTGGGACCTGCAGTACTTGCTACAGCGAGTACAGTCCCGAGCAGTCCGGGTCCTGATTCGACCTCCACAGGGCTGCGCTGATGCGTTTGCCCTTCCGGTGCGGCTTCCTGGCTCATGGCCGGGAAGCCGCATCCGGGCCAAGCATCCCACCCTTGGTTACGGAGGGCCTTGATCGCCGTGTTCATCGACTCCAGCGACGACAGAGTTGAACGTGCGTGGACTGACAATGTTCCCTTCGGTGACTGGCACTACATCCGGCAAAGGGTGGTTGAGAGTGTCAGGCGGCGGCTTGATCTTTCACGGCGCTTGTTTCCCCAGGCATCGCCTGTCTTGGAGCGCATCCGGGCTCTGGACGATGCGACCGCCGCTGGCGTGCTCGAGCATCCGTTTCTGCGCTCCGCCGTGTTTGCCGCAACCCAGCACCTGAAGCACCCGTGGAAGGTCATTACACACGAACAGGTCGAACTGTACCTCGAACAGCTGGGCGACTTACTCGCCGGAGGCTGGAAGGGTTCCGAGCTCACCTCACTCTCCTCGCTGATGGAAGAAGGGTACGGCGACGGGATCCGGCACGTACTCTGGCAATGGTCGGGCGAACAGGAAGACAAGGCGGTCACGGGCATCACCCCCGCGGTCTTCCTGAAGAACAGTCCCAACACGATATTCCATCATCCCACTGCGGAGGATTCCAGGAACCTTCTGCAGGGAATTGCGCTCCTCCGGGAGCTCTTTCCGATCCTGACCCCCAGCATCCTGCGCCATATTGACGTCATCGCACTCACCAGCACGAAGCCAGCCCGCGACGAGGTCGGCCCTCCCGGCGGCAACCCGCTCGCGACCGATCCGCTCATCTCCTGTTCCAGCGACTCATCGCCCGGGGTAATCTTTGTCAGCCCCAGTGTGCTAACCAATCCCTGGTACGTCGCAGAAATCATCCTTCACGAGGGCCTTCACTCGAAGCTGTATGACGTAATGGCGACCCACAACCTGCTCCGGCCGAACTACACGAAGGAGGAGTCTGCCCAGCTCCACCCGCTGTGGCACAGGTCTTCCGAATCGTGGGATGTGCAGCGCTCCCTCTTCGCCATGCACGTCTATGCCCATCTCGCCCTGTTCTTCCAGCGGGTAGTCAAGAGCTTTGAGGCGCTGGCGCCACGCTTCGGCTCCCTCCATGTCATCGATGCCCGGCTTTCGATGCGCCGCTCGCTCGATCGAGCGCACTTCCTCGGGATCAAGCTGGCGGAGGTCGGCACCGGAGATTTGGGACGCGCTGGCCAACTGCTGCTCGCGCAGCTTCAGGAGATGCTGGTCGTGCTCGAGGGCGCGTCCGTAGAGAATGCATCCGTGGCGGGAGCTTCGAGGCCGGAGGATGTGGCTCAGCGGCTCGTCGGGGACTTGTATGCTCGACAAACCCTGGCGCTGGAGCGCGTCCTCGCCCACTGGCGTACGATTTCATCGCACCCCCAGGGAGCTGGTATCCCCGCATTCCTCAGCGCAGTCTCCCAGGTGGACGCCGTCCTCGTGGGGCAGGAAGCGGCCGTCCCGCCGGCCTCCGAAGAGGTCGAGGACACGCTGAGAGGGCTCATTGACCTCCGGAAGCAGGTGGCCCATCGCTTCATGAGCGGCGGGGAATCGCCCAGCCTCAACACCCTGATGGACTCGGCCAGCCGCTCGGGATACCTGTTCATCCGAGCCAACATTGCTGTCGAGCTCAACCCCTGAGGATGGTTCCTTGACGAGATACACCGAGGTTCGGACAGCATGGCTCCCGGCAGAGAAACAGCTGGCCCAGGACATCCCGTTTGGCTCTGTGGACTACATCCGCGAGCGAACAGCCCTGATCTACCGCCGCCGCCTGGACCTGCTGAGCAGGTACCTGCCCGCCGCTGTGCAACTCGCACAGGCGCTCGACGCCGCCGGGAGCAGGGACGCCAACCAGGTCTTTGCGGATCCGGTCGTCCGTGGTTCCATCGACGATCTGTTTCGGGCATGCAGGGATGGCGAGCATAAGCCTGCTGACGACCAGCTTGAGCTCCTCACGAGCTTCAGCGCGCATCCCGAGGAGCTGAAGTGCGATGCCACGGACCCGGCGGGCAGCTTTTGTCAGGAGATTCTCAGCCGGCCCATCCGGTACTGGTCCGACGCGGGGTCCCGGACGCTCCGGGATCGCGCCTTCGCGGAGATGTTGCGGCAGCACTTGCGGGAGTCGCGCGTCTACATCGCGGAGAAGGAGACCGAGGACATCATCAGCCAGGGCCTGGCACTCCTTCAGGAGTTGCTCCCGGTGGCCGCGCTCAGCGCCGTGTCCCATCTCTACTTCGTCGCGGTCGACGACTTCGACGATGTGGTCGGCTCCGCGACCATCGCCCCCATTCTCGGGACGATCTTCCTGTCGCGAAGTACCTTGCGGAGCCCGTGGACCATCGCGGAGGCCATCCTCCACGAGTGCATGCATCTCAAGTTCGTGGAGCTCGAGCACACGCATTCGCTCATGGCCCGGGGCTACTCTGAGAAGACCTCTCCCCGTATCCATCCGCCCTGGCACCCCGAGACGGTGTCCTGGCCGATGAACCGGGGGCTCACGGCGGCCCATGTCTATGTCGCCCTCGCCCTGTACTCGGTCGCCTCCGAGGCCGCGGCGCCTGAGCTCCAGACGCGCTACGGTCCGTGCAAGCATTCGCCACTTCTCGTGAACGCGAGCGCCGCCGGCGAACGCGCGCGCAGCCTCATCAACCTCGCGTCGAGACACCCGGAGAGCCTGGGCCAGGCAGGGCGGATGTTCCTGGAATGGATGGGGGATATCCTGGAGAAGCTGGCGGAGCCCTGCAGGCTGCGTAAGGCTGTCTGACTCCCTGGGCTGACGCGAGCTTCCGGCCATGACGCCTTCCGAGCTAGCTACCCCTCTTCCCGGCCGCGCCACTGTGGCCGCAACGGCCGAGTACGCCCGGCGCCTCCAGCACGTTGCTCGGCCCGAGCACTTCCGCGAAACCCAGGGTCTCAAAGTGTCGTCGATCGGCATTGGCACCTTCCTGGGTCCCGCGACCAACGACGCCGATGCCGCCTACAGCAGCGCCATTGTGCGAGCCATCGAGTTGGGGTGCAACTTCATCGACACGGCGATCAACTATCGCCATCAACGTAGCGAGCGGTGCGTCGGCGCGGCGCTGCGCACCGCCTGTGCCGATGGGGGCCGGCGGAGTGAACTCGTCGTCTCGACCAAGGCCGGCTACCTGCCGTTTGACGGAGAACTGCCCCAGGATGCGCACCGGTACCTGCGCGAGCAGTACGTGGAGCGCTTGCAGCTTGCGCCCGACGAGACAGTCGAGAAACATTGCATCGCTCCCGCATTCCTGCGGGACCAGATTGCCAGAAGCCGCGTCAATCTCGGGCTGGAGACCATCGACGTCTTCTATCTGCACAACCCTGAAGAGCAACTCCGCTCGGTCGACCGGGCGACCTTCGAGCGCCGCATGCGCGCTGCCATGGCAACCCTCGAGGAGTCCTGCCGGCAAGGGCACATCGCCAGCTATGGGCTGGCGACCTGGATTGCCTTTCGCGAGAGCACGGAGCACCCGCAGTACCTGTCACTCGACGAGGTCGTCGGGTGGGCAGCCCAGGTGGGAGGCCCGCAGCACCACTTCCGCTTCCTGCAGCTGCCGCTGAACCTGAAGGCGCTCGAGCCGTTCATGCTAGCCAACCAGTGGCACGACGGCCGTTGGTGCACGCTGCTTCAAGTCGCGCAGGCCCAGGGCATCTACACCGTGACCTCCGCCCCTCTGTTGCAGGGGCGCATCCTCGGGCGGCTACCCCGGCCTATTCAGGAGGCCTTCGCCGCGCTGTCCAGCGATGTGCAGCGCACCGTGCAGTTTGTGCGCTCCACACCTGGGGTCGGTAGCGTGCTGGTGGGAATGAGTCGTCCCCAGCACGTCGAGGAGAACATGGCGCTGGCGGGTCTCGCCCCGGATACGGCGGCCGTACAGCGGGTGTTCCAGCGCACCTGACGCGCATGGGGCCCAGGCACTTGACGCGCATGGGGCCCAGGCACTCCGCAGTCCAGCGCCCGCGCATGGGCACTCATCGGGCGGCAATGGCCCCGGGGCCTGCCGTGTCAGGTCCACTGGTTTCGATCGTCATTCTGTCGTGGAATCGGCCCAGGTCCACCCGCTCGACCCTGCAGGCGCTCGCCGACGTTCCGGCCGGCGTGCCCCGAGAGGTCATCGTCGTGGACAATGGCTCCGGAATACAGACCGGCGACGATTTGATGGCGCTCCAGCACCAGGGGCTCATCGATCGCCTCGTCCTGCTGCCAGAGAACCGAGGAACATCTCCTGGCTACAGCGCCGGCTTCCGTGCCGCCGATCCCCGGTCGAGCTTCTACACGAAGCTCGACAACGACATCGAGATCCTGACGCCGGACTGGCTGAAGGAGTTGACCGGGCTGCTGGACGCGAGCCCCAGCGTTGGCATCGCATCCACGGAGATCGTCAACCACGTCGGCATCCAGGAGCTGCCCGTCCTCCGCCTGGAGACCGGGCACCAGGTGCGGGATTGGATCGGGTGCCCGGCGGGAGGCGGCGGGATGACGTTTCGTCGCTCGCTCTACGAGGACATCGGCGGCTTTCGTGAGAGCTACGGGGAAGGCCTGCTGCTCATGCCGGACGACCTGGAGTTCTTCTTCCGGGTCCGGGAGCGAAATCTGAAGGCCTACCACGCCCACTCCGTCCGCTCGCGGATGATCGACCACCTGGAGGAGAGCCCCGCCTCCTATCGCGCCTTCAAGAAGCGGCAGTACTTCTTGCTGCAAACCCGCTACTTCGAGGCAGCCCGCACGGGGGACGGTGTCTTCGTGCCCCACCTGGTTTCCGTGGAGGCCTTTCCGACCCTCCTCCATCCCGGACAGTCGATCAGCGTGCGCTGCTCCATTGCGGCGGGAGATCAGCGCAGCATGACCCTTGGATGTACGGTGGCCTCGGCGGAGACGAACCGCGTCGCGGACTGTAACGTGACCGCGGAGATCCAGACCGCGGCTCCCCTCTCCGTGCACGATCTGTCGCTCCCGATTCCGCCCACCTTGCCGCCCGGGTCCTACCTCGTGAAGGCAGCCCTCTGGAGAAACTCCGCCGTAGCGGACAGTTCCGAGCGTCTGGCGGACCTCGTGCAGCTGAGTGAGCCCCTCGAGTTGGCCGCAAGGGACTCCGCCCCGGAGGCAGGCGGTGCGGCTCGCTCCGTGTCGTCCGTCGTGGACCCGCCGGCGCCCATATCCGGGATTGCACTCGCTGCCCGGCTGGGCTTGAGTCGGGCGACGTTCTACCGTCGCGGCGAGGAGCAGGCGGGAGTCTGCGGCTGCGAAGAGGCGGCATGGTCCCACTTGCAGCGCCAGGGCCAAGCGGAGATGTCGGCGTTGCTGGAGTATCCTCCGGACGCCGGGAACGGCCGGGAGAGTTGCGGCCAGCCAGGGCTGGGCCTGGAGCAGTGGGGGCGTTCCCAGATGGCACGGCATCCACCGCGCAGGAGAAACGAGGTCGGGCCGGAGGTCATCCGGCTCCTGCGGCTCCTCACCGGAGCCGGGAGAGGGATTCTGCACGTCGGTGTCGGCGATTCAACGCTGGCCACGTGCCTCGCGGGGGAACGGGTGTGTGTGCGAGGCATCGCGTTCACCGACGGCGAGATGCAGGACGCGCGGCGGCTGAGCCTGGACGCCCGCTACCATGTCACGCGGGCGGATGTCATGCCGCATCTGGCAGCGGGATCCGAGCGGTTCGACATCATTGTGGATGTCAACCTCCTGGGGCTGCACTGCTGCCGGCAACACTTCGTCAGGCGGATGGAGCTCTATACCTCGCTGCTCGGTCGCGAGGGGCTCATCGTGGCGCCTGTCTCGCCGGCGCTCCCGGCGCGCCCTGACGGGTTCTTCCAGACGCATCACATGGACCTGCTCGACATGGAGAACCGCGTGCCGCTCCGGGTGTTTCGGCCTTCCTCCACGCTGTACCTGATGAGCTCGCGGGAAGGAGCCCCGGCAGCCGTGGCCATCCTGGAGTCACAGCCTCCACTCCTCGGCCCGACAGCGCCGTTGACGATGGAGTGCCTGGGCGCCCCCGCCACGGAGCGGGCCGGGGCCAGGTCGCTGGAGGTCAGGGTGTGTCTCGAAGCGCAGGGACCCTTGCGCTCGACGCCTTACGGGCTCCTGCTACCCGATGGAAGCGTACGCCTGGGGCACACCGACCCCTCCGGGTACATCAGAGAGACCCTCCCCTTTCCACTGTTGCTCGCCAGGCATGGCGAGTTGACCGGGAGAATATGCCTGGAGTGTGGGCCGCCGGAGCTGGTTCTGTCGGGTCCGCACAGCCCGGGCAGTTCGCGTGACGCCCGCGTCTCGACGCTCAGCGGCAGGTGAGAGGGCGCGCCGCCGCGTCTCTCGACCATTCACCGACCGTCTTCGCTCGACCTTTCCTGGAAATCTTGAAGACGCTGTAACATACTTCGTTGCTTAGAAATGGAGGGCGAGTCCATGGCCATGAACATCTCGTTGACCCTTGAAGATATCGGGCGCGATCTGCGCTTTGGCTTGCGTTCCCTGCTCCGCTCCCCGGGATTCGCTCTCGTGTCCGTCCTTTGTCTCGCCTTGGGCATCGGCGCGAATGCGGCCCTGTTCAGCGTCCTGAACACCGTCCTGTTACGCCCCCTGCCGTTCGCGGATCCGGACCGCCTAGTCCAACTCTACGAAAAGATGGCTAGCGGAAGTCAGGGCTCCGTCTCCATTCCCAACTTCCGGGATTGGTCGGAGAAGAATACCGGCTTTGAGCAACTCACGGCCTACCGTGGCAGGAGCCTCAACCTCCAGGCCGCCGGCGCCACCGAGCGCATCGAGGCGGTGGAGGCCGCCCCAAACCTCTTCTCGCTCTTGGCTACCCCTCCCCTCTTCGGTCGAACTTTCAACCCTGGCACGGACGAGCCTGGCAGGACCAAGGTCGCCGTGGTCGGCGAGGAATTCTGGCGGACCCGGCTCGGAGGCGATCCCGCCTTGATCGGCCGCACGATCCGGCTCGATGGGGTTCCTTACGAGGTGATCGGGGTGATGCCCTCCTCCTTCAACTTCCCCCCCGGCGGGAACTCGACCGATGCCTGGATTCTCTTCGAACCCAGCCCGGAACAGGCGAATTCGCGGGGCGACCATCTGCTCGCCGTGGTCGGCCGCCTCAAGCCTGGAACGACCCTGGAACAGGCCACCGCACAGATGGGGACGGTGGCGGCCCAGATCGAAAAGGAGCACCCCGCCGAGCAGACGGGGCGGAGCGTGCTGATCCAGCCCTTGCGCGAGACCGTGGTCGGGCAGACGCGACCGGCGCTCCTCATCCTTTTCGGGGCCGTCGGGCTCGTGCTGCTGATCGCCTGCGCGAACGTGGCCAACCTGCTCCTTGCCCGCTCCGCGGTGCGCCAGCGTGAGGTCGCGGTCCGTCTCGCTCTGGGCGCGAGCCGGGCTCGCCTGATCCGGCAGTTCCTGCTCGAGAGCCTCGTGCTCGCGTTCGCCGGTGCGCTGCTCGGCCTGCTCCTGGCGCGGTGGAGCCTCGACGCGCTCGTCCCCATGGCCAAAGGGGCCCTGCCGTTTTCAAGCGACTTCCCTCTGGATGGCCGAGTCTTCGGCTTCCTACTGAGCATCGCGCTGCTCTCCGGGATCGTCTTCGGGATCGTACCCGCTCTCCAGGTCTCCCGGGACAACCTGCGGGACAGCCTGACCGAAGCGGGGGGCAAGACCACGGGGAGCGGCCGACAGCAGCTCTTTCGCAATGCTCTCGTAGTGTTGGAGATCGCCGTCTCCCTCGTCCTGCTAGTCGGCGCCGGTCTGCTGCTCCGGGGATTTCTCGCCCTCAGCGGCACGGAACCAGGGCTCGATGCCAGGAATGTTCTCACCGTCCACCTCCCGGTTCCCGAAGCACAGATCAAAGGCTCTACTCCCCGCCTCTTCCGGCCGGTGCTCGAAAAAATCCGCTCCCTTCCGGGCGTACGCTCAGCCGCGCTGATTTCCATGCTGCCGATCCAGGATGCCTGGACCAACCGTTATTTCTCAATCGAGGGCCGTCCTGCCCCGCAGCCGGGCCATAAGCCCCTCGCGGAATTTCGGGTGGCAAGTCCGGGGGTCTTTCATTCTTTGGGCATCCCGATGCTGCGGGGGCGCGACTTCACGGAATCGGACGGAGAGTCAGGGCCGATGATGGTGATCATCAACGAGGCGTTGGCTCACAAGTACTTCTCCGAGGAAGATCCCCTCGGGCAGAGGCTGAACCTGGAAGGAGAAGTCTTCACGATCGGGGGGATCGTGGGCAACATCCGGCAGGCCGGGCTCGACCGTAAGCCGCTCCCCGAGATTTATATGCCCTACGCTGCCGGGGAGGCCATGGATTGGCTCGGCGACGCGGTCCTGGTGATTCGGACGAGCATACCGCCGGAGAGCCTCACCCACGAGGTGCGAGCTGCCGTAGCGAGCGTGAACCCTGCCCTGCCGCTCTACAACGTGCTCACCATGGAGCAGGTCATCGACGAGTCCCTCGCCAGCCGTCGCCTCAACCTCTGGCTCCTCGCCATCTTCGCGGGTATCGCGCTAGTGCTCTCGGCCTCCGGCCTCTACGGTGTGATTTCCTACCTGGTCGCCCAACGCACGCGGGAGATCGGCATGCGGATCGCGCTCGGAGCTCAGACCCGGGACGTAATCGGGCTGGTGATGCGCCAGGGAGCCATTCTTACCGGAGCCGGGATCCTGGTCGGCCTGCTGGGCGCCTTCGCCTTCACCCGGGTCCTGCAGAGCACCCTCTACGGCGTGAGTGCTCGCGATCCCCTGACCTACGCCGCGTTCGCGTCACTGCTCGCCGCCATCGCGTTGCTCGCTACCTGGCTCCCGGCAATACGGGCAGCACGCGTGGACCCGATGCTTTCGATCCGCTCGGAGTGACGAGCGGCTAGAGCCTCAAAGCCTGCTGCGGTGCGGCGGTCACGATAGGCATGCTACGAAACCAAGATCGTTTGCGTCCGCTGAGGATCTTCAATGTATGACACAACTTCGATCGTTGGTGCTTCCCTGCCTCCGATGACTCTTTGCCTTACGTTCGATGACGGGCCGGGAGAGAGTCCCGGATGGGGTCCCGGACCGCATACTCTCAAGCTCGCTGAATATCTCTGCGAGCAGGGTGTCCCAGGCACTTTTTTCATGGCCGGGAAACATGCCGAGCAGTTCTCTTCTCTACTCCCTCAGATCAAAGCTCTTGGCCATCTTATAGCCAACCACAGCTATCATCATCCGAATATGGTGGACTTTCTTGCTGCGGGAGGGGATGTGATCGATCAGGTGGCCCGCACAGACGCCGTCCTTAGGAATTGGATTGATGGGCCAACAATTTTCTTCCGGGCTCCCTATGGGGAGTGGTCTAATGACGTGGCTTTTGCGCTCAATAGCAACCTGGAGGTCTCCATGGGGCACATCGGGCCGATTTTGGGAGATATAGACGCTGGTGACTGGGCCCACTGGAAGGCGGGTAACAGCCCGCAGGTAGCTGCCAAGGCGTATCTGCGCGCGATTCGACTCGTCGGGCGTGGCATCGTGATCATGCACGATAGCACGGCTGACATAGATGTCCTCAAGCAATCGAACATGACATACTGGATGATTCAACTTCTTCTTCCCGTTTTGAAAGCTCAGGGTTATCAATTCGTCCGGCTTGAGGACGTTCCAGATATCGCCGCTGCTGTGCAGAAACCCTTCGTGTTCGCCTTGTTGGCCTCTAACGGTAAGTACGTTTCACCGCAGGGAGACGGTGGTGCGAGTATTCTGGTGAATGGGCCTGAGATCGGACCTTGGGAGAAGCTGTGCGTTGAAGCTGTCGCCCCTGGTAAAGTGGCACTACGAGCCTCTAACGGATTGTATCTATCACCCCAAGGTGGTGGCGGAGGGGATTTCTTTGCCAATGGGCTGGGAATCGGCGCCTGGGAGTCCTTCGACCTCATTCCAGTGGGGTCTCAGAGAGTCGCCTTCCGAACCATCACGGGCCACTTTCTGACTCGGGACGACGGAGGAGCGCTCAAAGCCAATGGTAATTGGCTACGCGACCGGGAAATCTTCAAATTTCAGCAAATTCAGTAGATTGCGGCAAATGTGCAAGTCGGAAGCCTTGGTTGGCCGACCCACTCTAAAAGAGGTACCACCCATTCTTAGAGAGTGTCTCAAAAGCCTCCTTCTGCCATGCTACTAATACTGGAATACTGGCGCGGCGCCCTCTCCCGCACGTATCTCAGCAAGTTGGAGCCGAAGATCGGACTTGAACCGACGACCTGCTGAAACCGACTCACCCCGCCACGAGATCGCGCAGCGCCCGCCGGTCGATCTTGCCGCTCGGCGTCTGCGGCAGCTCCTCGACGATCCGGACGTCGTCGGGGACGGCGTAGCGGGGCAGGAGGTCGAAGCAGCTCTTGCGCACGGCGTCGGGGGTCAGGGTGGGGTCGTCGGCGAGGCAGACGGCGACTAGTTTGACGCCGCGGCGGGTCTCTCCTCCGGCGACGACGACGGCGCGCTGGATGCCGGGGACTTTCTCGACGGCGGCCTCGACGTCGGCGAAGACGACGAGGAGGCCGTCGCGTTTGACGCTGAGGCCGGAGCGGCCGAGGATCTCGACGTAGCCGTCGGGGCGGATCCTCGCGAGGTCGCCGGTCGCGAACCAGTCCGCATCGTCTCGCGGGGCGAAGCGCCACCCCTCGTCGAGCATCAGGTAGCCGACGGAGCCGTTCTGTTGCCGGCATTGCAGGAGGCCGACCTGTTCGCCCTCCCCCGCTTCTCCGGGCGCCTCGGAGACGGCGGCGATCTCCTCTCCGGTCGGCTCGACGCGCAGCTCGATTCCCGCGAAGGGGTAGCCGGCGGTCCCCAGGCGCTGCTCCTCGGGGTCTTCGGCCGCCGCGGCGGAGACGGCTCCCATCTCGGCGCTGCCGTAGAGGTTGAGGAGCGGGCCGAAGCGGGGGGCGAAGCCGGCCATCGTCTCGCGCTTGACCTTGTCGCCGGCGGTCACCACCAGGCGGTAGGAGCGCGGCGTCTTGCGCAAGGTGAGGAAGGTGTCGCAGAAGGCCGGGGTGAGGAAGGCGACGTTGGGGTCGAAGCGCTCCTCCCGTTCGAGGTAGCGGAGGATGTTGGCGCCGCCACCGAAGTCCATCGCCGCGCCGGCGAGGAGGCCTGGGAGGAAGGCGGCGCCGAAGCCGTAGCTGTGGAAGATCGGCACGGGGACGGCGAGCCGGTCCTCGGGGGTCAGCCGCCAGCGGTCGACGCAGGCTTGCGCGTTGTTCAGCCACTTCTGGTGCGACATCCGGGTCAGCTTCGGCACCCCGGTGCTCCCGGAGGTGCGCAGGTAGAGGTCCGGTCCCACGAAGTCCGCCACCACGGGCTCCGCGGCGAAGTCCGGGTTGGCGGCGATCTCGATGCCGTTGGCGGGGAAATCGGCGTCCGGCCGGCCGCCGCTCGCCGAGGCGGTCAGCACGTGGGAGCAGAAGCTGGGGATGAAGCGGGGGGTGCCGGTCTCCTTCGCGGTCTCGACGAGCTCGGGGAGGAGGACCACGCTGTACTCGCGGCTCAGCAGGTGCAGCAGGGCGAGGGCGCCGGCGAGGCTCTGCGAGCACTCGACGGCGAGGGTCGGGCGCGCGTCGCCGGAGGGGTTGAGGCTGACGCCGCGGTGGGCGAAGTGGGCGTCGAGCCGGTCGAGGAAGCGCGCGGCCTCGGCGTAGGTGAGGGTGTTGCGGCCGTCGGTCAGCTCGCGGTCGCGGACGGCGGGGTCGGTCGCCAGCCAGCGGATCAGATCGGGGCCGGCGAGGGCCAGGGGCGCGGCGGCTTGCGATAGATTAGGCATCGTCATGTCCGATCTTCTGCAGCCCGGCCTCTCGCACCAGGCCTCCTATATGGTGACCCCGGAGATGAGCCCGCCTCATCTCACCGGCATCCTGTCGACGTCGCGGATGATCGCGCTCATCGAGGACACCTGTCTCGCGGCCATCCAGCCGCTGCTCGCCGAGGGGCAGACGACCGTCGGCACCCGCGTCGACGTCTCCCACGTCGGCACGGCCTGGGCGGGCGAGGAGATCACGGTGCGCATCCGGCTGGAGAAGGTGACGCGGGGGCGCCTGCTCAGCTTCGAGGTCGAGGCGGCCGCTCCCGGCGGGGTGATCAGCTCCGGCTCCCACCAGCGCCTGGTCATCCAGCGGTCGCAGTTTGCAGCGCGGCCGGCCGCGCCGCCCCTCGCGTCCACGCGTTGAGGTCGCGGCCGAGGAGGGCGCCGAGGCGCGCCACGTCCTCGGCGAACAGCTCCCGCAAGCGTTCGGCGGTCTCCGGCTGGAGCGGCGGGCGCGCGGCGCCGTGCAGCTTGAGGTGGTCGAACTGCATGTAGCTGCGGACCTCGGGGGAGAGGCGGCGCAGCCGGCGGATCCCCGCCATGCGGGTGATCTGCCCCGCCTTCTTGGGGTCGAGCTCGGCCTGGAACTCCGGGTCGATCCCCAGGAATTCGAGGCTCCGCCGGTAGACGCCGGCGGCGTCCTTGACCAAATCGTCGAACAGGATGACCTCGACGTTGTCGCGGCCGAAGACGTCGAAATAGCGCTCCACCTGGGAGGCGTGCCGCACCACGTCGGTGTAGATCAGCCCCTCCGGGAAGTAGGTGCCGGGGGAGAGGGCGCGCCCCTGGCGGCGCTCGGGCTCGGCGGCGAGGGCGGCCTCGAAGGTGGGGAGGTCCTCGTTGCCGGAGCGCGAGTAGAGCGAGTAGAGCGAATAGGCCATCTGCACCGGGTCGCGGACCAGGGCGAGGATCTTCGCGTCGGGGGCGAAGGCGTGGATCTCGCGGGCCGCCTGCTTCGACAGCAGGTACCAGACCGAGGCCTCGCCGACGCGCGGGCGGTCGCCGGCGTCGGCGAACAGCTCAAGGTAGAGCGCCTCGTCGCGCATCGCTCCGGCGAGGCGGGTCAGGTCGCGGCCGAAGAAGTGCGGCTCCTTGTGCAGCGAGACGTGCACCTCCGGATGCTGCCAGAGGTACTCGTAGAGCGAGGTCGTGCCGCACCGCGGAGCCCCGACGATGAAGAAGTTCGGCCGCGGCATGCTCAGGCGACGGGCTGCTGCTGGCGGGCGAGCTGCTCGCAGATCACGTTGGCGACGGACCGCAGGTTCTTGAAGGTGTCCATGTTGAGCGCCTCGTCGCCGAGCTCGATGTTGAAGCGCTTCTCGATGAAGCTGATCAGCTCGACGAGGACCACCGAGTCGAGGCCGAGCCCCTCCTCGAAGAGGGGGACCGTCTCGTCCAGGTCCTCGTAGGCCAGGTTGACGTCGAGATCCTCGACCACGATGCGCTTCACCTTTTCGATCACAATCTCAGACTGCATCTCCACTCCTTTTCTCGTTCAGAAAGTGCACAACAAATATTGCTTCCAGAGAAGCGAGACCGGTCTAGAAAAGGACGCGGGCCCGGCTGCCGGAGGTGGTGCCGCTGAAGCGCTTGAAGGCGCCCTCGAGGACCCGCCCCACGTAGTCGCCGTAGAGGATGCCGTGATCGGTCAGCGAGACGTTTTCGTCGCCGACGGTGAGGAAGCCCTCGTCCTCGAGCTGCGCGAGCTCGTCGCCGCAGATGCGCAGCATGTCGAAGCCGTGCTTCTTCTGGAAGGCGCGGTGGTTCAGGTGGACGAGCTTGATCCCCATCACCACGTCGCGCACCATGAGGTCGAGGCTGTTGCAGATGTAGCCGCGCAGCGCCGGCAGCTCACCCTTCTCGACCTGCTCGGTGTAGGCGTTGATGTCGCTGGTGTTCTGGTAGTTCCAGCGGCCGAGCGAGCCGAACGCCGAGACGCCGACGGCGCAGTTGTCGTTGCCCAGCCACTTGCTGCGCGTGTTCTGCTGGTCGTAGGCGCCGTTCTTGGCGAAGGTGAAGGTGTTGACCGGCAGGTAGTTGGCCTTCTTCAGCTCGGCCATCGCGTACTGGTAGAAGCCGAGCTCGTCCTCCTCGCTGGGGAGGGTGACCTCCTTCTTCTTCTCCGCCGAGTAGTACGGCGTGTTGGCGTAGAGCTCGAGCTTGTAGACGGTGATGTTGTGGACGTCGGCCTCGATCGCCCGCTTCACCGAGTAGGCCCAGTACTCGGCGGTCTCGCCGGGCAGGCCGCTGATCAGGTCGATGTTGACCTCGGCGCCGGTCGACTTGGCGAGCGCGATCGCCTTGAAGGTCTGCTCCTCGGTGTCGCGGCGGCCGGTCTGGAAGACGACCTCCTCCTTGAACGACTGGATGCCGAGGCTGATCCGCTTGACGTTGTTCTTCTTGAGCAGGGCCGCCTTGCGCTCGGTCAGCGTCACCGGCTCCCCCTCGAAGGTGATCTGCGCGTCGCCGAGGTCGAAGTTGGCGCGCAGGGTGCCGAACAGCTTGTCGATGTTCTCTTCCGTCAGCAGGGTCGGGGTGCCGCCGCCGAAGTAGACGGTCTCGATCGGCCGGTTCTTGAGGTCGTAGTGCTTCGAGATCAGCTCGATCTCCTTGCAGACCGAATTCACGTAGCGATCGATCTCCTGCAACCGGTTGTCCTTCAGCGTCGTCGTCTTGAAGTAACAATAGGCACAACGCTGGATACAGTAGGGGGTGTGGACGTAGAGGTTGAGCGGCTTCGGCGCCAGTCCCTCCTCGACGCTCTCCTTCCCCCAGTACCGGAACATCGGATAGGTGATGATGAAGCCTTTTCTCGACAGCTCCGTACCCGGCCCGGAGACGGGCTCCTGGGCGTTCGGAAGCGTTTGCGGCTGGTCGTTGGTGACGTCGATCATGAGGGTTCCTCTCTTTCTGAAGCTGCCGTCTTTTCAGTCCCTTAAATCAGTGTTTCAAAATGTCTTCCAAACTATCTTTCAAAGTGATGCCTGAGAAATCTTCCAGTTTCGCCTGGACCCCCCAGCCTCCCACGTCCTCGGAGATCGCCATCACGATCTCGTTCTCGCCATGGGCGAGCGGCAGGTAGAGCGCATCGAACCAGCCGATGCTGCCCAGGAACCGGTAGTCCCTGGAGCGGGGGGTGTCGTCGCCGCGAAACAGCAGGCGGCCGTTGAGGTAGACCCTCACCCGGTCGCAGAACCCGAAGTCGAAGCGTTTGACCTGCTCCCGGCTGGAGACCAGCACCTGCCGGACCAGGACCGTGTCGTTCCCGCCCTCCAGCCCCTGCACCCGGGCGAGATCGGTGAGCCCCGAGGGCTCCGCCGCCAGGCGCGTCCAGTGGCGGGCCGCCACGAGCTCCCGGGCGAGCGTGTTCTTCCCCTCGTCGAGCGCGCGCTCCGGGAAGGCGTCCGAGACCGCCCAGGAAGGGAGGGTGAACGCCGGAGCGGGCGCCGGGCTCGGCGCCTTTCCCTTCAGGCGCGGCGAATCCATCACCGTGTAGGAGAAGCCCGAGAAGTGGGCGGGAGCGAAAAGCCCGGCGTTGACGCCGATGCTCCCGGCCTCTACTCCCCGCTTCAAACCGTCGACGAAAAGTACAGGATTCTCCATATTGTCGATATAAATTTCGGCCTGATCTCCGGAAAAAACAACTTTGATGTGAGTCCACTCATTGAACCGATGAACGAGGGGAACCGAGTAGCGCTTCCCATGGTAGAGCTGCCATCCTTCGATCCCGTGGAAAACCGGGGTGTACTGGCTGGCGTCCGGGTTTCCCGACTGGTGCGGCCGAAGGTAGAACTCTTCGTAGTTCTTAGTGTCCTGAACGCGCCAAATCGCGCCCATAAAACCACGATCGGCCGAAAATGCCATGTCGAATTCGATGGAGCCGTTGATGAAATTCACGTCTGCGACGCTGGCGATGCCGTGCTCGAGGTAGAGGCTCCGGCGTCCCAGGTACTCCTCCACCCGGTGCGTCGCGTCGTCGAAGCGCCAGCGTCCGGAGTCGAAGGGGACGGCCTGCGCGGGGCCCGGCGGGGTGATCGGAAGGGGGTTGGGAGTCATCGTCGGGGCCTTGGCCGCAGTCTCAGGCGGCGCCGTTGCGGCGGACGTTACAGGGAGGAGCGCCGCGAGGAGGATCGCCGGGAGGATCATCCGGCGAGGCCCGGGAGCAGATCGTCGAGGACTTCACGAAAGTCGTGGAAGCCGGGGTGGCCGCCGGCCCACTTCGCCGCCAGTAGGGCTCCCTCGGCGAGCCCCTGGCGGTTGCGCGCCCGGTGCTCGAGATGGAGGGTGTCGGCCGCCGAGTCGAAGCCGACCGCGTGCTCGGAGGGGACGTAGCCGGCGCGGCGGCAGGTGATCGGCACCTCGCGGTCGCCGTACCAGCGCGCCATCCGGCGCTGCAGCTCGAGCGCCGTGCCCGACGGGCTGTCCAGCTTGAAGCGGTGGTGCCAGTCCGTGATGAAGGGGTCGTACCCCTCGAGGGCCGAGAAGATGCGGGCCGCCTGCTCCGCCAGCCGGTAGAGGACGTTGACGCCGAGCGAGAAGTTGGCGCCGTGCACCACGCCGATACCCACCCCAATACCCGCGCCGGAGCCCTCGACCGTCGAGCGCACCGCGTCGACCTGCTCCCGCCAGCCGGTGGTGCCGATCACCAGGGGGACGCCGAGCTCGACGGCGGCGCGCACCGTGCCGGCGACCGCGTCGGGGACCGAGAAATCGACGAGCACGGCGCCGGCGAGCGCCCGGCGGGTCGCCTCGTCTTCGGTGGCCGCGGAGAGCGGGCTCTCGCGGGTGAAGCGGGCGACCACCTCCATCCCCTTCGCCAGGGCCAGCTCCTCGACCCCCTTCCCCATCTTGCCGTAGCCGACCAGCCCGACCTTCATTCGTGGCCCTCCGGGACGGGGAGGTCGCGGATCCCGAGGGCTTTCGCGAGCTCCGCTTCGAGCGCCGGCGCGCCGCCGAGCCCGGTGGTCAGACGCGCCGCCGCCGCGGGGTCGGCGAACGGGCCGTCGGGAGCGCGCCCGGTCATTGCGCGCAGCTCGGCCGTCCGCTCGGCGAGGAGGGCGAGCACGCGCGCCGCCGCCGCGGCCAGGGGGAGGCCGCCGGCCCGGGCCGGGTCGTCCGCCGCCAGGGCCAGATCGCGTTCGACCGCCGTGGCCGTGAGCTCCGCCTCGATCTCCACCTCGGTGATCGCCATCGCCACCAGCTGGGAGCTGTTGAACGCCTTCCCCCCGCGCTGGCTGGTGCGCGCCGCGCGGCGCAGCGCCCGGATGCCGTCGCGGGCGCAGAGCGAGGCGGCGAGGGCCCAGAGGCTCGCATAGGCTTCGAGATGACGGTAGAGATCGCTGCCGGGAGCGAGGGTGACCGGACCCGAGACGAGGGGGGCGGCGACGGCGACGCCGTCGAGGCCGATCCAGCCTCCCTCACGCTTCTCGACACCCGGGGCGCCGTGATCCACCCACGCCAGCCGCTGCTCCCCGCTCTCCCCCACCTGGAAGAGGACGAGCGAGCCGTCGGCGTCGGAGCTGGCGATGCGGATCTCGCCGCTCAGCAAGGTCTCCTCGCCCGCGGGTTTCCCCTCGACTGTCGCCTTCCCCCACCCCGGCTCCGGGGTCGGCGTGAAGAGGGCGAGGGCGCCGCGCTGAAGGCCCATCCCCAAACCCTTGAGCACTCCCCCCAACGGGAAGAGCTCCACGACGAGCGGCAGGACGCCGAAAAGGTTCTCGACGTCGGCGAGCCCCGCCGCCCCCGGCTGCACGGCCATCAAGGTCCTCACCTGTCTGGCCTGCTCGGTCCCTTCGCTTCCTGCGGTCACGCCGCCTCGCCGCGCTGGGCCGACACGTAGCGCACGACGTTGTCGATGGTGTGCAGGAAGCTGTGGTCCTCTTCCTGGTCGAGGTCGATGGCGACGCCGAACGTCCGCTCGAGCCCCTCGAGCAGGTTGAGGTAGCCGAGCGAGTCGAGCCCGATGGTGCGCAGGTCGGTGTCGTAGTGGGAGAGCTCCGCCTCGCTGATCTTCCCTCCCGCGGCGATGTAGACCAGGCGTTGCACTTTCTTCTTCATGGCGACCAGATCGTCGTCGTTCATTCCTCTCCCGTTCCTTTCTGTCGGCTCATTCGCGGCGATGTCACGAGCCGGCGCCCGCGTTGAGCTGTTCGCGGAGCACGGCGATCCGCGGCTTGCCGATCCCCGTGCGCGGGATCTCCGGGACGAAGCTGATCCGCCCCGGCACCTTCCACGGGGCGAGCCGCGACCGGCAGGCCTCGGCCAGGGCCGCCTTGGTGATCTCCTCCCCCGCCGGGGCCGGGGAGGCGACCACCACCAGGTGGACCAGCGCCTCGCGGTTCAGGTCCTCGTCGGGGAAGGCGACGGCGTCCGCCACCCCGGCGAGCGCCGTGACGACGGCGACGATCTCGGTGGGATCGATCTTCCGCCCGGCAACGTTGATGTGGTCCTGGGTGCGACCGACCAGCACCAGCCGGCCGTCGACCAGCCGCCCGCGGTCGCCGGAATGATAGAAGCCTTCGGAGTCCACCCGCGCCTCGAACATCCCGGGATGGTTGAGGTAGCCGCTCGCCATCGAGGCGGTGCGCACCAGCACCTCGCCGGCGTCCTCGGGGGTCTCTCCGTCGGCGGTATCGGCGATGGCGGCGATGCGGATCTCGGCGCCGGGGAGCGGCTCGCCGAGCCCGGTGTGGTGATCGGCGTGGCGCTCGAAGGTGCAGGGGCCGGTCTCGGCGATCCCGTAGTAGTCGGAGATGTCGAGGCCGTAGCGGAAGCGGAACTCCTCGCGGACGTCGGGCCACAGCGGCGCGCCGGCGGAGATCGCGTGGCGCAGGCTCGCCATCGCCGAGCGCTCGGGGCCGCCGTCGGCCACGAAGTTGCGGTAGAGCGTGGGGAAGGCGACCAGGCGGGTGATCCCTGACTCGGCGATCCGCCGCGCCACCGGACGGGTCAGCGGCCCCCCCTTGAGGAAGTGCAACTCGCCGCCGGCGAGGAAGGTCGAGAGGAGCGAGGTGTTGAACGCCAGGCCGTTCGAGAGGGCCGCCAGGCAGAGGGTGCGGTCGTCGCCCGTCATCCCCGTCCCCAGGACCCAGTTGCGCGCCGCCGAGACCACGGCGTGGCCGCTGAACTCGAGGCACTTCGGCCGCCCCGTGGTGCCGGAGGTGAAGCGGCAGACCTCGGTCTCGGGACGCGGCCGGAAGCGCGGCTCGCTCGGGCTCAAGGGGAGGAGCGCGACGTCCGAGATAGGGTCGCCGAACGCCACCGGCTCCCCCTTGTCCGGCACCGCGAGCCCCGCGGCCTTGACGCGCTCGACGATCAGCGCGTCGAGCCCGCAGTCGGCGCGGATGGCTTCGATCTCGCCGGTGTTGAAGCTGGCGTCGAGGAGGAGGGGGAGGCCGCCGGCGTGGAGCGCCGCGAAATAGAGGATCACGTACTCGGGGCGGTTGCCGAGGCAGAAGCCGAGGTGCCAGCTGGCATCCGCGGCGTCGCCCAACAAGTCGCGCAGCGTGCGGGCGGCGGCGCGGATGCGCTCGCCGAGCTCGTCGTAGGTGAGGCTCGCGGCGCCGGCAGCGGCGACGATGGCCGTGCGGCCGGCGTGGCGGGCGAGGGCGTCGCTCATCGCGTCCCGGATCAATCCCTCCGTCGTCATCCCCTCCGTCGTTCCCTCCATCAGCCCAGCGCCTCCAGCTCCTCGCGGTAGGCGAGCGCCTGGCCGGCGATCGCCTTCATCGTGGTCAGGCTGCCGCCCGCCATCTTGAGGCCGAGGATCTGCGCCTGGGCGAGGAGGAACTCGCTGTCCCACATGTAGCCGGCTCCCCCCTGCAGCTCGGCGCAGAAGGCGGCGAAGCGGGCCGTGCGGTCGACGCAGAACCACTTGAGGGCGGCGACCTCGGCGACGGCGTTGCGCTGTTTCTCGAGCAGCTCGAAGCGGTCGATCAGCCCGGCGCGCATCAGCTCCTGGTCGGCGGCGGCGCGGGCCAGCGGGTGGCGGTTGACGGGCCAGCTCGCCAGGCTCCGGCCGTCGACGATCCGCCCGCCGCCGTACTCGAGGATGCGGGCGAGCAGGCGGTCGTGGAGGAAGGCTGCGTCGGCGCACATCAGGAAGCGCGCCGTGGTCATCACCTTGTTCCAGTGCATCAGCTGCCGCACCCCCCGCTTGGTGGCGAGGTGGTCCGCCGGCACGCGGACGCCGGGGAAGTCGATCATCGCCGAGTCGATCGCGCGGGTGCCGAGCTTGTCGAAGACCTTGAGCACGCGGACGCCGGCGCGCTCCTTCTCGACCAGCACCGTCGCCGACTCGCCGGCGAGCTTCAGGGTGACGAAGCAGAGGTCGGCGTTGGCGCCGTTGACCACGTAGAGCTTGCGCGCCGCGACCACCAGTTCGTCCCCCTCCTGGAGGGCCGTCGAGGCCATCTGCCCGCCGGGCTCGGTGTCGCAGGCGCACCCGACCAGGCGGCCGGCGATCATCTCGGGGAGGTAGCGGTCGCGGACCTCCGCGCCGTGGGCGGTCGCCAGCCAGTGGGCGGTGATCTCGGTCTGGCAGTGCAGCCCGAGCGAGATGCCGAGGTCGCCGAGCTGCGCCGCCGCCTCGGAAGTGATCAGCGCGCCGAGCAGGCCGAGGCCGAGCCCCCCGAGCTCGACGGGGAGGGAGACGCCGAGGAACCCTTCGCGGCCGAGCTCCTCCCATTTCGCCTTACGCAGGTGCCCACCGGGGCCGCCGACCCAGTCCGGCAGCCGGGCAGGGTCGAAATACGCCTGAGCCCGCTCGCGCAGCTCGCGGTGCGCGGGGGTGAAATGCCGCTCGAAGGCGGGGTGATCGAGGACGGATCGCAGCATCTTCACCCTCACCCTTCCCGGGTCGTGTAGCCGTGGCTGAACGCCACGCTCAACCGGTCGTATTTGGTCGCCGCCTCGTCGGGGACGCCGAGCAGGATGACGTAGAGCGTCTCGTCGTCCGGATCGAGGCCGGCCAGGGTAGCGCATTCCAGGCCGTCGAAGCCGCCGATGCAGGTCATCCCCACCGTCCCCAGGCGGGCGGCGGCGAGGTAGAGGCGCTGCGCGAGCTGGGCGGCGTGGAAGTGCAGCTCGGCGAACACCGAATACCCGTGGCGGTCGACCAGCCGGCAGATCGGCGAGTGCAGCAGGAGGAGGGCCGCGGCGTCGCGCGCGATCTCCTGGCGCATGCAGGCCGGCCCGGGGTCCCCCGCCGGCGCCTCGAGGCGCAGCAGGGCATGGTCGCGCGGCGCGTAGGCGAAGACGCCGGCGAGGCCGTCGACGTTGCGCGCCACCAGGCGCACGCCGAGCCGGGCGGCGGGGTCGAGCGCGCCGTCCGCCGGCAGCCCCTCGTCGCGGATGGCGCCGAGCAGCTCGCCGATGTGGGCGAGGCTGAGAGGCTCGGCGCGGAACCCCTTGGCCGACCGCCGCCCCAGGATCGCCGAGCGCCAGGTGCGCGCCGAGGCCGCCTGCGGCCGGCCGGCCGGCAAGGGCAGGACGGCGTCCTCGGCGACCGCCTCCGGCTCGCGCAGGAGCGGCGAGCCGGCGGGGGCGCGCGGCGGGGCGAGCGCCGAGTCGAACGACAGCAGGCCGCGCAGCGACTTCCAGTTGGCGAGCTCCAGCTCGTCCGGCCGCTCGAGCCCGACCGGCGGCAGCTCCTCCTCCTCGAAGCCGGCGACCGTCGGCGGCGCCTCGACCGGCGCGGCGGTGAAGGAGAGGACGGCGAGCGGCTCCCGGCAGAGGCCGTCGAGCTCCAGGCGCCGGGCGAGCGCGGAGTGGGAGAAGCGCAGATGGAGGGTCGGCGCATGCCCCAGCGCCGTCGTGTAGAGCGCCAGGTTGGTGGTCACGTGGCCGACGTCGAGATGGCAGTAGGGATAGCCGCGCAGGCGGTACTTGCGCATGCTGAGCCAGGGGCGGGCGAGGAAGATGAGGAGCGCCTCCGCCCGCTCCCCCGGCGGGGTGACGAACCCCGCCGCGTCGAGGTCCTCGCGGGTCAGCGGCGCCAGGTTGCAGGGGACCAGGCGCCCCTGCTCGAGGTCCCACAGCCAGCTCCCCTCGCCGACCACGCTGGCGATCACCTCGAAGGGATAGAGCGCCCCCGCCGAGGGGACGGTGCGCCAGCGCACCAGCTCCCAGGCGCCCGCCACGAAGCGCGACTGGCTCTGCACGCCGTACCCCACCTTGAGGACGTCCTCCAGGGCGGCGCGCCAGGGGACCACCCCCGGCGCCGGGCGGACGGTGGTCGACTTCGCCTGGTCGGCGCGCAGGCGCGACTCGTTCCAGAAGTCGACCAGGCTCCTGCCGCCCGCCTCCTTCGGCTTCGCCGCCGCGGGCGGCTCCTCCAGGAGGGGCTCGGGGTGATGGATGGGGCGGCTCATTGGGTGTCTACCATGGGAAATCCTCCCGGTCCCGGAAGAACCTGCCGCGCGGACCGTCGTCCGGCAGGGTCGCCAGCCAGACGGCCGTCTCCGCGCCCTCGGCGGTCGAGCGCGGCGCCTTGATCCCGCCCAGACGGGTACGCACCCAGCCGGGGGTCATCGCGTTCACCAGGATGTTGGTCCCCCCGACCTCGTCGGCGAGAATCACCGTCAGGGCGTTCAGGGCGGTCTTCGAAATGCGGTAGGAGGGGCCGCCGGCGGCGAGCTTGGAGAACGATCCCCGGCCACTCGACACGTTGACGATCCGCCCGTACTCCTGGCGCCGCATCATCGGCAGGAACGCCTGGCAGCAGGAGAGGGCCCCCAGCAGGTTGACCTCGAGCGTCCGCCGCACGACGTCGAGGTCGACCGTCTCGAGCGTCGCCTCGGGATCGATCGCCACCGCGGCGTTGTTGACCAGGGCGTCGAGGCGCCCGAGCTCGCGCTCGACGAATTGGGCGGCGTCTGCGGCATTGCCGGCATCGCCTGATGAAGCGACGTCGAGCGCGTGGAAGCGCGCGTCGAGCCCTTCGTCACAGAGCGTCCTGGCGGCCTTGGCGCCGCGCTCCGCGTCGCGGGCGGTGAGCACCACGGCGTAGCCGGCCGCCCCCAGCTGGCGGCAGATCTCGAGCCCGATCCCGCGGTTCGCGCCGGTGACCAGCGCCACTCTCTTCATCGTCTCATTCGACCTCATGGTGCTCCCGCGGCGACGGCCGCCGGCTCCGGCTCCGGGGCCAGCTCGGCGAGCGGACGCTCCGGGCCGGCGACGATAGCAGCAAGCAGCGCGAGGAAGCGTTCGCGCATGCGCGCGACCCGCTCGGGATCGAGGATGTCGCGGTTGTAGCGCAAACGCCCGTGGAGCCCTTCCGCCTGGGTGAAGAAGAGGCTCAGGTCCTTGCGCATCTTGTCGTTGTCGACCGCCAGGCGGGTCAGCCGGAGGTCGGGCAGGCCCGGCTCGGCGGCCGGCAGCTTGGCGAGCTGAAAGAGGATGCGGAAGGTGTCGAGCCCCCCCTCGTCCTCATGGTCGTGGAAGCTCAAGCCCGCGAACGCCGACTCGTAGAGGATGTCCGGGTGCTCGTGCGCCGCGAGCGTGGTGTCGCGCACCCGCTCGAGCAACGCGCGGAAGGTGCCGGCGCCGGAGAGCCGCGTGCGCAACGGCAGGCCGGCGTAGAAGTTGCCGATCAGGCTCTCCACCTCGACCTGATTGCGGTTGGCGAACAGGCAGACGACCACGATGTCGTCCGCCCCCGTCTCGGCATGGAGCAGGGCGTTGAAGGCCGCGAGCAGGGTCATGAACAGGGTCACGCAGTGCTCGGCCGAGAAGGCCTCGAGCCGCCGCTCGAGCTCCGCGGGGACGGTGAACAGCTCGACGCCGGCCTGGAAGGTCCGCGGCGAGGCGGCCGGCCGGCCGGCGCCGAGGTCGAGCGGCGCCGCCCCTTGCAGGTGCTCGCGCCAGAAGGCCGCCTGCCGCGCCAGCGCGCTCCCCGCCACCGTCCGCCGCTGCCAGCGCGCGAAGTCCTGGTACTGGGCGGCGAGCGGGCGCAGGGGGGAGGGCCTCCCGGCGCGGAAGGCGTCGTAGAGCGCCGACAGCTCGCCCAGCATCACCGAGCGCGACCAGCCGTCGAAGGCGATGTGGTGGACGTTGAAGAGCAGCACGTTGTCGCGCTCCGCGCTCCGGAAGAGGGTCAGCCGGAACAGCGGCGCCCGCCCATAGTCGAAGTGCCGCCGGCGGTCGAAAGCGCCCCAGCGCCGGATCTCCTCCAGCCGGGCGGACGGCGGCAGCGCCGCGAGGTCGACGACGGGGAGGGCGATGGCGAGGCTCGGATGGACCACCTGGACCGCTCCCTCGGGCCCCTCCGCGAAGCTCGTCCGCAGCACCTCGTGGCGGCCGACGATCTCGCCGAGCGCCCGCCGCAGGCAGGCGAGGTCGAGCTCGCCTTCGACCCGCGTCAGGATCGGGATCGTCGCCGGCGCCACGGTGCGCGCCTCGAGCTGGCGCCCCGCCCAGAAACGCTCCTGCGCGAACGACAGGGGGGGCGGCACGCTGCGCTCGCGGCGGAAGGAGGCGATCGATGGCCGCTCGCCGGCGCCGTCCCGCGCGCGGCGGCGCTCGATCTCGGCGGCCAGACCGGCCACCGTCGGCGCCTCGAACAGGGCGCGCAGCGGCAGATCGACGCGCAGCTCCTGGCGCAGCCGCGAGATCACCTGGGCGCCGCTCAGCGAGTGACCGCCCAGCTGGAAGAAGTTGTCGTCCGGCCCCACCCGCTCGCGCCCGAGCAGCTCCGCCCAGAGCCCGGCCACGATCTCCTCGACCGGCGTGCGCAGCCCCCGCTCCACCCCCGCCGGGGCGACCCTCGACACCGCCTGCCGCGCCAGGGCCTTGCGGTCGAGCTTGCCGGTTGCGGTGCGCGGCAGCGCGGTGAGGAAGCGGAACGCCGCCGGCACCATGTAGCTCGGCAGGCGTTGCCAGAGCGCGTCGTGCAGCTCCGCGGAGAGCCCCGCCTCGCCGGCGGCGTCCACCACCAGGGCGCCTTCCACCGTCGGCACCACGTAGGCCGCCAGGCCGCTGCCGCCGGGGAGGTCGTCGCGCAGCAGCACCGCCGCCTCGCGCACCTCGGGCAGACGCGCCAGCGCCGCCTCGATCTCCCCCAGCTCGACGCGGAACCCCCGCAGCTTGACCTGGAAGTCCGTGCGCCCCGCGAACGCCACCTCACCGTCCGGGAGGTAGCGCCCGAGGTCGCCGGTGCGGTAGATCCGGTCCCCGGCTTGCGGATGGAAGGGATTGAGCTCGAACCGCTCGGCCGTCAGCGCCGCGTCGCCGAGGTAGCCGCCGGCCAGGTGCGGGCTGCGCATCACGATCTCGCCGATCTCGCCGATCCCCGCCTGCCGCCCGCCCCGGTTGAGCACCAGCAGCTGCACGTCCGGCATGCCGCGCCCGAGCGGCAGCACCTGCCGCCCGCGCCCCGGGAGGTCCGCCGCCTCCTCCTCCGTGACGCGATGGAACGCCACCGCGCGCTGGGTCTCCGTCGAGCCGTAGAGGTTGATGCAGGCGACGTTCGGGGCCATCCCGCGCAGCCGGGCGACGTCCCGGCGGGTCAACGCCTCGCCGACCAGGATCGCCCGGCGCAGGCTGGGGACTTGCGGCAGCGCGCCCTCCGGAGGGGGCTGGGTGAGGAGCTGGGCGAGCGAGGGGATCAGGTTCGCCACCGTCACCCGCTCACCTGCCATCCACTCCGCCAGCCGGCCGGCGATCCCGATGTCCGCCGGGTCGGGGACCACGATCGTCGCCCCCAGGAAGAGCGCGGTGAAGAGGTCGCGCTGGAGCGGATCGTGCGACAGCCCGGAGAGCATCGAGAAGCGGTCGTCGGGCCGCAGATCGAGCTCCGCGCAATGGATCGGCAGGAAGTGCGAGAGCGAGCCGTGCAGCCCGCGCACCGCCTTGGGGCCGCCGGTCGAGCCGGAGGTGAAGCCAATGCATCCGGTGTCCCCGGGACCGACCGTCACCGCGGGCGCCAGGGGGGCGAAGGCCGCGACGCTTGCCAGCGCCGCATCGCCCGCGGGAAGCTCCAGGCGCGGACAGCCGCCCGCCTCCAGCCAGGTGAGCACACCCTCCGGCACCGCCCCGGCCTCTGCGAGGGCGATCCAGGCGCGCGGCGCGGCGAGCCCCAGCATCTCGACCAGCCGCGGCGCCGGATAGACGGGGTCGAGGACCATGATCGCCGCGCCGGCCATCAGCGTCCCCAGGATCGCCGGCACCAGCGGCGCGCTGCGATGGGCGAAGATCGCGACCGGCTCGCCCGGCCGCACCCCGTGCGCCGCGAGCCACCCCGCCACCCCGCGGCTCCCCGCCAGCAGATCGCCGTAGCTCCACGTCACCCCGCCGTCGACGACCGCCGGCCGCCCGGGAGCCCGCTCCGCCTGCGCCGCGAACAGCTCGTGGACGCCCCCGATCCAGCCGGCGTCGAGCGCCGCCGTGGGATCGGGCAGCCGCCGGCGCGCCGCTTCGGTGACCAGCGACAGCTGCTCCAGCGGCGCGTCGGGACGCTCGAGGGCCTGCCCCAGCAGCGACTCGAGCTGCGCGAGGACGTCCGCGATCCGCGCCGCGTCGAACAGGTCGGCGTTGTAGACCAGCTCGATCCGCACCCCGCCCGCCACCTCCGCGAGGTAGAAGGTGAGGTCGAACTTCGACGGCACCTCGGCCGGCGTCAGCAGCTGCAGCTCGAGGCCCGGCAGCGCCAGCTCCCGCGCCGGCAGGTTCAGCATGTTGAACAGCACCTGGAAAAGGGGGGTCCGCGACAGGTCGCGTTCGAGGTTGAGCCGGGCGAGCACCGCCTCGAAGGGGACCGCCTGGTTCGCGTAGGCCTCGAGGGTCACCGTGCGCACCCTTGCCACCAGCTCGCGGAAGCTCGGGCTCCCCGCGGTGTCGGTGCGCAGCGCAAGGGTGTTGAGGAAGCAGCCGATCAGCCCTTCCGTCTCCCCCCATTGGCGGCCGGCGACCGGCGCGCCCACCGTCACGTCGTCCTCGCCGCTGTGGCGCGAGAGGAGCGACTGCGTGGCCGCCAGCAGGGTCATGAACAGAGTCGCCCCTTCGCCCTGGCCGAACCCCTTGAGCCGCGCCGTCAGCTCGGCGGCGAGCATGAGCTGCTTCCGCCCGCCGCGGAAGGTCTGGATCGCCGGCCGCGGCCGGTCGGCGGGGAGCTCGACGGGGGCGATCTCGCCGCCGAGGCGAGCCTCCCAGTAGGCGAGCTCCGCCGCCGAGCCCGCGGCCAGCCAGCGGCGCTGCCAGGCGGCGAAGTCGGCGTACTGGATCGCCGGCTCGGAGAGCGGCGACGGGTTCTCCGCCAGGGCGGCGGCATAGAGCGCTCCCAAATCGCGGACCAGCACGCCGACCGACCAGCCGTCGGAGATGACGTGATGAAAGGTCAGCAGGAACTGGTGGCGGTCCCGCTCCAGGCGGACGATCACGGCGCGGAACAGGGGGCCCCGCCGCAGGTCGAAGCCGCGCCCCTCCTGCTCCCGCGCGAGCCTCGCCGCCTCCCGCCGCCCCACCGCCGCGGGGAGGGCGGCGAGGTCCACCTGCGGCAAGCCGGCCCGGGTGAAGGGGGCGATCCGCTGGCGCGGGACGCCGTCGATCTCGACGAACGTGGTGCGCAGCGACTCCTGGCGGCGGACGACCTCGGCGAACGCCGCGAGCAGCGCCGCGACGTCGAGCGCCCCGGCGAGCTCCACCGTGACGGGGATGTTGTAAGTCCCCGACCCCGGCTCCAGCTGGTCGAGGAACCACAGCCGCTCCTGCGCGAACGACAGCGGCAGGCCTTCGGACGTCCGTTCCACCCGCCGCAGCACCGGCCCGCTCACGGGCTCCTCCGCCGCTTTCTCGGACACCGCCTCCGCCAGCGCCTCGGAGAGATCGGCCAGCGTCGGCCGCTCGAACAGCGTCCGCAGCGCCAGCTCCACCCCGAAGGTCTCGCGCACCCGCGACACCATCTGCGTCGCCAGCAGCGAGTGGCCGCCGAGGTCGAAGAAGTCGTCCTCGCGGCCGATCGGGCTCACCCCCAGGATCTCCGACCAGATCGCCGCCAGCGCCGTCTCGACCGGCGTCTCGGGCAGCGCGAATTCGCCGCTCTCCGCACCCCACTGCGGCGCCGGCAGCGCCCGCCGGTCGAGCTTGCCGTTCGCCGTCACCGGCAGCGCCTCGAGGATCACGAACGCCGACGGCACCATGTACTCCGGCAGCCCCCCGCGCAGCCCTTCGCGCAGCTCAGCCGAAGAGAGCGCCGCCTCCGCCAGCGGCACCACGTAGGCCACCAGCCGCTTGTCCCCCGGCTCGTCCTCGCGCGCCAGCACCACCGCCTCGCGCACTCCGGCGATGCGGGCCAGCGCCACCTCGATCTCCCCCAACTCGATGCGGTATCCCCGCACCTTCACCTGCTGGTCCAGACGACCCAGAAACTCGAGGTTGCCGTCCGTCCCGTAGCGCGCCCGGTCCCCCGTGCGGTAGATCCGCATCCCCGGACGGCTGATCGCGCTGAATGGGTCGGGCACGAACGCCGCCGCCGTCAGCTCAGGCTTCGTGTACCCCGCGCACAGGACGTCGCCGCCGATGTAGAGGTCCCCCGCCACCCCGATCGGACAGGGGGAGAAGCCGGCGTCGAGCACGTGGTAGTGCGCGTTCGAGATCGGCCGCCCGTAGGGGATGCTCGGCCAGCGCGGATCGACCACCCCCACCGGGTACCAGTTCGACCACACCGTCGCCTCCGTCGCCCCGCCGAGCGCCATCACCTTGGCCCGTGGGAACGACCCCCGCACGCGGTCCGGCAGCGTCACCGGAATCCAGTCGCCCGACAGCATCACCAGGCGCAGCCGGCTCGCCGCGTCCGCCGTAGCCGGCGCCGCTGGAAACAGCGGTGCCAGCCGCACCAGCGCCGCCGGCGCCGAGTCCCAGAGGGTGATCCCCCCGCTCCGCAGCAAGGCGACCAAACGGTCCGGATCGGCCAGCTCCTCGCTGGTGGCGACGTGCACCGTCCCCCCCACCGCCAGCAGCCCGAAGATGTCGTAGACCGAGAGGTCGAAGGCGAGCGAGGTGACGAAGAGGCCGCGGTCCCGCGGCCCCACCCCAAAGGTCGAGTTGATCCAGTCCACCAGGTTCGCGGCCGGCCGGTGCTGCACCACGATCCCCTTCGGCTCCCCCGTCGAGCCCGAGGTGTGGATCACGTAGGCGACGTCCTCCGGCCCGGCCACTGCCGACAGCCTCGCCGCCTCCTCGCGCTCGACGTGCCAGCCCGTCCACAGCCGCTTGCGCCGCGGGTTGGAGGCGGGGGTGAGCAGCACGTCGTAGCGGAAACCCAGCTCGTTGGGGAAGCCCCCGTCGCCATGGTCGCGATGATGAACGGCGGCGGCTCCGAGATCGCTGAACAGGTCTTCGTCGAGATACAGCTCCTGGCGCCGGGCAGCGCCCGGGTCCACGGCGAGCCCCGCCGCCTCCCGCCGCGTCTCGACCGCCTGCCGCAGCTCCTCGCGCCGCCTTGCGTCGAGCACGTCGGCGACGAGCACCGCGCCGCCGGGCGCGAGACGGCCCAGCGCCCAGCGCATCACCTGCTCCAGGTAGCGCGGGCCCGGGAAGAACTGCACCGTGCTGGCGAGCAGGATCAGATCGAAGCGCTCGGGCTCGCCGATCAGGTCGCCCGCCTCGTGCGCGAAGCCGGTCAACAGCTCGACGTTGCCGATCCCCTCGGAGAGCGCCCGCTCGCGGTTGCGCTCCTGCGTCAGCGGCGAGGGATCGACGCCGGTCACGTGCGCCACCCGCCCAGCCAGCTCCCAGAGCAGCAGCCCCGAGCCGTTGCCGATCTCGAGCACCCGCGCATCCGGCCGCAGCCACGGCTCGGCCAGCGACAGCACGCGGTCGCGGTACTCGTCGACCTCTGCCTCGCTGAACGGCTGGTCGGTGAAGGCGCTCACGAACCCTCCCGCCGTCACCCGGTCCACCGCCCGCTCCGCCACGAAGTCCCACAGCTCCGCGACGCTCGCGGGATCGAGCTCCTCGACCGGCGGCTCCGCCAAAGCGATCCCCGGACAGACAACGTCTGAAAGCGCAGGCAGCCGCCAGCGCATCTCCTCGACGGCCGCCAGCAGCTCGCTCCCCACCACGATCGCCGGCGCCCCGGTCGCCAGGAGGATCGACTCCACCCGGTGGGCCGGCCAGGTGTCGTCGAGCGCCACGTAGTGGCCGCCTGCCTTGAGCACCCCGAGCACCCCCACCAGTAGCTCGAACGAGCGCTCCACCCAGACCCCCACCGGCGTCCCCCGCCCAACCCCCCGGCCACGCAGCAGGCGCGCCAGCCGGTTGCTCCGCGCCTCGAGCGCGCGGTACGTCAGCTCCTCCCCCGCGCAGACCGCGGCGATCGCCTCCGGCGCCCGCTCGACGGCCGCCTCGAAGAACTGATGCAGCAGCGTCGTCTCCGGGAAGGCGGCGTCGGTGTCGTTCCACTCCCCGACGATCTGCTGGCGCTCGGCCGCCGACAGCAGCTCGAGGTCCGCGAGGCGCGCCGCGGGAGCCGCCGCCACCGCCGCGGCCAGATTCGCGTAGTGGCCGGCCAGCCGGGCCACGGTCGGACGGTCGAAGAGGTCGCTGTTGTATTCGATGTGGCCGGTGAAGCCGGCGCCGGTCTCGAACAGCTCGAGGGTGAGGTCGAACTTCGCCACCGTGCCGGCGAGATTGAGGACCTCGATCTCCGTTCCCGGCAGGGCCGGCGGCGCCGCGGAGGCGGTCTGCAGGGTGAACATCACCTGCACCAGCGGCTGCCGGCTGAGGTCGCGACCCGGCGACAGCTCGTCGACCAGGCGCTCGAACGGCACGTCGGTGTGGTCGTAGGCCGCCATCGCCACCCGCCGCACCCGCCCCAGCAGCTCGGCGAAGCTCGGCGCTCCGCGGAAGTCGGTGCGCAAGGCCAGCATGTTGACGAAGAAGCCCACCACCTCCTCGATCTCGGGACGGTTGCGGTTGGCGACCGGCGTGCCGACCGCGAGGTCCGCCTGCCCGCTGAGGCGCTGGAGCACCGCCTGCCAGACGGCGAGGAAGGCCATGAACAGGGTTACCCCGTGCGCCCGCGCCAGCTCGCGCAGCGCGCCGACCGCCGGCACCATCACCGGCTCCGTCCGGCCGCGGAAGGTGAGCACCGGCGGGCGCGGGTGATCGGTCGGGATCTCGAGCGTGGCGAGACCCGAGAGCGCCTCGCGCCAGTAGGCGAGCTGCCCCTCGAGCACCGCGTCCGGCCAGGCCCGCTGCCAGACGGCGAAGTCGCCGTACTGCACCCGCTGCGCGGGGAGCGGCGACGGCTCGCCGGCCAGGGCGGCGGCATAGAGGACCGACAGCTCGCGCAACAGGATGGCGCCCGAGACGCCGTCCGACACGATGTGGTGCTGGGTCAGCAGCAGGACGTGGTCGTCCGCCGCCAGGCGGATGAGCCGGGCGCGCAGCAACGGCCCGCGACGGAGGTCGAAGGTCCGCCCGGTCTCCTCGCGTCCGAGCCGCGCAAGCTGCGGGCGCCGCCGCTCCTCGGGGAGGGTGGCGAGGTCGATCACGGGGAGCGGGCACGGCGCCGGCGGGGCGATCTCCTGCCAGGGCTGGCCGTCGACCTCGAGGAAGCGGCTGCGCAGGATCTCGTGCCGGCGGACGATCCCGGTCAGGCCGGCGGTGAGCGCCGCCACGTCGAGCGGCCCGCGGATCTCGCCGGCGAACGGGATGTGGTAGGTCGAGTTGTCGGGCGCCAGCCGCTCCATGAACCACAGCCGCTGCTGCGGGAAGGAGAGGGGAAGCCGCTCGCCCCGGGCCTCGGGCGGCACCGGAGCCAGTGGCGGCAGGGCGAGCGCGGACGCGGACGACGCCTCGCGGCGCACCGCCGTCACCGCGGCGGCGAGGGCGGCGACCGTCGGCGCCTCGAAGAGGATCTTCACCGGCAGGCTCACGCCGAAGGCTTCGCGCAGCCGCGACACGGCGCGGATCGCCAGCAACGAATGGCCGCCCAGCTCGAAGAAGCTGGTGCCGCCCCCCACCCCCTCCACTCCCAGCACCTCGGCGAAGATTCCCGCCACCAGCTCCTCGGCGGGCGTGCGCGGCGCCTCGGCGCTCTCCACCTCGCCGAGCGCCAGCGGCAGGGCCGCCAGCGCCCTGCGATCCGCCTTGCCGTTGGGGGTCAGCGGCAGCGCCGGCAGGAAGGCGAAGGCCGAGGGGACCATGTAGTCCGGCAGGCGCGACTTCAGGTGATTCCGCAGCTCGCCGGCCGTCACGGCGCCCGCCCCGGTCTCCAGATAGGCCACCAGCGAGGTGCTGCCGGCGGTGTCCACGCGCGGCAGCACCACGGCCGAGCGCACCGCGGGGTGCGCCAGCAGCGCCGACTCCACCTCGCCCGGCTCGACGCGGAAGCCGCGCACCTTCACCTGGTAGTCGATCCGCCCCAGGAACTCCAGGATGCCGTCCTGGCCACTCGGCCGATACCGGACCCAATCGCCCACCCGGTACATCCGCGCTCCGGGTGAGGCCGCGAACGGATCGGGGACGAAGCGCTCCGCCGTCAGCTCCGGGCGGCCGAGGTAGCCGCGCGACACCCCTTCTCCTCCCAGGTAGAGCTCTCCCGTCACCCCCACCGGCACCGGCTGGAGGTGGCGATCGACCACGTGCGCCTGCTCGCCGTCGAGCGGACGGCCGATCGACGGCGCCCGCTCCGACTCCCGCTCGATCAATGCCCAGGTCGAGAACGTGGTGTCCTCCGACGGGCCGTAGACGTTGTAGAGCCGCTCGATCCCCGGCTCGGCGTAGATCCGGTCGGCCAGCGCCCGCGGCACCGCCTCGCCCCCCAGGTTCACCGTCACCGCAGACTTCGGCACGCCCCCGGTCCGCAGCAGCTCCGCCATCGCCGAGGGGACGGTGTCGATCACCCGCACGTCGTTCGCCGCGGGAAGCTCCGGGAGCGCCAGGGCGTTCTCGGCCAGGATCACCGTGCCGCCCCACGCCAAGGGCGCGAACAGCTCGAAGACCGACATGTCGAAGGTGATCGAGGTCGACGCCAGCACCCCCGACAGCTCGAGGTCCGAGAACTCCCGCCGCGACCAGAGCATCAGCGCCACGGCGCTCCGGTGCTCGATCGCCACCGCCTTCGGCCGACCCGTGGAGCCCGAGGTGTAGATCACGTACGCCAGGTTGCCCGAGACCGCGACAGGAGACGACGCTGTCGCGGGGGCTGCCTCCGGCAGGGCATCGAGCTGGACGATCCGCAGCTCCGGCGGCAGCCGGTCCGCCAGCTCCGTCGTGGTCAGCACCACGGTCGCGCCGCTGTCGGCCAGCATGAAGCCCACCCGCTCCGCCGGATAGGCGGGATCGAGCGGGACGTAGAACCCGCCCGCCGCATGGGTCGCGAGGAGCGCCACCAGCAGCTCCGCCCGCCGCGTCAGGAAAATCGCCACCGGCACCTCGGGGGCCACCCCCAGCGCCCGCAGATGGCGCGCCAGCGCCGCCGTCCGCGCCGCCAGCTCCGCGTAGCTAAGCCGCTCCTCGCCGGCGATCAAGGCCACGGCATCCGGCGTCCGCAACGCCTGCGCCGCGAAAAGCTCGGGAAGGGTCGAGCCGACCAGCTCCTCCGGACGCGGGCGCCGCGTCTCCGCGTTCCAGCCCGCGAGCTGCGCCCGTTCGGCGTCGCCGAGCAGCGGCAGCTCCCACACCGGCGCGCCGGGGTCCGCCACCGCGCCGGCCAGCAGCCGGGTGAAATGCCCTGCCCAGCGCTCGATCGTGGCGGCGTCGAACAGGTCGCGGCTGTACTCGATCACCCCGGAGAGACCGCTCGCCGTCTCGGTCAGCGCCAGGGTCAGCTCGAACTTCGCCGTCCCCGTCCCCAGCGGCAGCGTCTCCAGCTCCAGCCCCGGCAGCGACAGGGCCCGCGACGGCACGTTCTGCAGCACCAGCAGCGCCTGCACCAGCGGCGGGCGGCGGAGGTCGCGCGCCAAATCGAGCTCCTCGACCAGCCGCTCGAACGGCAGCTCCTGGTGCGCGTAGGCCGCCAGCGCCGTCTCCCGCGCCCGCGCCAGCAGCTCGGCGAAGGTCGGCGAACCCGCCAGGTCGACGCGCAGCGCCAGGGTGTTGATGAAGAAGCCGATCAGCGCTTCCGTCTTCCCCTGCGTGCGCCCCGCGATCGGGGTGCCGACGATCAGGTCCTGCTGCCCCGTGTGGCGTTCGAGCAGCGCCGCGAAGGCCGCGAGGAGGGTCATGAAGAGGGTCGATCCCTGCCGCCGCGACAGCTCGCCGAGGCGGCCGGCCAAGTCGCCGTCCAGCGTCAGTGCGTGCTCTGCCCCCCGCTGGCTCGCCACCGCCGGATGCGGCCGGTCGGTTGGCAGCTCGAGCGCCGCGGGAACTCCCGCCAGGCGCTCGCGCCAGAAGGCGAGCTCCGCCTGCAGACGCTCTCCCGACAGGAGCCGATGCTGCCAGGCCGCATAGTCCGCGTACTGGATCGCCAACTCGGGGAGGGGGCTCGGGCCTCCCCCGACGAAGGCCGTGTAGAGCGTCCCCAGCTCGCGCACCAGCACCCCGATCGACCAGCCGTCGCTCGCGATGTGGTGCATCGTCACCAGCGCGACGTGCTCCTCAGCGCCCAGCGCCAGCAATGACACCCGCAGCGGCAGCTCCGCCGCCAGATCGAAGGGGTGCCGGGCGCTCTCCCAGGTCAGCCGCTCATCCTCCGCCTGACGCGCCCCGGTGGGCAGCGCCGCGAGATCGACCACGGGGACGGGGAGGCCCGCGGGTGCCGTGACGCGGGCCTCCGGCTCGCCGCCGTCGCTCCGGAACACCGTGCGCAGCACCTCGTGGCGGCGCGCGATCTCCCCGAAGGCCGCGGCGAACGCCCCCCGGTCCAGCGTCCCGCGCAGCCGCACCGCCGCCGGCAGGTTGTAGAGCGGGCTCCCCGGCTGAAGCTGATCGAGGAACCAGAGCCGCTGTTGGGCGAACGAGAGGACGATCCCGTCCCGCCGCGGCGCGGGGGTGATCTCCGGCAGGGTACCGCCTTCTCCTGCGGTGGACAGCCGGCTCGCCAGAGCCGCCACCGTCGGCGCCTCGAACAGCGCGCGCACCGGCAGCTCGACCCCGAAGACGGAACGCAGCCGCGAGACGACCTGCGTCGCCAGCAGCGAATGGCCGCCCAGCTCGAAGAAGCTCTCCTCCACCCCGACCCGCGCCAGCCCCAGCACCTCGGCGAAGATCCCCGCCACCAGCTCCTCGGCCGGCGTGCGCGGCGCCGTAATGCCTTCCGGATCGGGGGCCGCGAACGGCAGGGCCGCGAGAGCCTTGCGGTCCGCCTTGCCGTTGGGGGTCAGCGGCAGCGCCTCCAGGAAGGCGTAGGCCGAAGGGATCATGTAGTCCGGCAGGCGCGACTTCAGGTGCTGCCGCAGCTCGCCCGCCGACACCGCGCCCGGCTCCGTCTCCAGGTACGCCACCAGCGCCGTGCTCCCCGACGGGTCCGTGCGCGGCAGCACCACCGCCGCGCGCACCGCGGGATGGGTCAGCAGCGCCGACTCCACCTCCCCCGGCTCGACGCGGAAGCCGCGCACCTTCACTTGGTGGTCGATCCGCCCCAGGAACTCCAGGATGCCGTCCTGGCCACTCGGCCGATACCGGACCCAATCGCCCACCCGGTACATCCGCGCCCCGGATGAGGCCGCGAACGGATCGGGGACGAAGCGCTCCGCCGTCAGCTCCGGGCGGCCGAGGTAGCCGCGCGACACCCCTTCGCCTCCCAGGTAAAGCTCTCCCGTCACCCCCACCGGCACCGGCTGGAGATGCCGGTCGACCACGTGCGCCTGCTCGCCGTCGAGCGGACGGCCGATCGACGGCGCCCGCTCCGACTCCCGCTCGATCAATGCCCAGGTGGAGAACGTGGTGTCCTCGGACGGGCCGTAGACGTTGTAGAGCCGCTCGATCCCCGGCTCGGCGTAGATCCGGTCGGCCAGCGCCCGCGGCACCGCCTCGCCTCCCAGGTTCACCGTCACCGCAGACTTCGGCACGCCCCCGGTCCGCAGCAGCTCCGCCATCGCCGAGGGGACGGTGTCGATCACCCGCACGTCGTTCGCCGCGGGAAGCTCCGGGAGCGCCAGGGCGTTCTCGGCCAGGATCACCGTGCCGCCCCAGGCCAAGGGCGTGAACAGCTCGAAGACCGACATGTCGAAGGTGATCGAGGTCGACGCCAGCACCCCCGACAGCTCGAGGTCCGAGAACTCCCGCCGCGACCAGAGCATCAGCGCCACGGCGCTCCGGTGCTCGATCGCCACCGCCTTCGGCCGTCCCGTCGAGCCCGAGGTGTAGATCACGTAGGCCAGGTTGCCGGACAGAGCCGAGGGCGATGGGCCTGGAGAGGGAGCTTCCGAAAGATCGTCGAGCCGGACGATCCGTTGACCGGGCGGCAGACGGTCCGCCAGCTCCGTCGTGGTCAGCACCACGGCCGCGCCGCTGTCGGCCAGCATGAAGCCCACCCGCTCCGCCGGATAGGCGGGATCGAGCGGCACGTAGAAACCCCCCGCCGCGTGCGTCGCGAGGAGCGCCACCAGCAGCTCCGGCCGCCGCGGCAGGAAGATCGCGACCGGCACCTCGGGGCCCACCCCCAGCGCCCGCAGACGGCGCGCCAGCGCCGCCGTCCGCGCCGCAAGCTCCGCGTAGCTGAGCCGCTCCTCGCCGGCGATCAAGGCCACGGCATCCGGCGTCCTCTGCACCTGCGCCGCGAACAGCTCGGGAAGGGTCGAGCCGACCAGCTCCTCCGCCCGCGGGCGCCGCGTCTCCGCGTTCCAGGCGGCGAGCTGCGCCCGTTCGGCGCCGCCGAGCAGCGGCAGCTCCCACACCGGCGCGCCGGGGTCCGCCACCGCGCCGGCCAGCAGCCGCGTGAAGTGTCCCGCCCAGCGCTCGATCGTGGCGGCGTCGAACAGGTCGCGGCTGTACTCGATCACCCCGGAGAGGCCGCTCGCCGTCTCGGTCAGCGCCAGGGTCAGCTCGAGCTTCGCCGTCCCCGTCTCCAGCGGCAGCGTCTCCAGCTCCAGCCCCGGCAGCGACAGGGCCCGCGACGGCACGTTCTGCAGCACCAGCAGCGCCTGCACCAGCGGCGGGCGGCGGAGGTCGCGCGCCGGATCGAGCTCCTCGACCAGCCGCTCGAACGGCAGCTCCTGATGGGCATAGGCCGCCAGCGCCGTCTCCCGCGCCCGCGCCAGCAGCTCGGCGAAGGTCGGCGAACCCGCCAGGTCGACGCGCAGCGCCAGGGTGTTGATGAAGAAGCCGATCAGCGCTTCCGTCTTCCCCTGCGTGCGCCCCGCGATCGGGGTGCCGACGATCAGGTCCTCCTGGCCGGTGTGGCGTTCGAGCAGCGCCGCGAAGGCCGCGAGGAGGGTCATGAAGAGGGTCGATCCCTGCCGCCGCGACAGCTCGCCGAGCCGGCCGGTCAGGGCGCCGTCCAGCGCCAGCGCGTGCTCCGCCCCCCGCTGGCTCGCCACCGCCGGATGCGGCCGGTCGGTCGGCAGCTCGAGCGCCGCCGGCGCGCCCGCCAGCCGCTCGCGCCAGAAGGCGAGCTCCGCTCGCAGACGCTCTCCCGACAGGAGCCGGCGCTGCCAGACCGCATAGTCCGCGTACTGGACCGCCAGCTCGGGGAGGGGGCTCGGGCTCCCTTCCCGGAACGCCGCGTAGAGCGCTCCCAGCTCGCGCACCAGCACCCCGAGCGACCAGCCGTCGCTCGCGATGTGGTGCATGGTCACCAGCGCGATGTGCTCGTCAGCGCTCAGCGCCAGCAGCGACACCCGCAGGGGCAGCTCCGCCGCCAGATCGAAGGGGTGCCGGGCGCCCTCCCGAGTGAGCCGCTCCTCCTCCTCGCGGCGCGCCTCGGCGGGCAACGCCACGAGATCGACCCGGGGGACGGGGAGGCCGGCAGGGGGCGAGACGCAGGCCACCGGCTCCCCGCCGTCGCTCCGGAACACCGTCCGCAGGACCTCGTGGCGGCGCGCGATCTCCCCGCAGGCCGCGGCAAAGGCACCGCGGTCGAGCTCGCCGGTGAGCCGCACCGCCGACGGGATGTTGTAGAGCGGGCTCCCCGGCTGGAGCTGGTCGAGGAACCACAGCCGCTGTTGGGCGAACGACAGGACGATCCCGTCCGGCCGCGGCGCGGGGATGATCTCCGGCAGGGTGCCGCCCTCTCCTTCCATAGCCAGCCGGCTCGCCAGGGCCGCCACCGTCGGCGCCTCGAACACCGCCCGCAGCGGGAGCTCCACGCCGAACACCGAGCGGACCCGCGACACGACCTGCGTCGCCAGCAGCGAATGGCCGCCCAGCGCGAAGAAGCTCGCATCGATCCCCACGCGCTCGAGCCCCAGCACCTCGGCGAAGATCCCGGCCAGCAGCTCTTCCGCCGGGGTGCGCGGCGCCTCGGCGGCCGCCATCTCGCCGGCCGCCGGCGCCAGCGCCGCGAGCGCCTTGCGGTCCACCTTGCCGTTGGGCATCAGCGGCAGCGCTTCAAGGAGGTTGAAGACCGCCGGCACCATGTGCTCGGGGAGGCGGGATCTCAGGTGGCGCCGCAGCTCGGCCGCGGAGACCGCCCCCGGCAGCGACTCCACGTGAGCGGCCAGGGCCGCGCTTCCGGAGCCGTCCCGGCGCGTCAGCACCACGGCGGCGCGGACCTCGGGGTGCGCCAGCAGCGCCGCCTCCACCTCGCCGAGCTCGATGCGGAAGCCCCGCACCTTCACCTGCTGGTCGAGCCGCCCCCAGTATTCGAGCACCCCTCCCGCCAGCCAGCGGCCGAGGTCCCCCGAACGATAGAGCCGCCCGCCGGCCTCGCCGCCGAAGGCGTCTGGGAGGAAGCGGGCCGCCGTCTCGTCCGGCCGGCCGAGATAACCCCTCCCCACGGGCAGGCCGCCGATGCAGATCTCCCCCGGCACGCCGAGCGGGCAGAGCTCCCCCGCGGGGCCGAGGACGTGGAGCCGGCTGTTGGTGATCGGCCGTCCCAGCAGGGCGGGGCGCTCCGCCCGCTCCGGCGCGCAGCGCCAGGAGCTGATCTCGACCGTCGTCTCCGTCGGCCCGTAGAGGTTGATCAGCTCCGCGCCGCTCCCGGCGGGGCCCGCGAACCCGGCGAAGAAATCCCGTTGCAGCTCGGCGCTCAGCACCTCGCCGCCGCAGAAGACCCGGCGTAGCGTACGGCACTGCGCGAAGCCGACGTCGTCGAGCAGCGCGCGCAGGAGCGCCGGAACCACCTGCAGGATGGTGACCCCGTGCTGCTGGATCGCCGTCGCCAGGTAGCGCGGGTCCCGGTGCCCTCCCGGCTCCGCCATCACCAGCGTGGCGCCCGCGAGCAGCGGCGCGTAGAGCTCCCAGACCGAGGCGTCGAAGCTGAACGGCGTCTTCTGCAACACCCGATCGCCGGCGACAAGCGGGTACTCCGACTGCATCCAGAGCATGTGGTTGACCAGCGCCCGCTGCGGGATCGCCACCCCCTTCGGCCGCCCCGTGGAGCCCGAGGTGAAGAGGACGTAGGCCAGGCCGAGGCCGTCCGCCGCGGGGGCCGGGCCGGCGTCCGCGGGCTCACCGCCGCGGCGGGCGATCGCCGGCCCCTCGGAGTCGAGGCAGACGGTGACGAACGGCCGCGCCGCGGGGAGCACGGGGAGGAGCCTCTCCTCGGTCAGCACCACCGCGAGCCCCGAGTCGGCGAACATCAGGGCCAGCCGTTCGGCCGGATACTCCGGGTCGAGCGGCACGTAGGCCCCTCCCGCCTTGAGCACCGCCAGCAGGCCGACCACCAGGTCGAGGGAACGCTCGAGGCAGAGCCCCACCAGGGTCTCGGCGCCGACCCCCAGGGAGCGCAGATGTGCCGCCAGCCGGTTCGCCCGCGCGTCGAGCCCGGCGTAGGTCAGCGCGCCCTCCGGGGCGAGGACCGCCGTCGCCTCCGGCGTCCGCGCCGCCTGCGCCGCGAAGAGGTGCTGCACGGAGAGCCCCGGGGTGAACGGCGCGGCGGCGGCGTTGAACGCGAGCAGATGCTCCCGCTCCCCTTCCGTCAGCAGCGGGAGGTCGCGCCAGGCGAGGTCCGGGGTGGCCATCGCCCCCGCCAGCAGGACCCCGAGGTGCCCCAGCAGCCGGTCGACCGTCGAGCCCTCGAACAGGGCGGTGTCGTACTCGACCGCGAGGCGGAGCGGCTCCGCGGGTTGCGGATCGGCGACGAGGAGCGAGAGGTCGAACTTCGCCGTCACCACCTCCCCGTCCAGCAGCGAGAGGGCGAGCCCCCCGAAGCGCGGCAGCTCGCGGCGCGGGGCCTGGAGGGAGAGCAGGACCTGGAAGAAGGGGGGGCGCGACAGATCGCGCTCCGGCTGCAGCTCCTCGACCAGCATCTCGAGCGGCAGGTCCTGGTGACCGTAGGCGGCCAGCGCGCTCTCCCGCACCTGCCGGAGGAGGTCCCGGAACGCCGGCGCCGCGTCGAGGCGCGCCCGGAAGACCAGCGTGTTGACGAAGAAGCCGATCAGCCCCTCGGTCTCCATGCGGTTGCGGTTGGCGACCGGTGAGCCCACCAGCACGTCCTCCTGCCCCGAATAGCGGGAGAGGAGGACGTCGAAGACGGCGAGCAGGAGCATGAAGGGGGTCACCCCCCGCTCCCGGCAGAACGCCTGGAGCCCGGCGGCGAGCGCGGCCGGCAGCGCGGCCGTGCGGGTGGCGCCGGCGAGCCGCGACACCGCTGGCCGCGGGAAGTCGGTCGGCAGGTCGAGGGCCGCCGGCGCGCCCGCGAGCTGGCCGCGCCAGTATTCGAGCTGGCGCGCCAGCGCCTCGCCGCTCAGCCAGCGCCGCTGCCAGAGGGTGAAATCGGCGTACTGCACCGGCAGCTCGGGCAGGGGCGACGGGCGGCCCGCGGCGCACGCCGTGTAGAGGGCCGCCACCTCGCGCACCAGGACCTCCATCGACCAGCCGTCGGAGACGATGTGGTGCAGGGTCAGCAGCAGCACGTGCCGCTCGCCGCCGAGGCGCAGCAGCGCCGTGCGCAGGAGCGGCCCGGCGCCGAGGCGGAACGGCCGCGCGGCCTCCTCCGCCACCAGGGCGGCCACCGCCGCACCTCGCGCCGGCGCGGGGAGCGCCGTGAGGTCGATCAGCGGCAGCGGCAGCGTGGCGCCGGGCCGCGGCGCCGCGATCTCTTGGTGCGGCTCCCCCTCGCGGCTCGGAAAGGTGGTGCGCAGCGCCTCGTGACGGTTGACCACCCCGCCGAGGGCAGCCTGCAGGATCCGGGGCTCGAGCGTACCTTCGAGGCGCAGCGCCACCGGCACGTTGTAGGCCGCCGAGCCGGGCGAGAGCTGATCGAGGAACCAGAGCCGGGACTGCGCGAAGGAGAGCGGCACCTTCGCCGGGCGCACCGCCGGCTCGATCGGCGGCGCCGCCGGTCCTGAGCCCGCCCCCCGCGCGCTCTCCACCCGCGCGGCGAGGCCGGCGAGGGTGGGCGCCTCGAACACCGTCCGCAGCGGCAGCTCGACGCCGAACGCCTCGCGGATCCGGGAGGCGAGCTGCGTCGCCAGCAGCGAGTGGCCGCCCAGCTCGAAGAAGCTGGCGTCGACTCCCACCCGCTCGACCCCCAGCACCGAGGCGAAGATCCCCGCCAGCAGCTCCTCGGCCGGAGTCCGCGGCGCGCCGCCCTCCTCCGATTCTCCCGCCGCCAGCGGCGACGGCAGGGCGGCGAGCGCCCGGCGATCGACCTTGCCGTTGGCGGTCAGCGGCAGCGCTTCGACCACTCCCCAGGCCGACGGCACCATGTAGGACGGCAGCACCGCGCGCAGCAACGCCGACCAGCCCTCCGATGAATCGGCGTCCGCCGCCACCCAGGCGACCAGGCGCATCTCGCCCCGCACATCCGGCCGCGCCAGCACCACCGCCTCGCGCACTCCCGGCAGCGCCGCGAGGCGCGCCTCGATCTCCCCCAGCTCGATGCGGAAGCCGCGCACCTTGACCTGATGGTCGAGGCGGTCCAGGAACTCCAGCTCGCCGTCGGCACGCCGCCTGACCAGATCGCCCGTGTGGTAGAGCCGCCCTCCCGGCTCGCCTCCGAACGGGTCGGGGACGAAGCGCTCCGCCGTCAGCTCCGGCCGCCCCAAATAGCCGCGCGCGAGCCCGTCGCCCCCCAGCCACAGCTCGCCGGACACCCCCGGTCCCACCGGCTCGGCGCCCCCGTCCACCACGTAGCCGCGCGCCCCGGAGATCAGGCGGCCGATCGCCGGCAGCCCGGAGCCCGCGGGCGAGACGCGAGAGCTGGTCGCCACCACCGTCCCTTCCGTCGGGCCGTAGCAGTTGTAGAGCGCGAAGCCCGCGCCGGCGGGAGGCCGGGAGCGCAGGCGGTCGCCGCCGGCGAGCAAGACGCGCAACGCGAGCCCCGCCGGCAACTCCTCCGCCAGCACCGCCTCGGCGAGCGGCGTCGGCAGGAAGGAGACGGCGATCTGCCGCTCCGCCAGCCAAGCAGCGAGCGCCGCGGGCGAGACCACCGTGTCGCGCGGCGGGATGCACAGCGTGGCCCCCGCGGCCAGGCACGACCAGAGCTCCCAGACCGAGGCGTCGAACCCCGGCCCCGCCAGCAGCGTCGTCCGTTCGCCGGAGCGCAGGTCAAACGACTCCCGGTGCCAGCGCGCGAGCCCCGCGAGCCCCGCGTGCCGCAACAGCGTCCCCTTCGGCAGACCCGTCGAGCCCGAGGTGTAGATTACGTAGGCCAGGCTCTCCGCCGAGACCGCGCCCCCTCGCGCGATGGCGAGCGGGGCGCCCGCCGGGATCGCCTCGTCCAGGAGCAGCACCGGCAGCTCCGCCGGCCCCTCGAAGCGGCCGGCGAGGCCGCGCACCGTGAGCAGCGCCGCGGCGCCGGAATCGGCCAGGATGTAGCGCAGACGCTCGGCCGGGTACTCCGGATCGAGCGGCAGGTAGGCGCCGCCGGCCTTGAGCACGGCGAGCGCCGCCGTCACCAACTCCGGCGAGCGCTCGAGCCCCAGCGCCACCCGCGACTCCGCACCGATCCCCAGGGCCCGCAGCCGCCGCGCGAGAAGGTTCGCCCGGCGGTTCAGCTCCGCGTAGCTGAGCCAGACCTCGGCGCCCGCCTCGTCCCAGACCACGGCAGCGGCCTCCGGCGTCTCCCGCGCCCAGCGCTCGACCTGCTCGTGGACCGGAAGATCCGCCGGGGCCCACGGGACGGCGCCGCTCCACTCCGCCAGCGCCTGGTGCCGCTCGGCCGCACTCAACAGCGGCAGGCGCGACAACGGCGTCTCATGAGCCGCCACCGCCCCGGCCAGCAGCCGCACCAGTTGACCGGCAAGCCGCTCGATCGTCGCGCCGTCGAACAGCCCGGCGCGGAAGCCGAAGGTCCCCGCCAAGCGATCTTCCAGCAGCCCCAAGGTCAGGCTGAGATCGAACTTCTCCGTCTCCGCCAGCGGCGGCCAGAGCGAGCCCGTGAGATCGCCCAGCCGCAGCGCCGGCGGCGCCTCGGCGTCGAGCGCGAAGGAGACCTGGAACAACGGTGAGACGCCGAGGTCGCGCCGCGGTTGCAGCTCCTCGACCAGCTTCTCGAACGGCAGCTCCTGGTGCGCGTAGGCCGCCAGCGCCACCGCCCGCACCCGCCCCAGCAGCTCCCCGAACCCCGGCTCCCCCGAAAGATCGGTGCGCAGCACCAGCGTGTTGACGAAGAAACCGATCAGGTTTTCGGTCGCGAGCTGATTGCGCCCCGCAACCGGCGTCCCCACGCTGACGTCTTCCGCATGGCTGATCCGCGACAGCAGCGCCTGGAACGCCGCCAGCACGGCCATAAACAGCGTCACCCCCTGCCGCCGCGCCAGCGCCTGAAGCGGCGCCAGCAAAGACGGAGGGAGGGAGAGCGCGCGGCTGCCGCCGCGGTCGCTCACCGACCCCGCCGACACCGACACCGTGCGCGGCCGGTCGAGCGGCAGCTCGAGCACCGGCGGCGCCCCGGCGAGCCGGCCTCGCCAGTGCGCCAGCTCGCCGGTGAGCACCTCCCCTTGTAGCCACCGCCGCTGCCACACCGCGTAGTCGGCATATTGGATCGGCAGCTCCGGCAACGGCGACGGCAGGCCCCGCGAGAAGGCGCCGTAGATCTCCCCCAGCTCCATGGCCAGCAGGCGCAGCGACCAGCCGTCGGTCACCACGTGGTGCATCGTCAGCAGCAGCACCTGATCCTCGGCTCCCCCCGCGCCCAACGTCACCAGAGTCGACCGCAGCAGCGGCCCCGCGGCGAGATCGAACGGCCGCAGCGCTTCCGCGCGCGCCAGCCGGCGGGCCTCCGCCGCAGCCAGAGCCGCCGGCAGTCCCGCGAGATCGACCGCCGTCAACAGGAGGGGCGCCGGCGGATCGATCACCTGCCGGTCGCCGGCGAAGCGGGTGCGCAGCGACTCGTGGCGGCGCGCCACCTCCGACAGCGACGCGGCCAGCACCCCGCGCTCCACCCTCCCCCGCAGCTCGACTGCCGCCGGGATGTTGTAGGTCGCGCTCCCCGGCTCCAACTGATCGAGGAACCACAGCCGCTGCTGGGCGAAGGAGAGCGGCAGCGGCTGATCCCGCGGCACCTTGACCAGCTGCGGGATCGGCGGCGCCGCGCTCTTCGCGATCGGCAGGCTCGCGGCGATCCCCCGCGCCAGCGCCGCCACTGTCGGCGCCGCGAACAGCCGGCGCAGCGGCAGCTCCACCCCCAGCACCTCGCGCACCCGAGACACCACCCGCGTCGCCAGCAGAGAGTGCCCGCCGAGCGCGAAGAAATCGTCGTCCACCCCGATCCGCGCCATCCCCAGCACCTCGGACCAGATCCCCGCCAGCAGCTCCTCGAGCGGCGTCCGCGGCGCCGACGCCGGGCGCTCCTCCGGCAGCGGCGCCCAGCGCGCCAGCGTCTGGCGGTCCACCTTGCCGTTCGGGGTCCGCGGCATCGCTTCGACGAACCCGAAGCCCGAGGGGACCATGTACTCCGGCAGGCGGGAGAGCAGGTGCTGCCGCAGCTCCCCCGCGGAGACCGCACCCGGCGCCGTCTCGAGGTACGCCACCAGCGCCGGGGTCCCCGCGGAGTCCGTCCGCGGCAGCACCACCGCAGAGCGCACCGCCGGATGGATCAGCAGCGCCGACTCCACCTCCCCCGGCTCGATGCGGAAACCCCGCACCTTCACCTGGTGATCGAGACGCCCCAGGAACTCCAGGATGCCGTCCGCGCCATCCGCCCGATACCGGACCAGATCGCCCACCCGGTACATCCGGGCTCCGGGAACCGCCGCGAACGGGTCGGGGACGAAGCGCTCCGCCGTCAGCTCCGGCCGTCCCAGATAACCGCGCGACACCCCCGCGCCGCCGAGATACAGCTCCCCGGGCACGCCGATCGGCACCGGCTGGAGGTGGCGGTCGACCACCCACGCCTGCTCGCCGTCGAGCGGACGGCCGATCGACGGCGCCCTCCCCGACTCGCGCTCGATCAGCGCCCAGGTGGAGAACGTGGTGTCCTCCGACGGGCCGTAGACGTTGTAGAGCCGCTCGATCCACCCCTCGGCGTACACCCGGTCGGCCAGCGCCCGCGGCACCGCCTCGCCCCCCAGGTTCACCGTCACCACCGAGGCAGGCACCCCGCCCATCCGCAACAGCTCCGCCATCGCCGACGGAACCGTGTCGATCACCCGCACCGCGTTCGCCGCGGGAAGATCCGGGAGTGCCAGGGCGTTCTCGGCCAGGATTACCGTGCCCCCCCAGGCCAGCGGCGCGAACAGCTCGAAGACCGACATGTCGAAGGTGATCGAGGTCGAAGCCAGCACCCCCGCGAGCTCGAGCTCCGAGTACTCCCGCCGCGACCAGCCCATCAGCGTCACGGCGCTGCGGTGCTCGATCGCCACCGCCTTCGGCCGCCCCGTCGACCCCGAGGTGTAGATCACATAGGCCAGGTTGTTCAGGGCGGCGGCCGGTCCTGCCGCCGCGGGAAGGGTCGCCGGCAATGCGTCGAGCCGGACGACTCGCGCCGACGTCTCCGGCAGCCGCCCCGCCAGCTCCGTCGTGGTCAGCACCACGGCGGCGCCGCTGTCGGCCAGCATGAAGCTCACCCGCTCCTCCGGATAGGCGGGATCGAGGGGGACGTAGAACCCGCCCGCCCCGAGCGTCGCGAGGAGCGCCACCAGCAGCTCCGCACGCCGCGGCAGGAAGATCGCGACCGCCACCTCGGGGCCGATTCCCAGGCTCCGCAGGTGCCCGGCCAGGGCCTCCGCACGCGCCGCCAGCTCCCCGTAGCCCAGCCGCTCCTCCCCCGCGATCAGCGCCAGGGCCGAAGGGGTCCGCGCCGCCTGCGCGGCGAACATCTGGAAAAGGTTCGACTCGGACCTTGCAGGCTCTCTCGTCTCATTCCACGCCAGGAGCTGCCGGCGCTCCGCCGCGGGGAGGATCGGCAGCCGCCAGATCGACTCCTCGGGATCGGCCACAATCGACTCCAGCAGCACCGCGAAGCGCGCCATCAGGCGCCCCGCCGTCTCCGCGTCGAAGAGGTCCGAGTTGTATTGCAGGGCGAGACTCAGGCCCCCCTGCCGCTCGACCGCGTGGAGCTGGAGATCGAAGGGAGCCGGAGGGTTCGGCAGCGCCAGCGACGAGAGACGCAGCTCCGCCGGACCCACCTCCACCCCCTCCTCTCCCAGCGCGAAGGCGGTCAGCCCCTCGACCCCCCGCGTCTCCTTCTGCATCACGAACGAGACCTGGAACAGCGGCGTCCGGCTCGCGTCGCGCTCCGGCGCCAGATGCTCGGCCAGCAGCGGCAGCGGGTACTCGCCCTTCGCGAAGTCCGCTGCTACCGATCCCTTCGTCCGCTCCAGCAGCTCGGCGAACCCCGGCTCCCCCGACAGGTCCCCCCGCAGCACCACCAGGTTCACGAAGTACCCCACCGTCCCCGCCAGCTTCGACTGCGAACGGTTCGCCCGCGGCGACCCCACCGCCAGGTCCTCCTGCCCCGTGTGCCGGCCGAGGAGAGCCTGGAAGGCCGCGAGCAGGGTCAGGAACAGCGTGCCGTGCCGCGCCCGGCTCAGCGACCGCAGCGCCGACACCAGCTCCGCCGGCAGCCGCAGCCGGTACGCCTCGCCGTGATAGGTCTGGATCGCCGGGCGCGGACGGTCGGTCGCCAGCTCGAGCACCGGCACCCCAGAGAGCCGCTGCCGCCAGTAGGCGAGCAGCTCCTCTCCCCGCTCGCCACGCAGCGCTTCCCGCTCCTGCCAGACGTGCTCCTCGTAGGCGAGCCCCGCCGGCCCCAGGGCCGCCGGCGCGCCGCCGGAGGCCTCCCGGTAGAGCGCCGCGAGCTCCCGCATCAGCACCGCCAGCGACCAGAAGTCCGCCACGATGTGATGGATCACCAGCAGGACGACCGGCCCGCCCCCGCCCCCCGTCCACAGGCTCACCCGCAGCAGCGGACCCCGCTCGAGATCGAACGGCCGCCACGCCTCCTCCGCCAGGCGGGCCCGCAGCCGCGCCTCGCTCCACCCGGAGGCGTCCTCGCGACCGAGCCGGAAGGTCAGCTCCCCGGCGATCCGCTGGCGCGGCTCGCCATCGCCTGAGGTGCCGCCTGGGTCTCGGGAGATCGGGAAGGTCGTGCGCAGGGCGGCGTGGCGGTCGACCAGCGCCTGCACGGCGCGCTCCAGCGCATCGCCGTCCACGGGCGAGAGGACGCGGGCCGCCGCCGCGATGTTGTAGACGCTCTCCGCCGGCGCCAGCTGGTGCAGGAACCATAGCGCCCGCTGGCCGTGGGAGAGAGAGCCCAACGGCCCGTCCGAGCCGCCCGCCGCCCCTCCACCCTCCGCTGACGGAGCCGCCAGACCGCTCGCGAGATCCCGACTCTCGACGGCGTCTCGCCGCCTCAAAGCACCTTCAACTCCCCGGCCTGCGGGCCGGTCTTCCCTGCGTGGACCCAATCGTTATTGCGATGCGCAAATCCGCCATACCTTACATAGTGCGGGAAGACCGGAATGCGGGACGCCCCTCCCAACCGGGAGGCCGGCTTTCCTGCGGCTGAGACGACGGATCTGGCGCGGCCTAGCCGGCCGCGAGCAGGTCGGCCAGGGGGCGATCGGGGCCGGCGACGATGGCGGCGAGGAGCGCGAGGAACCGGCGCCGTAGACGGACCACCCGCTCCTGATCGAGCACATCAAGGTTGTAACGGAAGCGCCCCGTGAGCTGGTCCGATTGCGTAAGGAAAAGGCTCAGATCTTTGCGCATTTTTTCGTTGTCGACCGCCATCCGGGTCAGCCGGAGGTCGGGTATGCCGGCCTCGGCGGGCGGCAGCTTGGCGAGCTGGAAGAGGACGCGGAAGGTATCGAGCCCCCCTTGGTCCGCTTCGTCGCGGAGGCTCAAGGCTTCGAACGCCGACTCGTAGAGGATGTCGGGATTCTCGTGCGCCGCGAGCGTCACGTCGCGCACGCGCTCGAGCAGCGCGCCGAGGGTGGGGGCGCCGGAGAGGCGGGTCCGCAATGGCAGGCCCCCGTAGAAGTTGCCGATCAGGTTCTCGATCTCGACCTGGTTGCGGTTGGCGAACAGGCAGATGACCACGATGTCCTCCGCCCCCGTCTCGGCATGGAGCAGGGCGTTGAAGGCGGTCAGCAGCGTCATGAACAGGGTGACGCAGCGCTCGGCCGCGAAGGCCTCGAGCCGCCGTTCGAGATCCGGCGGCACCGTGAACGTCTCCATCCCGGCCTCGAAGGTCCGGGGGGAAGCGGGAGGCCGGCCGGCGCCGAGATCGAGCGGCACCGCGCCGCGCAGATGCTCCCGCCAGAAGCTCTCCTGCTTCTCCAGGGCCTCCCCGGCGACCGTCCGCCGCTGCCAGCGCGCGAAGTCCTGGTACTGGGCGGCGAGCGGCTGCAAGGGGGACGGCTTCCCCTCGCAGAAGGCGGTGTAGAGCGCCGACAGCTCGGCCACCAGCACGGAGCGCGACCAGCCGTCGAAGGCGATGTGGTGGACGTTGAAGAGCAGCACGTTGTCCACCGCCGAGCAGCGGAAGAGGGTCAGCCGGAAGAGCGGCGCCCGCTCGTAGTCGAAATGCCGCCGCCGGTCGAGGGCGCTCCAGAGCCGCACCTCCTCCAGGGCCGCGGTGGCCGGGAGGGCTCCGAGGTCGACGACCGGGAAGGCGATCGAGATCTCCCCATGGACGATCTGGATCGCCCCTCCCGGGCCCTCTCCGAAGCTCGTCCGCAGCACCTCGTGGCGGTCGACGATCTCGCGCAACGCCTGCCGCAGGCCGACGAAATCGAGCGCCCCCTCGAAGCGCACCAGGATCGGAATCGTCGCCGGGGCCACCGTGCGGGCCTCGAGCTGGCGCCCCGCCCAGAAGCGCTCCTGGGCGAACGACAGCGGGGGCGGCACGCTGCGCTCGCGGTGGAAGGAAGCGATCGTCGGCCGCTCGCCGTCGCCGTCGCCGTTCTGCGCGCGCCGGCGCTCGATCTCGGCGGCCAGCCCGGCCACCGTCGGCGCCTCGAACAGGGCGCGCAATGGCAGGTCGATGCGCAGCTCCTGGCGCAGCCGGGAGACCACCTGGGCGCCGCTCAGCGAGTGACCGCCCAGCTGGAAGAAGTTGTCGTCCGGCCCCACCCGCTCGCGTCCGAGCAGCTCCGCCCAGAGCCCGGCCACGATCTCCTCGACCGGCGTGCGCAGCCCCCGCTCCGCCTCGCGGGAGGCCGCAAGGGCCAGGGGCTGCCGCGCCAGGGCCTTGCGGTCGAGCTTGCCGGTCGGGGTGCGCGGCAGCTCGGCGAGGAAGCGGAACGCCGTCGGCACCATGTAGCTCGGCAACCGCTGCCAGAGCGCGTCGTGCAGCTCCCCCGCCCTGGCGGCATCGTCAGCGGCGTCCACGGCCAGGGCGCCCGCCGCCGTCGGCGCCACGTAGGCCGCCAGACCGCTGCCGCCGGGGAGGTCGTCGCGCAGCAGCACCGCCGCCTCCCGCACCCCGGGCAGACGGGCCAGCGCCGCCTCGATCTCCCCCAGCTCGATGCGGAACCCCCGCAGCTTGACCTGGAAGTCCGTGCGCCCCGCGAACGCCACCTCGCCGTCCGGAAGGTAGCGCCCGAGGTCGCCGGTGCGGTAGATCCGGTCCCCGGACTGTGGATGGAAGGGATTGATCTCGAACCGCTCGGCCGTCAGCGCCGCGTCGCCGAGGTAGCCGCCGGCCAGGTGCGGGCTGCGCATCACGATCTCGCCGATCTCGCCGATCCCCGCCTGCCGCCCGCCCCGGTTGAGCACCAGCAGCTGCACGTCCGGCATGCCGCGCCCGAGCGGCAGCACCTGCCGCCCGCGCCCCGAGAGGTCCGCGGCCTCCTCTTCCGTGACGCGATGGAACGCCACCGCGCGCTGGGTCTCCGTCGAGCCGTAGAGGTTGATGCAGGCGACGTTCGGGGCCATCCCGCGCAGCCGGGCGACGTCCCGGCGGGTCAGCGCCTCGCCGACCAGGATCGCCCGGCGCAGGCTGGGGACTTGCGCCAGCGCGCCCTCCGGGGGAGGCTGGGTGAGGAGCTGGGCGAGCGAGGGGATCAGGTTCGCCACCGTCACCCGCTCACCTGCCATCCACTCCGCCAGGCGGCCGGCGATCCCGATGTCCGCCGGGTCGGGGACCACGATCGTCGCCCCCAGGAAGAGCGCGGTGAAGATGTCGCGCTGCAGCGGATCGTGCGACAGCCCGGAGAGCATCGAGAAGCGGTCGTCGGGCCGCAGATCGAGCTCCGCGCAGTGGATCGGCAGGAAGTGCGAGAGCGAGCCGTGCAGGCCGCGCACCGCCTTGGGGCCGCCGGTCGAGCCGGAGGTGAAGCCGATGCATCCGGTGTCCCCGGGGCCGACCGTCATCACGGGCGCCAGGGGGGCGAAGGCCGCGACGCTCGCCAGCGCCGCATCGCCCGCGGGAAGCTCCAGGCGCGGACAGTCGCCCGCCTCCAGCCAGGTGAGCACCCCCTCCGGCACCGCCCCGGCCGCTTCGAGGGCGATCCAGGCGCGCGGCGCGGCGAGCCCCAGCATCTCGACCAGCCGCGGAGCCGGGTAGACGGGGTCGAGGACCATGAAGGCCGCACCGGCCATCAGCGTCCCCAGGATCGCCGGCACCAGCGGCGCGCTGCGGTGGGCGAAGATCGCGACCGGCTCGCCCGGCCGCACCCCGTGCGCCGCGAGCCACCCCGCCACCCCGCGGCTCCCCGAGAGCAGATCGCCGTAGCTCCACGTCACCCCGCCGTCGACGACCGCCGGGCGCCCGGGAGCCCGCTCCGCCTGCGCCGCGAACAGCTCGTGGACGCCCCCGATCCAGCCGGCGTCGAGCGTCGCCGTGGGATCGGGGAGCCGCCGGCGCGCCGCTTCGGTGACCAGCGACAGCTGCTCCAGCGGCGCGTCGGGACGCTCGAGGGCCTGCGCCAGCAGCGACTCGAGTTGCGCGAGGACGTCCGCGATCCGCGCCTCGTCGAAGAGGTCGGCGTTGTAGACCAGCTCGATCCACACCCCGCCCTCCACCTCGGTGAGGTAGAAGGTGAGGTCGAACTTCGACGGCACCTCGCCGGGAGTCAGCACCTGCATCGCGAGGCCGGGGAGCGACACCTCCCGCGCCGGCAGGTTCAGCATGTTGAACATCACCTGGAACAGCGGTGTGCGCGACAGGTCGCGCTGGAGGTTCAACCGGGCGAGCACCGCCTCGAAGGGGACCGCCTGGTTCGAATACGCCTCGAGGGTCACCGTGCGCACCCGCGCCGCCAGCTCGCGGAAGCTCGGCCCCCCCGACGTGTCGGTGCGCAGCACCAGGGTGTTGAGGAAGCAGCCGATCAGCCCTTCCGTCTCCACCCACTGGCGGCCGGCGACCGGCGCGCCCACCGCCACGTCGTTCTCGCCGCTGTGGCGCGAGAGGAGCGACTGCGTGGCCGCCAGCAGGGTCATGAACAGGGTCACCCCTTCGTCCCGGCCGAAGCTCTTGAGGCGCGCCGTCAGCGCAGGCGGCAGAGCGTGCTGGCGCCGGCCGCCGCGGAAGGTCTGGATCGCCGGCCGCGGCCGGTCGGTGGGAAGCTCGGCGGGGGCGACCTCGCCCAGGCGGGTCTCCCAATAGGCGAGCTCGGCGGCATGCTCGCCACCCAGCCACCGGCGCTGCCAGGCGGCGAAGTCGGTGTACTGGATCGGCAACGCGGGGAGCGGCGAGGCGAGCCCCTCGCGGTACGCCGAGTAGAGCGCCGCGAGCTCGCCGACCAGGACCCCCACCGACCAGCCGTCCGAGATGACGTGATGGCAGGTGAAGAGGAAACGATGGCGTTCCCGGGCCAGGCGGACGAGCAGGGCGTCGAACAGGGGGCCGCGCTGGAGGTCGAAGCCGCGAGCCTCCTGCTCGCGCCCGATCCTCTCCGCCTCGCTCAGGGCCATCGCCGCCGGCAGCGCCGCGAGGTCCACCCGCGGCAGACCGGCCGCCGGGACCGGCGGGGCGATCCGCTGGCGGGGAGCGCCGCCGGCCGCGACGAACGTGGTGCGCAGGGACCCCTGACGGCGGACCACCTCGGCGAACGCCGCCACCAGCGCCGCGGCGTCGAGCGACCCGGTGAGCTCCACGGTGACGGGGATGTTGTAGGTCGCCGAGCCGGGATCGTACTGGTCGAGGAACCAGAGACGCTCCTGGGCGAATGACAGCGGCAGCTCCTCTCCCTCGGTATGCGCCGCCGGCCGCAGCGCCGGCAGCGCCGCCATCCCTCCCGCCGTCCGCGCCGCCGCCAACACCGTGGCGAGGTCCGCCAGCTTCGGTCGCTCGAAGAGGGCGCGCAGCGGCAGCTCGACGCCGAGCGCTTCGCGCACCCGCGACACCATCTGCGTCGCCAGCAGGGAGTGCCCGCCGAGGGCGAAGAAGCTGTCCTCGCGCCCCACCCGCGCCACGCCGAGGAGCTGCGACCAGATCGCCGCCAGGGCCTCTTCGACCGGCGTGCGGGGAGCCGCGAATTCGGCGCCGGCGCCCCACTCGGGGACGGGGAGGGCGCGGCGGTCGAGCTTGCCGTTGGCGGTCACCGGCAGCGCGTCGAGCATCACGAAGGCGGCGGGGACCATGTACTCGGGGAGCGCGCCGCGCAGGGCGTCGGCGAGCGCCGGCGCCGACAGCTCCGCCGCAGCGATGCCGGCCGCCGGCACCACGTAGGCCACCAGCCGCCGGTCCCCCGGCTCGTCCTCGCGCGCCAGCACCACCGCTTCGCGCAGCCCGGGCTGGCGGCCGAGCGCCAGCTCGATCTCCCCCAGCTCGATGCGGTAGCCGCGGATCTTCACCTGCTCGTCGAGCCGGCCGAGCAGCTCCAGGATGCCGTCGGCGCCGTAGCGCCCGCGGTCCCCCGTGGAGTAGAGGCGCATCCCCGGACGTCCCCCGAGGGTGCCGAAAGGGTCGGGGAGGAAGGCCCGGGCGGTCAGCTCCGGCCGCCCGACATAGCCCAGCGAGACGCCGGCGCCGCCGATGTAGAGGTCTCCGGCGACGCCGATCGGACAGGGGGAGAGCCCGGCGTCGAGCACGTGGTAGGTGTTGTTGGCGAGCGGCCGGCCGTAGGGGATGCTCGGCCAGTGCGGATCGACCTCGCCGATCCGGAAGACGTTCGAGAACACCGTCGTCTCCGTGGTGCCGCCGAAGCTGACCACCTCCGCCGCGGGGAAGGCCCGGCGGACGCGGTCCGGCAGGGTCACCGGGATCCAGTCGCCGGCCAGGAAGACGAGCCGCAGGCGGCTGGACTCGTCGGGCTCCCTGGGGAACAGCGGCGCCAGGCGCAGGAGGGCCGCCGGCGCCGAGTTCCACAGGGTGATCCCCCCCGTCCGCAGCAGCTCAACCATGCGGTCGGGATCGGCGAGCTCACCTGCCGTCGCGACGTGGACCGTGCCCCCGGCTCCCAGCATGCCGAACACGTCGTAGACCGAGAGGTCGAAGCAGAGCGAGGTGACGAACAGCCCGCGGTCCGCCGCGCCGACGGCGAACGAGCGGTTCAGGCAGTCGATCAGATTGGCGATCTGGCGGTGCTGGACGACGATCCCCTTGGGCGTGCCCGTCGAGCCCGAGGTGTGGATGACGTAGGCGACGTCCTCGGGGCCGGCCACGGCCGGCGGGCGCTCCGCGGCGGCGCGCCCGGCGTGCCAGCCGGTCCACAGACGCTTGCGCGGCCCTGGGGATAGGGACGACGCGGCCTCGGCCGGAGTCAGGATCACGTCGTAGCGGAAGGCCAGCTCGTTGGGGAAGCCTTCGTCGCGGGGGTGGATCGAGGCCGCCGCTCCGAGGTCCCTGAAATGGTCCGCGTCGACGTACAGCTCCTGGCGCGGTGCCACCGCGCCCTCGATCCCCAGCCGGCTCCGATGCTCCTCGGTCGCCCGCCGCAGCTCCTCGCGCCGCCGGGGGTCGAGCACGTCCGCGACCAGCACCACGCCGCCCGGCGCGAGGCGCTCGAGCGCCCGGCGCATCACCCGCTCGAAGTAGCGCGGCCCGGGGAAGAACTGCACCGTGCTGGCGAGCAGGATCAGGTCGAAGCGCGCGGTCTCTGCCAGCAGATCGCCCGCCTCGTGGGCGAAGCCGGTGAGCAGCTCGACGTTGCCGATCCCCTCGCGCGCCGCGCGCTCGCGGTTGCGCTCCTGCGTCAGCGGCGACGGATCGACGCCGGTGACATGGGCCACCCGGGAGGCCAGCTCCCAGAGCAGCAGCCCCGAGCCGTTACCGATCTCGAGCACCCGCGCCTCCGGACGCAGCCAGGGCCCAGCCAGCGACAGGATGCGGTCCCGGTACTCGTCGACCTCCGCCTCGCTGAACGGCTGGCCGGTGAAGGCGCTGACGAACCCTCCGGCCGTCACCCGGTCGACCGCCCGCTCCGCCACGAAGTCCCACAGCCCGGCGACGCTCCCCCCATCGAGCGCCTCGACGGGCGGCTCGGGCTCCGCCATGTCCAGACAGACGACGTCCGAGAGCGCGGGCAGCCGCCAGCGCATCTCCTCGACCGCGGGCAACAGGGAGGCGGCGACGACGGCCGCCGACGCGCCCGTCGCGGCGAGGATCGACTCCACCCTCCCCGCCGGCCAGGCCTCGTCCAGGGGGATGTAGCACGCCCCCGCCTTGAGGACGCCGAGGACGGCGATCAGCATGTCGAAGGAGCGCTCGACCCAGACTCCTACCCCCGCGCCGCGCTCGACCCCCGCGCCGCGCAGCAGGTGGGCCAGGCGGTTGGCGCCCGCCTCGAGACCGGCATAGCTCAGCTCGCGCTCGGCGCAGACGGCCGCGATCGACTCCGGAGCCCGTTCCGCCGCGGCCTCGAAGAACTGGTGGAGCAGCGTCGTGGCCGGGAAGGCGCCCGCGGTGTCGTTCCACTCGTCCACGATCTGGTGGCGCGCCGCGGCGGCCAGCAGCTCGACCTCCGAGAGGCGCAGCTCGGGATCGGCGACCACCGCCCCCAGCAGCTGCTCGAAGTGGTCGAGCCAGCGGGCGACGGTCACGCCGTCGAAGAGGTCGGAGCTGTACTCGAGGTGGCCGGCGAGGGTGCCGCCGGCCTCCTCGAAGGTGAAGGAGAGATCGAACTTCGCCGCGCCGCTCTCCCCGGCGAGCGGCGCGAGCACCAGGCCGGGGAGCTCGAGCGCCGTCATCGGCGTGTTCTGCAGCGAGAGCATCACCTGGAACAGGGGCGCGTGGGCCAGGGTGCGCTCGGGAGCCAGCTCCTCGACCAGCTTCTCGAACGGCAGGTCCTGGTGCGCATAGGCTCCGAGCGTCGTCTCCCGCACCCGGCGCAACAGCGTCCGGAAGCTCGGGTCGCCGCCGAGGTCGGCGCGCAGCACCAGGGTGTTGACGAAGAAGCCCACCAGCTCCTCGATCCCCACCTGGTTGCGGTTGGCGACCGGCGAGCCGACCACGAGGTCCTCCTGGCCGCTCAGCCGGGAGAGCAGCGCGTCGAGCGCCGCCAGCAGGACCATGAAGAGGGTGACCCCCTGCTCTTGAGCCAGGGTCTGGAGGGCCGCCGCGAGCGGCGCCGGCAGGACGAAGGAGCGGCTGGCGCCGCGCAGGCTCTGCACCGCCGGCCGCGGCCGGTCGGCCGGCAGGTCGAGGACCCCCGGCGCCCCGGCCAGCCGCTGGCGCCAGTAGCCGAGCTGCCGCTCGAGCTCCGCGCCGCTCAGCCACTGGCGCTGCCAGGAGGCGAAGTTGGCGTACTGGAGGGGCAGCTCCGGCAGCGGCGACGGTTCCCCCGCCACATGGGCGCGGTAGAGGACGCCGAGCTCGCGCAGCAGGATGCCGGTCGACCAGCCGTCCGAGACGATGTGGTGGACGTCGATCACCAGGATGTGCTCGCCGGCGGCCAGACGCAGAAGGAGAGCGCGCACCAGAGGACCGCGAACGAGATCGAAGGGGCGCCGCGCCTCCTCGGCGACCAGCTCCCGGGCCCGCTCCGCCGCCCGCTCCCGGGGCAGCGCCGTGAGATCGACCGCCGGCAGCGCCACCGCCGCGGCGGGGCGGATCACCTGCCCCGGAGATCCCGCGGCGGTCAGCTCGAAGGTGGTGCGCAGCGACTGGTGGCGGCGGACGATCTCGGAGAGGCTCCCCGCGAGGGCGGCCACGTCGAGCCGGCCGGTCAGGCGGACCGCCTGGGAGATGTTGTAGGAGGAGCCCCCCGGCTCGAGCTGGTCGAGGAACCAGAGCCGCTCCTGCGCGAACGACAGCGGGAAGGCGGCCAGCTCCGTCCCCACCGCGGACGCGGCGGATGAGGCGGACGAGAAGGCCGCCCCGCCCGCCACGCGCAGCTCCTCCACCGCCGCCGCCAGGTCGGCCAGGCGCGGGCGCTCGAAGAGCGTGCGCAGCGGCATCTCGACGCCGAACGCCACCCGCACCCGCGACACCATCTGCGTTGCCAGCAGCGAGTGACCGCCGAGGGCGAAGAAGCTGTCCTCGCGACCCACCCGCGGCACCCCCAGCACCTGCGACCAGATCGCCGCCAACCCCTCCTCGACCGGCGTCCGCGCCGCCGCAAGCTCCCGGCCACCTCCCCACTCCGGCGCCGGCAGCGCCCGGCGGTCGAGCTTGCCGTTCGCCGTCACCGGCAAGGACTCGAGGAGCACGAAGGCGGAGGGGAGCATGTACTCGGGGAGCGACCGGCGCAGGGCGTCGCGCAGCTCACCGGAGGAGAGAGACTCGGGCGAGGCCCCGGCGGCCGGCACCATGTAGGCCACCAGCCGGTTGTCCCCCGGCTCGTGCTCGCGCGCCAGCACCACCGCCTCCCGCACTCCGGGAAGCCGCGACAGCGCGACCTCGATCTCCCCCAGCTCGATGCGGTAGCCGCGCACCTTGACCTGCTCGTCCAGCCGGCCGAGGAATTCCAGGTTGCCGTCCGCCCCGTAGCGGCCGCGGTCGCCGGTGCGGTAGAGGCGCATCCCCGGTCTCGGATCGAAGGGATCGGGGAGGAAGGACGCGGCGGTCAGCTCCGGCCGCCCGACGTACCCCAGCGAGACGCCGTCGCCGCCGATGTAGAGGTCGCCGGGAACCCCGATCGGAACCGGGGAGAGCGCCCCGTCCAGCGCGTGGTAGGTGTTGTTGGCGAGCGGCCGTCCGTAGGGGATGCTCGGCCAGGAGGGGTCCACCGCGCCGATCGGATACCCGTTCGAAAACACCGTCGTCTCGGTGGTGCCGCCGAAACTGATCACCTGGGCGCGCGGGAAGGCCTGGCGGATGCGGTCCGGCAGCGTCACCGGGATCCAGTCGCCGGCCAGGAAGACCAGCCGCAAGCGACTCGCCTCTTCAGGGAGCGCCGGGAACACCGGGGCGAGCCGCACCAGCGCCGCGGGGGCCGAGTTCCAGAGCGTGATCCCGCCCGTGCGCAGCAGCCCGACCAGACGGTCGGGATCGGCCAGCTCCTCAGCCGTGGCCACCTGCACCGTCCCCCCCGCGGCCAGGACGCCGAAGATGTCGTAGACCGAGAGGTCGAAGGCTAGCGAGGTGACGAAGAGGCCGCGGTCGTCCGGACCGACGCCGAAAGTGCGGTTGAGGCAATCGATCAGGTTCACGGCCGAGCGGTGCGCGACGACAATCCCCTTCGGTTTGCCGGTCGACCCCGAGGTGTGGATGATGTAGGCGACGTCCTCCGGACCGGTTACGGCCGGCAGCGCGGCGGCGGGCTGGATGGCGGCATGGGCGCCGGTCCACAGCCGCTTGCGGCGCTGGAGGGTGCCGGCTCCGGGCTGGAGCAGCACGTCGTAGCGGAAGCGCAGCTCGTTGGGGAAGCCGGCGCTGCGATGATGCACCGAAGCCCGCGCGCCGAGATCGCGGAACAGGTCCTCGTCGAGGAACAGCTCCTGCCGGCCGGCCACGACCGGCGCGCCTCGCTGCTCCTCGGTCGCCCGCGCCAGCTCTTCGCGCCGCCGGGCGTCGAGCACGTCGGCGATCAGCAGCGCGCCGCCGGGGTTCAAGCAGCCGAGCGCCCAGCGCACCACCCGCTCCAGGTAGCGCGGGCCGGGGAAGAACTGCACCGTGCTGGCGAGAACGATCAGATCGAAGCGTTCGTCGCCGACCAGCTCGCCGGCCTCGTGGGCGAAGCCGGTCAGCAGCTCGACGTTGCCGATCCCCTCAGCCACGGCCCTCTCGCGATTGCGCCCTTGCGTCAGCGGCGAGGGATCGATCCCGGTGACGTGGCCCACTTGGCGAGCCAGCTCCCAGAGCAGCAGCCCCGAGCCGTTGCCGATCTCGAGCACCCGCGCCCCGGGGCGCAGCCACGGGCCGGCCAGCGCCAGCACGTGGTCGCGGTATTCGTCGACCTCGGCGGCGCTGAACGGCAGGCCCGTGAAGGCGCTGACGAAGCCGCCCGCCGTCTTCCGGTCGACCGCCCGCTCGGCCACGTAGTCCCACAGCTCGGCGACGCTCCCCGGATCGAGCGCCTCGACGGGGGGCACGGGCTCGGCGATATCCAGGCAGACGACGCCGGCGAGCGCCGGCAGCCGCCACTGCATCTCCTCGACCGCGCCGAGACGGCTGCCGTTGGTGAGGATCGCGGCGGACCCGGTCGAAGCGAGGATCGATTCCACCCGGGCGGCCGGCCACGCCTCGTCGAGCGGGACGTAGAGCCCGCCCGCCTTGAGGATGCCGAGCACGGCGACCAGCATGTCGAACGAGCGCTCGAGCCACACCCCCACCGCCGCGCCGCGCTCGACGCCCACGCCGGCGCCGGCATCGCGCAGCAGGTGGGCCAGGCGGTCAGCCCGCGCAGCCAGCTCTCCGTACGTCAGCTCGTGCCCCGCGTAGCGGGCCGCCACCGACTCCGGCGCGCGGGCCGCCACCGCCTCGAAGAACTGGTGGAGCAGCGTCGTCTCCGGGAACGCCTCGCGGGTGTCGTTCCACTCCCCCAGGATCTGATGGCGCTCGACGGCGGTGAGCAGCGAAAGCTGCGAGAGCCTGGTCTCCGGGGCCGCCACCGCCTCCTCCAGAAGCCGCTCGAAGTGGTGCCCCCAGCGGGCGGCCGTCGTGCCGTCGAAGAGGTCGACGTCGTACTCGATCTCCCCGCCGAGGACCCCGCCGTCCTCGACCAGCTCGAAGCTGAGGTCGAACTTGGCGGTCCCCCCCGCGTCCGCCAGCGGTTCCAGGGTCAGCCCCGGCAGCTCCGCCGCCACCCGCGGGGCGTTCTGCAACGCCAGCAGCACCTGGAACAGCGGCGCGTGGGAGAGGCTGCGCTCCGGCGCCAGCTCCTCGACCAGCTTCTCGAACGGCAGGTCCTGGTGCGCATAGGCGCCCAAGGTCGTCTCGCGCGCCCGCCCGAGCAGCTCGCGGAAGCTCGGATCGCCGCCGAGGTCGACGCGCAGCACCAGGGTGTTGACGAAGAAGCCCACCAGCCCTTCGATCCCCAGCCGGTTGCGGTTGGCGACCGGCGAGCCGACCACGACGTCGCTCTGCCCGCTCAAGCGATGGAAGAGGACGTCGAGCGCCGCCAGCAGCACCATGAAGAGGGTGACTCCCTCGCCTTGCGCGAGCGCCGCGAGGTCGGCCGAGAGCCGCTCCGGGAAGGTGAACGAGCGGTTGGCGCCGCCCAGGCTCTGCACCGCCGGCCGCGGGCGGTCGGCCGGCAGCTCGAGGACCCCCGGCGCCCCGGCCAGCCGCTGGCGCCAGTAGCCGAGCTGCTCCGCGAGCACGGCGCCGGTCAGCCACTGGCGCTGCCAGGCCGCGAAGTCGGCGTACTGGAGGCTCAGCTCGGGGAGCGGCGAGGGCTCCCCCGCCACATAGGCCTGGTAGAGGATCCCCAGCTCGCGGAGCAGGATGCCGGTCGACCAGCCGTCCGAGACGATGTGATGGACGTCGATCGACAGCACGTGCTCGTCCGCCGCGAGGCGCAGCAGCGCGGCGCGCACCAGCGGGCCGCGGACGAGGTCGAACGGACGCCGCGACTCCTCGGCCACCAGGCGCCGCGCCAGCTCCCGCGCCCGCCCGGCGGGGAGGGCCCCGAGATCGATCAGGGGAAGGGGCACCCCTCCGGCGGGAGCGATCCGCTGCACCGGCGTCTCCCCGCTGGTTACACCGAAGGTGGTGCGCAGCGCCTCGTGGCGGCGGACGATCTCGGTGAGCGTCCGGCCGAGGGCGGCGACGTCGAGCAGCCCCGCCAGGCGCACCGCCTGCGCGATGTTGTAGGAGGAACCGCCCGGCTCCAGCTGGTCGAGGAACCACAGCCGCTCCTGCGCGAACGACAGCGGCAGGTCTTCCGATCCCGTCCGCTCCAGACGCCGCAGCACCGGCCCGCTCGCGGGCTCCTCCGCCACCTTCTCGGACACCGCCTCCGCCAGCGCCTCGGAGAGATCGGCCAGCGTCGGCCGCTCGAACAGCGTCCGCAGCGCCAGCTCCACTCCGAACGTCTCGCGCACCCGCGACACCATCTGCGTCGCCAGCAGCGAATGGCCGCCGAGGTCGAAGAAGTCGTCCTCGCGGCCGATCGGGCTCACCCCCAGGATCTGCGACCAGATCGCCGCCAGCGCCGTCTCGACCGGCGTCTCGGGCAGCGCGAATTCGCCGCTCTCCGCTCCCCACTGCGGCGCCGGCAGCGCACGCCGGTCGAGCTTGCCGTTGGCCGTCACCGGCAGCGCCTCGAGGATCACGAACGCCGACGGCACCATGTACTCCGGCAGCCCCCCGCGCAGCCCTTCGCGCAGCTCCCCGGCCGACAGCATGGCCTCCGCCTGCGGCACCACGTAGGCCACCAGCCGCTTGTCCCCCGGCTCGTCCTCGCGCGCCAGCACCACCGCCTCGCGCACTCCAGGAAGGCGGGCCAGCGCCACCTCGATCTCCCCCAACTCGATGCGGTATCCCCGCACCTTCACCTGCTGGTCCAGACGACCCAGAAACTCGAGGTTGCCGTCCGTCCCATAGCGCGCCCGGTCCCCCGTGCGGTAGATCCGCATCCCCGGACGGCTGATGGCGCCGAAGGGATCGGGGAGGAACGCCGCCGCGGTCAAGTCCGCGCGGGTGTACCCCGCGCACAGGACGTCACCGCCGATGTAGAGGTCCCCCGCCACGCCGATCGGGCAGGGGGAGAAGCCGGCGTCGAGCACGTGGTAGTGCGCGTTCGAGATCGGCCGCCCATAGGGGATGCTCGGCCAGCGCGGATCGACCACCCCCACCGGATACCAGTTCGACCACACCGTCGCCTCCGTCGCCCCGCCGAGCGCCATCACCTTCGCCCGTGGGAACGAACCCCGCACGCGGTCCGGCAGGGTCACCGGGATCCAGTCGCCCGACAGCATCACCAGGCGCAAGAGACTCGCAGCCTCCGCCTGCGTCGGGAAGAGGGGCGCAAGCCGCACCAGCGCCGCCGGCGCCGAGTCCCAGAGGGTGATGCCGCCGCTCCTCAACAGGGCGACCAAACGGTCAGGATCGGCCAGCTCCTCGCTGGTGGCCACGTGCACCGTCCCCCCCACCGCCAGCAGCCCGAAGATGTCGTAGACCGAAAGGTCGAAGGCGAGCGAGGTGACGAAGAGGCCGCGGTCCCGCGCCCCAACCTCGAACGACGTGTTGATCCAGTCCACCAGGTTCGCCGCCGGCCGGTGCTGCACCACGATCCCCTTCGGCTCCCCCGTCGAGCCCGAGGTGTGGATCACGTAGGCGACGTCCTCCGGCCCGGCCACCGCCGCCAGGCGCGCCGCCTCCTCGCGCTCGACGTGCCAGCCCGTCCACAGCCGCTTGCGCCGCGGGTTGGAGGCGGGGGTGAGCAGCACGTCGAAGCGGAAGCCCAGCTCGTTGGGGAAACCCGCGTCGCGGGTGTGGATCGCGGCTTCCGCGCCGAGATCGCGGAACAGCTCCGTGTCGAGGTACAGCTCCTGGCGGCGGGCCGCGCCCGGGTCCACGGCGAGCCCCGCCGCCTCCCGCCGCGTCTCGACCGCCTGCCGCAGCTCCTCGCGCCGCCTTGCGTCGAGCACGTCGGCGACGAGCACCGCGCCGCCGGGCGCGAGACGGCCCAGCGCCCAGCGCATCACCTGCTCCAGGTAGCGCGGCCCCGGGAAGAACTGCACCGTGCTGGCGAGCAGGATCAGATCGAAGCGCTCGGCCTCGCCGATCAGGTCGCCTGTTTCGTGCGCGAAGCCGGTCAGCAGCTCGACGTTGCCGATCCCCTCGCCCAGCGCCCGCTCGCGATTGCGCTCCTGCGTCAGCGGCGAGGGATCGACGCCGGTGACGTGCGCCACCCGCCCAGCCAGCTCCCAGAGCAGCAGCCCCGAGCCGTTGCCGATCTCGAGCACCCGCGCATCCGGCCGCAGCCACGGCTCGGCCAGCGACAGCACGCGGTCGCGGTACTCGTGGACCTCCGCCTCGCTGAACGGCTGGTCGGTGAAGGCGCTGACGAAACCGCCCGCCGTCACCCGGTCCACCGCCCGCTCCGCCACGAAGTCCCACAACTCGGCGACGCTCGCCGGATCGAGCTCCTCGAGGGGCGGCTCCGCCGCCGCGATCCCGGGGCAGACGACGTCCGCGAGCTTCGGCAGCCGCCAGCGCATCTCCTCGACGGCCGCCAGCAGGTCGCTCCCGACCACGATCGCCGGCGCCCCGGTCGCCAGGAGGATCGACTCCACCCGGTGGGCCGGCCAGGTGTCGTCGAGCGCCACGTAGTGGCCGCCCGCCTTGAGCACCCCCAGCACCCCCACCAGCAGCTCGAACGAGCGCTCCACCCAGACTCCCACCGGCGTCCCCCGCTCCACCCCCCGCCCGCGCAGCAGCCGCGCCAGCCGGTTGCTCCGCGCCTCGAGCGCGCGGTACGTCAGCTCCTCGCCCGCGCAGACGGCGGCGATCGCCTCCGGCGACCGCTCGACGGCGGCCTCGAAGAACTGGTGCAGCAACGTCGTCTCCGGGAAGGCGGCGTCGGTGTCGTTCCACTCCCCGACGATCTGCTGGCGCTCCGCGGCCGACAGCAGCGCGAGGTCCGCGAGGCGCGCCTCCGGAGCCGCGACCACCGCCGCGGCCAGATTCGCGTAGTGGCCGGCCAGCCGGGCCACCGAGGGACGGTCGAAGAGATCACTGTTGTACTCGATGTGGCCGGTGAACCCCTCGCCCGCCGCGAACAGCTCGAGGGTGAGGTCGAACTTCGCCACCGTGCCGGCGAGGTTCAGCACCTCGACCTCCACCCCGGGCAGGGTCAGCTCCGCCGGCGGCGATCCCTCGAGGGTGAACATCACCTGCACCAGCGGCTGGCGGCTCAGGTCGCGCCCCGGCGACAGCTCGTCGACCAGGCGCTCGAACGGCACGTCGGTATGGTCGTAGGCCGCCATCGCCACCCGCCGCACCCGCCCCAGCAGATCCGCGAAGCTCGGTGCCCCGCGGAAGTCGGTGCGCAGGGACAGCATATTGACGAAGAAGCCCACCACCTCCTCGATCTCGGGACGGTTGCGGTTCGCGACCGGCGTGCCGACCGCGAGGTCCTCCTGCCCGCTGAGGCGCTGGAGCACCGCCTGCCAGACGGCGAGGAAGGCCATGAACAGGGTCACCCCGTGCGAGCGCGCCAGCTCGCGCATGGCGGCGCCGGTCGCTGCGGGGATCACCACCGGCTCCGTCCGGCCGCGGAAGGTGAGCACCGGCGGGCGCGGGTGATCGGTCGGCACCTCGAGGGTGGCGAGGTCCGCGAGCGTCTCCCGCCAGTAGGCGAGCTGACCCTCGAGCATCCCTTCCGGCCAGGCGCGCTGCCAGAGGGCGAAGTCGCCGTACTGCACGCGTTGAGCGGGGAGCGGCGACGGCCGGCCGGTCACGGCGGCGGCGTAGAGGAGCGACAGGTCGCGCTGCAGGATCTCGCCCGAGACGCCGTCCGACACGATGTGATGCTGGGTCAGCAGCAGGACGTGATCGTCCGCCGCCAGGCGCACCAGCCCGGCCCGCAGCAGCGGGCCGCGGCCGAGGTCGAAGATGCGCGCCGCCTCCTCCCGGCCGAGCCGCGCCAGCATGGGACGCCGCCGCTCTTCGGGCAGGGCGGAGAGATCGACCAGCGCCAGGGGGAACGCACCGGGCGGGCGGATCTCCTGCCAGGGCTGGCCGTCCACCTCGAGGAAGCGGCTGCGCAGGATCTCGTGGCGGCGGACGACCGCCGTCAGGCTCGCGGCGAGCGCCGCGAGGTCGAGCGCGCCGCGGATCTCGCAGGCGAACGGCATGTTGTAGGTCGAGTTGTCCGGCGCCAGCCGCTCCATGAACCAGAGCCGCTGCTGCGGGAAGGAGAGGGGGAGCCGCTCGCCACGGGCCGCTGCCGGCGTCCGTGGCGTCAGCGGTGGCAGCGCGAGGAGTGCCGACTCACGGCGGGCCGCCGTCACCGCCGCGGCGAGCGCGGCGACCGTCGGCACCTCGAACAGCGCCTTCACCGGCAGGCTCACTCCGAACGCCTCGCGGAGGCGCGACAGCACCCGGATCGCCAGCAGCGAGTGGCCGCCCAGCTCGAAGAAGCTGGTCCCCGTGCCCACTCTCTCGACTCCCAGCACCTCGGCGAAGATGCCGGCCACCAGCTCCTCGGCCGGGGACCGGGGCGCGCCGTCTTCCTGATCGCCCAGATCGAGCGGCAGGGCGGCGAGCGCCCGGCGGTCGATCTTGCCGTTCCCGGTCAGCGGCATCGCCTCCAGGAAGCGGTAGGCCGAAGGGACCATGTGCTCGGGGAGGTGCCCCTGGAGCAGCGCCCGCAGCTCACTCGCCGAGACCCCGCCGGACGTCTCGACGTAGGCGGCCAGGGTCCCACCGTGCGCCAGCGCCACGGCAGCGCGCACCGCCGGGTGCGCCAGCAGCGCCGCCTCCACCTCGCCCAGCTCGATGCGGAAGCCGCGCACCTTGACCTGGCTGTCGATCCGCCCGAGATAGTCGAGCCGCCCGTCGGGCAGGTGCCGCGCAAGGTCCCCCGTGCGGTAGAGGCGCCCACCCGGCTGCTCGGAGAAGGGGTCGGGGACGAAACGCTCCGCCGTCAGCTCCGGCCGCTGCAAGTAGCCGCGGGCGAGCCCGGCCCGGCCCAGCAGCAGCTCCCCCGGCACCCCCGCCGGCAGGAGATGGCCGCGGCGGTCGACGACGTGGGCGCTGCGGCCGGGGAGCGGATGCCCCAGAGGGACCCCCGCCGCCTCCGGGGGAGGCGCGTCGACATCGTAGGAGGTGGCGCTGATCACCGCCTCCGTCGGCCCGTAGGCGTTGATCAGACGCACGCCGGAGAGGCGCGAACGCCACCAGAGGCGAGCCGTCTCCGCCGACATCGCCTCGCCCCCGGCGATCGCCAGCCGCAGCGGGAGGTCGTCCGTCACGTCCTCCGGCGCGTGCTCCGCGACCCACAGCTGCCAGTAGGCCGTGGTGAGGTCGACCACGGTCAGCCCGAGCCGGCGGACCTGGTGGAGGAAGCGCGCGGGCTCCCAGAGCTCCGCGCCGCGGAGGACCAGGGTGGCGCCGGTCACCAGGGGCGCCATGATCTCTTCCATCCAGAGGTCGAAGCTCGGCGAGGCGAACTGCAGCATGCGGTCGGCGGGGGTCAGCGCGAAGCTCCGCGCGATCGTCAGCATGTAGTCCGCGGCCACCCCCTGCTCGACCCCGACCCCCTTCGGCCGGCCGGTCGACCCCGAGGTGTAGATGACGTAGGCCAGGTTCTCCGGCAGGGCGGGACAGGGAGCCGCCGCCGCCGCGGTCTCCTCCGGATCCGCGATCAGCTCCTCGAGATCGGCCTGGGCGGCGCCGGCCGCATCGAGCCCGGAGAGCCCGCGGCGGGTCACCACCAGCGGCGCGCCGGAATCCTCCAGCATGAAGGTCAGCCGCTCGGCCGGATAGGCGGGATCGAGCGGCAGGAAGGCGCCCCCCGCCCGCCACACCGCCAGGAGCACGGTCACCAGGTCGATCGAGGTCTCCAGGCAGACTCCCACGATCGTCTCCGGCCCGACCCCCAGCCGCCGCAGGCGGCGCGCCACCCGCTCGACGCGGCCGTCGAGCTCGCCGTAGGTCACCGGCTCGCCGGCCGCGCCGGCGGAGAGCAGCGCCACGGCCTCCGGCGCGCGCGCTACCTGAACGGCGAAGAGCGCGGGGAGGGTGGCCGCCGGACGGACCTCTCCGGCCATCGTTCCCCAGGCCAGCAGCTCGCGCCGCTCGGCGTCGCTCAGCAGGACGAGGTCGCCGACGCGCTTCGCCGGCGACTCCAGGACGTCCGCCAGCAGGCGCTCGAAGTGGCCGGCCAGGCGTCCGATCGTCGGCGCGTCGAAGAGGTCGCGGGCGTACTCGAACGTGGTGGCCAGGCCGTCCGCCGTCTCGATGCAGGTGACGGTCAGCTCGAAGGTCGCCATCCCGTTGCCGACCGGGACGACCGCGAGCTCCAGGCCCGGGAGGGCCAGCGCGCCCGCCGGCGTGTTCTGGAGCACCAGCATCGCCTGCACCAGGGGGGTCCGGCTGAGGTCGCGCTCCGGCGCCAGCTCCTCGACCAGCCGCTCGAACGGCAGCTCCTGGTGCGCGTAGGCCGCCAGCGCCGTCTCGCGCACCCGCCCCAGCAGTGCGAGGAAATCCGGCTCGCCGGCGAGGTCGACGCGCAGCGCCAGGGTATTGACGAAGAGGCCGATCAACCCTTCCGTCTGTCCCTCGGTCCGCCCGGCGATCGGCGTCCCCACCACCAGGTCGTCAGCCCCGGTGTGGCGTTCGAGCAGCGCCGCGAAGGCCGCGAGGAGGGTCATGAAGAGGGTCGCCCCCTGCCGCCGGGAAAGCTCCCCGAGCCGCGCGAGCGTCTCGCGCCCCAGCCTCAGCTCGTGCTCGGCCCCCCGCTGGCTCGCCACCGCCGGGCGCGGGTGGTCGGTCGGTAGCTCGAGGGCCGGCGGGGCGCCCGCGAGGCGTACCCGCCAGAAGGCGAGCTCCGCCTCCAGCCGCTCGCCGGAGAGCCGCCGGCGCTGCCAGGCCGCGTAGTCCGCGTACTGGATCGCGAGCTCCGGCAGCGGGCTCGCCATTCCCTGTCGGCGCTCCCGGAAGGCCGCGTAGAGCGCCGCCAGCTCGCCCGTGAGCACCCCGATCGACCAGCCGTCGCTCGCGATGTGATGGAGGGTCACGATCGCGAGGTGCTCGCCGGCCGCCAGGGCCAGGAGGGACGAGCGCAGCAGGAGGTCGCGCGCCAGATCGAACGGGCGCCGCGCGATCTCGCCCGTCAGCCGCTCCGCGACTCCCCGGCGCGCGACGGCGGGGAGCGCGGTGAGATCGATGACGGGGAGGGCGATTCCAGCGGGAGCCGAGACGACCTGCACCGGCTCCCCCGAGGACCCGTCCGGATCGGACCGGAACGTCGTGCGCAGCACCTCGTGGCGGCGGACGATCTCGCCGAGCGCCGCGGCGAATGCGGCGCGGTCCAGCTCGCCGTCGAGGCGGACCGCCGCCGACAGGTTGTACAGCGGGCTCCCCGGCTCGAGCTGGTCGAGGAACCAGAGGCGCGACTGCGCGAACGACGGCGCCAGCCGGCCGCCCCGTGGAACCGGCTCGATCGGCGGCAACCCTTCGCCGGCCTCCCCGCCGGCCCGCATCCGCTCGATCCGTTCCGCCAGGGCCGCCACTGTGGGCGCCTCGAACAGCGCGCGCACCGGCAGCTCGACCCGGAAGACGGAACGCACCCGCGAGACGACCTGCGTCGCCAGCAGCGAATGACCGCCCAGCTCGAAGAAGCTCTCCTCCACCCCGACCCGCGCCAGTCCCAGCACCTCGGCGAAGATCCCCGCCACCAGCTCCTCGGCCGGCGTACGCGGCGCCGTAATGCCTTCCGGATCGGGGGCCGCGAACGGCAGGGCGGCGAGGGCCTTGCGGTCCGCCTTGCCGTTGGGGGTCAGCGGCAGCGCCTCCAGGAAGGCGTAGGCCGAAGGGATCATGTAGTCCGGCAGGCGCGACTTCAGGTGCTGCCGCAGCTCGCCGGCCGACACCACACCCGGCTCCGTCTCCAGGTACGCCACCAGAGATGCGCTGCCGGAGGCATCCGTGCGCGGCAGCACCACCGCCGCGCGCACCGCGGGGTGGGCCAGCAGCGCCGACTCCACCTCCCCCGGCTCGACGCGGAAGCCGCGCACCTTCACCTGGTGGTCGAGCCGACCCAGGAACTCCAGGATGCCGTCGGTGCGATAGCGCGCCAGGTCGCCCACCCGGTACATCCGCGCTCCCGGCAGCGTGGAGAACGGGTCGGGGACGAAGCGCTCCGCCGTCAGCTCGGGACGGCCGAGGTAGCCGCGCGACACCCCTTCGCCGCCGAGATACAGCTCCCCCGCCACCCCCACCGGCACCGGCTGCAGGTGGCGGTCGACCACGTGCGCCTGCTCGCCGTCGAGCGGACGGCCGATCGACGGCGCCCGCTCGGATTCCCACTCGATCAGCGCCCAGGTGGAGAACGTGGTGTCTTCCGACGGGCCGTAGACGTTGTACAGCCGCTTGATCCCTGGCTCGGCGTACACCCGGTCGGCCAGCGCCCGCGGCACCGCCTCGCCCCCCAGGTTCACCGTCACCACCGAGGCGGGCACGCCCCCCATCCGCAGCAGCTCCGCCATCGCCGACGGGACGGTGTCGATCACCCGCACCGCTTCAGCGGTGGCGGCGGGCAGCTCGGGGAGCGCCAGGGCGTTCTCGGCCAGGATCACCGTGCCGCCCCACGCCAAGGGCGCGAACAGCTCGAAGACCGACATGTCGAAGGTGATCGAGGTCGACGCCAGCACCCCCGACAGCTCGAGGTCCGAATACTCCCGCCGCGACCAGAGCATCAGCGCCACGGCGCTGCGATGCTCGATCGCCACCGCCTTCGGCCGACCCGTCGAGCCCGAGGTGTAGATGACGTAGGCCAGGTTGCCGGAGAGAGCCGAGAGCGGCGGGCCTGGAGAGGGAGATTCCGGAAGCTCGTCGAGCCGGACGATCCGCTGGCCGGGGGGCAGACGGTCTGCCAGCTCCGACGTCGTCAGCACCACGGCGGCGCCGCTGTCGGCCAGCATGAAGCCCACCCGCTCCGCCGGATAGGCGGGGTCGAGCGGCACGTAGAAACCGCCCGCCGCATGGGTCGCGAGCAGCGCCACCAGCAGCTCCGCCCGGCGCGGCAGGAAGATCGCCACCGGCACCTCGGGGCCAACCCCGAACCCCCGCAGGTGCTGCGCCAGCGCCGCGGTCCGCGCCGCCAGCTCCGCGTAGCTCAGCCGTTCCTCACCGGCGATCAGCGCCAGCGCGCCAGGCGTGCGCCGGACCTGCGCCGCGAACAGCTCCGGCAGGGTCGAGCCGACCAGTTCCTCGGGTCGCTCCCGCCGCGTCTCCGCGTTCCACGCCGCGAGCTGCGACCGCTCGGCGTCGCTCAGCAGGGGGAGCGCCGCGACCTCCCGGCCCGGGTCCGCCCCCGCGCCCGCCAGCAGGCGGACGAAATGGCCCGTCAGGCGTGCGATCGTCGAACGGTCGAAGAGGTCACGGTTGTACTCGATCGCCCCCAGCAGGCCGCTCCCGCCTTCGGCGAACGCGAAGGTCAGCTCGAACTTCGCCGTCCCCGTCTCCAGGGGGATGCTGCGCAGCGTGAGCCCGGGGAGCGACAGCGCCTGCTCGGGGGCGTTCTGGAGCACCAGCAGCGCCTGCACCAGCGGCGGACGGCTCAAGTCGCGCTCCGGCGCAAGATCCTCCACCAGCCGCTCGAACGGCAGATCCTGGTGTGCGTACGCCGCGAGCGCCGTCTCGCGCACCCGTCCCAGGAGATCCAGGAAGCTCGGCGCCCCCGCCAGGTCGACGCGCAGCGCCAGGGTGTTGACGAAGAGCCCGATCAGCCCCTCGGTCTCCCCTTGGGTGCGACCCGCGATCGGCGAGCCCACCGTCAGGTCCTCCTGGCCGGTGTGGCGCGAGAGCAGCGCCGCGAACGAGGAGAGCAATGTCATGAAGAGGGTCGAGCCGTGCCGCCGGGAGAGGGTGACGAGTTGCGCGAGCAACTCGTCGCCCAGAGCCAGCTCGAGGCTCTCTCCGCGCTGGCTCGCCACCGGCGGCCGCGGCCGGTCGGTCGGCAGCTCCAGGGCCGCCGGCGCACCCGCCAGACGGTGCCGCCAGAAGGCGAGCTCCGCCTCCAGCCGCTCGCCCGCCAGCCACCGGCGCTGCCAGACGGCGTAGTCCGCGTACTGGATCGCCGGCTCCGGCAGGGGATTGGGAAGACCCGCCCGGAAGACCGCGTAGAGCGCCGCCAGCTCGCGCGTCAGCACCCCCATCGACCAGCCGTCGCTCGCGATGTGGTGGAGGGTCACCAGCGCCACGTGCTCCGCCTCTCCCAGCGCCAGCAGCGCGACCCGCAGCAGCGGGTCTGCCGCCAGATCGAACGGCTGCCGCGCCTCTTCGCCGGCAAGCCTCGACGCCTCCGCGCGGCGCGCCAAGGCCGGGAGTGAGGCGAGATCGATCACCGGCAGCGCGATCCCGGACGGCGGCGAGACGACGGCCACCGGCTCGCCCGCCTCGCTGCGGAACACCGTGCGCAGCACCTCGTGCCGGCGCACGATCTCGCCGAGCGCCGCGGCGAACGCCGCGCGATCCAGCGCGCCGGTCAGCTCGACCGCCGCCGGCAGGTTGTACATCGGGCTCCCCGGATCGAGCTGGTCGAGGAACCAGAGACGGGCCTGCGCGAACGACAACGCCGACCGCTCGTCCCCGGAAGCCCGTGGGATCGCCGGCAGGCCTTCCCCGCGTTGACGACTCTCCTCCGCCAGCCGGGCCGCGAGCGACGCCACCGTCGGCGCCTCGAACACCGTCCGCAGCGGCAGCTCGACGCCGAACGCCTCGCGGATCCGGGAGGCGAGCTGCGTCGCCAGCAGCGAGTGGCCGCCCAGCTCGAAGAAGCTGGCGTCGACTCCCACCCGCTCGACCCCCAGCACCGAGGCGAAGATCCCCGCCAGCAGCTCCTCGGCCGGAGTCCGCGGCGCGCCGCCCTCCTCCGATTCTCCCGCCGCCAGCGGCGACGGCAGGGCGGCGAGCGCCCGGCGATCGACCTTGCCGTTGGCGGTCAGCGGCAGCGCTTCGACCACTCCCCAGGCCGACGGCACCATGTAGGACGGCAGCACCGCGCGCAGCGACGCCGACCAGCCCTCCGATGAATCGGCGTCCGCCGCCACCCAGGCGACCAGGCGCATCTCGCCCCGCACGTCCGGCCGCGCCAGCACCACCGCCTCGCGCACTCCCGGCAGCGCCGCGAGGCGCGACTCGATCTCCCCCAGCTCGATGCGGAAGCCGCGCACCTTGACCTGATGGTCGAGGCGGTCCAGGAACTCCAGCTCGCCGTCGGCACGCCGCCTGACCAGATCGCCCGTGTGGTAGAGCCGCCCTCCCGGCTCGCCTCCGAACGGGTCGGGGACGAAGCGCTCCGCCGTCAGCTCCGGCCGCCCCAGGTAGCCGCGCGCGAGCCCGTCGCCCCCCAGCCACAGCTCGCCGGACACCCCCGGTCCCACCGGCTCGGCTCCCGCGTCCACCACGTAGCCGCGCGCTCCGGAGATCAGGCGGCCGATCGCCGGCAGCCCGGAGCCCGCGGGCGAGACGTGCGAGCTGGTCGCCACCACCGTCCCTTCCGTCGGGCCGTAGCAGTTGAACAGCGCGAAGCCCGCGCCGGCGGGAGGCCGCGAGCGCAGGCGGTCGCCGCCGGCGAGCAGCGCGCGCAAGGGGAGATCGGCCGGCAGATCCTGCTCCAGCACCGCTTCGGCGAGCGGCGTCGGCAGAAAGGAGACGGCGATCTGCCGCTCCCCCAGCCAAGCAGCGAGCGCCGCGGGCGAGACCACCGTGTCGCGCGGCGGGATGCACAGCGTGGCCCCCGCGGCGAGGCACGACCAGAGCTCCCAGACCGAGGCATCGAAACCCGGACCGGCGAGCAGCGTCGACCGCTCGCCGGGGCGCAGCGCGAAGGCCTCCCGGTGCCAGCGCGCGAGCCCCGCGAGCCCCGCGTGCCGCAGCAGCGTCCCCTTCGGCAGACCCGTCGAGCCCGAGGTGTAGATCACGTAGGCCAGGCTCTCCGCCGAGACCGCGCCCCCTCGCGCGATGGCGAGCGGGGCGCCCGCCGGGATCGCCTCGTCCAGGAGCAGCACCGGCAGCTCCGCCGGCGCCTCGAAGCGGCCGGCGAGACCGCGCACCGTGAGCAGCGCCGCGGCGCCGGAATCGGCCAGGATGTAGCGCAGACGCTCGGCCGGGTACTCCGGATCGAGCGGCAGGTAGGCGCCGCCCGCCTTGAGTATGGCGAGCTCCGCCGTCACCAGCTCCGCAGAGCGCTCGAGCCCCAGCGCCACCCGCGACTCCGCTCCGATCCCCAGGGCGCGCAGCCGCCGCGCGAGAAGGTTCGCCCGGCGGTTCAGCTCCCCGTAGCTGAGCCGGACCTCGGCGCCCGCCTCCTCCCAGACCACGGCAGCAGCCTCCGGCGTCTCCCGCGCCCAGCGCTCGACCTGCTCGTGGACCGGAAGATCCGCCGGCGCCGACGGGACGGCGCCGCTCCACTCCACCAGCGCCTGATGCCGCTCGGCCGCGCTCAGCAGCGGCAGGCGCGACAACGGCGTCTCAGGAGCCGCCACCGCCCCGGCCAGCAGCCGCACCAGTTGACCGGCGAGCCGCTCGATCGTCGCGCCATCGAACAGCCCGGCGCGGAAGCCGAAGGTCCCCGCCAGACGATCCTCCAGCAGCCCCAGGGTCAGGCTGAGATCGAACTTCTCCCTCTCCGCCAGCGGCGGCCAGAGCGAGCCCGTGAGATCGCCCAGCCGCAGCACCGGCGGCGCCTCGGCGTCGAGCGCGAAGGAGACCTGGAACAGCGGCGAGACGCCGAGGTCGCGCCGCGGTTGCAGCTCCTCGACCAGCTTCTCGAACGGCAGATCCTGGTGCGCGTAGGCGGCCAGCGCCACCGCCCGCACCCGCCCCAGCAGCTCCCCGAACGCCGGCTCCCCCGAAAGATCGGTGCGCAGCACCAGCGTGTTGACGAAGAAACCGATCAGGTTTTCGGTCGCGAGCTGATCGCGCCCCGCAACCGGCGTCCCCACGCTGACGTCTTCCGCATGGCTGATCCGCGACAGCAGCGCCTGGAACGCCGCCAGCACGGCCATGAAGAGCGTCACCCCCTGCCGGCGCGCCAGCGCCTGAAGCGGCGCCAGCAAAGACGGAGGGAGGGAGAGCGCGCGGCTGCCGCCGCGGTCGCTCGCCGATCCCGCCGACACCGACACCGTGCGCGGCCGGTCGAGCGGCAGCTCGAGCACCGGCGGCGCCCCCGCAAGCCGGCCTCGCCAGTGCGCCAGCTCGCCGGTGAGCACCTCCCCTTGCAGCCACCGCCGCTGCCACACCGCGTAGTCGGCGTACTGGATCGGCAGCTCCGGCAGCGGCGACGGGAATCCCTGCGAGAAAGCGCCGTAGATCTCCCCCAGCTCCATGGCCAACAGGCGCAGCGACCAGCCGTCGCTCACCACGTGGTGCATCGTCAGCAGCAGGACCTGATCCTCGGCTCCCCCCGCGCTCAACATCAGCAGCGTCGACCGCAGCAGCGGCCCCGAGGCGAGATCGAACGGCCGCAGCGCCTCGGCGCGCGCCAGCCGCCGGGCCTCCGCCGCGGCCAGAGCCGCCGGCAGCCCCGCGAGATCGACCGCGGGCAACGGGAGGGGCGCCGGCGGATCGATCACCTGCCGGTCGCCGGCGAAGCGGGTGCGCAGCGACTCGTGACGGCGCGCCACCTCCGACAGCGACGCGGCCAGCGCCGCACGGTTCACCACCCCTCGCAGCTCGACCGCCGCCGGGATGTTGTAGGCCGCGCTCCCCGGCTCCAACTGGTCGAGGAACCACAGCCGCTGCTGGGCGAAGGAGAGCGGCAGCGGCTGATCCCGCGACACCTTGACCAGCGGCGGCGCCGCGCTCTTGGCGGTCTCTTCGATTCCCCGCGCCAGCGCCGCCACCGTCGGCGCCGCGAACAGCCGGCGCAGCGGCAGCTCAACCCCCAGCACCTCGCGCACCCGCGACACCACCCGCGTCGCCAGCAGCGAGTGGCCGCCGAGCGCGAAGAAATCGTCGTGCACTCCGATCCGCGCGATCCCCAGCACCTCGGACCAGATTCCCGCCAGCAGCTCCTCGGACGGTGTGCGGGGGGCTACCCACTCCCCCTCGGCCGCCCACTCGGGCGCCGGCAGCGCCTTCCTGTCCACCTTGCCGTTGGGGGTCAGCGGCAACGCCGGCAGGACGACGAACGCCGCCGGGATCATGGGCTCCGGCAGCCGCCTCCCCAGCCGCTCGCGCAGCTCCCGGTCAAAGCGCGCCGGCAGCTCGGGGGCCAGGTAGGCCACCAGCCGCGGCTCGCCCGGCACGTCCTCGCGGGCCAGCACCACCGCCTCCCGGATCTCCGCCTGCGCCAGCAGCGCCGCCTCGATCTCCCCCAGCTCGATGCGGAAGCCGCGGATCTTGACCTGATGGTCGAGCCGCCCGAGGAACTCGAGCTCCCCGTCCGGCCGCCGCCGCGCCAGGTCGCCGGTGCGGTAGAGCCGCTCGCCGGACCCGAAGCAAGGATCGGGCACGAAGCGCTCCGCCGTGATCTCCGGCCGGCCGAGATACCCCCGCGCCAGCCCCTCGCCGCCCAGGCACAGCTCGCCGGCCACCCCCGCCGGCAGCAAACGCAGGGAGCGGTCGAGCACATAGGCCCGCGTGCCGGCGATGGGAAAGCCGATCGTCGGCTCGCCGCCCTGCCGCGGGACGCGGACGAAGGTCGAGTAGGTGGTGTCCTCCGACGGGCCGTAAAGGTTGTAGACCGCCTCGACCCCGGGCGACGCGTAGATCTCGTCGGTCAACGCCCGCTTGAGCGGCTCGCCGGCGAGATTGACCGTGCGCACCCCCGGCGGCAGGCCGCCCGTGCGCACCAGGGCCGCGATGGCGCTCGGCACCGTATTGATCAGCCGCACCTCGTCCGCCGCCGGGAGGCGCGGCAGCTCGAGCGCGTTGTCGGCGAGCAGCACCACGCCGCCGGTCGCCAGCGGCAGGAAGATCTCGAAGACGGAGAGATCGAAGGTGACCGAGGTCGAGGCCAAAACCCCCGCGAGCTCCTCCGGCGGGAAGACCGACGCGCCCCAGGCGAGCAGCGCCACGGCGCTGCGGTGCTCGATCGCCACCGCCTTGGGCCTGCCCGTCGAGCCCGAGGTATAGATGAGGTAGGCGAGGTTCCCCGAACCCACGGGCGCCATCTCCTCGCCCGCTGCCGCGGGCGCCATCTCCTCGCCCGCTGCCAGCTCGTCGAGGCGGACGATCGGCGCCCCGCCGCCCGCGGTCGCGGGGAGCCGCCCGGCCAGCTCCGAGGTGGTGAGCACCGCGGCACAGCCGCTGTCCGCCAGCATGAAAGCCACCCGCTCCGCCGGATAGGCGGGATCGAGGGGGACGTAGAAGCCGCCCGCCTCGAGCGTCGCGAGGAGCGCCACGATCAGCTCGGCGCGCCGCGGCAGGAAGATGGCGACCGGAACCTCGGGCCCCACCCCCAGGCGCCGCAGGCGGCGCGCCAGGCCGGCCGCCCGCGCCGAAAGCTCCGCGTAGCTCAGGCGCTCCTCGCCGGCGACCAGCGCCAGGGCCGACGGCGTCCGCGCGGCCTGCGCCGCGAAGCGCGCGAAGAGGCTCGTCGCCGAGGCGCCTGCATCGTCAGGATCGGGCGGATCGTTCCAGCCCAGCAGGATCTGGTGGCGCTCCGCCGGCGGGAGGAGGGGAAGCTCCGCGATCGACGCCTCGGGATCGGCCACGATCGACGCCAGCAGCACCGCGAAGCGCGCTATCAGGCGCTCCGCCGTCTCCGCGTCGAAGAGGTCCGAGTTGTATTGCAGGGCGAGGCTCAGGCCCCCCTGCCGCTCGACCGCGTGGAGCTGGAGGTCGAAGGGAGCCGGAGGGTGTGGCAGCGCGAGCGACGAGAGCCGCAGCTCCGCCGGACCCACCTCCACCCCCTCCTCCCCCAAAGCGAAGGCGGTCAGCCCCTCGACCCCCCGCGTCTCCTTCTGCATCACGAACGAGACCTGGAACAGCGGCGTCCGGCTCGCGTCGCGCTCCGGCGCCAGATGCTCGGCCAGCAGCGGCAGCGGGTACTCACCCTTCGCGAAGTCCGCCGCCACCGACCGCTTCGTCCGCTCCAGCAGCTCCGCGAACCCCGGCTCGCCCGACAGGTCCCCCCGCAGCACCACCAGGTTCACGAAGTACCCCACCGTCCCCGCCAGCTTCGACTGCGAACGGTTCGCCCGCGGCGACCCCACCGCCACGTCCTCCTGCCCCGTGTGCCGGCCGAGCAGCGCCTGGAAGGCCGCGAGCAGGGTCAGAAACAGCGTGCCGTGCCGCGCCCGGCTCAGCGACCGCAGCGCCGCAACCAGCTCCGCCGGCAGCCGCAGCCGGTACGCCTCGCCGTGGTAGGTCTGGATCGCCGGGCGCGGACGGTCGGTCGCCAGCTCCAGCACCGGCACCCCGGAGAGCCGCTCCCGCCAGTAGGCGAGCAGCTCCTCTCCCCGCTCGCCATGCAGCGCTTCGGCCTCCTGCCAGACGTGCTCCTCGTAGGAGAGCCCCGCCGGCCCCAGGGCCGCCGGCGCGCCGCCGGAGGCCTCCCGGTAGAACGCCGCGAGCTCCCGCATCAGCATCGCCAGCGACCAGAAGTCCGCCACGATGTGATGGATCACCAGCAGGACGACGGGACCGCCCGCGCTCCCCGTCCACAGGCTCACCCGCAGCAGCGGACCCCGCTCGAGATCGAACGGCCGCCACGCCTCCTCCGCCAGCCGCGAGCGCAGCCGCGCCTCGCTCCACCCGGAGGCGTCCTCGCGAGCGAGCCGGAAGGTCAGCTCCCCGGCGACCCGCTGGCGCGGCTCGCCATCGCCTGAGGTGCCGCTTGGGTCTTGGGAGATCGGGAAGGTCGTGCGCAGGGCGGCGTGGAGGTCGACCAGCGCCTGCACGGCGCGCTCCAGGGCATCGGCGTCCAGGGTTGAGAGGACGCGGGCCGCCGCCGCGATGTTGTAGACGCTCTCCGCCGGCGCCAGCTGGTGCAGGAACCATAGCGCCCGTTGGCCGTGGGAGAGCGGCCCCGACGGACTGGCGGAATCCCCTGCCGCCCCCTCTTCGATCTCCCGCGGCGCTACCAGACCGCCGGCGAGATCCCGGCTTTCGACGACGTTTCGCCGCTTCAAGACGCCCGCTGTTCTCCGGCGATCCCGACAGCCGGCGTTTCAACCTCGGATTCTGGTCTTTGCATAATCTTCAAGTCCGCCATTCTACATAGTGGGCCGGTTTGCAGGGGGAGGGACAGTGCGTGGCCTGCCTTGGAGCGGAACCGCTTGCAAAATTGCGTAGACTCTCCCAGGCCATGGGGCTCCGCGGAGCCGCCGGCGAAGGTATATCGCCTTCGCGTCATTCTGGATAGGATTTCGGCGCCATGAAAATCAGCCTCCGGCTTTTCGGCTCAACGCTCGCCGTCCTCCTCCTCTCGTGCCGCAGCGCCCAGGCGCCGGCCGGCTCCTCCTCTCACCCCGCCGCCCCGCCGCCGCACCGGGTCGTCCTGCTCAGCCTGGACGGCGCCGGAGCCGTCGAGCTGCGCGGGCTCTACGACGGGGGGAAGCTCCAGGCGGGAGGGTTCGCCCGCTTCTTCCGCGAGGGGCAGGTGGCCGAGGGGCTGCTACCGGTCGATCCCTCGCTGACCGCCACCAACCACATCAGCCTCGCCACCGGCTATCCGGCGGACCGCACGGGCATCGTCGGCAATACGTTCCACCCTCCGGGCGGGGCGTTCAACGCGACGGCCAACGGCTTCGCGGCGGCGATCGGCACCGAGACGCTGTGGGAGGCCGCCCGCCGGCAGGGGAAGCGGGCGGCGGTGCTCACCTGGCCGGGCGCCGACGACACCGGACCGCGCCGCCGGGGGGACTGGGGGATGGCCTACGTCAACAACCCGGACCGCCCGCCGGAGATGATCACGATCGCCGCCGCCAAGTGGCACTCCGCCGAGGCGATGGCGCAGGAGCACGGGATCGCGGGGGGCTCCGCCGTGCGCGGCACGGAGGTCGAGGTCGCCGCCGGCGAGCCCGGAGCGCAGCGCTTCGACCTCCTCGTGGCCGGCCAAGGGGTGGTGGTGATCCCGCCAGGGAGCCCGAAGGGGTTCCCCCTCGCCGTCGGGAAGTGGGCCGAGGTCCCCTGCCACCTCGCCTTCAAAGCGGCCAAGGACGCCAACCCCGCTAAGGACGCCAAGCCGGCCCCGCCCCGCGACGCCGTCTGCCCGGTCAAGCTCGTCGCGCTCGACCTCGCCGGCGACACCCAGGTCTACTTCGGCGGCACCTACCCGATGGCGGCCTACCCCGCCGACTTCGCCGCGGAGCTCGCCGGCCGCGGGCTCTACTGGCCCGGCCCGCCGGACGACGCCTCGCTGAGCGCGGCCTGGAACGGCGAGAAGGAGATCGACCTCGCCACCTGGAGCGAGCAGTCCGAGCGCTTCGCGCGCTTCTTCGGCGACACCCTGATCGCCGCCGCGCGCCGCCCCGGCTGGGATCTCCTGCTCGGCTACATCCCGGTGATCGACGAGGCCGGGCACCAGCTCCTGCTCACCGACCCGCGGCAGCCGGGCTTCGCCGCGCGCCACGAGGCCTGCGCCGCGGCCCGCCTGCGCGTCTGGCAGGCGGTCGACCGCGAGCTCGCCCGGCTGCTCTCCGCCCTCGACCTGCGCACCACCACCGTGGCCTTGGTGAGCGACCACGGCATGTCCCCGACCCACACCGCCGTCGACCTCAACGGGCTCCTGCGCGAGCAGGGTTTCCTCGCCGCCGACGCCAAGGGGAAGATCCGCTACGACGCGACCGCCGCCTACGCCATCGGCTCGGGGGGGGTGGGGCAGATCTACGTGGCCGCCGGCAAGGAAGAGACGATCCCCAGGATCCGCGAGAGCCTCCTCGCCTGGAAGGTCGGCGGCGAGGCGCCCGTCGAGCGCGTGCTGACCCGGCAGGAGGCGGCGGCGCTCTCCCTCGACCATCCCAACAGCGGCGACCTGATCGTCTTCTTCCGCGAAGGGTTCGGCTTCCGCAACCTGCTGCGCGAGGGGAAGCTCTCGGCCCCCACCAACACGCTCGGCATGCACGGCTACCTCACCACCCATCCCGCCATGCGCGCCGTCTACCTGGCCGTGGGCGCCGGCATCCCCCACGGGAAGACCGGCCTGATGAAGAACCCCGAGGTCGCGGGGAGGGTGGCGGGTTGGCTGGGGATCGAGAAGCCGCGGCCGGCGGCGCCGGCGGCGCCGGCCCCTTAGTCAGGCCGTCAGGCGTCGCCGCGCAGCCCCTTGCGCACGGCCTCGACGACCAGGGCGCTCTGCAGGTTCGAGAGGTCCTGGTGGATCTGCACCAGCGCCTTCTGCACGATCTCGGGGAGGAGCCCCGAGACGGCCACCGTCTCGCCGCCCCTCGAGCCCGCCGCGCCGTCGATACGCGCCAGCTCGCGGTCGATCAGGCCGACCACCGTGAAGAAGTCCGCCACCCGGATCGACAGCACGGTGAGCAGCTTCTCGAGCGAATCGAGCTTCGGCCGCTCGCGCCCGCTCTCGTACTTGGAGAGCTGGCTCTTGCCGATGCCGGCCGCCTTGGCCAGGGCGGACTGCGAGAGCCCCCGCTCCTCGCGTATCAGACGGAGGGCGGGCCCAAGGTTGCGGAACATGTCCATGCGGCGAAGATGCTACTTCGCGCCACCGCCCGCGCCCTCCCGGCTTCCCGACGCCAAGCCCTGGAAAGCAAACGAGATGGCCGCCGCGCCGGCGAGGAAAGCTCCACCGACTGGTTGCAGGAAGCCGCAACAAGTCTGCCGTGGCTCCAACCGGGAGCGTGTCTCGACCACCCGTTGCCGGCGCGGTCCTTTAATGACGGATTTCAATATCGGACGAAACCAAGGAAGCCCTTCTTTCGCGGTGGCTGGTATAGAATTTCGGGCCGCGATGATCGAAGATGAGCTGCGCCGTTACACCGCCGCGCTCGCCGCTCTCCTCAAGGAACGGCGCTTCACGGGCCGCGAGCTCGACCGCCGGCTCGGCTGGGAGCAGGGGAACACCACCCGCCTGCTGCGCGGCAAGCGCGAGCTGCGCGTCGGGCAGATCCTCGCCATCCTCAAGGTCCTCGAGGTCGAGCCGCTGGCCTTCTACACCTCGATCCACGGCGACCGCTCGCTCGCGACCCGCGTCGTCGCCGGCTTGAACGCCCCCCCGCCGCAGCCCCTGCTCCTCCCCCCCGCGATGAGCGAGGAGGAGTTCTCGCGCCGCGTCCGTGAGGCCGTGCTGCAGGCGCTCGCGGCGCGCGAGCAGGCCTGACACCTCCCAGACTCATCCGGCGCTATCGCGGTTACCGCTCGAGGTCCCGCAGGGCCCGACGGGCGACCAGGATGCGCTCGGTGATCGCCACCCCCGCGTCCTGCGCGCGCGCCTCGCAGGCACGGCGCAGGAGCATCAGGGAAGCGACCGCTTCACGCGGCACGCGCAGGGCGCGGAACGAGGCGAGGATCTCCTCGGCGAGCGGCAGGATCTCCGCCTGGCGCCCCTCGCGGTCCCAGAGGAGGGCGAGATCCAGCGCGACCATCGCCGCCGGAAAGGCCAGCCCCGCCGCCGCGAACCCCGCCCGCACGGCCTGGAAATCGCCCTCGGCCGCCGCCGCATCCCCCAGCCCCGCCGCCACCAGCCCCTCCACCCAGCGCAGGCGAAGCCGGTTGAGCCGCCCCGTGCCGTAGAGCGGGCGCACCCTGGGCAGGCACTCCGCCACGACCGAGACGTAGCCGAGCTCGGTGGCGCACCAGAGGAGGTTGTGGAGGGCGGCGAGGAGGAGGGCGTCGTCGTCCCTGCCGTGCGGCCCGAGGAGCCGGAGGGCCTCGACGGTGTGGAGGATCGCCCGCTCCGGCTCGCCGGCATTCGCCGTGTAGAGGCCGCGGGTGACCAGCACCCGCCCCGCCAGCCGTTGCTCCCCCCGCGAGAGATGAAACCCGGCGAGGCGATCGAGGAGGGCGAGCGCCTCGGGGAACCGGCGGCGATGGCAGAGGAGGGTGGCGAAGCGGTCGGCGATCAGGGCCAGCAGAGTTTGATCGCCGCTCCCCGCCTCGAAGCATTCCACGGCGCGCTCGAAGGCCGTCTCCGCCCTTTCCAGCCGATCGAAGAGACGGTAGGCGTTCGCCAGCTCAGCCCACGCCCGCGCCCGGACGTCGGCGACCGCCGCCGCGCCCGCCGCGCCGTCACCCCCCGCCTCCAGACGGTCGGCTACCCCCTGCGCCAGCTCGGCCAGATAGACCATCCGCGAGACGTCGTCGTAGCGGCAGGCCCGGCTCGCCGCCAGCAGCAGGTCGACGACCGCCATCGCATCCGCAGGATATTCGGCCAAGGGGCTCCTCCCGTTCGCGGCGTATTCTCTCATGCAGACCACGGACAGGCACGGACGGCCACGGACCTTCAAGGACAGGGAAGAGACAACTTCGCAGCGACCTCGTCGCTGTCCCTGTTCGTCCGTGGTCATCCCTCCCACCCCGTCAAGGGCAGGGCTTGCCGTTCGGATCGATCCCGGCGCTGCACTTGGCGTGCATCGGCCGCTCCCGCCGCGCCGCCGCGGTCCCGTCGAGCCAGCTCCGGAGGGGGTGAGGAACGAGCCCTGCGAAGATCCGCGCCAGCGAGACGGGCGCGGCCGGGCCGCGCGGTGCAGCCGCCTGGGCGGCGGTGCCCGAGAGAGCGAGGAGAGCCAGAGCGACGACCGCGGCGCGAAAGTTCCTTCTCGGCATGATTTCCTCCACGCCGCCGGCGAGCCCGGGCCCCTATTGACTCGTCTGCCGGCGACCGGCGGATAGTCTGACCTCGAAATCGGTAACTTTGGCGCCTCCGATCGTCGAAACCCGTGCCGGATGGCTTCCGGGTACGCGCTTACGATACTTGAGTACTTTTTGGCCTCGCCCTGTTGACAAATTGTCCCCGCTCCGCCGATGATCCGCAGCCATGCGGAGGCTTTCGTCGCGGTCGTACGGCAGCTTGGAGCTGGCGGGGGTGGTGGGAGCGCGCATCCGTGCCTTCCGGCGGGAACGGCGCTGGACGCGGGAGCATCTCTCGACGCTCCTCGAGATCAAGGTCTCCTGGCTGGAAGGCTACGAGGAGGGGCGCGCGCTCCCCCCCACCTACACCCTCTACCAGCTCGCCGGCGCCTTCGGCGTCAGCGTCGCCGCCTTCCTCGACGAGACCCCGCGCGACCGTCCCCTCTCCCTCGACGAGGCGCTCGCCCTCCTGCGCCGCATCGAGAGCCTGGAGCCGGCAGACCGCCGCGAAGTGAGCGCCTTCCTGGCGACTTTGCTGCGGGTGCTCGAAGGGATCCGGGAGAGAGGGTAAGACGGGCCGGTTATACTCGTTGGGTGCGAAGGACTCTTTCCACGTCCCAAGGACCCTTCCGCGCCGATCAGATCCGCTCGGGCGATCCCTACGAGCTTTCGAACGGCCACGCCATCCTGTGCATGCCCCCGGGCGGACACGCCTCACGCGCCCGTCTTCTCTGCGGCTCGATGCTCGACAGCGATCCGGCGGTCCAAGAGGCGGGGATCGACACCGGCTACTCCTCCTCGGCCTACATGCTGCGCGCCCCGGACGTGGCCGTCGGCAACGTGCCCGACGCGCCGGGCTGGGTGCAGGGCGCGCCCCCCCTGGCGGTGGAATACGCCGACACGGGGCAGGACGAGAAGGAGCTGGCCGTCAAGATCTCCGAGCTCCTGGCCGCCGGCACCCGAATCGTCTGGGTCGTCCACCTCGCCGGACCCCGCCGGGTCGAGGTCCACGAGAGCGGGCAGGATCTGCGCATCGTCCGCCCGGGCGACGAGCTCACCGCGCCGGGGATCCTGCAGAACCCCGTCTCCGTCAACGCGCTCTACGACCGCGAAGCCGCCCACGCCGTCACCTTCCGCAACCTCCTCCAGCGCCAGGGCTACCGGGATCTCGACGAGATCCGGGGCGAGGGGCGGCAGGAGGGCCTGCGGCAAGTCTTGCGTGAATCTGTCCTCGCCGTCCTCCAAGCTCGCGGCCTGCCGGTCGACGACGCGGCCCGCTCCGCCCTCGAGGCGATCGACGATCCCGCCGCCTTGCGTCGCCACCTCACCCAGGCGGCGACGGCGTCCTCGGTGGCCGAAGTCTTCGCCGGCGAGTGAGGTGAGGGATGTCGTGGAGCGGGCGCTGAGCCGAGATCTCTTAGCTCGACGGCAACCTTCCGGAAACTCCCTGCGTCCCTTCGGTACTTAAGGAAGAGGCGAACCAGACCGACCGGGGGTTGAAACCCACCGTCTTCAGCACATCTCGAGCAGGGAGACGCGCAGGACCGGCGGCAACTGATCTCGCAAGGAGCTTTGTTCCTCCCCTGTACTCGGGGGAGGTTCAGGAGGGGGCCTCAACCTCCCAGGCAAAGAAGCGTCGCGGATCTGGGATGCTTCCTTGTCCGGCACGCTGCGAACCCCCTCCTGGCCTCCCCCGAGTACAGGGGAGGAAAAAGACTCCAGGGATCGGTCGGTTCGCGACTCCGGCCGGCCGGCGTCTCAGGCCCTCGGAGTCGCAGCGTCGTCGGTACCTCAGGCCCGAAGGGCCGCAGGGGATAAAGACCGGGGTTTCAACCCCGGTTCCACCCGGTTCCCCTCTCCCTCAAGTCCCGAAGGGACGCAGGGATACAACCCAGGGCTTCAGGACAGCCGCCCCGCGGGCTGGCGCCGAGGCTATTGAGATCGTTGTGTATCAGAGGGTGAGATTGGCCCCCCTGAAGCTCGGGACCGAGCCCGGTTTCTGATCCATGCGTCCGGCCCAACGGGCCGGGAGAATCGAGCCCAGGGCTGAGGCCGGAGGCCGATGCCCTGGGTCAAGGGACGCCACCTCCTGGCGGCCTGAAAGCGCGGAACGCGGCGCCGCGGTTTTGGCTGCCAGTAACCCTGTTACTGGGAAGGTCGCGAGAGGCTTGAGGCTCCGGCGGACCTGAAAGCTCTCGCGGCCTTGCAGGCCGCCTTTCGGACGGCCCTGGCAACCCAGGGCATCGGCCTTCGGCCTCAGCCCTGGGCTGTGTTCTCCCGGCCCGTTGGGCCGGACGGGCTGTCCGGCAAGAGGCAGGCTCCGGTCAAAGGCTGCTTCAGCGGTTCATCCACTCTGCGGGGGCTCGCTCCGTCCCGTCTTCAGCACCACGCTAGATGAAGCGCTCGTCTGTGCCTGACGCTCGCCCACCCGACTGACTGTGAGGAGACGAACGATGAGAATGCGCCGTCTTGTCTGCCTGCTGGCCCTCTCGTGCTCCCTTTGGACCCTCGCCGCGAACGCCGCGGTCCCGGCCGTGCCGCACCTGACGGTCACGAGCAACCTCTGCTTCGGCTCGAACGACGTGAACTGGACCGCCGTGAGCGGCGCCACCTACTACGAGCTGTGGGGCTCGGCCTTCGTCAACTTCACCCCCCAGAGCGTCTGGTACTCCGGCACCTTGACCAGCTTCTCCACCACCGTCAACCTGAGGAGCTCCATCTACTTCCACGTCCGCGCCTGTAACACCAGCGGCTGCAGCGCCTTCAGCAATACCGGCGTCGCACGCTACTATAACGGCTGCTCGTAAGCCCGGCGCCACGCGGCGCCGGTCGTCGTTTCAGGGGTGGACGGAGGCTGCGGCTTCCAGGTGTGCCAGACGGTCGGTGAGGGCGGCCAGGGTCTGGCTCAGGGCGGCCATGGCGCTCCTCTGGCCGGCGATGTCGGCGTCCTGCTGCGCGAGGCGCGCCGCCTGGCCGGCGATCGTGGCATGCTGCTTCTGCACCTCCCCGAGCAGCATGGCATTGACGAACTGATAGCGGACGGTGAACGGCTTGCCGTCGGCGTCGTACTCGACCAGACCAGGGTCGACCTTCGCCACCTCTTCGGCGATCAGGCCGTATTGCAACAGGCGCTGGCCGTCGTCGTACTCCGCCCGGTAGTGGAAAGTGACGGGCCGCAGCCTCATCAGCGCGTCGCTGGCCGCTCCCATGTCGGCAACGTCCTCCTTGAAGCGTAGCGACGAGGTGGCCGCTCCCAGCTGGCCGGAGCTGTTCACGTAGACCGGCACTCCGGAGGAGCTGGTGGCGCCGTAGATGCCTGCGACAAAGGCCTTGCTCTGGAAGCGGGTGCCGATCCGCAGAACGTTGCTCTCGCCGGCAACCCCGGGGTTCGCGAGGAGGATGTTGAGGCTCTCGCCACCGGTGTAGGCCGTGCCGGCCCCTGAGCCCAGCGCCAGGTTGGTGTTGCCGGCGGTCAGGTTGGCCAGGGCGTTCAAGCCCAAGGCGGAATTGTTCGAGCCGGTGGCATTGTCTCCGAGGGCGCCGGAGCCTTCAGCGACGTTGGAGCCGCCGGCCGTGTTGGCAAACATGGAGTGGAAACCCGTGGCGACGTTGTCGCTGCCGGTCGAGTTGTGGAATAGGGCTCCCACGCCGGTGGCGACGTTGTTGTTGCCCGTCGAGTTGAGTGCCAACGCAGAGTCGCCGATCGCCGTGTTGTAGGCGCCGTAAAAGTTGTCCGTCAGGGTCTCGAAGCCGACAGCGGTATTGCCGTCCGCTGAGTTCTGCCCCAGGGCGGCATATCCCAGGGCGGTGTTCGAGCTACCGGTGATGTTTTCCTGCATGGCGCCAGATCCTATGGCTGTATTGGTGTCGCCGGTCGTGTTCAGGTACAACGCCAAGGCGCCTACCGCGGTGTTGCCGAATCCCGAGGTGTCGGCGGTCAGGGCGGCTTCCCCGACGGCGACGTTCCAGATGCTGGAGCTGTTGGCCGCGACCAGGGTGCCGTTGCCGAAGCACGTCGACGAACTGAAACCCATCATGCCGATCGGTGGGTTGTTGGCACACTGGGCGAGGCCAGCCTGGCTCAGCATCATCGAGCCCATCACGATCAGGGGAAAAGCGATTGCCACCGCGCTCGTCTTCATTCGCGCCTCCTGGAACCCTGTCGGGTCGGTTGTCAGAATCCTGAATGGGACCCTGATGGAGGATGCGGATTCCGCCCGAGAAGGGGCCATCCTGCAGACTGAAGAATCGGCGAGGCGTGCGAGACGGGCGGTGAGACGGAACCGGGGCGACTAGGAAGAGCGAGCCGACCTAAAGCACAGGTGTAGAGCGACTTAGACAGTGGGAGCGATCGTCTCACCCGTGAGACGGGCCTGAGACTCCCGATACAAGGCATCTCGCCTGCTAACCGGCACCCATGAAAGGCACGACCTATGAAAGCCCGTAGACAGCGCTGCACAGCCCATATCTCAGACGGCTCCCGCCAGTGCGAACGGTGGGCGATCAACGGCTCTACCGTCTGTGCGACTCACGGCGGCCGAGCGCCACAAGTCAAGAAATCCGCACGGGAAAGACTAGCCGAGTTGATAGAGCCCGCACTTGAGGGACTACACAGGCTTTGAAATCGAAGGATCTACCTACGATTGTGCGGGCGAGTCAGATTGTTCTAGACCGTTGCGGCTTTCATCCTTCGCGAGCTATTGAGTTGACCGGGGAAGATGGTGGACCTATTGAGGTGGTAAACACAATTAGCTTAGACCGCTTGAGTCTTGAGGAAACGCAGACTTTGATTGAGATTCTAGAAAAAGCGGGAGCGGGAGAAGGTAATCAGTCTGCGCCTATACTCATTAGAACCGAGTGAGGCGCCAGCTTCACTAGACAGCGGTGCGGTGCAACTATTCTACGAGGACAACGACTTAGGTTATAGCGTTGTATTCGCCGCAAGCTTGCCAGTCTGGCGTGTCGGAGTCGTGGTAGAATCGTCCGTACTGCATGCCGAATTTTGTGGAATGCCTCTTATCGAAGCAATCTGAATAGATCACCTCTCCGTGGACTATCAGGATCAACCTGCGCTCGCTCATCATTTCCAAAGTGATACCCGCTGGCAGGTGTGCGTGAATAGGTAAGTGAAAGAAATCGCCCGGTGGACAAATTGCCGGCCCTGAATTGCCCGCCGCTTGTTCACTCAACTCAAACTTTTTGCTCTGGCTGCGATCAGATAACTCCCAAGATGCAGCGGACGACTGAATGATAGCAGGAGTTACCCCGGTGTTTTTGAATTTAAAATATACGCTAAGGATTGTCTCGGTGGTATGAACGACCTGCTTTGGTCCATCAATGGTAAGCGCCAGAATCCATGGGCGCGCAGCCACTTCACCGCTGGCGCGCGCATGTTCAAGCGACTCCTGAGATGACTCCAGGAGCTTCCTGGTGTAGTAAGTGTACCAAGCAAGAATAAGCACACCCGCGACAGCAGAGAGGGCAGAGATCAAACTCCAAAGGTCAGACCACGCCCAACCGTGTTGAGAAGCTGCTATTACTATGTCGTGATTCATTTTGTAGTCCTTGAGGTATGTCCTTCCCGGCGTTCATCTCCGTTTTCAGCCTGCACACTCGATTGACCTGCCTGCAACTATTCGGGCGAGTCAGCGAATTCCGAACCTAGGCCCAATTAGAAGCTTAAGAGTCAGTGATTCCGAGTTCTTGCCGAGCTGCACGAAGAAGTTCATCAGTAGCGGCCAAAAGCTTCTCTCCCAATACGTTCAACTCCGGGAAACAATCTACGGGGGAAAAGACCACGTCTATAATCTGGGGTAGGCAATCGTTGACTCGTTGGGCTGCCTCGCGGACCGCAGGTGTAGCCAAGATCTGAATAACTTCGTAGGCTTCCCTCAGTTCAGGAGTAATCTTTACCGGAGAAGTTTCATGTTCGATGTTCAACAGGGGCAGCTGGGGGAAGCCTTGAGCTTCATCGAAGAGCCCTCCCGCATATTCACGAGTCGATGAATACACGTCTCGGGCGAGTACCAGAAATCGGGCATACGCGGCTCGGCGGTCGGCATGAAACCGGTTGCGATCCTCTCTAGCCCACTCTTTCCGGCGTTCCCTCTTGTCTAGCGACGACTTCAGAAACACCACTATCACCGAGGCACCGACTGAAACAGCAACAGTAAAGAAGTCCATGTACTAAGCGTATCATACTGTATCATGCCCGATCAAAAGGGCTGTGAAGGGAACAAAGGCGGGGCGGCCCGCCAACTCGGGGTCGGAAATAGGGGGGCCGGCCCCGCCTGTCGGAACCGGCCCGGAAGGTGTTACGCGGAATGGGTGGGGATCATGGGGGCTCCACTTCGTGGCCGCACTGGGTGCGTTAACACTTCCGCCGGACCTGACCCACCTCCCTGCCCAAACGGCGGCCGGCGGGCGCTGTCTTCCGCCCGCGCGGTCAGCTATCAGGGCGAGCGGAGTTGCCGCAGGCACAGCAAAGCCGATCCCGCTAGAAGCATCATGAGCGCCATCACCCCCCATTTCGACAGTACCGGCAGCACCGGCAGTACCGGGATCGGCTCTACCGTCTCACTGACGGATTGGGAGGTCATCTCGATAAAACCGATGTTCCTAAATCGATAATCAACCTGGGTGATTGAAGGAAAGGATGCTGTCTGTGCATCCTGAGCGCGAATGAGAACCTTATCTCCGAAGGCGACGACCGCCGCCGCTGGCACGCCTACCGGACCGGGATACTCCATCCTATAGTCGGCTGTGCCATCGCTATTTCAGCTGACCTCTACTTGAACACATTCACCCGTCTGGAACGAGGCCGTCGAAAGATTGGCGAAAACGCCGGTGACAGTATTGCCGTTCAGAACTATGAGCGTGTACTGCGTAGCGCCTATTGGAGAAAAGTCCGGACGGATTTCGATGACTCCTTTTCCGATGTTCTCGACGGCCATCCGATAATAGATTCCACCGGGGACGTCGGCATGGACCGTAACAGCCTCCATGTCTCCTTTTTTTGATGAAATCCCAAAATTTGAACCCGCAAATTTGGTCAGGACTGCGTGAGTTTGCACAGGAAGGGAGACTTGTGAGACTCCGTCCTGACCCGTGGATCCAATGTTGTTGACGATCAAATGGTTGGAGCTGTTCACTGAAAGGGTGGCTTTTCCGAGGGCCACATTGGCCAATCCGGTAAAAGTGCAGGACAGAGGAGTAGCGCAGTAGGATTCACCGTCACGAATTGCCGCACTGGCTCCCGGCGGCAGGCCACCTAGACCACATAGGAGTATAAGCTGTACCCATCGTACTGTCGGTTTCAATCCCTCTCTCCGCATCTGAGTTCTCCTTTCGTAGAAGACCGCGCTTTGCGCGCAGTCCGGCCAAATGTGTACTTCTCTGGTTACTGTATATGAACGATGAGGAAACATCAAAGCGATAAGCTTATCGATCTATTGCACTAGAATCGGATAGTCTAGGCGTTCCGCAGGTACCACCTCGACAGGTCCAACAAATTCCCCGGTCAACTCAATAGCCTTTGATGGTCCCAAGCAGCGCGAGTGCGCCTTTTCAGCTCCTGCCGACTGTACCAGCGTGGGTGGCGAATTCTTATAGCCATGGCCCCTCCCCGTGGGGAAATGGAGACAGGCTACCCGCGATACTTTCGCCCTGCCAAGGTTATTGATGGACGAGTATGTATCCAGGGGAGGTAGAGACTGAAGGGCGGCCCCACGAAAGGAACCGCCCTCCGATCCTGCTACGTGCGGGTGAGCTTTTCGTACGGCCGGATGAGCGCTTGAGCCTTCCCGCGGCCCGTGCTCGCCAGAGCGCAGTGCGCGCAAGTGGACTGCGTAAAGTCTGGTAATATCATCACATGAATATAGAATACAAAGTAGCGTGGCAGGCGTCGCCGAAGGATCTTGAAGCCGCTGTCCGGGAGCTAATTGAGAAGGGATGGGAACCGATTGGCGGAGTGGCGGTGTCCTTCGCTGTAGTGCAAAAAAACGTCTCGATTCCAAGTGGCAGCGTGGATATACCGCGCCCCCGTTTCGATTTGTTCCAGGCGATGATACGTCGGCAAGCCTCCCCACTGTCCCTAGAGGGAAGCCCGGAAACCGAGTAGAAAGCTGAACACGCCCCCGGGTCTTGGTCCGGGGGGCCGGTCCTACCTCTTACCCTTTAAGCTCCTGACCGCAATGCTCGCAAAGCAGAATGCCACCGTCCGAGAGGAACCCGTCCATTCCGTCAAACCCGCTTAGCCAAGCCAGGGCGAGATCCGCTCTCCCATAGCGGCACGCGGCTCGATCCTTCCCCGCTGCTCTCGCTTTCGCTCCCGCTCTGTACGCGGTGGACATTCCCTTCCACGTCGTGGGCGGTTCGGTTTCGTCGCACCATGCTTTAACGCTCTTCCTGTTCATTGCTCGGCCTCTCTGGGGAAAGACAAAGAGGGCGGCCCCCGCAAAGGAACCGCCCCCGATCCTGCTACGTGCGGGTGAGCTTTTCGTACAGGCGGATGAGCGCTTGAGCCTTCCCCTGGTTCGGGGCGCCCACAAGCACCCTTTCCGGGTCCATCTGTTGCCAGTTGATCTCCAGGCCCGCCAGCTCCGCCGCCAGCGCCATGCAGCTCTTCCGTAGGGAAAGGGTGGCGATGGTCCGCGCGGTTGGGAGGTGGGCGAGGGTGTACGCGCCACTCCCGGGAGCGCCCACCCCGCGAGTGGTTCCCCGGTAGATGCCGAAGGGCCGCGAGACGAGCCCCGGGACCTCGACATCGGCCGCGACTGAGGGATTCTGGGAGGTGTCCGTCAACCGGACCAGGAAGCGGCCCCGATCCCAGAGGAGCGGCGTGGCGCGGCCCGTCCTCGCCAGCTCCCGGAGGTGGGCATCGGCCGTGTCCGCCAGCCAGGAGGCAACGGAGGTGCTCCGCTCCGCCGCTGCCGCCCGCCACAGCTCCGCCCGCTCGCGGTCGGCGTCCACCGTGAAGCTCTCGCGGTCGCTGCTGGCGCTGCCCCATGCCATGGCCTACGCCACTCCCCGCCACGAGCCCAGCTCCCCCCCGGCGGTCTACCAGCTCGCCCAGCGCGTGGGCCACTTCGGTTCCGACGCTGGCGAGGTATTCCTCATGGGGTGTCTCGTAACTGAAGCTCCCCCCCGTCCAGTCCAGGAGAGCTCCCTGACTCTGGCGCAGGTCGGCGATGACGGCCCGGAGGCTCGCCCGGAACGTCCCTCCGGGGTGATCGGGCCAGTCCCCCCAGAGGGCCAGAACGCCGTCAAAGAGGAACCGGCCAAAGCCCCGGAGGGCGGCGTTGACGGCGGGGTCCGTCACGAAGACCAGGAACGACTCGCGGAAGGTGATGAAGTCCTCGTATTGCTCCGGGTCAATGATGGGCGGGATGGCGGCCGGGGGATCTTCCGGCGGCGGCATCGGCGGCCGGCGGCCGGGCCGGCGACCAGGGGGAAGAGGAGGCGGGGCGGGGGCCGGGGTACACTCCTGCACTAGCTCGGGCATTGGGTCACTCCTTTGCTCGGGTCAGGTCCGGCGGACGTGTTCCTAGCACCCCGCCGGGCCGTTTGGTGGGTCCGCTCCCCTCGCGGGGAGACGGAGGTTGAACCCGGCGCCAAGCGGCGCCGGTTGTCGTTTCGGAGGAAGGTCGAGACGAGAGGAACGCGGCCGGAGTCAGGGAGCCGGGAGGCGGTCCCGTGAGGGCCGTATTGTGTGGCGGGGCTTCCGGCAGACTAGGGAATCAGCGTAAGTCTCTGACTCTAAGTGGTATCCCCAACGGGACTCGAACCCGTGTCGCCGCCTTGAAAGGGCGGTGTCCTAACCACTAGACGATGGGGACCCGGAAGGGTGGCCGGCCAGCCCGGTACGGCGGAGCGAGGTCGAGCCGGCGCAAAATATAACATGAGAAGCCGCGTCCGCTCTTCCCTTGGTGCGGCGGCGGCTCCTCTGCTACGGTACGCTCCTAGCGTCTCTCCGAAGTCTGCCATGAATCGCGCCACCCGCCTGGTCTCCTCGCTCGGCTACGCCCTCTGGCGCCCGCTGCTGCGCCGGCGTCTCGGCCGGGTGGCGCTCGAGACGGTCGACGGCGTTCCCCTGGTGGTCCTTCCCGAGGTGTTCAATCCGGTGGTCTTCCGCACCGGCACGCTGCTGGCGCGCGCGGTGGCGTCCTGGCCCGTTCCGGAGGGGGCCGCCCCGGAGCGGGTGAGAGTGCTCGACCTGGGGACGGGGAGCGGGGCCGGCGCCCTGTTCGCCGCCCGGCGGGGCTTCCGGGTGGTGGCGGTGGACGTCAATCCCCAGGCGGTGCGCTGCGCCCGCGTCAATGCCCTCCTCCACCATCTGGAAGCGCGAATCGAGGTGCGGCAGGGGGACCTCTTCGCGCCGGTGGCGGGCGAGCGCTTCGACCTCGTGCTGTTCAATCCCCCCTACTTCCGCGGCCAGCCAGCCGGCGATCTCGACCGCGCCTGGCGCGGGTCGGACGTGCTCGAGCGCTTCGCGGCGGGGCTCGCCGGCACTCTCACCGAGGGCGGGACGGCGCTCCTCTGCCTGTCCACGGACGGCGCGGGGGAGGCTCTGCTCGCCTCCCTGCGCGGTCAGGGGTTCGCCCTCGGGACCGCGGCGCGGCGCGACTTCGGCAACGAGGTGGTCACCGTCCACTCGGCACGGAGGGCCGTCGCGTGAGCGCCCGCGGGAAGGTCCTGCTGGTCAATCCCCGCATGTGCCCGCCGAAGGCGGTGCGGATGCCGCTCTCCCTGCTGGCTTTGGGCGCGGCGCTCGAAGGGGAGCACGACTACCGGATCGTCGACGGCAATTTGGACGGCGACGCGGTGGGAACCGTGCTGCGCGAGCTGGCGGCGGGGCCCTGCGACCTGGTGGGGATCACCGTGATGCCGGGGCCGCAGGTGGCCCCCGCGATCGAGATCTCGTCGGCGGTGCGCGAGGCGTTCCCGCGGGTCCCGATCGCCTGGGGCGGCTACTTCCCCACCCTCTACCCCGCGGCGGCGATCAACGCTCCCTATGTGGATTACGTCGCCCGCGGCCAGGGGGAAACGACGCTCCGCGAGCTGGTGGCGACGCTACGGGACGGCGCGTCGGATGTGGCGCTCGTGAAGGGGCTGACGTGGAAAGACCAGGGGGAGGTGCGCCATAACCCGGACCGCCCGTTCGAGCCGCCGGAGCGCTTCCCTCCCCTCCCCTACGAGCGGGTGGGCGCGGACATGGCGCGCTACCTCCGCCCCAGCTTCATGGGGACGCGCACCGCCGTCCACCAGCTCGCGATCGGCTGCCGCTACCGCTGCACCTTCTGCGGTGTGGTGTCGATGTTCAACGGCACGACCAAGCTCGACACCCCGGGTCGCCTGCATGCCGCGCTGACCGAGCTGCGCGACCGCTGGGGAGCCACGGCGGCGCAGTTCTACGACAACAATTTCTTCGACCGCGAGGAGAGCAGCGTCCCCGTCCTCGAGGTGCTGGCCCGCCTCGCCCTCCCCTGGTGGTGCTACGCGCGGGCGGACACCCTGGCGGGGTTCTCAGGCGCGACCTGGGAGCTGATCCGCCGCAGCCGCCTCCGGATGGCCTACATCGGCGCCGAGACGGGGAGCGACGAGGTGCTGCGGTCGATGAAGAAAGGGAGCCGCGTCGAGCACACCTTCGAGGCCGTCCGCCTCTGCCGCGCCCACGGGGTGATCCCCGAGCTCTCCTTCGTGCTCGGCGGTCCGGACGATCCCGAGGGGGAGGTCGAGCGGACGTTCGAGCTGATCAAGGGGCTGAAGGCGGTCCACCCCGAGTGCGAGGTGATCCTCTACTTCTACAGCCCCACGCCGCAACGCGACCCGGCGTCGGTCGCGGCCGGAGCTCGCCTGCCCATGCTGGCGCAGTACGGTCCCGAGGGTCCCACCCTGCCGGCGACGCCCGAGGAGTGGACCGAGCCGCGCTGGATCCGCTACGTCTGCCACCAGGACGCCCCCTGGCTGACCCCGCGCCTCCGCCAGCGGGTGCAGGACTTCTCCACCGTCCTCGGCTGCCGCTTCCCCACCGTCCAGGACTACCGCACCCCCGCCTGGGGGAAGTCGATCCTGCGCGGCCTGGCGAGGCGGCGCTACGAATCCGGCCGCTACGACGACCCCTGGGAGTTGCGGCTGGCGAAACGGGTGATTCCGCTCCGGGAGCCCCAGCGGGAGAGTTTGTAGGGGGGCTGAAGGCCCTTTTTCCGGCGTGGGGCCCGTGGCGGACGATCGGGCCGCCTCGCGCCGGCCCGCGGCCGCCTCAAAACGCCGCCCATCGTTTTTTCATTGTTTTTTCCCGTCAAACATTTTTTTTCGGTTGAAACAATGTCCATGGTGACGAAAACGTCGAACGCCGCTTCCACCGCAAGACGCAACAACTCGCCGTTCTTCCGGCTCGCCCAGCCCATCTCGGGCACGGTTCGCACCTCATGCCCCGACAGCTCTCGGCGGAGACCGCGCGGGATGCACTCATCAAGCAGCACTCGCATGGGAAACGAGCGCCTCCTTGGCAAGCTCCAGGACCGCGACGGCGTGTTCGCGCGTTACCGTGGGGAAATCGTCGAGGAACTCGTCGAGACGGTCGCCGGCTTCCAGGTAGTCGATCAGGGTCTGGACCGGTACGCGCGTTCCGGCAAAGACCGCCGTACCGCCCAGGATGTCATCCGACGTTGAGATCAAAGGGTCAGGAATCGCCATGGATACCTCCGCGCAACGGGCCCATGGTATCCCAGGCCGGTTCGCCCTACGACATCTCCGCCTGCGGCCAGAGCCAGTCGCCGACCAGCTTCTCGACGGGCAAAGCGTAGGCGTCCTGGCGCAGGCGCCAGCGGGCGAGGGACCTTACCGGGCGGGTCCAGGGGGTTCCGGGGGCCCAGGCGAGGCGCTGGTAGAACTTGAAGCGCTCGACGAGGCGGTGCTTCTCGGGGCTCACCCAGGGGCCGGAGGAGCCGATGAAGTCGAAGCGCGACCATTCGTCGAGGGTGGCGGGGAGGACGTAGCCGCCGCGCACGGCGTCGTCGGTGAGCGGCGAGCCGGGGTAGGGCTTGAAGTAGAAGACGGGGGTCTCGAAGTCGGGGGACATCGCGCGCAGGCGCTTGGCGAGGTCGAGCGAGGCGCGCACGCTGGCGTCGGACTCATCCGGGAAGCCGACGATGAAGGGGAAGATCCCCTTGATGCCGTGGCGGCGGATCTTCTCGGCGCTGATCAGCACCTGCTCGATCTTGATGTCCTTCCGGATGCGGTCGATCATCTCCTGCGATCCCGATTCGACGCCGATCAGGACGCGGCGCAGCCCCGAGCGCCGGCAGAGGGCCAGCGCCTCCTCGGTCAGCCGGTCCCCCTGATCGGCGCGCATGGTGGCCGCCCAGGTGATCGGCAGGGCGCGGCGGAGCATCTCCTCCGCCACCGCCGCGACCCGCGGCAGGTAGGTGAAGTAGGTCTCGTCCTGGAACGACAGGTCGTCGAAGCGGTAGCGCTGCCAGAGCTCGCCGATCTCCTCCCCCATCCGCTCGGGGGCCAGCCCCACCCACTTCCTCTCGTAGACGAAGGGATCGGCGCAGAAGGCGCAGCGGAAGGCGCACCCCTGGGACGAGATGTAGTCGAGCTGCCGCCGCCCCTTGAGCTCGTAGTAGCGCTCGACGGGGAGGAGCGTGTAATCGTGCGGACGGAGACGGTTGAGGTCGGCCAGAGCGCGCGGCGGGTTCTGATGGACGACTCCCGCCGCGTCCCGCCAGGCGCACCCGGCGCAGCCTTTCAGCTCAGAGACGCTCTCCCCCGCCGCCAGCCGGTCGCAGATCTCCGCGAAGGTGTTCTCCCCCTGCGCCTGTACGGTGACGTCGACGCTCGGCTCCGCCAGGCATTCGCGGCCGAAGAGCGAGGGGTGCCAGCCGCCCCAGACGACCGGCAGGTCCGGGTAACAGGACTTGGCGAAGCGCGAGGCGCGGACGGCGTCGGCGATCGGCCCGCCGGTGAGCACCGTCACCCCGAGGCAGAGGGCGCCGTCGAGGGCGCGGGCGAGGGCGGCGTCGGGATCGCGCTCCAGGCGGGCGTCGACGATCACCACCTCGTAGCGCTCGGGGTCGAGGTGCGAGCCGACGGCGAGGAGGGCGAGCGGCAGCGTGTAGAAGACCGCCTGCGGGTTGTAGAGGACGACCCGATGGCGCTTCATGCCCGGCTCTCCCCTGTCTTCTCCCGTAATGCGAGGGAGCAGACGCAGCGCCGGCAGATCGCATCGCGCGCCGTGTCGAGGCCGCGCCGCCAGGCGAGCGAGGATTCCGAGTTGAGGATCGCCGTCAGGTCGCCGCTTTCCCGCAGGTTGCCGAGCGGCGGCTGGAAGAAGCAGGGGCGGACGGTGCCGTCCGCCTCGATCACGGCCGAGACCCACGGGGCGTTGCACTCGACGGGGGCGAAATCCCCGTCGCCGAGCAGCGCGGCGAAGTGGCGGAGGAGGCGGCGCTCGAGTTTCTCCGGGCTCTCGGCGAGGAAGCCGCTGGCGAAATCCGCGGCGTGCTCGCGCGCCAGGGACTCCAGCTCGGCGGCGAGGAGGGGGAGATCCTCCGCCGCCAGGGCGACCCCGGCCGCCCGCTCCTCGGCCCAGCCGCCGGGGCGATTGAACGCCTCGCTGCTGACGTCGGCGGCGAGGAAGCTCAGGCGGTCGAGCCCCAGCTCGCGGGCGGCGCGGACGGTGGCGCGCAGCTCGCGGAAGTTGGCGCGCTGCACGGTGCAGCGGCCCGAGATCGCGACCGCGGGCGCGGCGGCGCGCAGGGCGGCGACGCCGGCGGCGAGCTTGGCCCAGGCGCGGGGCAGGTTGCGGATGCGGTCGTGCACCTCGGGGGGGCCGTCGAGGCTGACCACCACGTCGTCACAGACGCGGGCCAGCGGCACGGCGTCGCGTTCCAGCAGCAGGCCGGTGGTGAGGAGGGTGATGCCGATGCCGGCGCCGCGGAGGTGGGCGCAGAGCTCCCAGAGATGGGAGTGAAGGAGCGCCTCGCCGCCCGAGAGGACCACCCGCTCGACCCCCAGCGCGCGCCAGCCCGGCAGCCAGCGCTCGACGTCGGCCGCCGTCAGCTCGTCGCGCCGCCCGTCGCGCCAGATGTCGCACATCAGGCAGCGGCAGTTGCAGCGGCTGTGCGGGTAGAGGATCAGGATGGGGAGGCGCGCCACGGGCTCGGCCCTGGGCAGCAGGGGGAGGTCCGCCGCCGGACCCGGGATCGGCCGCTCGGCCAGCACGGTCATCGCCGCGCCAGCTCCAGCAGGTAGTGGTCGGCGAGCCAGGGGAGCGGCGGCACGGTCTCCAGCCGGCGCTCCCAGCGGGCGAGCGCGGCGAGGAGGCGCGGATGGCGCGCCGCCCATCCTTCCCACTCGGTGGCCCATTCAGTGGGCGGCAGCAGCGCGTTCACGGCGCTCAATCGTACGGAACGAAAGGCGGGGGCGAAGGCGCGCTTCAGGGCCCTCGGAGAGGGATAGCGGACGGTGACGCCGCGCCAGGGGACGCCTCCCCGCCGCAGCCGGCGGAAGGCCTTCCCCGGCTCGCCGCGGCGCAGGAAGCCCGCCCACTCCCAGGGGACGAGGGGACCCATCACACAGAGGAGGAGCGCGGCGCCGGGGCGCAGGAGAGCGGCGAGGTCGCGCGCCACGGCCGGGAGGTCCGCCACGCAGTTGAGCCCGCCGAAGTCGGAGAAGGCCCCGTCGAAAGGACCGGTGAGAGACTGTAGCTCCTCGATCGCCAAGCGCCGGGGCTCGAGGATCCCGTCCAGCCCCGCCGCCGTCGCCTTCTCCCGCGTCCGCTCGATCATCGCCTCCGCGGCGTCGGTGGCGAGCACCCGCACGCCGCGGCGGCCGAGGTGGACGGCGTCCTCGCCGGTGCCGCAGGCGATCTCCAGCACCCGGTCCCCTGCCGCGAAGCGGGCGTCGAGGCGGCGCTGCGCGGCCTGGCGCAGGAGAGCGCCGAGGGGCGTGGCGGTGAAGCCGGCGTCGTAGCCAGCGGCCAGCGCGTCGAACGGAGCGGACGCCACCCTCACGCCTCCACCTCGCCGGCCAGCTCCATCATCGCCTCGCGGGCCTCCAGCGCCGCGGCCCTTTCGGTCGCCGCCAGTATGGGATCTTCCGCGCGATGGGCCCCCACCTCGCCGCGCAGCCAGCGGTCGGCCTGCTTGTAGTAGGCGCGGGAGTGGCGGCCGCGGATCAGCGCGTCGCGGTCGGTCGACTCCTCCCAGGCGCGGGGATTCACCACACGGCCGGCGGCCACGGCGTGGTAGGCGGTGTTCTGGATCGGGTAGGCGACGGTGGTGAAGAAGACGTCGGGGTTCGCCGCCTTGACGTGCTCGACGGTCGCCTCCATGTCCTCCAGGGTCTCCCCCTCGTACCCCCACATCAGGAACATGCCGACCTGGATGCCGTGGCGCTGCGCGGCCTTGGTGGCCCAGCGCACCTGCTCGGCGGTCACCCCGCGCTCCATGGCGTCGAGGATCTTCTGGCTGCCGCTCTCCGAGCCGATCCAGATGCGGTAGCACCCCATGCGGGCGAGGGTCGCGAGCACCTCCTCGCGCATCATGCGGTCGGCCCGCGAGATGGTCTCGAAGGGGAGGCGGAGCCCGCGCCGGTGGAGCTCGGCCGCGTAGTCGAACAGCCAGCGGTGGCTGATCGTGAAGACGTCGTCGGCGTACCAGACCTGGTCGGGGCGCCAGCGGTCGTTGATCTGCTCCAGCTCGGCGGCGACGTCCAGGGCGCTCCGCCGGCGGTGGCTGTAGCCGAAGACGGCGTGCGAGCACCAGCGGCACTTGTAGGGGCAGCCGCGGGCGGTGATCAGGTTGACGCTCCCCGACCCGTGATGGGTGCGCCAGACGTCGACGTAGCGCTGCTGGTCGATCCGCTCGCGGTCCGGCCAGGGGAGGGTGTCGAGGTCGGCGATCTGCGCCCGTTCCGGGTTGCGGACCACCGCCCCCGTCTCGTCGCGGAAGACCGTCCCGGCGACCCCGGCGAGGCGGTGCGGGCCGTCCTTGGCCAACGCCGGCAGCAGCTCGGCGAGGGTCTCCTCCCCTTCCCCGAGCACCACCACGTCGGCGCCGCGGGCCAGGTATTCGTCCGGGTAGTTGGCCGCCTCGGGGCCGCCCAGCACCACCGTCCAGCGGTGCGCCCTGGCCGCCGCCGTCACCGCCAGCACGGCGCCGCGGGTCATCAGGTTGGTGTAGAGGCCGACCACCCCGCCGGGCTCGGCGGCAAGCCGCGCCACCAGCTCCTCGCGGGTGGCGAAGGTGGTGTCGAAGAGGTCGACGGCGAAGCCGCGCGACCGCAGGTAGGAGGAGATGTAGAGCAGCCCCAGGGTCGGATAGGGCTTCATGATCTCCCGCTCCTTCTCGTCCTCGGCGAGGAAGTAGCCGTGGGTGAGCAGGAGGTCGGCCATCAGTTCCAGGTCCGCGAGAGGTCGGGGGCCGGCAGCTCGGCGGCCGGCTTGTGGACCGCCGTGGGGAGGGCGCTGCGCGACGAGCGCTCGAGGCGCGCGAGGTGGCGCCAGTCGGCCTCCAGGCCCGCCAGCTCGGCCGGCATCGCGGCGGGGCCAGCCCGCCGGACCTCGAGGTCGCGGTGGACCAGCTCGCGCAGGCGGCGGTAGAAGGGGGTCTGGTAGGTCCCCTGGAACATCATGGCGAGGTCGTTGCTGTCCTGCCAGTGGGTCTGCTCCCCCAGCTCGGCCTGCACCATGTCGAAGAAGCGGGTGCCGGGGAGGGGGTAGGAGACGCTGACCCCGACGTCGTCCGGCAGCAGCTCGCGCATCAGGGCGACGGTGGCGAGGATGTCGTCGAAGGTCTCGCCGGGGTAGCCGAACTGGAGGAACCAGCAGGCGCGGATGCCGGCGGCCTGGAGGCGGCGGGTGGCGGCGGCGATCTGCTCGACGCGGGTCCCCTTGTCCATCGCGTCGAGGATCTTCTGGCTGCCGCTCTCCGCCCCCAGCCAGACCTCGGCGCAGCCGGCGCGGGCGAGCCCCTCGACGGCGAGGGGGGTCATCAGGTCGGCGCGCGACTGGATGGTGAACGGCAGCACGGCGTCGCGCGCCTCGACCTCGCGGGCGAAGTCCGCCACCCAGCGCGGCTGGAGGCCGAAGATGTCGTCGGCGAACCAGAGATGGTCGGGGGACAGGCAGCGCTTCACCAGCGCCATCTCCTCGGCGACGCTGGCCGGCGAGCGCATGGCGTAGCGCCGCCCCCAGATCGGCTTCGCGCACCAGTTGCAGTGGAACGGGCAGCCGCGGGTGGTGACCAGGTTCAGGCTGAAGCGGCCATGCGCCCCCCGCCAGGCGGCGCGGTAGCGCTCGACGTCGAGGAGGTCCCAGGCCGGGAAGGGGAAGACGTCGGGCTGGCGCTCGGGCTCGCGCGCGGCGGTGTGCCGCACGCCGCCGTCGGCCGCATCGTCGGGGAACGCCAGCCCGGGCAGCTCGGCGATCGACCGTGCACACCGCCCGCTCAGCACGTCGAGCAGCTCGCGCAGGGTGTGGTCCGCCTCGCCGAGGAGGGCGTACTGGACGCCGGCGGCGAAGTAGGGGTGCGGGCGGTCGGTGAGGTCGGAGCCGGCGGCGAGCACGGTGGCTCCCGCCGCGCGGGCGAGCGCGCTCATCCGGCAGGCGGCGGCGCGCGCGTGCCCCAGGCACATCTTGCTGAGGAAGTTGAAGCTGTCCTCGTAGAGCACGAAGAAGCGCGGCCGGTGGTGCTCCAGCGCCGCCGCCAGCTCGTCCTCCCCATCGGCCAGCACGGCGTCGAAGAGGGCCACCTCGTAGCCGGCCGCGCGCAGGTGGGAGGCGGCGTAGAGGGTGGCGAGCGGCGCGTAGGGGCGCATCTTCTCGACCTGCTTGGGATCGTTGCGCAGGAAGAAGGAATGGGCGAGCAGGACCTCGGTCATCTGGAACCAGCCTCGCGCCTGATCATCTCCAGCGCGTAGAAGGTGCCGAAGGAGCGCGCGAACGGCAGCGCCGACAGCGCCCGCTCGACGGCATCACGGCCACGGCTCGGTCGAGGATCGTCCACCGGACGGAGGATACCCTGTCCGCCGAGCCGCGAGAACGCGAAATCGGCGGCGAAGCGGCGCGCCAGCTCGCGCGGCGTCCACAGACGGTGCGGCACCGCGACGCCGGCGATGCGCACCGCGAGGGTCTTCCCCTTCCTCCGGGGGCTCAGGACGTGCAGGAAGAGGACGCCCCCGGGGCGGACCAGCCGCGGCGCGGCGCGGGCGAGGCCGGCGAGCTCCGGCGCCGCGTTGAGCCCCGCGAAGGTCGAGATCAGGCCGTCGAAGGGGCCGGCGAGGGCGGCCTCCTCCAGGCGGTTGAAGTCGGCGACGATCGCCGGGATCGCGGGGACCGCCGGCGCCTTGCGGGCGAGGCGGGCGAGCATCCCGGGCGAGAGGTCGCAGGCGGTGACCGCGACGCCGCGGGCGGCGAGATGGAGGGCGTCGAGCCCGGTGCCGGCGGTGACGTCGAGCACCCGCGCGCCGGGAGGAAACAGGGCATCGAGCCGCTCCCACAACCGCTCCCGCACCCAGGAAGACGACGCCACCGATCTCTCGTAGTCCGCGGCGATGGCGTCGTAGGCGGTCCGGGCCGGGGAGACGGGAGAGACAGGCATCGGCAAGGACATCGGTAAGGATGATAACGCTCCTCGATTGCCTGCCGTTCGCTCCTCGTGGTAATTTTTGAGACTGGGATGTCGCCGCCAACCCGCCGCCCGCCCCTCCGCGCGCGAGGCTTCCGCCTGTCCCGCCCTCGGCAGGTATGAGCCTCGCACTCTACTTCACCCAGACCGAGCACGAGCCGCAGGTCTGGGGCAGCCTCGACAGCGAATGGGCCGAGCAGATGCGCGAGTCCTATGCGCGGCTGGCCGGAGTCGAGCACCGCGTCGTCGGCCGGGCGGAGGCGGCGGACCTGATCGTCTTCTGGGAGCCCCACCAGGACCGGCAGGCGGTCTGGGCGCCGAACCTGCGCGCCCACCCGCTGGTGCGGGAGAATCCCGACCGGGTCTTCGTCGTCTCCGTCGAGGACCACCCGCTCGGGTTCCTGCCGGGCCTGTACACCAGCCTGCCGCGCCACCGCTTCGACCCGCGCCGGCACCGCACCTGCTTCTTCCACCGCACCCCCAACCCGGGCGTCGAGACGGCGCCGCGCGACCGCGAGCCGGCGCTGCTGGCCTCGTTCGTGGGCGCGCCCTCGCACGAGCTGCGCGAGCGGTTCTTCGCGCGCGCGGCGGAGCTCCGCCGCCACGGGATCGCGGCGCACCGCAGCCAGCGCGGGCGGTTCAACAGCGACCCCGGCGATCCGGCGCTGGAGGCTGAGCGGCGCGCCTACGTCGACGCCATCCTCGACGCCAAGTTCAGCCTGTGCCTGCGCGGCAATGGGGTGGGGACGTTCCGGCTCCAGGAGTCGCTGGCGCTGGGGCGGGCGCCGGTCATCGTCAGCGACGAGTGGGTGCCGGTCAGCGGCCCGGAATGGGAGCGCTTCGCGGTGTTCGTCGCCGAGCGCGACCTGCCGTCCCTGCCCGCGGATCCTGCGCGAGCACGAGCCGCGCTGGCGCGAGATGGGCGGGCTCGCGCGGGATGCGTACCTCCGGTTCTTCGCCGACCAGGGCTACCTCCGTCACGCCGTCGAGCAGATCGCCCTCCTCTACCGCCGCCGCGATCACGACGAGCGCCGCATCGGCGCCCAGTGGGACGAATGGATCGCCGCCGAGCAGCACCGCCGGGGGGGCCTCGGGGTGGCGCGGGGCTTCTAGGGGCGAGCTTGGCAACCGACCTCGCCGATCCCGCGGCGCCCCGGCCCGGGGTGACCATCGTCGTGCCCTGCAAGGGGCGCCTCGCCCACCTGCGCGAGTCGCTGCCGCGCCTGCTCGCGCAGGAGACCCGGCGCGACACCTGGATCGTGGTCGTCGACTACGGCGACCCGGACGGCTGCTTCGACTGGGTCGCGGCGCAGCGGCACCCGCGGCTGGGCGCGCTCCGCGTCCGCGACGGCGTCGCCGAGTTCAACCTCTCTCGCGCGCGCAACTGCGGCGCCCGTGCGGCGGCCCACGAGCTGATCGCCTTCGCCGACGCCGACGCCCTGTTCGCGGCGGAGTGGCTCGAGGCGGCCGTCGCGCCCATCGTCGCCGGCGCCGCCGTGGCGACGATCCCGAGCTACCCGGATCCGGAGCCGGGGGTGCTGCCGGCCTGCGGGATCGCGGTGGTGACCCGCGCCGTGTTCCATCAGGTGCGCGGCTTCGACGAGTCCTTCCGCGGCTGGGGACACGAGGACAAGGACTTCATGGATCGTGTGCGCGGGCTCGGCGCCATCGCCCGCTTCGACGCCGGGCTGGTCACCCTGATTCCGCACGAGCCGGCGCTGCGCGTCGCCCACTACGCGGACAAGCAGCACTGCCGCAGCAACGAGGAGAACAAGGCGCGCGCCGCGCGGCGGAGCGGGCCGGTGAACCCGCTGGGCTACGGCGGCGGCCTCACCGAGCTCTTCCGCTGCTCGTAGCTCCCCGCCGGCGGAGCGCCGGAGGCGCCGAGCACGCAGCAGTGCTGCCACTCCTCGCCGACCGGCGGCAGGATCGCCGCCTCGGGGAAGAGAGTCGCCATGTAGCGCGCCGAGTAGTAGGCGCAGTAGGACTCCAGCGGCCGCCCGCGGCGCTCCTGCTGGCACAGCTCGCGGCCGGGCTCGATCCACAGGTGGTCGTCGAGCAGCACCGCCCAGCGGCAGCTGCACGCACGCGCATAGGTGCCCGCGACGTCGAGCGCCGGGTGGTCGCGCTGCAGCGCCCTGAGGAGCTTCAGCATGTAGCGGCCCGAGGGGAAGATCGACAGGCCGGTGTCGTAGCCGGGATCGGTGAAGGTGAAAGCCAGGATCCCGTCCGGCGCGAGCCGCCGCCGCAGCTGGCTCACCAGGTCGAGCAGCTCGGTGCGGTCGATGTGGGTGAAGACCGAGAAGGCCAGGATGTAGTCGAAGCGGACGCCGCCGTCCGGCACCGGCTCGTGGCGGGTGCCGCCGGGGTTGTACTCGGAGTGGTAGCGATCGTAGTGGACGAAGTGCGCCGCGGGGAACCGCGCAGCCCCGTGGGCGAGCGCGCTCTGGACGATGTCCATGCACCAGTAGTCCCCGTGATCGACCGCGTCCCCGGCGCCGTAGAGGAATCCCCCGTGGTTGCCGCCGAAGTCGAGGATCTTGCGCCCCCGCCAGCGCGGGTGGCCGAGCACGCGGTCGTAGTAGGCGAACTGCGAGACCCGCGTCGAGATCAGCGCGTCCTCTCCCGTCTCGACCACCCAGCGCGGGTCGTCCGGCGCGGCGGGCACGGCCGGGCTCAGGGTCCGGACAGGATCAGCCTGGCGTTTTCGCATCTCAGCTCGATGCTCTCCTTGCATCGTGTCCATGCTATTCTACTTCGCGTCGCTTTTTAGTCACCGTAGTTCCAACGGGCAGACGATCCCCGAAGGAGGTTTGCGGGTGGCCAGCAAGAAGAAAGGTACATCCTCGTATCCCGACCCCAGCGGCAATGTGACGCTCACACTCGACTACGATGTGGCGCTGCAACTGCTCCAGGCACTCACCGCAGCGCTCGGTGGTGAGTACGGGAAAAAGAAGCCCAAGCCCAAGCCGAAACCCAAGGCGAAGCCGAAGGCGAAGCCCAAGGCGAAGCCGAAGGCGAAGCCCAAGGCCAAGCCGAAGGCGAAGCCCAAGGCCAAGCCGAAAGCGAAGCCGAAGGCCAAGCCCAAGGGGAAGCCGAAGGCGAAGCCCAAGACCAAGCCGAAGGGCAAGCCCAAGACCAAGCCGAAGGGCAAGCCCAAGACGAAGCCGAAGACGACGCCGAAGCAGGTGACGAAGCTGAAGCCGGTTGCGAAGCAGGTCGTGACGGCGCAGCCGAAGGCAGCGAAGAAGGCACCTGGGTCGTCGAAAGCTTGAGGGGGGCGGCTCCGCCGCGCCTGCCGGCCGGCCTTCTCGTGGCCCTTCCTCCGGAGCTCGTCCGCGACGAGGGGGTGCGCGAGCTGTTCGCCCGGTTCGTGGCGGCGGAGGGTTACGTCGAGGAGCTGGCTCTCGACCTGATCGATGTCGCTGCCGGCGCGGCCGGCGATGCGTGGGAGGTCCGGCGCATCGCGGCCCTGATGCTGCAGGAGCAGGTCCTGCGGCTGCCGGTACGGGACGAGAGCCGGCTCCTCGTGCTGCTCCGCCGCCTCGGCCTTCTCGCGCCCGGCGGCAAGGCCGTCGCCGAGCAGGTCCTGGCCGAGGGGTATTCGGTGAAGGCGACGGAGGTGTCGCGCTTCTGGCGCCAGCTCCGTCGCCGGCTGGCACGGTCCGCTCCGATCCTCCTCCCACTGCGGGCCCACCCGGTCCCGGCGCGGGCGTGGCACGACTTCCTCCACCTGGCTCGCCAGGAATGCAAGCTCGCCCTCGCGCGCTACCTTTTCTCACCGCAGGAGGTCGTCGAGCGCATCCAGGGTCAGGTGCGCCGCTCCGCCGGCGTGGAGCGCGATTTCGCCTACCGGCGTCCCTACGTCGGCGAGGAGACCGACCGGGCCCTGGCCCGTCTTCCCGCGTATGAGCGGGAGATCCTGGCGCGTCTCTCCGCGGGCTGGTGGATCTACTGGGCTGGAGAGGCCACCCCCGGGGAGATGGGCTCCCTGGTCGAGATCCCGGCGACGACCGTGGTCCTGGTCGTCAAGCCGCCGGGCAGCGATCTCGAATTCGAGCTGAAGCGCGCCGGACGCCGGGGCGACCAGCCGCTCGGCGCGGTGTTCGAGCGCGGCGGGGTCGAAGTGGCGCCGTCGCACCGTTTCGACGGCGTCAGCCTCGGCAGCTCGCTGCAGTGGGAGGCGGTCTCGGGCTGCCTGCTGTCGCGGCTCTACCGGGTGGTCCACCGGAAGGAGGCGCCGATGTCGCGCCTCCTCTCCATGGCCTCCATCTCGGCGGTCCCCTCCGTCGCCGGCGAGGTCGCGATCCTCGACTACTTCACTCTCCCGCACTGCTTCGGCAAGGGTTTCCGCCGCATGCGCAGAGACCTCCGGCGGACGGTCGAGGCGTTCGATCAGGAGAGCGGCGACAGCCTGGACGATCTGCCGGGGGCGCTCGGCCTGACCGTCCGCTTCCTCCAGCGGGGCTCCCTGGCGCAGGCCATCCTCGGCGGGACGAGCTCGTTCCGGATCGACCGCGTGGCGCTCTATCTGTCGAAGCGGGGGCCGAACGCCTATTTCCGCCAGGGGCTGCAGAGCTCCTTCAGGAGCCGCGATGCGAGACGCCTGGCCGACGAGGTGCTGGAGGAGGCGCTCGGCGTCTACACGCCGCCGCCGGTTCCGTACCGCGGCCATGCGGCCTACGTCCGGGCGGCCTTGAGCCTGCCGGTGAACCGGGCCCGGGCGGACCGCACCCATCTCTCCCTGATGCGCCAGATCGGGACCTTCTGGGGCGTGCTCGCCGGGGCGAAGGGACACACGCAGGGGGAATCGGTGGTGGCGCGCAACGTCGGGCTGCGCAGCGTCTGGCGCGGCGGACGGTGGCAGGTCGAGATCCTCTTCATGGACCACGACAGCCTGCGCCTCGGCGGGCGCCAGGGGGACGATTTCTTCCCGGTCGATACGACGGCCGGCATGCGCGACGACGCGCTCCACCTCCTGGGCGGCGGGAGCGAGGCGCCGGCGCTCCGCGGCACGGTCGAAACCCTGGAACAGATCTACCAGGTCGGACGAGAGGTCGCGCGCCAGGGGCGGGCGGCCTTGCTCGCGGCCCGCGCGGCCTCCGCGCGGAAGACGCGCGGGAAGCTCGCCTCGCCCCGCCTGCGCAACTTCTTCGGCGCGCCCTTCCTGGAAAGGGTTCGCGACTGCGACGCGCTCTTCGAGCTGTACGCGCGGTGCGATCCGCGCCCCGCCGGGAAGGCGCTGCGGGCCCTGGTCGACGGCTTCCTCCGCCCGCGCGGGCACGGGCGCTCGGTTCGCGACGAATGCGCGAAGGCGCTGAAGAATTATGGCGGGTTTCTGGCGAGCCTCACAGATACCTCGCCTTGAGCCGCTCATACAGGCATCCGGGCGGGTAGCGCGCGTCCTTGCTCCTTCCCTCCCGCCGCCACATCTCGTTCCACAGGTGGACGGCGCGCGTGGTCTCCGGGAAAACTCCCGGAGAGCCGGAAGCGAGCGCCTCGTCCCAGCGCTCGTACGGGAGCGGGCAGAACACCTCCGGCGCCTGGAGGGCCGGTTCCAGGGCGAGCTGGCGCAGCAGCGCGGCCAGCAGCCGCGGGCCGGTCTCTCCCCAGCGGAGCCGGGCCGGATCCTTGCCCTGGCACACCTCCCAGGCGCGGGCCATCACCGCGCTCCCGGCCGGCGCCCGGATCACCGCGCTGGTGGCCACCGGACCCTCGGGTCCGACCTCGCTGGCGAAGACGTGGTCGCCGGGGAGATCGAACGGCGCCAGGCAGACCACGTCGAGGTCCACCCACCAGCCGCCCCGCTCGAGGAGCAGCTTGTAGCGGAAGAAGTTGGCGAATCCCGCGAAGGAGTCGTGCTCGCGGTACCGGAAGATGGCGGCGGCGGGGAGGATCTCCGCCGCGTCGCGCACCACGACGCCGGGGAGCACACCGGCCACCGCGCCATAGGTATAGAGATGGACCGCATGCCCCTGGGCGAGGAACGACGCCAGGGAGAGACGCTCCATGGCCGACAGCTGCGGGCCGATCCACAGGCTCTGGATGAGGGGGTCGCTCACGGGAGAACTCTACCTCCTCCCGGCGCGACGCCGACACGTGCACGCCCTCTCCGGGGCGACCGCAAGGAGCGGGGGCCCTCCCTCGCCGGCACGGCAATTGCGGTCTCGCAATCTCCTTTCAACTCGTGTACTCTCGAATCCTCAATAGAGAAGCATTCCGCAGGAGCAGCCTTTTCTGGAAGGGGGTTTCCAGGATGAGCCGTCAGCTTCGTTCCGTCTCTGTGGCCGCCAATCTGGCGGTTATCCTCATGATGCTCGCACCGTCCGCTTCCCTCGCCGGGGGCCGGCAGTGCGCGCGCACCGTCACGGCGAACGTCGTGGCCTTGCGGCAGTCCATCTGGCTCAACCGCCTCGGCGCGTCCATCCCCGACGGGATGATGTACGCCCTGGCGCGCGACGTGGTGGACAGCTCCGGCACGAGCTGCGACAACGACCTCGGGAAAAACCCCAACCAACCCGTCAAGGCGTCGTGCCTGCCCGGCAAGCAGGCCCACGCCTGGCTGCGGGAAGACAAGCGGCCGCGGCCGATCGTGCTGCGGGCCAACGAGGGGGACTGCCTCACGGTCGTCTTCACCAACCTCTTTCCCGATCCGTCGGCGGCCGAGGCGGAGGCCGCGCCGGCAGCCGCCGAAGGCGGGCCCGGCGGACCCGTGGTGCTGCGGAAGGCGCGGGAGCTCGCCGGCAACGCGCAGCAGCGCAAACAGGCCGAGGACAAGGGCAGACTGCCGCCGAGCGCCAAGGGCGAGGCGGAGATCTTGAAAAAGGTCTTGAACAAGACGGCAGAGCAGGCTGCCGGGACCGCCTTGCAGCCGCCGACGACGGTCGCCGCGTCGATCCACGTGCAGGGGATGCCCTGGGTCAAGGGCCCGGAGGACGACGGCTCCTACGTCGGCCGCAACAAGAGCAGCCTGGTGCAGCCCGGGAAAACGACCTCCTATACCCTGTTCGCCGAGCACGAAGGGAGCTATCTGCTCTACAGCACGGCCGACGACTGGACCAACCCGAACCTGACGAACCCTGCCGCCGCGGACGGCGGCACCCTCGCCCAGGGGCTGTTCGGCGCGGTCAACATCCAGCCCAGCGAGAGCGACGTCAAGCCGTACCGCCCGCTGTGGGAATCGGAGTGGTACCGCAGCCAGGTGACCGAGCAGGATCTCTGTCTGGCCAGCAAGGACGGCGCCTACAGCCCCGCCACCGGCGTCTGCACGCGGACGGCTCCGGACAAGCCGCCCGTCCTCGACTACCAGGCGCTCTATCCGGAGGATTACAAACCCAATCCGAGCCTGTCCAGGCTGCCGATCCTGAACATGCTCTGCACGGCGCAGGCCGCCAGCCAGCCGAAGCCGGCCTGCCGGCTCAACGAAATCGTCCACACCGACCTGACGGCGATCATCACCGGGCCCCATGCGAGCAACTTCCCGTCGACGATCCCGCCGGCGAAACAGCCGCCCGCCCTGCGGGCCATCGCCGTGCTGCCGGACCGCCTGCAGCCCTACCGCGAGCTCACCATCATCTACCACGAGAGCTTCGTGGTGGACCAGGCATTCTCCGACTTCTACACCAACGCGAACCTGCCCAGCCTGGCGAGCGCCGCGGACAACTTCGGGATCAACTACGGCATGGGGGGCATCGCGTCGGAGATCCTGGCCAACCGCATCGGCGTCGGCCCGATGAAGGACTGCACCGAGTGCAAGTACGAGGAGTTCTTCCTGAGCTCCTGGGTGGTGGGTGACCCCGCGATGGTGGTGAACACGCCGGCGACCGATTGCGTGGACGGCGGAACCGCCAAGCCGGGCTGCCGGGCCACCCTGGCGAAGTATCCGGACGATCCGTCGAACGTCTACCACAGCTATCTGGGCGACCACGTGCGGTTCCGCGTGCTCCACGGCGGCGCGGACCTCCACCACGTCCACCACCAGCACGCCCACCAGTGGCTGCACACGTCGAACAGCCCGAACGCCGACTACACGGACAGCCAGTCGATCGGACCGGGCTCGTCGTTCACCATGGAGATGGCCTACTACGGCGGCGGCAACCTGAACCAGACGGTGGGCGACTCGATCTTCCACTGTCACTTCTACGCGCACTTCGCGTCGGGCATGTGGTCGATGTTCCGGGTCTACGACACGCTGCAGACCGGAACGCCCGTGTATGCCGAGGACGAGAAGACCGCCAAGAAGTGGCTCAAGGGACAGCCGCTGCCGGGCTCCCGCGCCCTGCCGGACGGCGAGATCGCCGCCGGCACGCCGATTCCGGGCGTCGTCCCGATGCCGACCCTGCCGATGGCGCCGCAGCCCGCTCCCGTGCGGCTGAAGCCGGACGGGAAGGAGTACGAGGTCGAGCTCGCCGACGGAACGTGGGTGAGCCCGCAGCAGGGGGGCGTGCCGGGCGCGCACGCCCTGAACCCGGGCTATCCGTTCTTCATCCCGGGCATCGCGGGGCGCCGGGCGCCGCATCCGCCCCTCGACTTCGCCTATGCCTGCTCGGACAACGGCAACCGCTGCAGCCCCGCCCTCGCCGGCTCCCCCGCCGACCTCGCGCAGTGTGGGAGCGGAGCGACCTGCGACCCGCTGGACGGCGGCCTGCCGCGCCACCTGATCGTCGACAACAAGGACAACCTGGCCTCGATGCCGGCGACCAACAACTCGGACTACAGCAAGATCGTCGAGAAGCTCGACGCGGTCCAGCTCGCCGAAGAGGGGACCCTGGTCGAGCAGATCGCGATGAAGACCCACTCCCAGCGGCTGTATCCGAGCTGCCGGCCCGACGGCAATTGCAGCGGGGTCTGCTCGGACAACGGGGCCCCGTGCACCAGCGTTCCCGGCGGCAGGTGGCAATGCGACAATCCGGCGGCAGCCACCTGCGACACCGGCAAGCCGGTCACCTACGTGCTCAACGGGCTGTCGCCCAAGCCGGGCGCGCCGTACGCCGATCCCTGCATCGCGTTCGACCGTAAAGGCGGAGCGGCCCCGAACGCGTTGACGCGCCACTACCGGGGCGCGGACATCCAGCTCGACGCCATCTTCAACAAGGAAGGATGGCACTTCCCGCAGCAGCGGATGATCTCGCTGTGGGACGACGTCAAGGACGAGATGGACCGCAAGCGGCCGCCGCAGCCGCTGTTCTTCCGGGCCAACTCGGGCGACTGCATCGAGTACACGCTGGCCAACCTGGTGCCGAACGTCTACGAGCTGGACGACTTCCAGGTGCGCACCCCGACCGACATCCTGGGGCAGCACATCCACCTCGTGAAGTTCGACGTCACCTCCTCGGACGGCGCGGGCAACGGCTGGAACTACGAGGACGGGACGTTCGCCCCCAACGAGGTGACCGAGCGCATCCACGCGATCAACCAGATAGGGACCGGGGGCAAGGGGATCGACCTCAAGTACGTCGGCGGCACCGGCAGGAAGGAGCTGGCGCCGAAACCGATCAAGTTCTTCGGCGACGGCCCGGGCGGCACCTGGATCGGCGCCCAGGCGACCATCCAGCGCTGGTACTCCGATCCCATCTTCGACAACGTGGGCCGCTGCTCCAACGACCCCGATCTCGTCTGCACGCTCACCAGCCTCGGGAAGTGCGGCACCGGGACCTGCGACGTGAGCGCCGGCTTCTGCGCCAACCAGCCCCAGACGACCTGCACGGCCGCGACCTCCGAGGCGCGCTGCGGCGCCAGGGGAGAGTGCGTGGCGCAGCACGACCGCACCCTGCGGACGGTCTTCACCCACGACCACTTCGGCCCCTCGACCCACCAGCAGGCGGGCCTCTACGCCGGCCTGGTGATCGAGCCCGAGGGCTCGGTGTGGCGCAACAACGAGGACGGCAACGTCTTCGGCGGCTTCGACGCCGCGAACGACAAGATCATCGTCAACCCCGGCCGCAACGACGGCGGCCCGACCTCCTGGCAGGCGGTGATCGAAACGCGGGAGCCGGACAAGAGCAAGAGCTACCGCGAGTTCCTGCTGGAGCTGCAGGACACGACGCTCACCTACCAGCCGTTCTGGGTCCCCGCGTTCGAATTGGACGGGCCCGTGTTCCAGAAGCAGTTCGCCACGGGCAGCTTCGACAAGTACTGCAAGAACCGGCAGCCCTGGGAGCCGTGCGGCTTCTGCGGCAACGACGGCGTGTGCGTCGACAACTCGACCGGAAAGCCGGCGTCCCCCGCGAAGGGTTGCCTGGTGCCGATCACGGCGTCCAATCCCTGCGCCTCCGGCCAGACGTGCCAGGTGGTCGTCGGCCAGCTCGTCGCCTGCACCCCGGAGCACTTCGCCCACTGCGCGGGCGAGCCCTACGGCGGCACCGGCATCCAGCCGGCGTCCACCGTCATCCAGTCGTGCAAGCTGGTCTCCGGCTTCCCCAGCCTCGCCTGGGGGACCTCACCGATCGATCCTCCGGTTCCCGGCGCCGCCGGCAAACCCGGAACTCCCGGCCAGCAGGAGATCATCACCTTCTTCGGCGGCACGAACAGCTTCTCGTTCAACTATCGCAACGAGCCGCTCTTTCCGCGCACGACCGACCCCTTCACGGGAAAGGTGCTGGCCGACCCGAGGGCCGGCGATCTGAGCTACGCCTACAGCTCCGATCCGGGCATCGTGCGCCCGAACCCGCGCGGCGCGGTGTGCTCGAACTTCCTGGCCAGGGCCTGCGGCAGCGACGGCGAATGTCCGTCCGGGACGACCAAGGCGTGCCAGTGGGCCGGCTTCTGCTCGGACAACTACGCCCTCTGCAGCGCCACCGACCCGGGCAACGCGGACAAGAACATGGGCAAGGTTCTCTGCGCCAACCCCACGACGGCGACGTGCCTGGGGGCCTGCGATCCGTTCAAGGACGGGCCGGGGTGTGACACCGCGTTCCCCTACAAGGCGCTGACGCCGGGCATCCAGAAGGGGGATCCGTTCACGCCGTTGCTGCGCGCCTACGCCGGCGACGACATCCAGATCCGCACGCTCACGGGCGCTCATCTGAACCCCCACAACTTCACGATCCAGGGGATGAACTGGTTGATGCAGCCCTCGTTCGTCGACTCCGGCTGGCGCAACAGCCAGGTGATGGGGATCTCGGAGCACTTCGAGCTGCTCTCCCGGGTGCCCCCGGCGTACTCCGCGGGGACCACGGACTTCCTCTACCAGCCGGGAGCGGCGGGCCTCGAGCAGGCCGGCGGCAACTGGGGGCTCGTGCGGGCCTACAGCCAGAAGCAGCCGGACCTCGCGGTGCTGCCGCAGAACGATCCGGCGACCGCGTCGTTCGGGGTCTGCCCGAAGACGCAGCCGAAGGGGACCACCGTGCGCCAGTACGAGGTCGTCGCCATCCGAGCCCAGCAGGCGCTGGGCGGACCTCTCGTCTACAACGATGGCAAACAGGGCGGAGTCCTGAGGGAAGATTCCAACGCCCTCCTCTACTTCCGCAAGGACCAGCTGAGCTGCCCGTCCGGCCAGCCGCTGAGCAAGTGCACGTTCCCCGGCGGCAACATGCCCGAACCGCTGGTGCTGCGGGCCAATGCCGGCGACTGCATCAAGGTCACGCTGCACAACGCCATCGACCTCACGTCACCGCTCGAAGGCGATGCCGCGGGGGCGAAAACGGTGCCCTACGGATGCGGCTTCAACTGCGCGCAGGACCAGTCGAACATCTCGCTGCAGGTCGGCTTCCGGCCGCAGCTCGTGGCGTTCGATGCGCAGACCGGCGGCGGCGCCAACGTGGGCCTCAACCCGATCTCGGATCAGAACAGCACGGTCCAGACCGCCGGCCCCGGCCAGACGGTTTCGTACACCTGGTATGCCGGCAACATCGACGCCAAGGCGACCAGCGACGACAGGCGCTACATCCCGGCCGAGTTCGGCGCGGCCAACCTGATGAGCACGGACGTGATCAACCACTACCTCCACGGGCTGATCGGCGGCCTGGTCATCGAGCCCGCGGGCTCGACGGGATGGGAGAACGCCGGCACCTCGGCTCTCGTGAAGCGCGCCGGCGGCCTGTCGCAGTTCCGGGAGTTCGTGGTGAACTTCACGGACGAGCTGGGGGGTCAGGTGACCAACGGCGGGGGCACGATCGACGCGATCAATCTCCGCTCCGAGACTTTGCAGACCGACTCCCGCTTCGCCTCGACCGCCGCCTGCAACGCGAACCTGGACCAGTCGGCCCTGCTCGCGCAATCCCCCACCGCGGCCACCCCGCAACTGTTCTGTAAAGGTGCCTGCTCGGCCGCCTGCGCGTTCACGCCGGAGACCCCGATGTTCACCGCCTGCGCCGGCGAGTCGGTCCGCTTCCGCGTGCTGCACGGCGGCGGCACCAACACGGACCAGGTGTTCGAGATCTATGGGCACAACTGGTCCGAGGCGCCGTACATGTCCAACCCCAAGCTCAATCCCGCGGCGTGCGAGGCGCCGACCACGCAGACAAACCTCTGGTCATCGCTCGAGCAGGGGACCACGAATCTCTGCGGCCCCCGGGCGTACGTCCTGGATTGGCTGGCGGAGGAGAAGAAAGCGGACACCCTGTGGTCTGCGAGCCTCAACACCTGGCAGGGCTCCCGGATGGGACACGGCCCGTCGAACCACGTCGACGTCGACATCGCGCAGGCGGGCGGTCCCTTCCACAGGACGGGCGATTACCTGTACCGCAGCTACCCCTCGATGCACTTCCAGCTCGGTGTCTGGGGCATCTTCCGGGTGGTCGACCCCAAGAAGAACCCGCAACTGTGCGGCGGCACCCTCAAGCCCGACCTGGCCCTGAAGAACCAGTGGGAGGCGAGCAAGCAATGAAGAAGAGGACCGCGCTCCTGCTGCTGTCCGCAGCCTGTTGTGCCGCGAGCCTCGGCCGGCTGGAAGCCGGCGCTCCCAGCGTGCCGCCGGGCCCGTCGAGCCGGCAGGTGCGGGCCGGGGTCGCCGTCGATCTCGCGGTCGAGGCGGTGGCCCCGGAGACCCCGGGGGACACCCGACCGGGCGAGCTGCGGGAGGGGCGGGAAGCGGTCTTCCGCTTCAAGGTCTCCGATACGGCGACCGGGACCCCGCTCGCGGGGTCCTACCCGGCCGCCTGGATCGATTTCGTGCCGGACGCCGCCCAGATCGAGACCAAAGGGTGCTCGGAACGGGTGGAGGAGCTCATCGCCGGAGGCATCCTCGCCCGCCCCGACGTGGACCTGAACTCCTACTACGTGCTGGCGCTCAACGAGGACGCGACGATCACCGTCGTCGATCCCCTCTTCGGCTTCGGCAACACCAAGCTCCTGGCCTTGATCGAGCTCGACAGCCCGGGAGAGGACTGGGCGCTCTCTCCGGACAAGAAGCGCCTCTATGTCTCGCTCCCGGGGTCGGACCAGGTCGTCGTGGTGGATACGGTGTCCTGGAGGATCCTGTCCAAGATCGCGGTGGGGCCGCGCCCCACCCGCCTGGGCCTGCAGCCGGACGGAGCCCGTCTCTGGGTGACGCTCGAGGGGGGCCCCGATGCCGTCGCCGCCGTCGCCGCGATCGACACCTCACGGCTCAAGGTGGCGGCGAAGCTGCCGGCCGGCCGCGGCCGGCACGAGCTCGCCCTGTCGGACGACAGCCGTTTCGTCTACGTGACGAGCGCCGGGGAGCGGACGCTGTCCATCTTCGATGCCGCCCGCCTCGCTAGGGTGCGCGACGTCCCGCTGGACATGGCCCCCACCTCGATCGCCTTCTCGCCGCTGGCGCGCAGCGTCTATGTCGCCGGCGAGGAGTCGGGGGTCGTGGTGGCCGTCGGCGGCGAGGAGCCCCGCGTGCTCGCCCGCATGAAAGCGGATCCCGGCCTCGGGCAGATCCGTTTCGCCCCCGGCGGCCGGCTCGGCTTCGTGGTCAACCCGCGGAGCAACCGCATCCACGTCCTGGATGCCGCGAAGAACCGCATCATCCAGACCGGCACCCTCCTGGAAGGGCCGGATCAGGTCACGTTTTCGCAGCATCTCGCCTATGTGCGGCACCGCGGCAGCGACACGGTCCTGATGATCCCCCTGGAGGAGGTGGGGACGGAGGGCAAGGCCCTGCCGGTGGTCGACTTCACCGGCGGCCGGAATCCGCTGGGGGCCGGCAAGCTTCCGAGCCCGGCCGACTCGATCGTCCGCGCGCCGGGCGCCAACGCCGTCCTCGTGGCCAATGCGGCGGACCAGGCGATCTACTTCTACAAGGAGGGGATGGCGGCGCCCGTGGGGAGCTTCCAGAACTACAGCCGCGAGCCCCGCGCCGTGCTGGTCGTCGACCGCAGCCTCAAGGAGCGGACGCCGGGCAGCTACGAGACCGTGGCGCGCCTGCCGAGTCCGGGGCGCTATCAGGTCGCCTTCTTCCTCGACTCACCGCGCGCCGTCCACTGCTTCCCGCTGACGGTGGCGACCGATCCCGCGGCCGAGGAGCGCCGGGCGCAGCAGCGGCCTGCCAAGGTGGAATCCCTGGTCGACACCAGCCGGGCCCTGCGGGCCGGGGAGAAGGTCGCGTTGCGCTTCCGTCTCTCCGACCCTCGCACCGGCCAGCCGAAGGACGGTCTCCGGGACGTGACGGTGCTCCTCTACACCGCGGCCAGCCACCGGCAGGAGCGCGAGGCGGCCCGGCCCGTCGGAGCGGGGGTCTACGAGGTCGAGGTCACCCCCGCCGCCGCGGGCAGCTACCACGTGGCGGTGGCGAGCCCGTCGATGAACCTGCCCTATTACCTGTCGCCGCGGGTGATCCTGCAGGTGCAGTGAGCTTTCGGCATTGCGCTTCCTACGCCAGGCCGACGAGGTGACGGCGGCCCTGAACGAGAGCCTCGACCTGACCGCTTTCCCGGGCACCTGGACGAGCAGCGACCCGGGGACCCGGGGGGTCGCGCGGCTCGACCTCGCGGTCCGCGACGGGGAGCTGGTGGGGCGGATCTGGGGCGGCGGGGCGAACGGCCCCGTCGATTGGGGACCGAGCCGCGCCCAGGCGCTCTATGCCGATGCCGTCACCTCCCGGACCGGCGCCGGCTTCCTGCTGCGCTACGACCACGGCTTCCTCACCAGTCACGTGGAGGCGAACCTCAAGCTCGGCGTGGCGGTGCTCGGCGTCTACCAGAGCTTCCAGGACGGAAGCGGCCGCCACGACTACTTCTTCCGGGAGTTCCTCTCCGCCGACGACACCGCCGACGCCGCCGGCGAGATGGCCCCGGCGCCCGCCGTGGCGGAGGCTTCCTGCGCCCTCGACGCCGAGCTCGGCCGCGGTCCCGGCGCCGCGGACGAGTTGCTCCTGGGGCATTGGCACAACGTCCAACACGGCTCCCGCGGCATCCCGGAGATCGCCCTGGAGCGCCGTGGCGAGGGCGTCGCGGTGCGCGTCTGGGGAGCCGGGGCCCAGGGGCTCGCCGACTGGGGAGAGACGCCGGGCGGGCTGTTCACCTGCGTCGAGGAAGACGGCGTCCGCAGCGCCGCGGCGCTCGCCCGTTACGACTTCGGCTTCCTGGAGTGCGAGCTCCAGATCCGTCAGAACAAAGGCATCCTCGCCGTGACCACCTTCAACCGCTTCCGGGACGGGAGCGGCCGCGCGAGCTACGTCACGCGCGAGCTCTTCCATCGCGGCAAGAGAGAGGCCGGATGATGCGGACGATGGGGACGATGCGGCGCATCGACTCGGCCCTGCCCCCTGGCGGATGCGATCCGCCATTCCCCGAGGCCGTCTGGGTCAATACCAACGCCGCGGACCGGGTGCAGGGCTTTCGCTGGCTGGAGAGCTCGCGGACCGGCCTGCGCGCCCGCCGTGCCGGCTCCGGCGCCGACCTCGTGTGGCCGGCCGACGGCCTGGTGCGCTACTGCGGCATCTCCACCGCAGATTTCGTCGCTTTCAGCGCACGGCACGGCTTCGCCGACGGTGAGGTTCTGCTGCAGGGGATCCTGAACCTGGGGCTCCTCGTCCTGGCGACCTATGAGATCCCGCGCGGCGGCGGCCCGGGCTACTTTTCGCGCGAGTTCTTCGCCCGGCGCGCCGCGCCCCCCCCCGCGAGCCCGGAGCCGAGCCCGGGGCCGGGCTCGGACGGGACCGCGGTCTTCGGCCACCTCGCGAAACCGGCGCGGGTCGACACGGCGCCGCTGCTCGGCCGCTGGCGCAACACCGAGGCCGCGGCCCGGGGACTCGCCGAGATCACGGTCGAGGACGGCGCGGGCGGTCTCGCCGTGCGGGCGCTCGGCAGCGGCGAGGAAGGGCCGGTCGACTGGGGCCCGGCCCGCACCGGCGTCTTCGCCTGCCTCGACGAAGCCGGCAAGGCGAGCCTGTCGCTCCTCGCCACCTGGAACTTCGGCTTCCTCGAGACCCACCTCCAGCTGCGGCTCCCCGCCGGCGCCCTGGCGTCGGCGGGCTTCAACGTCTTCAAGGACGGGAGCGGCCGTCCGAGCTACGTCACGCGGGAGTTCTTCTACCGGGCGTGACCGGCGAGAGATCGACCGGCTAGAAATCGGCCTGGCGCCACCGGCGCAGCCCTTCCGCGGTGTCGTGCCCGGGACGGGCGTCGCGCAGGATTTCCAGGTGCTCGACGTCCGTCTCGCCGCGGGCCAGCAGCATCGCGCCGCCCCGCAGCTGGCGGTGTGCCGGCGTCACGTAGCGGATGATGAAACCGATCCGCTTCGTGGCGGAGAGGTTCTGCCCCGAGCCGTGGATGATGTTGCTCCCGTGCAGCGACATCTCCCCCGGTTGCAGCGCCAGGTGGTGGGCCATCGACTCGTCGACCTCGACCTGGACCTCTTCGCCGCGCTGCAACATGTTGTCGCCGTGATGCCCCTCCTCGTGCTGGCGCAAGCCGTCGCGATGGGAGCCCGGGATCACGCGCATGCAACCGTTCTCCCTGACGCTGGGGCTGAGCGCGATCCAGGCGGAGGTGGTCGGGGTCAGGTGCCATCCGGAATACACGCTGTCCTGGTGCCAGGCGACGTAGCCGGGATCCCCGGGGAGCTTGCAGAGGATCAGCGTGCCGCTGACCAGGATCGTGGGCCCCAGGAGGCCTTCCACCGCGTCCAGCACCCGCGGATGGGTGGCGAGGTCGTAGGCCCAGGGGAAGAAGAGGTGCGGCTGGCCCATGCGCCGCGCCTCCTGGCCGAGCGCGGCCTCGAGCTCCGCGAAGCCCTGCTGGAAGCGGCTGAGGTCCGCGGGCGGCAGCACGGGGAGCGGGCACAGGAACCCGTCCCTGTCGTAGCTTTCGATCTGGCTCTGGCTCAACATATCCCTGCGTCGACGGGAAGGTCAGACGGCGGGACCGGGGTCCGCGGTCCCGTGGCTGACCCAACTGCGGATCATCAACCGGTCCGCGGCCTCCACTCCCACCGCCAGAGGGGTTCGGGCGTGCAGCGCACGCCGGTTGTCCATCAACAGGAGGTCGTTCTCCTCCATCAAGAAATGGATTTCCGCGGCGGCGCTCTCGACGACGTCGCCGAACTCGTCGAGGGCCTCGACCAGGGACGCGTCGAGATGCAGGCCGTTCTCGCGGACGGCGGCGTCGACGGTGTAGCGCCGCCAGCGCAGGCGTCCGTTGCCGAGGACCGGGTCCCAGACCACGCCGCCGCCGAGGTAGGGGGCCACCTGCCAGGGGACCGGACAGCTCTCCAGGGCTGCGAGCAGCGACCCGTCCATGCGCTCCGCGGCCTCTTCCACGAGCGCCTCCATCTCCAGGAGCCGGGAGGCTCCGCCGCCGCGCCGGTCCGGCCGTACGCAGACCATGGAGAGCCAGCTCACGGGCTCGTGCCAGTCGGCGGCGTCGGTGTGCAGGCGCTCGGTCTCGAAGCCCTGACCGACGTTTGCCGCGATGTCGGTCGAGGGCTGGATGTAGTGGACGAGCTGGGCGCGGGGCTTCTGGTACGGGCGGGCCACCAGGTCGCCGAGCTCGCGGTTCAGCGCCACGAAGAGCCGGTTCCCCTCGTCGAAGCGCAGGCCGGAGACGAGGGCGCAACGCGGGCGCCGGGAGAGGCGCTCGTGGATCGGCCCGACGACCTCGCTCCAGCTTGCGGGCGCGGCGTCGCGGATCGCGGCGTGGACCTCGGCTTGCCGGGCGAAGGAGTAGAAGTCCTGGTTCTCGTAGCGCGGCAGGCTTTCCGCGGCCCGCAAGAGGTCCTCCGCGACCTCGGAAGGAACCCGGATCCTCGCCGGCTCGGGAAGCGGTTGCATCGTTCGCTCTCCTTATACCCCGGAATGCCTGGCGATCACCTCGAGCATCACCAGGGCCCCGTGGGGAAGGGGTGCCTGCAGCACCGTGCGGGCGGGCGGGCACGCGTTCCCGTCCTCCGGCAGCCAGGCGAGGTACAGGGAGTCCACCGGCTCGAGGTCCTTCAGGTCCGCGAGGATCAGGGTCGCCTTGAGGATGTCCCCCTGCGAGCAGCCGGCGGCGCTCAGGACCGCGCCGATGTTGGCGAGCACGCGCCGGGTCTGGGCCTCCAGCCCATCCTCCAACCGGCTGGTTTTCGGGTTGCGGCCGGTCTGGCCGGTGACGAACACCAGATCGCCGTGGCGGATCGCCTGGCTGTAGGTGCCGGTGGCCGGCGGCGCCGCGTCGGTGTCGATGCGAATCTTCTCGGTCATCTCGCTCATCTCGCTCTCGCCTCCGCCTCGCGCACGAGCGGCACGACCTCGCGGCCGAACCGCTCCACTTCTTCGATCTCCATCCATCCGGACAGGATGAACTGGGTCACGCCGATCCGTTTGTAGTCGAGGAGCGCCCCGGCGATCTCCTCCGGCGTTCCCAGGAGGGTCGTCCAGACCGGACCGCAGAAGGGGACCAGCCCGGTCCACAGGGTGGGGCTCAACCAGTCCGCGGAGGAGTCCCACGCCTCCTGATACATCCTGGAGTCGTTGCGGGCATAGCCCTGGCGATCCCACGGGCCGCCGGTGCAGTGCGGCCGCAGCGATTCGGCGACGGCCACCGCTTGCTCCCGGGCCGGCCGGCACAGCACGCACATGCGCAGGCAGATCTCGAGGCCGTGCTGGCGGCTCCGGGCGACCAGGGGCGCCAGCGACTCCACGGTGTCGGCCACCCGCAGCCAGCAGGAGCCGTTGGAGCGGGCCAGCGCCTCGGCCGCTTCCGAATGACCGGAGACGTAGATCTCGGGGACGGCCCCGGCCGCCCCGAAACGGGTGGGGATCTCTCCCTGCTCGACACGGTAGTGCTCGCCGGCGAAGTCCACCCTGCCGTCGCCGCCCCACAAGGACCGGCACAGGGTGAGGTACTCGTCGGCCCGGGCGTACCTGCGGTCGTGCTCCACGAAATCGCCATAGGCGAAGGACTCGGGTCGCGAGCTGCCGGCCACCATGTTGAGCGCGACGCGCCCCCCGACGAGAGCCGACAGGGTGTTGATCTGCTGCACGAAGAGGGCCGGCGCGGTCAATCCGGCGCGGTGGGCGAGGATGAACTTGAGCCGCTGCGTCGCCTGGCCCAGGGCGCAGGCGACCAGCATGGGATCGGGCTCGTGCCGGCTGAACGAAATGAGCACCGACTCGATCGTGGCCTCCTCCGCCGCGCGCGCGAAAGCCAGCCAGCCGTCGAGGTCGGTTTGCGCCACCGGCGACCCGTCGCTCGTCTGGTCGACGCGGTAGCGGGCGACCGCTCCGGGCGTCTTCATGGCCATCTCTCCGGCCATGGGGAGCATCCAGTGGAACCTGAGGCTCATCGACGTTCTCCGGCCAGGTCAGGACGTCGCAACGCCCGGAGCAGGGTGACGCTCACAGTTGTTCCTGACCGGAAGAAAACTATAATCTGCCGGACACGCAGTTGCAAACACGCAGGAGCCCGCTCGATGACGACGACGACGGCACCACCTTCCGCCTTCAACCAGGGCATCTTCTTCGATCCGGCCGGGGTCTTCTACGGCACCGACGACGGCTTCCAGGACGGCTCCTTCGGCGAATTCGAGCTCTTCGAGAGGTTCTACCGCGACGTCGGGCCGAGCCGCCGGGAGAACTTGCACTTCGTCAGCGCCGTGGGCGGCCTCTACGGGCTGAACCTGATGACCTGCTGGCAACCGACCGAGATCACGTTCTTCGACATCAACCCGCACGCCGTCGCCTACTTCAACCTGGTGCGCAGGGTCTGGGCCGGGAGCGCGGACAAGAAGAGCTTCCTCGACCGGCTGACCCACCAGGACTACGACGTCGAGAACGAGGCCGAGGCGACGATCCGCGAGAACCTGGCGCTCAAGCAGCGGGCCGAGCTGCCGCGCTCGCGCGGCTCCTCCTACCGGCGCACGCTGGAGGTCAGCTGGGGCTACTCCCTGGACCACTTCGACCTGACCCGGCGGCTGCTCACCGAGGTGCCGCTGGAGTGCCGGGTGCTGGGCATCCAGAGCGAGGAGTTCGCGGCGCTGCTCAGGGAGCGCGAGAACCTGTGGATCTACGCCTCCAACATCGCCGAGTTCACCTACAGCCGGTTCCGCATCGACCATCCCCGCAACGCGGTCCTCCTCTCGATCATCTACCCGGGGCAGGTGGACCTGCTGGACCTGGCGCCGTTCGCGGACCGTCCGGTCGAGGCCCGGGTGGAGATCCCGATGAGCGCGTCCTCCGTCGGCGAGTCGCTGATCCCGGAGGAGGAGCCCACGACGGCCGTCGGCGAGGAGGGGCGGACGCTCGCCCGCTGGTGCCGGGACCGTCTCGGCCTCGCGCCCACCGGCCGGCTCCTCGACATCGGCTGCGGCTGGGGACGGCTCGCCTTCGCCTTGCGCGAAGCGATGCCGGAGGTGGAGTACGAGGGGTTCGACCCCCACCGCAAGCACGTCCAGTGGGCGCAGGAGCAGCTGACCCGCGTCGATCCGCGCCTGGGCCTCCACATCGCCAACCTCGCCAACGAGATCTACAACCCGGGCGGCAAGCTCTCGCCGGCCCGGTTCAAATTCCCTTACGCCGACGACCGCTTCGACGCGGTCGTGGCGCACTCCCTGTTCCGTTTCCTGCAGCCGGCGGCGTTCGAGCACTACGTGGCGGAGGTCGCCCGGGTGCTCAAGCCGGGCGGGCGCTTCCTGGCCTCGTTCCATCTCCTGAACGAGAGCTCGGCGAAGCGCTTGCCCACCCTGCGGGACCCGCTGTGCTTCGTGTTCCCGGACGGCGAAGTGGCCGCCACACGGCCGCACCGCCAGGGGCTCCTCGCCTACCGGGAGGACTACGTGCGGGAGGTGCTCGCCCGCAACCGGCTGGTGCCCGAGCCGATCGACTACGGCTCCTGGGAGCCCGCGGAGAACGCTCTGGCCCAGGACTTCGTCGTGGCCACGGCCGGCTAGCCGCGGACGCGCGCCGGGTTCAGCGCCGCGTTCAGCGGTGGGAGTCGAGCTGGTCCAGGTCGGCGTGGTGGAGCCAGAGGGAAAACTCGACGTGCCGGGCCACTCCGTCGGCCACCGACCGGGTGGGCGCTTCTTCCAGCACCTTGAAGCCGGAGTGCCGTTGCCGGCCGCGAGCCAGGACGACTTCGTGATGTCCCCGGCCTTGCTTCACGTCGGCCGCGAGGTAGCGGATGGCGTAGCCGATCCGCGGGCCCGCCGAGCGGTTGGCATTCGAGCCGTGGAGCAGGTGCGCGTGGTGCAACGACATCTCCCCGGCACGCAACACGACGTCGACCGCCCTGGATTCGTCGTGGCCTCCCTGGACCGTGTTGCCGGTTCCCAGCATGTTGTCCTCGTGATGGACCTCCTGGTGCTCCAGCAGCGTCCGGTGCGTGCCCGGCTGGACCCGCAGGCAACCGTTCTCCACCGTGCTGTCGGAGAGCGCGACCCACGCCGAGACCAGGCGCGGCTGCGACAATTCCCAGTAATTGCTGTCCTGGTGCCAGGAGACGAAGCTCTTCCCCGGCCGCTTGAAGAAGAGGGTGGACGAGTGGACCAGGATGTCCGGTCCGACGATCTTCTCGACGACGTCCAGGATCGCCGGATGCGTACAGAGCGAATGCGCCCATTCAAAGCTCAGATGGCACTCCCCCTCCATGTGGACGGGGCGCTCAACCGAGGCCGCCGGGGGCGTGGCCTCGCGCAGCGCCCGGTCCGTCTCCTCCGCGGCCTGGCGAAACCGCTCCACCTCGGCGGGCGCGAGGACCTGCAGGGGGAAGAGCAGGCCGGTTTCCGCGTAGCGCTCCACATCGCTGTCGGTGACGGAACGAGAGGAGGACATCATGGAGCTCATCGCCTGGGTTCCTCCGAGTGTCGCGGGTTGATCCTCAGCTGCCGGCGACCGCCGCGATGATCTCGGCCTGGACCAGCGCGCCGTCCGGCAGGGCCGCGGCGTACGCCGTACAGGCCGGCAGCGGGACTTCCTCCCGGGGCGGCAGCCACGCGGCGTAGATCACGTCCACCGCCTTGAACAGCCGGATGTCCGCGAACACCAGGGTCACCATGAGGATGTCGGCTTTGGTGCTTCCGAAACGGTCCAGGATCGCGTCGATCTTCGCCACCAGGGCGTGCGTCTGCGCCTCCACGCCGTCGGGGAGCACGCCGGTCGCCGGGTCGTATCCCGTCTGGGCTTCGAGGAAGAGCAGGTCGCCGAAACGGGTGGCGTCAGCGTGGTGTTCGGAATCAGCCGATGCCATCCTGTCCTCCGGGTCGGAACTCTGTCGGGACACCCACGCTAGCACCCGGAAAAGAGGATTGCAATCTCTAATTTGCAACCTCTATGATGACCCGGTCCGGTATGAGAAAGAAAGCCAACATCTTCACCAACGCGCTCCCTTCCCAGGGGACCTGCGCCCAGGCGCTGCGCGCCGGGGACTTCGTGTTCACGACCGCGCAGACCGGCCGGTCCTACGAGACCGGCGAGCTCGCCGCGGACCTCGCAGGCCAGACGCAGCGCATGCTGGCCAACATCGACGCGGTCCTGTCGGCCGCGGGCTGCTCCCGGGAGGACATCGTCAAGGTCACCTTGAGCCTCGCCGATATCAAGGACTTCAAAGCCGTCGACCAGATCTACGCGGAGTGGCTGCCCGGCCGCGACAAGTCGCCTTACCCCGCTCGACTCGCCTTTCAGGCCGCGGCCTTGCCGGCCGGAGCCAAGGCCATGATGCAGGTGATCGCGCTCATCCCGGAGTGAGCGCGCACTTTTTTCGAGAGGAGCGCAGACTTGAAATTCGAGAAGCTCGCCGATGAAGCACGACAAGCCTTCGAGGAAGACGGTTTCCTGGTGGTTCGCAACGCGCTCGACGCCGACCAGGTCCGCGAGCTGAACGAAGCGGCCGACCGTCTGGCCGCGGCGTTTCTGGACAAGCCGCCGGTCCGCAACAAGCCCTGGTACAACGACCTCGATCTGCGTCCGGGTCTGCTCCGCGAGCCGGCGTTCCTGCGGCTGGTCTCGAATCCGACCGTTTCGCTGATCGTCCAGCTGCTCGGTCCGAACCTCCACCTGCACTCCACCTCGTTGGTCTACAAGCAGCCGGAGGCTCCGGACCTGCCGCCGTTCCGGCGCGGCTGGCACCGCGACATGCGGGTCGCCCCCGACCTCGGGCACGACCACCTTCCGCGGGTGGGGATCAAGATCGCCTACTGCCTGACCGCCTTCGAGCCGCCCGGCTCCGGTTTCACCCAGATGGCGCGCGGCAGTCATCGCCGGTGCTCGCCCCTCTCCGTTCCGCAGGGGGCCATCGATCCGCCGGATTACGAGGTGTGCGACCTCGCCCTGGCCGCGGGGGACGCCCTGCTGTTCGAGAACCGCGTCTACCACACCGCCACGCCCAACCGCAGCGGGCGGCTGTCGAAGAAGGTCTTCTACGGCTACGCCTACCGCTGGATGCGGCCGGAGGTCTACCTCGATCCGGTCGACGCCCGGTATCTCGACGGAGCGGATCCGGTAGCCCGCCAGCTGCTGGGCGCCCAGCGCGACATCGACGTCGAGCCCTGGCCGCTGCTCGACTGGACCCGGCGGCACGGGGTCGAGCCGTCCAACGCGCCCATGATGGTCAGATGATGGTCAGATGATGGTCAACGGTTGAGGGCCCCGAGATGAGCGCGAGACGCAAGATCGCCACCACCGCCATACCCCCGGGCACGGGGACCTACACGCCGGCGGTCCGCGCCGGGGACTTCGTGTTCCTGACCGCTCAGACCGGCAGGTCTGCCGAGACCGGCAAGCTCGCCGGGGATCTCGAAGGCCAGACGCGGTTCATGCTGGAGAACGTCGACCGGCTCCTCTCCGCCTCGGGCTGCTCCCGGAAGGATATCGTCCAGGTCACCCTGCTCCTCGCCGACATCGCGGATTTCAAGGCCGTCGACCAGCTCTACGTGCAGTGGCTCCCCGACCGCGGGGAGGCGCCCTACCCGACTCGCACCGCCTTTCAGGCGGCGGCGCTGCCCGCCGGAGCGCGGGTCATGCTCGACGTGGTCGCGCTGTTTCCTGGATAAAGCCGCCGGGATGAGGCCGGCCGGCGGGCGCCGTCACGGCCGGTAGAAGGAGACGTCGAAAGGCTGGCCCAGCACGGCGCGGCCGATGGTCGCCAGCACCTGGTCGTCGTTGTCGTGGCGGACGTAGAAGGAGAGATCGCGCAGGATGCGCTCGAGCGGGCTCGGGCGGATCAGCGAGCGGGCGCCGCAGGCGCGGATGGCGTGGTCGACGGTCTCGGTGGCGAGGTGCTCCACGACGTGGCGCACGCGGCTGCCGGCGACAGCCGCCTCGGCGCGCCGCCCCTCGTCCCACAGCGACGCCACCTGGCGCAGCCAGAGGTGGCCGCTCTCGACGTGCAGCGACATCCGCGCCACCCGCTGCTGCACGTAGGGGTCCCCCTCCTTCCCCTGCGTCCGCACGTGGGCGAGGGCGTAGTCGAAGGCCGCCTCGGCGGCGCCCAGGAAGCTCGCCGCGTAGTGCGGGGCGAAGGCGGTCTGCCAGCCGCCGGCGAGGTACTCTCCCGGCCCGCCGATCAGGTTCGCCGCGGGGATGAAGGTCCGGTCGAAGCGCACCAGGTGGGAGACGGTCCCCCGCATGCCGATCGGGTCCCACCACGAGCCGTCGGTCGTGACGCTGGGATCGGCGAGGTCGCAGGCGAGCATCAGCAGGGTGTCCGGGGAGGCGGTGTGCCGCGCCCCGCCAGGACCCGCGCCGTTGACCAGCAGGATCGCCCATTCGGCGCCGCCGGCGCTGGTGCAGAAGACCTTGCTGCCGTCGACCACGAAGCCGCCGTCGACCTCGGTCAGGGTGGTGCCGTAGCGCGCCGTCTCCCCCGGCACCCGCACCTGCGGCTCGCCGCTCCACACCACCCACTTCTCCCCCCGCTCGACCACCCCCGGGAACCAGCGCTCCTGCTGCTCCGCCGAGGCCAGGGCGTCGAGCAGCAGCAGCGAGTTGGCGTGCCCCTCGAAGCAGCGGGCGAGCGACAGGTCGGCCTTCGCGAGCTGCTTGGTGATCATCCACAGCACGTAGGTGTCGCCGCGCAGGGGGCCCAGGCCCAGCCCGCCCCGCTCGCGCGGCAGAGTCGGCGCGTTCAGGCCCGCCGCGAAGAGGTCGGCGAGGTCGTCGCCGGGGAAGCTCGCCGCCTGGTCGTGCGCCGCGGCGCGCGGCGCGAAGCGCTCGCGGGCGAGCGCCGCCACGCGGTCGATCAGGGCCTGCTGGTCGGGCGGGAGGTCGAGCAGCACGGCCGCGGATGCTAGCACAGCCCCGGCGCCGGCTCCGCGGGCATCCGCCGCCCGGTCATCAGCCGGAACTGGCGCCGGACCTCCACCTGCAAGACCTCGCGGCCGTCGATGGCGATGCCGCCGCCGGCGGCGGTGGCGAGCATCAGGGGGGTGGGCGCCGGGCCGTAGACCAGCTCCACCACCACGGTGCCTGGGCGCAGGTCCGCCACCGGGAACGGGCTCTCGACGGTGAGCGGCGTGGCGTGGACGACGAGATCGAAGTCTCCGGCCCGGAAGCGCGCGAGGGGGATGAACGGCAGCCCCAGCAGGTGGGAGGCGTAGCCGCCGCGGTCGGCGCCGCGGTTGACCAGCGTCACCCGCGCCCCCGCCCGCAGCAGGCCGGCCGCCGCGGCGCGGCCGGCGCCTCCACACCCCACCACCGCCACCGCGCGGCCGGCGAGCGGGATGCGCCGCGCGAGGAGCGCCGAGACCACCCCCTGGGCGTCGGCGGTGTCGGCCCGCCAGCCCCCCCGGCGGCGCAGCAGCGTGTTCGCCGAGCCGGCCTGGCGCGCCAGCGAGCTCACCTCGGCGGCGAGGCGCAGCGCCTCCTCCTTGTGCGGCGAGGCGACGGTGAGCCCGCGCAGCGGCCAGCCGAGCGCGTCGAGCTCGGCCTCGGCCTCGCGCCAGAAGCAGGCGAAGCGGTCGACCTGGAACGGCAGGTAGAGCGCCGGCAGCCCGAGCTCGCGGTAGGCCGCGTTGTGCATCCGCGGCGAGAGGGAGCGGCTGACCGCGCGGCCGGCGATGCCGAAGGTGCGCTCGAGCGGCGGCAGCGCGGGGAGGCCGTAGTCCTCGGCCAGCTGGGCGACCGTCAGCTCGCCCGGGTCGCTCGCCGGATCGCCCGCCTCGCCGTTCAAGCGGCCGAAGGCGAGAGGCGCGCCCAGGCGGGGAGCGAGCACCCGTGTCCAGGTGCCGGCCGGGCCGGTGGCGAAGGCGGTGACGTCGCGCCGTCCCGCGGTGTGCAGGGAGCGCAGCAGAGCCAGCACGTCCTGCGGCCGTTCGGTGCGCACGGCCAGGCGGTAGAGGCGCGCCGGGATGCGCGACAGCCGTTCCCAGGCCGCCTGCAGCCCGGCGGCGTCGGCGACGGCGCCGGACCACGCGGCGAGCCGCCGCGCGGCGGGAATGCCGGCGAGCGCCTCCCCCTCGCTATCCCCCTCCCCCACTTCCACCAGGTCGAAGCGCCCGGCCGCCGCGCGCAGCCGCCGCCGGCGCTCCTCCGCCGAGCCGTCGAAAGCTCCCCCTTCGGCCCGGGAGCGCAGGCTGTAGGTCAGCTCGCCGGCGAAGCGGTCGCGCAGCCAGTCGGCGTCGAGATCCCCCGCCAGGTCGGCCCGCACCTCGAGCCCGGCGACCGCGGCGGGCAGGGAGGACAGCTCCCCGTTGGGGGGAGCCGAGAGGGTCGCGATCAGTCTGGCGTCCGTCATGCCAGGCGATAGAATGCGACGGAAGCCGAAAGACCATGAACGCAGAAGCGAACGAAGATTTCCTCGCCCTCCTCGCCGCCCGCCACGCGACGCGCGCCTTCCTCGACCGCCCGGTGCCGCGCGCCGTCCTCGAAGGTGTGCTGGGCGCCGCGGCCCATGCCCCGTCGACCCGCAACGGCCAGCCGTGGAGCGTGGCGGTGCTGACCGGCGGCGCCCGCGAGGCGCTGGCGCGAAAGCTCTGCGACCTCTTCGACCGCGGCGCGCCGACCCGGATGGACTACGCGAGCCGCCCCCCCGGTCTCCCCGCGCTCGCCGAGGAGCGGGCGCGCGCCGCCGCCGCCGGCGTCCTGGCGGCCAAGGGGATCGCGCGCGACGACGAGGCCGGCCGCCGCGCCCACCTGCGCGACAACCTGCGCTTCTACGGCGCGCCGGTGGCGATGATCTTCCATCTCGCGGCGGACGCCGCGCCGGGGACCTTCCTCGAGATGGGGCTGTTCCTCGAAAACGTGCTCCTCGGGCTCGCCGCCCGCGGCCTCGGCGGCTGCCCGCAGGCGAGCGTCGCCGCCTACGCCGACGCCATCCGCGAGTTCCTCGGCTTCGGCGCGGACCGCCTGATCGTCTGCGCGCTCTCCGCCGGCTATGCGGACGAGGACGCGCCGGTCAACCGGTTCACGCCGGAGCGGGCGAGTCTCGCGGAGTACACCCAGTGGTTCGATCAAGCTCCCCCCGACCCGGTCTCGAGTTAATCAGCGTTGGAGAAATCGATTCTAGACGGATCGCGGGCCGATCGCCAGATCCACGACCCCACGACTCGATGACGAGCTGATCACGGCCCCAGATCGAGCCAGGCGACCGGCCCCCCCAGCGCCCCGGCCGCGATGAACGCGCCGCGCGCGCCGATCCGCCGGTTGGGGCCGAAGGTCACCGGCGCGCCGAGCCCGGCGTCGAAGCGGTAGAGGGTCTCGAGCGACGCGATCAGCTTCTCCCGCGTCAGCTCGCGCCCGGTCCGCTCCATCCCCTCGATCAGCACCGCGAGGACGGCGAGGGCCGCCTTCTGCAACGCGGCGTGGTGCGCCGGCAGCTCCGCGGCGGCCGACGGCGGCGTCGAAGGCGGCGGCATGGGCAGGGCGACCAGGAGGCGGTCGCGCCAGGCCGCCGGCACGGCGGCGAGGAGATCGTCTCCCGCCAGCACCGCCGGCACCAGGAGCAGAGGGTGACGGCCGCGCGCCTCGACCCGCCGCAGCAGCTCGCGCGCCCCCGCGCCGCCGTCGAGCAGCAGGAGCGCCGCGGCGTCCATGTCGGCGTTCAACTCGGCGTCCGCCTCGGCGGAGCCGGCCGGCGCCACCGTCGCCACCGGCGCCACCGTCGCGACGGTGAAGCCGCGCTCCCGGGCCGCCGCCGCGGCCGTCCCGGCGAGGGCGGCCAGCTCCGGCGCGGCGGAGGGGACGATGGCGAGCGACCGCGCGCCCGGCGGCAGCGCGCGGGCCGCCGCCGCGACCAGCGCCGCCACCTGCTCGGCGAGGCCGGGGGTGAGGTAGAAGACCTGCCGGTTGAGGGGGAACTCCTCCCTCGGGCGCGGGGTCAGCGCGGTGACCAGCGGCACTCCCGCGGTGGCCGAGGCCGCCGCGATCCCTGCCTCGTCCCCCGCCAGGGAGACCGCCAGCAGGGCGAACGGCGGATCGGTGGCCAGCGCCGCCGCGAGCTGCGCGCCGCGCTCCGCCCCCCCCGCCGGGAGGGGGATGAAGCGCAGGTCGAGCCGGCGGCCGTAGATCCCCCCTTCGCGGTCGACCTCGGCGCCGCGCGCGGTGAACGCCGCCCGCAGCGCCTCGCCCGGGCTGCCGGGGCCTTCGGCGCCGGGGAGCAGGACGCCGAGATGGATCGCCCCGGCGCCGAGCCCCGGCTCCTCCTCGTGCCCCAGCCGCTTCAGGTAGGCGAGGAGATCGGCGGCGTCCTGCCGCGTCAGGCGGTAGCGCGGCATGGCGACGTGCAGCCGGTTGCCGGCGGAGTCGAGCCCGAGGGTGATGGCGCGGATCAGCCGGTGGTCGTCGTAGGCCGGACGGCGGCGCCCGCCCCCTTCACCCCCCGTGGCGCGGCCGAGCGCCTCGCCGGTGAGGTCCGAGGGGCGCACCCCGCCCTCCCTGCCGCCATGGCCGTCGAGGCCGTGGCAGCCGGCGCAGGGGAGGGCCGAGGCCGCCACCTCGGTCCCGCCGCCGCTGCGATCGTCGCCGAGCGCCGCCTTGATCTCCACCCCCGAGGCGCTGGTGCCGCGGGTGTAGATCTGCTTGCCGCGGGTTTCCGCGAGGGTCAGCGGGCCCGGTCTGTGCTCCGCCGGCGCCGCGGCGAACCCGGAGAGGAGCAGGCCGAGGAGGGCGAGCAGGGTCGGGCTGGCCGGCCGCACCATTCTCCGAATCGTCATCCGAATCGTCAGGGGATCGCCTCAGAAGCCCTGCGTCACGACGCCGGGATCGTCGATCACCCCGGTGACGGAGGCCAGCAGATCCTCCGGCTTGAGGAGCCCGAAGAGCTTCTTCCACAGCCCCGTCTTCTCGTTGCCGACGAGGAGGATGTTCGAGTGCGCGTCGCGCTTCTCGACGTACTGCCCGAGCTTGCGCAGGGCGAGCTCGACGTTCTCCGGCTTGCCGGTGAGGAAGAACCAGCCGGGGCCGGCCTTGAAGCGGGCGGCGTACTCCTTGAGGCGGGCCGGCGTGTCGTTCTTGGGATCGACGGAGATCGACAGCAGGTAGACGTCGCGCCCCATCCGCTCGCCGAGCTCGCCTTGCAGCCTGGCGAGCGCCGCCCCCACGACCGGGCAGCTCCCCGTGCACTCGCTGAAGAAGACGTCGACCACCACCGTCCGGTGGGCCAGCAGGTCGCTGTAGAGGCGGTGCGGGCGGCCGTCCTGATCGACCAGCTCGACGTCGGTGAAGTAGTTGTGCGCCGCCTCCTCGGCCGCCGCCGGGCGCGGCGGCGGCTTGACGGCCGCGGCGGGCGTCGCGGCGGGCGCCGGTCCCAGACCGTCGAGCAGCTCCACCATCCTGGCCGGCGCGGCGAGGCCGTAGACGCGGGTCCAGCGCTTCGCCGGCTCGTTCCCCAGCACCACGAGCGGCGAGTGGTCGGCGCGGTCCGGAGTGAAGACGCCGAGCGCCTTGAGCAGGCGGTCGACGTCCTCCTTGCGGCCGGTCAGCAGGGTCCACCCGGGACCGGCATGGAACTTCGCCCCCCACGCCTTGAGCCGCTGCGGCGTGTCGGTCTGCGGATCGATGCTGACCGAGATCAGCCGCACGTCGGCCCCGACTCGTGCGCCGAGCACCTTCTGCAGCTGCTCGAAGTTCGCCCCCATCGGCGGACAGATCGTGGTGCAGGTGGTGAACACGAAGTTCATCGCCACCCGCCGGCCGCGGATCAGGTCGGAGTAGACGTGGACGGACCGGCCGTCCTGATCGGTCAGCGCGACGTCTGGGATCGACGGCGGCGCGGTCTCCTGCACGGGCTTGGCGGCGGTCTGCGCCGCGGCCGGGAGCGCCAGCAGGACCAGGAAGGCGAGGGCCTGAAGCGAGGCGAACGGTTTCTTCGACACGGGCGGTGCTCCAGAGTTTTGCGGTCTGGTAAGAAGCTAGCCGAACGGGGGGGCGGTTGGCAAGGAGGGGGGGCTAGACTCTCCCCATGCCCGCCTTCCCGGCCCGCGCCTTCGGCACTGCCACGACCGCGCCGCCCGATCCGCTCGCCGGCCTCGCCGGCCTGCCTGCCACGGGGCGGCTCGACGTCGTCTGCGTGCGGCCGATCCACCACGTCCTCGAATACGCGGCGCTCCGCCGCCTCACCGCGGCGTTGCGGGAGCGGTCGCCGGATCTGGCGGTCCACCTTCACCTGCGCTCGGCCCTTCGCGACGACGCGCCGTTCCGCGCGCTCCCCGTCCATTCGGTGACGCGATGGGGGGAGGGGGGCGGCCGGGGGACGCTCGCGGCGGGGCTGCGGGGGTTGATCCGCGGGTGGACGCCGGGCGCGGCGGCTCTGGTGCTGGCGCCGCCTCACGGTTGGCGGCGGGTGGCGGCGGGGGCGGCGTTTCATACGGCTCCGCTCGATTTCCGGACTCCTGGAGAGGACGCGGCGGGTGCGCCCTTCCTCGCCGCGCTCGAGCGCGAGACGCCGCTCTGGCGAGTGGCGCCGGGGGCTCCGCCGCCGCTCGACCGAAACGTCGCCGGCCACCGGTTCCTGATCCACCAGGCCCGCTTCCACGTCGGCGACACGCTCTGGCTCACCCCCTTGCTGCGGGCGCTCCACGCCCTCTTCCCGGGCTCTCACGTCACCGTCGTCGCGCCTCCCCTCGCGGCCGCGGTGCTGGCGGGGAATCCGTATCTCGGCGAGCTGGTGGCCTACTTGCCGCGGGAGGGCGAGGCGGGACGGCGGCGGGTGCTCGCGGCTCTCGCCGGCCGTCCGTTCGACGCCGCGCTGTTCGCCTTCGCCCGTCGTTCGGAGAGCCGCTGGCTGGCGCAAGCGATCGCTTCGGCCGGGGTGCCGCGGCGGATCAACCTCGAATACCACGACCCCTTTCTCGACTCGGGCCGGACTTGGGAGGCGGCGACCCACGAGGGGTGGTTCTTCTGGGGGACCCTCCCCAGCCCGCGGCTGCTCCTCCATGCCCTCGCTCCCCTGCTCCCTCCGGACGCCAGCCTGCCGGCGGACGACAGCCTCGAGGTCCGCGTCTCGCCGGAGGTCCGCGCGCAGGCGGACGCGCTGCTGGCCGGGCGCGGCCTCGCCGGCCGCCCGTTCGCCGTCCTCGCTCCCGGCGGCCTCTCCTCCACCCGCTGGCCCAGCGAGCGCTTCGCGGCGCTGGCCGCCGCCCTCGCCGGCGAGATGGGGCTCGCCGTCCTTCTCGAAGGGTCTCCCGAGGAGGCGTCTCTCCTTCAACGGATCGCGGAGCTGGCCGATCATCCCTCCGTCCTCGCCGCTCAGGACCCGCTGGCGCTCTTCCCCGCCGTGCTGGCGCGGGCGCGCCTGCTGGTCGGAAACGACAGCGCGCCGCTCCACTTCGCCGCCGCGCTCGGGGTGCCGGCGCTCTACTTCGCGCAGCGCGAGAAGCTCGTCCACTCGCATCCCGGAAGCCCTGCCTGCTGGGCGCTCTACGACGATCGCGAGAACGATCCGACCCGCATCACCGTCGAGCAGGGGCTCGGCGCCCTGCGCGAGATGGTGCGCCGCGGGGTGGTCCGATGTTGAGCGACGATTTCGCCCACGTGCGCTGGCTCGGCGGCTCGGCCTGCGCCGGCAAGAGCAACGCGGCGCGCGCCCTGGCGGCGGCGCACGGCCTCATCCACTACTCCTGCGACGAGCAGTTCGAGGCGCACCGGCGGCGGGCCTCCCGCGAGCGGCATCCGGCCTTCTGCCGCCTGATGGACCTGCCGGTCGAGGAGCTGTGGGCGCCGCCCGCCGAGATCCAAGTCCGCGACCTCCTCGCCTTCTATGAGGATGAATTCAGCCTGGTGCTCGAAGACCTGCGGGAGCTGCGGGGGCCGGTCCTCGCCGAGGGGGTCGGCCTGCTGCCGGCGCGGGTGGCCGCCGTCCTCGCCGATCCGCGCCGCGCCTGCTGGCTGATCGCCGATCCGGCCTTCCGCCGAAGCCACTACCCGCGGCGCGCGGCGATGGCGGAGCTGCTCGGCCCCTGCTCCGATCCACAGGCTGCTTTCGAGACCTGGATGGCCCGCGACGATGAGATCGCTCGCCGGCTGGAAGCGGAGGCCGCCGCCCTGGCGCTCCCCGTCGTCCTGGTGAACGGCGCCCTCTCCGAGGCCGAAACCGCCGCCATGCTCGCCCCCCGGCTCGGCCTTCAGCCGGTGTAGCGCAACCCCACCCGGAACGAGCGTCCGGCGCCGGGGAAGCCGATCAGCGTCTGATAGCGCTTGTCCTCGAGGTTGTCGATCCTCCCCCGCAGCTCCCACGGCCCCTTCACCCGCCAACTGCCGGCGAGCCCCACCAGGCCGTAGCCCGCCACCGTGTCGCGGTCGGGCACGGGGATCTGCTCGTCGAAGCTGTGCGACACCCCCTGGCTGTCGAGCTCGAGCTCGCAGCCGCAGCGGGAGGCCGGCCGCCAGGTCGCCCGCGCGCCCGCCACCCACTTCGGCCGGTGGCGGAGCCTGGCGTGGGTCACCAGGTCCTCCACCTGCTGCCAGGTGGCGTTGCCGGCGAGCGAGAGGCCCGCCGCCGGGGTCCAGGCGGCGGTCGCCTCGACGCCGCGGGCGTCCACCCGGGCGCGGTTGACGTGGAGGAACTGGGCGAAGTCGAAGTCGATCAGGTCGTCGTAGCGGTTGCGGAACGCCGTCAGGCCGGCGGTCGCCTTTCCCGCCCCTCCCCAGGAGAATTCGCGCTCCACCCCGAGGTCGCCGCCCAGCACCTTCTCCGGGCGCAGGGCGGGGTTGCCGCCGAGGGCCGGCGGGCTCGCCAGGGCGAAGAAGCTCGGCTGCTTCCAGGCGCGGCCGGCCGAGGCGTGGAAGCGGGTCGGCCCCCGCCCCGGGCGCCAACTCGCTCCCAGGCGCGGGCTCCACTGCCGCGCCCGCCCGGAAGGCACGTCGAAGCGCGAGCCGAGCTCGAGCGAGACGTCCCCAAGCTCGGCGATCAGCTCCGTGTAGGCGCCGGGGAGGGTGCGCACGATCGAGTAGTCGCCGGCCACCCGGCCGCCGAATTCGGGCGGCAGCAGGAGCACGCTGGCGTTCTCCCCCCGCTCCTGCTCGACGTCGCCGCCGCCGCTCCACCGCAGGTGAGGCCCCGAGTAGAGGGTCGACGACCAGCCGGCGCGCCCCACGGTGTAGCGGGTGGCCTCGACCGACGCCGGCACCTGCGGGAAGACCGCCGGGCTGTCGGCGTCGCGGTCCTGCCGGTAGAGAGAGACGCTCAGCCGGTGGCGGTCGCCGCCGTCGCCGCCGAAGGTGCCGAAGGTGCCGAACGTGAGGTCGGAGCCCAGCGAGATTTCCTGGTGGGAGGAGCGGCGCAGCTCCCCGGAGCCGTAGAGCGGCCCCCCCGAGGCGTCGGGGTAGTCGTCGCCGTTCCAGGTGGCGTAGCGGGTCTTCACCTGCAACCGGGCGCCGTCGAGGGGGACGGCGAGGTTGGCGTGCAGGTTCGACTCGCGGAAGCGCTCGGCCGCCACCCGGTGCTGCTCCTGCTCCCAGGTCCCCCCCAGGAAGTAGGTGGCCGCGCCGAGGGCGCCGGAGAGGGAGCCCTGCGCCTGGCCGAACGAGGCGTCCCCCGCCAGCGCCTCGAGCTCGACGGCCGGCGCGCCGGCATCCCCCGAGCGGGTGAGGATGTTGATCACCCCGGAGAGGCCGGTCGAGCCGTAGAACGAGGAGAGGGGGCCGCGCACCACCTCGATCCGCTCGACGGCGAAGGCCGGCAGCCCCTCGAGGTCGAAGACGTCCCCCACCTGGTAGGTGGAGTCGTTGAGCGGCACGCCGTCGAGCAGGACGAGGGTGAAGTTGGGATCGCCGCCGCGGATCTCGGCCGTCGTGAAGCCGCCGCGGGTGCCGTTCCCGGTGACCTCCAGCCCGGGGACGAAGCGCAGCAGGTCGGCCACCGTGCGCGCCCCCGAGGCGGCGATCGCCGCGCGGTCGAGCACCGTCACCGACCCCGTGGCCGAGGAGAGCGGACGCTCGCGCACGGTGGCGGTCGAGTAGAAGGTCGACGCCGGCTCCTCCGGCGTCTGCTGCTGCGGCGGCGACGTCGTCTGCGGCGTCTGGGCGAAGGCCATCGTGGCTGCGCTCAGCGCGACCGCCAGGCAGAACGCGGCGGGCCGGCCGCCCGACGCGGCCACGAGGTGGCTCATGCATCCCTCCCTGCGAAATTCATCAATGATTGCGTACGTTCTACGCCCACTCCGGGGAGCCGTCAAGAGCTTTCGAAAGGTTTTCGCGCGCCGCGCACGGGCCAGTTCTCCCGCCAGCGCGACGCCGCGTCCGGCGCCGCCTTCTCGTACCAGCTCGGCTGCATGCTCCTGAAATCCGCCAGCGCCGGGCGGACGGTGCGCTCCCAGAAGTCCTCGACGTCGTCGAAGGTGCGCAGGAGCGACGGCCGATCAGGGTCCCAGGCGGCGAGCAGCTCGCGCATCTTGGCGCCGAGCCAGGCGACCTGCCCCCCGACCATCCGCCGCCCGGCCTCCCGGCTCGCCGCGGCGGCGTCCCTCCCCTGCGCGAAGCGCTCTCCTGCCGGCGCCGGCGCCAGGCGCGCGGGATCGACGCAGGCGGGCTCGAGGGCCCAGAGCTGCGAGGTCTCGACCTTGCCGGCGTGGTCGCCGTCGGCGCCGTCGCCGGGAAATCCCGGGTTGGCCTCGAAGTCCGGCAGGCCGTAGAGGCGCATGCGGGTGAGCGGCTGCAGCCAGCCGACGAGGGTGCGCAGGTCGAGGTAGTTCGGGCCGTAGTGCCCGGTGAGCAGGATGGCGGCGCGGAAGCCCAGCACCTCGGCGGCGCGCACGTGGTAGCAGACGTTCTTGAAGTGGACCCACGGCGGCACGGCGGTGAGCCACGGGAGGGCCTCGCCGATCTCGCGCTCCGCCCACACCGCGTACCCTCCCAGCTCGTGGACGTGCCAGTAGTCCGGCGGCGCCACGATGCCGCCGTGCCGCCGCGCCGTCCGCACCAGCAGGGCGTGCGCCTTCAAGGCGTCGAGCCCCAGCGCGCACTGCGGCCCGTGCGGCTCGCACAGGCCGTAGGCGAACCAGACCGCCGGGCAGGCCGCGAACGCCGCCTCCAGCTGGTGGGGAAACATGCGCTCCCAGCGCACCTCGGGCTTGGGCATGGGGGGAAGCTTAGCGCGTCTCCGGCCGCCGCTCGAAGGATCTTCAGTTGCCCCGACGTCAGCCCGTCGGGGCGGCCTTCCTGTAGCCCAGGGTGTCAACCCTGGGACCGTCGGCCTGCCCACCTCCTTTTTTCGCAGCATTCCTCCACGCCGACCCAGGGCCCACGCCCTGGGCTACAGGAAGGCCGCCCTGACGGGCTGGCACCCTCCTGGCCTCCCCTTGGGCTCCCCTTATAGAATCCTCCCATGGCCGCCCTGAGCGCCGAGCAGCGCCACTTCTTCGAGACGCAGGGGTACCTCGTGGTCCCGGACGCCCTCTCCCCCGCGGAGCTGGCGGCCGTGCGCCGCGAGGCCGACGCCGCCGAGGCGCGGTGGCGGGCCGACCCCGCGCTGCCGGGGGTGCGGCGGAGCGACCTCGAGCAGGTGCTCGGGATCATGGAGCACGGACCGGCGCTCTGCGAGCTGCTGGAGCAGCCGCGGATCTTCCCGCTGGTGCGCGAGCTGCTCGGCGCCGACGTCATGATGCTCGACCACGACTACTTCATCACCCCGCCGGGCGCCGCCATCCCGCAGGGGTGGCACTTCGATTTCGATCTCCCCGGCGTCGACCATCCGCGCTCGCGGCTGATGGTCAAGGTCTTCTACGTCCTCGCCGACATCCCGCCGGACGGCGGCGCCACGCTGGTCCTGCCGGGGTCGCACCTCACCCCCGGCGGCACGGCGCTCGCGAACTCCGAGGTCCCCGAGGATCTCCCGGGCGCCGTCGCCATGACCCTGCCGGCCGGCAGCGCCTACCTGATCAACGACCGCACCTACCACTCGGCCGGCAACAACCGCTCCGGGACCTACCGCCGGCTGCTGATCTACACCTACGGCCACAAGTGGATGCGGATGTGGGACGAATACCGCCCGTCGTCGGATCTGGCCGCCCGCGCCGCCACGCCGCAGCGCCGGCAGCTCCTCGGCCTCAGCGACCCGTACGGGCCGCCGGTCGCCTGGGAGGAGACATGACCCCCGGCGCGCTGACCCCCGAGCAGCGGCAGCTCTTCGACACCCAGGGCTATCTGGTAATCCGCGGCGCCCTCCCCCCCGCCGAGCTGGCCGCCGTCCGCGCCGCCGCCGACGCGGCCGAGGCGCGCTGGCGCGCCGATCCCGATCTGCCGGGGACGCGCATCCCGGAGTTCGAGGAGATCCCGGCGATCATGGAGTATCACCCCGTGCTGTTCGACCTCGTCGAGCACCCGGCCGTCTTCCCGCTGATCCGCGAGCTGCTGGGGACGGGGATCGGCCTCGTCGATCACGCCTACTACATCACCCCGCCGGGCGGCCTGATCGACGGCACCGCCTGGCACACCGACGTGCGCACGCGGGTCCCCGGCGTGAATCACGCCGGCTCGACGATGATGATCCGCGCCATGTACGCGCTGACCGACATCGCCGCGGACGGCGGCGCCACCCTGGTCCTCCCGGGCACCCACCGTCAAGCCGACGACACCCCGGTCCCCCAGGTGTCGGTCCCCGAGGAGATGCCCGGCGCCGTGGCCCTCACCTGCCGCGCCGGCGACGCCTACTTCTTCAACGGCAACCTGGTCCACGCCCCGGGGAACAACCGCAGCGCCGAGGGGGTCACCCGCCGCGTCCTGCTCTACAACTACGGCCACAAGTGGATGCGGATGTGGAGCGGCCACGAGCCCTCGCCGCAACTGGCCGCGGCGGCGGGTTCGCCGCTGCGCAGGCAATTGCTGGGGCTGACGCCCCCCTACCGGGGACCCGACGCCGAGCTCTAGGCAATGAAACCGTAGGGGCGGGGCTCGTCCCCGCCCGGGGGAAGGCCGGCCGGAGTCGTGAGCCTTCCGATCGCGGGAGCCTTTTTCCTCCCCTGTACTCGGGGGAGGCCAGGAGGGGGCGTCCCGGAGTCCGGAATGCTGCCTTGGTTGGAGGGTTGAGGCCCCCTCCTAACCTCCCCCGAGTACGGGGGAGGAACAAAGCTCTCTTCGAGATCGGTTGGCGACCTCCGGCCGGCCCCCACCGGGCGGGGACGAGCCCCGCCCCTACGTTTACTTTTCCAGACCGCGGTGGAAGGCCAGCGCCTGCACGCTGTTCCCCAACCACCCCGGGAACCGCCTCGCCACCTCAAACAGCCCCGGCAGCGGCCAGAGCAGGAAGCGCCGCCGCGCCAGCAGCTCGCCGCTCGCCACGTCGTAGAGGAGCAGCTCGTTGCTGTCCGCCAGGGCGAAGGCGTAGACGCTGCCGGCGATCTGCTGAACGTCGTGGAGCCAGCGCGAGCCGGTCGCGAAGCGGCGGGCGACGCGGCCGTCGGCGGTGAGGAAGACGAGGAGGCCGGCGGTGCTGTCGGCGAAGTAGACCTCGCCCTCCGCGCTCACCCGCGCGCCGTGGCAGCCGACGAAGCCGCGGCAGATCTCCTCGTAGGCGCCGTCCTCCCCCGCGGTGAGATCGAACCGCCCGATCGCCCCCTGGATCAGGGTCGAGACCACGAGCCCGGCGGCGCCGGCGCGGTGGGCGGCGTTGACGTGGGTGGTCTGCCGCTCGTCCGGGATGGCGTGGCGGCGCAGGTCGGCCCCTTCGAGGTCGTACCCGGCGCCGTAGAGCGCGGCGGGGAGGCGCAGGGTGCGCTCCACCTCGCCGCTCGCGAGGTCGAGCAGCAGCACGGCGTCCGGCGCCGAGCAGGCGAGCGCCACCCTCCCCTCGTCCAGCGGCTGGACGGTGTGCAGCCCCACCAGGTGCGGGTGCTCGTAGCGGCGGACGACCGTCACCTCCCGCCTCGTCAGGCGGCGCAGCCCGTCGAGCGGCACGCGCAGGCGCCAGCGCTCCAAACGGTTCTCGAAGCCGGCCAGCAGCTCGTCCGTGCCTTCCGAGGGGAAGCGCACGACGTGCTGGAGACGGTCGCGGTGGCGGATCGCGCCCAGCGCTTCCAGGCGCACGCGTCCCCCCGCCTCCCGGCTCACCCGGTAGAAGCTGACGGCGCCGCTGTAGAGCACCTCCGCCGGCCCGAAGGTGGCGAGGGGCGGCAGGTCGCCCAGCCTTCCGGGATCGCCGAACCGGCGGGTCAGGAACTGCACCGAGCAGCGCGCCAGGTTGGAGGTGCGGCTCGAGTGGGTGAGGGTGAGGAGCCCCAGCGGGCCCGCCGGCCGCTTGTGGTCGTCAGGCGGCATGATGACGATCGAGACGAGGATGGCAATCGCGATGGCGCTCGCGGTGCACGCGCTCGACGATCTCGAGGTAGCGGGCGGCCACGGCGTCGGGATCGCACAGCGCGCGGACCCTGGCCTGGAGGCGCGCCCCCCACTCCGGAGCGAGGGCGGCGAGCGCCCGGCGGAGCGAGGCGAGGTCCGGCGCCGCCGCGGCATCCTCCTCCTCGTCCGGCCTCGGGAGGCCGCCGTCGGGGAAATCGAGGAACAGGATCTCGTCCGCGAACAGCTCGGGGAGCGCGCCCACCCGCGTCGCGATCACCGGCACCCCCACGAGGCCGGCCTCCACCACCACCATCGGGAACCCCTCGTGGCGGGAGGGGAGGACCAGGGCGTCGACGCTGCGCAGGAGCGTCCCCACGTCGCGTCCTGGGGGGAGGAAGCGGACGCGGTCCCCCACCCCCAGCGCCGCGGCCTGGCGCGCCAGCTCGGCGACGGTGAGGAGCGGGGTGTCGAGCGCCTGCACCAGCAGGTTGCACCCCGCCGCCTGGAGGCTCGCGATCAGCCAGGGGACGTTCTTGAGCGGCACCAGGCGCCCCATCCAGCCGAGGGTGGGCCGCCCGCTCCCCGGAAAGAAATCGCCCGGCTCCCCTTGCAGATGGGCCGGCGTGCCGGGGTTGGGGAGGAACGCGGCGCCGGGGATGCGCCGCGCCACGGCCGGCGAGACGCAGACCACCGCGTCGATCACCCCGCGCCAGCGCCGCGCGAAGCCGGGGCCGTCGACGGCGCGGTCGGTGTGCACCACGCGGACCGATCCCGGCCGCGGGACCGCGCCCGCGATCGCCGGCATCGCCGCCATCGCCGCCATCGCCGCCAATGCCGACGGCACGGCGTTCGACACGCCGTACCAGAGCACCACGTCGGCGGCGCGGAGGCGCGGGCGCAGCTCCCAGCGGCGGCGGACGAAGGTCACGGCGCCGAAGCGGTCCGCCAGCTCCTCGCGGATCGTCGCCGCGCCGCCGGTCGCCAGGTTGTCGAGGGCGCAGACGTCGAGCTCGAGCTCCGGGCGCAGCCGGCGCAGTCCCTCGGCGACCGTCATCATGGCGGTCTCGCCGCCGCCGAGGACGACGTGCGGGAAGACCAGAGCGAGGCGCATCTCAGGCATTCAAGGCTAGACTAACCGAAGCCGAGGAGCTTTTCCCATGCGGCTCTACATCATCCGCCACGCCGAGCCGGCGTACCCCGAGGACGCCTTGACCGCCCGCGGCCACCGCCAGGCCCGCGCGATCGCCAAGCGCTTTTCCGGTGCCGGGCTCGACCGCGTCTACAGCTCGCCGCTCGGGCGCGCCCTCGAGACCGCCCGCTACACGGCGAAGCGCCTCGGCCTCGAGGTCGAGGTCGAGCCGTGGACCCGCGAGCTCGAGGAGTGGTGGACCCCCGACGCGGACGTGGGCGAGCGCCCCGCCTGGCAGGTCGACGCCGCCGCCCTGCGCGCCCTGGCGCCGGGGTTCGACCCGGCGAGCTGGCCGGACGTTCCCCCCTTCGACGCGCTCGCCGTGCGCCTCGGCTTCGCCCGCCTGAAGGCCGCCGGCGACGATTTCCTGGCCCGCCAGGGGTACGTGCGCGACGGGCTCCGCTACCGGGTCACCGGCACCCCCGGCCGCCGCGTCGCCCTCTTCTGCCACGGCGGCTTCGCCCTCACCTGGCTCGCCGACCTGCTCGCCATCCCCCTGCCGCTCCTCTGGGCGGGTTTCACCCTGCTGCCGGCGGCGGTGACCACCGTCGTCTTCGAACCGGGGCCGGACGGCTGGGCCGCGCCGCGCTGCGTGGCCCTCGGCGAGACGGACGGCACGGGGGGCGCCGGCGGCGGCTGAGCCTACCCCGCGGGGTGTCGCGTTTCAGCGCTCCGGCCTCTAGCCTGACGAGTCGAAAACCATGCGATCCCCCCGTGCGAGCAAGAACAAGCCGGAAAACGACCCGCTGCTCGTCGGCGCCGGTTTCTGGCGCGGCGAGGAGGCGGCGATCCTCGCGCGCCTCGCCGCCACCGCGGAGGGATTGACGGCGGCGGAGGCCGCGGCGCGCCTGGAGCGGCTCGGCCCCAACCTCCTCCACCCCGAGCGGCGGCGGGCGGTCGTCCTCCAGCTCCTCGCCCGCTTCAAGAACCCGCACGACGAGGTCGCGATCACCGGCTGGGAGAAGCTCGACGAGATCCCCTTCGACTTCGAGCGGCGCCGCGTCTCCGTGCTCCTCCGCCAGGCCGGCGGCTCCCCCCGGCTGGTCGTCCGACTGGTGGTCAAAGGAGCGCTCGAGGACGTGCTCGCCGCCGCTTCGCTGGCGGTGGTGGCGGCGGCCCTCGTCCTTCCCTTCACGGCGGCCGGCCGCTGGCTGGGCTTCGTGGCGCCCCCCGCCGCCTTCTTCCTCGTCCTCACCGGCATGGTCGCCCTCTACCTCGCCACCGTCGAGGTCGCCAAGCGGTGGTTCTACCGCCACTTCGCCGGCGGTTGAGGCTCCTCCCGTACCCGATTCCGGCGTCTTCCTTCCCGGGATCGTCTCTTCGCGATATCTTTTGACGCGCATTCGGCGACTGCCTATACTCGAAGCCATGGGCGAGCTCGCGTGGAAGGTCCCTCTTGGCCCCCCAGGAGAAAGCGACGAGCCGGACGGCGACGAGACCGGCACCGTCCTGCTCCAGCGCTGGGTCGAGGGCGCTGACGGGCGCTTCGAGCTTCTGGAGAGGCCTCCGACGCTGGAGGACTATCTCGATCCGCAGCTCGAGGACAAATTGACCCAGGGACGCCCCCACAGCGAGCTCTGCCACCTCCTCTACGAGATGCTCCGCGGCTATTTCCTGCCGGAGGCGGAGGTGGTGGTCCTGCAGGACGTCAAGATCCTGCTCGGCCCCGGGCTCCCGGGCCCCTCCCCCGACATCGCGGTGATCCGCGGGCACCGGGACAGGACGTTCTGGACCTTCCGCGTCGCGGACCAGGGGGTCCTCCCCAGCTTCGTGATCGAGGTCGTCTCGCCCTCCGACCGCCGCCTCCGCGAGATGGACGAGGTGAACAAGCTGGAGCTCTATCAGCGGGTCGGCATCCCCGAGTACCTGCTGGTGGACTTCCCGCGCCGGGCCGCCGGCCACCGTTTCCGCCTCGAGGGATACCGGCTGGGCCCCGGCCGGCGCTACCGGGCGATCGAGCCGGACGCGGAGGGGCGGATGCTTTCCGAGACCACGGGGCTCCGCTTCGGCGTTTCCGGGGACGGGCAGCGGATCGAGATTTTCGCTCCCAGCGGAGAGCGGCTCCTGACCCCGTTGGAGATGCTCGGCAAGGCCGCTCAGGAAGCCGCCGCCCGGCAAGCGGCCGAAGCGGAGCTGGCCCGCCTGCGCGCCGAGATCGAGCGGCTCAAGAACCCGCCCCGCTAGGCGGCGAGCCCCTTCGCCACGGCGAAGAGGGAGAGGTCGATCGCCTTGCACTGCGTCGCCATCCGCTTCCCACCCGGAGGGGTGGCCGCCCGGCCTCCCGGCACCTGCCCACGGGAGAGCCCTGCCAACCCTCGCGGGTGTCGCCCCCGCTCCGCGCCGCGCCCAGAATGGCCTTCACGATGAAGGAGAAGACCGTGAGAAACGACCTGTGCGTCCGCGACTTGATGTCCCCCGATGTGATCACCGTCCGCCCCGACGACTCGGTGGCGAAGGCCTACGAGCTGATGCTCGAGCACCGCTTCCGCCACCTGGTGGTGAGCGACCCCGACGGCGATCTGGTCGGCCTGCTCACCCACCGGGACCTGCTGCGCAGCTCGCTGATCGAGCGCTCGGAGCTGTCCATGGGGTTGCAGTGCACGGTGATGCAGCGCATCCGGGTGGACGAGGTGATGACCTCGGAGGTGGAGACGGCGGAGGCTGTCCAGCCGCTCGCCGAGGCCGCCCGGCTGATGTTCGAGAACAAGTACGGCTGCCTCCCCGTGCTCGACGGCGACCGGGTGGTGGGGATCCTCACCGAGTCCGACTTCGTCCGCTTCTTCGCCGGGATTCCCGGCCCCTCGCAGGGGAAGCCTTCATGAGCATGACGATCAGCTTCCCCGGCGGCGCCGCCGTCGAGGCCCGTTTCGCCGGCTTCACCGTGCGCACCGACCAGAGCCTCCAGCACGGCGGCGGCGGCACGGCGCCGGAGCCGTTCGATCTCTTCCTCGCCGCGCTCGGCACCTGCGCCGGCCTCTTCGCCCTGCGCTTCTGCCAGCAGCGCGAGATCGCCACCGACGGGCTGCGCGTGACCCTCACCACCGAGCGGGACGAGGAGGCGAAGCGCCTGAGCGCGGTGCGCCTCGAGATCGAGCTCCCCGCCGGCTTCCCGCGCAAATACGAGCACGCCATCGTGCGCGCCGCCGACCAGTGCACCGTCAAGCGCCACCTCCTCGAGCCCCCGGCCCTCTCGGTGGTGGCGGTGCGGTCCCGCCCGGCGGAGACGGCGGAGTCGGTGGAAGCGGCGGAAGCGGTGGAGATTTTCGCCGGGGACTAGGGACGGCGAAGGGCGCCTGACAAAACCGGCCCAACGGGCCGGGAGACTCCAGCCCAGGGCTGAGGCCGCAGGCCGATGCCCTGGGATCGATCGCCTCCACCTCCTGCGGCCTGAAAGGCCGCGAGAGACTCCGGCTTGACAGATCCGCGGACGAGTGCTTGAGTCACCGCCGCCATGGCTCCAGTCCCTCTCCAAAATCTACGTTCATCTCATCTTCTCCACGAAGGACCGTGAGCGAACCCTGCCCGACGAGGTTCGCCCCGATTTCCATGCCTACCTGGGCGGCACCCTCAAAGGCCTCGGCTGCCTGCCGGTTGAGATCAATACCGAGCCCGATCATCTGCACGCCCTAGGGCATCGGCCTACGGCCTCAGCCCTGGGCTGGACTCTCCCGGCCCGTTGGGCCGGCTTTTTTTGGCGCTCTAGTGTAGTGCGCCCGATATTCGGGATCGTGATCGCGGCGGTCCTTCGCCTCGCAGCGAACCGCAGGATCGAGTCGCCTTGAGACCGTCTACGATCGCCCTGCGGCGGAGGCGGTAGAGACGGGCCAAGTCCTAACGAGAACCTCTCCGAGACCACGGGGACCGCGGTCCGTCTCCGGCGGAGGGCAGGCCGCCTCGCACCCGCAAGGCACGACGAGGGCACACCGACGCGCTGTTTTCCGACGCCGGGGCAACGCATCCGTGTGCCCGCGAACGGCCTAGCCTGCCGGGGCCGCCTTGGCCCAGCGGAGACGCCCCGCGCCCGTGGTCTCGGAGAGGTTCTCGTTAGGACCTGGGTCGTCTCTACCGCCTCCGCCGTGGGGTTTGCAGATCCCCATGGGAAGCGAACTCAATAAGGTCACCGACCTCGGACGCACTACACTAGGTGTGCGGCGTCAGCCGTCCGCTTGAGGCCTTGCGTTGGACGGTTGCCCATACATCTAGCCGGCTCCACCCTCAGTTTTCAGGTTTCGATAATAGGCCCTTACATTTGGCTTGGCATAAAGATACCAGCATGCAAAGGCAAACAGAACGAGACCCGATGGAACCGGCAGATCAAGTGTCAGGCCTAGCCCAAGCGTTGTTTTATTATCTCCTACCCACAACTGACAGATCGTTCCCAGAAGTAAGTAGCCAACCAGAAGATGACGGCTCCATTGAGCTTCTCTCAAAAAGGCGAAGAAGACAGAGAAGGAGACGAGTGCCAACGCACCGAGAGGAAGACCGGCTTGGGATAGAAACTCCTTACCACCGGACACGACCCTCCCACCTATTTTAAATGTTCCGACATCCAATAGCCCGAACACCAGGACAAGAATAGATCCGCCGATTTGGATAAATGCAAAGTAAGGCACAAGCTTGAGCAGCAGCGGTCGACTGTCCGGAAGCTTCGGGATAGTAGGAAATCGTGGCACCGCGTGCCTCCGCGGCACATCATCGGGCAGTTGTTCCAAGAGCGGCACCTTGCAGTCGGCACACTCGGTATAGCCTGACCGATACTCACTCCCGCATGAGGGGCAATACATATTCACACTTCTCCGTTACAACTTTATCGCCCAAACGGAGATAGGCCTAAGCGGCGGCGTCAGCCGTCCGTTTGAGGCCCGGGTTGGCCGTCCTCGTGCAGATCGATTGGCATGATGCTAAAGCTTATCGCTGTCTGGTGTGTGTGCAGGCTTATAGGCCACATAACAGAGGTCACCCAGAGAACTCCTTGTTTGCTGTATTATTGTGGTGTGCAGGATCCATTCTTTCGTCTCAGAGTACTGGCTACTAGTTACCTCAGTGGGCTTTCCGTATTTGCCTAAGAGCAGCTGAGACACCTCTCCGCAAATGAATTCGCTGGATGCCTCTGGTTTGGCGCCTGAGGGTGTCTTGTAGCTGAGGATCACTTCATTCAGCTTTTCGGGAGACCCATCAAAAGATAGCACTACCTCGAACGGTACGCCAGCGATAATATAGTTCGATAGTCGGCCTGAAGTCTCCCCAATTAGATTGAACCCCGTCGCCTTACGCACGAGTTCCGTCCTATCAAGCCGCAGTGAATCACCCAGTAACTTCTGGACATCGGCAATCGCCATACCCCAACGAGTGCCGTTCCATCCCTCTGAGTCGGCTGGCATTGACTGGGCGTTCGCGAGCCCGGAATAGGCCAGACTTGAAAATAGGAGGAGACAGGCACAAGCCTGGGCTGCTTTCTTCATAGTTCACCAAATTCATCCTTATGCCATTGAGCGGCCAACGTGATTGGCAGTGAGCGGCGAGACCGCACGAAGTACGGTATTCGTCCGCTCGGCTGCCCGGGTTGGGCGCTTATACGTTTCTTCCCGTTAACTCTCTGACTAGATACCTTGCGTCACAGTGTGCGACTCCTAAGCCTTCCTTTCTATAGTCGGAATCAAGCAGGCGCAGGTATTTCTGAATATCTTCGTTTCTAAATACGCGAGATGCCTGGAAAGCAAAAATTGCAGCCTGACGTTTGTCCAAAACACCCAACCTCAGTAGCTGCCCAATCTCATCGAACAGGTAGAGCAGTCTATCAAGAAGATACCCTTCAGGATCATTACCAAACTTGCGTTGATCGAATGTCCATTGGTTCCAGTCTATCCTCAGATATAGATCACGTATTGCAGTATCCTGGAAGTAGCGCTCAGTGAGCTTTAAAAGGAAATCGCCACGTTGAACCTTGATGGTTCTCCTTAAAGTAAGGCCAGCAAACAAGACGCTCAGGGCTGTTAGGAGAAATCCTATTCCTGTAAGAACATCACTTAGTTTGACCGTCGGGTCCCATATGAGGTTACTCACCTAAACCCTCCGTTGATCTGCAGCGCCACAGATCTGTCGCAAATCCAGTCATTGACGGCCCTCGGCAGCGGTGGACTTGGCATGTTCTACTGATTCACCTCATGACGCCGAACGTTTTGGCCCTAAGCGGCGGGCCGCCTTTTGCCACTAAAGCTGTGACACAGCAACACCGGTTATTCTACCACCGCCAGCAAATAATGCGTCAGCCGTCCGCTTGAGGGCTTTGGTTCGGCACTCCCCTCTAGCTGGACTGGCCTCAAAAAAGACCTTCAGCTGTGAGGAACTCCTCAACTCCTGAGGAACTCACTACAACGATTCCCCGGATATAGTCACGGTAAGCCATCTCTTGAAAGCCCCTCTGGCCCTCAGGTACTTCGAGATTGTCGACTAAATGTCTAAGGCCCGGAGATTGCGTGTATTGATAGTAAACCACCCCCTCTTCTCAAGCGCTGTCTCTCCTCGTTCAATCTTACCCGTATCTAGTGATGCCGAAGAAAGGTCCATCTTGCTGACCCATAGTGTCGCCGTGGTAAAGATGACTGGCGTCAGCTTCGCCGTGCCATGAGGGGCAATTTCTTGCGGATGCTGCTGGAAGTAGTTGACCACGCCATTCACTCCTCGAAGCACCTGAGTTGCAGCTTCCTCAATCACGCCACGCCCTTGGCCGGATGCCTCTCCTTTTTCGCCTGAGCGGACTTCTTGTGCAATTTGGTATACATCTCGCGGATAATCAGGTCCACTCAAGGAAACTCGAACGCCTTGATCAGTTCTTCGGACTACCTCATATGAAACCGCAGAGATTTTGTCATCTACCAAGCTCTGAGGCATCTTGGCGAAGCACCAGTGTGAAAGGGCTGGATTAACCAGTTTGCATTCACAGATCAAGTACTTAGGGCTGTGGCGGTGTTCAAAAACTATGTCGATTCGTGTTCCATGGCCACGTACCTCCACAGGAAATTCGGCCACAGGGAGTCGCCAAGGAGACCTCCTTTCTCCGAAGAGATCGGCGGCAGCTTGGAGAACAGCGAACTGAAAGCCGTAGCCGTGCCGGTCGAGAGCTGCATAGAAATTACCGGCAACTTCTTCAGCTTCGGATCTTTGGGTCATCGACTATTTGCCTCTCTGTATCGCCGAACGTTCCAAGGTGAGCGGCGGGACCGCACGATAGGGCAGTTTCCGTCCGCTCGACCGTAGGGTTCTGCGGCATTCAGCATGAGTCCCCACATCAAGCTTGCTTGCACGGCACCTAGCTCTTTCCGTCAACCCGCTTACCTACTTACGATTCGAGACCAAGTACGAGAGACGCGGCAAGAGTTTCTCTTCCAAATCGATTGCACTCTGATAACGCAGAATGCGCAGGGACGCTACATCGAAGTGAACATCAGTTTCCTCCTAGGCAACCAAGATAATTTCATTAGATCGGTTGCCCACACCGTGAGCATATCCGAGTTCGTAGTAAACATTGGGACGGTCGACGCTTAGATCAAAAATAAGAAACTCTGCATCTTCAACTGCCTTGAGAATCTGAACAGGAATTGAACCAGAGTCAGGAGCATCATCGACCCGCTGAGCAACAAGACCTTTTGCCTCACACGCCCGCTTTATTGCCTGAAACACGTCGGACTTAGAACTGGGCAGATCAAACGCCATGCCAACAAATACTCTTCCTTCAATGTATACACCAGGATCATCCGTGTCGACATTTTGGAGGTACTCGGACTGTCTCAATGTCTCTCTTCTACCCATGCCGCCTCCTAATCTCTGCCGCAGACCGTAGCTTCAACGTCTAATCACCCCTCTTGATACCGCGCCGACGCTACAACCACTCCCGCTGGCCGGAAGGTCAAAGCAAGCGGCGGCATTCATGGGCTATCTCCTTCTGCTGGCTGAGCTTAGCTCGCAGAGTAGCGCTGTGGCGAAATCGCGTCAAGGCTATTCAGGCTGTCGCATAAGCAACTTTCCGGATGGTGGAATGGACAGTGCTTATACGACAAAGGGCTGCACGCTCCGAGCGATGTGACGCGACAGATCCCTGGCCATAAGCATTAGAGCGACTAACAAAACCGGCCCAACGGGCCGGGAGAACCCAGCCCAGGGCTGAGGCCCACCCTCTTATACACATCTCGAGGCCGGGAGGTGGCCGGCCGGAGTTGCGAAACCTGGCGATCGTGGGAGCCTTTTTCCTCCCCTGTACTCGGGGGAGGCCAGGAGGGGGCGCGGCGCACCAACCAAGGAAGCGTGCCGTACCCATGTGTCCGGCCGTACAGACCGGGCCGCTTCCTTGGTCGGGAGGCTGCGAACCCCCTCCTGACCTCCCCCGAGTACAGGGGAGGAACAAAGCTCCCTGCGAGATCAGTCGCCGCCGGTCTACGCCTCTCCTTGCCTCGAGATGTGTATAAGAGGGTGGCTGAGGCCGCAGGCCGATGCTCTGGGCTCCACTCTCCCGGCCCGTTGGGCCGGTTTTGGTAGCAGGAGGTGAGAGAGCTCGGGGCGGGGACTCTATGGCAGGACGGCGACAGGAATCGGCGTGGCGGCGGAGCCCCCCCTCACCCCCCCTTCCGGGCCGCCAGCTCCTCGCGGATCGCCAGCCGGATCCTCTCCGTCAGCTCGGCGGGCTCCGGGACGGCGGACGAAGGGACGGCGGGGACGGGGGCGGCCGGGCCGATCCAGTCTGCCAGGCGGTGGGTGGCCGCGGCCTGCGTCCGTGGGCAGCCGGCGAGCAGGAAGTCGCCGGGGGGGACGCGCAGGAGCTGCGCGAGCGCCACCAGGTGCTCGACGCGGAGATCCACGCCTCCCGCGAGGAGCTGTGGCAGGCTGCCGTTGCGCACCTCCAGCGAACGCTCCACGTCCCGCTGCCGGAGGTTGGCAGCCTCGATCGCACGGGCCAGGACTCTGCAGAGCGAGGCGAGATCTTCTTCGAGCATCGGAGCGCTTTTATAGCTCAATCAGGGACATGATGCCAGGAGCAGGGAGTTTTGGTCACCAAGAGGGACTTTTTGCACGTAACAGGGACCTGAAGAAAAATAAAAAGGGAACCGGAAGGACTATAGGGGACGAATTCAGTCCAAAAGGGACTCGAGCCCACTAAAAGGGACTCATCCCAGGATCAAGGGACTCGCCGCGAAAGGGACGGGATGCCGGCGTGGAATGCGGCACCGCCAGGACGTCACCCCTTTTCCGCCTGGAGAGCGTCCAGCTCGCGGCGGACGATCTCGCGGATCAGGGTCTGCAGGTCGTCTTCCACCGGGGGAGCGGCGGCGAAGGGAGGCCGGGGAGGATCGATCCAGTCGGCGAGACGCGGGCCGGCCGGCGAGCTGGCTTCCGGGAAGCCGGCGGTCAGGAAGTCCGCGGGGGGCACGCCGAGGAGCCGGGCGAGGGCGAGCAGATGGCGGACCCGGAGGATGCGCCGCCCCGAGGCCAGCTCGTCCCAGCCGCCGCGCGGCAGCGCCAGGGCCTGCTCGATCGTCGACTCCCGGAGCCGGCCCGCGTCCACCGCGCGCCGGAGGACCTCGCGCAGGGGTTGGAGCTGGCGGCCGGACATGGCCCGCCAGTGTACGGCCGGCCGGGGGAGGGAGTCCACCCGGCCGGGGGGCGTCGGGCTAGAGCAGGACCTGCTCGCGGGTCACGGCCTCGGCCATCCCCACCAGCACCTGCCGCGCTCCGGAGAAGGGGGCGCGGCCGTGGGCGACCATCATGTTGTCGAGCACCAGGAGGTCCCCCGGCTGCCAGGGGAAGCTCACCGTCTCGTGCCCGTAGGCCGCGCGCAGGTGGTCCATCACCTCGGGCTCGATGGGCGAGCCGTCGCCGTAGAAGGTGTTGGTCGGCAGCTCGCTCTCGCCGAAGTCGGCGAGCAGGGCGGCGCGGATGTCCGGCTCGAGCGTCGAGATGTGGAAGAACGTCGCGTGGTTGAACCACAGCGTCTCCCCGGTCTTCGGGTGGCGCACCAGGGCGGGGCGGACGGCGCGCGTGCGCAGCCGGTCCCCCTCCTTCCATTCCGTCTCGATGCCGCTCTTGCGGCAGTGCTCCTCGACCTTCGCCTTGTCGGTGGTCTGGAACACGGTGTGCCAGGAGAGCCCGAAGCCGTCGCCGAAGTTGCGGACGTACATCCATCCCTGCTTCGCGAAGCGCTCGCGGACTTCCGGGTCGATGTGCCGGAGCACCCGGCGGCAGTCCGCGATCGGCGTCGCGCCCCCCTCCTGGGCCGCCTGGCGGCAGAGGAAGAAGATCTTGAGCGGCCACGCGCTCTGATACGAGTTCTCGTTGTGCAGGAAGATCGGGTGGCTCGGCGGGTAGTCCGTCGAGGTGTAGATGTTGCCGCTCACCGCGGTGCGCGGCGACGAGCGCTCGCGGTACTCGAGCGACTCGCCCGACACCGCCTGGATCGTCTTCTCGAGCTCCTCGGGTCCGGAGATGCCGAAGCCGCGGAACAGGATGCCGCCGTGGCGCAGGAGCTTCTCGTCGAGCAGCGCGCGGTTGGCGGCGGCCCACCCCGCGAGGTCGACCCCGGCGACGGCCGGCTCGACGAGGAGCGGCAGCTCGCCGTCCGGAAACAGCGGGCCGGTCTTCACCAGCGCCGCGTTGCTCATGTTGACGGCGCGGCGCTTGATCCCGCCCAGGCTCTTGAGCGAGGGGGGGGTCGGATCAGCAGAATCGGCGGTCATCGGAAATCTCCTGCGCTGCCGGGCATGGCCGGCCGGTACGAATGGATGTTGGGTCTCAGGAACAGGTGGCTGTCGTCCTCAGCTCGGTCCCGGCCAGAGGCTCCTGCCAGAGGTGCTCGATGTCCCCCAGGTGCTCGCGCACCCAGGCGTCGTCGAAGAGGGTTTCGAGGTAGCGCTCGCCGCGGTCCGGCAGGATGGCCACGCAGTTGGCCCCCGCCGGGATCTGCTCCTGGAGCCTCTCGACGGCCGAGAGCACCCCGCCCGAGGAGCCGCCGGCGAGGATCGCCTCGCGGCTCACCAGGCGCCGGCAGCCGACCACGCAGTCGATGTCGGTCACGTGCACGCACTCGTCGATCGCCAGCGACTCGCAGAGGGGGGGGCGGAGGCCGGCGCCGAGGCCGGGAACCATCCGTTTGGCCTTGACGTCGCTGAAGATCAGGCTCCCCAGGGCGTCGACGGCGATCACCCGGGTGCCGAGGCCGAAATGGCGCACGTACTCGACGCACCCCCGCACCGTGCCGCAGGTGCTGGTGGCGACGAAGAGGAAGTCGACCTTGCCGTCGAGCGCGGAGGCGATCTCCTGCATCGTGGTGCTGTAGTGCGACGCCGGGTTCTGGAGGTTGGCGTACTGGTTCGGCCAGAACGATCCCGGGATGGTGGCGAGGAGCTCGCGGACGCGGTTGAGCCGCGCCTGGAGGAATTCCCCGCTCTCCGGGTCGGGCTGCTCGACCAGGTCGATCTCGGCACCGTAGGCGCGCAGCACCCGCAGGTTGGCGGCGGAGGTCTTGGTGTCGACCACGCAGAGGAAGCGCAAGCCATGATAGCGGCAGGCCTGAGCCAGCCCCACTCCCATGTTCCCCGAGCTCGACTCGACGACGACGGTCTCCCGGCCGATCTTCCCGGAGCGCAGCGCGTCCTCGAGGATCACCAGGGCCGGACGGTCCTTGATGCTCCCCCCCGGGTTCGCCGCTTCCAGCTTGCCGAAGAGCTGAAAGCGGGCCTCCGGCAGCAGCCGGCGGAGACGGATCAGGGGGGTGTTGCCGATCGCCGAGAGAATCCCGTCGTAGACGGGGCGGCTCGAATTATCCATAGACTTCCCACTGTTAGATGTGCGTATTTAAGGTAATATCAAACGGAGGCTCATGGATCGACCAGATCTGTTCCCTTGGTGCCCTCGAGCCGTCGAATCGGGACAAGCGTAACGATATCTCTGATTTCGCGCAGCTTCGGAGGAAAGCTCCGCGCCGCGCGGGCGGTGGCGCCCCGCCGGGGTAGAATCCCTCCGTTCTTTCACCTGTCAACCAGAGGAGACCGTGATGAATCGATTCTTCAGCTCGGCGATCGTGCTGTCGCTCGCCCTCGGGGCCGCCCTGGCGCCCGCGGCTTCGGCCCAGGATCCGGCCGCCACCCCGGCCGCCAAGGCGTCCAAGTCCACCAAGGTCACCAAGACGACCACCACCACGACCACCACCACGACCGCCGCCAAGCCGGCGGTGGGCGGCGTCCGCGGCTCGTTCCTGTTCCAGATCGACCAGGCGCAGGACAAGCTCCTCCAGCTCGCCAACGCCATTCCGGCCGAGAAGTACGGCTGGAAGCCGGGCGACGGCGTGCGCTCGGTGGGCGAGGTGTTCAACCACGTGGCGAGCGCCAACTACTTCTTCCCGACGCTCTGGAAGAGCACGGTCCCGATCCCCGCCGGGATCGATCCCCGCACCTTCGAGAAGGAGATGGGCGGCGACAAGGCGAAGACGATCGACGCCCTCACCAAGTCGTTCGAGCACGCCCGCGCGGCGATCCTCGCGGTGCCCGAGGCCGACCTCGGCCGCAAGATCAGCATCTTCGGCCACGACGCCACCGTCCGCGACGGCATGCTGGTGGTCGTCACCCACGCCCACGAGCACCTCGGGCAGGCGATCGCCTATGCCCGCTCGAACGGCATCGTGCCGCCGTGGAGCGCCAAGGGGGACTAGCCAGCCCCTCCGACCGCCGGCGTCCGCCGCTCAGGAGGCCTGGGCGGCGGCGTCAGCGCCCTGGGCCGGCCGGGCGAGGAGCCGCCTCGACTCGGCCACCTCGCGGGTCAGGGCGTCGAGGAAGGCGTCGACGTCTTCGGCCCGGTTGGTGATCCCGAAGCTCACCCGCAGCGACGAGAGCGCCTCCTGGCGCGAGAGCCCCAGGGCGAGCAGCGTCCGGCTCGGCTCGGCGGTGCCGGACGAGCAGGCGGAGCCGGTCGAGACCGCGAACCCCGCGAGGTCGAGCCGGATCAGCAGCGACTCCCCCAGCACGCCGGGGATCGCCAGGTGGGAGGTGTGAGGGAGGCGCGGAGCGCCCTGGCAGTGCAGGATCGCGCCGCGCACCCGGCGCGGCAGCTCCGCCTCGAAGCGATCGCGAAGACCGGCGAGAAAGGCGTGACGCGGGCCCATCTCCTCCCGCGCCAGGGCCGCCGCGGCGCCGAAACCGACGATCGCCGCCACGTTCTCGGTGCCCGCCCGCCGCCGCCCCTCCTGGCTGCCGCCGACCAGGGTTCCGGAGAGCTCGACGCCCGGGCGGATGCGGACCGCCGCCGCTCCCAGCGGACCGTTGAACTTGTGCGCCCCGAGGACGAGATAGTCGGCGCCGAGCGCGGGGGCCGCCAGCGGGATCTTCCCCGCCGCCTGCACCGCGTCGCAGAGCATCGGCACGCCGCGCTCGCGGCAGGCTGCGGCGACGGCGGCGACCGGTTGCAGCGTCCCCAGCTCGTTGTTGGCGAGCATCAGGGCGACCAGCCGGGTGTCCGGCCGCAGGGCGCGGACGACCTCCGCCGCCGGCACCACGCCGTCGGCTCCCGGAGCCACCCAGCTCACCGCCATCCCTTCGCCGGCGAGCCGCCCCGCCGCCTCGCGCACCGACGGGTGCTCGATGGCCGAGACCACCAGGTGGCCGCGGCCGCCCCCCTGGCGGGCGACGTGGAAGATCACCGCGTTGTTGGCCTCGGTCCCCGAGGACGTGAACACGATCTCGGCGGCCCGCGCGCCGACCAGCGCGGCGACCTCCTCGCGGGCCGCTTCCACCGCCTCGCGCGCCTGCTGCCCGAAGCGGTGGAGCGAGGATGGATTGCCGTGCAGTCCGCCCATCCAGGGCAACATGGCCTCCCGCACCCGCGGATGCAGGGGGGTGGTCGCGTTGTGGTCCAGATAGACGGGCTCCGGCATGGCGGGAGGCTCCCTCTAGGCGGGCGCCATGGCCAGGCGCTCGAGCGCCTGGGCACGGCCGACGCCGTCGGCGATCACCTTGGCGAAATAGCGGCTCATCGCGCCGGTGACGTCGGGGGCGATGCGGGCGGGGTCGAGCGTGGCGTTGGCCGGCAGCCCGGCGAAGGCCGCCAGGCCGTTCCTGTCGAGCAGCGGGCGGACCCAGGCGAGCGGCTCGCTGCCGATGTCGGTCACCGCGACACGGAGGATCTTCCCCGCCGGATCGAAGGCGACCGCGACGCCGACCGGGCCGTGCTGCGAAGGGATCCACAGCATCACGACCCGGCCCAGCAACCCTCCCTGGTCGTCGCGGCCGACGTACAGCCGGGTCTCCTCCTCGGAGGGGGTCCAGCCGGTCGCCTTCTTGACCGCGCCGAGGTCGGCGGCGCTCAGGCTGAGCCGCTGCTCGGAGAACTTCGTCGCCGCCGGCAGGCTCTGCCGGATGAACTCGGCTTTCTTGATCAGCTCGACGGTCGGCGTGACGTGGGCGAAAACGGGCAGGGCGGTGAGCAGGAAGGCCACCGCCACGATGAGCTTACGCATGAGGGAGCTCCTTTCTCGATCGCTGCAACCAGCACTGCGAGAGAGTGAAGAAGAGAACGATGACGTAGGCGAGCCCCATCGCGGAGCCGCCGACCACGGTGACCGTACCGAACCAGACCCCCAGGCGGGGGAACAGATGGGCTCCCCAGAGCCCCAGGAAGTCGAGCACGGGGGCCGCGAAAGCCAGCGTGACGAGCGCGCACCGCGCGGCCGAGGAGAGGACGAGCCCGAAGACGAGGAGCGAGAGGGCGCCCGCGGTCAGGGAGTAGACCGGGATGTGGACGTGGGTGTCCTGGACCAGCAGGTCGCGGCCGATCGTGTGCTTCGGCCGGTCGAGGGTGTCGAGGTCGACGGGGACCTCCGCGCTCCCCGAGCACATCGAGCACCGCATCGCCATCGGGTGATGCTCCTCGGGCGCCACCGTGGTGGCCACCCCCTGCGGCGTGAAGGAGGAGAAGTTCTTCACCTCCCAGGCGCCGAAGAAATTGGCCAGGCCGAGGAGGAGGAGGAAGAAGGTCGCCGCGAGGCGAGCTTCGGGGGGACCACCAGGGAGCTTGCCCATCATCTTGACCTCTTAGAACAGAAACACCGTCTGCAGAGTCGCCGACGAGTTGCCGCGCCCCCCGACCCCCTCGGTGCGCGTGGCGAACACCGGCTCGGTCGAGCGGTCGTAGCGCAGGTCGAGCCGCAGCGCGAGCTCCGGCAGGCGCAGCGAGGTGCGCTCGAGGTAGTGGAAGGTGCCGAGGAACCCGCCGCCGAAGAGCCACTGCGGGGAGACGGTGATCGATTCGAGCACCTGCCGCGTGCCGGTGCGCGCCCCGTTGCGGTCGTCGAGGTAGTCCAGGCGGAGAGTCCCCGCCCAGTGCGGGCCGAAGCGGGCATGGGTGAAGAGGGTCTGCGCGAACCAGTCCGCCCGGCCGTTGTCGGGGGCGCTGTGCGGCTCGCGCCCGAAGACCGTCTCGCCGCCGACCACCCACCGCTCGCCCGGCTGCAACAGGAGAGTGCCGATCAGGGTGGTCCGCGGATCGCCGCTGATGTCGTCCTTCTCGGGACCGTGGATGACGCCGACGCCGACGTGGGCGGCGAGCGAGGGGTTCCAGAGTCCGTAGAGGGCGGCGGTCTTCCCCTTGTTGTTGTCGGTGTCCACGTCCCAGCCGTTGGCGACGATCGCCCACCCTTCGAAGGTGGGCGCGAAGGCTTCGTGCACGGCGAGGCCGGTGAACTTGACCGGGCGCGCGAAGGAGAACGTGAACGACGGGGTGGCCTGGAAGTTGAGCGGCGCGTCGTCGCGCTCGATCCCCAGCGGTGAGTCGAACTTGCCGACCGTGACGTCCAGCCCGGACGACGGCGCCGCCCAGCGCAACTGCAGGTTGTCGATATCCGTCTCGATAGCGTTCGCTTCCCCCTGGTCGGCGAGGAACGGCGACCGCGGCTCGCGGGCCGTGGTCAATTGCGCGAAGACCGAGAGCTGGTCCGAGAACGACTTGAACAGCGACAGCGCCAGCGCGTCGTCGCTGAACGAATTATCGTGAGTGGTCGCGTCGAAGTTGAAGGACGCGACGCCGAAGCCGCCGATGATCAGTTGCCGCCCCGGCTCCTCGCCGAGCTGCGGGATCGGCGAGCCCGGGGCCAGCGAGCCGAGCGAGATCGGCGTCTCGCCCGGCGCCTGTGCAGTCGCGGCCCCGAGCGAGAAAACGAAGAAGAAGCTTCCTGCGATCAACGCAAAGCAATGTTTACGCACCTCGATCTCCCGTGAAAAAAGTTAGCAGAAAGGGGAGAAGCCGGATGGACCGGAGGTCAGGCGCGGGGAGGACGTTCGGGTCGGGCTTGCGGCAGGCTGCGGCCCCGCGCCGGAGGCGGGCTGGCGAGGGGACCCGCCATCGCGGGCGCCGCGAGGCGAGGCGGCACGGGCAGGGTGGAGACCGGCAGGCCGGGAAGCTCCGCGGCCACCCCCCCTCCGGTGCAACTGGAGAGCGCACAGGTCGCCGCCGACGCACAGGAGGCATGGTGCATGGCGGCCGTGCGGCAACAGGCCATCCCGCACTCCGCCCGGACGGCTGCCCGCAGCGGGGCCGCCAACGCGAGGGCGAAGAGCCCGAGCAGCAGCACGGAGATGAGCCTCATTGTCCGCAGGATAGCATGAGACCCCCGGCGACCCTGCTATACTGAGCCGAAAGCACGGTCCCAGGGCGGGACCGAAAGGAGCAAGACATGCAGCGTAAAGTCGTACTGACTCTCGTCGGTTTTCTGGTTCTCGCCATGGCCGCCTTCGCGACCGAGACGGCCACTGAGAAGGTTTCCCTCAAGATCGAGGGAATGGACTGCGGCAAGTGCGCGGAGAAGATCGAAACCGCTCTCAAGGCCGTCCCCGGCGTCAAGGACGCCCACGTCAGCCTGCTCAAGGAGACGGCGGACGTGGAGATGAGCCAGGGGGTGAAGGTCGCGGCGCTTTCGGAGGCCGTCAACAAGGCGGGTTACGCCGTGGCCGGACAGAAGAACGGCCCGGCCCACAAGTCGGGAGACTGCGGCATGAAGTGCCCGATGATGAACAAGCACAAGGGCGACAAGCAGCCCGGTTAGGTCGCCCCCGCAGTCGCCTCACAGCAGAGGCCAGGAGCCCTACTCCCTGGGGATCACTCCTGGCCTTCCTTCCTCTCTTCCCTTCCCGCCAGCTCCCCGGTTTCGAACGATTTTCCAGAAGATATCGCCTGCGCGGCTTCGCCGGTCACCGTCACCGTTTCGAACGGTTTTCCGGGAGATATCGGTTGCCCGGTGTCGCCCGTCCGCTTGAGGCGATAGGTGAGCTCGCGGGAGACCGTGAACATTTCCTGCGGCGAGCCATGCCCCACGACGCGGCCCCGTTCGAGGACCAGGAGCTCGTCGCAGAGCGCGAAGACTTCCTCCAGGTTGTGGGTCACGTAGACCATCGGAACCTTGAACTCGTCGCGGATCCGCCGCAGATATTCGACGACGCGCGCCTTGAGATCGAAGTCGAGCCCGGTCATCGGCTCGTCGAGCAGCAGCAGCTTGGGTGAGGAGAGGAGGGCGCGGGCCAGGGCGACCCGCTGCTTCTCACCCCCGGACAGCCGGCCGATGCCACGGTCGAGGAACTGCCGGATCTCGAGGACGGCGGCGACGTTCTCGAGCGTGAGGCTGCCGGTCGCCGGGGGGTGGCCATGGCAACCGTAGAGCAGGTTCTCGCGCACGGAGCGGTGGGGAAACAGCGCCCCGTCCTGCGGGACGTAGCCGATCCGCCGGGCGCGCGTCGGCACCTCGCGGCGGGCGGCGGTGTCGGTGAGCACCTGGCCGTCGAGGGAGATGAAGGCCGAGGGGGCGCGGCGCAGCCCGGCGAGCAGGTCGAGCAGCGAGGTCTTCCCCGACCCCGAGGGGCCGAACAGCGCCACCACGCTCTGGGTGATCTCGGCCTCCACCGCGAGCTCGAAGTGGGCCAGGGGGAGGCGGATGTGTTCGAGGACGAGCTTCATTCGGTCCGCGCATTATGACGCAGCAGCCACTCGCTCCCCCACACCGCCAGGAAGGCGATGGCGACCGAGACGCCGAGCAGGCGGAAGGCGTCGCCGTCGTGGCCGAGCTGGACCATCTGATAGATCGCAAGCGAGAGGGTCGAGGTCTTCCCCGGGATGTTGCCGGCCACCAGGATGGTGGCGCCGAACTCGCCCAGGGCGCGGGCGAAGGAGAGCAGGATCCCCCCCAGCAGGCCGCGGGCGGCGAGCGGCAGGGTGATGGTGAAGAAGACCCGCGCCTCGCTCGCGCCCAGCGTCCGGCCGATCTGCTCGAGGCGCGGGTTGACCCCCTCGAACGCCACCCGCGCCGTGCGCACCAGCAGCGGGCACGACATCACCGCCATCGCCACCACCACGCCGCGCCAGGTGAAGACGATGTCGAAATTCAGCCGGTCGTGGAGGAAGCCGCCGAGCGCGCCCCGGCGGCCGAGCAGCCGCAGCAGGATCAGGCCGGTCGCCACCGGCGGCATCACCAGGGGAAGGGCGACCAGGGTCTCGACCAGCGGCTTGCCGGGCCAGCGGCGGCGCGCCAGCAGCCAGGCGAGCAGCAGCCCGGGCGGCAGGATGAGGAGGGTGCCCATCCCGGCGACGCGGACGGTGAACCCGATGATCCACCACTCCTCGGCCGTCATCTCTTCATCGCGCCTGGGTCCCGGGCCGGATCAGGAAGCCGTACTTGCGGAAGATCTCGATCCCCCCGGGAGACTCCAGGTAGGCCACGAACCGGCGCGCCGCCTCGACCTTGCTCGAGCCGCCCAGGATGGCGACGGGATAGGAGATGGCGGGCCCCTCCGCGGCGGGGATCTCGAAGGCCACCTTGACCGCCTTGGAGACCCGGGCGTCGGTCTTGAACACGATCCCCGCCTCGACGTTCCCCGACTCCACGGCGGCCAGCGCGGCGCGCACGTTCTCCGTGGGGACCACCTTCTTGACCACCTGGTCCCAGACGTGGATCTTGCGCAGATATTGCTGGGCGTAGATGCCGGCGGGCACCGTCTGCGGCTCGCAGAGGGAGATCGCCTTCACCTGCGGGCCGGCGAGATCCTGCGCCGAGGTGATCTTGAGGCGGCTCTCCGCCGGCACCACGATCACCAGGGTGTTCGAGAGCAGGCTCTTGCGGCTCCCCTTGAGGACGAGCCCGTGCTGCTCGAGCTCGTTGACCTTGGCCTCGTCGGCGGAGAGGAAGACGTCGGCCGGCGCCTTTTCCTCGATCTGGCGCGCCAGCGCGCTCGAGGCGCCGAGGTTGAGCGAGATCTTGACGCCGGTCGACCGTTGATAGATGGCCGCGATCTCCTGCATGGCGTCGGTGAGGCTGGCGGCCGCGTAGACGTTGAGCTCCGCGGCAGGCGAGACCGCCGCCCGCGCCGGGGGAGCGGCGAGCGCCAGCGGCACGGCCGCGGCGAGGCAAAGAAGCGCTTTCAATCCGTTCATGGTGCGACTCCTCATCGGCCGGCTCGAAGGATGATCTGCGGCCCGGCCGGGACTTTGTTCGGTTTCGGGAGCTTGGCGGAGCCGGCGCGCAACGCCGCGGGAGAGCCCAGGCTGACAGCCGACAGGACCAGCACAGCGGTGACCCGACCTCGCTTGGACAGACGCCCACCCTTTCTTGGGTTCATGCAGTTGTGCAGCCGGAGTTTATTACGCAAGGAGCCGCGAGGCAACCGGCGTGTGCACGATCCTCCAGGGGTTGACGGCTGTCGGACTCGGGTCTACTGTTACATCCCAAAGCTCAGCGGACCCCAGGTGACGACGAGACGATCGCAAAAAGCAGCTCTCCCCGGCAGCACCGCCAGACCCCACGATATACACGCACGAGAGCTTCGGAGCATCGCCGCGTCCGCCGGCGCCGAGCCCGCTTTCGATCCATCCAATCGATCAATTCGGATTTCCAGTCGTTTCGCGGCACCGGGATCGGGCGCCTGGCGATGAGGACAGCTCTATGACGGCAACGGCAGCGGCGGCAACCACGGACTCGTTCGGTCTCACCGAGCTCGAACGCGATATCTATGCGCGACAGATTCGGCTTCCCGGCATGGGCCTCGAGGGGCAGGGGCGGCTCAAGCAGGCGAGCGTGCTGGTCTCGCGCGTCGGCGGCCTGGGGGGCACGTCGGCGATGATGCTGGCGCGTGCCGGCGTCGGCCGGTTGATCCTCGCCCATGACGGGGTGGTCGAGCCGGAGAACCTCAACCGGATGCACCTCGGATTCCGCAAGGATCTCGGGCGTCCGCGGGTCGAGGTGTTCGAGGAGACGCTGCGCATGATCAATCCCGATCTCGAGGTGATCGCGGTCGCCGACAACGTCAGCGATGCCAACGCGCGCGAGCTGTTCGCCCTGGCGGACGTGGTGATCGACGGCGCCCCCCTGTTCGAGGAGCGGCAGGCGATGAACCGCGAGGCGGTGCGCACCGGCAAGCCGCTGGTGATGGCGGCCATGTTCGACCTCGAAGGCTACCTGACGGTGATCGAGCCCGGACGCACCCCCTGCCTGACCTGCCTCTATCCGCAGACCCCGCCGCAGTGGACGATCAACGCCTTCGGGGTGATCGCCTGCAGCTCGGCGGTGGTGGCGACGCTCGCCGCCATGGAAGCGATCAAGCTGATCACCGGCTGCGGCGAGGTCCTGCGCAACCGGCTGCTCTTCTACGACCTGACGGACAACACGTTCCGCCGGCTGAAGGTGAGCCGCCGCCCCGATTGTCCGGTCTGCGGGCATCTCCCCTGGCCGCAGGGGCCGGAGGGGGACGCCGCCCCCCCGGCGGCGTGACCCCGCGCAGCTCTCGACTTGAACCGTTTGAGGAGATCCCGATGCCGTCCATCCACATTCCGACGATGATGCGCAGATTCACCGACAACCAACGCTCGGTCGAGGTGGAGGGGAGCTCCGTGGCCGAGACGCTCCAGGCGCTGGAAAGGCGCTATCCGAAATCGACCGAGTCGCTGTACGACGAGGGGGGCGGGCTCAAGACCTACGTCGCCATCTTCGTCAACGACACCGACATCCGCAGCCTCGCCGGCGCGGGCACTCCGTTGAAGGAGAGCGACGAGGTCCACATCATTCCGGCGATCGCGGGGGGCTGAGGGTGAGGCGACAGGCACCGTCTCGAGCTTTGTTCGCCGCTCTGCTCCTCCTGCTCGCGCTGCTCGCGGCGACGCCCGGCACGGCCGGCCAGGCGCCCGCCGCGCCGCCGCCTGCGCAGAGCCCGGGCAAGTCGCTGCCGCCCGACGAGGTCGCCTCCCTGCTGGCGGGAGAGGGGATGGGGCTCGCCCACGCCGCCGAGCTCAACCACTACCCGGGCCCGCGCCATCTGCTGGATCTGCCGGATCTCGGCCTCTCGGCCGGGCAGCGCGCCGCCCTGCAGCGCATCTTCGTCGAGACGATCGACCAGGCGAGGAAGGTCGGCGCCCGGATCGTCGCCAAGGAGGCGGCGCTGAGCGACGACTTCGCGCGCGGGACGATCACCGAGCAGCGCCTGCGCGCCCAGACCGCCGAGATCGCGGACCTCCGCGGCCGGTTGCGCTTCATCCACCTGTCGGCGCATCTCAAGTCCAGGAAGCTGCTGACCGCGGCCCAGGTCGAAAAGTACGAGAAGCTGCGCGGCTACACCGAAGAATGAGCAGGCCGGCGCCGTAGCGGCGCCGGCGGGGAGATCGCCGAGATGGAAGGATTCCTGCAGGACCTGGGGTACAGTTTTCGCTCGCTGTCGAAGAATTTGCGGTTCACCACGATCGCCGTGCTGACGCTGGCCTGCGGCATCGGCATCACCACGGCGATGTTCAGCTTCGTCAACGGGATCTGGCTGCGCGGCTACCCCTATCGGGACCCCGGCCGTCTGGTGGTGCTGCGCGGCACCAACCCGTCGCGCGGCCTCGCCGACGACGGCCTCTCCCTGCCCGACGCCTACGACTTCCGGAAGATGAACCGGGATTTCGAGGACATCGCCTTCTTCTGGACCGACCGCGTGAGCCTGGTCGGCCAGGGGGATCCGGTGCGCGCCAAGGGCGCGGGGGTGTCGGCGAACCTGTTCAAGATCCTCGGCGTCCAGCCCTTCCTCGGACGCTCCTTCTCGCCGGAGGAAGACCGCCCCGGGGCGAAGAAGGTCGTGCTCCTCAGCTACCGCCTCTGGCAACGGCTGTTCAACGGCGATCCCAAGGTGGTGGGCAAGGCGCTGCACGTCGAGGGCGATCCGGCCACCGTGATCGGCGTGCTCCCCCTGCGCGCGCAGTACCCCGACACCGACGCCGCGGAGATCTTCTACCCGCTGGCTCTCGACGCCGACAGCATGCCGCGCCAGGGGCGTCCGTTCAGCGGCGTGGCCCGCCTCAAGCCGGGGGTGACCGCGCGGCAGGCGCAGACCGACATGAGCGCCATCGCCAAGCAGCTCGAGCAGGCCTATCCGAAGTCCAACGAGGGGTGGGGGGTCGCGGTGTCGCCGCTCCAGGAGTACCAGACCCGCGGCCTGCAGCCGTTCATCCTGCTCTGGGGGGCGGTCGGCTTCCTCTGGCTGATCTCCTGCACGAACATGGCGAGCCTCCTCCTCCAGCGCGCCGCGACCCGGTCGCGGGAGTTCGCGCTGCGGGTGGCCATCGGCGCCGGCCGGCGCCGGCTCGTCCAGCAGGTGCTGACCGAGAGCCTCCTCCTGGCGCTGGCCGGCAGCGCCCTCGGCCTGCTGCTCACGCTGGGGCTCAACAAGCTGGTGGTCGGCTTCATCCCGCTCGACCTGCGCGGCAACCTGAGCTTTCCGATCGATCTGCGGGTGGTCGCCTTCGTGCTCGGAATCGCTTGCCTGACGGCGTTTCTGTTCGGCCTCGTCCCGGCTCTGCAGGCCTCGCGTCCCGACCTCGCCGCCTCGATCAAGGAGAGCGCCACCCAATCCTCGTCCGGGGTGCACCAGAGCCGCTTCCGGAACTTCCTGGTGGTGGTCGAGATCGCCCTCTCGCTGCTGCTGCTGGTGGGGGCCATCCTGATGACGCAGAGCTTCCGCAGGCTGCTCGAGGTCGACCCCGGCTTCCGCTCCGCGAACACGCTGGTGGTCAATCTGACGCTCCCCGACGCGCAGTACCCGATGCCGCCGCAGAAGGCCGGCTTCTACGACGAGGCGCTGCGCCGCATCAACGGCTTGCCGGGGGTGGTCGCGGCGGGCGTGGGCTCGCTGCCGCCGCTCGCCACCGGGCACACCACCTCCGTGCAGACCGCGCAGCAGACCCCCGAGCAGGCGAGCGCCAATCCGGCGGTCGGCTTCCAGTTCATCACCGGCGCCAACTACTTCCGGGCGATCGGCATCCCGCTGCTCGCCGGCCGGCCGCTCAATGAGAACCTCCCTCCCGGCGCCCCTCCCGAGGTGGTGATCAGCAACAAGCTGGCGCGCCACTTCTGGCCCGGCAAGAATCCCCTGGGCGAGAGGCTCCAGGTCTCGCTGATGCGCTCGAAGGCCTGGATGACCGTCGTCGGAGTGGTGGGCGACGTCCGGCGCGAAGGGCTCGACGCCGACGCCGGCTTCGACATGTACCTCCCCTACCGGCAGCGGCCGATGGGAGACATGAACCTGTTCCTGCGCACGGCCGGCTCGCCGATGGGTGTGGTGCACGGGCTGCGCCGCGAGGTCCACGCCATCGATCCCAACCTCCCCCTGGACGAGGTCAGGACGCTCGACGGCATGGTCGAGGACTCGATCTGGCTCAAGCGGGTGGCGAGCCTCCTGTTCGGCCTCTTCGCGGTGGCGGCGCTGGCCCTGGCCGGGGTCGGCATCTACGGACTGATCGCTTATTCGGTGGTCCAGCGGACGGTGGAGATCGGGGTCCGCGTCGCCCTCGGCGCCGATCGCGACCGGATCATCCGCCTGGTGCTTCGCCAGGGGTTGACCACGGCTCTGATCGGCGTGGTGACCGGGCTTTTCGGGGCTTGGGCAATGAGCCGGATCCTGGCCAGGTTCCTGTTCGAGGTCAGCCCCACCGATGTGCTGATTTACATCATGGCGGCACTCGCCGTGCTGGTGCTCGCGCTGGTGGCCAGCGGCTTCCCGGCTCTGCGGGCGGCCCGGCTCGATCCGCTGCGGGCGCTGCGGCAGGGATGATGGAAAAACTGCCGTCTTGCGGCCGAAGGATGGTATTCTCTTCCACGGCCCTGTCCATCTCCGGGCAGGATCAAACAAGGAGGTTTCATTATGAAACTGAATTTCGTCGTTGAGAAGCTGGAGACCCGTCTCGAGATGCAGGTGATCGCGGCTCCGATCAGCACCAGCGCTTGCGCGTCGGCCTGCACGGCTCAGAAGTTCAGCACCGCCGCCTGCGCGCTGCAGCCCCTGTTCCGCTAGGTAAAGACGGTAGGACTCCATCCCCCCTTCGCCCCTGGCGGAGGGGGGTTTTCACAGCAGGGGCTTTATGACACCAGCGACCGAGCCGACCGCCTCTTTCCCGCAGCTTCGCGCCGACCTGCGGATCAGCCATTTCCATGCCGGGGATGCCGACCCCACGCCGCGCTTCCTGGTCGAGGCGGGCGAGAGCTGCTTCGTCGTCAATCAGGCGGTTCACGACCTCCTGGTCGCCTTCCGCGATGAGCCCGAGAGCCTCGAGGACCTCGCGGCGTCGTTCCGCCGGATCAGCGGCCACGACGTGCCGCCCGCGACCCTGCGCGAGATCCTCAACGAGCGGGTCCCGGCGGTGGTCTTCAGCGGCGCCACCGAGCCCCCGCGGCCGACCCCGTTCCTGCTCCACTTCCAGCTCCTGCCGGCGCGGCTGCTGCGCACCATCACCGACAAGCTGCGCTGGCTCTACTGGCCGCCGCTCGCCGCCCTCGTCATCCTCGGTTTTCTGATCATCGAGTTCCTGACCTTCCGGACCTCCGTCGTGCAGATGAAGGTGGTGCTCCCCTGGTCGCAATTGGGGCTGCTCTATCTTCTCGTCATCCTCTGCGGCCTGTTCCACGAGTTCGGCCATGCCACGGCCTGCGCCCGCTACGGCGCACCACACGGCGGCGTCGGCTTCGGGCTCTATCTGGTGTTCCCGGCGTTCTATGCCGACGTCACCAAGGCCTGGCGGCTGCCGCCGAAGCAGCGCGCCGTGGTCGACCTGGGGGGGCTCTATTTCGAGGCCTTCCTGGTCATCTTTATCGGGCTCGCGGCGCGCTCCACGGGGAACCCGCTGTTTTATCAATTATTCTGGATCGTATCTTTTCTGATGATCTTCACCTTGAACCCGGTGTTCAAGCTGGACGGCTACTGGCTGCTGGTCGACCTCAGCGGCCTGCGCAACCTCCACCGCCGGGTGGGACAGTCGCTCCTCGTCTGGTTCCGCAAGCTGATCCGCAAACCGGGCCCGCAGCTCGAGCCGCTCAGCCGCTCCCGCTCGGTGATCCTGGTCCTCTACATGCTGTTGAGCGCCGCGTTCTGCGCGCTGATCGCGTTCGCCACCTTCATCACCCTCTACGTGACGTCGATGCGCTACCCGCTGATCCTCGGCCGCGCCCTGCGCGGGATGTCCGCCGCCGCCGCCGCCGGCTCCTGGGGAACGGCCGTGCTGACCTTCGTCGGGCTGATCCGCGACAGCATCTGGCAGATCATGGTGGGCGGCATGCTGCTGCGGATGGTCTATGTGATCGTGGTGTGGGCGATCGCCCGCCTGCGCGCGCACTCGGCGCGGCCGGAGCTCAAGACCCGCGAGGCCTCGGGCTCCTGAGCCCGCCCTCCGTCCGTCCGGGTCCCCCGCCCGGAAGGGATGAGCCTTCCCCGCGATGCCGAATCCCCGGAACCCGGAGCGCGAGGGCGGCCCCGCGCTCTCGTTTCGCGGCCTCCTGCTCTACTTCTTCACCCTCGGCTCGCTGGGGTTCGGCGGCCCCATCGCGCTCGCCAATCACATCCGGCGCGACCTGGTCGACAAGCGGGGATGGCTGAGCGAGGAGGAGTACGACGACGGCCTGGCGATCGCCGCCGCCTGCCCCGGCCCGCTCGTCTTCCAGCTCGCGATCTATTGCGGCTACCTGCGCTTCGGCGTCCTGGGCGGGGTCAGCGTCGCCTTCGTCTTCGCCCTGACCCCCTTTCTGGTCGTCGTCACCATCGCGCATTTCTATTCCCGCTTCGCGGCGACCTGGCAGCTGCGCGGGCTGTTCTACGGCATCGCCCCGGTGGTGGTCGCGCTGATCCTCCGCGCCTGCTGGCACCTCGGCCGCAAGACCCTGCGCCGCGACCCCGTGGCCTGGGGCTTCTTCCTCGTCACCCTGGGGATCACCGTGATCCTCCAGCGGGAGCTGACCGCCACCTTCCTGGTCGCCGGAATCCTCGGCATCTTCGCCTTCCCCACGCAGCGGCCGCCGCGCTCGCGGGAGCCCGGCGCGCCCCCGGAGCGTCCTGCGGAAACGCGCCCTCCCGGCTCCCTGCCGGCCGCGGCCGCCGTCCTCCCCTGGGCGGGGATCAACGCCAAGCTGTTCTTCTTTTTCTTCAAGGCCGGGCTCTTCATGTTCGGCAGCGGCCTCGTCATCATCCCGTTCCTGCGCACCTACGTCGTCGACCAGTACCACTGGGTCACCAACCGCCAGTTCCTCGACGCCGTGGCGATCGGCCTGATCTCCCCCGGGCCGGTGGCGGTCGCCGCCACCTTCGTGGCCTATCTGATGAACGGCTTCTCGGGGGCGGTGGCGGCGACCGTGGGGATGTTCTCCCCCTCGGTCCTGTTCACCGTCGCCGCCTCGCCGATCCTCCTGCGCTACCGGGAGAACCCCCGCTTGCAGGGGTTCATCCAGGGGATCAAGGTGTCGGTGGTCGGCGTGCTCGTCGGCACCACCCTGCTGGTGGGGAGGACCGCCATCGGCGATCTCTTCACGGTCTCTCTGGCGCTCGCGACCCTGGCGCTGCTCGCCCTCTGGGAGAGGATCCCCGAGCCGCTGGTGGTCGCCGCCGGCGCGCTGATCGGCCTCCTCGCCTACTCCTGGCTCCAGCCTCAGTGGCTGCTGCGCTAATGAGCGAATTGCGTAGTGTTGATGCTAGAATGTTCTTGTCTTCTCCATTCAGGAGTCGACGAGACCCAGGAGGTTCCCATGAAGCCAGAGCTGAATTTCGTCGTCGAGAAGCTGGAGACCCGCCTCGAGATGCAGGTGATCGCGGCCCCGATCAGCACCAGCGCCTGCGCCGGCGCCTGCCTCACGTCGGTCCAGACCGCCTGCGCTCTGCAGCCCCTCTTCCGCTAGGTAAAGACGGCGGTACCCAACCCCTCCCGCCTCCCGGCGGGAGGGGTTTTCCCCCTCCTTCTGCGCTCCCCTCCGACCTGCTAGACTCGCGGCTCGAAACCCGTTCCCTTTGAGGTACCTCCGCATGCGCCGAAAGCTCCTCGCAGCCGCCGTGCTCTTCTCGGCCCTCCCCGCCCTCGGCCAGGATCTGCGCTCCTTCGAGGCGAAGACGACGGTCCACGTGCTGCCGAACGGCTGGACCTTCATCCTCGTCGAGCGCCACCAGGCGCCCGTGTTCTCCTTCTCGACCCACGCCAACGTCGGCTCGGCGCAGGAGGTCAGCGGGATCACCGGCCTCGCCCACATGTTCGAGCACATGGCGTTCAAAGGGACGGAGACCATCGGCACCACCAATTACGCCGAGGAGAAGAAGGCGATCGCGGCGCTCGAGGCGGCCTACCAGGCCTATCAGGCCGAACGGCTGGCGCCGCACGGCGATGCGGACAAGGCCGCGAAGCTGTTCAAGGATTTCAAGGCGAAGCAGGCCGACGCCGACCGCTACGTGGTGAAGAACGAGTTCCCCGACATCGTCAACCGCGAGGGCGGGATCTTCCTGAACGCCTTCACCAACACCGACGAGACCGTGTTCTTCTACAGCCTGCCGGCCAACAAGACGGAGCTCTGGGCGTACCTCGAGTCGGAGCGCTTCCTGCATCCGGTGTTCCGCGAGTTCTACGAGGAGCGCGACGTGGTGCACGAGGAGCGGCGCCAGAGCGTCGAGGGGCAGCCGCTCGGCCGCATGCTCGAACAGTTCCAGGGCGCCGCGTTCCTCGCCCACCCCTATCACCACCGGCCGTTCGGCTTCCAGAGCGACCTCCAGTCGTTCACCCTCACCGACGCCGAGAATTTCTTCCATCGATATTACGTGCCCGCCAATCTGGTCACCGCGGTGGTCGGCGACATCCACCCCCAGGAGCTGATCCCGCTGATCGACCGCTACTTCGGGCGCATCCCCGCGGGCCCCTTGCCCCCCCCGCTGCGCACGGTCGAGCCGCCGCAGACCGCCGAGAAGACGGTCGTGCTGCAGGATCTCTCGCAGCCGATCTATCTCGAGGGGTACCACAAGCCGGCCGACACCGACCCCGGCCAGGCGGCCTACGAAGCGATCGACGACATCCTGGCGATCGGGCGCACCTCGCGCCTCTACCGCGCGCTGGTGCGCGACGGGCGGCTGGCGGTGCAGGTGAACTCGTTCAACGGCTTTCCGGGCAACGAGTATCCGAACCTCTACGTCATCCTCGCCGTCCCCGGCTTCGGGATCACCAACGAGCAGGTGCGCGACGCCCTGCACCGGGAGCTCGACCGCCTGCGCAACGAGGACGTGACCGACGAGGAGCTCGCCCGCTTCAAGACGCGGGCCAAGGCCCGGGTGGTGCGGGCCCTGCAGGACAATCAGGGGCTCGCCAACCGGCTCACCCACAACCAGGCCCTCTTCGGGGACTGGCGCGAGCAGTTCCGCACCCTCGAGCGCTACGACAAGGTCACCAAGGCGGACATCCGCAAAGCCGCCAACGAGGCGTTCCGTAGCGAGAACCGGACGGTCGTCCTGCTGCAGACCCGGCCGGCGCCTGCCCAGGCAGCACCCGGCGCACCCACCGGACGTTGAGAGCGATGAAGCGATGAGAGGAGATCCGACGATGCGTACCGAGCGCCGCGCCGCGAGCGTCACCCCGGCGGCCCTGGCCGGCCTGCTGGGCTGGGCCCTGCTGGCCCTGATCCTGCCGGCCGTCGCCGCCGGGCAGGCGACCAGCTTGAGCCAGCTCCACTACCCTCCCCTGCCGCCGCAGCAGATCCCGCAGCCCGAGCGGGTGGTGCTCAAGAACGGCATGGTGGTGATGCTCCTCGAGGACCACGAGCTGCCGCTGGTCGAGGCCGTCGCCCTGATCCATACCGGCTCGCGGCTGGAGCCGACCGCCAAGTCGAGCCTCGCCGAGATCACCGGGACCGTGCTGCTGACCGGCGGCACCGAGCGGATGACGGGAGCCCAGATCGACGACTTCCTGGACGGCAAGGCGGCCCACATCGAGACCACGATCGAGGAGGACTACGGGCGCGCCACCATGGACTCGCTCAAGGCCGACTTCCCCGAGGTGCTGAAGGTCTTCGCCGACATCCTGCGCCGCCCGGTCTTCGCCGAGGACCAGCTCCAGATCGTCAAGAACCTCGCCATGGGCGGCGTGGCGCGGCAGAACGACAGCCAGCGGGAGATCCTCTTCCGCGAGTTCAAACGCGCGGTCTACGGCAAGGACTCCCCGTACAGCCGGTTCCCCACCTTCGCCAGCGTCGCGGGGGTCACCCGGCAGGACGTCGTCGCCTGGCACAAGGAGTACTTCCAACCCAACCGGATCGTGCTCGGGCTGGTCGGCGACTTCCGCCGCGAAGAGGCCCTGAAGCGCGTCGAAGCAGCCTTCGGCGACTGGCCCGCGGGGCCGCCGGCGAAGGACGCGGACGTCCCCTACAAGCAGCAGCCGACCCCCGGGGTCTACCACGTCGAGAAGGACGACGTCACGCAGTCGGCCATCGTGATGGGCGGTCTGGGGATCGTCAACCGCAACCCGGACTACTACGCGCTCGAGGTGATGAACAAGGTGATGGCCGGGAGCTTCTCGGCGCGCCTGTTCTCGAACATCCGCACCGCCAAGAGCCTGACCTACACGGTGTTCGGCGAGGTGGGCGGGGAGTGGGACCACGCCGGCATCACCCAGATGTTCATGAACACCAAGACCCAGACCACCGGCGAGGGGATCGAGGCCCTGCTCCAGGAGGCGAAGGACATGGTCGCCAAGCCGCCCACCGACGCCGAGGTCGCCAAGGCCAAGCAGGCGATGCGGAACTCCTTCATCTTCGAGCACGACTCGAAGCGCAAGATCCTGGAGCAACAGCTGTTCTACGAGTACTACGGCTACCCGCTCGACTGGCTCGCCCGCTATCTCGCCGGGGTCGAGGCGGTCACCCCGGCGCAGGTGCGTGCCGTCGCCGCCAAGTACCTCCACCCCGACCAGTTCACGATCGTCGTGGTCGGCCCTTCCCAGGGGCTCGACAAGCCGCTCTCGACCTTCGGTCCGGTGACGCCGGTCGACATCACCATCCCGCCGCCCCCGGGGGCCGCGGCTCAGACGCCGCGATAGGCGTCCTGCCGCTGCCGGATGGAGTGCACGGTGATCGCGAGCGCCGGCTCGTCGACCTCGTAGACGATCCGGTAGTCCCCCAGCCGGATGCGGTAGAGCCGCTCGGTCCCGGAGAGCTTGCTGTGCTGATGGGGAAACGGCTCGGCGGGGAGCCCCTCCAGGATCTGGAGGACGCGTTGGACGATGGCCTTGGGGAGCTTGCGGAGGTCCTTTTCGGCGGACGGCTTCAGGCTGAGCTTATAGGAGTCCATCCCTCTTCAGCCGTTCCTTGACATCCTCCAGCGAGACCGCCTCTTCGGCGCGCCCTTCGGCGACCACGGCCAGGGTCTGGAGGTCCTCCAGGAGCTGCTTGTACTTCTCGAGGGGAACGAGGACGTCGACGACGAAGCCATCAGCAGAGGGTTGGGGATCTTTCATGGTCGAGTCCTTGGCTCCGTCAGTCTAGCAGGCCCGGCCGGCAGGGAGAAGGAGCCTACCGCCCCGCAGGTCGTCCGGCCGAGGAGGAGATTTCCCCCGTCGCGATCCCGCTTCCCACGGCTCTGTCACCCTGGCGCGGGCTTCCCCCACCTTACTTTGTAGCGCTGGGTTCAGGGGAGCGCCTCCGTTGACATGAAACCGAACTTAGCGTCAAATAGCCATTCGTCGATGAGCTTGGGCTCAGCGAGGTTCATTATGCAGGAGCTCGAGCTCAGCGCGCGGAGGCTGGCGAGGACCCCGGAGGTCCCGGTCCGCCGCGCGGCGCGCTCGGAGCCGGCCCGCGCACCGAGGGTAGAGTGAGCGGGCACCCGGGCACTCTCGACGGCCTCTCCGACGGCGCGCCCGCCGTGGCGGCCGTGGCGGTGATCGGCATGGCCGGCCGCTTCCCCGGCGCCCGCAGCGTGGACGAGCTCTGGCGCAACCTGATCCGGGGGGTGGAGTCGATCTCCCGCTTCTCTCCGGCGGAGCTGGCGGCGGCCGGCGTGCCGGCGGAGCTGGCCGGCGACCCGCGCCACGTCCCGGCCGCCGGGGTGCTGGAGGGGGCCGACCTGTTCGACGCCCGGCTCTTCGGCCTGACGCCCCGCGAGGCCGCCCTGCTCGACCCGCAGCACCGCCAGTTCCTCGAATGCTCCTGGGAAGCCCTGGAGGACGCCGGCCGCGATCCGGCGCGGCCGGGCGGCGCCGTGGGGGTGTTCGGCGGCGCCTCGCTCAACACCTACCTACTGGAGAACCTGCTGCCGGGCGGCGAGCGGGTGCGCACCGATCCGCAGGTGGTGATCTCCAACGACAAGGACTTCCTCACCACCCGGGTCTCCTACAAGCTCGATCTGCGGGGCCCCAGCCTCGACGTGCAGACCGCCTGCTCGACCTCGCTGGTGGCGGTGGTGCTCGCAGCCCAGAGCCTGCTCAACTTCCAGTGCGACCTGGCGCTCGCCGGCGGGGTGTCGGTGCGCGAGCCGCAGAAGGCGGGCTATCTCTTCCAGGAGGGGGGCATCCTGTCGCCCGACGGGCGGTGCCGGCCGTTCGACGCGGCGGCGCGGGGCACCGTGCCGGCCAACGGCGTGGGGGTGGTGGTCCTCAAGCGCCTGGAGGACGCGCTGGCGGACGGCGACCGCATCCGCGCGGTGATCCGCGGCGCCGCGCTCAACAACGACGGCGCGGCCAAGGTCGGCTACACCGCCCCGGGGGTGGACGGCCAGGCCGAGGTGATCGCGCTCGCCCAGGCGGTGGCCGGGGTGCGGCCGGGCGACATCACGTTCGTGGAGGCGCACGGCACCGCGACCCCCCTGGGGGACCCGATCGAGGTGCGCGCCCTGCACCGCGTTTTCCGGGAGGACGTCCGGGAGGACGGCGCGGCGCCGGCCTCCTGCGCCCTGGGGTCGATCAAAGGGAACCTGGGGCACCTCGACGCCGCGGCCGGCGTCGCGGGCTTCATCAAGGCCGTGCTGGCGCTGGAGCACCGCGAGATCCCCCCCACCGTGTGCTTCGAGCGCCCCAACCCGGCGCTGGAGCTCGACGGGGGGCCCTTCTACGTCAACGCGGCGGCGGTGCCGTGGCGGACCGACCGCCTCCCCCGGCGGGCCGGGGTGAGCTCGTTCGGCATCGGCGGCACCAACGCCCACGTGGTGCTGGAGGAGGCGCCAGCGCGCCCGGCTCCCCCACCGGCCGAGCGCGCCCCGGAGCTGCTCCTCCTTTCGGCCCACACCCCGGCCGCCCTGGAGGCGGCGAGCGCCCGCCTGGCGGCCCATCTGCGCAGCCGTCCCGATCCCGATCTCTCCGACGTCGCGCTCACCCTGCGGCTGGGGCGCCGCCAGCTCCCCCTGCGCCGGGTGCTGGTGGCCCGCGACGCGGCGGAGGCCGCGGCGGCGCTGGAGGAGGGGGCGCCCGAGCGGGTGTGGACCGCCGAGGCCCCGGACGCGGCCCGCCGGGTCGCCTTCCTCTTCCCCGGCCAGGGGGCGCAGGAGGCCGGCATGGCGGCGGCGCTCCATGCCCGCGAGCCGGTCTTCCGGGCCGAGGTCGACGCCTGCTGCGAGCTGCTCGCGGAGCAGGGCCTGCCGGGCCTGCGGGACCTGCAGGGTCTGCTCGCCGCCGGCGCCTCCGACGACGACGACCGCGCGGCGGCGGCGCGGCTGGCCGAGACCGAGGTCGCCCAGCCGGCGCTGTTCATCGTCGAATACGCCCTGGCGCGGCTGTGGATGTCCTGGGGCCTCCGACCGGCGGGGCTGCTCGGCCACAGCCTCGGGGAGTACGTGGCGGCCTGCCTCGCCGGGGTGATGTCCCTGCCCGACGCCCTGGCCCTGGTGGCCGAGCGCGGGCGTCTGACGGCGAAGCTCCCGCCGGGGGCGATGCTCGCGGTCTCCCTGGGCGAGGCGGAGCTGGCGGCGCTGCTCCCCGCGGGGGTGGAGATCGCGGCGGTGAACGCTGCGGACCGCACGGTGGCCGCGGGGCGCCCGGAGGCCGTCGAGCGGCTGGCCGAGATCCTCGCCGCCCGCGGCGTCGAGCACCGGCGCCTGCCGGTGCGCCACGCCTTCCACACCGCCGACGTCGAGGCGGTGCGGGAGGAGCTGGCGGCGGCGGTGGGGCGGCTCCGCCTGGCGCCGCCGGAGATCCCCTATCTGTCGAACGTCACCGGCGCCTGGGCCGACGCCGATCGCGCCACCGATCCGGCCGCCTGGGCCGAGCACCTGCGGCGGCCGGTGCGCTTCGCGGCGGGGATCGCCGAGCTGCTGAGCGATCCCGGCCTGCTGCTCCTGGAGGTGGGGCCGGGGACTACCCTCACCGCGCTCGCCCGCCGGCACCCGGCGGCGGCCGGCAGGACGGTCCTGCCGTCGCTGCCGGCGCGCGGCGCCTGGACCCCCGCCGACGCCTTCGCCCTCGGCACCCTGGGCCGGCTCTGGCTCGCCGGCGCCGAGGTCGACTGGGCGGCGGTGCATCCCGGCCGGGGGCGGCGGGTGGCGCTCCCCTCCTACCCCTTCGAGCGTGTCCGCCACTGGATCGAGCCGGCCGCCGCGCCGGCCCCTCCCCCGCAGGCCTCGGCGACGGTCGCCGCCGCGCTCTGGCGACAGACGCCGCCGCTGCCGGCGCCGCCTCCCGTCCAGCTGGCCGGCCAGCTGAATGCCGTCTGGCTGGTGCTCGCCAGCGCTTCGGCCTTGAGCGCCCGCCTGTTGCAGCGCCTGCACGCCGAGCGTCTGGAGGTGCTCTCGGCCGCGGCCGGCAGCGCCTTCTCCCGGGTGGGAGAGAGCGCCTTCACGGTGGACCCGGCGCGCCCCGAGGATCTCGACCGGCTGCTGGCCGCCCTGCCGCCGGACCGGCCGCTGCGGGTGGCAGCGCTCTGGGACCTCGACGCCCTGCGCGGGCTGACGGCGGCCCTGCGCGAGCGCCGGGTCCCGGTGGCGCGGCTCGACGTGGTGACCGAAGGGCGGGGCCTGCCCGGCGCTCCCTCGGAGGCCGCCGCGGCGCTCCAGGGGCTCTGCGAGGAGCTGGCCGCGGGGGAGCGGGCGTGGCCCGTCCAGTGGCTCGACCTCGAGCCCGCCGCTCCGGGGACCCGCGCCGAGCGCCTGGCGCTGGACCGGCTCTGGGCCGAGCTGGCGGCGGCGGCTCCGGAGCGGGGGGCCGGGGCGGTCGCCTGGCGCGGCGGCGCCCGCTGGCGGCAGGCGTGGGAGGAGCTGGACAGGCCAATTGATCGGACTGATCGGTCGGATCTCTCCGCGGCCTCCCCCCTCTGGAGCGCCGACCCGGAGCGCCTGGCCCGCCTGGAGGCCCGGCTCGCGAGCGCCCTCCCCGGCGCCGGGCCCGACCTCGACCCGCTCTGCACCGCCTGCCTGGTCCGCTTCCTCGGCGAGTGTGGTGTCGAGGTGGTCTCCGGGGCCGCGCTGCCGCTCACCGCGCTGCGCCGCAAGATCCGCCTGCTCCCCAAGCACGAGCGCCTGTTCCAGGCCCTGCTGCGGATGCTCGCCGCCGACGGCCTGCTGGCCCTGGAGGACGGCGGGGTGCGCTTCCTGCGCGATATTGCCGGGGCCGGGGCCGGGGCCAGCGCCGGCGACGCCGAGGCGTTGGGCCGGAGGATCGCGGCCGAGGCGCCGCGGCTCGCCGGCCTGGTCGACCTGATCGACCACTGCCTGCGCGGCTACCCGCGCGCCCTCTCCGGCGAGATCGAGGGGCTGGCCCTGCTCTACCCCGACGGCCGGACCGAGCGGCTCCAGCGGGCCCTGCTCCTGCTGGGAGAGGGGGAGCAGCGCGATCCGGCCGGGGCGGTGCTCGCGGAGCTGCTCGGCGCGGCCCTGGCGGGGCCGCCGCCCGGCGGGGGGCCCTGGCGCATCCTGGAGGCGGGGGCGGGCCAGGGGGTGCTCACCCGCGAGCTCCTGCCGCTGCTCGCCGGCCGCGAGGTCGAGTACTGGTTCACCGACCTCGGCCGCACCTTCGTCCTGCGCGCCGAGCAGGAGGCGGCGCGGGCCGGCCACGGCTTCCTCCGCTTCGGGGTGCTCGACGTCTCCCGCGATCCGGTCGCCCAGGGGCTCGCCCCGGAGAGCTTCCACGCCGTGCTGGCCGCCAACGTGGTCCACGCCACGCCGCGGATCGCCGAGACCCTCGGCCACCTGCGCTCCCTGCTGCTCCCCGGCGGCCTGCTCGCCCTGGTCGAGACGGTGCGGGGACGCCGCTGGAGCGACCTGGTGTGGGGCCTCACCGACGGCTGGTGGCTGTTCGAGGACACCGAGCTGCGCCCCCATTCGCCGCTGCTCGCAGCCCCCGCCTGGGAGACGGTGCTGGCGCGGTCCGGCTTCACGGGGGTGGCGACCTGGCCCCGCCTCCCCCGGCTGCGGGAGGAGACCGACACCGTGCTGCTGACCGCCCGGAGGCCGGCGGCGGGGCTGGCGGCGGCGGGGCTGGCCCTCTGGATTCAGGGCGAGGGCGCCGCGGCGGACGAGATCGCGGCGGCGCGGGCCTTCGCCGAGGCCGCGGCGCCCACGGCCGGCCTGCTCGTCCTGGGGACCACGCGGCCAGGCGCCGGGCCTCTCCTCGCCGCGCTGGCCGCCGGGATGGCCGAGCGGCACGGAGCCCCGGCCGCGGCCCTGGAGGCCGGCTCCCGGGAGGAGCTGGAGGCGGCGCTGCCGGACCTGCTCGCCCATCGCGGCGGCCTCCCGCCGCGCCTCGCCGTCCGCCGGGCGGCGGCGAGGACGGCTCCCGTCACCGCCGCCGCCGAGGTCCCGGCGGCTTCCGGTCATGACCGGCCTCCGCTGCGCAACCCCTTCCTGGCCCCGCGCGACGGGGTGGAGCGGGAGGTCGCCGCCCTCTGGAGCCGTGTCCTGGGGATCGCCGAGGTCGGCGTCCACGACAACTTCTTCGAGCTCGGCGGCGATTCGCTGTCCGGCCTCCAGGTGATGCACGACCTCGGGGAGCGCTTCGACCTCGAGGGGCGTGCCGCGAGCCTGTTCGAGACGCCGACCGTCGCCACCCTCGCCCGTTTCCTGGCGGGGAACGGCGACGGCTCGGAGCGGCCGTCTCCGGAGACCGGCGAGGGCGCCCTCGCCGACCGCGGCTCCCGCCGCGGCACGTTGCGCCGCGAGCTCCAGAGCGCCCGCAGGAGGAATGCATGAGCGACGACACCGCACCCACCGACATCGCCATCATCGGCCTCGCCTGCCGCCTCCCCGGCGCGGACGGCCCCGAGCAGCTCTGGCGCAACCTGCGCGAGGGGGTCGAGTCGATCTCCTTCCTGACCGAGGAGGAGCTGCGCGAGGCCGGGGTGCCGCCGGCCGTCTACGGCGCCCCCAACTACGTGCGGGCGCACGGCGTGCTGGAGGGGAGCGACCTGTTCGACGCCGGCTTCTTCGGCTACGCGCCGCGCGAGGCCGAGGTCATCGATCCGCAGCAGCGCCTGTTCCTGGAGTGCGCCTGGGAGGCCCTGGAGAGCGCCGGCTACGATCCGTCGCGCACCCCGCGGGAGACCGGCGTCTTCGCCGGCGGCACCATGAGCGGCTACCTGCTGGCCCTCCACCCCCACCGCGACCGGCTGGAGTCGATCGGCATCGACATCACCCTGCTGGCGGTGGGCAACGACAAGGACTCGCTGGCGCCGCGCGTGTCCTACAAGCTCGACCTGCGCGGCCCCGCCGTGACCGTGCAGACCGCCTGCTCGACCTCGCTGGTGGCGGTCCACCTGGCCTGCCAGAGCCTGCTCTCGGGGGAGACCGACCTGGCGCTCGCCGGCGCGGTGTCGGCCACGGTGCCGATGAAGAGCGGCTACCTCCACCAGGAGGGGGGGATCCTGTCGCCGGACGGCCACTGCCGGGCCTTCGACGCCCGCGCCGCCGGCACCGTCTTCGGTTGCGGGCTGGGGATCGTGGTGCTCAAGCGGCTGGCCGACGCGCTCGCGGACGGCGACACCATCCAGGCGGTGATCAAGGGCTCGGCGGTCAACAACGACGGCGCCTCCAAGGCCGGGTTCACCGCTCCCAGCGTGCCGGGCCAGGCCGAGGTGATCGCCGAGGCGCTGGCCAACGCCGGGCTGCCCGCCGAGGCCATCGGCATGCTGGAGGCCCACGGCACGGCCACGGCGCTGGGCGATCCGGTCGAGGTGACGGCCCTCACCCGGGTCTTCCGCCGCGGCACCCGGAGCACCGGCTTCTGCGCCCTCGGCTCGATCAAGACCAACATCGGCCACCTGGAGGCGGCGGCCGGCATGGCCGGCCTGCTCAAGGCGGTGCTGGCGGTGCGCGAGGGGGAGATCCCGCCCAGCCTGCACTTCGACCGCCCGAACCCCCAGATCGACTTCGCGGAGAGCCCGTTCTTCGTCCCCACCGGGCCGGTCCCCTTCCCGCCGGGCCCGCGCCGCGCGGGGATCAGCTCGTTCGGCTTCGGCGGCACCAACGCCCACGTGGTGATCGAGGAGCCCCCCGCCCCGCGGCCGGCCGCGCCGCCGCGGCGACCCTGGCAGCTCCTGGCGCTCTCGGCCCGCAGCGCCGCCGCGGTGGGTGAGGCCACGGCGCGGCTGGGCCGCCATTTCGCGGAGCATCCTGGGACCGATCTCGCCGATGCCGCCTGGACCTTGCAGACCGGCCGCCAGCCCCTGGAGCACCGCCGCGCCCTGGCCTGCCGCACGGCCGCCGAGGCGCGCGAGGGGCTGGCCGATCCCGGCCGCCTGGCCGCCGGGGCCTTCGACGGCCGCGAGCGCCAGGTCTGCTTCCTCTTCCCCGGCCAGGGGGCGCAGCACTCGGGGATGGCGCGCGAGCTCTTCCGCGGCGAGCCCGCGTTCCGCGAGGAGGTCGAGCGCTGCGCCGCCCTCTTCGGCCGCCATCTCGATCTGGACGTGGATCTCGCGACCGTGCTCGACCCCGGGCCGGACGCGCCGGCCGATCTGGCGGACCGCCTGCTGCGCACCGAGCTGGCCCAGCCGGCCCTGTTCTCGGTCGAGATCGCCCTCGCCCGCCTGCTGGCCTCCTGGGGGGTCCGGCCGCGCGCCCTGCTCGGCCACAGCCTGGGCGAGTACGTGGCCGCTCACCTGGCCGGCGTGCTCTCCCTGGAGGACGCGGTGGCCCTGGTGGCCGCCCGCGCCCGGCTGATGGCCGGCCTGCCGCCGGGGGACATGGTGGCGGTGCCGCTCGCCGAGGCGGAGGTGGCGCCGCTGCTCGGCGGCGGCCTGTCGCTCGCGGCCGTGCACGGAGAGGGGCTCTGCGTGGTCTCCGGGCCTCCCGAGGAGGTCGAGCGGCTGCTCGCGGCCCTCGCCCAGCGCGGCGTGGAGGGTGGGAAGCTCCACATCTCCCACGCCTTCCATTCGGGCGCCATGGACCCGATCCTGCCGGCCTTCGAGGCCGAGGTCCGCAAGGTCCGATTGCAGGCGCCGCGCCTGCCGTTCGTCTCCAACGTCACCGGCCGGTGGATCACCGCCGCCGAGGCCACCGACCCGGCCTACTGGGCCCGCCAGCTCCGCTCCACCGTGCGTTTGGGAGACGGCATCGGCGCCCTGCTCGGCCGGCCGGGCGCGACGCTGCTGGAGGTGGGGCCGGCCCAGGCCCTCTCCGGCGTCGCCCGCCAGCACCCGGCGCGCACGCCGGCGCACGCGATTCTCGCCACCCTCCCCCACCCCAAGGACCCGCGCGACGCCCAGGAGACGCTGCTCCAGGCCGTGGGCGGGCTGTGGGCCGCCGGGGTCGAGATCGACTGGCGGGCGTTGCACGGGGGGGAGCGGCGGCGGCGCGTCCCGCTGCCCACCTATCCGTTCGAGCGGCGGCGGTACTGGATCGACGTCTCCAGCCTGCCGGCCCCCGCCGTCGCGCCGGCGCTGGCGGCGCCCCCGCCGCCGCCGGCTCCGATCCCGGCTCCGGCCCCGCCGTCCCCGGCGCCCGCGGCCGCCTCGTACGTCGACAGCCGCTATGCCGAGACGGCGAGCGGCTACGTGGCGCCGGCCGACGAGATCGAGGAGATCCTCGCCGACATCTGGCAGACCCTGCTCGGGGTCGAGCGGGTGGGGGCGCGCGACAACTTCTTCCGCCTGAACGGCAACTCGCTGATCGCCCTGCAGGCGATCTCCCGCGTCCAGGCGGTGTTCGGGGTCAAGCTCTCGGTCCGCTCGTTCTTCGAGCAGCCGACCGTGGCCGAGCTGGCCGCGCTGGTGGCCGCGCGCCAGCCGGACCTGGAGGCGCTCACCGAGACCGCCCGCCTGATGGCCGAGGTGCAGGCCGAGGTGCAGGCGGCCCCGCCGGCCTCCCCCCCTGAGCCGCCGGCGGCCGAGGCTCCCGTCCCGGCCGCGCCCGCCCGGACCGGGTCTCCCTCGGGGAGCGGCGAGGGGATGCGTTTCAGCGTCTTCTTCTTCTCGGGCAGCGAGGAGATGGTCCCCGGCGACAAGTACAAGCTGATCGTCGAGAGCGCCCGCTTCGCCGACCGCCACGGCTTCACGGCGGTCTGGACGCCGGAGCGCCACTTCCACGGCTTCGGCGGCCTCTACCCCAACCCGGCCGTGCTGGCCTCGGCGCTCGCCATGGTCACCGAGCGGCTGGAGCTGCGCGCCGGCAGCGTGGTGCCGTCCCTCCACCATCCGGTGCGCCTGGCCGAGGACTGGTCGGTGGTGGACAACCTGTCGCACGGCCGGGTGGGGCTCTCCTTCGCCTCGGGCTTCCATCCCAACGACTTCGTCTTCGCGCCCGACGGCTTCGCCACCCGCCGCGCGGAGATGTGGGAGCGGATCGAGACCGTGCGCCGGCTCTGGCGGGGGGAGGCGGTGCGGGCGCGCGGCGGCGCCGGCAACGAGATCGAGGTCGCCATCTTCCCCAGGCCGGCGCGGCGCGAGCTGCCGATCTGGATCACCTGCTCCAACACCCAGGACACCTTCGAGGAGGCGGGGCGGATCGGCGCCAACGTCCTCACCTCGCTGATCGGCCTCACCCTCGACAAGCTCGCCGAGCGCATCGGCCAGTACCGGGCGAGCCGCGCCCGCCACGGCCTCGACCCCGCCTCGGGGCAAGTGGCGACGATGATCCACACCTACATCGGGCCGGACCTCGAGACGGTCAAGGAGAAGGTGCGGAAGCCGTTCTGCGACTACCTGCGCTCCCACACCGCGCTGCTCACCTCGCTCGCCAAGAGCCTGCACAAGGGGTTCGAGGCCGAGGCGATCGCGGCCGCCGACCTGGACGAGCTCCTGGAGATGGAGTTCGAGCGCTACTTCCAGCACGGCTCGCTGTTGGGCACGCCCGAGAGCTGCCTGGCCATGATCCGCCGCCTGCGCGGGATCGGGGTCGACGAGGTGGGCTGCCTGCTCGACTTCGGCGTCGACGTGCCTTCGGTGCTGGCGAGCCTCCAGCACCTCGACGAGCTGCGCCGGCTTTCGGCGGGCGCGGCGCGCGAGGCGGTGCTCGCCGGCTGAGGCCGGGAGCCGAGGACGAAACCGGTGATCGAGCGCTCCATCGCCGACCTGTTCGTGGAGCAGGCGCGCCGCCGGCCGGCGGCGCCGGCCCTCGATATGGGGGACCGGGAACTGACCTATGGCGAGCTCGACCGCCTCTCCGCGCGGCTCGCCCGCCGCTTGGTGGCGCTGGGGGTGGGCCCGGGCGTGCGGGTCGCCTTCTCCCTGCGCCGGCCCGACGAGGTGGTGGTCGCCATGGTGGCCGTGGCGCGGGCCGGCGGCGCCTACGTGCCGGTCGATCCCTCCTACCCCGCCGAAAGCGCCGGCTTCCTGCTGCGCGACTCCGGCGCTGCGGTGGTGCTGGGAGAGGATCTCGCGTTCATCTCCGGCGGCTCCGGCGGCGAATCCGGGGCCGAGGGGCCGCTCCCGGACGTGATCCCGCCGGAGAGCCTGGCCCTGGTGATCTACACCTCGGGATCGACCGGCCGGCCCAAGGGAGTGGCCATCCCACAGCACGGCGTGATCCGCCTGGTGCGGGAGGCCGACTATGTCCAGCTCGATGACGACGACCGGGTGGCGATGGTCTCCAACACTTCCTTCGACGCCGCCACCTGGGAGGTCTGGGGGGCCCTGCTCAACGGCGGCTGCCTGGTGCCGATCGGGCGCGAATCGCTGCTGGCGCCGGCGCGGCTGGCGGCGGCCCTGCGCGAGCGCCGGGTGAGCGCCCTGTTCCTCACCACCGCCCTGTTCAACCAGGTCGCCCGCGAGGTCCCTGAGGCCTTCGCGCCCCTGCGCTGCCTGCTCTTCGGCGGCGAGCGGGCCGACCCGATCAGCGTGCGCCGGGTGCTCGCGGCCGGTCCGCCGGCACGGCTGCTCCACGTCTACGGCCCCACCGAGAACAGCACGTTCACCACCTGGGAGGAGGTACGGGAGGTGGCGGCGGACGCCGCCACGGTGCCGATCGGCCGGGCGATCGCCAACACCCACGTCCAGGTGGTGGACGAGGAGCTGTGGATCGGCGGCGCCGGGCTCGCCTGGGGGTACTGGGAGCGGCCGGACGTCACCGCCGAGCGCTTCGTCCCCGCCCCCTGGGGGGCGCCGGGAGAGCGGCTCTACCGCAGCGGCGACCGCGTCCGGCCGCTTCCCGGCGGCCGCCTGGAATTCCTCGGCCGGATCGACCGTCAGGTCAAGATCCGCGGCTTCCGCATCGAGCCGGGGGAGGTCGAGGCGGCGCTGGCGCTGCACCCGGCCGTGCGCGATGCCGCGGTGGTGGCGCGCGAGGATGTGCCGGGAGAGCGCCGGCTGGTCGCCTACGGGGTGGCCGGCGAATCCGTCGACGGGGCGGCCCTGCGGGCCTTCCTCGCGGAGCGCCTGCCACCCCACCTCGTCCCGGCGGTCGTGGTCCTCCTTCCCCGCCTGCCGCTCAACGCCAACGGCAAGGTCGACCGCGACGCGCTGCCGCCCCCCGAGCTGGTGGAGGGTGCCGCGGATTCCTCCCCGCTCCCGCAGGCCCCCTCGCCTCTCGTGGAGCTGATCGCCGGGATCTGGGCGGCGCTGCTGGGCCGCCAGCGGGTCGACCCGCACGAGGACTTCTTTGCGCTGGGCGGCCATTCGCTGCTGGCCACCCGCGCGATCGCCCGGGTGCGGGAGAGCTGCGGCGTCGATCTCCCACTGGAGGCGCTGTTCGAGGAGCCCACGGCGGCGGGGCTGGCGCGCCGGATCGAGCAGGCGGCCCTCGCCGGAGATGCCGCCGACGCCGCCGACGCCGGGCCGATCCTCCCCGCCGGACGCTCCGGGCCGCTCCCCCTGACCTTCGCCCAGGAGCGGCTCTGGCTGCTCGACAAGGCGAGCCCGGGCGGCTGGGCCTATAACTTGCCCCTCCTGCTGCGGCTCGACGGCCCGCTCGTCCCCGCGGCGCTGGCGGCGGCGCTCGCCGAGGTGGAGCGGCGCCACGAGAGCCTGCGCACCACGTTCTCCGAGGTGGACGGCCTGCCCGTACAAAGGGTGGAGCCCCCGGCGGCGCGTCCGCTCCCCGTGGTCGATCTGAGGGCCCTGCCGGCGGCGCGCCGGGAGGAGGAGCTCGCCCGCCGGGTGGACGCCGAGGGGGAGCGCCCGTTCGACCTCCAGCGGGGGCCGCTGCTGCGCCGCCACCTCTTCCGGCTCGCGGGGGAGGCGAGCGCCCTGCTGGCCGTGGCCCATCACATCGTGGCCGACGGCTGGTCGCTCGGCCTGCTCCAGCACGAGATCGCGGCGGGCTACGAGGCTGCGCTCGAGGGGCGCCCGGCACCGCTCGAACCGCTCCCCCTCCAGGTCCCCGACCTGGCGGTCTGGGAGCGCGGCCGGCCGCTGGCCGCCGGCCTGGCGTATTGGCGGGAGCGGCTGGCGGGGCTCCCCCGGCTGGAGCTCCCGGCCGACCGGCGGCCCACCGTCCGCGGCACCGCCGGGGCCACCCGCGAAATACCGCTGCCGCCGGCGCTGGGCGCGGCGGCCGGCCGGCTCGCGCGGCAGGAGGGGGCGACCCTCTTCCTCACCCTGCTCGCCGCCTTCGCCGCCCTCCTCCACCGGCTGACCGGGAGCGACGACCTGGCCCTGGGCACGCCGGTGGCCCAGCGCGACCGCGGCGAGGTCGAAGGGCTGATCGGCTTCCTGGTCAACACGCTGGTGGTGCGCCTCGACCTCGGCGGCGACCCCGGCTTCGCCGCGCTCCTGGCGCGGGCGCGGTCCGCCGTGCTCGCCGCTCACGCCCGGCGCGAGGTGCCGTTCGAGCGGCTGGTGGCGGAGCTCCGCCCCGCCCGCCATCGGGACGAAAACCCGCTGGTGCAGGCGGCCTTCAGCCTCAATCCGCCGGTGCCCCCGGCCGTGGCCGCGGGGGTGCGCTTCCGGCTGGAGCGCCCGCGCACCGCGACCGCCAAATTCGACCTCGCTCTGGAGGTGCTGGGCGAGGCGCCGGACCTGCGCGGCTTCTGGGAATTCCCCACCGCCCGGTTCGAGCCGGCCACCGTGGCCCGCTTCGCCGCCGGCTTCGAGGCGCTGCTCGCCGGGGCCGTGGCCGATCCCGCGCGCTCCCTCTCCCAGCTCGATCTGCTCGGCGCGGGCGCCCGCCACCAGCTCCTGGCCGAGTGGAACGACGCCGCCACCGCCTACCCGCGCGAGTCCACCCTCCCCGGCCTGTTCGCGGAGCAGGCGGCCCGCACCCCCGGCGCGCCGGCCGTCGAGGGGCCCGGCGGGGTCCTCACCTACCGCGACCTCGCCCGTCGGGCCGCAGGCGTCGCCCGGCGGCTGCGGGCGCTCGACCTCGCCCCCGACGACCGGGTGGGGGTCCGCCTCCAGCGCGGCGCCGATCAGGTCGCCGCCTTCCTCGGCATCCTCCTAGCCGGTGGCGCCTACGTGCCGCTCGATCCCGGATACCCCGAGGAGCGGCTGGCCTTCATGGCCGCAGACGCCGGCCTGCGCGCCCTGCTCACCTCCGTCGAGGAGGTCGAGGAGGAGGTCGAGGAGACGGAGGCCGACCGGCAAGCGCCGGACGATCCGAGCGCCGAGCTGACCGCCGATCACCTCGCCTACGTGATCTACACCTCCGGCTCCACCGGCCGGCCCAAGGGGGTGGCCGTCACCCACCGCGCCGTCGTCCGCCTGGTGCGCGACACCGACTACGTCCAGCTGACCCCAAGCGACCGCGTGGCCCAGGCCTCCAACGCCTCCTTCGACGCCGCCACCTTCGAGATCTGGGGCGCCCTGCTCAACGGCGCCTGCCTGGTCATCCTCGACCGCGAGACCACCCTGGCGCCCGACCTCTTCGCCCGCGCTCTGACCCGGCAGCGCATCACCGCCCTGTTCCTCACCACGGCCCTGTTCAACCTGCTGGCCAACGCCGATCCGGCCTGCTTCCGCACCCTCTCCCACCTGCTCTTCGGCGGCGAGGCGGTGGACCCCGCGCGGGTGGCGGCGGTGCTGGCCGCCGCCCCGCCGGCGCGGCTGCTGCACGTCTACGGACCCACCGAGAGCACCACTTTCGCCACCTGGCAGAGGCTCGACGCCGTGCCCCCCGGGGCCTGGAACCTCCCCATCGGCCGCCCCCTCGCCAACACCCGGGCCCTGCTGCTCGACGCCGGCTTCCAACCGGTGCCCATCGGCGCGCACGGCGAGGTCTTCCTGGGGGGCGACGGCCTGGCGCGCGGCTACACCCGCCCGGAGCTCACCGCCGAGCGCTTCGTGCCGGACCCCTTCGGCGCCGGCGACCGCCTCTACCGCACCGGCGACCTCGCCCGGCAGCGGGGTGACGGAGCGATCGAGTTTCTGGGGCGGCGCGATTCTCAGGTCAAGATCCGGGGGTTCCGCATCGAGCCGGCCGAGGTCGAGGCGGCGCTCGGCACCCACCCGGAGGTGACGGAGTGTGTGGTCCTCGCGCGCCGCGGCCCGCGGAACGAGACCGCCCTCGCCGCCTTCGCCGGCGGCCACGCCGAGGCCCCCGCCTTGCGCGCCCATCTGAGCCGCCTGCTGCCGGATTTCATGGTGCCGGCTTCGTTCGTGATCCTCCCTGAGCTGCCGAAGAACGCCAACGGCAAGATCGACCGCGCCGAGCTCCTGGAGCTGCCGGAGGAGCCCGCGGCGCCGGCGGCCGGCGCGCCGCGCACCCCCACGGAGGAGATCCTCTGCGGGCTGTGGGCGGAGCTGCTGGAGCGGCCGTCCGTGGGCATCCACGACGACTTCTTCGCCCTGGGCGGGCACTCGCTCCTCGGCACCCGGCTGATGGCCCGGGTGCGGCAGCTCTTCGCTCCGGCGTTGAGCCTGCGCACCCTGTTCGAGGAGCCGACGGTGGCGGCGCTCGCCGCCCACATCGAGGGGCGGGAGCCCGGCGAGCCCGGCGCGATCCGACCGCGGAAGCTGCCGCCGGACGGGCCGGAGACCGTCCACCCGCTCGCACCTCCCCAGCGGCGGCTCTGGTTCCTCTCCCAGCTCGCGCCGGGCGGCACCTTCCTCAACGTCCCCACCGCCCTGCGCCTGCTCGGGCCCCTGGCGGTCCCCGCCCTGGCGGCGGCGCTGACGCGAATCGCCGCCCGCCACGAGCCGCTCCGGACCACCTTCGCGACCTTCGGGGGGGAGCCGGTGCAAAGGATCGCGTCTGATGCCGCTCTGCCACTGCCCATGGTCGATCTCACCCAGCTGCCGGACGAGGCCGGGCGGCTGGCCGCCGCCGTGGCGAATCAGCCTTTCGACCTGGCGGCAGGGCCGGTGGCGCGGGCGTTCCTCCTCCGCCTCGCCCCGGAGGAGCACGTGCTCCTCGTGACCGTCCACCACCTGGCCTTCGACGGCTGGTCGATCGGGATCCTCGACCGCGAGCTGTCGGCCCTCTATCCGAGCCTCCCGCCCCTCCCCCCCCTGCCCGCGCGCTACGTGGAGATCGGCGCCGGGCTGCGGGAGGTGCTCGACCGGCAGGCGCTCGACGGCCAGCGGGACTACTGGCGGCGCCAGCTCGCCGGCCTCCCCCGGCTGGAGATGCCCACCGACCGCCCCCGCCCCGCCAGCCCGGGCTTCCGGGGGGGCTTCCGCGAGGCCTTGCTGCCGCACGGCCTGGAGCCGCTCTGCCGGCGCCAGGGGGTGACGCCGTTCATGGCGCTGGTGGCGCTCTTCCAGGTCCTCCTCGCGCGGTGGACGGGGCAGACCGATTTCGCGGTGGGGGCGCCGATCTCCGGCCGCGGCTCCCCTGAGTCCGAAGGGGTGATCGGCTTCTTCGTCAACACCCTGGCGCTGCGCGCCGACCTCTCCGGCGAGCCCGGCCTGCCGGCGCTGCTCTCCCGCGTCCGCCAGGCCGCCCTCGGCGCCTATGCCCACCAGGACCTCCCCTTCGATGCCCTGGTCGAGGATCTCCATCCCGGCCGGCAGGCCGGGGTCAACCCGCTCTTCGAGGTGATGCTGAGCCTGGAGGAGGCGCGGCTCCCGCCCCGCCTGCCGGGTCTCGACGCCTCCCCCTTCCCCATCGCGCGGGACGTCGCCCATTTCGACCTCATCCTGTTCGTGCAGCCCGGCCCGGACGGCTGGCGGGCCACCCTCAACCACCGGCGCGACCTGTTCGACGGCGCGACCGCCGAGCGGCTGCTCGGCCACTGGACGGCGCTGCTGGCCGCCGCCCTGGAGCGGCCCGAGGTCCCCGTCCTCGACCTGCCGCTGCTCCGCCCGGCCGAGCGCCACCAGGCCGCGATCGAGTGGAACGACACCGCGGCGCCCGCCGATCTCGCGATCGACCGGCTGATCGCCCGCCAGGCGGCCCTCCGCCCCGAGGCCCTGGCCGTCGAGGGCGGCGGCCGGCGGCTCTCCTACGGCGAGCTCGACCGCCGGGCCAGCCGCCTCGCCCGGGGCCTGCTGGCCATGAGCCTCCCCCCGGAGACGATCGTCGCGATCTGTCTCGAGCGCTCGCCGGAGCTGGCGGTGGGGGCGCTGGCGGCGCTGCGGGCCGGCTGCGCCTACCTGCCGCTCGACCCCGAGGCGCCGGCCGACCGGCTGGCCTGGCTGGTCCGCGACGCCGCGGCGCCGGTGGTCCTCACCGCCTCCCCCTGGGATCGCGCCTTCCTCGACGGCGAGGCGCGCGTCTTGCGGCTCGACGAGGAAGAGGGGGCCGGAGGAGGGCTCGATCTCCCGCTGCCGTCCCCCATCCTCCCCCACCAGCTCGCCTACGCGATCTACACCTCGGGCTCGACCGGCGCGCCCAAGCGGGCCGAGCTGCCCCACGGCGGGCTCGCCAATCTGATCGCCTGGTACATCGCGACGTACCGGCCCGGACCGGGCGACCGCATCGGCCTGGTGGTGAATCCCGCCTTCGACGTCTCGGTCCTGGAGCTCTGGACGGCCCTGGCGGTGGGCGCGAGCCTCCATGCGCCGCCGCGCGCGGCGGTCGCCTCCCCCCGCGAGCTCCTGGGTTGGCTCGCGGCCGAGGAGATCACCCTCTGCTTCCTGCCCACGCCGCTCGCCGAGGCGGTGCTGGGCCTCGCGCCGCCCCCCGGGCTCGCCCTGCGCGGCCTGATGACCGGTGGCGACCGCCTGCGCCAGGGGCCTCCTCCGGGCTTCCCGGCCGCGCTGCTCAACCTCTATGGGCCGACCGAGGCCACGGTGGGCGCCACCGCCGCCCGCGTCGACCCGGGGACGGCGGGGGCGGCCTCGCCTCCCATCGGCCGGCCGCTCGCCAATTTCGACGTCCATCTGCTGGGGCCCGACCTGCGGCCGATGCCTCCCGGGGCCGTGGGGGAGATCTGCCTGGGCGGCCCCGGCCTGGCCCGCGGCTACGGCGGGCGGCCGGACCTCACCGCCGAGCGCTTCGTCCCCCATCCCGGCCCGGCACCCGCGGGGGCCCGCCTCTACCGCACCGGCGACCTCGCCCGCCTGCGGCGCGACGGCGCCCTCGACTTCCTCGGCCGCACCGACCACCAGGTGAAGATCCGCGGCGTCCGCATCGAGCCCGGCGAGATCGAGGCGCGGCTCGCCGCCCACCCCGCGGTCGCCGGGGCGGCGGTGCTGGCGGTGGGCGAGGGGGCCGGCCGGCGCCTGATCGCCTTCGTGGTGCCGCGCCCCGGCACCGAGATCGCGCCGGCGAGCCTGCGCGCTCACCTGCGACGCGGTCTGCCCGAGGCCATGGTGCCGGCGGCTCTCCACACCCTCGACGCCTGGCCCCTCACCTCCCGGGGGAAGCTCGACCGCGGCGCCCTCGCGGCCCTGGCGGTCGCCGCCGCGCCGCCCGAGCTCCCGCACGAGCCGCCGCGCGACGGCCTGGAGCGGGAGATCGCGCGCCTGTGGTGCGAGGTGCTGCGCCGGCCGGCGGTCGGCCGCGACGAGAGCTTCTTCGACCTCGGGGGGCACTCGCTGGCTCTCGCCACGGTCCAGGAGCGGCTGGAGGCGGAGCTGGGCCGGCGCGTGCCGCTGGTCGAGCTGTTCGAGCACCCGACGGTGCGCGCCCTCGCCGCCCATCTCCAGTCAGAGACAGCCAAGCCCGCTCAGGCCCCGCTCGGCGAAGCCGCGCGCCGGGCCGGGCAGCAGCGCCAGGCCGCCGCCTGGAAGGAACGGACGCGACAGGCGCGGACGGCGGCTCCACAACCGAAAGGATGAACCAGGAGGCCAAGCCCATGCTCAGGATCGCGCTGGTCAACATGCCCTTCTCGGCGGTCGAGATCCCTTCGATCGCCCTGACCCACCTGCAGGCGACGGTGCGTCGCCGCTTCGGCTCGGAGGTCGAGATCGAGGTCTGCTACGCCTCCCACGACTTCTGCCAGGCCCTGGGGGTCGAGACGTACCGCCGGATCTGCGACGACGCCTCACACTCCGGGCTCGGCGACTGGCTGTTCCGCCGCACCGCCTTCCCCGACGAGCCCGACAACACCGCCGAGTACCGGCAGCGCTACTTCCCGCTCGCCAACGACCGCCGCCGGGCCCTCGACCGGGCACAGGCCGCCGACTTCCCCAGCCTGCTCCGGAGGGTGATCGACAAGTACCGTCTGGCCGACGCCGACCTGGTGGGCTTCACCTCGATGTTCACCCAGAACGTCGCCTCCTTCGCCCTCGCCCGCCTGCTCAAGGAGCGCCGGCCGGAGATCGTGATCGCCATGGGCGGGGCGAACTGCGAGTCGCCGATGGGCGAGGAGATCGCGCGCCACGTGCCGGCGGTCGACTACGTCTTCTCGGGACCGGCGCTGCTCAGCTTCCCCGAGCTGGTCCAGGCCCTGCTCGACGGCGACCGCTCCCGCGTCGAGCGCCTCGACGGCGTCTTCACCCGCGCCAACTGCCGGCGGGGGGGGCCGGCCCAGGTCGCCCCGCTCGGCCGCGAGCTCGACATCAACGTCGAGGTGCCGCTGGACTACAGCCCCTTCCTCGACTCCTTCGAGGCCGCCTTCGCCGGCCAGTCGATCGAGCCGGTGCTGCTCTTCGAGACCTCGCGCGGCTGCTGGTGGGGGGAGCGCGCCCACTGCACCTTCTGCGGCCTCAACGGGTCGACCATGAAGTTCCGCTGGATGGACGCGCCGCTCGCCACCGCCCTGCTGCGCTCGCTCTTCTCCTACCTGCCGCGGGCGCGCCGCTTCAACTGCGTCGACAACATCATGCCCAGGGAGTATCCCCGGAAGGTCTTCGCGGACCTCGCACCGCCGCCCGAGGTCTCGATCTTCTACGAGGTCAAGGCCGATCTCACGGAAGAGGAGATCGCGCTGCTGGCGGCCGGCGGCGTCGACGCGGTCCAGCCCGGGATCGAGGCCCTCAACAGCTCCACCCTGACGCTGATGCGCAAAGGGATGACCGCGGCGCGCAACATCCGCTTCCTCACCTACTGCCTGGCCTACGACGTCCACCCCGGCTGGAACCTGCTGGTCGGCTTCCCCGGCGAGACCGAGGAGGTCTACAAGGGGTACGTCCGCGACCTGCCGCGGCTGGTCCACCTGCCGCCCCCGTCGGGCGTGCACCCGGTGCGCTTCGACCGCTACAGCCCCTACTTCACCGAGGCCGCCCGCTACGGGCTGGACCTCCACCCGCTCGACTTCTACCCTCTGGTGTACCCGTTCGACGCCCAGACCCTCGCCAACCTCGCCTACTACTTCGCCGACCGCAACGTCACCGCTCCGTACTTCCTCGACGTGGCGCGCTGGATCGGGCGTCTCAACCGGATCCACGCCGCCTGGGCCGAGCCCTGGAAGGCAGGGCGCCCCCCCCAGCTCTGCTTCCAGCCCGAGGGGAGCGCCACCGTGCTCGACACCCGCTCGGGCGCGCAGGTCCTCCACGACGTGGGCGACCTCGGCCGGCGGATTCTGACCGCGGCGGCGAATCCGGTCTCCGTCCAGGAGCTGTCAGCCCTGCTGGGCGATCCGCCCGTGGACGAGCTGGCGGCCGAGATCGGCCGGCTCGACGAGAAGGGGCTCCTCTTCCACGACCGCCAGCGGCTGATCGGCCTCGTGCTCCCCCGCGAAGCCCACCCCGAAAAGCTGCTGCAGCGCTACGCCCCGCAGATGACGGAGGTCTCGGCGGCCTGAGGGCCGGGCCGGGTGACGCCATGCGGTGGCGCGATCTGTATCGCGGGCTCTCGTCGCTGTCGCCCGAGCAGCGGGCCCTCCTCGCCCGGAGGCTGGAGGCTGGCGGGCACGCCGGCGCCGAGCCGCCCCTGGTGCCCCGTCCGCGCTCCGGCGAGCCGGTGCCGGTCTCGCTGATGCAGCAGCGGCTCTGGCTGCTCGACCAGATGGAGCCCGGCAACCCCTTCTACAACCTGCCGCTGCTCTGCTTCGAGATCGACGGCGCGCTCGACCCGCGGCTGTTCGCCCGCTGCTTCGACGCCATCGAGCGGCGCCACGAGTCGCTGCGCACGGTGTTCCGCGAGATCGGCGACGAGCCGTTCCAGGTGGTGCTGCCCGCCCCGGTGCGGCGCCTGGAGACCGTCGATCTCTCGGCCCTCCCTGCCGAGGCGGCGGGCGCCGAGGCCCTGGCCCTCGCCCGCGCCGAGGCCCGCCGCACCTTCGACCTCGCCGGCGGCCCGCTCTGGCGCACGACCCTGCTGCGGCTCGCTCCGGATCGCTGCTGGCTGCTGGTCGCCCTCCACCACATCGCGGCCGACGCCTGGTCGCTCGGCGTGCTCTACCGCGAGCTCACGATCCTCTACGCCGCCGCAGCCGCGGGAGGGCCCATGGCCCTGCCACCGCTGCCCGTGCAGTTCCCCGACTTCGCGCTCTGGCAGCGCGGCCGGCTGCAAGGCGAATTCCTCGCCGGCGAGATCGCTTTCTGGCGTGGCCAGCTCGCCGGCGCCCCCGACCGGCTGGAGCTCCCCACCGACCGCCCCCACCCGGCGGCGCGGAGCTACCGCGGCGAGCGCCAGACGGCCGCCGTCCCCGCCGCGCTCCCCGAGGCGGTCCACCGCCTCACTCAGGGAGCGGGCGCCAGCCTCTACATGGTGCTCCTCGCCGCCTGGGGCATCCTGCTCCACCGCTACACCGGCCAGGAAGACTTCCTGATCGCCTCGCCCGTCGCCAGCCGCAACCGCCTGGAGATCGAGGGGCTGATCGGCTTCTTCGTCAACACCGTGCTCCACCGCCTGCGCTTCGCCGGCGACCCCACGGTCCGGGAGCTGCTGGCGCGGGTGCGCGAGGTGGTGCTCGAGGCCTACGAGCACCAGGAGCTGCCGTTCGACCGCCTGGTGGAGGCCCTGGCACCGCGCCGCGACCCCCGCTACGGGACGCTCTACCAGTCGATCGTGTCGCTGCAGAACACCCCCACCCCGGATCTGGAGCTGGCCGGGCTGACGGTGCACCCGCGGGGGATCGACAGCGGCACCTGCCAGACCGACCTGATCCTCTTCGCCGGCGTGGAGCGCGGACGCCTGGACGCGATCCAGATCGAATACGCCACCGACCTGTTCGACGCCGCGACCATCGGCAGGCTCCAGGAGCATTTCCTCACCCTGCTCGCCGCCGCGGCCGGCGATCCGCAACGGCCCGTCTCGGCCCTGCCGCTGCTCACCCCGGCCGAGCATCGTCAGATCGCCGGCTGGGCGGGCCCGTATGCGGGCGCCCCCTTGGACCCGGACCTGCCCATCCACCGCGGGTTCGAGCTCCAGGCCGCCCGCACGCCCACGGCGACGGCCCTGGTCTGCGGGTCGGAACGGCTCAGCTACGGCGAGCTCGAGCGCCGGGCCAACCGCCTGGCGCACCGCCTGCGCGCCCTCGGAGTGGAGCCGGAGTCGCGGGTGGGGCTCTGCCTCGAACGCTCCCTGGAGCAGTCCGTGGCCGCCCTGGCCATCCTCAAGGCCGGCGGCGCCTACGTGCCGCTCGACCCGGAGCACCCGGCCGCGCGCCTGCGCTTCGTGCTGGAGGACGCCGGCATCGCGGTGCTGATCACCCGCGGCGAGCTGCTCGCCCGCCTGCCGGAGGTCTCCTGCCGGCTGGCCCTCCTCGATAACGACGCGGCGCTGGCGGGCGAGCCCGAGACGCCGCCCGGAGGGGCCGCCGGCATGGATCACCTGGCCTATGTGATCTACACCTCGGGCTCCACCGGGACCCCGAAGGGGGCGGGGATCACCCACGCCAACCTCGCGCACCTGTTCGCCTCCGCTCGCGAGATCGCCCCCTTCGGTCCGGGCGACGTCTGGTCGATCTTCCACTCCTTCGCCTTCGACTTCTCGGTCTGGGAGCTGTGGGGGGCGCTGCTCCACGGCGGCACCGCGGTGGTCGTGCCGCAGGAGGTGGTGCGCTCGCCCGAGGCCTTCCTGGGGCTGCTGGCCGCCGAGGGCGTGACCTGCCTGTGCCAGACCCCCTCGGCGTTCTGCCAGTTGCTGCGCGCCCTCGAGGCCGACCCCGCCCGTCCGCTCGCCCTGCGCACGGTCATGCTCGCCGGCGAGGCGCTGGAGGCGGCCACCCTGACCCCGTGGCTCGCCCTGCCGGTCGCCGCGGGCGCGCGTCTGGTCAACCTGTACGGCATCACCGAGACCACGGTCCTCATCAGTCATCGCGAGATGACCGCGGCCGATCGCGGGCTGCCGCGCAGCCGCATCGGCCGGCCCCTCTCCCATTTCTCCCTGCATCTGGTCGACCGCCGAGGCGAGCCGGTGCCGGTGGGCGTTCCGGGAGAGATCGCGGTGGGGGGAGCGGGGGTCGGCCGCGGCTACCTCGGCCGGCCGGACCTCACCGCCGCGCGCTTCGTCCCCGACCCCAACGCCGCCGTGCCCGGCGCGCGCCTCTACCGCACGGGCGACCTGGGGAGGCGCTTGGCCGGCGGCGACGTCGAGTTCCTCGGCCGCATCGACCATCAGGTCAAGGTCCGCGGCCTGCGCATCGAGCTGGGGGAGATCGAGGCGGCGCTGGCCCGCCAGCCTGGGGTGCACGAGGCGGTGGTGCTGGCGAGATCCGACGGATCCGACGGATCGGTCGGATCGCTGGTGGCCTACCTCACCGCCGCGCCAGGAATGCCCCCTCCCGGCCACGCCGCGCTCCGCGCCGCCCTGGGGGCGGAGCTGCCGGACTACATGGTGCCGGCGGCCTTCGTGCTCCTCGAGAAGCTCCCCCTCACCGCCAACGGCAAGGTCGACCGCCGGGCCCTGCCCGAGCCCGAGCGGCTGAGGCCGGAGCTGACCGAGGAGTACCTGGCGCCCCGCACCCCCACCGAGGAGCTCCTGGCCGAGATCTGGCGGGAGCTCCTCCCCGTCGACCGGGTGGGGTCGCTCGACGACTTCTTCGCGCTCGGCGGCCACTCGCTGCTCGCGGCGCGCCTGGCCTCGCGCCTGCGCGAGCGGCTGCGGCTGGAGGTCTCCGCCCAGGTGGTCTTCCAGACCCCCGCCCTCGGCGACCTCGCGGGCTCCCTCGACGAGATGCGTGCCGCGGGCTCGCCCGCCGCGGCGCCGGCCCTGGTGGCGACCCCCCGCCGGGCTCGCGCGGGGCGGACCGGCGCTTGACGACAGGAACAGGAACCACATCATGCTGAACGACTCCGCGGCCGAGGTCTACATCGCTCCCGTCTCCTTCGGGCAGCGGCGCCTCTGGCTGACCGACTGCCTCGACCCCGGCCGGCCGACCTACAACGTTCCGGTCGCCCTGGGCGTCTCCGGCCCCTTGAGCCCGGGGCTGCTGCGCGCCGTGCTGGCGGCGCTCACCGGCCGCCACGAGACGCTCCGCACGGCCTTCGGCGTGGAGGACGACGAGCCCGTGCAGCTCATCTCCGCCGCGCTCGCGCCGGCTTTCGCGATGGTCGATCTGAGCGCTCTGGACCCCGGGCGGCGCGACGCGGAGGCCCGGCGCGGCCTGGCGGCGGAGGCGGAGCGCCCGTTCGACCTCGAGCGCCCGCCCCTCCTGCGCACCACCCTCTTCACCCTCGGCCCGGACGACCACCGGCTGCTCCTCACCCTGCACCACATCGTCACCGACGGCTGGTCGCTGGGGGTGCTGGTGCGCGAGCTCCTCGCCCTCTACGCGGCGGGGGCGGAGGGGCGGCCGGCGGCCCTCCCGGAGCTTGCGATCCAGTACGCCGACTTCGCCGCCTGGCAGCGCCAGCTCCTCCAGGGGGAGATCCTGGCGGCCAAGCTCCGCCCCTGGCTCCGCCGCCTCGAGGGCGCCCCCGTGACGCTGGAGCTCCCCGCCGACCACTCCCGCGGCAGCGGCCAGGCCGGGGCCACCGTCCCCTTCGAGCTCGCCGGGCCGGCGCTCGCCGCGCTCCGCGACCTCGCGCGGGCGGGCGGCGCCACCCTCTTCATGGCCGTGCTCGCCGGCTACCAGGCCCTGCTCGCCCGCTGGACCGGCCGCCACGACCTGGTCGTCAGCGTGCCGGTGGCCAACCGCAACCGGCTGGAGACGGAGAACGTCGTCGGCTTCTTCGTCAACACCCTGGCGCTGCGCGGCGACCTCGGCGGCGACCCCGGCTTCCGGCAGCTCCTCGCCCGGGTCCGCGAGGTGGCGGTGGAGGCCTTCGCCCACGAGGACCTCCCCGTTGAGCTGCTGGTGGACGAGCTGCGGCCGGAGCGGCGGCTGTACGAGAGCTCCCTCTTCCAGGTGGCGCTCGGCTTCCAGCAGCCCACCGTGCCGGAGATGGCCGCCGCGGGCCTCGTGCTGCGTCCGCTGCCGCTCCATTCGCAGACCGCCAAATTCGACCTCAGCCTCCAGCTCTCCGAGCTCCCCGACCGCCTGGTGGGCTTCTGGGAGCTCGACGCCGCCCGCTTCGACCGCGCCACCATACAGCGCCTCTCCGGCCACCTCGCCCGCCTGTTCGCGGCGGCCGTCGCCGATCCCGACCGGCCGCTCTCGGCCCTGCCTCTGCTCGCCCCGGCCGAGCGCCACCAGCTCCTGGTGGAGTGGAACGACGCCGCCACCGCCTACCCGCGCGAGTCCACCCTCCCCGGCCTGTTCGCCGAGCAGGCGGCCCGCACCCCCGGCGCGCCGGCCGTCGAGGGGCCCGGCGGGGTCCTCACCTACCGCGACCTCGCCCGCCGGGCCGCAGGCGTCGCCCGGCGCCTGCGGGCGCTCGGCCTCGCCCCCGACGACCGGGTGGGGGTCCGCCTCCAGCGCGGCGCCGATCAGGTCGCCGCCTTCCTCGGCATCCTCTTGGCCGGCGGCGCCTACGTGCCGCTCGATCCCGGATATCCCGAGGAGCGGCTGGCCTTCATGGCCGAAGACGCCGGCCTGCGCGCCCTGCTCACCTCCGTCGAGGAGGTCGAGGAGGAGGTCGAGGAGACGGAGGCCGACCGGCAAGCGCCGGACGATCTGAACGCCGAGCTGACCGCCGATCACCTCGCCTACGTGATCTACACCTCCGGCTCCACCGGCCGGCCCAAGGGGGTAGCCGTCACCCACCGCGCCGTCGTCCGCCTGGTGCGCGACACCGACTACGTCCAGCTGACCCCAAGCGACCGCGTGGCCCAGGCCTCCAACGCCTCCTTCGACGCCGCCACCTTCGAGATCTGGGGCGCCCTGCTCAACGGCGCCTGCCTGGTCGTCCTCGACCGCGAGACCACCCTGGCGCCCGACCTCTTCGCCCGTGCTCTGGCCCGGCAGCGCATCACCGCCCTGTTCCTCACCACGGCCCTGTTCAACCTGCTGGCCAACGCCGATCCGGCCTGCTTCCGCACCCTCTCCCACCTGCTCTTCGGCGGCGAGGCGGTGGACCCCGCGCGGGTGGCGGCGGTGCTGGCCGCCGCCCCGCCGGCGCGGCTACTGCACGTCTACGGACCCACCGAGAGCACCACCTTCGCCACCTGGCAGAGGCTCGACGCCGAGCCGCCCGGGGCCTGGAACCTCCCCATCGGCCGCCCCCTCGCCAACACCCGGGCCCTGCTGCTCGACGCCGGCTTCCAGCCGGTGCCCATCGGCGCGCACGGCGAGGTCTTCCTGGGGGGCGACGGCCTGGCGCGGGGGTACTTCGGCAGCGCCCCTCTCACCGCCGAGCGGTTCGTGCCGGACCCCTTCGGCGCGGGCGACCGCCTCTACCGCACCGGCGACCTCGCCCGCCAGCGCGCCGACGGCGCGATCGAATTCCTCGGCCGGCTCGACTCCCAGGTCAAGATCCGCGGGTTCCGCATCGAGCCGGCGGAGGTCGAGGCGGCGCTCGGCACCCACCCGTCGGTCGCCGAATGCATCGTGGTGCCGCGGCGCGGGACCGCAGGGGTCGGGCTCACGCTGGCCGCCTACCTGGTGCGGCGGCCGGGGTCCGCGCTCACCCCCCGGCAGCTGCGCGGCCACCTCAAGGCCCGACTCCCCGAATACATGATCCCGTCGGCCTTCGTCGAGCTCGGCGCCCTGCCGCGCACCCCCAACGGCAAGGTCGACCGGGCCGCCCTCCCCGCGCCCGGCAGCCGCGCCGAGGCGGTCTTCGTGGCGCCGCGGACGCCGGTCGAGGAGGTGCTCGCCGGCCTCTGGGCCTCCTGGCTCGGGGCCGAGCGGATCGGCGCCCACGACGACTTCTTCGACCTCGGGGGCAATTCGCTCACCGCCACCTCGCTCGTCTCGCAGGCGCGCGCCACCTTCCAGGTCGAGATCCCGGTCCGCGCCCTGTTCGAGTGCCCCACCCTGGCGGCCTTCGCCGAGCGGGTCGAGGAGCTGGCCGCCGCCTCCGCCGGGCTGCGCCTGCCGCCCATCGTGCCGGTGCCCCACGGCGGCCCCGACAACGGGGAGGTGCCGCTCTCCTTCGCCCAGCAGCGGCTCTGGCTGATCAACGAGATGTCGCGCGGCGCGAGCCCCTTCTACAACGTCGCCGGCGCCCTCAGCCTCGAAGGCGCGCTCGACGCCGGAGCGCTCGCCGCCGCCTTCTCGGAGATCGTGCGCCGCCACGAGGCCCTGCGCACCAGCTTCCGCCCCGGCGCCGGCGGCCCGCCGGTGCAGATCGTCCACCCGCCGCGCCCGCTCCCCCTGCCGATCGTCGACCTCGGCGGCCTGCCGCCCGAGCGCCGCGAGGCGGAGGGGCTGGCGCGGCTGCGCGCCGAGGCCCGGCTCCCCTTCGACCTGACGGCGGCGCCGCTGCTGCGCGCCCGCCTGGTGCGCCTCGACGGCGAGCGGCACCTGCTGTCGTTCGTCCTCCACCACATCGTCTCGGACGGCTGGTCGCTCGACGTGCTCCTGCGCGAGCTCTCCCGGCTCTACACCGCCTTCACCGGGCGCGCCCCGTCGCCGCTCCCCGAGCTCCCTGTCCAGTACGCCGACTTCGCCCTCTGGCAGCGGCGGTGGCTGGCGGGCGAGGAGCTGGCCCCCCAGCTCGACTACTGGCGCCGGCAGCTCGCCGGCTCGCCGCTGGTGCTGGAGCTCCCCACCGACCGCCCGCGCCCGCCCGTCGAGCGCTTCGCCGGCGCCATGGTCCCGGTGGAGTTGCCGGAGGGTGCCCTCGAGCGCCTCCAGGCCCTGTCGCGCGAGCACCGGGCGACGCTGTTCATGACCCTGCTCGCCGCCTGGGGCGCCTTCCTCTCGCGCCTGACCGGGCAGCCCGACCTGCTGATCGGCTCCCCCAGCGCCAACCGCAACCGCGACGAGGTGGCCGACCTGATCGGCTTCTTCGTCAATCTGCTGGTGCTGCGGACCGACCTCGGGCAGGACCCCGGCTTCGCCGCCCTGCTCGGCCGGACGCGCGAGACGGCGCTCGGCGCCTATGCCCACCAGGACCTCCCCTTCGAGCGCCTGGTCGAGGAGCTGCGGCCGGCCCGCGACACCTCGCGCCATCCGCTCTTCCAGGTCTCCTTCTCGTTCGTCAACCTGGCGTGGAGCGACCTCGCGATGCCCGGTCTGGAGGGGGGCTTCGTCGACCTCGAATCGCCGGCCGAGCTGTTCGACCTCTCCCTGCGGGTAACCGCGTCCCGCGACCGGTGGGACGCGCGGCTGAGCTACAACGTCGATCTCTTCGAGCCCGCCACGGCCGGCCGCCTGGCGCGGCAGCTCGCGGGGATGGTGGCCCAGCTGCTCGACGATCCCGACCGCCCGGTCTCCAGCCTCCACCTGCTCGGCGCAGCGGAGAGCCGCGAGGTCCTCGCCGTCGAGGCGGAGACCGGCACCCCGCCGCCGCCGGCCGATCTTCCGGCCGTTGTCCCGGTCGACCTCGAGATGCGCTTCCCGCTCCACGTCTACGAGACGGCGGTGACCGAGCTGTGGGCCGACCTCCTCGGTCTCGACCTCCAGGAGGTGGGGCCGGAGGCCAACTTCTTCGAGCTGGGCGGCCACTCCATGCTGCTCCAGGTGGTGCGGGTGAAGCTCCAGGAGGCCTTCGGCCTGGAGATCGCCATCCTCGACCTCTTCAACCACCCGACGGTGCAGACGCTCGGGCTCCACCTGCGCAATCTTCACGCCGGCGTCTCCCCGCAGGCTCCCGGGCCGGCGGCCGCTCCGGCGGGCGAGGCGGTCGAGGAGACCGGCGAGGAGATCGCCATCGTCGGCCTCTCCGGCCGCTTCCCGGGCGCCCGCGACGCCGCCGAGCTCTGGCGGGCGCTCAGCGACGGCCGCGAGTCGATCTCGTTCTTTTCCGATGTCTCCGATGTCCCCGGGACGGGTGCCGGCGGAGATTGGACGCCGCCGGCCGGCAGCTCCAGCCACCGGGTGCCCGCGGGGGGCGCGATCGAGGGGCCCGACCTCTGGGACGCCGACTTCTTCGGCTACAGCCCGCGCGAGGCCGTGCTGATGGACCCGCAGCAGCGGCTCTTCCTGGAGCACTCCTGGCTGGCCCTGGAAGACGCCGGCTACGACCCGGAGCGGCACGCCGGCCCGGTGGGCGTCTTCGGCGGCGTGGGGAAGAGCGACTACCTGCTGTGCGCCGCGGCGGCCGGCGTGATGAACGATCCGGTGGGGAGCCAGCTCGCCTCGCTCGGTTGCGACCGCGACTTCGTGACCACCCGGGTCTCCTACAAGCTCGGCCTGGAGGGCCCCAGCCTCAACGTGCAGACCGCCTGCTCCACCGGCCTGGTGGCCGTCCACCTCGCCTGCCGCAGCCTGCTCGCCGGGGAGTGCGACTTGGCGCTCGCCGGCGCCGCCTCGGTCACCGCCTACCAGCGCCAGGGCTACGTCTACCGCGAAGGGGGGGTGCTCTCGCCGGACGGCCACTGCCGCCCCTTCGACGCCGCCGCCGCCGGCTCGGTCGACAGCGACGGCGTCGGGGTGGTGGCGCTCAAGCGGCTTCGCGACGCCCGCGCCGACGGCGATGCCATCCGGGCGGTGATCCGCGCCTCCGGCGTCAACAACGACGGCGGCTCCCGCGTCGGCTTCACCGCCCCCCGGGTGGCCACCCAGGCGCGGCTGATCCGCTCGGTGCTGGAGCGGGCGGGGCTCACCGCCGACCGCATCGGCTGCCTGGAGGCCCACGGCACCGCCACGCCGCTGGGCGATCCGATCGAGGTGGAGGCGCTGATCGAGGCCTTCCGCACCACCACCGCCGAGGCGGGCTACTGCGCCCTCGGCTCGATCAAGAGCAACTTCGGCCACGCCAACGCCGCGGCCGGCGTGGCCGGCCTGCTCAAGGTGGTGCTGGCCCTGGAGCACCGCCAGATCCCCCCCTCGCTCCATTTCGAGCGTCCCAACCCGGCGATCCGCCTGGAGGGGAGCCCGTTCTTCGTCAACACCACCCTGCGCCCGTGGGAGCCGCGCGGCGGCCGGCGGCGCGCCGGGGTGAGCTCGTTCGGGATGGGGGGGACCAACGCCCACGCCATCGTCGAGGAGGCGCCGCCGGCGGCCGCCCCCGAGCCCCCCGCCCGCCCCTGGCAGCTCCTGGTCCTCTCGGCCCGCACCCCGGCCGCCCTCGACGCGGCCACCCGGCGCCTGGCGGCCCACCTGGCCCGCCACCCCGCGCTCTCCCTGGCCGACGCCGCCTTCACCCTCCAGAACGGGCGGCGGGCCTTCGAGCACCGCCGGGCCGTGCTCGCCCGCGATGCGGACGAGGCGGTCGCCGCCCTGGAGGCGCTCGACCCCGAGCGCACCGCCACCGGCCGCGCCGCGCAGCGCGGCGTCCCGGTGGCCTTCCTGTTCCCGGGCCAGGGAACACAGGAGCCCGGCATGGCGGCCGGGCTCTACCGCGACGAGCCAGTCTTCCGCGCCGAGCTCGACCGCGCCGCCGCGGCGTTCCACCCCCATCTCGGCTTCGACCTGCGGGAGGTGCTGATCGCGGAGGGGCCCGGCCGGATGCCCCCGCGCGCCGCCGAGCTCGCCCGCACCGAGGTCGCCCAGCCGGCCCTGTTCGCCGTGGAGCACGCCCTGGCCCGCACCTGGATGGCCTGGGGGGTGCGCCCCAAGGCCCTGCTCGGCCACAGCCTGGGCGAGTACGTGGCGGCCTGCCTGGCCGGCGTCCTCCCGCTCGACGACGCGGCGGCCCTGGTGGCGGTGCGCGGCCGGCTCCTCGAAGGGCTCCCGCCGGGCGCCATGCTGGCCGTGCCGCTGCCGCCCGGGGAGGTCGAGCCCCTGCTGGTGGACGGGCTGGCCCTCGCGGCCGTCAACGGGCCGGCCCGCACGGTGGTCTCGGGGCCGCCCGCGGCCGTCGCTGCCCTGGAGGAGCTCCTGGCCGGCCGCGGCGTCGCCGGACGGCGGCTCGCCACCTCGCACGCGTTCCATTCTTCGATGATCGACCCGGTCCTGCCGGCCTTCGCCGCCGAGGTCCGGAAGGTCCGGCTGGCGCCGCCGTCGATCCCTTATCTGTCCAACCTGACCGGCACCTGGATCCGCCCCGGCGAGGCGACCGATCCCGAATACTGGGTCCGCCACCTGCGCGAGACCGTCCTCTTCGCTCCGGCCCTCGCCGAGCTCCTCTCCGATCCCACGCTGGTGCTGTTGGAGGCCGGCCCCGGCCGCACCCTCGCCGGCGCCGCCCGCCAGGCGCTCCCGGCCGTGCCCGCGCGGCAGGGGGGCGGCCTGGTGGCTCTGCCGTCGCTCCCTCCCACCCCGGACGCGCCCGAGGCCGCCTTCGCCCTGCTCACCCTGGGCCGCCTCTGGGCGGCCGGGGTCGAGGTCGACTGGCCCGCGCTCCACGCCGGCACCCGCCGCTCGCGCCTGCCGCTGCCCACCTACCCCTTCGAGCGGCGGCGTTTCTGGATCGAAGTCCCGCGGGAGCCGCGGGAGCCGCGGGAGATGGAACGGCAGCCGGTCCCGGCGGAGCTGTCCGTGCCCGCCGGCCCCTCCTTCGCCGGCCCCTCCTTCGCCGGCCCCTCCTTCGCCGCTCCGGCCGCGGTCGCCGAGGGATCGGAATCGCCCACCCAGCGCCGGCTCGCCGCCCTCTGGCGCGACCTGCTGCACGTCGAGGACGCGGGCCCCGACTCCGACTTCTTCGCCCTGGGCGGCGACTCGCTGCTCTCCATCGGCCTCGCCAGCCGGCTCCGCGAGGAGCTCGGCGTCGAGATCCCGGTGCGCGAGCTGCTGGTGCGCCCCCGCCTCTCCCAGCTGGCCGCCGCGGTGGACGAGGCCCTGGCACGCCGGCCCGACGCCCTCCCCCACACCCTGGTGCCGCTCCAGGAGGGGCTCCCCGGCCGGCTGCCGTTCTTCGCCGTCCATCCCTCGGGAGGCAACGTGGTCTGCTACCGGCCGCTCGTCGGCCGGCTCGACCCCGACCGGCCGCTCTACGCCCTCCAGGCCCCCGGGCTGGAGGGGGAGCAGGAGCCCTATCTCCACGTCGCGGACCTCGCCGCCCACCACGTGGCGACCGTGCGGCGGGTGCAGCCCGCGGGGCCGTACGCGGTCGGTGGCTGGTCGTCGGGCGGCATGGTGGCCTTCGAGATGGCGCGCCAGCTCGAGCACCAGGGCGATCCGGCCGTGGTCGTCCTGTTCGACACCATCGTCCCCGCCGCGGGCGAGGAGCTGGACGACCTCGACCTGCTGCTCTGGAAGGCCGACGCCCTGGGCCTGCCGCTCAGGGCCGAGGACCTCGCCGGCCACGCCGACTTCCGGGCCCGTCTCTCAGCGCTGGTCGCCCTCGCCACCGCAGGGCTGCCGCCGGCGGAGGCCGCGGCCCGACGGCGCCTGCTCGCCGTCGAGCTCTCCTCGCTCGCCGGCTTCTTCCGCTACCGCCCCCAGCCGCTCGCGACGGGCGCCCTGCTGGCTTTCCGCGCCACCGGCCACCGCGATCCGGCGGGCGTCCCCCAGGAGATCCCCTTCGCCACCGTCGACGTCGTCACCACCTGGCGGCATCTCACCGCCGGCCCCTTCACCGTGCACGAAATCGCCGCCGATCACGCCAACCTGCTGCAGGAGCCCTGGGTAGGGGAAGTCGCCGCGCTCCTCGACCGCCATCTGGAGGAGCTGACACCGGTTCAAGACGCTGACCCCTCGCTTGCGGTCCATCCAGGAGTAGCCGAGCGTTGAACCGACCGAAAACCGGCGCCAAACCGGGGTTCGGCTCAACGTCTTCGAGCGGTTCGGCTCCGGCTCCGAGGTCGGGCGAACGCCTTGTCTATTGCTTCTTGAGCTCGAGGGCAAGTTTTGGCTTATGTCCGCAAGGAAGGGTCATGAAGCTCAAGTCCTGGGGAGCTCCGACCACTTCGGTCAAGGTCTGGGCATATAGATGGGCGTGGTACGTGGTGCCGCACGTTAGCCCTCCTAATATCATGGGATAACCTGGAATGAATGGAAAGCCGCACGTCGAGGAGGTGTCGGCGCAAGTATTACCCACGCAGGCGCCATACGTGAAATAGAGAATCACTGGCGAGCCGTTCGTTTCGACGGAAGCTTCGAGTGCTGCTGAGGCTTGGCTCTCACTGCCCGTTTGTACGCTTCCACTAAGGTTGGCGATAGGCGCGAGTGAACACGGCAAGGTGGTGAAGGTGCGATCACCTCCTGAATAGGTTTCCTGGCCTGAGGGAGTCGAGAGGATAAACACTGCCGAATAGTGGTATTCGGTGCCGCAGCTGAGCCCCGAAAGAGATGCGCTAGAGCCAGGGATCTGCGGGGTAGAATTACCATAGGTACTGCTCGGGCCATATCTAAAATAGCTGGCAAACGGCTGACCAGGAGCGGAGAAGACTCCTCCCGTGACAAAAGCGCTGTCTGATCGCACCGTATACGCTCCTCCGGTCCAAGCCCTGTCTAAGGGGTCTCTGACTCCGACCTGCAGAGTCTTCACTGGCCATCCTTGATCATCGCGCTCGTCGGCAGACCAAGGCTCGCTGATCTCGTGATCGGATCCCTCCCAGTCTGAGAACGCACGGTAGCGAATCGTCATAGGACTTGTTGAACTCGGAACTGCCCTACAAGTAATGGCAAACTCCGCACCGGAAGGCCATGGCGACGTTGCTCTCAGCTCAATCATCGGGGATGAGAGCGTGGTACTTTCACCTTCTCGGGTAAGGACTTTCTCGCCTGCTCTATGCAGCGTTACAAAGGCGGCTTGGGTGGGTGATGCCTCGCACGCAGCCTCCGCATTGTCGACGGATACCATGACGCCACCCGGCGACTCATTGCCAGATATGTTAATTACAGAAATATATATTTCGAAAGGTTCCGCGAGCACCGCAGGGTCGGAGGCTCTCGCGTCGCTAAGAAGCAGCATCGGGGCACCGATAAGGTTGCGCACACCAAAGAACGTAGCGTAACCAGTCGCGGCGGTAGCGCCGTTGGCCGAAACTTGTCTCGTTAGAATTCCCGATATCCTGCCATGGGACAGGAGCGTCTCGCCAGAATCCCCCGGCTTCACAGGGCAGGAAAGGCGCAAGTTGAAATCGTCAGAAGTCGGTAGAGCGATGCAGAATCCGCCTTGGCCGGCACGGCTCAATCCGTCTCCAGGGCGCAGTTTGCCGGCCTCGAAGGCTGCCCATCCATACGATGACACCAGATTCGGCGTCGCCTGCAGGATTGCAATATCAAGAATGGGATTTACGTAAGCCAACCCAAGCTTCAATTCTTTCTGGTCTTGCATGCAAAGGCGCATACCGGAGAGCATTGGGCTGCTTGTATCGTCTGGGTTGGTAAAGACGCAATGAGCAGCGGTGAAGACTTGACCCGTCGGAGAGATCAAGGTGCCATAGCAGTGGTGGAAATCACTACCTTGCAATAGGATATGACCAACGAATGGCTCCTGAGTGAGGAATTCGCTCGCGTCCTTTACAATGCAGTGCTTGACTTGCGGAGCGGCCGAGACCGCCCCGGCAGGAGTGGAGAGAGAGAGTTGAGAGAGAAGAAGAGTAAAACACACGACGATCTTTTGCATGGTCGACCTCCCTTCCTTTTTTGCTAGGTGCCCCTCTTTTCCTTAAGCGGGACAGAATAGCCGAAACGATCTTCGCGCAATCGTGCTCAGGAGTATCTCCGGTATGTTCCGAGTAGTAATTTGAATCAACCAAGAATGACCGTTAAGATCAGATTGAGAGAACTACTTGATCCATCGCTTTCCAACGAGGCTCAAGGAAGCTTGAGCGATGGCGCAGGAACGGGTTGCCGCAAGTAACCGGCATAGCAAACTGGCAATAGGCAGTTCGATCTGGCGGGGTCGGTCCGGCCGGTTAGGACCTTCAATGTCCGGCAAAGAGGAATAGCTCGGCTACCGAGGGCTCCTACCCCACCCGTAACACCTCGTGCAGGGTGTGGCGAAGGAACAGCTTGACGACCAGCTCGCCGGCGCGGAGCTGCGCGGCCAGCCGCCGCAGCCCCGCCTCGTCCTCGGCGGTGGGCGCGCCGAGAGTGAGCCGGCCAGGATCAGGTACCGGGAGTCCGCCGAACCGGCGAGGAGCCCTTCCGAGGTCTCCAGCCCGGTTCGACCGCCGCCTGCCAGCGGTACGGCGAGGGCACGACGAGCTATCCGCTTACGGGAATCACGGCCGTGACCTTGACTGTCACATCATGTTGTTAGACTTCCGCCATCCGGAGAGGGAGAGATGAAAAATCCTGTCAAGACGCCAAACAAGATGTCGATCCAGAAGGCGACGGCCAGCTATGAGAAGTGGCTCGGCGAGCAGATCCCGCTGCTGCCGGAGGACCTCGAGCGCAAGCACGAGGTGATGCGCCGCTCGGAGTTCCTGTTCCTGCGGGCGACCTACTACCGCTGGACGCAGCTCTGGCCGCAGGTGAAGAAGTCGGTGAGCGCCGGCAAGCAGGTCCTCGCCGTGGGCGACCTGCACGTCGAGAGCTTCGGCACCTGGCGCGACGCCGAGGGGCGCCTGGTCTGGGGGATCAACGACTTCGACGAGGCCTATCGGCTCCCCTACACCTACGACCTCGTCCGGCTGGCGGCCAGCGCCCGGCTGGCGATCGCCGAGGCGAGCCTGGCGATCGCGCCGCGCGAGGCGGACGGCGCGATCCTCTCCGGGTACCAGGAGGGGCTCGAAGCCGGCGGACAGCCGTTCGTCCTCGCCGAGCGCTGGCGCGCCCTTTGGGAGGTCGCCATGGCGAGGCTCGAGCGCCCCGACGAGTTCTGGGAGAAGCTCGAAGCCTTGCCGGCGGTGGGCGCCAGCCTGGTGCCGGAGAGCGCGCTGCGCGCCCTCGGCACGCTGCTGCCGGAGAAGGTTTCAACCGTGCGCTTCGTCCATCGCACCGCGGGGGCGGGATCGCTCGGCCGGCAGCGCTTCGTGGCGCTCGCCGACTGGTGCGGCGGCAACATCGCCCGCGAAGCCAAGGCCGCGGCCCGCTCCGCCTTCCTGTGGTCGCACCGCGGCGACCTCGAGCCGCGCGAGATCTACCGCGAGATCCTCGGCAAGGCGGTGCGCTGCCAGGACCCGTTCGTTGCCGTCAAGCGGCGCTGGATCGTGCGCCGCCTGGCCCCCGACTGCTCGCGCATCGAGCTCGCCGAGCTCCCCAGACAGCACGAGATCGTCCGCCTCCTGCACGCCATGGGCTGGGAGACCGCCAACGTCCACTTGGGATCCGCCAGCGCCCCCGCCCTCCTGGTCGACCTCGTCTCCCGCCCCGAAGGATGGCTGCGCGAGGCCGCCAAGGAGATGCTGAAGGAGGTCCATGCGGACTGGGAAGCCTGGAAAAAGGCGGCGGGCGCCAAGGCGCAGCAGCCCGAGGAAGCGCCGGAGACTTAGGGTCACCAGGAGCGGAGGGGAGCAGATGGCCGGCGGCCGATGAACATTCTGCCGGAGTGACCGAGTTTTTCGGGCAGGGTGGTCCATCGATCAAAAAGGGCAGACGGGGATGGCGAGACGATCGTTCATCCCCGTCTGCAGATGGCCGGAACCGGGGTGTCGCTCCCGGTTCCTTAGAGAGACTGTAAAGTCGTTTCAAAGACCGAACGGTGCGAAACCGCACGTTTTGTATCAAACCGAAGCGAGCGCCAGCGGACCTTCCCGCTCCTCCTCTTTCGCCGCCGTCTGCCCCTTCTCCACTGCGCTCCGCAAGCAGTATCGCTCGCCACGGCCGGTGCGCACGGCGACCAGCAACCCCTTCCGGCCAAGCCGGCTGAGCAATCGCGAGACGGTCGTCCGCGTGGCGCCGACGGCCGAGGCGAGTTGGGCCTGCGTGATCGGCACGTCGATCAGCAGGCCGTCCCTCGTCGAGCGGCCGAACGGCTCGGCGAGCAGCGACAAAATCCCGAACAGCCGTTGCTCGATGTGCGGCCGGGCCTGCATCGCCGCCCAGGCTTCCATCGCGCGCAGACGGTTCCGCAACCGATCGGCGAAGCCCGCCCCTTGCACGGCCTCGCCCCAGGGCTCCACTCGCACCGTCGTCGCGGTCTGCGCCGAGAGCTCGACGCAGCCCGATTCCGCGGGATGGCCGGCGAGGATCTGGCCGGCGCCGTAGAGGCCGAGGAGGACCTCGGCGCCGTCCTCGTGGAGCATGGTCAAGGCCACCACGCCGTCCACCACTTCGAGCACGTGGTCGGGGTCGAGGAAGATCCTCTCCCCGATCCGGTACCAGCGCTGCGTTGCGCTCATGGCAAATCTCCTAGAACACGTAGCGGATGCGGCCGGCGACGGTGCGCGGCGGGATGACGTGGGTGCCGCCGAAGACGGACTGGAAGTTGTAGAGCCCCTTCTCGTCGAACAGGTTGAGGACGTCGAGCTGGATCTCGAAGGGAAAGCCGTACTGCTTCAGGCGCGCGCCGAGCGAGAGGTTCCAGACGGTGCGCGGCCGGATGCGCTGCGGGTCCTCCCCGAAGCGGATGTAGGGGGCGGCGTAGGCGGTGTCGGGGCTGGCCAGAACGTCCGCGAGGGTGCCGGCGTCGGTGACCAGGCCGGAGTCGTAACGCTGGGTGACGCCGAGCCAGTAGCCGGTCTTCGGGATGTCCCAGAAGACGCCGAGCTGCTCCTGGAGGTCCTGGTCGTGGTCGATCACGAAGGAGCCGCCGGCGAGGGTGTCGAGCGCTCCGGCGTCGAGGAAGAGGCCGCCCACGAAGGGGTTCTGATAGAGCGCCTTGACATGGCCGAGCGAGAGGTAGCCGCGGAAGCCGTTCCACGGGCCGCCGTCGAGCCGGGCGTTCCAACCGTTCAGATCCGCCCCCTTGAAGTTGAGCGGGAAGACGATGCCGGTGTTGAAGAACTGGTCCTGGTCGGCGGCGTTCACCACCGTCCGCTTCCAGTAGGAGAGGTCGACGCGCAGGGCGTGGCCGATCCCCTGCTGAATGCCGGCGTTGTAGACCTTGTGTCGCTCGGAGACGTTGAACAGCTGCCCCGAGCCGAGTTGGCTGTTCCCCTGGAGGGCCGGCGGCACCAGCGCCGCGGCGGCCGCGGACGAGGAGAGGAGGATGTTCTCGTACTCGGGGGTGATGAACATGCGGTCGTAGGAGGCGCGGAAGACCGTGTTCGTCGCCGGGATGAAGTAGGCGACGCCGACGCGCGGCTGGAGCAGGCTCTCGGTCTCGAAGAGGCTGTTGTGGTCGTAGCGCAGGCCGGCGTTGATCGTCAGATTTCCGAGCCGCGCGGTGTCCTGCGCGTAGCCCGCGTAGTACTGGCCGGTGCGCTCGGAGTTGAAGTTGAAGAGCGTGCCGCCGCGCGACAGGTCGTAGGGGGCGAGGTTGGGGTTGTAGCCGTCGGCGGACGGGTCGTTCAGCGCGGGGTCGGTGATCCCGAAGTGGAACGACTCCTGGATCGGGAAGCGCTTCGCCTGGAGGCCGACCTTGAGCTCGTTGGCTCCCACCAGCTTCGAGAGCGAGAGGTTCCCCCCCTGGTTGGCGAGCGAGCGGTCCTGCGCGGCGGTGACCGGGGTGTCGCCGGGCGAGCCGTCGAGGCGGAGGCTGTTGCGGCGGCTGTAAGCTTGCCCGTCGAGCACCCAGCCGGCGGCGGCCACGTGCTGGTAGCCGAGGTTGAGGTTCCAATCCTCGGAGAAGACCCGCTGGTTTTGACCCGCGGCCTCCTGCGAGGGGAGGTTGGTGACGTCGCGGTCGGTCTTGCCGCCGCTGCCGGTGAGGCGGAAGGAGTCGGACTCCCCCGCCGCCAGCGAGTCGTAGCGGGCGAAGAGGCGGCGGGTGTTCCCCTGGTTGTGGAAGTTGTCGAAGGAGACCGGGTCGAGGAAACGGTCGGACTTCGAGGCGTCGAGGTCGAGGAAGAGGCCGGAGCGGGGGCCTCCCCAGCCGGCGGCGACCGCCCCTTCCATCGTCGAGAAGCGGCCGGCGCCGACGCCGACGTCGCCGTGGAGGCCGTCATGCCCCAGGGCGGAGCGGGTGGTGAGGTTGATCACGCCGTTCGCCTTCTCGCCGAACTCGGCGGCGATGCCGCCGGTGACGATCGAGATCCCCTCGGCGATGCCGGGGTTGAGTGAGTTCGAGAAGGTGATCCCCACCTGGTCGCCGATCGGCTGGCCGTCGATCACCAGGAGCTGCTGCGAGTGCCCCCCCTGGAAGTGGTAGCGGCCGTTCTCGTCCTGGCTGAAGCCGGGCGAGGAGAGCACGATCGCCTCGAAGGCGCGCGAGGCGACCGGCGCGGCGAAGCGGCGGACCAGCGACTTGTCGATGTCCGTGTGGGTCGAGGAGTCGTCGGTCTCGATCTCGACGTTCTCCTTCTCGGCGGTGACCGTCGTCGAACCCGAGAACTGCGCCGTGAGCTGGATCTTCTGCTCGATCGGCACGGCACCGCGCACCTGGACGTCGGCGTGGAAGTCGGCGAACCCTGCGAGCGAAGCCCGCAGGTGGTAGGGGTTGTCGGGGACGTTGTAGAAGATGAAGCCGCCGTCGGCGCCCGAGACGGCCTGCTGCGACGAGCCGGTGAGGTCGTTGGCGAGCTCGACGGCGACGCCGGGGAGCGGCTCGTTGCCGGGGCCCACCACCTTGCCGCGGACCTGGCCCGCCCAGGCGGCCGAGGAGAAGAGAAAGAGAAAGAGGACGCTATAAAGAGCGGCGGACGCCGCGCGCACGGTTTTCGGTTCCACTGGATCTGGCCTCCAAGCCTTGACTCCTCCGGCCGCGAGCGAGCGCGGACCCAAGGACGATTCCCTTGTTTGAGCTCCGCGCAAGGCGCGGGGCCTCGCCCGCTACGAACCGCGGACGAATCGAATGTCGAAACGGGAACGGGAGGTCAGACGCGAGGCGGAGCGCGGGCGCCGGAGGAGGCGCGCGCGAGGTGGCCGGCGGGGAGCGGCAGGTCGTTGCGGAAGGCCGGTTGCGCGGCCAGCGAGTCGAGCGTTGCCAAGGCGAGCAGGTGCGCGCCGCTCGTCCGCAACTGGTGCAGGCAGAGCGGGCACGGGGCGCGCTTGCCGTCCAGGTACTGCTCGAAGTGGGCCGGCTGGCCGGGATGGACGGCGCTGGCGGAGAACGCTTCGTTCTCGGCGTGCCCGAAGTGTTCGAGCACCTCATCCGGGGCGTGCCGCTCGAACGTCCCCAGCAGGAGGAACGCCGCCAGCAGGCTCGCCCAGAATTGTCGTTTGGCCGGCATCGTCGATCAGGATAGCAGGTTCATCCACCCGAGTCTCTCGCAAAATGGAAACCCTTGATGTGCGAATTAGCACATCCGGCGATCCCGGTCCGTCGACCTCCTGAACCTGAGCAGATTTCAATTTTAATACAGCGAGTGAGACAAGAATACAGATTGAACAGGGATTCCTTGAGGCCCTCTGGACATCGACAACATCCAAGGGGAGACCTGCCTCTCCGCCCTCGGGCGGCAGGGCTCGCTTTGAGCCCTGAAGCGCACTACTCGAGACAAGGACAATTACGAAAGCACGAGGGTTTCCTCTCCGGTCTCGCGACAGCAAAAATTTTTCATCGACCGCATGACGCGGCCGATTCTTTGGCCTCTTTCGATTCTGAAAGAGGAGAGGAGTTTTTCTATGGCGTCATCCCACGTGTGGTCCCGCGTCCGCGGGAAGGCTGCTCTCAGCCTCGGCCTCCTGCTGTTCGCCGGGGCGATGGCCGGCTCGGCGCAGCAGAGAGCCTGGCCGAGCTTGCAGGAGCAGTTGGTGAAAGATCGGGTGATCGCCGGCAGCAACCTGGAAAAGTTGATCGCCGAGAACCAGGACTTCTCGCTCCTGCGGCGCGAGGAGAGCCAGGACACCCGCCGGATTCCGCTCTGGCTGCGCGTCCTGTGGCGCAAGAACCATCCGAACGACCGCTATTCGCCCACCGATCCCACGGGCGGCTATCCGCTCGTCCTGCACGAGGTCTGGGAGTGGATGCTCACCCACCAGGACCTGAAGCCGGGAGTGAGAGAGCCCAACGGCCCGATGACGAAGAGCGCCAGCGAGACCGGAGAAGAGCGCATCTCGGGGGCCCAGACCTCGGCGCGCAGCGAGTCGGCGATCCGGGTCAACTACTGGAACCCGCAGAAGGTCATCGGCGCCTCGAACAACATCAGCTCGAGCGGCCGGCAGGCGATGTTCTTCTCGTCGAACGGCGGCGTCTCCTGGGGGCAGACGCTGTTGCCCCTGGTCACCGGCGACTCCTTCATGTCCGACCCGACGGTCGAATGGACCTCGGACGGCACGGCGTGGTCGACCACGATCGGCATCAACGCGGCGGAGACCGTCCTCACGATGCGCTCCTACAAATCGACGGACGGCGGCGCCACCTGGACCTTCGACGCCACCTTCTCCGGCAGCCTGACCAACAACGACAAGCAGATGATGTGGGTGGACCACAGCGCCACCTCGCCGTTCAAGGACAACGTCTACGCCATCTGGCACCCCGGCAACCCGGCCGTGGTGGCGCGGCGCACCGGCCCCACCGGCTCCTGGCAGACGCCGGTCCAGGTCAGCCATGGGGAGACCACCGGCACCGCCATCGGCGCCGACATCAAGACCAACGCCAACGGGGACGTCTTCGGCTTCTACCCGGACACCGGCAGCCGCGGGCTCTACGTGGTGAAGTCCACCAACGGCGGCGTCTCCTTCGCGACGCCGGTGAAGATCGCCACCACCGGCGCCTCCTTCCAGATCGCCATCCCCGCCGACGCCAGCCGCCAGCTCCTCGTCTACACGGCGGCCGGCGCCTATAGCGACGGCACCAAGAACAACGTCTACGTGGTCTGGAACGACCTGCTCTCCCAGTAGGGGACCACCACCAGCCGGCCGCCGTAGAGGAGCGCTCCCCAGATCTCCCACACCGAGAAGTCGAAGGCGTAGGAGGGAACGCCGGCAGCTCGACGATCACCACCACCGTCTCCGGCGGCTTCAACAACTCGGTCGCGCTGACGTCCTCCGGCCAGCCCTCCGGCGTCACCGTCGGCTTCAGCCCGACCTCGATCGCCGCGCCGGGCGCGGGGAGCTCGACGATGACGATCACCGTCGGCTCGACGGTGGTCCCCGGCACCTACCCGATCACCGTCACCGGCACCGGGGGGAGCAGCGTCCACAGCACGACGGTCAACCTGACGGTCAGCTCCACGACCGTGCAACAACTGTTGGGCAACCCCGGCTTCGAGAACGGCTCGACCAGCCCGGCGCCCTGGACGGTGACCGCCGGCGTCATCGACAACTCCACGGGGGAGGCGGCTCACTCGGGCTCGTGGAAGGCGTGGCTCAACGGCTATGGCACGACCCACACCGACAGCATCCTCCAGACCGTGACCATCCCGTCGACCGCCACCACCGCGACCCTCGCCTTCTGGCTCCACATCGACACGGCCGAGACGACCACCACGACCGCGTTCGACACCCTGAAGGTGCAGATCCGCAACACCTCGGGCGCCGTGCTCGCGACCCTCGCCACCTACTCCAACCTCAACCACGCCACGGGCTTCAGCCAGAAGAGCTTCAACCTGATCGCCTACGCGGGACAGACGATCCAGGTCTTCCTGGTCGGCACGGAGGACTCCTCCTTGCAAACCTCATTCGTGGTGGACGATTTCACTCTGAACGTCCAGTAGGAGACTTCGCCTAGATCCAGAGCCCCAGCCCGAAGCTGGGGCTCTGCGTCGCTGAATTCCAGACTCCTGCCGAATCGCTGTGGAATGCCCCTCAGTACCGCCAGACGATCTCCAACCGCACCGAGCGCTTCTCCGCCGGGTGGAAATGAATGTCATTGACCGGCTCGGGTTCGCCTGGCAGCTGCGAGGCGTAGTAGTAGTCGACGTCGCTCACCTCATTGCCGAGGAGATTGAAGACGTCGGCGGCGACCGCGAGGCCGTTGGGAAACTTGTGGCCGAGCCGAAAATTGAGCAGCGACGACGCCTTCGAGCGGACGCTGTCGTCCTCGATCAGCGGGCGGGGCCCGAAGTAGCGCAGGCGGAGGCTGCCGAACCAGGGGCCGAGGTCGTCGACCGAGATCCCCGCCGAGAGGGCGTTCTCGATGGCGCCGGGGATGTGGTCCCCCACCGGATCGAAATTGCTGAAGCGGGCGCTCGAATGGGCGTAGTCGGCGTCGAGGGTCAGCCAGGGGAGCGGGGTGTAGAAATTCTGCAGCTCGATCCCCTGGCGCCGGCTGGGGCGGCTCGCCTCGGTGGTGCCGCCGTCCCCCGCGAACAGGAGCTCGGAGTCGAGGTCGAGGCGGAAGGCGGTCGCCGAGGTCTGGAGGTTGGGGATCGCCGAGGTGCGCACGCCGACGTCCGCCCCCTTGGCGCGCACCAGCGGGGTGACCGGGTCGACCGGCTCGCCGGTCTTGGGATCGACGGTGATCGTGGCGCCGCGGGCGTCGTTGCTGTGGAAGCCGTAGCCGTAGCTCACGTAGAGCTCGGTGGCGTTCCACGGGCCGAAGGTGACGGCGAGCTTGGGGCTGAGGATGGCGGACTGGCGGTGCCCCGAGTTCGCCGCCAGGTCGCTCCGCACGTCGGCGTAGTACTCGTCGGCGCGCAGGCCGGTCTCGGTGCGCAGCCAGGGGGTCCACACCACCCGCGCCTGGACGTAGGGGCCGCCGCTCACCTGCTCGATGTCGTCGCGCCGCGTGGTGCTCAGGACCTGCTGGTCTTTGGTCTGGAGGAGGCCGTTGCCGATCGCGTCGTTGCGGAGTTGGAGGCCGGCCGTGGTCTCGACCGCGTGCCCGCCGAGGGTGAGGCCCCACTGCCGGCTCACCGCGAAGCCGGTGACGGTGCGGTTGTCGAGCTGCTCGAACTGGTCGCCGTTCACCGGGTCGTCGAGGAAGTAGGTGAAATCCGAGAAGAGGTGGAGCCCGTAGCGCAGCACGTAGGCGCTGGCGCGGGTGAGGGTGGTGTCGCTCCCCTGCCGCCAGTCGGCCGCCAGGCTGTAGCGGTAGGTGCGGCCGCCGTCCGTGGGATCGATCGCCCCGTAGCGGCTGATCAGCCCCGCGTCCACGGCGCGCTCGGGGATCTGGTCGGTCGAATTCCACTTGCCGTCGTACCCCATGGCGGTGACGGTGAGCCCGTTGCCGGCGTCGCCGTGGTTCCAGCGCAGGACGCCGTTGAGCTTCCGGTAGTCGTCCGGATGCACCCACGGGCCGTCGTTGTGCTCCAGCTCGATCGCTCCCAGCAGGTCGCCGCCGGCGTACTTCCCTTCGTCGGCGACCAGCAGGCGGCCGTAGCCGTACTCGCCGGGGGTGAGGCTTACGATCCCCTTGGGCAGCGTATTCACGTAGGTGAACTCGGCGGCGCCGGCGGCCGAGAAGTCCCCTTCGTCGGCGTAATAGGGCCCCTTCTTGTAGCGCACGGTGTCGACCAGCTCGGGGATCAGGAAGTTGAGGTCGCTGTACCCCTGGCCGTGGCCGTGCGAGGGCATGTTGACCGGGATGTCGTCGACGGTGATCCGGAAGTCGGTGCCGTGGTCGAGGTTGAAGCCGCGCAGGAAGTACTGGTTCGCCTTGCCGCTGCCGCTGTGCTGGGTGATGATCACCCCCGGCACCGTCTCCAGCAGCTCCCCCGGCCGCAGGATGGGACGCTCCGCGAGCTCCTTCTGGCCGGTCACCCCCTCGGAAGCCGAATCCGCGATGCCGACCATGTCCGAGGCGCGGTCGATGACCTGAATCTCGTCGTAGACCTTGAGATGCCCTGCCGCGTCCTTGGTCTTGTCGTTCTTCTCCCGCGGGTCCTTCTCACCCTCCGGGTCGGCGGGCTGCGCGGGAGCGGCCGTCGGTGCTGGTGGTATCGGGGATACAGGCTCCTGGGCCCATAGGGCCCTCCCTGCCGTCGATGTCGTCACCAGCAGCAAGGGCAGGAGCACACGGAGGGTTGAAAGGGGCATGCGCGAACGGTCTCCTCTTTGGGCAAGTGGAAGAGCGCCAGAGATGGCGGCCTCGGAGACCTTACGCGATGCCGCCATGGATTGGATGAGGTCGCGCCCCGAAGGATGGTTGCGCGAGGCCGCCAGGGCGCAGCAGCCCGAGGAAGCGCCGGAGCCTCAGGCTCACCAGGAGCGGAGCCGCCGCAGCAGCCGCGTCCCGCGCGCATAGGTGCGCGCCGGCGGCCGGGCCGAGGAGGAGCCACCACCCGCGGACGGGGTAGAGGCGCGGAAAGCGAAGCAAAGCGGCATTGTCATCGCGCCCTGCAGGGCATCCCCTCGCGAAATTTCTCTCCCTGGGGCGCGTTGCGGACCCACTCCTCCTGGGTGAGATCGCGGCCCGCCTTGTCGCACGCCTGCCGGATCAGCTCGCCGGCGTCGAGCGGCCAGGAGCGGACGCTCCGGTCGGTCGTGATCAGCTCCTTGCCATCCCTGGCGAAGGAGAGGGAGTGGATGAGACCGGCGTGACCCAGCCAGGCGATGGGGACACCGGAGGGATTGCCTAGGTCCCAGAGCTGGAGGAAGCCCTCCTCGCCGCCGCCGGCCAGCCAGCGTCCGTCCGGGCTGAAGGCCAGGGCACGGACCTTGGGGTCCTGGTTTGCGAGCGGCTTGCCGGGGCCGTTCTTCCAGAGCCTGGCCCTGCCGTTGCCGTCCGTCATCGCCAGCCGCTCGCCGTCTGGGCTGAAGGCGAGGGCGGTGACGGCCGCGTCGAGAGTCGGTGCCTCATCCGTCGGCAGCTCAGGATCGTCCGTCCGGAAAATTCGGACTTTCCCCTGGCTCCAGCCCGTCGCCAGACGGTCGGAAGAGGAATTGAAGGCGAGGGCGGTCACCTGCTGATTGGGGTCATGGCTCAAAAGCTGCGGATCTGCGTTCCCGAAATCCCAGAGCTTGGCGAACCCTTCGCCGCCGATGGCGAGGTGGTCGCCCTGGCGACTGAACGTCAGGGCGGTCATCGGCCCGACCCCGGGGACGATCCGCGGTTTCGGGTCGTTGCCACGGAGATTCCAGAGGAGGAGCTTGCCGCTCTTCCCCCCGGCCGCCAGGCGGGAGCCGTCCGGGCTGAAGGCCCAGACGGAGGCGTCGGGCTCGACTCCCTGAAGCGGCGGATGGGGCCCCCCGGGATCATCCTCGACATGAACGTCCCTGCCGGGTTGACCCACTAACCGCCGGCTCCCGTCCGGGGTCGCGGCGAGGATTCCGCCCGGAGGAAATCGGCGCAGGTCCCAGAGGCGCGGGGCCTCGTCCCCTCCCTGAGTGACGAGCCCGCGGTCTCCTGCCGTGAAGATCAGGAAGCGGACCCGCTGGCCCTGCCCCGGCAGCTCGATCGACGGCGCCTCGGGGAAGGCCTGCTCCCGGAAACGCACGGTTCCGCCCTCCTCTCCCCAGGCGAGCCATCTCCCGTCGGAGCTGAGAGCCGCGATCGTGGCGCCCGGCGGCGCCTTGGCGAGGATCTCCGCATTCACGTCCGGGGGGGGCTTCCATCCCGGCACCTCCGTGACGGTTTGTCGCAGGAGGTCGTGACGCACCGCCTTTTCGTCGTCCCGATTCATCGTCAACCCGCGGCTGTCGGAGGTGAACGGATCGCCATATCGCCAGTCTTCCTTGGGCAGCGGGGTCCCCTGATCCCCCTTCGTCAAATCGAGCAGCTGGACGTCGTCGTCCGGATTCCGGACGAGCAGCCAGCGGCGGTCGTTGCTCAGGGCGACGGCGGTCACGGGCCTTTGGATGCGGAAGCTGCGGAGGGCCGCCGGCAGTGCCCCCGGAGCGAGCTTCCAGAGGGTCGCCACGCCGTCCTTCTCGACGGCCACCAGCGAGCCGTGGTCCGCTGAAGCCGCGACGGCTGAGATCCCCGGACGTCCCACCTTTTGCGCGTCGGAGAGGGCCAGGGCTTCCAGCAGGACGCCTTTCGCCACCGGCAGATCGTCCTTCAGGCGGACCGCCTCGGCCGCCAGCAGCAGGGCGGTCAGGGGGTTCGCGGCGAGGGTGAGCCTGGCCTGCCCTGCCATCTGGGTGGCCAGGTTGACCTCCCCCTGCTGCTGGGCCTTCTTCCAGAGTCCGACCATCACGATGGCGACGAGCCCCGCCGCCAGGGCCGCCGACGCGAGGACGAGGAGCGCTCGCCGCCGCTGCCGGCGCCTCGCCTCCAGCTCCTGGTCACGCCGGGCGGCGCTCGCCGCCAGGAGCTCCCGGGAGGTGCCTGCCAGCTCGCCCGGGCGGCTTGCGGCCCACTCCTCGGCCTGGGCCAGACGCACGCCGGAATAGAGATACGAGGGATCGCGCCCGCCGGCGGTCCACTCGCTCGCCGCCTCGTCCACGCGGCGGCGGATGCGGAGCGCCTCGCGGTCGGCGTCGATCCACTCCTGAAAGCGCTTCCAGGCGCCGATCAGCGCCTCGTGGGCCAGCTCCACGGTGGGGCGCTTCTCCTCGCCGGCCGCCTCGGCCGTCAGCAGGCGTTCCTGCGTGAGCCGGGCGACGACGGCGGCGGCGGCCCGGCGGCCGGCCTCGGGATCCTGCGGGGAGACCAGCTCGTCGAAGGCGAGCCGGCGCCGGGTGGCGCGGGTCTCGTCCACCTGCACCAGACGCAGGAGGAGGCGCCGGCAGGCCTCGCGCTCGCCTTCGTCGAAGCCGGTGAAGATCTCCTCGGCGTGCTGCTGCAGGGCTCCGGCCACGCCGCCGATCTGGCGATAGGCCGCGGCGGTGAGCCGGTCGCCCGCGCGCTTCTGCCAGAGCTGGCGGAGGGCGTGCTGGAGCAGCGGCAGGCATCCCGGCTGCCCCTCCACCTCCGCCATCAGGCGGTCGGCGAGATCCGCCTCGAGCTTCAGGCCCGTCGTCCGCGCCGGCGCCTCGATGGCGCTGCGCAGCTCCTCGGGTGTCATCGGTCCCACCAGCTCGCTGCGGTCGGAGACGGCGGAGGCGAGCTCCGGGTAGGCGGCGCAACGGCCGTAGAAATCGGACCGCAGGGTGAGCACGACCGCCGTTTGGCCGTCCGCCTCCTTGGCGGCATAGAGCAGATTGCCGATCAAGGCCTGGCGCTGGGCCTCGTCCGCGCAGAGGGTGAAGACCTCCTCGAACTGATCGACCAGCACCACCAGGCGGCGGTCCGCGGTGCCGCGCAACGCGAAACGGCCATGGATGTGCAGCGTCCGGTGGTCGTTGCGGAAGTCCTGCATCAGCCGCAGACCGGCGGAGGCCGGAGAGCCGAGCTGGAGCGCGTCCACCAGGGCGAGCGCCAGGTTCTCCAGCGGATTCGGGCCGGGCTTGCAGATGGCGATCGGCCAGTCCCGGCTCCCCGGGAGCGCACCCCCCTTCAGCGAAGCCAGGAGGCCGGCGCGGGCGAGCGACGACTTGCCGCTCCCCGACGGGCCGGCGATGACCAGGAAGCGCTGATCGAGACGGGTGGGCTGGAGCTTGGCGAGCAACCACCCGGCCAGGACCTCCCGGCCGTGGAAGAAGATCGCGTCTCCGACGTCGAAGAGCTCGAGGCCGCGATAGGGGCAGACCCCCTCGGCCACTGCCTTGGCCACCTCGACCTCCGCGGTTTCAGGGTCCGGGCCGGGCGCGATCCCATGGATGCCGGCGATCAGCGCGCGCAGCGCCCGCTCGTCCTCGAGGGTGTCGCGGAACTCGACCCAGGTCCGGCGGGTGAGGAACGCGGGCAGCCGGCTGCGCTCGCCCCGCACGGCGCCGGGGAGCAGCACCGGGATCACCGGATAGCGTCCCTCCGTGACTTGGCGCTCGATCGCCGCGCGCATCTCCTCGCCCTGCCAGGGCCCGGTGCCGCCGGGGCCGAAGAAGACGGCGCAGGCCGCGCAACGCGTCAGAGCGTCCTCGATCGCCTCCTGCCAGGGCTCGCCGGGCACCAGGTTCCACTCGTCCAGCCAGGGCTTGACACCCTGCTTGCGGAGGATCCGGGCGAGCTTCTCGACCACGGGCTTGTCCGCCGTCGCATGGGAGAGGAAGACGTCGAGCTCGGGCTCAGGCACCATGCCCTCCTCATCGATGGTCATCGATTTGGTAAGTGAACGTTTTCCATTATATGCTTTTCTCAACCGCTAGAGAGAAGGGGTGGATCGCCGATGCGCCGGACCTTGCTGTCCTCGCTGTCCGCTACTTTGTGCTTCCTGGCCCTCGGCCTGGCAGGCTTTGCCGCGCCGGTGCCGCGCCGGGCCGAAGCCGAAGTGGACCTCGCCGAGGGGCTGAAGGCTTTGCAGGAGGGGGAGGCGACCGCCGCCCTCGACTGGCTGAGCAAGGCCGCGGCGCTCGACCCGGACGCGGTCCCGCGGCGGGGGCTGGCCCTGCTGCGGCAGGGGCGCGTGAGCGAAGCCGCGGCGGAGATCGAGGCGAGCCTCACGGCGAGCCCCCGCGAGGTGGTCGACGACCGGGGGCTTTGGGAAGGGACGGTCGGCCTCTCGGCCGCGGCGGACAGCAATCCCAACCTGCTGTCGAACACGCTGAGCGTGCCGGCCCCCGGCCCCGGGGACCCCGTGGTCCGCGGCGGCGACGCGGACGGCCTCGGCCGCGTCGACCTGCGGCTCGGGATCTATCCCTTCCACGCCGGCCAGGGGCCGGACCTCGGCGTGACTCTGGAGACCCGGCGCGACCTGCATGTCGACTTCGGCTATCTCGACCTCGGGCAGGCGCGCGGCACCGTCCAGGTCGCTTTCGGCAGCGATCCGCAAGGGTTCCTGGACGGGCCTCTGGGCTATGCCCGGATCCCGTTCGGCAGCGACAACCGGTTCACCGCCCTGCTCCAGGCCGGCGGCGCCGTCTACCGCCTCGGCAGCGAGCCGTACTACCAGACCCTGGAAGGGGCCGCCGCTTTCGGCTTTCGCGAAACGCCCGCCACCGCCACCCGCTGCGACCTCGGCTACGCCGACCGCCGCTTTCCCGGCGGGCTCCTCTCGGACCCCCAGCGCAGTGGTCACGACCTGTCGCTGGGGCTGAGCCAGCTCTTCTTTTTCGGCAGTCGGAGTCCCACGTTGCGCCTGGGCGTCCGCGGGGTGGACCGCCGGGCGGGGCCGGAGTTCGCGGAGACTTTCTGGGAGGGGAACGGCGAGCTCGACTGGCCGCTGGGGCTGCGCTGGTCCGCGGTCCTGGAGGGGCGAGCCCGGGAGGACCACTACGACCGGCCGGAGTCCAACCTCTTCGATCCGGCCGGGCCGCAGCGGCACGATACGACCTGGCAGGCGGCGGCGGCGGTGGTCTGGACGCCTGCGTACCGGCTGCGCTGGACGGCACGGGCCGCCTACACCCACCGGCGATCGAACGTCGATCTGGGCGATGGGCTCCCGGATCTGGGCTACCGTCGGCTGGTCGCCTCCGCCGGCCTGAGCTGGGATTTCTGATGCGCGGCGCCGCCTTCGTCCTGCTCGCGATCGGGTTCCTCGCCACGGCGGCGGCCGGCGCGGAGGAGATTGGCATCGCCTCCCTGGTCAGGCCCCAGGTCCGCGCCTCCCCGCCGGGAAAGCCATGGCGCGACCTCGTCTCCCGAGAGGCCATCGAGCGCGGCATGAAAGTGATGCTGACCAGCCAGGACGCCTTCCTCAAGGTCGCCTTCACCCGGGCGTTCGGCTGCAACGAGACCAAGACCTTCGACGGCCGGCGGATCAGCGCCGTGCTGACGTTCCGGGGGACAGGCGACGCCCAGCTCGGCGACCCCTCGCATTGCGCGCCCAAGGTCCGCTTCAACGTCGGCCAGTTCTTTCTCGCCCTGCTGCTCGGGGGGTCGCCCCTCGAGGTGGAGACCCCGGAAGCCGTAACGAGGGTCAAGGGGACCTATGTCCGCTTCCTCGTCGATCCTCTCGTCGGGACCTTCGTCGGCGTGGACGAGGGGGTCGTCAGCGTCCAGGCGACGGCCGGCGGCGACCCCGTGGACGTCGCGGCCGGCCAATGGGTGCTGGTGCCGCCGGGCGGCCTGCCCACGCGCCCGGCGCCGTCGAGCCGGCTGGAGGAGGGTCTGGACGACCCGCCGGTCCAGCTTCGCGACTTCACGACCGAGCCACCGGTGAGGCCTCCCCAATGAGCGATCTCCTGAAAGACCTGCCTCGCAGGGGGATGATTTTGCTGCTCGCCGCCATAGCCGCGGGGCTCGGAGTGCCTGGCCCCCTTGCCGCGTCCCAATCGATCACTTGCGAGATGCCGCCGCTCCTCACGAGCTCGCCTCAGCCTTCTGCCCAGCTCGGATGGTCGCTCAGTGCGGACGGCGGATGGCTTGCGGCCGGCGCCAATCGGGATAATCGGCATGGAGAGGACTCTGGCGTTGTAGCCCTGTACCTTCACCCTCAGCCCGCCGTCCAGCAACAGCCGGATCAAGAGATCGCTGCCGACGATTCCCATCCCGGCGATCAGTTCGGGTCCTCGGTCTCGATCAGCGGCAACTGGCTCGCGGTCGGCGCTCCCGTGGGCGATGGGAAGGTCCGGGATTCCGGAGTGGTCTACCTCTTTCAGCTTTCGCCGGATGGATCGACTTGGGCTCCTCGACAACCCAAGCTGGAGGCTACAGACGCTGCAAAGGGTAGCCAGTTCGGCTCCTCCGTCTCGCTCAACGTCTCGCTCAGCGGCACCACGCTCGTGGTCGGCGCCCCCGGCGACTCGGACCGCGGCAGCGGTGCGGGCGCGGCCTACGTCTTCGAATTGCAAGGGGGAATCTGGACGCAGACGAAGCTCGTTGCCGGCGATGGCCGCGCCTTCGATGAATTCGGCTTCGCCGTGGCAACTTCCGGAGACGAGATCGTCGTCGGCGCTCCCTTTGCCGACGACTTCCACGCGCTCGAGAATTTCGGAGCCGCCTACGTTTTCAAGAAGACACCGAACAAGGGATGGAGCCTCGAAGAGAACGGCAAGCTGACGGCCGGCCCGTTCCGGCCGGGCAACATTCAATTCGGCTCCGCCGTCGCGATCGGAGGCGGCGAGATCGCGGTGGGAGCTCCCGGGGACGACCAGCACATCACAGACTCCGGCTCGGCATACGTCTTCGAGTGGAACGGGTCCGACTGGAAGCCTTATCCCTTCAATCCCCTCACCGTGGACGATCCCAAGCTCGGCGCGCAGCTCGGCACCTCCCTTCAGATCGACGGCGATGCCAACCATATCTTGATCGGGGCTCCCTTCGACAGCAGCAGTACGGGCGCGGCCTACCTGTTCGAGTTTGATAAGCAGAGCGCGAGCTGGATACAGAGCTCCAAGTTTCTGCCGACGCATAGCGGAGCCTTCGGCCAGTCCGTCGCGCTTCTCGGCAGCCAAGTTTTCATGGGTGGCGTCGACTATAACATGGGCGATGCGACCCACGCCGGAGCGGTCGCAACGTGTAGTATCCCTCCCCTGTCGAATCCTCATCTGACCTGCGCGAACATGGGTCCGAAATCCGTGGATGCCGGCGGATTCGCAACTTACACGATCACGGTCACCAACGATGGCAATACAGCGGTGACCGGGATCATGCTCGACGACCCGACGCCGCCGCACCTGGAGCTCGTCAGGGCGGATAAGCCCTGCGACAGGAAATTTCCTTGCTCTCTGGGTACGATCCCTCTCGGTGAATCCGTGAGCAAAAAGGTGACTTTCCAGGTGCCCGAGGATTGCTCGGCTCGGGGCCCGATCCATAACACCGCGACGGTCAAGGCCGACGGAATGGCGGCCTTATCCTGCCCGGCCCCTCCCACCGCGATCGTCAGCCTGCCTCAGAAACCCTTCCTGTCGTGCGACAAGCAGGGGCCGGCCTCGGTACGGGCCGGCGACACCATCACTTACCAGCTCACGGTGAGCAACAGCGGGTGCGCGGCGGCGAACAACGTACAGCTCTCCGATGGGACACCGCCGGGTCTCACCTACCTGAGCGGGCCCTGCGTCCAGTCCTCCTGCAATCTGGGGACGATCGGTCCCGGCCAGTCTCTGCCGCCGGTGACGGTAAAGTTCAAAGCATCCAACGGCTGCGCGGCTCCGACCTCGATCACCAATACCGCGACGGTGACCGGGAGCCAGGCGACATCGCAAACCTGCTCGCTGGTGACGTCGGTGACCCCCAAGGCCCCTCTCGGAATCAGCGTGAGCGCTCCCGCGCAGGTCTCGGGAGGCGACAGCTTCACAGTCACTGTCGTGGTAACCAATGCCGGCCCAAGCACGGCCGAAGGCGCGACGGCCGATGTCGTCCTCGGGCCTTCCGCAATCGTCGCCCCCCCGACCGGTTGCACCGCGGTCCCCAATCAGATCAATCACTTCACCTGCCACCTGGCCAATCTCCTCCCTTGCGGCTCCAAGAGCCTCGATTTTGCAGTCAGCGCTCCAGTCTGCGTGGGCTGCACCGCCGGGAACCCGATTGCCGTGACTGCCCAGGCAATGTCCCAGACCTCCACTCCGACGAACGTCGTCACGGCGACGGTCCAGGTGATCTGTCCCCCGATCCCCCTGAGCATCACCCAGACCGACAGCCCGGACCCCGTCGTCCCCGGGCAAGGGGTCGTGTACGACATCACGGTCAAGAACGCCGGCACCTCGGCGGTCACCGGCGCCGTGGTGCGGGACGACTTTCCCAGCGAGCTGCAAGGGGTGCGCTGGTGCCGCGGCGCGGGCTGCACGCCCAACCTCTTTCCGCCGCTCGCGGACACCATCGACCTCGCCGCGGGAGAGACGCGGATCTATCGCCTGAGCGGGATCGTCCAGCCCATGTGCTCGGCCGTGCTCCACAACAAGGCCACGATCACCCCGCCCGCCGGCTTCTGCGGTGCTCCTTCCGAGAGCGTCGAGGACACCCAGGTGGCCGCGACCGGTGTCCACGCCTTCTGCGAGGGGATCAGCGGCCCGCTGACCGAGCTCTCCCAGATGACTCAAACCTATCTGTTGATCAATTGCGGGCCGGCCAACCAGACGGACAATCCGGGAGACGAATTCACGGACACCCTGCCGGCCGGGCTGACTTTGGTCAGCGCCAGCGCGACGAGCGGCACGGCCTTGACCTCGGGCAATACGGTCACATGGAACGGCGCGATCCCGGTGGGTGGAACGGTGACGATCACCCTCACCGCCACCATCAACGCCGGGACCACCGGCATGACCCTCTGCAATCAGGCGACGATCAACTACGATGCCGACGGCGACGGGACCAACGAGTCGAGCCGGCTCTCCGACGATCCCGACGAGCCGGGCGCGGCGGACCCCTGCTGCTTCCGCGTGACCCCCCCGATCCCCACCCTCTCAGGGAGCGGCCTCGCCGCGCTCACCCTCCTGCTGGCCGGCCTCGCCATCCTGCGGCTCCGACGCCGGCCGCTTTGAAGCCGCTCGCAGGGGCTCCAGGGGCGGTTCCCGGATTCTGCGGGGTGCGCCGGGTGGCGATTGTCGCCGCGGCGACACGCGGCCGGGCAAGTTTCGTCACGGCAAGCTCTCAGTATCGCGACGGGATTCGTGCGTCGATAGCGATGGTGCGATCGTGCGATCGCAAGGAGGCTCATGCTCTCTCCCCGCCCGTCCGAGGATCGCCTGGACCGCCTCTCGGCCGAGGAGCTCGGCCGCCTCCTGCTGACGCCGGCCGAGCCGGCGGAGCGCGGCCTGTCGGCGCTGCCGCCTCTCCTGCGTCCGCAGGCCCGGCTGGCGGTGCTCGACGTCACCGAGTTCTTCGGCGAGACCAGCGGCGGCGTGCGCACCTACCTGATGGAGAAGGCGGCGTACGTCGAGACGCGGCCGGAGCTGCGGCAGGTCCTGGTGGTGCCGGGCGGCACCGACGCGGTCACCGAGACCTCCGGCGTGCGCTGCTACCGGTTGCGCGGGCCGCGGGTGCCGACGCAGCGCCCCTACCGCTTCATGCTCGCCACGCGCACCAACCGGCGCATCGTCGAGCACGAGCGGCCGGACGTCATCGAGGTGGGGAGCCCCGGGCTGGTCCCCTGGATCGTGCACCGCGCCGCCGCGCCGCTGGGGATTCCCCTCGTGCATTTCTTCCACAGCAACTACCCCGCCTTGTTCGGGAGCGGCCTCGCCGGGCGGGCCCTGGCGCGTTACGCCCGCGCGCTCGACCGGCTCTTCGCCGCCACCGTGGTGACGTCGGAGAGTGCCGCCGACGAGCTCCGGCGCGCCGGGGTGGAGCGGGTGGTGCGCATCCCGCTCGGCGTCGACCTCGACTGTTTCCATCCCGCCCGGCGCGCCGGCGGCGCGGAGGTGCGCGACCGCCTCGGGCTCAGCCGTGCCCCGCTCGTCGTCTTCGTGGGGCGCTTCGCCCGCGAGAAGCGGCTCGACCTCCTGCTCGCCGCCTGGCCGCAGGTCCATGCGCGGACGGGTGCCGGGCTGCTGCTGGTGGGCGATGGGCCGCTGCGCCTGAAGCTGCAGAGCTCCCTGCGCGGGAAGCCCTGGGCGGCCAGCGTTCATTGGCTCCCCTTCACCGGCGATCGCGTCGGGCTTGCCGGGCTGCTCGCGGCCGCCGACCTCTTCGTCTCGCCGGGGGGCTCGAGACTTTCGGCCTGGCTCCGCTCGAGGCGATGGCGACCGGGACTCCCGTGCTGACGGCCGACCGCGGGGGCGTCGCCGAGCAGGTGGCCCGCTCGGGGGCCGGCGCCACTTTCCGGGACGGCGACGCCGCGGCGCTCGCCGGCGCGGCGGTGCGGCTGCTGGCCGCCGACACCGCGCCGCTGCGGGCCCGGGCGCGCGCCCACGCCACGGGCGAGCACGATTGGGAGCGGGTGTTCGAGCGGCTCCTCCACCTCTATGAGAGCGTGCGGCGGCCGTGAAGCTCCTGCTCAGCCTGCACGACGTGACCCCGGCGCAGGATCCCCGGGTGCACCAGCTCTGGGGGCTCTGCGCCGCGCACGGCGTGCGGCCGGCGCTGCTGGTGGTTCCCAACTGGCACGGCGAGTGGCCGCTCGGCCGCCATCCCCGGTTCGTCGGCTGGCTCCGCGACTGTGCCGGGCAGGGGGCGGAGATCTTCCTCCATGGCGAGCGCCATGACGAAGCCGGGCTGCCGCGCCGCTTCCGGCACACCCTGCGCGCCTGGGGGCGCACCGCGCGCGAGGGGGAGTTCCTCACCCTCGACGAGCCGGCGGCGCGGGAGCGCATCGAGCGGGGCGTCGCCCTGCTGCGCGGCCTCGGCCTCGACCCCGTCGGCTTCGTGCCCCCCGCCTGGCTCGCCGGAGCGGCGACGGCGCGGGCCGCCGCGGCCTGTGGGCTCGCGGTGGGCGAGGATACGGGGAGCGTCCACCTCTACGACCGTGGGCTCCGCATCGCCTCCCCGGTCCTGCGCTGGAGCGCCCGCACCCCGGTGCGGGCGCACGCCTCGGCCGGGGTCGCCCAGGCGTTCTGGCATCTCCACCGCCGCGATGACCTGGTGCGCCTCGCCCTGCACCCCGGCGATCTCAGCCACCCGCGCACGGCCCGATCGCTCCGCGAGGCGCTCGACCGCTGGCTCGTGGCCGGCACCGCCTGGAGGTACACCGCGCTCTAGCGGGCGATCCCCATGCAGCCCGCCGTCGCCCATGCCCTCTGCATCCTCTGCGTTCTGATCGACGGCGCCGCGCGGGCCGGGCGTCTGCAAGTCCTGGTGCGGGCGCTCGGCGCCCCGCTCGGCTTCCGCGGCGCGCTGTGGGCCAACCTGGTGGAGGACGCCGCCGCGGCGCTGACGCCGATGCGGATGGGGGGCGTCCCGGCGCGGGCGGTGATCCTCAAGCGCGCCGGCGTCGGCCTCGGAAACATCGTCCTGGCGAGCGTCGCGGAGTCGGTGGTGATGTACCCCCTGCTGATCGGCGCCGCCGCCTGGATCGCCTTCGCCTTCGCGCCCGACTGGTGGCACGAGGTCGCGCCGCGGATGGCGCAGATGGCGCAGATGTCGCGCTCGGCCGTGAGCGCGGGGCGCTGGCTGCTTCCGGCGCTGACCCTCGGCGTCCTCGCCGGCGCGCTCCTCTGGCGCTTCCTGCCGCGCCCTCGACGGCCGGCGGAGTGGCGCGCCGCGCCGCACGGCTGGCGCGAGGTCCGGCGCGCCGGCGCCCCCGCGCTCGCCGGGTGCGTCGTGCTCTCCCTGCTCAGCCTGGGGGCGCGGCTGGCGATCCTGCCGATCCTGACCCGCGCGGCCGCCGCCCCTCCCCCGCTCGGGGTGGTGACGCTCAGCTCCTTCACCCTGCTCTACGGGCAGGTGCTGCTGCCGACCCCGTCCGGCGCCGGCGCCGTGGAGCTCGGCTTCCTCGCCGGCGGCGCGGGGATCGCCGGCGACGCCGCCACCCGCCTCCTGCTCGCCTGGCGCTTCTACACGGCGCTGGTCCCCATCGCGGCCGTCCTGCCGCTGGGAGTCCTGCGGATCGGGCGCGCGGCGGGCGCACGAATCGCGCGGCCGGAAAGGAACGCCGCCGCTTTGAGGAGTTGTCACAGCCGCACGACAGAACCGTGACGATCCGGCAACGCCCTGGGCCTCACCCTGCATTTTTCCGTATTCCTCCCTAAGGTATGCTTCAGGCACCGGAGGGAGAGATGACCGACCGCAATCGACGCAGTGCCCGTGGTGTCGCCGCCCGCCGCCTGTCGTTCGTCGTCCTGTTGGCCGTCCTCGCCTCCTGCGGCGGCCCGGGCGCCTCCCCTTCCCCCGGCGCCTCGACGGTCGAAAAGCCAGCCGCCGAACCGGCCGGCACCCTCCGTCTCCTCTTCACCTACGGCTCGGAGAAGGAGGAGTGGATCAAGGAGGTGACCGCCCGCTTCAACCAGGGCGGCCAGCGCACGGCCGCCGGCCAGCGGATCGTGGTCGAAGCCGTGGCGCAGGGATCGGGCGAGTTGATCGAGGACCTGCTCTCCGGGGATCGTAAGGCTCACCTGACGAGCCCGGCGTCGGCGGCCTTCCTCAAGCTGGGGAACGCGCGGTCGCGCGCCCGCACCGGCAAGGACCTGATCGCCGAGAGCCGCAACCTGGTGCTCTCGCCGGTGGTGATCGCCCTGTGGAAGCCGATGGCCGAGGCGATCGGCTGGGGGAGCCGGCCGGTGGGGTGGAGCGACATCCTCTCCCTGGCGCGGGAGCCGGCCGGCTGGGCCGCCAAGGGGCACCCCGAGTGGGGCGCCTTCCGGCTCGGCCACACCCATCCGGAGTCGAGCAACAGCGGCCTGATCTCGCTGCTCGCCGAGGCCTACGCCGGCGCCGGCAAGGTGGCGGGGCTCACGCTCGCCGACGTCCGCAGCCCCCGGACGGCCCGCTACGTGGCGGGGATCGAGAGCGCCATCGTGCACTACGGCAGCTCGACGGGCTTCTTCGGCAAGCGCATGTTCGAGGGCGGGCCGGGGTATCTGTCGGCGGCGGTCCTCTACGAGAACATGGTCATCGAGTCGTCCGGACCGCAGTACCACCTCCCCTTCCCGGTGGTCGCCGTCTATCCCAAGGAGGGGACCTTCTGGAGCGATCACCCGGTGGGGATCGTCGAGCGGGAGTGGGTGACCCCCGAGCACCGGGAGGCGGCCAGGATCTACGTCGACTACCTCCTCGCCCGCCCGCAGCAGGAGGCCGCGCTGCGCTACGGCTTCCGCCCCGGCGCCGTCGAGGTGCCGCTCGCCGCGCCGGTCGACGCGGCGCACGGCATCGATCCCAAGCAGCCGGTGACGACCCTCGAGGTCCCCCCCGTCGAGGTGATCGACGCCGTCCTCGCGCTCTGGCGCGCCAACAAGAAGCACGCGGACCTCACCCTCGTCCTCGACCGCTCGGGGAGCATGCGGCAGGAGGCGAAGATGGCGAACGCGCAAGCGGGCGCCGACCAGTTCCTGACCCTGCTCGACCCCGCCGACACCTTCTCGTTCCTGACCTTCAACTCCACCCCCTCCTGGGTGATCCAGGACGCCCCCCTCGGCGCCTCGCGGCCCCAGGTCGCGGCGGCCGTGCAGGGGGTCTTCCCGGAAGGGGGGACGGCGCTCTACGACTCGATCGCCCTCGCCTATGCGCAGAAGCGGGAGGAGGTCCGCCGCGACCCGGGGAAGATCGCCGCCATCGTCGTCCTCACCGACGGCGCCGACACCGACAGCCGGCTCCAGCTCGCCGACCTGCTCAAGACGATCCGCGGCGACGGCGAGTCGCAGGGGGTCCGCGTGTTCACCATCGGCTACGGCCGCGAGGCCAACCAGGACGTGCTGCGGGCGATCGCCGACGCCACGCAGGCCCGTTTCTATGCCGGGACGCCGGCGAACATCCGCACCGTGTTCCGCGACATCTCCACTTTCTTCTGAGGACATCATGGAACCTGCTCCCAAGAAGCCCGGGCTGACCTTCGCCGGCAAGCTCGTCGTCCTCCTCTTCGTCGCCGGCTGCCTCTACGGCGCCTATGCCCTGTTCCTGCGCCGCCCCTTGAGCGGTCCACACCAGGACCAGACGACGGGGCAGGCCGCCGTGACGCCGGACGACAAGGACCGCGTCGAGATCGGGATCGCCTACGGCACCGAGAAGGAGCGCTGGCTGCAATGGGCGGTCGAGCAGTTCGCCAGGACCGAGGAAGGGCGGCGGATCAAGGTCGATCTGATCCCCATGGGCTCGCTCGAGGGGGCCCAGGCGGTGCTGCGGGGGGATCGCCGCATCAACGTCTGGAGCCCGGCGAGCTCGCTCTACAAGGACATCTTCGCGCAGGACTGGCAGGTCCAGCACGGCGCCGACAAGCCCATCCTCCGCGAGGAGAACCTGGCGCTGTCGCCGATGGTCCTGGTGATGTGGGCCGAGCGCTACGAGGCGTTCGCGAAGAAATACGGCGAGGCGTCGTTCCGCACGCTCGGCCAGGCGCTGGCCGAGACCGGCGGCTGGCAGGCGATCGCCGGCAAGCCCGAGTGGGGGCTGTTCAAGCTCGGCCACACCCACCCCAACGAATCGAACAGCGGCCTCGCGACGCTGGTGCTGATGGCCTACGACTACCACGGCAAGAGCCGCGACCTCACCCTCAAGGACATCCTCGATCCCGGCTTCCAGACCTGGGCGCAGGGGTTCGAGCGCGGGGTGAGCGGCCTCTCCAACAGCACCGGCAATCTGATGCGCGAGATGGTGCTCAAGGGGCCCTCGGCGTTCGACGCCGTGGTGGTCTACGAGAGCGTGGCGATCGACTACCTCAAGAACGCCGAGGGGCGGTGGGGGGAGCTGCGGGTCGTCTATCCCAAGCAGAACCTGTGGAGCGAAAACCCTTACTACGTCCTCAACGCCCCGTGGAGCACCCCCGGGCAGCGCGAGGCGGCCGGCAAGTTCCTCGACTTCCTGCTCGGCGAGACGATCCAGAAGCAGTCGCTGGTGCACGGCTTCCGGCCGGGGAACCCCGCGGTCCCGGTGCGCTTCCCCGGCAGCCCGTTCGAGGCCTACAAGCGCTTCGGCCTCAGCATCGACCTGGGGGCGATGTGCGCCGCGCCGAAGGCCGAGATCCTCAACAACCTGTTGCAGTGGTGGCAGCGCTCGGTCGGAACGTCTTAATCTCGTCGCATGATCGAATACCTCAAGCGCGCCTTCTGGGCGGGTCCGGCGCTCCCGGGGGTGGGACGGCTCCCCGTCAACGCCCTCGCCCTGCTCGGCTTCTCCATCCTGGGCTTCGGCCATCCGGGCTTCTGGCTGCTGGGCGCCGGGCTCGAGGCCGCCTATCTCGCCACCCTGGTCTCGCACCCGCGCTTCCAGCGGCGGATCGACGCCGAGGGGCGGAGCCGGGCGTCGCTCACCGCCGAGCAGGGGCGGCGGCAGCTCGTCGACGCGCTCGACCCGGCGTCGCGCCAGCGCCTCGCCGCGCTCGAGGAGAAGTGCCGGAGACTTCTCGCCGCCGCCGAGGAGTCGCAGGAGGGGGATTTCGAGCGGGAGAGCGCCCGCGACGCCCTCGACCGGCTCCCCTGGATCTACCTCAAGCTGCTGGTGGCCCGGCACCAGCTGACCGCCACCCGGGCCCGCGCCGACGAGGCGGACCTCCAGCGGCAGGCCGCCGAGCTCGAGCGCCAGCTCGGGGCCGGGGGGACCTCCAGCGCCCTGCGCGAGTCGCAGGCGGCGACCCTGCGCCTCCTGCGCCAGCGGCTCGACAACCTGCAGCGCTGCGGCGACTCCCTGCAGCAGGTGGACAGCGATCTGGCGCGCGTCGAGGCCCAGGTCGACCTCGCCGTCGAGAGCACGGTGATTCGCAGCGGCGGCGGCGGCGCGGCGATGACCGCCAACCTCGAGCTGGCGAGCCAGGCGCTCGACGCCGGCCTCGACTTCGGGGATTCCGAGGCCGCGGTGCAGGCCCTCGACCGCGCCTACGCCCCAGCGACGCGCCGGGAGCGCGCCTGAGCCGAGCGATGCGACCTCTTCGTGAACGCGACGAATGGAAGCTCTTCGCCGTCCTGGCGAAGGCGGACCGCTCCCTGGCCGGCGCCTGGTGGGCTCTTCTCGTGCTGCGCGGCCTCCTGCCCGCCGGGTTCGGCGTCGCCATGGGCGTGCTGGTGGCCGCGGTGCAGCAGGGCTCCGGGCTGGCGGCTCCGCTCGCGTTCGCCGGCATCGTGTTCGTCCTGCTCCAGGTGCTCACTCCTCTCCACCAGGCGGTGGGCGCGAATCTCGGGGACCGCACCGCGGCCTGGCTCTACGACCGCCTGACCGATGCCTGCATCCGGCCGCCGGGCATGGGCCATCTCGAAGATCCCGAGCTGACGAGCGATCTCACGGTGGCGCGCGATTTCGATCTCGGGATGACCGGACCTCCGCTGTCGATCTCGATGGACTTCATCGCCGGGGGTCTGGTCGAGATGATCGCCGGCCTGGCGTTCACCGTGGTGCTCGCTCGGTATCGCTGGTGGGCGGCCGTCGTGATCGGCGGCGCGTGGCTGGCGACGCACTGGTTGCTGCGCGAGAGCTCGGTCTGGCACGACCGCAACACCGGCACGGTGCGGGCGGCGCAGCGGGACGCCGAATACGCCTACCGGCTCGCCGTCGATCCGCCCGCCGCGAAGGAGCTGCGCCTGTTCGGCCTCGCCGATTGGGTGATCGCTCGCTTCATCGACCGCCGCACCCTCCTGCACAAGCTCCAGTACGAAGCGACGCGCCTGCGCGAGAAGTCTCTGTTGTGGAGCCTGTTGCTGGTGCTCGGCGCCAACGTCCTGGTCTTCTGGTCGCTCGCGGAGGCCGCGAACGCCGGCCGCATCGAGCTCGGCGCGCTGGTGATCTATGCGCAGAGCGCGTTCGGCGCGTCGATGATCGCGTTCGGCGGGCTCAACTGGGCGCTGCACAGCTCCGCGGCGCCGGTGGCCGCGGTGCTGCGCCTGGAGCCCGCCATGGCGGCCGGCGGAGCGCTGCCTTCCGGAGCCCGCGAAGCGAGGAATGAGCCGGCGCGCGAGATCCGCTTCCGCGACGTCACGTTCGCCTACCCTTCCGGCGGCTCGGCTCCGGTGCTCTCGGGCTTCGATCTGACCATCCCGGCCGGATCGTCGCTCGCCATCGTCGGCCAGAACGGCGCGGGCAAGACGACGCTCGCCAAGCTGCTGTGCCGGCTCTACGATCCGCAGAGCGGAGCGATCGAGATCGACGGGGTCGACCTGCGCGATTTCGATCTCGCCGCGTGGCGGCAACGCATCACCGCCGTCTTCCAGGACTTCATCCGCTTCGAGCTGCCGCTGCGCGACAACGTGGCGCCCGCCAGGACCACCGAGTCCAAGGCTGATCTGGACGCCGCCGTTCTCGCCGCGCTCGGCGAAGCCGGCGCCGCGCAGCTCGCGAGCCTCGACACCGTGCTGGCCCGCGGCTACGAGGGAGGCACGGAGCTTTCCGGCGGACAGTGGCAGCGCGTCGCGCTCGCCCGGGCGCTGTGCGCGGTGCGGCTCGGCGCGGGCGTCGTGCTGCTCGACGAGCCCACCGCGCAGCTCGACGTGCGCGGCGAGGCGGAGATCTTCGATCGCATTCTCGCCGCCACCCGGCAGTGCACGACGATCCTGATCTCGCATCGCTTCTCGACCGTGCGTCACGCCGACCGCATCTGCGTGCTGGAGCACGGCCAGGTGATCGAGCTCGGCACGCACGACGAGCTGATGGCGCTCGGTGCCGGCGGGCGCTACCGGACGATGTTCGATCTCCAGGCGCAGCGTTTCGAGGCGCCGCCGGGCGAGGAGGATGTCACCTATGACGTCCTCTCCTGAGCCGCTGCGGAAAAGCGACGGTCTGCCGCCCGCGCTGTCGTCGATGTGGCGGCTGTGCAAGCTGGGCTATCGCAATGAGCCCGGCCTCATGCTCACGGCGTTCGTGCTGGTGCTGCTGGCCGCGTTGCCGGATGCGTTGATCGCCTGGTGGCTCAAGCTGCTCGGCGAAGGCGTGCTCGGGCACGACGGCAGGCGGGTGCGGATCGCCGCCCTCGCGCTCGGCATCTCCGCCGTGGCCACCTGGTTGCTGCGCACGGTCAGCGTCCGCGTGCAGCGCCGCTTCCGCGACAAGGTGACGATCGCGCTCGAAGCCCACGTCGCCCGCTTGCAGGCCTCGGTCGCCACCATCGCGCATCACGAACGGCCCGAGTCTCTCGACCGGCTCGCCGTGCTGCGCGATCAGGTTTTCGTGCTCGATCACATGTACATGTCGGTTTTTTCGACCTGCGGCTGGGTGCTGCGGCTCGGCGTGACGCTCGCCCTGCTGGTCTCGATCCATCCGGCGCTCGGACTGCTCGCCGTCTTCGCGATCCCGACCGTGCTCACCTCCACCTGGCGGCCCGCGGTCGAACGCGCCGCCTATGAGCGGGGTGCGCAGTCCGCGCGCCGCGCCCGGCATCTCTTCACCCTCGCCACCACCGCCGCGCCCGGAAAAGAAGTCCGCGTTCTCGGACGAGGGGGAATCGGCCGGCAGCTTGCCGAGGAGCGCCGCGCGGCCTTCGAGCGCTGGTATGCCCCCATCGCCAGCGCCCGCTGGACCTCGGCCGCCTGGCACACGCTCGCCTGGGCCGTCTTCGGCAGCGCCTGGGCCGGCGCGGTGGCCTTCGTCACGCTGGGGCTCCGCGCTTCCGCGGGAGACGTGCTGCTCGTCCTCGCCGCTGGAGCGCGCCTCTCCGCCTACATCGGCGCCACGGTCGGCGAGATCGGCTTCCTGCGCGGCATCTGGATGGACGGCTCGCAGCGCCTCGCCTGGCTGGAGGATTACGCGGCCTCCCTGGTCGCCGACGCCGACCTCCCCGTGCCGGAGAGGCTCCACGCCGGCATCCATCTCGAGCACGTCTCCTTCGCCTACCCCGGCACCGACCGGCTCGTGCTGGAGGACGTCACGCTCGATCTCCCCGCGGGAGCCGTCATCGCGATCGTGGGAGAGAACGGCGCCGGCAAGACCACCCTCGTCAAGCTGCTCGCCAAGCTCTACGAGCCGACCTCGGGAGCCATCCACGTGGACGGACAGCCGCTGGCGCAGATGCGGGCCGACACCTGGCGCGAGCGTCTCGCGGGGGCCTTCCAGGACTTCTTCCGCTTCGAGCTCCCCGCGCGGCAATCCATCGGCGTCGGCGACGTCCCCCGGCTCGACGAACGGCCCGCCGTCGTCCAGGCCGTCGAGCGCGCCGGGGCGGAGGACGTCATCGCGCGCTGGCCCGCCGGTCTCGACACCCAACTCGGCCCGACCTGGCCCCACGGCGTCGACGTCTCTTTCGGCCAATGGCAGAAGCTCGCCCTCGCCCGCGGCTTCATGCGCGACCACCCGCTCCTCCTCGTCCTCGACGAGCCCACCGCCGCCCTCGACGCCGAAACCGAGCACGCCCTCTTCGAGCGCTACGCCGAGGCCGCGCACCAGGACGTCACCGAGGCCGACGGGCGCATCACGATCCTCGTCTCGCACCGCTTCAGCACCGTCCGCATGGCCGACCTCATCGTCGTCCTCGACGGCGCGCACCTCGTCGAGGTCGGCAGCCACGAGGATCTGATGGCGCGCGGCGGGCAGTACGCCGAGCTGTATGGAATTCAGGCGGCGGCGTATCGGTGACCTGGCATCCCTGGCCTCCTCGAGTCGATCGACCCCAACCTTGACGGATCTCGAACGCCGGAAGCTTGCGAGCGGCGCGAGAAGCTCGTTCCTCGCCAGGGACCAGGACCGCGCGCCACGGAAGCCGCGCGCACGGGCCGGGAACCGTACGTCCGCCGGCGGAAGCGGACGGAATCGCCCGGTAAGCTCATTTGCGCCGAGGTCAGGTTATCTGGCGCGAGGGAAGCTTGGTTTCCCCCACATAAGCGGACCGGGAGGCGCCTGCAGCGAATGGTTAGCTCCGTGCGCTGAATGATTCATGGTACGTAACGACGCCACGGGGCAAAGATGTGCCAAACAGTAATGCCTGAAAATACTCCGGAGGCACATCAGGAAGCACGACCTCAGGCTCAGCCTTGAAGCCAAAGCGCGAGTAATAGGCCGGATCTCCGAGCAGGACGCAGCCTGCCGCACCTTTCTCTCGCAGTAAACCCAATGCTGCCTTCATGAGCAGGCTACCAATACCCCGGCCCTGAAGCTCAGGAATGACGGAGATAGGCCCAAGCCCATACCAGCCAGCCGAGCCATCTGATATGGAGACAGGCGACACCGCGACATGGCCTACGACCCTACCGGCCTGCTCGGCCACGAGGGAGATGCTCAGGGCACCAGCCTTACGCAGGGCATCAATGATGAGTTGCTCCGTGTGATCCGTGTGCGGCGCATTCAGAAACGCCGCCACTGTTACGGCATCGATGGCCGCAACATCAGACGGCGCTTCCTGGCGTATGACTGTGTTCATCGCACAAACCTTTCTTACGGGGCCAACGCTAAGGCCGTTCAGCGGCGACGTCAGCCGTCCGCTGCAGGGGCCGGGTTCGGCGCCTCTCTGTGTTCCTCCGATCGCCCAAGCCTCTCCGATGACACCAGTCTCCCGGCACCTTCATGAGCTCCAGCACGGTAACAGTCTTGAGTTTCAAGAGATCTTAACAACGTAGTGAAATCTCTCCAGTGGTACGCTCGATCTACAAGATTTCGCTGGCGAATAACCTCGTTCGCCATGAGTGCTACTACCCGGTGACTGTAGAGTCGATCCACTGTTTTTGCATCCAAAAATCCATCTTCGATAAGTAGCTGTAAGCTTTCTAGTAGCCCCATATAGCGGTCGACCCCTGCCCACTCCTCGTCTGATCTCGGACCTTCCCTTCCGCTTGCCCACTTCCCGTTGCCAATAAGAGCCGCGTGAACGTCATTGAACTGCTGCACCAGTTCATAGAGATGAAGAAGAAACTCCCCTCGGGCGATCTTTCGCGAGATCCGAAGTTGCCTTGCGGCATAGAGTAAACCGCCGCCGGTCAACAGCAATCCAAAGGCTGTCAGAAAACTTGCTAACATGCCAATCTACCTTTACGTCGCCTACCTTCTGTCGCCGAACGCTATGGGCGGTGAGCGGCGGGACCGCGCGGTGGCGCGGTATCCGTCCGCTCGACTGCCGGGGTTGGCCGGCCACTGTCGCTAGAGTTCTGACTCGGGTCGGCAACTTGGCTCCTATTGCAGGCTTCTTTGATCTGCGCCTCCAACCGGCTGCCCTCGACTGTTAAAAGTAACAGTCCCGCCCAAAGTGCGAGAGCGACAGCCGCCAAAGCGTAGTACTTCCCACCAAGGTCTTTACGCGTTCTTGTATACCACATGACCACCGCAATCCCCGAGAGGCAAAATAGCGGCGGCCAGCCCTTCCAATAAAAAATGTTTGGAGGGTAGGTCCGACGATAGATACGCTCATGAATCCAAAACTGATCCGTCCCGACGAGACGACTTGCTAAGGGCCGCAGGTAGCGCTCGATCATCAGAACGTTCTGAAGTGCGTTAAGCATTGTACCCTGATAGGCGAGATATCCCGCCAATAGAACTACGACGGCGATCCAGAGTCGGAAATTGACCGAAACATTGTCCATTTTAGACAAAATGGCGAAGGCCGCCAACAGAATCGGGAAGAGCGCATACTGCAGTGTGGACCAAGTCGATATTCGCGACATAATCGCGGAATATTCGGCTGTGTAGAACTGAGCGAGGAACTGGGCGGTTTTCTGATCTTGTTCGTCTGGCATCTTAGTTGCCTTGCAGAGTGCCTCGAGCTGCGTTACACGGTTTGCCAAATCCCGGTACTGAGTCTGTTGTCCGCTGGCCTGCCGGGTAGCGGTTTCGGGAACTTTCGCCATTGTTGGTCCGGCGGCTATTAGGCATGCAATGGCGAGAATCATCCCCCAGCGGCTGAATTCACCAGTACGTTTCAGCACTTGACCACCGCAACCCGGCATTTGTCTAGAACCCATCTATTTCAACCCCTGCCAACCGTGGACGGCCAACCTCTAGATTAACCTTACTCTCTTTAGCCCCGGAATGCCTATCGTGGTCCACTCTCTCTCCGGGGTCGCTTGATACTACCGATCCTATGTCGTTGATTCTATAAGCCCTCTAACTCTACGCCCCTTCCTGGCCTAGGTCAACGCCGAAGAAGCTCCGCGAATAAGAGGCCAGCCCTTCGGTCGATCTCCTGAGAACCCAAGTAGGATGGAATCGGGAGCTAACCGGTAGAGAACACAATATGTCTACATATCCGTGCACGTATAAGAATCCGGGACCGGAACGCTATTGGACCACGATATGCATTCCGCACTTGGAGGAGCAATCCCGTATCTCTCGACCGCAGAATTAGATCTGCGCATTCCGAGACCGGAGGCGGTCTGCTTATACGGGCAGCGCCGCAAGGATAAGCGTCCACTCGCTGGATGCTTATCCGCGCGGCCACGGCTCCATCTTCTGAAGGAAAAGCTGCCTACAGGAGATCCACCGGGCTCTGAACACCTCGGCCGCCCGGTTCAGGACGTGGGTGTCGATCATGGTGGCCTTGACGCTCTTGTGGCCGAGGAGCTCCTGGACGGTGCGGATGTCGTAGCCGTTCATCAGGAGATGGGTCGCGAAGGAATGGCGGAGCGTATGGCAAGTCGCCGGCTTGACGAGGCCGGCGGCCCGAACCGCGTCATGGAAGGCTTGTTGGACGCTGCGGTCGTAGAGGTGATGCCTCCGGCGCTCGACCGAGGATCGCGCGACAACGCCGGCGCCGGGAAGACGTCTGCCAACCCCACTCGGCGGCGGCGTTGGGGTACTTCCTCGACAGTGCGTGCGGCGTGGAGGACGCCCCTGCGCCCCTCCGGGACTTCGGGGGGTGGGGTAGCGGCACCAACCGGGGTTGAAACCCCGGGGCTCTATCCCTGCGGCCCTCCGGGCCTTGGGGGATCCCCGGGGAAAGAACGCGCTCCTAGAGCCGTGGATGGCTTTTTTGTCCCAAAAATTGAATTTCTGGTTCTAATGCTGATTTTTCGATTCAAAAATCTGAATTTTAAGTCATATGCTTCGTTTTTAGACCCAAACGGTCAATTGTTAGAGTCTAATTTTTGATTTTAGGTGTAAAAAATTCAACAACACGACCTAAAACCAATTTTTTGACTCTAAAAACAGAATTTGGAGCCAAAAATGTCCCGGGAGCACCGAAAACGCGCCCGCAGCGCCTGAAAACCGGCGCCCGGACCGAGACATGCCGGATCTCACCGGGAAACCGCGACGACGAGGAGGAAACGACGGGGGAAGGAAGATGGAGGGGAAATGGGTCGGGACGCCGGGATTTGAACCCGGGCTCGCCTGAACCCCTTCGACCAGAGTTGTCAATGAAGGCGAGCATTCTCAAGTAAGCAATAACCATTCCCCTTGCTCGAGGTCCAGCCGGCGGATACCCTCCGCTCCGCCCGAGAGCCGCCAGCCGGTCGCGGTCCACCGCGTCTCCGGCGAGCGGCAGCCCGGAGGTGCAGACCCGGAGGTCCGGCACCAGGTAGAAGGCGGGGCAGGTCGCCGATCGCTTTGCTAGACTCCCGCCCGGCAGTGCTTCTCATGGAGGTCTCGATGTCGATCACCCAGGATGTTGCGTATTCCTTGCGGCTCATGCGCAAGGCCCCGCTCTTCACCGCAGCCGTGGTGCTGACCATCGGCCTGGCCATCGCCGCCACCGCCACCATCTTCAGCGTGGTGAATGCGCAGATGCTGCGGCCGCTGCCCTTCAAGGATCCGGACCGGCTGCTGTTCGTCTTCGAGAGGAACGACAAGCTGCACGCGCCGATCTACAACGTCTCGATCCTGAACTATCTCGACTGGCTGGCCCAGACGAAAAGCTTCGACCTCGCCGCGGTCAGCTCCGACACCTACATCCTCACCGGAATGCGTGAGCCCGAGCAGCTTGCCGGCAACCGCATCAGCCCGGGGCTGCTGCGCGTTCTCGGGGTCCCTCTGGTCGCGGGAAGGACGTTCACCCCCGAGGAAGAAAAACCCGGCGCGGCACGGGTCGCCATCATCGGAGAGGCGTTCCGGCGAAGCCACTTCGGCAAGGACGCCAACCCCCTGGGCCGCACCCTCGAGCTCAACGGCAACGCCACCACCATCGTCGGCATCGCCCCTGACACTCTGAACCTCGTGGAGCCCGGAGACATCTACACCCCGTTGACCATCGACCCGGCCAAGGAGGTGCGCCTGAACCACACCCTGGTCGTGGTCGGCAGGCTCAAGCCTGGCGTTTCCATCCGGCAGGCGCGGGCGGAGATGAACACCATCTCCGACGGAATGAAGCAGCAATATCCGGAGATGCGCGATTGGGGGGTGAATCTGATCAGCACGTTCGATGCGCTCATCCCCGAGCAGATCAAGACCGGATTGCTGGTGCTGATGGCCGCCGTCAGCTTCGTGCTGCTCATCGCCTGCGCCAACATCGCCAATCTCCTGCTGGCGAGGACCGCGGCCCGGCAACACGAGATGGCGGTGCGCACGGCGTTGGGCGCCAGCCAGGGCCGGCTGGTGCGCCAGCTCCTGATCGAAAGCGTGACCCTCTCCTGCAGCGGAGGCCTCGCCGGACTGCTGGCGACCTGGTGGTCGGTACGCGCCATGAACCACTGGCTGCCGCCGAACGCGCTGCCCATCCCCACGATCGAAGTGGATTCCAACGTTCTTTTGTTTGCCTTGGGGCTGACGGTGCTGACCGGGCTCATCTTCGGCATCGTGCCCGCCCTCCGCACGGCGAAGGTGAAGGTCAATGAGGTGCTCAAGAGCGGTGGACGTGGCTCCGGCGGCATTCGCACGCGCATGCGCAATACCCTGGTGGCGATCGAGCTGGCCCTCGCGACGATGTTGCTGATCGGAGCCGGCCTGTTCATCCAGACCCTGGTCAATCTGCAGGGTGTGAAGCTCGGCTTCGAGCCGCACGGCCTCATCACGTTTCAAGTGTCGCTTCCTACGAACAAGTATCCCCCCAAGACGAGGGCCCCCTTGTTCTTCCGCGAGATGATCGAAGCCCTGCAAGCGCTGCCGGGCGTGCGCAGCGCGGCGGTCTCGAGCGGCATTCCGTTCGGCGCCGGCGCGTATTACAGCCACCCGATGATGGCGACCGAAAACTCCATCCTGCCGCCCGACGCCAAGGTCCCCACCGATTGGCGCATCGTGAACCCCGGCTACTTCAAGACCATGAACATCCCGTTGCTGCTGGGGCGCGAGTTCGAGTACACCGATGCGAGCACGCCCAACATCATCATCGTGAGCCAGGCCACCGCCCGCACCTTCTGGGGAAACGCGAATCCACTCGGACGCACCCTTCGCCGCTCGGCCGACCCCAAGACTCCCTTCGCGGTGGTCGGCGTGGTCGGTGACGTGCGCAGCACCCAACTGAGTCAGGAGTCACCGGCCTTCTACTACTCCATCACCACGCGGACCAATCCGTTGATGGACGTCGTGGTGCGGACGGACCTGGCTCCGGAATCCCTGCTGCCCGCCATCCGCAAGCAGGTCAAGGCGCTCGACCCCGACCTGCCGATGGCCAACGTGAAGACCATGGAGCAATGGGTCACGACCAGCGCCGCGCAGCCGCGGCTGACCAGCACCCTGCTCAGCATCTTCGCCGGGGTCGCGCTGCTCATCGCCGCGATCGGGATCTATGCCGTGCTCGCCTACTCCGTCAGCCAGCGGACGCGCGAGATCGGCGTCCGCATGGCGATGGGCTCGACGCCGCGCCGCGTCCAGGGATTGATCGTCTCGGAAGGGATGCGCGTCGTGCTGCTGGGGCTGGTGATCGGATTGGCCGGCGGGCTCGCCGTGGGCCGCACGGTGAAGAGCCTCGTGTATGGCGTCGGGGTGAGCGATCCGAAGATCTATTTCGTGGTCGCCGCGGTCCTGACGGCGGTAGCGCTCGCGGCCTGCTTCATCCCCGCCCGGCGGGCTGCCGGTATCGATCCCCTGGCGGCTTTGCGGGAGGAATGACGGGAGGAATGAGGCATCAACCGCCGGCGCCGCTCCTGCTCGGGGTTCCCGGCGGCCCCCAGCTTACTTTGCGCCGGTCGCGACGCTCGGCGCCTCGCAGCAAGCCTCGCAAGCGAGGAAGAAGAGCGACTTCCGGATCGATCTCTGCGCGGCCCAGTCCCGATGGTCCCAGCTCTCGCCTCCGACGTTGTCTCCGGCATAGAGGAGCTGGGCCACGAGGACGTTGCGGAAGGCGCCGACGGCGAAGAGCGCGGCGGTTTCCATCTCCACGACGATCGCCCCCTCGGCCCGCCTCGCCTGGATCTTGGAACGCGTCTCGCGGAAGATGGCGTCGGTCGTCCAGGTCTTGCCGAACAGGTACGGATCGCCCTGGCTCTCGAGCACCTCACGGAGGATCTCGAGACCGAGGGGATTCGCCGCCACCTCGCGGCTGGGCGGGAGGTAGTGATACGAGGTGCCCTCGTCACGAATCGCGGCGGTGGGAACGATGATCTGCCCCAAGGGGATCGCCGGATCGAGCACCCCGGCGCCGCCGCAGGCGATGATCACTCGGGCGCCATGAGCGATCACCCCCTCGAGCAGACCCGCGGACAAGGGCGCCCCGGAGCCGGCATGAAAGAAGGCGATGCGGCGCTTGCGATAGGTGATCTCATAGATCGGGTGCTGCCCCATCTCGCTCCGCTGCGTGGTCAGCGGAACCAGGTTGTCGCGCAGGACGAGGTCGTCGATGACGTCCTTGAAGAAGCACGCCACCGCCAATTCCGGGAGCGAGACCGGTGTGATCGTGCCGTGGGGCTCGATCAGCGTCGACCTCTCCGGATCGAATTCGAGGAGGGGGACGTCGTGGGTCACGTCACTCCGCCAGAAGCTCGGCCTCTTCGTCGGTGAGGCTGTCGATCTGCTCGATCAAGAGCTCCTGGATCGCCGCGCCGAGCCGGCGGACGGTGGGGGATTCGAAGAGGAGGCGCAGGGGGATCTCGAGGCCCAGGGCGTCGTAGACGCGGGAGGTGAACTGAATGGCGAGGATCGAGTGCGCCCCCACGTCGAAGAGGTTGTCGTCGCGGCCGATCGACCCGCGCTTCAGGAGGTCCTGCCAGATGCCGGCGACGAGCTCCTCGATCTCGGTCTCCAGATCGCCGCCGGGCTCGGCCGCGGGCGCCAGCTCGTCGGCCGGGAGGCGGGCGCGCAGGGCGCCGCGGTCCACCTTGCCGCTCGGGGTGAGCGGCAGGGCGTCGACGAGCGCAAAGTCGGCGGGCACCATGTGCTCCGGCAGGACGCGGCGGAGGGCGTCGCGGAGCTCCCCCGCCTCCGGACCGGGCCCCGGTCCCGCCGGCACCACGTAGGCGGCGAGACGCACCTCCCCCGGCCGCTCCTCCCGCGCCACCACCGCCGCCTCGCGGACCGCCGGAAGGCCGGCCAGCGCCGCCTCGATCTCCCCCGGCTCGATGCGGAAGCCGCGCAGCTTCACCTGGTCGTCGTTGCGGCCGAGGAACTCGATCTCGCCGTCGGCCGAGAAGCGCGCCAGATCGCCCGTCCGATAGAGCCGCTCGCCGGGCCGGCCCAGCGGACCCAGCGGATGGGGGACGAAGCGCTCCGCCGTCAGGCCGGGCCGGCGGAGGTAGCCGCGCGCGAGGCCCGTGCCGCCGATGCCGCCGATATAGAGCTCGCCGGGCACTCCCAGAGGCACCGGCTGGAGCTCCGGATCGAGCAGCCAGAGCCCCAGGTTCGCGATCGGGCGGCCGATGGGGACCACGCGCCGGGCCGGCCCCGGCAGCGTCCGGTGCGCCGTCACGTCGACCGACGCCTCGGTGGGACCGTAGAGGTTGTGCAGCTCAAGCGCGCCTGCGAACAGCTCGTGGAAACGCGCCGCGAGCTCGGCCGGCAGCGCCTCGCCGCTCGACATCACTCTCCGGAGCGAGCGGCAGCGGTCGAGGCCGGGCTCCGCGAGGAAGGCCTGCAGCATGGATGGCACGAAGTGGAGCGTCGTCACCTCAGCCTCCTCGATCCGCCGCATCAGGTAGGCCGGATCGCGGTGGCCGCCCGGCCGCGCCAGCACCAGCCGCGCGCCGACGACGAGCGGCCAGAACAGCTCCCAGACCGACACGTCGAAGGAGACCGGGGTCTTCTGCAGCACGCGGTCTTCGGGCGTCAGGCCGTAGGCCCGCTGCATCCAGGCGATCCGGTTGACGATGCCGCGGTGGGTGCTCATGACGCCCTTCGGCCGCCCCGTCGAGCCCGAGGTGTAGATGACGTAGGCGAGGTTGTCCGCCCCGGCACCGCCGTCCAGCGGGGTGACGTCCGCCTCGCCCGCCGGGCCGGTTGCGGCGTCGAGGTCGACCAGGCGGGCGCCGGCGCCCGCCACGGACGCGGCGAGGAGGTCGACCTGGGCCAGCAGCACCGGCTTCGCGACGCCGTCGAGCCCGTCCTCGATCATGAAGGCCAGCCGCTCCGGCGGATAGGACGGGTCGAGCGGCAGGTAGGCGCCGCCGGCCTTCAGGATGGCGAGGAGACCCACGACGAGCGCCGGCGAGCGCTCGGCACAGATGGCGACCGGCTCGTCGACCCGCACCCCCATCCGGCGCAGGCGGCGGGCCAGGCGGTTGGCGCGGGCGTCGAGCTCGCGGTAGGTGAGCGATTCGCCCTCGCCGACGACCGCCGTGGCGTCCGGCGTCAGCGCCGCCTGCCGCTCGATCCAGCGGTGCAGCAGGGGCTCGCCGCCGCCGGACCCGCCGGACTCGCCGGACCCGTCAAACAACGCCGCGAGGTCCGCCGCCGTGTCGTTCAGCTCGACGGCCACCTGCTGCCGCTCGGCCGGCGACAGCAGCTCGATCGCCGCCACGCGGCGCGACGGGTCGTCCGCCGCCGCCGCCAGCAGGCGAAGGAAGTGCCCGGCGAGGCGTGCCATCGTGGTGCGGTCGAAGAGGTCGGTGCTGTACTCGAGCCCCCCGCCGAGCTCTCCCCCCTGCTCGGAGAGGGCGAGGCTCAGGTCGAAGCGGAAGACCCGGGCGGAGAGGTCGAGCGGCTCGAGCGCGAGGCCGCGCAGGGTCAACGGGACCCGCGGCGTGCTGTTGAGCGCGAGCATCGTCTGCACCAGCGGCGGGCGGCTGCGGTCGCGCTCGACGCTGACCTCGTCGATGATGCGCTCGAAGGGGACATCGGCGTGGTCGTACGCTTCCAGGGCCGTGTGCCGCACCCGCGCCAGGAGCTCGGCGAAGCTCGGATCGCCGCCGCCGTCGGTGCGCAGGGCGAGCATATTGAGGAAGACGCCGATGAGCGGCTCCAGCTCCGGCCGGGTGCGGTTCGCGACCGGTGTGCCGATGGCGAAGTCGGTCTGCCCGGAATGGCGCTGGAGGAGGGCGTGCCAGACGGCGAGGACGGTCATGAAGACGGTCGCCTGGCCGCGCCGCGCGAGAAGGCGGAGGGCACGGTTGAGCGCCGGCGGCAGGTCGAGCCGCAGGGAGTCGCCGCGGAAGCTCGCGACCGGCGGCCGCGGGCGGTCGGCGGGGAGGTCGAGGGCCGGCGTGCCGGCGAGCCGCTCCTTCCAGTGGGCGAGCTGGGCCGCCAGCGCCTCCTCCGGCCAGGCGCGCTGCCAGGCCGCGAAGTCGACGTACTGGAGGGGCAGCGGGGCGAGCGGCGACGGCTCCCCCGTCAGGGCGGCGGCGTAGAGGGCCGACAGCTCGCGCCGCAGCACCCCCTCCGACCAGCCGTCCGACGCGATGTGGTGGACGGTGAAGAGGAAGGCGTGCTCGTGGTCGCCGAGCCGGACCAGCGTGGCGCGGAGCACCGGGTCGCGACGGAGGTCGAAGCCGCGGCCGGCCTCGCGGCCGGCGAGCGCGGTGAGCTCCGCCGCCCGGCGCGCCGGCGGCAGGCCGGAGAGGTCGGCGAGCGGCAGCGGTGCCGGTGGGGTTGGCGGGGGCGGACCGACCTCCTGCCCCGGCTCGCCGTTCGGGACGGCGACGATCCGCGTGCGCAGCGCCTCGTGGCGGCGCACGACCTCGGCCAGGGCGGCGGCGAGCGCCGCCGGCGCGAACGGCCCGCGCAGGAGGTAGCCCGAGGAGATGTTGTAGATCGGGCTCTCCGGCGCCAGCCGGTCCATGAAGTAGAGCCGCCGCTGCGGGTAGGACAGAGGCAGCACGCCGTGCCGGCTCTCGAGCGGCACGATCGGCGGCAGCGGAGGCAGCGGAGGCAGCGGAGGCAGCGCCTCCTCCCGGCCGGCCGCGAGGGTCGCCGCGATGGCCGCGGCGAGGCCGGCCACCGTCGGCGCCGCGAACACCCGCTGGACCGGCAGGTCGGCGCCGAAGGCCTCGCGGAGGCGCGACAGCAGGCGGATGACCAGGAGCGAATGGCCGCCGAGGTGGAAGAAGTCGTCGTCGACGCCGACCGCCTGGCCCGGACGCCCCTGAGGGTCGAGGCCGAGGAGATCCTCCCAGATCCCGGCGATCACCTCCTCGACGGGATTGCGGGGCGACGTGCGCGGCGCGGTGTCCGCTTCGCTGACCGCCTCGGGCGACGGCAGCGCCCTCCGGTCGACCTTGCCGTTGGGGTTGAGCGGCAGCTTTGCGAGGGTCATGAATCGTGACGGTATCATGTGCTCCGGCAGGCTCTCGCGCAGATGGGCGCGGAGCTCGGCCGATGTCGGCGGGGTCGGCCCGTCCGCGCCTTCCGGCACGTAATAGGCGATGAGGCGGTGGCCACCAGCCGCCTCCTTCACCGCCGTCACCACCGCCTCGCGCACCCCCGGATGGCCGAGGAGCGCGCTCTCCACCTCCCCGGGCTCGACGCGGAAGCCGCGCACCTTCACCTGGAAGTCCGCCCGGCCGAGGAAGTCGAGCGTGCCGTCCGGCCGCCACCGCGCGAGATCGCCCGTGCGGTAGAGCCGGTCGTCGCCCCCTGAGGCCCGCGGGTCCGCCGGGAACGGGTCCGGCACGAAGCGCTCGGCGGTCAGCGCCGGACGGCCGAGATAGCCGCGCGCCACGCCGGCGCCGCCCACATAGAGCTCCCCGACGCACCCGGCCGGCAGCGGTGCGAGCGAGCGGTCGAGCACGTAGGCGCGGCTGGCGGCGATCGGCCGGCCGATCGGCACCGACGGCTCGCCCGCCGGGAGGCCGTCGCGCAGGCGGTGGGTGGTCGAGAAGGTCGTGTTCTCGGTCGGGCCGTAGCCGTTGACGAGGTCGACATCCGGCAGGGCCGCGAGCGCCCGCAGCACGTGCGGGCGCGACAGGACGTCGCCGCCGGCCACCAGTTGGCGCAGGCCGCCGAGCGGCGCGAGCCCCTCCTCCACCGCGAGATGAAAGAGGCCGGAGGTCAGCCAGAGCGTCGTCACCCCGTGGCGCGCCACCGCCGCGTAGACGTCGGCGAGCGTGAACGGCCCGGGCGGCAGGAGCGCCAAGCGGCCGCCGTTGAGGAGCGGCCCCCAGATCTCGAAGGTCGCCAGGTCGAACGACATCGGCGACAGTTGGAGGAAGACCTCGCCGGGGCCGAAGGCCGCCCAGGCCGTATCGCGCACCAGCCGCACCACCGCGCGATGGCTGACCTCGACCCCCTTGGGCGTGCCGGTCGAGCCCGAGGTGTAGAGCACGTAGGCGAGGCTCGCTGGAGGCACGCCGGCGTCGACAGGGGCGTCCGCCCCGGTGTCCGCCTCGGGCGCCTCGAGAACAACGTCCTCGAACGCCAGGCGGGGCGCCCCATCAGGCCCGATGGGGACATCGGGGAGCGCCGCCAGCAGGTGCCGCGGTCCCACCACGGCCGCCGGCGCCGCGTCCGCCAGCAGCAGCGCCAGCCGCTCGCGCGGGTAGGAGGGGTCGAGCGGCAGGTAGCCGCCGCCCGCCTTCAGGATGCCCAGGAGGGCCGCCACCATCTCCGGCGAGCGCTCGACGACGAGCGCCACCCGCGCGTCGATCCCCACCCCCAGCCGCCGCAGGTGCCGGGCGATCTCGTCGGAGCGCCGGTCGAGCTCGCCGTAGCTCATGGTTCTGATCGGGCTGATGGGGCCCGCTTCCCAGGAGACGGCGACCGCGTCCGGCCGCGCTGCCGCCTGCTCCGCGAAGAGGGCGTGCAGGGTCCGTTCGGGGAAGCCCGATGCCGTGTCGTTCCACTCCGCGACGAGTTGGTGGCGCTCAGGGTGCGCCAGGAGCGGCAGGCGCGAGAGCGGCAGCTCCGGCGCCTCCGCGGCGCCGCAGAGGAGCGTCGCGAAGTGCGCGAGGAACCGTTCCGCGGCCGTCGCGGTGAAGAGGTCGGTTGCGTACTCCAGCTCGAGCAGCAGGCTCTGCCCGCCGTCCTCCCTCTCGAGCTCGGTGAGCTCGGTCGCCCCCAGCGAGAGGTCGAGCTTCGCCGTCGTCTTCTCGGGCGAAGGCAGGCGCGCGAGGCGGAGACCGCCGCCGAGCGACCGCGCCGGCGCGGCGCTCCCCAGCGAGAGCATCGCCTGAACCAGCGGGGCGCGCGACAGGTCGCGCTCCGGCCGCAGCTCCTCGACGAGCGCCTCGAACGGCAGGTCCTGGTGCGCGAGGGCGGCGAGCGCCGTCTGGCGCACCGACGCCAGCACGCGGTGGAAATCCGGGTCGCCGGCGAGCCGCACCCGGAGGGCCAGGGTGTTGACGAAGAAGCCGATCAGCCCTTCGAGCTCCGGCCGGGTGCGGTTCGCGACCGGCATGGCGACCAGGAGGTCCTCCTGGCCGCCGTGGCGCGCCAGCGTCGCCGCGAAGGCCGCGAGGAGCAGCATGTAGAGCGTCGCTCCTTCCCGCCGCGCCACCTGGCGCAGCCGCGCCGCCTCCGGCGCCCCGAGGAGCCGCCGGCGGCTGGCGCCGCGGAGGCTCGCGACCGCCGGGCGCGGCTGGTCCGCCGGCAGCTCGAGGGCCGTCGGCGCGCCGGCGAGCTGCCCGCGCCAATAGGCGAGCTGGCGGCCGAGCACCTCCGGCGGCCAGGCCCGCTGCCAGACCGCGAAGTCGGCATATTGGAGGGTCGGCTCGGCAAGGGGCGACGGCGCCCCCGCCCGCGCCGCCCGCGCCGAATCATAGAGCGCCGCGAGCTCGCCGAGGAGCACCCCCTCCGACCAGCCGTCGTAGACGGCGTGATGGAAGTCGAGGAGGAGCACGTGCTCCTCGGCGCCCAGCCGGACGAGAGCGGTGCGCAGGAGGGGTCCCGCGGCGAGGTCGAACGGCCTTTCGGCCTCCGCGGCGCGCAGGCGCGCCAGCTCGGCGCTCCGGCGCCCGGCAAGGGATGGATGAGCCAGGGCGCTCAGATCCAGATCTATCAACGGTAGGGGCAGGAACCCCGGCACCGGAGCCTCCGCGATCTCCAGCCGCGGCTCGCCATCGCGCTCGACGAAGCGGGCGCGGAGAACCCGGTGGCGGCGCACCACCTCGGCGAGGGCGGCGGCGAGCGCCGCCGGCGCGAGCGGCCCGGCGAGGCCGTAGGCGGAGGGTACGTTGTAGGCCGGGCTCCCCGGTGCCAGGCGGTCGAGGAACCAGAGCCGCTGCTGCGCGTAGGAGAGCGGCGCGGCGGCGTCCGCAGAGGCGGTGTCCGCAAAAGCGCGCGACGCGAGCGGCGGCAGGGCAGGCCCGGCCGCCGCATCGCCGGAGGCCAGAGCCCGAGCCACCGCCTCGGCGAGGCCGGCGATCGTCGGCGCATCGAAGACTTGCTGCACCGTCAGGTCGGCCCCGAGCGCTGCGCGCAGGCGCGCCAGCAGGCGGATGGCGAGGAGCGAGTGGCCGCCGAGGTGGAAGAAGTCGTCGTCGACGCCGACCGCCTGGCCCGGACGCCCCTGAGGGTCGAGGCCGAGGAGATCCTCCCAGATCCCGGCGATCACCTCCTCGACGGGATTGCGGGGCGGCGTGCGCGGCGCGGTGTCCGCTTCGCCGACCGCCTCGGGCGACGGCAGCGCCCGCCGGTCGACCTTGCCGTTGGCGTTGAGCGGCAGCTCCGCGAGGGGCACGAAGAGCGACGGCACCATGTGCTCCGGCAGGCTCTCGCGGAGGTAGGCGCGGAGCTCGGCCGATGTCGGAGGGGTTGGCGGCATCGGCCCATCCGCGCCTTCCGGCACGTAGTAGGCGATGAGGCGGTGGCCACCAGCCGCCTCCTTCACCGCCGTCACCACCGCCTCGCGCACCCCCGGATGGCGCAGGAGCGCGCTCTCCACCTCCCCGGGCTCGACGCGGAAGCCGCGCACCTTGACCTGGAAGTCGTGCCGGCCGAGGAAGTCGAGCGTCCCATCCGGCCGCCACCGCGCGAGATCGCCCGTGCGGTAGAGCCGGTCGCCGGCCCGCGGGTCCCGCGGGTCCGCCGAGAACGGATCCGGCACGAAGCGCTCGGCGGTCAGCGCCGGACGGCCCAGGTAGCCGCGCGCCACGCCGGCGCCGCCCACGTAGAGCTCCCCGACGCAGGCGACCGGCAGCAGCGCGAGCGAGCGGTCGAGCACGTAGGCGCTGCTGGCGGCGATCGGCCGCCCGATCGGCACCGACGTCTCCCCCGGCGCGAGCCCGCCGCGCAGGCGGTGGGTGGTCGAGAACGTCGTGTTCTCCGTCGGGCCGTAGCCGTTGAGGAGGTCGACGGTACCCGGCAGGGCCGCGAGCGCCCGCTCCGCGTGGGGGCGCGACAGGACGTCGCCGCCGGACTCCAGCTGGTGCAGGCCGCCGAGCGGCGCGAGCCCCTCCTCCACCGCGAGGTTGAAGAAGGCGGACGCCAGCCAGAGCGTCGTCACCCCCTGGCGTGCCACCGCCGCGTAGATGTCGGCCAGCGTGTACGGCCCCGGCGGCAGGAGAGCCAGACGGCCGCCGTTGAGCAGCGGACCCCAGATCTCGAGGGTCGCCAGGTCGAACGACAGCGGCGCCGTTTGGAGGAAGACCTCGCCGGGGCCGAACGACGTGTAGCCCGCCTCGCGCACCAGCCGCACCACCCCCCGATGGCTGACCTCGACCCCCTTGGGCGCGCCCGTCGAGCCCGAGGTGTAGAGCACATAGGCGAGGCTCGCGGGAGGCACGTCGGCACTTCTCAGGGCGGTGGGCTCGGTGTCCGCTTCGGTCGCCTCGGTCGCCTCGAGAACAACGTCCTCGAGCGCCAGGCGGGGCGTCCCACCGGGCCCGTTGGGGACATCGGGGAGAGCCGCCAACAGGCGCCGCGGCCCGACCACGGCCGCCGGCGCCGCGTCCGCCAGCAGCAGCGCCAGCCGCTCGCGCGGGTAGGTGGGGTCGAGCGGCAGATAGCCGCCACCCGCCTTCAGGATGCCCAGGAGGGCCTCCAGCATCTCCGGCGAGCGCTCGACGACGAGCCCCACCCTCGCGTCGGTCGCGACCCCCAGCCGCCGCAGCCGCCGGGCGATCTCGCCGGAGCGCCGGTCGAGCTCGCCGTAGCTCATCGCGCCTCCCTCCCACGACACGGCGACCGCGTCCGGCCGCGCCGCCGCCTGCTCCTCGAACAGGCGGTGCACGGGGCGGAGCGGGAAGCCCGACGCCGTGTCGTTCCACTCCGCGACGAGTTGGTGGCGCTCGGGCGCGGAGAGGAGCGGCAGACAGGAGACCGGCACCTCCGGAGACGCCGCCGCCCCGGCGACGAGCGTCGCGTAGTGGCCGAGGAGGCGCGCCGCGGTCGTCGCGGTGAAGAGGTCCGCCGCGTACTCCAGGACCAGGTTGATCTCCGCCTCGTTGCTTTCTCCCCGACTTTCGAGCCCTGCCTCGACCGGCATCTCCATCGCCGAGATCAGGAGGTCGAGCTTCGCCGTCGACCGCTCGCCCCAGGGGAGCCGCACGAGGCGCAGCCCCGTGCCGTCGTCCGCCGTGCCCGCCGTGGCCGGGCCGGCGCCCTGGAAGCTGAAGAGCACCTGGACCAGCGGGTTCCGCGACCGCTCGCGCTCCGGCCGCAGCTCCTCGACCAGCATCTCGAAGGGCAGGTCCTGATGGGCGAAGGCCCCGAGCGCCGTGTCGCGCACCGTCGCGAGCAGGCCGCGGAAGGACGGATCGCCGGCCGCCCGCGCCCGGATCACCACCGTGTTGACGAAGAATCCGATCAGCCCCTCGACCTCCGGCCGCGGGCGGTCGGCGACCGGCGTGCCGACGAGCAGGTCCTCACTTCCCGTGACGCGCGCGAGGAGCGCCGCGAAGCCGGCGAGGAGCAGCATGTAGAGGGTCGTCCCCTCCCGCCGCGCCGCCTGGCGGAGCGACGCCGTCGCCGCTGCCGGCAGGCGGAGCATCGCGCTCGCGCCGCGGAAGCTCGGCGCCGCCGGGCGCGGCCGGTCGACCGGCAGCGGCAGCGCCGCGGGTGCTCCCGCGAGCTCGTCGCGCCACCAGGCGAGCTGCCGCCCGAGCACCTCCGGCGGCCAGGCGCGCTGCCAGGCGGCGAAGTCGGCGTACTGCACCGCGAGCTCGCCGAGCGGCGAGGGGCGGCCCGCGAGGGCCGCCGCGTAGAGCGCCGTGAGCTCGGCGGTCAGCACCCCCTCGGACCAGCCGTCGTAGACGATGTGGTGAACGGTGAGGAGGAGCGCGTGCTCGTCCTCGTCCAAGCGCTCGTCCAGGCGCACCAGACCCGCCCGCAGCAGGGGGCCGCGGGCGAGGCGGAACGGCCGGCCCGCCTCCTCGGTGCGCAGGCGTGCCAGCTCGCCCTGGCGCCGCTCCCGGCCGAGGGCGCGCAGGTCCACCAGCGGCAGCGGCACCCGCCAGGGGGCGCCGATCTCCTGCCGGGGCTCGCCGTCCACCTCGACGAACCGGGTGCGCAGCACCTCGTGCCGGCGGACGATCTCGGAGAGGCCGGCGGCGAGCGCCGCCGGCGCGAGCGGCCCGGCGAGACGGTAGGTGGAGGGTACGTTGTAGAGCGGGCTCTCCGGCGCCAGGCGGTCGAGGAACCAGAGCCGCTGCTGGGCGAAGGAGAGCAGCGCCGGCGCCCCCTGCCGCGGGGCATTTGCGAGCGGCGCGAGCGGCGGCAGGGCGCTCTCCGCCCCCCGCCGCGCCGCGGCGATCACGCGCGCTTGCGCGGCCAGGGTAGGGAACGCGAAGACGGTCTGCGCGCCGAGCTCCACGCCGAACGTCTGGCGGATGCGCGACAGCAGGCGCATGACGGTGAGCGAATGCCCGCCCAGGTCGAAGAAGTCGTCGTGGGCGCCGATCCGCCGGCTCCTCTCGAAGGCGCTCTTCTCGAAAGCGCTTTTCTCGAAAGACAATGCGCCGTCGGCGGCCGGCCCGCGCTGCGGATCGGGGTCGAGCACCTCCTCCCAGAGCCCGGCGAGCATCTCCATCACCAGATCGCCCAGGTCGCCCGCATCTCCGGCGCCGGGCGCCGTGGCCGGCTCGCCCGCCGCCGGTTCGAGCGCCTCGGGTGCCGGCAGCGCCCGCCGGTCGAGCTTGCCGACGTCGGTGAGCGGCAGCGCCGCGAGCGGCACGAGGACGGCGGGCACCATGTGCTCCGGCAGGCGCGCGCGCAGGAAGGCGCGCAGCTCCTCCCGGGTCGTCTCCGCGCCCGCCTCCGTCACGTAATACGCCACCACGCGGTGGTCGCGGCCGCCCTCGGCGAGCCCCACCACCGCCGCCTCGCGCACCTGCGGATGGCGCAGGAGGGCGGCCTCGATCTCGCCGGGCTCGATGCGGAAGCCGCGCACCTTGACCTGGAAGTCGTGCCGCCCGAGGAACGCCAGGGTGCCGTCGGGGCGCCATCGCACCAGGTCGCCGGTCTTGTAGAGCCTCCCCTCCTCGAACGGGTTGGGGAGGAAGCGCTCCGCCGTCAGCTCGCGGCGGTGGAGATAGCCGCGCGCGAGCCCCGGGCCGGCGAGGTAGAGCTCGCCGGCAGAGCCCATCGGCACGGGCGCGAGCCTCGGGTCGAGCACGTAGGCGCGGACGGTCGCGATGGGCCTGCCGATGGTGACCGCTCCCTCGGGCAGCGGGCGGGGCACCCGCCAGGTGGAGGTGAAGACGGTGTTCTCGGTCGGCCCGTAGCAGTGGATCAGCTCGACCTCCGGCAGTGCCGCGAGCGCCCGCTCCAGGTGGGAGCGCGACATGACGTCGCCGCCGACCAGGAGATGGCGCAGCCCCGCGAGCCCCGCCAGGCCCTCCTCGACGGCGACGTGGAACAGCCCGGTGGTCAGAAAGATCGCCGTCACCCCGTGGCGCTCCACCTGCTCGTAGAGGTCGCCGAGCGCGAAGCGCCCGGGCGGCGGCAGCGCCACGCAGCCGCCGTTCGCGAGCGCCCCCCAGAGCTCGAGCGTCGAGGCGTCGAAGGAGAGAGGCGCCATCTGGAGGAAGACGTCCCCGGAGCCGAAGGGGAGGTATCCGGTCTCGCGCACCAGCCGCACCACCGCCTCGTGGGTCACCTCGACGCCGTTGGGCGTCCCGGTCGAGCCCGAGGTGTAGAGGACATACGCCAGGCTCTCCGGCGGCACGTCGGCCGAAAGCTCCTTCTCCTCCTCCGCCTCGGCGGCGGGAGCCTGGGCCCCCTCCACCATCGTCCGCGCCATCGTCATCATCAGGGCCCGCGTGTCGCCGTCGTTGGCACGGTAGACGCCGGCCAGCCGATCGACCAGCGCCTTCGCCGGCTCACTCGTGGCGGAGCGGGGGCCGAGCCGGCGGGCGAGGTCCCGGGCCGTCGCCGGATGGACGGCGAGGAGGTCGACCGCGAGCTGCGGCGCCTTGCCGGGCAGCGACGCCAGCGAGCGGGTGGTGCCGACGACCGCCACCGGCGCCGCGTCCTCCAGCAGGAGCTCCAGGCGCTCCCGCGGATAGGAGAGGTCGATCGGCAGGTAGACGCCGCCCGCCTTGAGAACGCCCAGGACCGCCGCCACCATCTCCGCCGAGCGCTCCAGGTAGAGGGCCACGCGCGACTCCGGCCCCACCCCCAGCCGCCGCAGCCGGCGGGCGATGCGGCCCGCCTGACGGTCGAGCTCGCCATAGGTGAGCGTCCCCCCGTCCCAGACCACCGCCACCGCGTCCGGCCGCGCCGCCGCCTGCTCCTCGAAGAGCTTGTGGAGCGTGCGGCGCGGGAAGGCCGACGCCGTGTCGTTCCACTCGACGAGCATCTGGTGGCGCGCGGGCTCGCCGAGGAGTGGCAGGCGCGAGAGCGGCAGCTCCGGCGCCGCCGCGGCGCCGGCCAGGAGCGCCGCGTAGTGCTCGAGGAGGCGCGCCGCGGTCGGCGCGTCGAAGAGGTCGACGGCGTAGTCGAGCGTGACGAGGAGCTGCGGCTCCCCGCCTCCACCCTCTCCACCCTCGAGCGTGCGGGCGGAGAAGGCGAGGTCCACCGCGAGCTCGGCCGGCGGCACCGCTGCCGGCCCGGCGCCCGGCCCGGCAAAAATCACCTGGAGCGGGGCCTCGAACGGCAGATCGGCATTCGCGAGCGCCGCAGAAAGGGCGCCATCCGCCACCACCACCAGCTGCTCAAAGGACGGATCGCCGGTCCACTGGATGCGTAGCGGCAGGAGGCTCGTGGGGCCCGCGTCCTCGATGACCATCCCGAGGACGAGATCCTCGGCGCCGCTGTAGCGCGCCAGAAGGGCGGCGAGGCCGGCGAGGAGGAGCACGTCGAGCGAGACCCCCTGTCGCCCCGCCGCCTGCCGCAGGCTCGCCGTCACAGCCGCCGGCAGGCGCAGCGCGCGGGTCGCGCCGCGGAAGCTCGGGACGGGAGGACGCGGCCGGTCCGCCGGCAGCTCGAGCCCGCCCGGTGCCTCGGCCGGTTGACTGCTCACAAGCGGGCTCACGAGCAGGCCTCCAGGGCCTGCGGGGGCACGAAGGCGACCGGCGGGCCGTCCAGAGCCGCCGGCGCCGCGGCGAGCGAACGTTCGATACAGGAGCGGAGGCGATCCGCCAGGCCGGCGACCGCGGGGGGCACCAGCATCGAGTAGTGGTCTGCGGCCATTTCATGAACCTCGACGGGCTCGCCGGCGAGCGACGACCAGCCGTTCGTGGGCTCCGGGGATGTACGAAGGCGGAAGAGGGTCAGGCGGTCGCCGCCGGGCTCTGGCCGGTAGGCGGCGTGGGCACGCACGTTGGCGCGGTAGACGTCGAGGATCGGCCGGACCTGCGCCAGGCGTACGCTGGCCCGGAGCAGGCCGGTCTCGTGCGCCCGGGCGAGCAGCCAGTCGAGGGCCGCAGCCTCGTCCATCCCCGCCGGCTCCCCGTCGAGCCCGGAGGCGTCCAACCCCTGGAGCCCCGCCTGGTCGCGCAGGTAGAGGCGGACGATGTCGTCCTCGCGCCCGGCAGCAGGCAGCGGCACGACCCCCGGCGCCCAGCAGTCGAGGAGCGCCACGAGCGCCACCGGCCGGCCGCGCTGCCGCATCTGGCGCGCCATCTCGAACGCCACGACGCCGCCGAACGACCAGCCGCCCAGCAGGTAGGGGCCGTGCGGCGCGGCGGCCTCGACCGCGGCGGCGTACTGGGCGGCCATCGCCGGCAGGTCGTCGACCGCGTCCCCCCCCGCGAGGCCCGCCGCCTGGATGCCAAAGAACGGCTGCTCCCCGCCCAGCCGGAGGGCGAGATCGCGATAGGAGAGCACCCCGCCGCCGATGGCGTGGACGCAGAAGAAGGGCGGCCTCCCGGCGGCCACCGCGGCGGCCGCCGGGCGCTCCGGCTGCAGGTCGACGAGGAGCGAGAGCTCGCGCCGGGCGCCGGTCGGCGCGCTACCGGAGCCGGCCTCGCCACGGATGCGCTTGGCGAGGAGCTTCCGCTTGGCGGCCGAGAGGGATTCCAGGCCCCGGGAGTTCTGCTCGGGGGTGAGATCGGCGGTCAGGGGGGGTGTCATCTCGCTTTTAAAACCTTTAAGCCTTACGCGAAAAACACACAGTTTCCACGGCCCCCCGCGTAAGGTCAGTATATAGAAGTGCGACGGAGGGCCTGGACGTGGACAGATCCTTGGAGTGCCTGACAAAACCGGCGCCGTCCGTCCTTGGAGGGCCTTGGAGGGTCGGGTTGTGCCAACATTGCCCGATGAAACTGCGGTTTGACAGGAGACGCCATGACGCCCACGGCGCTGAGGACGGCTAAGCTGGGCGCCACCGGTCTCGAGATCACCCGCGTCGGCTTCGGCGCCTGGGCGATTGGAGGCGGTGGCTACGAGGGGGGCTGGGGCCCGCAGGATGACGAGGACTCGATCGCGGCGATCCGCCACGCGCTGGCGCTCGGGGTGAACTGGATCGACACCGCGGCGCATTATGGCTTCGGGCACTCGGAACGGGTCATCGGGCGCGCCCTGGCCGGCGTCGAACCGCGCCCCTACGTCTTCACCAAGGGCGGGCTGCCCGAGGGGCCGGGGAGGACCAAGACCCGGAGCCTCCGGCGCGACTCGCTGCTGCGCGAGGTGGAGGGGAGCCGCGAGCGCCTCGGCGTCGAGGCCATCGACCTCTACCAGATCCACTGGCCGGTCCCCGACGAGGAGATCGAGGAGGGCTGGTCGACGCTCGCCGAGCTGAAGGAGCGCGGGGTGGTGCGCCACATCGGCGTGTCGAACTTCAACGCCAGACAGCTGCGGCGGGCGCAGGCCATCGCGCCGGTGGAGACCCTGCAGCCGCCGTACTCGCTGATCGACCGCCGGATCGAAGTGGAGCTCCTCCCCATCGCCGAGCGGGAAGGGATTGGGATGATCGTCTACTCGCCGATGGCCTCCGGCCTGCTCTCCGGCGCGATGACGCGGGAGCGGATCGCGGCGCTCCCCGCGGACGACTGGCGCCGGCACAGCGGGGAGTTCCGCGACCCCCAGCTCACCCAGCACCTCGAGCTGGTGGAGCGGCTGCGGCGGGTCGCCGCCCGCCACGACACCACGCCGGGGGCGATCGCGGTGGCCTGGACCCTCCGCAACCCGGCCGTGACCGGGGCCATCGCCGGCTTCCGGCGCCCTGAACAGGTCGATGAGATCGTGGCGGCGGCGAACCTCACGCTGGACAAGCACGACATCGCCACGATCCTGCGGAGGAAGTGAGACCGCGGACCGTCTTGGCGGGAGTACGGCGGCGGCGAAACGAGCCGAAGGAAGAGGCTCAGGGCTTGCGTTTGAACGCGCCGGAGGGCGTCTTGGCCCTCCCCCGCTCCGGATCGAATCCGCCCCGGCCCGAATCGAATCGGACCTCGGGCAGATGGAACTTCAGGGGCACTACATCTTGTGGGTAATTGCCTCTTGACACCCATTGCGGGTGCGGAGCAGAATAGATCCTGGCTACAGCTCAAGCCTAAACTCGCATAGCTCACTTCGGCGGGGCTCCTCGAAAGAGGGCGGGTCAAAGGGGTAACGAAGCCTCAGAGACTTCTTGGAAACTGTCTTCCACGCGGAAGGCACACCTGGGCCGAAGCCGGGAAGGGCCTTCGTATACGTAGTGGAGGATCCACAAGATGTCTAAGCGCAAGAATCGGACTTTAGCTCGCCAAATCCGGGCTCGGATGGCGAAGACCAACGAGAGTTACACCACCGCACGTAGTCACCTCCTCAAGAGCCCGAAACCCGGGACCGCCGGTCAGCAACAAGCCGGAAGGCCTCTCGTACAGCCCCAGGAAGGGTCTGTCCCCGTTCGTTTCGCCTTTCACCGCTTGGTGGCTGAAGGTCGCCTCGGGATAAGAGTTGGCCAGATACCCGAGCAGCAGGCTGCAAGCAAAGCACGCCTCTGGGAACGCCTAGAGAGAGAGCTGGCGCGGATCGCATCTCCTCGTGAAAGTGCGAAGCTTCTTGAAACAATCAAGAAAAAGAACCTCGACGACGATCAGCTCGAGCGGCTGCTTCTTGGCTTCCGCACTCTTCCGACCGGCTTCATGCGCCAGCTTGAGCTTATCGCCCAGCAGATCAGGCAACTGCGCCCGATTATCGAACAAGCTGCTGCGATTCGGGACATGATCTGGCAGGCGGCAGAGATGTGGAAACTCGCGGGGTCTTTACAGATGGCTGCCACGATCAGCGCCTTGCGGGACCTTCGGCCAACCTTGGATGCCGTTCACAAGGCAATCCAAGAGATAAGCCATACCCGAAAAGTCCCCGACGAAATCTCGGCTTCCGCCGTTTCCGAGATTCTCCGAGCTGCCCGGCGTCTGCTCGCTGAAGTAGACGATGCCCAGATTCACCGCTTGGTGGAAGATGACGCCGTTTCGGCGGCTCTAAGACTTGTCAACGACAGCCCCGTAGCGGCGGCGATGCGGCTCATCAACGACAGCCCCGCAGCGGCAGCCAAGCGGCTCATCGACGACAGCCCTGCGGCGGCAGCCAGCCGGCGATTCATCGACGACAGTGCTGCGGCGGCAGTCCGCAGATTCGTCAGATAGCCCTGCAAGTCGGTCGTTGGAGGGGAGGGCATTCATTCGCCCGCCCCTCTCCCTTGTTCGCCCCTCATCCACTTGTGCCCGACTTGCGCCTAACCCCAACCCGTAGTATCGTCCTACAGAATCTCGCGAATAAGCTAGAACACGAGGAGGTCGTCATGAATCGGAACGCCGTGATTGCAGCGCTCGAGGACATCAACCGGCTGAACAACCTTATCCCTCGTCAGGTCCGCGAGGCCCAAGAGATGATGCGACGCCTCCAGTACGATAGGCAGCTTCTTGAGGCGGCCCGTGGTCCGCTAGCGCACAGGGCGGTCCTCGATGCACAGCTTCGCTGGCAGCAAATGGTCGAGCTCGACTCGGCTCAGTTGCGTGCCATGCGGGACATCATGGCCTCGCTGCATCAACTTCCTGACCATGTCTCAGCCGTACAAGGCTTTTTGGAAACACTCCAAACTGCGCAGTCCTACCTTGATCAGGGGTCGGCTGGCTTCCTGAGGTATGCCCGTGAGAGCCTTGACGCGTTTTTCGAAAGCCTCTACGCATCACCGGCAGACTTCATCATGCTCGATCCTGCGCGGTGGCTGGATGAAGGGATCGAAGAGCTCCTGGCCGATGACCCCAAGTACCGCAAGTCGAAGCTCGCATGGATTCTGGCGATTTTCGTCCCTCGTTTCCGGCTTGCCCTGCATGAGCAGGACCAAGACGGAGATTTCGACGGAGTGATGCAAGTACTCTGGGAAGACCTGCTGAATGATCCCGAGGTTCGAACCCGCCTTCGCGAGCGCCTGGAGAAGACTGGCGTCCGCGCAGAGCTCCGCAAATCCCTCTCAAGTCACTTGGACAAGATTGAGGCAGGCGAGCTGATGTACGCCATCCTCGGGCTCTACGCCCACATCGAAGGGTTTCTCGCCGAAATTGCCGTCGAACGTAACCTTATCCCTGACAAGGAGAGTATTGTGAATCCGAAAGGGGAGACGGTACCGCGCAGGGGCGTTCACGAACTGATCAGGGCGCTCCACGGAAAAGGTCAAATCGATGAAAGCCAGGAGAAATTCCTGACCTTTGTTCTCAGCAACAATTATATGGCGCATCGGATCCGCCATGGCAACTCGGACGAGTTCACCCAGGAGCGCGCGACGGCCCTGGTTCTGGTTTTGATTCTTGTCCTCTGCCTTTCCTTCAGTATGAGTCCGAGCGAATTGCTGGATGAAGACAAGGACGAAGATACCGAAGGCTGGATGGATGACCTTCTCGCTGAAGAATCGGAAGGCTCAGACTCTGTTTGAGCCAACCAGTCAAAGGGAATCGAAGTATGACAGGACAGTATCAGGAATCCGCCGAGTCCTTTGAGGATCTGCTTACAGCTTTCCTGCTCATGCGGAGCGGGTTCGGAGGGCGACCATGTTGACCTTGAAATTGCTCTCGTCGACGGTCGTGTCCGGCCACACCAGTGCGAGGAGCTCGCTCTTCAACACGAGCTCGCCGGGTCGCGCGACGAGCGCCGTCAAAAGTCCAGCGCGTGCCCTCCGATGCGCACCGGTTTGTCCCCACGAAGCAAAGCTGGCGCTCCGAAACGAGCGTGAACGTCCCGAAAGCGAAGGTCCGCGATGCGTGGATCGCGGGAGCGCGCTTCACGCCTTCTCCGGCCTGCGCCGGTAGTGCTGGGAGATCGCGCCCGACGCCAGGCGCTCGGTCGACAGGAGCTCGAGGCGCTTCGAGCGCGTCACTCCCGCGAACAGAGTGGGACCGTGGCCGGCCAGGACGGGATGGACGAGGAAGCGATATTCGTCGATCAGGTCGAGCGCCTCGAGCGCGCCGGCGAGCTTGTGTCCGCCGAGAAGAATGCCGCCCGGCGTCCGTTCTTTGATCTTCGTCACCGCCTCGCGGAGATCGCCTTCGACGAGGTGCGTGTTGGACCACGAATAGTCGCGGCGCGAGGTCGACACGACGTACTTCGGTTTGGCGTCGAGCTTGACCGCCCACTCGCGCATCGCGGCGGGTGCCTGCGGGTCGCGGGCGACGGCGGGCCATGCGCTCTCCATCATCTCGTACGTGACTCGGCCCCAGAGCATCGCCGCTCCGCCATCCATCAGCGCCGTCCAGTACCGGTGAAGCTCGTCGTCCGCGAGGCCCTCGCGATGATCGATGCAGCCGTCGAGGGTGATGTTGATGCCGAAGGTGAGGAGGCCCATAGGGGCGATTCTATTTCATAAGGCCGCCGGGAATCTAAGCCGCCACCCGGCTGGAATGCATAGCGTTGGTCCTAACAGAACCGGCCCAACGGGCCGGGAGAGCATAGCCCAGGGCTGAGGCCGAAGGCCGATGCCCTGGGTTCACGGGCGCCACCTCCCGGCGGCCTGAAAGGCCGCGAGAGTCTTCAGTCCCACACGTAGCGCTCGGCAAATTCCATTTCATAAGCCTTGAGGAACGCACGGAGCTCCTCTTGAAACGACTTGACTCGATGATGCTCGCGCTGGTTGCGGATGTAGGCTCGAACGTCTTCGACCTGCGATTGGCTCACCGAGAATGCACCGAATCCCGCCTGCCAAAAGAAGCTCGCAAACTGCGGACCTCGGCCCCGAAGCCAGTCGTTCGAGCTTTTCTTGAGATGGCCGACAACGTCGCTCAGCGCCTCGGTCCGTGCGAGGAGAAACAGACCGTGTAAAGGGTCGGGCTCGGTGTTGATTTCGATCGGGAGACAGCCGAGGCCTTTGAGCGTGCCGCCCAGGTAGGCATGGAGATCGAGGCGAATCTCGTCAGGCAGGGTTCGTTCGCGATCTTTCGTCGAGAAGATCAGGTGGACGTAGATTTTGGAGAGGGATTGAGCCATGACGCCGGTGACTCCGGCACCTGCCTGTGGAGCTGTCAAGCGGGGAGCTCTCGCGGCCTTTCAGGCCGCCCGGAGGGGGTGCCCGTTGACCCAGGGCATCGGCCTCCGGCCTCAGCCCTGGGCTAAATTCTCCCGGCCCGTTGGGCCGGCAACCGGTTTTGTTAGGCGCTCTGAGCATTCCAGGCCCCTGGAACAAGGCCCATCTTGATCTCCCGGACAACTCCCTCCGGGACCAGGACATGGCCATAGAAGGCAGGCAGGAGGTCGAGGAGACCAAGCTGGAAAAGGTACTGCAGCGGCGAGGTGTTGACGATGACGTCAGGCACTCTCTAAGTCTCGCCGAAGCTCGTCCTCGGTCTGGGAGAACGTCGACACACCGTAGTCTCCGAGGCGAGCGAGGAACAGAGGCTTAGGAACACCGGCGAGCTCCGAGGCCGCTCCCGAGGACAGCTTCCCGAGCTCGAAGAGCTTGACGGCGGCCGCCATCCGCAACTCCTCCCCCAGCTTCTCCGCCGAGACGTGCAGGGCCAACAGCGAGTCTTCGGGAATGTCGAGCAGGATTTGGCTCATCGATTTGTCCTCTCGCCCATTCTATGGCATTCAGGATTTTGCACGAATCAATCCGGCGGCTCGGGGAGCACCTTCGTACCGGGCGCTTCGCCGCTCCTCTGCGAAACTTCGGGAGTTGACGGCGGCCTGGCGGCGGCGGCCGCGCCGCCGGAACCGGCCTCGCCGCGGAGGCGCTTCGCGAGGAGCTTCCGTTTGGCGGCCGAGAGGGAATCGAGGCTCCGGGCCGGCTCGGCGGGCTCCCTCGACGCGATCGGTGCGGGGGGCGCGAAGGCGGGCGCGGCTTTCGCCTCGGCGGGCGCGGCGAGACCGGCGGGCGCCGGCGCGCTCACCTCCAGGGTGCCGTCGGCGAGGCGGCGGGCCGGCGCGCCCGCCAATTCGCCCCAGATCCCGATCGGCGCCGGGCCGCCGTCGACGTGCACAGCCTCCCCCCACTCGAACGTCACCTGATGGCGCTCGCCTGCCGAGAGCAGCGGCAGCTCGGTGAGCGGCCGCGCCGGGTCCGCCGCCACGCCCGCGAGGAGCGACTCCAGATGGCCCCGCCAGCGCAGGGCCGTCGTGGAGTCGAAGAACGCCTGGTTGTAGGAAAAGGTCCCGCTCAGGCCGCCGCCTGCTTCGACCAGGTCGAGGACGAGGGAGAAATCCTGGGCCTGGGTCCCCACGACCGGGAACGCCGCGACCTCGGCGCCGGGGGCCGTGACCTCCGCGTCCGGCGGTTGCAAGAGGAAGAGGACCTCGAAGAAGGGCGACCCTCCCAGCCCCTTCGCGCGCAACGCTTCGACAAGGAGGGAGAACGGCAGGTCCTGGTGGTCGTAGGCGGCGAGGGTCGCCCCGCGTGTCCGTGCGAGGAGCTCGCCGAAGCCGGGGTCGCCCTCTGCCGCGGCGCGGATGACCAGGGTGTTGGTGAAGTAGCCGACCAGCGGCTCGAGCTCGGCGCGGGTCCGGCCCGCGGTGATGGTCGCGACGGGGAAGTCGCTCCGGCCGGTGTGCCGGCGCAGAAGGCCCGTGAAGGCGGCGAGGACCGTCATGAAGAGGCTCGCCCCCTGGCGGCGCGAGAGGGCGCTCAAGCCGGCGGTCAAGGCGACGTCGACCTCGAACGGCAGAAGGCCTGCGCTGGAGTCGTGTCGCGCAGAGGGCGTCCGGTCGGTGGGCAGGTCGAGGCGCGGCACGTCGGCGAGCCGCGTGACCGCGGCGCCGAGGAGACGCTCGAGCGCTTCGCCCTGGAGCCACCCTCGCTGCCAGATGGCGAAGTCGCGAAACTGGATAGGCAGCTCGGGGAGCGGCGAGGGGAGGCCGGCCCGCGCAGCCCCGTAGAGCGCCGGTAGCTCGCGCCCCAGGACGCGCATCGACCAGCCGTCCGAGACGATGTGGTGGACGGTCAGGAGAAGGACGAACACCTCCTCCTCGAGGCGCAGGAGGACCGAGCGCAGGAGGGGCCCGCGCGCGACGTCGAGGGGGAAGACCCACTCCGCCTCGCCGAGGCGCGTCGCCTCGCGCTCCGCCGCGGCGGGCGGCAGGCCGCCCAGGTCCACGCACGGGAGGGGCGGCCGCCAGGGCGGGTCGATCCGCTGCACGGGCCTGCCCCCGGCCGAGACGAAGCGCGTGCGGAGGGACTCGTGGCGCTCGACCTCCGCGGCGAGCGCCGCGGCGAGCGCCGGCGCCGACACCGCGCCGCGGAGCGTCAGCGCGAGCGGCACGTTGTTGCCCGTGTCGCTCGGCGAGATCTGGTCGAGCAGCCACCGCCACTCCTGCCGGAACGACAGCGGCGCCTCGGTGCCGCGGGGCGCCCGCACGAGCGGCGGTGCCGCGATGGCAGCGGTCGTTGCGCCGCTCCCCCGCAGCCGCTCGACCTCCCCCGCCAACGCCGCCACGGTCGGGTGCTCGAAGAGGAGGCGCAGCGGCAGCTCCACGGAGAACGCCTGGAGCACCCGCGAGGTCACCTGGGCCGCGACGAGCGAGTGGCCGCCCAGGGCGAAGAAATCGTCCTCCACTCCCACGCGCTGCCGTTCGAGCACCTCCTCCCAGATCCCGGCGAGCACCTGCTCGACCGGGCTCCGCGGCGCAACGTACGCGCCCCCTTCCCCGCGCTGCGCGGGGGCCGGCAGGGCCGCGCGGTCCGCCTTGCCGTTGGCGGTGAGCGGCAGCCGATCGAGCAGCACCCAGGCCGCCGGCACCATGTAGCCGGGCAGCCGCTCGGCGAGGAAGGCGGCGAGCTCCTGGGGCGAAGGATCGGGCCCGGCCGCCGGGCTCACGTAGCCGACCAGCCGCACGTCGCCCGGGCGGTCCTCGCGTGCCATCACCGCCGCCTCGCGCACCCCCGGGTGCTCGGCGAGCGCCGCCTCGATCTCGCCGAGCTCGATGCGGAAGCCGCGCACCTTGACCTGGCGGTCGATCCGCCCGAGGTACTCGAGATCGCCGTCCCGGCGCCAGCGCGCCAGGTCGCCGGAGCGGTAGAGCCGCTGCCCGATCACCTCGCCCACGGTCCCGCCGGCCGTTCCGCCGGCGAAGGGATCGGGCACGAACCGCTCCGCGGTGAGGGCGGGGCGGGCGAGATACCCCCGCGCCACCCCGGCGCCGCCGACGTGGATCTCCCCCGGCACGCCGATGGGCACCGGCCGGCCGCCGCCGTCGAGCAGGTGGAGCGAGAGGTCGGACAGCGGCCGGCCGATGACGCTCCCCGGCTGCGCCAGGTCGCTCCGCCGCAGCCGTCGCCAGGTCGTGTGCACCGTCGTCTCCGTGATGCCGTACATGTTGACCAGCAGCGGCCGCTCCTCGCCGTGGCGCTCGAACCAGGGGCTGAGCGACGCGGGATCCAGCGCCTCGCCGCCGAAGACCACCAGGCGCAGGTCCGCGACCCTCTCCTCCCCGCGCGCGAGGGCCGACTCCTCGGCCCAGAGGAGCTGCCGGAAGGCCGAGGGGGTCTGGCTGAGCACCGTCACCCGCTCCCGCCGCAGCAGCGCGTAGAACGCCTCGGTCGAGCGGGCCGTCTCAGCCGGCACGACGACGAGCCGCCCGCCGAAGGCGAGCGCCCCCCACAGCTCCCACACCGAGAAGTCGAAGGCGATCGAGTGAAAGAGGGTCCAGACGTCGTCGGGGCCGAAGAGGAAATTCTGGCGGATGACGGCGAAGAGACGCGCGGCGTTCGCGTGGCTGACCTCGACCCCCTTCGGCCGGCCGGTCGATCCCGAGGTGTAGATGACGTAGGCGAGGTCGCCGGGATCGCCCGGAACGGCGCGGACGGCGGGAGGGGAGACCTCGCCGGCGACCTCCTGCCCACCGGCGAGGCCGGCGAGCGCATGCAGACCGACCACCCGCGCGGCCCCCGCCGGCAGGCGCTCGTGCAGAGACTCCTCGGCGAGGAGGATCGGCGCCCCCGCGTCGGCGAGCGTGTACGCCAGGCGCTCCATGGGATGGGAGGGGTCGAGCGGCAGGTAGGCCCCACCGGCCGCGAGGATCGCCAGCACCCCCAGGACCAGCTCGGGGGAGCGCTCGGCGCAGAGTCCTACCAGCACGCCCGGCCCGACCCCGAGCTCCGCCAGCCGGCGCGCCATCCGGCTCGACCTTCGCGCCAGCTCGCCGTAGGTCAGAGCCTGATGACCGGAGACCAGCGCGGAGACCAGCGCCACCGCGTCGGGACGCCGCGCCGCCTGCGCCGCGAAGAGCTCGTGCAGCGGGGTGATCCCGCCGGGGACGGGCGCCGCGTCGCTCCACTCGCGGAGGAGCTGCTGCCGCTCCACCCCCCCCAGCAGGGGGAGCGCCGACAGCCGTGATCCGGAGTCCGCCACCACCCCCGCGAGCAACGCCCGCCAATGATCGAGCATGCGGACCATCGTCGGCGCGTCGAACAGATCGACGTTGTACTCGAGGCTGCCGCCGATCCCACCGATCCCGCTACCCCCTTCGGTCAGCACCAGCGTCAGGTCGTACTTCGCCGCCGTGACGCCCCCCGCCAACGGCCTCATCGCAAGGCCCGGCAGCTCGCTCCCCCCGTCCATCGGCGCGTTCTGCAACGCGAACATCGCCTGGAAGATCGGCGAGTGCGCCCGGCTGCGCTCCGGCCTGACCTCCTCCACCAGCTTCTCGAACGGCAGCTCCTGGTGCGTGTAAGCCGACAGCGTGTCCTCGCGGACCCGGCCCAGGAGATCGACGAACGACGGATCCCCCGACAGGTCGCCGCGCAGCACCAGCGAGTTGACGAAAAACCCGATCAATCCCTCGAGCTCCGCCCGGTTGCGCCCCGCGATCGGCGTCCCCACCGCCAGGTCCTCCGCCCCCGAGTAGATCCCCAGGAGCGTCTCGAAGCCCGCCAGCAGCACCATGAACAGCGTAGTCCCCGTCGCGAGCGCCAGCGCCGAGAGACGGCCCGCCAGCCCCGGCTCGAGCCCCAGCGGCAGGCTGCGTCCACCGAACGTCTGCACCGGCGGACGCGGCCGGTCCGTCGGCAGCTCGAGGAACGGCGGCACACCCGCGAGCTTCTGCCGCCAGTGCTCGATCTCGCGCCGCAGCGTCTCCCCCAACAGCCGGCGGCTCTGCCACACCGAGAAGTCCGCGTACTGCACCGGCAGCGGCGGCAGCGCCTCGCCCAGCGGCCGGCCCCGCCCTCCAGCCATCGCCGCCGCGTAGAGCGCCGTCACCTCCCGCACCAGCACTCCCATCGACCAGCCGTCCGAGATCACGTGGTGCAAGGTGAGCAGCAGCGCGTTTTCCCCCGCGGCCAGGCGCACCAGCGTCCCCCGCAGCAGCGGACCGCAAGCGAGATCGAACGGGCGCAGCGATTCCTCCGCCACCCGCCGCGTCAGCTCCCGCCGGCGCTCCTCCTCCCCCAGCGCCGACAGGTCGATCGTCTGGAGCGCGAACGGCCGCGCAGTCGACGGGTGAATCGGGTGCACCACCTGCAGCGGTCCGTCGGTCCCCGCGATGAACGTCGTGCGCAGCGTCTCGTGGCGCCGCGCCAGCTCGCCGAGCACCGCCGCGAGCGGCTCTTCGGCCAGCTCGCCTTCGAGAGACAGGGCGAGCGGCATGTTGTACGCCGCGCTCCCCGGCGCGAGCTGATCGAGGAGCCACAGACGCCGCTGCGCGAACGACGCCGGGAACGTGCCGCCGCCCTCCGCGTCCCGCGGCAGGGGAACGATCGGCCCCAGGGCAACCCCCGTGTCCATGCCGGCGAGGAGCACCGCCACACCCGCGACCGTGGGCTGCTCGAAGAGCGCGCGCACCGGCAGCTCGACCCCCAGCTTCTCGCGCAGCCGGGAGACCACCTGGGTGGCGAGCAGCGAGTGCCCGCCCAGGGCGAAGAAGTTGTCGTGCACCCCCACCCGCTCGCGGCGGAGCAGGTCGCCCCAGATCCCCGCCAGCGTCTCCTCCGTCGCCGTACGCGGTGCCTCGTACGCCGTCCCCGCCGCCCTCTCTCCCGGCGCGGGCAGCGCCTTGCGGTCCACCTTCCCCGTCCGCGTCAGCGGCAGCGCCGCCAGCTCCACCCACGTCGACGGCACCATGAACGAGGGGAGACGCGAGCCGAGATAGGCGCCGAGCGCCGCCACGTCGAGCGGTCCGCCCCCTTCCGCGGCCGCCACGTACGCGACCAGCCGCCGGTCCCCCGACGGGTCGGCCGGGGCGGTCACCGCCGCCTCCCGCACCGCCGGATGCCCGGTCAGCACGGCCTCGATCTCGCCCAGCTCGATGCGGAAGCCCCGCACCTTCACCTGGAGGTCCATCCGCCCCAGGAGCTCGAGCGCCCCGTCGGCGCGCCAGCGGGCCCGGTCTCCCGTGCGGTAGAGACGGGAGCCGCCCGATCCGCCGATGCCGCCGAACGGATCCGGCACGAAGCGCTCCGCGGTCAGCTCCGGCCGGTTGAGGTAGCCCCGGGCCAGCGCTTCGCCCCCCAAGCAGAGCTCGCCCGGCACCCCCACCGGCATGATTGCCGGCATCAATCCGAGGCTCCCGTCCAGCACGAACGCCGTCGAGCCCGCCAGCGGCCGGCCGATGTCCGGCTCGCGGTGGATCGCCGGGGTCCCCGGCGCCACCTCGGTTCCCGTCGAGTACGTCGTGTCCTCGGACGGTCCATAGAGATTCCACAGCCGCGCCACGCCGGCCCCGTGGATCCGCTCCGCCAGGGCGCCGCGCAGCGGCTCGCCCGCCAGGTTCACCGTCCGTACCGCCGCCGGCAGCGGGCCGAGGTCGAGCAGGCCCGCCAGCGCCGACGGCACCGTGTTGACCAGCGTCACCTCCGACGCCGCCGGCAGCCCGGGGAGCGCCAGCGCGTCGTCCGCCACGATCACCGCGCCGCCCGACGACAGCGGCACGAAGAGCTCGAAGATCGACAGGTCGAAGCTGGTCGAGGTCGAGAACAGAACCCCCGCGAGCTCCGCCGCGGAGTACCGGGCGAGCGCCCACTCGACCAGACGGAGAGCGCTGCCGTGCGGGATCGCCACCCCCTTGGGAACCCCGGTCGATCCCGAGGTGTAGATCAGGTACGCCAAGTTCTCCTCTGCGGCGTCGGAAACCGGCGCGGAAGCGGGCGCCGCCGCCGTCCCCGCCGTCCCGAGACTCGCCTCATCGATGTCGTCGATCTCGTCGATGTAGAGCTCGGGGATCCCGGCGGTGAAGCCTTCCGGCCATGCCAGCGAGCGCTCCGCCACCACCAGCGCCGCCCCGGTGTCCGCCAGCAGGAAGCGCAGGCGCTCGGCCGGAAGCGCCGGATCGAGCGGCAGATACGCCGCTCCGCTCTCGAGCACCGCCAGCAGCGTCACCACCAGCTCCGCCGTCCGTTCCAGGCGCACGCCGACGATCCTCTCCGGCCCCATGCCGAGCTGCGACAACCGCCCGGCCAGACGCCGCACCCGCCCGGCGAGCTCGCCGTAGCTCAGCCGCTCCGTGCCCGCGATCACCGCCGTCGCCGCCGGCGTCCGCGCCGCCTGCGCCGCGAACACCCCATGGAGCGTGCCGGAAAGCCGCGGCACCGTCTCCGGGTGGCTCCATTCCTCGACCAGTTGCTGCCGCTCCGCGGCGGTGAGGAGCGGCAGCTCGGCGAGCCGCGCCTCCGGCGCCGCGGCCAGGGCGCCGGCCAGTGCCGTGAAATGACCGAGCAGGCGGACCGCGGTCGCCGGGTCGAACAGGTCGCGGCGGAACTCCAGGAGGACCACGAGATCCGGCCCGCCCTCGATCAGCTCCAGGGTGAGGTCGAACTTGGCCGCGCGCTCGGCCGTGGCCAGGCCGCCGAACGGAGCGAGCGTGAGACCCGCCAGCTCGCCCCCTTCGACCGGCGTGCCGTGCAGCAGGAACATCACCTGGAAGAGCGGCGTGCGCGCGAGGCTCCGCTCGGGCGCCAGCTCTTCGACCAGGCGCTCGAACGGCAGGTCCTGGTGGGAATAGGCGGAGAGCGCCGCCTCGCGCACCACGGCGAGCAGGCCGGCGAAGGTCGGCTCTCCCGCCGGAAGGCCTGGGATCTGGGCGCGCAACGCCAGAGTGTTGGCGAAGAAGCCGATCAGCCCTTCGAGCTCGGGACGGCGGCGGTTGGCGACCGGCGTCCCCACCACCAGGTCGGTTTCGCCGGTCAGCCGGTGGAGCAGGGCGTAGAAGGCGGCGAGGAAGGTCATGAACGGCGTCGCGCCGGCCTGCCGTCCCACCGCCCTCAACGCTTCGGCACGCTCCGCGGAGAGGGCCGAGGCGACCGCGCCGCCACGGCCGCTCGCCCGCGCCGGGCGCGGCCGGTCGGACGGCAGGTCGAGGACGGCCGGAGCGCCGGCCAGCGCGCCGCGCCAGAAGGCGAGCTGGGTTGCGAGCTTGGCTCCGCGCAGGCTCGCGCGCTGCCAGAGGACGAAATCGGCGTACTGCACCGGCAGCGGCGGGAGGGGCGACGGCCGGCCGGCGGCAAAAGCCGGATAGAGCGCCGCCAGCTCGCGCACCAGGAGGTCGATCGACCAGCCGTCGCCCACCATGTGATGCAGGGTGAGGAGAGCGACGTGACGCGCGGCGTCCAGGCGCAGCAGCGCGGCGCGCAGCAGCGGCCCGCGCGCCAGGTCGAACGGGCGCAGCGTCTCCTCGGCAGCGAGGCGCAGGGCCTCCGCCTCGCGCGCCTCCTCCGGCAGGCCCGCCAAGTCGATGCCGGGAAGCGGCAGCGGGGCCGGCGGGGCGATCCGCTGCACCGGCTCGTCGTCGGAATCGTCCGCGAGTCCGAAGGTCGTCCGCAGCGCCTCGTGCCGCGCCACCACCTCCTCCAGGCTGGCGGCGAAGGCCGGGCGGTAGAGCGGGCCGGTGAGCAGGACCGCGGCCGCCAGGTTGTAGGCCGGGTTCCCCGGCTCGAGCTGGTCGAGGAACCAGAGCCGCTGCTGCGCGAAGGAGAGCGGCAGGGTCGAGCCGGCGGCCCGCCGCGCGACCGGTCCCCAGGCGCCGGCTCCTTCCCCTGGACGCGCCGCGAGGGCCACCGCGAGCTCCGCGGCGGTCGGCGACTCGAAAATGCTCCGCAGCGTCAGCTCCGCACCCAGCTCCTGGTTCAGGCGCGCCACCAGATGGGTGGCCAGGAGCGAGTCCCCCCCGAGATCGAAGAAGCCGTCGTGGAGGCCCACCGGCTCCACGCGGAGCAGCTCACCCAGGATCTCCACCAGACGCCGCTCGGTCGCGTCGCGAGGCGGCGCGTAGGGGACGTGGAGACTCGGCCGGACATGCCGCCGGATGAGTGCCGCGGTTATCGCGGGCATCGCGGCCATCGCGGCAGGCGCCGGGACCGGTGCCTCGGCCGTACGAGCGACCGCGGGCGGCCCAGCCAGCTCGGTACGCGGCTCGATCCAGTAGCGCCGGCGCTCGAAAGGGTAGGTCGGCAGCGGCACGCGGCGCCGCGGCTGGTCCGCCCAGAACGCGGGCCAGTCGGGGCGCAGGCCGGTGAGCCAGAGCCTCCCCACGGTCTGCAGCAGGAAGGCGAGGTCGTCCGTGCGCTCGAAGGCGTGACGCAGGGTCGACAGCGCCACCGGATCGACCCCGCCGACCCCGCCCACCCCGCCGGATGCCGAAGACTGTTGCAGCGCCCAGGAGCTCAGCGTCTGGCCCGGCCCGACCTCGACCAGCACCCGACCGGGCTCGCGCCACAGCTCGCTCACCGCGTCCGCGAACCGCACCGTGCCGAGCAGGTGCTCCGCCCAGTAGGCGGGGTCCGTCGCCTCCTCGGCGGTGATCCAGCCGCCGGTGACGTTCGAGAGATAGGGGATCTCCGGCGGATGCAGCTCGATCCCCTCGAAGAGCGCCAGGAAGCGCTCCACAACCGGCTCCATCAGCGTCGAATGGAAGGCGTGGGAGGTCTGCAGCCGCCGGCAGACGTGCCCGGCGGCGGTGAGCCGCGCCTCGGCCGCGGCCACCGCCTCCTCCGTTCCTGCCAGCACCGTCAGCTCCGGCCCGGCGACCGCGGCCAGAGAGAGACCGCCGGCGAGCCCCCCTGCGGCCACAGCCACCGCGTTCTCGCCCAGCGGCACCGCCAGCATCGCCCCGGCGGGAAGCTCGTCGAGCAGCCGAGCCCGCCCGGCAACCAGGCGCAGCGCGTCGTCCAGCGACAGCACGCCGGCGAGACAGGCGGCGACGTACTCGCCGAGGCTGAAGCCCACCATCGCCTGCGGCCGGATCCCCCAGTCGAGCAGGCGGGAGGCCAGCGCATACTCGACCGCGAAGACGGCCGGTTGGGACACGGCGGTCCGCCGCAGCAGTCCCTCCGTGCCCTCCGTGGAGGATGCCGGCCGCGGGCCCCGGCCGCCCCGGCCGCCCCGGCCGAGAAGGGCGCGGAGATCGAGCCCCGTCTCTCCGTCCGCCTCCTCCTCTTCCTCCGGAAACAGGACGTCCCGAAGATCGAGCCCGAGGAGCGGTGCGAGCCGCTCCGCGCAGTCGTCGAGCCGCGCGCGGAACCCGGCATCGTCGCGGTACAGGCCGCGCGCCATGCCGGCGTATTCGTTCCCCAGTCCGGGGAAGAGGAAGGCGACCTGGGGATCGGCGGCGGCGGTGCCGGTGAGCAGCCGGCGCGGATCGCGCCTCTCCAGGACCGCGACGGCGTCCTGGAGATCGCGGACCGCGAGCATGCGGCGATGGGGGAACGCGCGGCGCCCGACCTCGAGGGTGTACGCGATGTCCGCCAGTTGGATGGCCGGCTCCGCCGGCAGCTCGCGGAGATGGCCGAGAAGGCGGTCGGTGGCCGCCTCGAGCGCCGTCTCCGTGCGCGCCGACAGCACCAGCAGGAGCCAGGGCGGCGCCGGAGCGGACGGCGCCGGCGCGGGCGGCTCCTCCAGGACGACGTGCGCGTTGACGCCGCCGATCGCGAAGGCGTTGACGCCGGCGCGCCGCGGCCACCCCTCCGGCCGCCAGGGGCGGCATTCGGTGTTGACGTAGAAGGGGCTCTGCGCGAAATCGATGCGCGGGTTGGGAGTCGCGAAGTGGAGGCTGGGCGGCAGGACCCCGTGCTCCACGGCCAGGATGGCCTTGATCAGGCCTGCCACACCCGCCGCGGCGTCGAGATGGCCGATGTTGGTCTTGATCGCGCCCAGGGCGCAGAACCCCCGCTGCCCGGTGGCCGCCGCGAACACCTCGGAGAGGGCGGTGACCTCCACCGTATCCCCCAGGGGGGTGCCGGTGCCGTGCGTCTCGACGTAGGTGATCGACTCGGCGGGCACCCCCGCGATGGTCTGGGCCGTCGCGATCACCTCGAGCTGGCCCTCCGGGGACGGCGCGGTGAAGCTCATCTTGAACCCGCCGTCGTTGTTGGTCGCGAAGCCGCGGATCACGGCGTGGATCGTGTCCCCGTCGGCCACGGCGTCCGCCAGCCGCTTGAGGACCACCACGCCGGCGCCGCTCCCCTCCACCGTGCCGCGCGCCTCGGCGTCGAAGGCGCGGCAGTGGCCGTCCGGCGACATCACGCCGTCCAGCGCCAGATAGCCCAGCCCGTGCGGGACGATCACGGTCACGCCGCCGGCCAGCACCATGTCGCACTGGAACTGGAGCAGGCTCTGGCAGGCCATGCAGGTCGCCACGAGAGAGGTCGAGCAGGCGCTCTGCACCGTGACGCTCGGCCCCCGCAGGTCGAGCTTGTACGCCGCCAGCGAGGTCAGGAAGTTGTTGTCGTTCAGGATGCGGATCTGGAGCGGTCCGGCGGTCTGGATCAGGTCGGGATGGGAGAGGAGGTTGCGGATCAGGTAGCCGCTCATCCCCATGCCGGCGAAGATGCCGATCGAGCCGGGCCAGGTCCGGGTGTCGTAGCCCGCGTTCTCCAGAGCCTCCCAGCAGCACTCGAGAAAGAGCCTGTGCTGCGGGTCCATCAGCTCCGCCTCGCGCGCGCTGAAGTCGAAAAAGCCGGCGTCGAAATGCTGCACGTCGCGCAGGGGGGCGCCCGCCCGGACGTAGCGCGGGTCGTCGAGCAGCGCCGGGGGGACTCCCGCGGCGGCCAGCTCCTCGCGGGAGTAGAAGCGGACCGATTCGACTCCGCCGCACAGGTTGCGCCAGAGCTCCCCCAGGTCGTCCGCGCCGGGGAAACGTCCGGCCATGCCGACGACGGCGATCCCTTCGAGGGGGCCGCTCTCCGGATCCTGCTCGCTCATCTCGTGCTTCCTTCTCCGGATCTCAACGTCCGCGGCCCCTTTGCTGGCTCGCACGCCGCCGCCGCAGCTCCTCGACCGCCTGTCGCTGGCGGTCTAGGGTCCCCCCCTCGGCCGCCGCCACCCCGACCGGGGCCGGGGCCGGGACCGGGCGCGCCTCGGCCACCGTGGCTGCCATGGCCGTCGTGGCCGGCTGGCGGCCCGGGGCTGCCAGGGCCTCGGCAAAGCTCCGGATGGTCGGGTGGCGGAACATCTCGACGATCGGGATCTCGCGGTGGAACGCCTCGCGCAGCCGCGCCTCGAGCTCGACGACCAGCAGGGAGCTCCCGCCCAGCTCGAAGAAGTTGTCGTCGACGCCGATGCGGTCGTTCCCGAGCACGTCCTGCCAGATCGCGGCGAGCGTCTTCTCGTCCGGCGTCCGCGGCGGGGCGTAGGCGCCGTCCAGGCGCAGCCGGCCGGTGTCCGGCGCCGGCAGGGCCTCGCGGTCGACCTTGCCGTTCCGGTTGAGCGGCAGGGCGGCGAGCGGGACGAAGGCGGCGGGGATCATGGCCTCCGGCAGCCGCTCGGCCAGGAACCGCCGCAGCTCGCTCGCCGATGGGCCTCCGACCAGGCCGCCGGCCGGGCCGCCCGCCGGTCCTCCCGCTACGGGGACCAGCCAGGCGATCAGCTGCCGGCCTCCCGGCGCAGCATCGCGGACGGCGCGGACGTCGCGGACGTCGCGGACGGCGGCGACGGTCTCGGCCACCGCCGGATGCGCGCGCAGCGCCGCCTCGATCTCGCCGAGCTCCATGCGCACTCCGCGCACCTTGACCTGGTGGTCCGCCCGGCCGAGGTAATCCACGCTGCCGTCCGGGCGGTGGCGCGCCAGGTCCCCCGTCCGGTAGAGGCGGCCGCCCGGGCGGCCCCCCAGGGGGTCGGGCAGGAAGCGCTCGGCGGTCAGATCGGGGCGCCGCCAGTACCCCATGGACACCCCGTCGCCGCCCAGGAAGACCTCGCCGCAGGCGCCCAGCGGGACGGGCCGCAGAGCGGCATCCAGCAGGTAGACCTCGGTATTGGACAACGGCCGCCCGATCAGCGGCTTCGCCTCGCCGCCCTCGACCCGCTGGGCGAGCGAGAAGATGGTGGTCTCGGTCGGGCCGTAGAGGTTGCGGACCTCACCGGCCACGGTGGCCGCGAGGCGATCCGCCAGCGGCCCGGGCAGGGCCTCGCCGCCGAGCAGCAGATGGGAGAGTGGCGCGAGGCCCCGCAAGCGCTCCGGAGTCGCGGCGAGCATGCCGGCCTGCGACGGCGTGCACTGGAGGTGCGACACGCCGTGGCGGGCAATCTGCTCCGCGACCGAGGGCGAGGGGCCCCGGCCGCCGGGCCGCTCGTCGTGGATCACCACCCGGCCGCCGCGGGTCAGGGTCCCCAGCAGCTCGAACACGGACATGTCGAAGCAGATGCTGGTCACCGCGAGCCACACGCCCGGGTCGCGCTGCCCGCAGACCCCGTCCATCGCCGCGAACAAGCGCACGGCATTGCGGTGGGTGACGACGACGGCCTTCGGGCGCCCGGTCGAGCCGGAGGTGTAGAGGATGTAGGCGGCGGCGGTGGCAGGGAGCTCCGGCAGATCCGGGAGCTCCGGCAGCCGCGGCAGCTCCTCACCCGGGACGGCGGTCTCCGCCGCCTCGGGCGCGAGGGTGCGAGGATGCCGCAGGGAGGCGCCGGCCGCCGCCGAGGCGACCAGCGCGGCGGAACCGGAGTCCTCCAGCATCGCCTCCAGACGCGCCTGCGGATAGGCGGGATCGAGCGGCACGTACGCGGCGCCCGCCTTCAAGACCCCCAGGATGGAGCACAACATCGAGACGGAACGCTCGACGCAGAGGGCCACCCGGTCGCCGGGCCGCACACCCAGACGGAGCAGACGGTGCGCCAGCCGGGACGCCCGGTCCTCCAGCTCGCGGTAGGTCAGCGCAGTCTCCGCGTCGCCCCCTGCGATCACCGCGATCCGGTCGGGGGTGCGCCCGGCCTGGGCCTGGACGAGCTCGTGGATGCAGGCCTCCGGACCGGGGACCTCCAACCGGGTGTCGTTCCACTGCACCAGGAGCGCCGCCCTCTCCGCCTCGCTCAGCAGGGGAAGCTCCGACAGGCGGCGGTCGGGGTCCGCCGCGGCGCTCGCGAGCAGATGGCCGCAGTGGAGGGCCAGGCGCTCCACGGTCGCGCCGTCGAACAGGTCGCAGCTGTGCTCGATCCAGCCGTCGATCCCCCCGCTCCTGGACTCTTCGAGGAGGAGCGAGAGGTCGAACTGCACCGCTCCGGGGAACGTATCGGCCGGCCGCAGCGCCAGGCCGGGCAGCGCGAGCTCCGGCAGCGGCTCGCTGCGCAGCGTGAACAGGACTTGGAACAGCGGGCCGCGGGAGAGATCCCGCTCCGGCTGCAGGGCCTCGACGAGCTGCTCGAAAGGGAGCTCGGCGTGCGCCAGAGCGCCCAGCGCCGTTTCGCGGCCGCGCAGCAGGAGAGCGCGGAACGTCGGGTCGCCGGAGAGGTCGCCGCGCAGCACCAGGAGGTTGAGGAAGAGGCCGATCACCCCCTCCAGCGCCGGATCGGGGCGGTCCGCCACCGCGGTGCCGACCGCGACGTCGTCCTGCCCGGCATGGCGCGCGAGAACCGCCTGGAACACCGCCAGGACCGCCATGAAGAGGGTGGCGCCGGTCGCGCCGCCGAGACGCCGCATCGCGTCCACCGCCGCGGCGTCGAAGCGCACCGGGCGGCGCGCGCCGCGCGGGCTGCGGACCGGCGGCCGCGGGCGGTCCGTGGGGAGCTCGAGGGCGGGAGGACGCGGAGTCAGGCGCTGGCGCCAGTAGCGCAGCAGCTCCTCCAGGCGGTCGCCGCGCAGACGCTCGCGCTGCCAGACGGCGTAGTCGGCGTACTGCACCGAGAGCTCCGGCAGGGGCGACGGCCGGCCCTCGACGCCGGCCGCGTAGAGCTCCCCCAGCTCGTGGATGAGCAGGCCGAGCGACCAGGCGTCGGCGGCGATGTGATGGACGGTCACCAGCAGCCGGTGGCTCTCCGGCCCGCGGCGCAGCAGGACGGCGTGCAGCAGGGGGCCGCGCGCGAGATCGAAGGGGCGGGCGGCCTCCGCGGCGGTCCGGCGGGCCAGCTCTCCCTCCCGCGCGGCCGCGGGGAGGGCGCTGAGGTCGATGCACGGCAGGAGGGGGAGCGCGGCGAGCTCCGCCAGCGGGAGCGGACTCTGGAGCGGATGTCTCCCGGAGAGGACGAAGCGGGTGCGCAGCCCCTCATGACGGCGCAGGATCTCGCCGAGGCTCACCGTCAGCGCCGCCGGATCGAGGCGCCCCGCACAGTCGAGCGCCGCCGGCAGGTGCAGGTACGCGGCGCCGGGCTCGATCCGCTCCAGGAACCAGAGCCGCTGCTGCGCGAAGGAGAGCGCCAGCGGCTGCTCGCGCGGCATCCTCACGATGGGATCGAGGGGCGGCACCGGGGAGCACCCGATCCGGGCGGCCAGTCCCTCGACGGTCGGCGTCTCGAAGACCGCCCGCAGCGGCAGCTCCACTCCGAACGCCGCGCGCACCCGCGACACCAGCCGGGTCGCCAGCAGCGAATGCCCTCCCAGCTCGAAGAAGTCCGCCTCCAGCCCCACCGGCTCGGCGCCCAGCAGCTCGGCGAAGATCCCAGCGATCCGCCGCTCGGCCGGCGTGCGCGGTGCTCCGCCGGTGCTCCGCGGCCGGTCCGGCTGCAGGAGGGCGAGCGCCTTGCGGTCGACCTTGCCGTTGGCGGTCAGGGGGAGGGCCGGCAGGGAGACCCAGGCGGACGGCACCATGAACTCGGGCAGCCGCCGGCGTAGGAAATCGCGCAGCTCGGACGGCTCCGGCGTGCCGGCCGCGACGGCCGCGTCGGCCGCGGCCACCACGTACGCCACCAGCCGGTGCCCCCCGGCCTCCTCCCGCTGCGCCAGCACTACCGCGCCGCTCAGCCGCGGGTGGGCCGTCAGGGCCGTCTCGATCTCTCCCGGCTCGACCCGGAAGCCCCGCACCTTGACCTGCGCGTCGATCCGGCCGAGGAACTCGAGGTCTCCCGACGGGCGCCAGCGCACCAGGTCGCCGGTCCGGTACAGGCGTCCGCCCGCCTCCCTCCCCTCCGGGTCCGGCAGGAAGCGCTCCGCCGTCAGGTCCGGATGATCCAGATAGCCGCGCGCCAGGCCGTCCCCTCCCGTGCACAGCTCTCCGGCGACTCCCGGCGGCACCGGCCTCTGATCGCGGTCCAGGACCGCCACCCAGGTGTGGGCGATCGGGCGTCCCACCGGCACCGAGGGATCCAGCTCCGCCGCGGCACGCACCGTGTAGCAGGCGGTGAAGCACGCGTTCTCGGTCGGCCCGTAGCCGTTGATCAGCCGGGTTTCGGGGAGCTCGGCGAGCACCCGGCGGGCGTGCGCCACCGGCACCACGTCGCCACCGACCAGCAGCTGGCGCACTCCGGAGAGCGCCTCCAGATTCTCCTCCGCCATCTGCCGGAACAGCCCGGTGGTCAACCAGAGCGTGGTCACCCCCTCTCTCTTCACCACCTCGCCCAGCTCGGCGGTCGTCAGCACGCCGGGCGGCGGGATCACCAGGCGGGAGCCGTGGAGGAGCGCCCCCCACAGCTCCAGCGCCGAGGGGTCGAACGTATAGGGGGCGTAGAGGAGCCAGGTCTCGTCGGGGCCGAAGCGGGCATAGCCGGCCCCTCGCACGAGCCGCACCACTCCCCGGTGCGTCATCGCGACCCCCTTCGGCTCACCCGTCGAGCCCGAGGTGTACATCACGTAGGCCAGGCCGGTGGCGGCCACCGCGGGCAGGGGCGCTTCCCTCCCGTCCTCCTCCTCCTCCGTCGTCTCCGCCGGCGGGCCGTCCAGACAGAGCACCGCCGCCTTCAGGTCCGGCATCTCCGACAATATCGGCAGCCAGCGCTCCTCGGTGACCAGCACCCGGGCGGCGCTGCTGCGCAGCAGGAAGGCCAGCCGCTCCCGCGGGTAGGCGGGGTCCAGCGGCACATAGGCCCCCCCCGCCGCGAGCACGGCGAGCGTCGCCACCACCTGGGCGGGAGCACGGTCGAGACAGAGGGCCACCCGCACCTCCGGACCGACGCCCAGGGCGTGCAGCCGGTGCGCCCAACGGGCAGCCTGGCGTGCGAGCTCGCCGTAGGTGAGGAGGGTGCCATCGCCCGCCAGTCCGGCCAGGGCCACGGCCTCGGGCCGCAGCGCCGCCTGCTCGGCGAACAGATCGTGGAGAGTCGCCTCCCGCGGGTAGCTCTCTCCACCCCCCTCTCCGATCCGCAGGAGATGCTGCCGCTCCTCCACCGAGAGCAGCGGCAGCTCCGGCAGCCGCTGCTGCGGCGCCGCCACGGCACCGGCCAGCAGGCGTGCGAAAGACCCGGCCAGGCGTTCGATCGTCGTGCCGTCGAACAGGTCGGTGCGGAAGCCGAGCGCTCCGGAGAGACCTTCCGCGCCGACTCCCAGCGTGAGGCTGAGGTCGAACTTCTCGCTCTCCGTCTCCAGGGGCCAGAGGGACGCCTCGACGTCGCCCAGCCGCAACGCGGGGAGCGGATCACCGTCCAGAACGAACGAGACCTGGTAGAGCGGCGCGTAGCTGAGATTGCGCTGCGGGTGGAGTTCCTCGACCAGCTTCTCGAACGGCAGGTCCTGATGGGCATAGGCGGCAAGGGAGGTCTCCCGGACTCGCGCGAGCAGCTCCGCGAACGATGGTCCTCCGGGTGCGCCGGAGAGGTCGGTGCGCAGCACCAGAGTATTGACGAAGAACCCGATCAGCCCCTCGGTCCGCAGCTGGCCGCGGCCGGCGACCGGCGATCCGACGCTCACGTCGTCGGTATGGCTGATGCGGGCCAGCAGAGCCTGGAAGGCGGCCAGGAGGGCCATGAACAGGGTCACCCCCTGCCGGCGCGCCAGCGCCTGCAGGAGCGGCAGCAGAGCGGGGGGCAGAGCCAAGGCCCGGCTCGCGCCGCGCGAGCTCGATCTCGCCGGCCGCGGGCGATCGAGCGGCAGGTCGAGCACCGGAGGCGCACCGGCCAGGCGGGCCCGCCAGTGGGCCAGCTCGGCCTCCAGCACCTCCCCACGCAGCCAGCCGCGCTGCCAGACCGCGTAGTCCCCGTACTGGATCGCGAGTTCCGGCAAGGGAGACGGGCGGCCCTCCAGGCCGGCCGCGTAGAGGGCGCTCAGCTCCCGCGCCAGCACCCGCAGCGACCAGCCGTCGCTGATCACGTGGTGCATGGTCAGCAGGAGGAGCTGCTCTTCCTCGTCCAGGCGCTCGCCCAGGCGCACCAGGGCCGTGCGCAGCAACGGTCCGCGTGCGAGGTCGAACGGATGCAGAGCCTCGGCGCGCGCCAGCCGGCGGGCCTCCTCCAGGCGCCGGGCGGCCGGCAGACCCGCGAGATCGATCTCCGGCAGGGGGACCGGAGCGGGTGGATCGATGACCTGGACTGGCTCCCCCAGCTCCCCATCAAACGCGACGAATCGGGTGCGCAGCGACTCGTGGCGGCGCGCCACCTCCCCCAGCGCCGCGGCGAGCATCGCGCGGTCGAGCCGGCCCGGCAGATGCAGCGCGGCGGGCATGTTGTAGACCGGGCTCTCCGGCTCCAGCCGATGGAGGAACCAGAGCCGCTGCTGGGCGAAGGAGAGCGGCAGGGGTGTCGCGCGGGGTGTCTCACGGGACACGGGAACGAGCGGCGGGGCCTCGCTCCGGGCTTCGCCCGCGATGCCTGCGATCGCCCGCGCCAGGGCCGCCACCGTCGGCGTCTCGAACACGCGGTGGAGCGGCAGCTCGGTGCCGAGCGCCTCGCGGATCCGCGCGGTCAGCCGCATGGCGGCCAACGAGTGGCCGCCGTGCTCGAAGAAGCTCTCCTCCACACCGAGCCGGTCGACTCCCAGCACCTCGGCGAAGAGGCCGGCCAGCAGCTCCTCGAGCGGCGTCCGCGGCGCCTCGAGCACGCGGCCGGGCAGGGCCACGGGGCTCCAGCGGGCGAGCGACCGGCGGTCGAGCTTGCCGTGCGGCAGGCGGTCGAGCGCGGGACCGAAGGCGATGGCAGGCACCATGTAGGGCGGCAGGCGGGCGGCCAGGGCGGCGCGCAGCTCGGCCGCCGTGGCGACGCCGGCCTCCGCCACCGCCGGCACCACGCAGGCGAGCAGCGAGCGCTCCACGGCGCCGTCCTGGCGCATCACCTGGCGCACGACGACCGCGACCTCGCGGACCTGCGGCTGGGCCTCCAGGGCGATCTCGATCTCGCGCGGCTCGACCCGGAAGCCGCGGATCTTCACTTGGTCGTCGAGCCGGCCGAGGTATTCGATCTCCCCCCCGGGCCGATGGCGGCAGAGGTCGCCGGTCCGGTACAGGCGGGCCCCCGGCGGCCCGAACGGATCGGGGACGAACCGCTCCGCCGTCAGGTCCGGACGCCCGAGATAGCCGCGCGCCACCTGCACGCCACCGATCGCCAGCTCCCCCACCGCCCCCGGCGGCACCAGCTCCAACCGCCGGCCCACGACGTGGATCCGCGTGTTGCGGACCGGACGGCCGATCGGCACCGGGCGCGGCCGGGGCGCCGGCCGGCAGATCCAGGCCGTCACCTCGACCGCGGCCTCGGTCGGACCATACAGAGTGATCTCCGGCACCGGCAGCGTGGCGAGGCAGCGTTGCTCCAACTCCCAGGGAAGGGCCTCGCCGCTGACCCACACCCGGCGCAGCGAGCGGCAGCGCGCCGCCAAGCTGTCCTCCGCCAGGTCCTCCGCCAGGAAAAAGGGGAGCATCGAGGGTACGAAGTGGATCGTGGTGATCCCCTCCTGCTCGACCAGCCGGGCCAGGTAGGCGCTGTCGCGGTGCCCGTCCGGCCGGGCCACCACCAGCCGCGCTCCGCGGATCAGGGGAGCGAAGATTTCGGCGACGGAGATGTCGAAGCCGAACGAGGTCTTCAGCAGGAACCGGTCGCCCGCGTCCAGGCCGCAGGCCTCCTCCATCCACAGCAGCCGGTTGACGATGCCGCGGTGGGTGTTGACCACCCCCTTCGGCCGACCGGTCGAGCCCGAGGTGCAGATGATGTAGGCGGCGTTGTCGGCCATCGCCCGCGGAAGCCGCGGGAGCGGTTGCGCCGCGCCGGCCGGCAGGCCTGAGACCTCGTCGAACCAGGCGAGGCGCAGGCCGGGGACGGCGTCGAGCGGCAGCGTCTCCGCGTAGGCACGGCGGGTGAGGACGACGGCCGGCGCCGCATCCTCCAGGATCGCCGCCAGGCGCTGCCGGGGAAGGTCCGGCTCGAGCGGCAGCCAGGCGCCGCCGGCGCCGAGCACGCCGAGCACGCCTGCGACCAGCTCGACCGAGCGCTCCGCCGCCACTCCCACCACCACGTCGGGCCCCACCCCAAGGCTCACCAGATGGTGCGCCAAAGCCTCGGCCCGGGCCGCCAGCTCGCGGTAGGTCAGCCGCTCCCCTTCGAACACCACCGCCACCGCCTCCGGCGTCCGCGCGGCCTGCGCCGCGAACAGGTCGTAGAGGGTCGCCTCCGGGCCGGCCTCCGCGGTGTCGTTCCAGGCGTGGAGGATCTGGTGGCGCTCCACCGCGGAGAGGAGCGGCAGCGCCGAGAGCGCGACCTCCGGGCTCTCCACGACCGACCGCAGCAGCAGGGCGAAGCGGTCCAGCAGGCGCACCGCGGTCGCGGCGTCGAACAGGTCGGTGTTGAACAGCAGCGCGAGGCTCAAGCTTCCCTGGCGCTCCACCGCATGGAGCGTCAGCTCGAAAGGAGCCGGCGGCCAGGGGAGGGAGAGCGCCTCCAGCCGGAAGTCCTCCGGCCCGACCTCGACCCCCTCCTCGCCGAGGGCGAAGGCGGTGAGCCCTTCGACGCCGCGCGTCTCCTTCTGCATCACGAACGAAACCTGGAACAGCGGCGTCCGGCTGGCGTCCCGCACGGGCTGGAGGTGCTCGACGAGGAGCGGCAGCGGATAGTCTCCGTGCGCGAAGGCGGCGAGCACCGTCGCCTTGGTGCGCCCGAGGAGCTCCGCGAACGTGGGGTCGCCACTCAGGTCTCCGCGCAGGACCACCGGGTTGACGAAATAGCCCACCGTGCCGGCAAGCCCCGACCGCGATCGGCCGGCGCGCGGCGCGCCGATCACCAGGTCCTCCTGGCCGGACTGGCGGCCCAGGAGCACCTGGAACGCGGCGGCCAGCGTCATGAACAGCGTGGCGTGCTGCTTTCGGCTGCGCGCGCCGAGGGCCGCCGCGAGCTCGCCCGGCAGCCGGAGCCGGCGGCCGTCGCCCCGCTCGGTCTGCACGGCCGGACGCGGCCGGTCGAGGGGAAGCTCGAGAGCAGGGAGCCCTGCCAGGGTCTCCCGCCAGTACGCCAGCAGGGCCTCGCCCCGTCCGTCCGCCAAGGCCTCCCTTTCCATCCGGACATGCTCTCCGTAGTCCATCCCGGGAGGAGAGAGCCGCGCCGGCCCGGCGCCGGCCGCTTCGCGGTACAGCAGCGGCAGCTCACGAACCAGGATGGCGAGAGACCAGAAGTCGGCGACGATGTGGTGAACGGCCAGCAGGATCACCGGCCCGCCGGGACCGCCCGTCAGCAGCGCGGCGCGCAGGAGCGGCCCGCGCTCGAGGTCGAAGGGGCGCCAGGCTTCTTCGGCCAGACGAGCCCGCAACGCCTGCTCGCTCCAGCCGCCGGCCTCCATGCGCACCAGGGAGAATCTCTGGCGGTCCGCGACCCGTCGGCAGGGCGCGCCGTCGATCGCCGGAAACGTCGTCCGCAAGGCCGCGTGGCGGTCCACCAGAGCCTGGAACGCGCGCTCCAGGACCCCGGCATCGATCGGGGTGTGCACGCGGGCCGCGGCCGCGATGTTGTAGGCGCTGCCCTGGGGAGCGAGGTGCTGGAGAAACCAAATCGAACGCTGGCCGTACGAGAGCGTGCCCATGGCGCTGACAGGCTCTCCCTCCAACTCCTGGCAAGGCGCGGCGTCGTTCAGGGTCAGGAGGGTGTTCATCTCACTTAAAACCTTACGCAAAAGAGATAAAGCCTCCACGGCCCACCCGCGTACGGTCAGTATGACAGAAGTGTGACGGAAGGCTTGGAGGAGGACAGTCGCCCGCCACGCGCTACCTGGAGGAGATTGCTTTCGAGATCGTTGCCGAGCAGAGCGAGCGGAAGGTGACGGAGAAGGCCGAGGCTGGCTCCGCTACACCGTCTCCTCGGCTGGCCCCGGCAGCTTGGCATACCGCGTGGACGACCGGCCGGTGCTGTACGAGGCGACGGAGATCCAGTTGTCCATGACAAGCTGCTCGAGAACACGAAAGAGAGTCGCCCGCGGCGGCTCATATCCCAGGACGCGAATGACGTCCCGGCGGTCGAACTCCTCCGGGAGCTCCGCGAACGCCGCCTCGATCTCCTCTCGTACCTGCCCCCGGCGAATCTCCTTCGGCGGCTCCGGAGGGGTAACCGTCTCACTCTGCGGCGGTGTCGTCTCCGGTAGTGTCTCACTCGAAGCCAGCGTCTCATTCAACCGTAGCGTCTCACTCACCGCAACGGCCGGAGGCAGAGCCTCGCCGGGGGGAACCAGCCAGAGCATCTCCAGAGCCCTCAGCTTCGCCTGATACCCCGCGCGGAGAAGCTCCAAATCCTCGCGGAGCTGCGCTTCGAGCGCACCCCTCCGCCGCTCATACTCCTCATGTCGCATCGCACCCTCCGTCCTCGAACCGCGGCAGCGTACCCCGTCTCCCGCTGTCCGGCAAGAGGAAATGGACGGTTGCAATCGACGTTTGAGACACGACAGACCGCAAACGGACGGCCCCGACCAAGATCCGGACGGTTGCGACTGACCTCCGGACGGTCGCGACCGAGACCCGGGCGGTTCAGATCGGGGAATGGACGGCCCGCTCCGGCGTCCGGGCGGTTGGGGACTCGAAGTGGACGGCTCCGACCGAGATCCGGGTGGTTCATCTCTCCGACCGGGCGTCTAACCTCGACTTCCCAACCGTCCGGATCTCTTCCAGAACCGTCCGGAAGGCGGTCGCAACCGTCCGGATCTCCTCCGGAACCGTCCGGAAGTCGGTCCCAGGCGTCCACATCGGGAGCGGAAGAGTCCGAAGCTCTTGGGGAACCGTCCACGAGGCGGTCGCGACCGTCCGCAACGGTGGATTGGACGCGTCAGCGCTTCGCTGAGCCGACGGGCAGTTCTCTCCCGGGTCCGAGCGGAGTCATGCTCTTTGCCGTGGAACGCACCGAAGCGGGGAACCTCGTATCGAACGCCGTCTGCGACCCGTGGCGCTAGGGGCTTCGGTGGGAGCCGTTTTGCGAAAGCGCCCACAGATACCCCTGAGGCCACGATCGTGATCAGGCTAGCCGACGTGCCTCGTCTCACTTGGTTCCTCCGTCCGTTCAACGGGATTGAAGCTCACCGGCGGCGTCAGCCTTCCGATGCAGCGCCTTTGTTAGGAGAAAACACCTGCCGCGTCTGCCTTTGCATACGCTGCCCTAAATCTTCGATGACCTCACCGATCTGATCTTCGCGAAGTACCAGCGCATCGAGATTTCGACTCTCCATAGTCCAGGCTACCCGCTCCCTAATCCTCTTGAACTGGATATCCCCAGGAGAGGCGAGTATATCCAAGATGCGAGCCTCTCCTGGCGCAGCGCCCTCCATCTGCCCATAGTCAACACACACTCTGTCGGCGAAGTTGGCGATATCAGCCAGAACGTCGGAGGGGACACTAGCGTCCTTATAAAGTATGCCTGATGCGATTCCAAGCTTAGCGTGCAAGTGAAGCGTATGCTCAATGTTATGCACCATCTCTGGCGTTATGCGGTCAGGTTCTATAATGAAGCAGTAGTGTCCGGTTAGAAGTCAAACAGAATCAAGAGGTTAGAGATAATGCTTGACACTGGTTGGGACCGATCGGGTTGCAAGGCCTATGAAGGCTCGGTTTGCTCGCAAACCGAGGCCAATAAGATCTGTAGGCATGTGTAGAGCGAGGTCTCGAATTGAATCTATTTACCAAGGGCAGGAAATCAAGGGAATGCCCGCTCAGCAGGACCAGAGGCGAGGGGTATTGTCCATCAGATCCTGCTTCAACTCTCCGGCGTCTCAACCCGAAATTCAAATCGTGGACACCCCCAAGAAGCTTGAAACTACGGTCAGTGCGAGCTTTGCAGCCGGTCACCATCAAATAAACCGGACGCTAGTGATAATGAAGTTTCTCTGGACAGCAATGCCCGAGAGCCCGTGCCTCTTTCGATATGTCGCAACATACTGAGAGTTGGCCTGCAACACAGCTATGTAAAGGGGGTTGTTCACCCAATTTGCGAAGGCCGTCGCAGTGCCCGTCACGTCTACTGTTACTACAGTGCCTGTTGGATTAGACCCCAGCCTCTCAAGCTCCTTTATAAACTCTGCCAGGACCTTGACTCTCTCAACTAATTCTCGATCATTGATCCATAGATTAGGATTCCGAGCGTACTTATCCTCATCGACGGAGCTTACCCAAGAACGTTCCTGGCCCAGAGAGATCACTCCTGTTTTATTTAGGAAAGTCAAAAGTACCTGTGAACGAATCAGATCGGCACGGGCGCGCAAGTCCTTGATATGTGAGAGACGTATCCCGGCCGAGTCGGCAGCTTCGCGCGCAGAGGGCGTAAATCCATTGGTCGAAACCAACTCAAACCTGTCAGCCAACAGGCGATTCCTAAGCAACTGGCAGACCAATGCAAACTCGGTAACCTTTTGCCGCCCGATAGAACCTGCATAATCTTTGCATTCGATGACGGCTCTCACTGTGACACCAGAGAACATTTCCTCCTCGACATAAACATCAACCTGCTTACCACCAAGCCGGAGATCCCGCCTGACTACACGAGATCCAAACTCGCGATAGAGTTGAGCCACCTCTTCTTCGAGCTTAACGCCCGGTGGATACACCGATGCTCTGTCTGGCATATAGGAAGAATCCCCCGCCTAACCTCTATGTCGATATTATGCGGCGCCGATCACCGGCCGTCTTAGCGTCACCCTTCTTCCCCCTAATCTAGCCAAAAAGCAGCAGCCCCTTCGGCTAATCGCTTCTGAATCCGAGAGTTACAGAATTTTACACCTTTTCCTAATGCACGTCAACGCAATTCACTTTGACGTATAAGCGTCTCCGAGCCCGCCGCCTGGGCCGGTGGCTTAGTTCTACTTTGTCAGATCCATCCTGGAGGGTTCAGCGCCTGATCCTGTTGGTGCGTCCCCTCCTCCCAGGATTAAAATCCTGGGCTGGCCCCCCTTGTCCCTGCGGGACGGCTCCTGAAGCTGATATCCTTCCGAGCTCTTTGGGTCCGTAGACGCGCAATTTCTTGTGAGAAGAGCACGGAATGGCACACAGCTATGTGATGCTGGTCCTCCACATCGTTTTCAGCACGAAGGGCAGAGTGCCGTTCATCGGCGCGGAGCACCGCGACCGCCTCTACGACTACATGGGCGGTATCATCCGCAATGAGAGAGGTCTCCTCCTCGAGGTCGGAGGCATGCCGGACCACGTCCATCTGCTGGCCCGATTCCGCGCGAGCGTGTCCCTGTCGGAGATGCTCAAGCTGATCAAGGGGAGGTCGTCGCACTGGATGAATGGACTGCCCGACCTCGGGTATCACTTCGAATGGCAGGAGGGCTACGCGGCCTTTTCGGTCAGCGAGTCGCAGATCGCCTCGGTCCGCAAGTACATTCAGACGCAGGAACAGCACCACGCACGCCGCTCCTCCCACGAGGAGCTCGTTGGGCTCCTCCGCAAGCATCGAGTCGAATTCAACGAGGAAGACCTTCACGACTGAAAGGAAACCTGTCAGCCGTCCCGCAGGGACAAGGGCGGCCAGCCCAGGGTTTCAACCCTGGGAAGGGGTGACCACGAGCCTTGCCCCGGAGCACGGCAGCCCCAACGTCTGGTTTCAGACCGGCCCAACGGGCCGGGAGAACGGAGCCCAGGGCTGAGGCAGAAGGCCGATGCCCTGGGTGGGAGGGAGGACAATTCGTTGTGGCCTGAAGGGCCGCGGGAGCCTGCTTGCCGAGTTGGCTTCTCGCGACCCTTCAAGCCGCAACGAATGGGGGCACCTTGTCTTCCCGGGGATGAGGTTCCACGCAAGTGTGGGGAGGAGAACGACAAATTACCCCGGATGAGGTGCCTTCGGTCCGGTGCCAAGTACCTGTTCTGGAGTGGCGGGAGAAGGGACCGGTATTGAGGGCTCAGCCTTCCGCCGGCGGACGGAGGAAATCGCTCAGCCGAGTGAGCAGCCGCTGGTATCGAGCTGCCGACACGCTCCCGATGCGCCCTTTAATCCTGGAGCGTGGAAGGATTGCCAAGTAGCCCAGCCGAATCAGCGATGCCGCCTTGAGACCGCTCCCTCGGAAATCCGGGTCAAACGGGCTAATGGTCTCGTCGAGCTCTGGCACCGCCTGCTGGAGTTGAGTGCTGATACCGCAGACGAGGACATCCTGGAAAGGCAGCATCCTCTTCAAGAAGAGGGCAGGGCGATCTTGACGCTGCCGTCTCCCTGAGGCAACGGGGCGAGAAGGACGTCGCCTTCCCTCACGGGATCAAGTCGGCGGTCGAGTACTCGGGCTCAGAGTCCCCATAGGCTCGCGCCAGCCCTTGGGCACTGAGGTCGATCCAGCCGGCCCGTTCGGGATCCCGCGAGTCTGGTTCCAGCACCGTCACGATCAACTGGGTGCCTTCCTCCAACTCGAAGGGCTCGTCGAGACGGATCGTTTTCCCGTCGTAATGAGCCTTGAGGCGGATGCTTGGCATGCCGAAATCCTAATCCGCGCTCGTCCTTCGAGGCAAGTGTCCCCCGGGGCGGCAACCGGAGCGGTCGCCAATACTGAACTTTCCGCCGGCGGGTCGGATCGTCTTTGACCCATCGCCGCCCCCATGCGAAGCTTTCTGGTCATGGAAACCCTGGCGGAACGACCGACCTGCACGCTGCCCCGACCCACCGTGCGACCTGGTGTGACGGCGCTTCAGGAGGAAACGGTCCGCCCGCTCTCCTTCGCCCAGGAGCGGATGTGGCTCCTCGACCAGATCGACCCCGGCGCGACCGCACCTCCCGCGACCAGGTCAAGAAGCTCGAGAACGAGCAGAAGACCCTCGGCGGCAAGATCGAAGAGCTGACGGCCGAGTGGGAGTCGCTCGAAGGGCAGATCGCGGAGCTCAAAGGGTAATGGCGGTCGTGGACTCGGCTCCAAGACTCTGGTAGGCTGTCATACGCATGGATGACGCCCGCCGCTCGTCCATCACGACCATGAGCATACGAATCAATGCCCGCCTCGACGAAAGCCGTTCGCGAAAGCTGGAGTTCCTCTCCCGCGCGACCGACTTGAGCACCAGCGACATCCTCAAGCAGGCGATCGACGTCTACTACGAGCAGGTGAGGAGCCGGCGGCCACCGGCGGCCGAGGCGCTGAGCGACTCCGGGTTCATCGGTTGCGGCGAGGCCTCCCCAGATCTCTCCGACAATTACAAGGTGTCGGTGCGTGGTCTCGTGGCGGCCAAGCATGATCATCGCTGACACCGGCTTCTGGTTGGCTCTCGCCAACCGGAAGGATCATCATCACGATCGCGCCCGAAAAGTCCTCGCGAGCCTCGACGAGGCACTGGTGACGACATGGCCGGTGTTGACGGAGACCTGCTATCTGCTGCTCGAGCGCCTGGGCCCTCTGAGCGAGCAGCGTTTCCTGGTGAGCTTTGCCAGCGGCGCCTTCGATGTCTTCGACCTCACGCGCGAAGATGCACCCAGGATCGCCGACCTCATGGCGGTGTATGCAAACCTCCCGATGGACCTGGCCGATGCGTCGCTGGTGGTCTTGGCCGAGCACCTGGGCCACGGACGTATTTTGTCGACGGACCAGAGAGACTTCCACGCCTACCGATGGAAGCAACGCAGGCCTTTCGAGAACCTCCTCCTCGACGCCTGAGCGTCCTCGCCTCGCCATGACGTGCCAGGTATGACCGGCTCATACCTGGGCGCATGAAAGTCGCCGTCTCCGCTCCCGATCCGACGTTCGAAGCGGCGGAGCGCGTCTCCAAGCAACCCGGGATGCCAGCGGGTCGGATCGTCTTTGACCCATCGCCTCCCCCATGCGAAGCTTTCCGGCCATGGAAACCCCGGCGGAACGCCCCCCCTGCAGGCTGCCCCGACCCACCGCTCGGCCTGGTGTGACGGCGCTTCAGGAGGAATCGGTCTGCCCGCTCTCCTTCGCCCAGGAGCGGATGTGGCTCCTCGACCAGATCGACCCCGGCGCGGCGACCTGCAACCTCTTCCACACCGTCGACATTTCGGGCCCGCTCGCCCCCGCCCTCCTCGCCCGCTCGCTCGACGAGGTGGTCCGCCGGCACCAGACCCTGCGCACCACCTTCGCCGCGCCAGGCGGCGTGCCGGAGCCCGTCGTCGCCCCTGCCGCGCGCCGGCCGCTGCCGCTCGTCGACCTCGCCGGCCTTCCGGAGACGTCGTGGGGACCTGAGGTCGCGCGCCTCTCCACCGAGGAGCGGCGGCGCCCGTTCGACCTCGCGGCGGAGCCTCTCTTCCGCGTCGCTCTCGTGCGCCTCGCGGCGGACCGGCACGCCGGGCTCCTCACCGCCCACCCCATCGTCTTCGACGGCGGATCGAGCCTCGTTCTCTGGCGGGAGGTCGCGGCGCTCTACGAGGCCTTCGCCGCGGGACGGCCATCGCCGCTCCCCGAGCTCCCCTCGCAGTACGCCGACCAAGCGCTCCGGCAGAGGCTGCGCCTCGCGGGCAATTCGGCGGGCGAACCGCTCGCCGGCGAGGTCGATCCCTGGCGGCGCGAGCTCATCCCCCCGCTTCCCGTCCTGCGCTTGCCGGCCGACTTCGACCGCGCCTCAGCGCATGGGTTCCTCGCCGGCGAGGTCTACCGCCTGCTGCCGGCGCCGCTCGCCGCGGCCCTCCGCGAGCTGGGCGGCCGGCGCGGGGCGACCCTCTCTTCGACTCTCCTGGCGGCCTGGGCCGCCGTCCTCGGGCGCACCGGCGGCGAGGAGGACCTCCTCGTCGGCACGCCGATCGAGAGCCGCCGCCCGGAGGCCGAGGGGCTGATCGGTCCCTTCCGCAACACCCTGGTCCGCCGCGCCCGCCCGCGGCTCGACCGGGGTTACGGCCCGCTCGTCGACGAGGTCCGGGAGGCGGCGGCGGCCACCGCCGCGCACCCGGACCTGCCGCTCGACAGGCTCCTCACGGCCCTGGGCCTGCCGCGCGACCCCCGCCGCGGGCCGCCGTTCCAGGTCCTGTTCCTCCTCCGGAGCCAGCCGGCACCGCCGCTCTCCTTCGCGGGCCTCCGGCTCGCCGTCTCGCCTCCCGATCCCGCGGCGGACCTGGCGGGGGAGGTCTTCGAGCTCGGCCTCATCGCCGAAGGCGAGGGAGAAGGCGATGGCGGCATTGGGCTGCGGCTCGCCTACGACGCCCTCCTGTTCACCGAGGCGACGGCGGCGCGCCTCCTCGACCACCTGGCGGCCTTCCTCGCCGCCGCGCTCGCCGCGCCGGAGCGGCCGCTCGCCGAGCTCCCCCTCCTCTCGGCGTCCGAGCGCCGCCAGCTCCTCGCCTGGAGCGACGGCGGCGATAGTGGCGAGCTCGGCCAGGCTGGGGCCCAGCCGCCGCTGGTCCATCACGCCTTCCTCGCCCAGGCGGCGCGCACGCCCGGCGCGCCGGCCGTTATCGCTGAGGGTGCCGAGGGTCGGGAGGTCTCCTATGGCGAGCTCGCCCGCCTCGCGCGCGGCCTGGCGCGCCGGCTCGTCGCCCAGGGGATCGGCCCGGAGAGCCGGGTGGCGATCGCCCTCGAGCGCTCGCCGCGCAGGATCGCCGCCGTCTTCGCCGTGCTCATCGCGGGAGGGGCCTACGTGCCGCTCGACCCGGCGAGCCCGGTCGAGCGCCTGGCCGTCATCCTCGGCGACATCGGCGACATGGGGCGGGACACCGGCCAGGGCGTCGGGAGCGGTGGGCACGGCGCCGTCGCTGCGGCTCTCGTGACTGGCGGCAGCGGCGGCGGGCACGCCCCGGCGCGCGAGGCGGCCAGGCTCGCCGGCCTGCCCGATCTGCACGTCATCGACCTCGACGAGATCTGGCCGGCCCTCGAGGCCGGGCCGGCGCCGGCGGGAGAGCCGGCGAGCGACCCGGCGAGCGACCCGATGCCTGAGGCCGACCGCGAGGGGCTCGCCTACGTCATCTACACCTCAGGCTCGACCGGCGCGCCCAAGGGGGTGATGATCCGCCACGGCGGGCTCGCGAGCTACGTCCACGCGACGCTGCGGGACCTCGCGCTCACCCCCGCCGACCGTATGCTGCAGTTCGCCTCCCTCTCCGTCGACGCCAGCGCCGAAGAGATCTTCTGCTGCCTGGCGAGCGGCGCGGCGCTGATCCTCCGCAACGACGCGATGCTCGCCGGGGCGCCGGCCTTCCTGGGCGCCTGCGCGAGCTGGGGGGTGACCGTCTGCGACTTGCCCACCGTCTTCTGGCAGGAGCTGGTCGACCGGGTCGACGCCGGCGAGGCCGCCTGGCCGCCCTCCCTCCGCCTCCTCGTCTACGGCGGCGAGCGGGCGCTCCCGGACCGCGTCGCACGCCTGCGCCGTCAGCTCGGCCCCGCGGTGCGGGTGATCAACTCCTACGGCCCGACGGAGGTCACCGTCGCCGCCACCTCGCACGCCGTCGATGGCGAGGATGGCGAGCCGGACGGCCCGCGGAGCCCGCTCCGCGAGCTCCCGATCGGCCGGCCGCTGCCGGGCGCCCGCGCCTACGTCCTGGACGGCGCGCGCGAGCTCTGCCCGCCGGGGATCCCCGGCGAGCTCGCAATCGGCGGCGAGACCCTCGCCCGCGGCTACCTCGGGCGCCCGGACCTGACCGCCGAGCGCTTCGTTCCCGACCCCTTCGCGGGGCGCTCGGGCGCGCGGATGTACATGACCGGCGATCTGGCGCGCCATCGTCTGGATGGAGGGGAGGAGGGCGCGCTCGAGTACCTCGGCCGCATCGACCGCCAGGTCAAGTTGCGCGGCTTCCGCATCGAGCTGGCGGAGATCGAGGGGGTGCTCGCGCAGCACCCGGCGGTCGCCGAGGCGGCCGTGGGGATCGACGAGCGGCGCGCCGGCGAGCGCGCGCTGGTCGCCTGGTGGGCGGCGCGGCCGGGGGAGGGCGCCACGGCGGCCGAGCTTCGCGGGTTCCTGAAAGAGCGCCTCCCCGAGCCGGCGGTGCCGTCGCTCTTCGCCCGGCTTCCCGTCTTGCCGCGCAACGCGAGCGGCAAGCTCGACCGCCGGGCGCTTCCGATCCCGAAGCGCGAAGCGACCTCGGCCGGCGGCTACGAAGCGCCGGCGACGCCGGCCGAGGAGGCGGTGGCCTACGTCTGGCGCGACCTTCTGGGCGTCCCGCGCGTCGGGCGGAAGGACGACTTCTTCGCCCTGGGCGGCCGCTCGCTCCTCCTCCCTCGTGTCCGCCATCGCCTGGAGCAGGAGCTCGGCGTCCGCCTCCCGCTCGCGACCCTCCTCGAGCGAACGACCGCCGCGGCGCTCGCCCTGGCCGCCGAGGAGCTCCTCCTGGACGAGCTCGAGAGCGAGTTGGGAGCTTGCGCGGCGGGAACCCAGCCGTAAGGACGGCAAGGGACATCAGAGACAACAAGGACAACTAAGGACGAGAGAGAGGTGCCGGAGTCGGCGTTTTCTTGTCCTTGCTGTCCTGGCGTCCTTGTTGTCCTTGTTTGGCTTTTCCTGCCGCGCGGGCTCCTTGGACGCGGGTGAGGAAGAGGGTGGGCCCTCTCCCGCTCGGCCCCCCCTCTCCCAACCCAGGGCATTGCCCTGGGCTGATCTGGACGTCTGCCGGGCGATACAATACGATGGCTTCATGAGGACGACTCTGGACATCGACGAGGACGTTCTGCAAATTTCCAAGGAGCTCGCGACTCTGCGGAAGACAACGGCAGGGAAAGTGCTCTCCGAGCTCGCCCGGCAGGCACTTCGGCGCTCTGCCGCGACGCGAGAGATCCGCAACGGAGTTCCTCTCCTCGCGCCGCGTCCCGGCGAGCAGCCGGTGAGCATGGAGCAGGTCAACCGGCTGCGCGATCTTCCGTAAAAAGAGTCGTGATCGCGCTCCTCGACGTCAACGTTCTGGTGGCGCTCTTCGACGCACTCCACACACACCACGAAATAACCCACCAGTGGTTTGCAGCCAACCGGGCCGCCGGCTGGGCGACGTGTCCGCTCACGGAGAACGGCATGGTTCGGGTGCTCTCGAATCCTTCCTATCTCGGCCGGAGGACGACGATGAGCGACGCGATCGAGAGCTTGGACGTGTTCCGCAAGAGCGGGCATCACACCTTCTGGCCCGACTCGGTCTCCTCTGTGACGAGGCGTTGATCCACTCAAAGCATCTTCAGGGGCGACAGCAGTTGACCGATGTCTATCTTCTCGCGTTGGCCGTCGCCAGCGGCGGAAGGCTGGCGACCTTCGACCGAGGCATACCTCTCCATGCCGTCCTTGGCGCCGGCGTTCACAATCTGGTGCTCCTCGGCCCACAGAAGAAACCCCGGGTAGGCTGACGGCCGAAGCCGGCGGAGGGTTCGGAGCACGGCGCCGTCCTGATGCACCGTCCTCTCGCCTTGTGGGCGCCGGCACGTAGCCCGGGCCAATCCTTCCAACCCAGGGCGTTGCTCCGGAGGAGGTTCCAGCCGAATCCCGGATCTTCTTCGGCAAGCGGGCTCCCTTCTGCGGGTAGAGGCCTCAGCGCAGGACGAGCACGAGCTCGGCGACGTCTTTGCCGGCGACCTCGATGCTCTCCTCGCGCTCTAGGCTGAAGCCGCACTTCTCCAGGATGCGGATCGAGCCGACGTTGTGCTTGGCCACGTGCGCGTGGAGGGGACGCTCGGGCACGAGGTGCAGGAAAGCGGCGAGCGCCCGGGTCGCGACACCCTTGCCCCAATGCTCCTTGCCGATCCAGTAACCGACGAGGCGGACAGCGTCCTGGGGCCAGGTCCCGAGGTTGCCCGCGACCTGGCCGTCGACGAGGATCGTCTGCTTGACCATCGCCGGGTTGCCGAGGATCTTTGCCCAGTGGGCGTCGAAGGCTGCGCGGTCGCGGGCGGGAAAGGCGGCCATGCGCGTGGCGTCGGCGTCGAGTTGTTGCTCGTAGAAAATGGGGAGGTCGTCGGGCTCGATGTCGCGGAGTCTTACTTCGTTGCTCATTTCTCTACACCCGGCCAAGCCTGTCGGTCCATCTCTCTCTTTGCCCTTAGCGATGTGCGAAGCACGTGGTTCCCCGTCGCACGATCCGTCCTCCTTGTTCCGGACGAGTTGTGCCGGCGGCTCGCGGTCTCAATCCGGTTCGGCCAGCAGCCACTCATAGGCGGGCTGGACGATGACTCCGGGTTCCGCGATGGGGATCGCTTGATCTTGGGTCAGCACGAGGAGGCGCCGGATCGCTCGGGGCGCGGCCGGCGCGGCCTCCGCCAGGGCGCGGAGCTCGCGGTCCAGCGCTCCGGCGGGATCGGCGCAGACCTGCAACAGCTCTTCGGCTCCGGAGAGATAACGGACGTGGAAGTCCACCTCGAAGCCTTCCGCGGTTTTTACGTAGGCCACCTCGCCCTTGCGTCGTTCGATTTCGTTCAGCACCGCGGTCTCCAGGGCGTGGCCCAGATTCGAGCGGCCGCTCGCGTCATAGGCGCGGATCAGGCCCGGGTCGGCCGGATAGAGCTTGCGCGGGTTCGAATTTCGCTGCCGCTCCGATTCGGTGGCCAGCGGCACGGAGCTGACCAGGAACGCATCCAGCAGATGGTCGAGCAGAGCATGGACGGTCTCCTTCGCAACGCCGTGCCCCTGGGACTTGAGATCCTGGTGGAGGCGGTGCACGCTGAAGCTCCCGGCGGGGTTGCGCAGGCACTGCCGCACGAGCCAACGCAGCGCGGCCACCTGCGAGATGCCGTAACGCTCCACCACGTCGCGGAAGAGCACCGTGTCCACATAGCTTTGCAGCAGCTCGATTCGAAGCGGCGAGCTGAGCCCCTGGGCCTCGGGAAAGCCACCTTCGATCAGATATTCTTGGAACCGTTTTTCCACCAGCGACCGTTCCGCCGCGGTCCAGCGCGCAGCCTCCTGCTCCGGCTCCTCGCCGCGATGGCGGAGGAACTCCCGGAAGCTGAAGGGGTGGACGACCGTTTCCATGCCCCGGCCGCGCAAGGACGTGTGGACCTCGCGGGAGAGCATGCGGGCCGACGAACCGGAGACGACGATTTCGACCACCTCGGAGTCGACGACCCGGCGGACGAAGCGCTCCCAGCCGGCGACGAGTTGGATCTCGTCCAGATACCAGGACACGGTCTCCCGGCCCCGCAGCTCCGGGTAGCGCCGGTAATACTCCTCTAGCAGAAGGGCGAGCTGGTCCGCGGCCATTTCGGCGAGCCGGTCATCGTCGAAGCTCACGAAGACCGCGCGCTCAGGCGGCAGGCTCTGCCGTCTCGCAGTCAGGAGCTGGCGAAGGAAGGTGGTCTTGCCCGCCCGGCGCATGCCGATGACCGCATGCACCTTGCCCGGCACCGCCGGGAGCCGGGCGTCGCGCCGGGTGAACGGCGGCGGCTCTTTCGCCGTGAGCGTGGAGTTGAGCTTCTCGAGCAGGACCGGATGCAGGGGCATCGCAGGCAGGATGTCCGACCAGGTGTCCGTCTGTCAAGGACACCTTCGGCCGGATCCGGACTTTTAGGAAGGACACCTTGGCCTGTCAGGCTCCCGGACCGGTGAGGATGGCCGTCAGCTCCCTCGCCAGCCGCTCGACTTCGGGCCGGCGGAGGAGGCTGTAGTGGTCTCCGGGCAGGAGGGTCCGGTCGAGGCCGGCCGGGACGAGCCGGCTCCAGGCGTCGAGCGCGGCGGCGTGGGAAGCTGCGGTGGCCTCGGAAACCCAGAGGGTGAGGCGGCCGGTGTAGGGCTCGGGCGCGTAGGCGCGGCTCGCCTGGAGGTTGGCGGCGAAGGTGGCGAAGAGCGGCGCGATCTGGGCCGGGCCGAAATCGGCGGGCAGGAGGCCGGCGGTGTGGCCGAGGCGGACGACGTGGGCGAGTTTCTCCCGCTCCGGCAGGGAGCGCAGCTCTGCGGGGGAGATCCCGATCTCGGAGCCGAGCAGGCGGGCCATGTCCTGTGCGAACGAGGCCACGAGCTTCTCGTATGTGGCTGGCGCGGTCGCGGTCTCCGGCGGCAGGGTGTCGATCAGCGCGAGGAGCTCGGGAGCCTGGCCTTCCGCCGCGAGCTGCCTTGCCATCTCGAAGGCGACCAGCCCGCCCATCGACCAGCCGCCGAGCCGGTAGGGTCCCTGCGGCTGGACGCGGCGCACCTCGGCGAGGTAGCGGGCCGCCATCTCTTCGATGCTTTTCGCCGGCGGCCGGTCGTCCGGAGTCTGGAGGGCATAGAACGGCTGGTCCGGCGCGAGATGGCGGGCGAGGTCCAGATAGCAGAGGACGTTGCCGCCGATCGGATGGACACAGAAGAAGGGGATTTGATTCCCTTCCGGCTGGATGGCGACGAGCGGGCCGCGTCCCTTGCGGCCGGCTTGGTGGCCGCCGGAGGTCTCGGCGAGCGCCGCGAGGGCTTCCAGGGTCGGAGCGGAGAACAGGGCCGCCAGGGGGAGGGTCGCGCCGAGGCGCTTCTCGATCCGGGCCATCAGGAGAACGGCGAGGAGGGAGTGGCCGCCGCGTTCGAAGAAGTTATCGTGAACGCCGATGTGTCCGACGCCGAGGAGCTCGGCCCAGATCTCCGCCAGAGCCTCTTCGACCGCGGTCCGCGGCGCGACGAAGCCGGGGGCCGGTCCGCTGTCCGGCTCGGGCAGGGCCTTGCGGTCCACTTTGCCGCTGGGCGTGAGCGGCAGGGCCGGGAGCGCCACGATCGCCGACGGGAGCATGAACTCGGGGAGCTTGTCGCGCAGGGCCTGCCGGAGCGCGGCGGTGTCGGCTTCGCCGACTTCGCCGATGACGTAGGCGACCAGGCGGTCCGATTTCGTGACGACGACCGCTTCGCGCACGCCCGGCAGGGCGCTCAGCGCGGCCTCGATCTCTCCCAGCTCGATGCGGTAGCCGCGCACCTTGACTTGGTCGTCTAGGCGGCCGAGGAAATCGAGGGAGCCGTCGGGGAGCTGGCGCACGAGATCGCCGGTGCGGTACAGCCGGGAGCCAGGGTCTCCGCTGAACGGATCGGGAACGAAGCGCTCGGCGGTCAGGTCCGGGCGGCCGAGATAGCCGCGGGCGAGGCCGGCTCCTCCGATCCGGAGCTCGCCCGGAACGCCCAGCGCGGCGAGATTGCCGGAAGCCGTGACAACGTTAACGCGGACGTTCGGCAGCGGCCGGCCGATGCGCGTGGGCGGCGTGCCGACCGTGAAAGGAGTGGCCGTCGTGTCGACCGTGCACTCGGTCGGCCCATAGACGTTCCAGAAGCGGGTGCGGCCGCGATGACTTCGCGAGAGGGCCGCGTCGCGGAGGTCGGCGTCGACGGCTTCGCCTCCCACCAGGACGAGCGCGGGCGCGGCGTCCCCTTCTCCCAGCCCGGCGGCGAGGAGCGGCCGAAGCTGCGACGGCGTGCAGTCGAGCACGTCGATCCGCTGCCGGCGGACGGTGTTCACCAGCGCCGCGGGGTCCAATCGCACCTCCTGCGGCAGGATGTGAAGGGAGTGGCCCCAGGCGAGCTGGACCAGCTGTTTGATCGAGCCGTCGAAGGAGAACGAGGCGTTGACCCCCACCCGGAGCGGTCCCGCCTCCTCGCGCGCTTTCTCGCGATAAACGGTCTCGCGCAACGCCCGCGCCAGGTTCACCACCGCGCCGTGCCGGACGACGACCCCCTTCGGCCGGCCGGTCGAGCCCGAGGTGTAGATGACGTAGGCGGGATGATCGGCGAGGAGCCTCGCCCCCGACCCCTCTCCCATCGCCCCCCCTGCCTCCGGGAGAGGGGCGCCACCCCCCAACTCGTCGAGGAGCACGACCGGCGTTCCGTTCGGCAACCGGCCTGCCAGCTCGGACGTGGTCACCACGACCGGCGCCTTGCAGTCGTCCAGGATCCAGGCGATCCGTTCCGCCGGGTAGGCGGGATCGACGGGCACGTAGACGCCTCCCGCTGCGAGGATCCCCGCGAAGCCCACGATCGCTTCGACCGAGCGGTCGAGGAACAGGACGACCGGCACCTCGGGACCGACGCCGTGCTCGCGGAGACGGCGGGCCAGGCTCGCGGACTGCCGGCCGAGATCTCCGAAGGTCAGGCAGCAGTCTCCGCAGACGGCGGCCAGGGCCTCGGGAGCTTCCGCGATCCGCTGCGCGATCAAGGGATAAAGGCAAGGCGGATCCGGCGGGGCGCTCGCCGTATCGTTCCATTCGATCGCGAGCTGGCTCCGTTCAGCGGCGGTGAGGAGAGGGAGCTCCGAGAGCCGCCGCGCCGGGTCGTCCATGGCGCCGAGGAGCAGTTGCTCGAGATGCGCGAGGAAACGCTCCAGGGTCGTCGCGTCGAAGAGGTCGGCATTATAGTCGAGCACACCGTCGAGCACGCCGTCGAGCCGGTCCGCGGCGTCGGTCAGCGCGAGATCGAGATCGAACTTCGCCGAGCGGGCGGCGAAGGAGAGCGGGTGGAGCGTGATGCCGGGCAGCTCCAGGGGGGACTGCGGCAGGTTCAGGAGCTGGAAGCTGACCTGGAAGAGCGGCGTGTGCCGCAGGTCGCGCTCGGGCCGCAGCTCTTCGACCAGCTTCGCGAAGGGGACGCTCTGGTGGTCGTAGGCGCCGAGCGCGGTCTGGCGGACGCGGTCCACGAGCTCTCCGAAACCCGGATCGCCGGAGAGATCGGTGCGCAGGACGAGCATGTTGATGAAGAAACCGATCAGTTTTTCCACGTCGCCGTGATTGCGGCTGGCGATCGGCGTTCCGACGGAGATGTCGGTCTGGCCGGTGTGGCGGTGGAGGAGCGCCTGGAAGCCGGCGAGGAGAGTCATGAACAGGGTGGCGCCATGGCCGCGGCTGAAGGCGCGCAACGGCCCGGTCAGGGAGGGCCGGAGGAGCGGATGGAGCAGGCCGCTCGGCGCCTGGGCGAGGATCGGCCGCGGCCGGTCGGTGGGCAGCTCGAGCGCCGCGGCGCCGGTGAGCTGTCCGCGCCACCAGGCGACCTGGCGCTCCAGCACCTCCCCCTGCAGCCATCCCCGCTGCCAGGCGGCGAAGTCGGCGTACTGGATGGCGAGCGGAGGCAGGGAGGCCGGCACGCCCGCGACTCGCGCCCGGTAGAGGGCGGACAGCTCGCGCACGAAGACGCCGACCGACCAGCCGTCGAAGACGATGTGGTGGAACGAAAAGAGCACGGCGTGGTCGTTCTCGCCGAGGCGCATCAGGAGGCCGCGCACGAGCGGGCCGTGCGCCAGGGAGAACGGCCGGAGCGCCTGGGAGAGCGCGAGGCGGCGGATCTCTTCGCCGCGCAACTCCTCCGGGAGCGCCCGCAGATCGACCCCGGGGATCTCGAACGGAGCCGCGGGCCGGATGACCTGGACGGCCTCGCCGTCGACTTCGGGGAAGGTGGTGCGCAGGCTCTCGTGGCGGAGCAGGATCTCGTCCAGAGCGCCGCGGAAGGCGGCGGTGTCGAGCGGCCCCTCCAGGCGGAAGGCCGCAGCTTCGTTGTAGGCCAAGGTCCGCGCTGCGAGCCGGTCGAGGAACCACAGGCGCTCCTGGGCGAAGGAGAGCGGGAGGCGGCCGTCGCGCGGCACGGGGACGATCGGCGGCACGCCCGACTCGCCGCCGCCGAGCCGCAGGCGCGAGATCTCGGCGGCCACGGAGGCGACGCTCGGCGGCGCCTTGAAGAACGTGCGCAGCGGGAGCTCGACGCCGAACGCCTGGCGCACGCGCGAGATGGCCTGGGTGGCGAGCAGGGAGTGGCCGCCGAGCGCGAAGAAGTCGTCTTCGACGCCGATTCGCTCCACGCCGAGCAGCTCCTTCCAGATCGCGAGCAGCCGCTCTTCGGTCGCATCGCGCGCCGCCACCGGCGCCCGGCCGCTCTCCGGCGAGCCGCCGGGAGCCGCGCCGGGAGCCGGAAACCGCCGCCGGTCGATCTTGCCGTTCGGGGTGATCGGCAGCTCGTCGAGCAGCACGAAGGCGGACGGCATCATGTAGGCGGGCAGGCGCGCCTCCAGGAAGGCGCGCAGCTCGGGGACGATGCGGCGGGCGAACCGCCCCTGGAGGGGGTTGTTGGCGTAGGCAGCGAGGCTGCGGCTGCCGTCCGTTCCCAGGGCGTTGCCCTGGGCTAAGGGCAACGCCTTGGGGGCGGAGGACCGGCTCCACAGCACCGCATCGAACGATCCATCCGCGCCTTGCTCGGCCCAACTCAGCTCGACCTCGCAGGGCAGGTCTTTTGCCAAATCCCAGAGATCCTGCGGCTCGACGGCGCCTAGAGCGGCTTCGGCGGCGCGGCGGCGGAGGTCGGCGGCGGTCTCGATCCCCTCGGGGGCTTCCCGCAGCAGCCGGGCCGCGGCGGCGTCCGCCGCGACGCGGGCGTTCGGAATGTTGCGCAGGCGGACGACCGGCGGCGCCTCCTCGGCGAGCCGGCGGCGGAGGGCGGCGAGCGTCAGCCGTTCGCGGCGCCAGTCCAGGGCGCCGTCCTGGACCGGCTCCTCCCGCCCGGTCCCTACCCGCAGCACGGCCTGGTAGCGGAAGCCGGTCAGCTCGTTGTGGGCGCGGCCGTGCTTGAGATGGATCTCGATGGGCCCGAGCTTCGGCAGCCGCTCCCGCAAGGCGGTGAAGAAGTCGGGATCGATCGCCAGCTCACCCTCGTCCAGGTGGCGGGCGTGCACCTTCTGGCGCAGCCGGGAGAGCGGCGTCGCGGGATCGGCCTGGTAGAGCTCGAGCGAGGTGTGGAACGCTGCGAGGAGCGGCAGGCTGCGCAGGTCGCCCAGGAAGATTGCGCCGCCGGGACGCACCAGCTCGACGGCGCGCTCCACCACCTCGGCGAGATAGTCGGCGCTCGGGAAGTACTGTGCCACCGAGTTGACGACCACGGTGTCGAGGGAGCCGGCCGCGAAGCTGTCGAGCTCGTGCGCGGACTTGCGCAGCAGCCGGACGCGGCCGTCGCCGAGCCCCAAGCGGCCGAGCTGGCTCTCGATGGAGCGCAGGGCGCGGCCGGAGACGTCGATGCCGGTATACGCCTCGCAGCGCGGCGCGATGCGGAAGAGGATCATGCCGGTGCCGCAGCCGATCTCCAGCACCCGCCGCGGCTCGAGCGCGGCGATGCTGCGGATCGTGTCGTCCAGCCACTCCTCCATCTCGCTCGCCGGGAGCGGCAGGCCGGTGTAGGTGCTGTTCCAGCCGATGATGTTGAACGTCGGATCGGCCTCCGGCGCCTCGGCCCGGTAGAGGTCTTCGAAGATCTCTCCCCACTGCGCGACCTGCTCCGTCTCCTCCCCGCTCCCGGCGGTCTCGCCGGCCGGATTCTGCACCACGTAGGCCACCAGGCGCTTGTCGCCCGGGACGTCCTCGCGGGCCAGCACGACGGCCTGCCGCACCGCGGGGTGCTCGGCGAGGCGGGCCTCGATCTCCCCGAGCTCGATGCGGAAACCGCGGATCTTCACCTGGTGGTCGATCCGGCCGAGGATCTCGAGGATCCCGTCCGCGCGCCGGCGCACCAGGTCGCCCGTGCGGTAGAGGCGGCTGCCGGCCGGTCCCGCGAAATCGGGCACGAAGCGCTCGGCGGTCAGCTCCGGCCGCCGCCAGTAGCCCCACGCGAGGCCCTGGCCGCCGACCGCCAGCTCTCCCACGACGCCGAGCGGCACCGGCTGAAGCCAGCGGTCCACCACGTGGAGCGTCGTATTGGCGACCGGCGATCCGATGGGGACCGATCCCGGCGGCGCGGTGCGGATCGGATACCAGGAGGAGTACGTCGTGTTCTCCGTGGGCCCATAGGCGTTTAGGAGACGCTGGGGCGGCCGGCCGGCGAGCACCCGCCGCGCCGCCTCCGGATCGACCGCCTCGCCACCCACCAGCAGCTCGCGCAAGCCCGCGAAGGCCTCGGGCTCCTCCCGGGCCATCTGGGCGAACAGGGCCGAAGCGAGAAACATGTTGGTGATCCGGTATTCGGAGAGGGCCGCGGCCAGCCCTGAGGGAGACAGGACGGTGTCGCGCGGGATCACCACCAGGGTGGCGCCGTTGAGCAGAGCGCCCCAGATCTCATAGGTCGACACGTCGAAGTTGAGGCTCGCCACCTGCGCCACGCGGTCGCCCGGTCCCAGGCGCACGTAGTTGGTCTCCCGCACCAGCCGCACGACGGCCCGGTGCGAGAGGGCCACACCCTTCGGCCGGCCGGTCGATCCCGAGGTGTAGATGACGTGCGCGAGGGCCTCACCCCCCTGGCCCCCCTCGGCCATCGCCCCCCCTTCCTCCGGGAGACGGGGGAAATCCTCGGGGGTGAGGGTTTCCCGGCCGGCGAGGAGTTCCTGCGGCAGACGCGTCCGGGCCGTGTCGTCCACGACCAGCAGGCGGAGGTCGCAGTCCTCCATCATCAAAGCCAGGCGCTCGGCCGGGTAGTCGGGATCGAGCGGCACGTAGGCGGCGCCGGTCTTGAGGATCGCGACCAGCGCCACCACCGCCTGGGCCGACCGTTCGACGCAGAGGCCGACGAAGCTCCCGGGTCCGGCTCCCCGGTGCCGCAGCGCCCGGGCGAGGCCGTCCGCGCGGCCGTTCAGATCCGCGTAGGAGAGGCGGGCCGTGCCCGCGATCACCGCGGGTGCGTCCGGGGCGCGGCGCACGTGCTCCAGGAAGAGCTCCTGGAAGCTCGACGTGGAGGGCCAGTCCGAGGCGGAGTCGTTCCACTCGCAGGCGAGCTGGTGGCGCTCCGCCGCGCCGAGGAGCGGCAGGAAGGCGACCGGTGTTTCGGGACCCGCGACCGCGGCGGCGAGAAGGCTCTCGAAGCAGCGCAGCAGGCGCAGCATCGTGGCCGCTTCGAAGATCTCGCGGTTGTATTCGAGCGCGCCGGTGAGCTGGTCGCCACTTTCGAAGAGGAAGAGGGAGAGATCGAACTTGGCCGTGCCGCCGCCCCCTTGGCCTTCCTCCGGCGGCGAGAGGGTGAGGCCGCGCACCTCCGCTTCGGCATGCGGGAAGTTCTGGTAGGCGCACATGACCTGGATCAGCGGGTTGCGGCTCAGGCTCCTCTCCGGCTGCAGCTCCTCGACCAGGCGCTCGAACGGCAGGTCCTGGTGCGCGTAGGAGGCGAGGGAGGTCTCGCGGACCCGGCCGACGAGCTGCGCGAAGCCCGGCGTGCCCGAAAGATCCGTGCGCAGGACCAGCGTGTTGACGAAGAAGCCGATCAGACCCTCGACCTCGCGCCGCGTGCGGTTGGCGATGGCCAGGCCGACGGCGACGTCCTCGCTCCCTGCGAAGCGGCCGAGGAGCGCCGTGAAGCCGGCGAGGAGGGTCATCGACTGCGTCGCACCGCGGCGGCGGCTGAGCGCGGAGAGAGCGCGCGCCAGCTCGACCGGCAGCGCGAAGGTCGCGGTCGCGCCGCGGAAGGATTCGGCCGCCGGCCGCGGATGGTCGAACGGCAGCTCCAGACTCTCCGGGATGCCGGCGAGCTGCCGCCGCCAATAGTCCAGCTCCGCGGCGAGCCGTTCGCCGGACAGCCATCCGCGCTGCCAGACCGCGAAGTCCGCGTACTGGATGGGCAGCTCCGGCAGCGGCGACGGCGCCCCCTGACAGAACGCGCCGTACAGGGTCGCCAGCTCGTGGAACAGGATGCCCATCGACCAGCCGTCCGAGATGATGTGGTGCAGATTCACCAGCAGCGTGTGCTCCCGCGCGGCGCTGCGGAGCAGGGCGGCGCGGACGAGGGGTCCGCGGGCGAGGTCGAACGGGCGCAGCGCTTCGTCGCCCGACAGCCGCGCCAGCTCCCGCCTGCGGAGATCCTCCGCCAGCCCCTCCAGATCGACTCGCGGAACCTCGAAGGACGTCGCCGGTGCGATCCCCTGGACGGGGCCGTGCTCGCCGGGCTGGAACGTGGTGCGCAGCGCCTCGTGGCGGCGGACGATCTCGCGGAAGGCGCCGCGCAGGGCGTCCAGGTCGAGCGCGCCGGTCAGGCGGACGGCGCCGAACATGTTGTAGAACGGGTTGTCCGGCGCCAGGCGGTCGAGGAACCACAGGCGCTGCTGGGCGAACGAGAGCGGCAGGTCGCGGTCCCGGGGCACCCGCAGGATGGGAGAAGGCGGCGCGGGCTCCCCCCGGCGTTCGCCGTCGATGCGCGCCGCGAGCGCGGTGACCGTCGGCGCCTCGAAGAACGCGCGCAGCGGCAGCTCGACTCCGAAGGCGTCGCGCACTCGCGACATCACCTGGGTCGCGAGGAGCGAGTGGCCGCCCAGGGTGAAGAAGTCGTCCTCGGCGCCGATCCTCGCGAGCCCGCGCCGCTCGCCGCCGAGCACCTGGGTCCAGATCTGCGCCAGCACCTCTTCGACCGGCCCCTGCGGCGCCAGGAAACGCGCCGCCGGGCGTATCGCGGCCGGCGCCATCTTCGCGAGCGCGCGGCGGTCGACCTTGCCGTTGGCGTTGAGCGGCAGGCTCGGGAGGACCGTGACCTCCGCCGGCACCATGGCCTCGGGGAGGGTGCGACGGAGCGCCGCGCGCAGGTCTTCCGGTACCAGCGCCGGCACCGATGCCGGCTCCTGGGCGGTGACCAGATAGGCGGCCAGGCGCTTGTCGCCGGTCTCGTCCTCCCGCACCAGCACCACCGCCTCGCGCACGCCGGGGAGGCGGGTGAGAGCGGCCTCGATCTCTCCCAGCTCGATGCGGAAGCCGCGGATCTTCACCTGATGGTCGATGCGGCCGAGGTAGTGCACCGCGCCGTCGGCCAGCCGGCGCACCAGGTCCCCCGTGCGATAGAGCCGCCCGCCGGGTGCGCCGCCGAACGGATCGGGGATGAACGCCGCCGCGGTCAGGTCCGGCCGTCCGAGATAGCCGCGCGCGAGCCCCGGACCGCCGAGCAGCAGCTCGCCCGGAACCGCGACCGGCTGCGGGGCGAGAGAGCGGTCCACCACATGGAGCTGGTGGTTGGCGATCGGCCGGCCGATCGGGACCACGTCGCCGGGAGGCTCGGGAACGCAGGGCCAGAAGCTCACGTCGACCGACGCCTCGGTCGGCCCGTACAGGTTGTGCAGCTCGACCTGCGGGAGGCGGGAGAAGAAGCGCCGCACGAGCTGCGACGGCAGGGCCTCGCCGCTCGCCACCACCCGGCGCAGCGACGCCAGCGCTTCGAGCCCCGGCACTTCCAGGAACACCTCCAGCATGGAGGGGACGAAGTGGACGGTGGTGATCTGCTCGCGCGCGATGAGATCGGCCAGGTAGCGGGGATCCTTGTGCCCTTCGGGCTGTGCGAACACGAGGCGCGCCCCGGTCAGCAGCGGCCAGAAGAATTCCCACACCGAGACGTCGAACCCGAACGGCGTCTTCTGGAGGACGCGGTCCCCGGCCGTCAGGCCGTACGCCTCCTGCATCCACTGCAGCCGGTTGACGATGCCCTGGTGGGGGATCATCACCCCCTTGGGAGTCCCCGTCGAGCCGGAGGTGTAGAGGACGTAGGCGAGCCCCTCCCCCCCTTCACCCCCCTGCCCCCCCTCTCCCACCGCCCTCCCTTCCACCGGGAGAGGGGGGAAATGGAGGGCGTCGAGGAACACCACCGGCGGCCCCCCCACCGGCAGCAGAGCCGAGAACCGGTCCTGGGTGACCACCGCGGAAAGGCCGGCGTTTTCGGCGAGCGTCGCCAGCCGCTCCTCCGGCAGCGTGGGATCGAGCGGCACGTACGCCGCACCCGCCTCCAGCACGCCGAGCAGGCCGGTGATCATCGCGAGCGAGCGCTCCAGCAGCACCCCCACCCGGCCGTCCGGCTGCACGCCGAGCCTGGCCAGATGGCCGGCCAGTTGGCGGGCGCGGTCCACCAGCTCGCGGTAGGTGACCTGCTCGTTGTCGTCCGCGGCCACCGCGGCCACCGCGGCCACCGCGCCGGGCGTCCGGTCGGCCTGCGCCGCGACCAGCTCGTGCAGGGTGTGGCCGCGCGGGTAGCCCACCGCCGTGTCGTTCCATTCGGCCAGCAGCTGGTGGCGCTCGCCGGGAGCGAGGAGAGCGATCTCCGCGAGCGGCCGTTGCGGCTCGGCCAGCACGCCGGAGAGGAGCCGCTCGAGATGTCCGCCCAGGCGGACCATCGTCGAAGCCTCGAACAGCTCCTGACTGTAGTCGAGCATGCCGAGCAGGCCCTCCTCGAGCTCGCGGAAGGTGCAGGTCAGCTCGAATTTCGCCCCCCCCAGCTCGGTGCCTTCCGGGATGATCTCGATGCCGGGATGCTCGAGCGCGCCCTTGGGGGTGTTCTCCACGGTGAACATCACCTGCACGAGCGGCGGCCGGCTCAGGTCCCGCTCCGGCGCGAGCTCCTCGACCAGGCGCTCGAACGGCAGCTCCTGGTGCGCGTAGGAGGAGAGCGTCGTCTCGCGCACCCGGGTGAGGAGATCGCTGAAGCTCGGATGGCCCCCGAGGTCCGTCCGCAGCACCAGCGTGTTGATGAAGAAGCCGATCAGCGGTCCGAGCTCGGGCCGGGTGCGGCCGGCGATCGGCGTCGCTACCGCGAGATCGTCCTCCCCGGTGTACCGCTGCAGGACGACGAGGAAGCCGGCCAGCAGCGTCATGAAGAGCGTCGCCTCCTGGCGGCGGGAGAGCGCCTGGAGCTCTGAGAGCGCCGCCGGAGCCAGGAGGAAAGTCCGCCCCGCTCCCCGCGTGCTGCGGACCGCCTGCCGCGGGTGGTCGACCGGCAGCTCCAGGACCGGCGACATGCCGGCCAGCCGGCTGCGCCACCAGCCGAGCTCCGCCTCCAGAAGCGCTCCGGACAGCCGGCGGCGCTGCCAGACGGCGAAATCCGGATATTGCACGGCAAGCTCCGGCAACGGGCTTGGGGCGCCGGCGAGAAACGCCGGATAGAGCGCTCCGATCTCGTTCACCAGCACACCCATCGACCAGCCGTCGCTCACGATGTGGTGCATCTCGAGAAGGAGCAGGTGCTCGTCGTCCGCGCAGCGGAACACGCAGGCGCGCAGCAGAGGCCCCTTTTCGAGGTCGAACGCCAGGCGGCTCTCCAGCGCGGACATCCGCCGGATCTCCGGATTCCGCCATGCGGCCGGCAGGGCGCCGAGGTCGATCACGGGCAGCCGCGGCACGAAGCGAGGCGCGATCACCTGCACCGGCTCGCCGTCCCCGGTGGCGGCGAACGTGGTGCGCAGGGCCTCATGGCGGTCGGCCACGCCCGCGAGCGCGAGAGCCAGAGACGGCAGGTGGAGAGTCCCGAGGATGCGGGTCGCCGACGGCAGGTTGTAGACCGGATCGCCGGGATGCAGACGGTCGAGAAACCAGAGCCGGAGCTGGCTGAACGAAAGGGGAAGCGGAGCGAGCCGGTCCTCCCGGGGCTCGATGCGATGGGTTCCCCCCTCCGCCTGACTCTTCTTGCGCAGAAGGTCAAAAAGAACCGCCTTCTTGGCGGAAGAAAGTCCGGAGAGCTTGTTCTGCATCTGAGCCATCGGTCGTCCATCTCCCCTCGCGAGCCCCTGCTGCGATGGGGAACAGCGATGATAGACGATCCGGGCGCGACCGAGCCCCCGCGTCCGGGGCACGCGAGCCGTGGCTCAGGCGCAAGGAGAACCTGGTCGAACGCCTTCAGGATTGGCCGGGCGTCCACTGCGTCGAGTCGCTGACCGAGGGCAAGGCCGTCGAAGGTTGGTGGTTCGACCAAGCTTTTCTCCCTCCTCCCGCCACCAACCCCGACCGGTCCCCCTCCCCTCTTCGCTCCGCCAGAATCTGAACCCACTGATCGCCGCCTACCTTAGTTGGCCCGGTTTTGGTACCCTGGGCCCCCAATGGCGACGACGACGAAGGGGACACGCCACGGCTGAGGTGCGATGGGGGTTCAAACGGCCGCCCCTGATCTCGCCGGCCGCAACCCGGGCCGAAGAAGCTCTCGCCGAGCGCTACGGCTGGAACCTGCCGGTCTTCCGCGGCGAGGCCGCTGTGGATGGGAGCGGCGGCAGCGGCGCGTTCCTGCTGTCCGTGTCCGAGGACGGCCTGCCGCCCGAGGCGCCGCCAGAGGTGCTGCGGCTCAGCCGCTGGATGCGTTTCGGCAACTCCGTTTTCCAGCTCCAGAACGTCTTCAACATGGCCGAGCGCTACGGCGCCCGGCGTCTGGAATTCCCCAAGCCGCACCCGTTTTTCACCGGCTCCCGGGCGGGCGAAATCGAGCTGGACTGGCAGCCGTCCGCGGACCCGTCTCCCGGCGCGAGCCCGCAACGCTCCAGCCTCACCGGCGAGTTCTTCTTCCTCGCCGCCCTCGGCAAACGACCCACCGCGGTCGAGCAGGCCGGCGCCATGGCCCGGCACGTCCGGCCGCTGCTGGTGTCGGCGCTGCAGGAGCCGCACCCGCGGGTGCGCGCCGGCGACCTGGTGCTGCATTTCCGGGCGGGTGACATCTTCGCCCGCGAGGGCTTCATCAATCCCCTCTACGGCCAGCCGCCGCTCGCCTACTACCTCGCCGCCGTCGACCGCGAACGCCCGTCGCGGGTCTGGCTGGTGTTCGAGGACCGCGGCAATCCGGCGATCGACGCGGCCGAGGCCGCGCTGCGCGAGCGGGGGATCGAGGTGCTCACCCAGTCGGGCGAGCTGGCCGCGGACCTGCATCTCCTGCTCCACGCGCCGTGCCTGGTCGGCAGCGTCGGCACCTTCTGCCCGGCGGTCGCGTCGCTCTCGACGCGCACGCGGAAGGTCTACCTCTTCGGACCGAGGATCCAGAGCCTGCTGGACCTCGGCGTCCACATCGTGGAGGCCAGGGACCGCGAGGGGGTCTACCACCGCGCCGTGCGATCGATGAACTGGCAGGCCACCCCCGAACAGATCTCGCTGATGCTTTCCTATCCGACGGCGGCGCTCGATTTCGTCGATCACGAGCCCACCCCCCAGGCGCCGCCCGCGGGCTTCCCCCCGGCAGGGAGCGACGGCCGCGGCAGGGCCGCATGATAGGATTGACCCTATGCAGTCACCGACCGCTGCCAGTCCGGGAGCAGACCCTGAGGGCGGACGGACGGCTGGGCTCGCGGCGGCGGCAAATCTGCTCGCCGAGGTCTCACGGCTCTTTCACCACCCCGAGGTGCAGGACTTCTGTGACCGGCTGTCGGCGATCGCGGCGGGCGGGTTCTGCAAGAGCTGGATCGGGCTCAACTTCCGCGGCGCCGAGCTGCTGAGCCTGAAGGTCTATTTCACCTTCTACGAGCTGTTCGACGCGGTGACTCTCGCACGGATTCTGCCCGACGAGCAGATGCGGTCGGATTTCCTCGCGGGCCTGCCGCAGGCCTCGACGGTGCATGTCGCCGATCCGCTGCACCCCGGATCGGGCTACACCTTCTGCCTCAAGGTCGACCGTGGCGGCAACCCGACGCGGGGGTTCTATCACCGGGTGGGACAGGGCGAGAAAGGGATCTTCCGGCTGTACGGACCGGAAGCCCACGTCAAGGAGTACTTCTACGTCACGGCGCCGCGAGCCCGCCGGGCCCTCTCCCGCCGGTTCGGCGTCCCTTTCGTCGCCGGATGTGGCACGATCGAGCACGGCATCGGCCCCGGGCACGGTCTGGGGTCCGGCCGGCAGGACGAGAAGATCATCCTGATCGGCGACTTTGAAGCGGTCCGCCGCCGGCTGTTCGACGGCGAGGAGCAGGCGATGATCGGCGCCGTCGAGGCGGCCTACGGGCTGCGGGCCGCCTGCGGCGGGGTCTACCGCAACGGCGTCAAGTCGTTCTACCTGGCGGCGCCGCGGGACGAGGCGCGCAACCGGGTGAGGACGGTCGAGGCGGTCTATCGCGCTATCGCGGACGGTGAGACGGACCAGGGGACGGACAAGGAGAGGCTCGATCCATGGCGATGACCGAAGAAGAGAGATTCCGCTTCGACCTCGCGGGCTACTTCGTGCGGCCGGCGATCCTGAGCCCCGGCGAGGTCGCCGCCATCGTCGATCAGATCGACCGCCTCGCGCACGACCCGGAGTCGCTCCCCCCTGCCCATCGGGCGGTCCCCGGAGGCCCCGCGAGCGTGCTGATCGATCACCCCCGGGTCCGGGACGTGCTGTTCCAGTTGATCGGCCCCGACGTCCGCCTGGAGCACAGCGTCGCCGTCTGGCGCCGCAAGGGGGACTCGCACGGCCAGGGGCTGCACAGCGGCGGCCCGCTGCAGGCCGACCCGATCTTCGGTTACCGGGTGCAGAACGGGCGCATTCATGCCGGCATGGTGCGAGTGGTCTTCGAGCTCACCGACGTCGCCAGGGACGACGGTGCCACGGTCTTCCTGGCCGGCAGCCACAAGAGCAATTTCCCCATCCCGTCGGAGCACCTCTCGCTCGAGGATGGCCAGCGTAGCGACCTGCTGGCGAGCTATGCCTGCCCGGCGGGAAGCGCCATCTTCTTCACCGAGAACCTCTGCCACGCGGGCCCGGTGTGGCGCCGCGACACGCCGCGCGTCGCCGTGCTCCACGCCTACTCGCACCTGGCGATCAACTACCACCGGCTGACCCTGCCGCCCGAGGTGCTGGCCGGCCTGCCGCGCGCCAAGCAGCTCTATTTCCGCCAGCCCTGGATCGCCGACTTCCGCACCGATCCGCCGACCCACAACACGGTGCATCGCTTCATCGCCGGCGACGAGCCGCCGATCGACACCGACACCCGGCCCTGAGATGTCCACCGCCGATCCCGCGGAGGCCCCCGAGGCTCCTGAAGCCCCCGAGGTTCCTGAGCGCTGCGGGCCGGACGACCCGTTCCACGACTACCTCCTCCTGCCCTACACGCCCCCCCGGCCGGCCGCGGAGAAGCTGCGCTCGGAGAGCCTGCTTGCCGCAAGCTTCGCGCTCATGGGCGTCGCCGAGCCGGGACGCCGCCTGGTGGCGGCCCTGCAACGCGAGCTCGGCCCCTTCCGCACCGTCTGGGGGATCCGGCACGATCCCGCGGCGGCAGCTGCGCTGAGCTGGGAGGTCTATTTCTACCGCCGCGACGCCGGCGGCGGCGAGCCCACTCTCGCCGGGGTGCTGGGCGCCCTGGCGCCGCATCTCGCGGTGGCGGCGCGGCCCGCCATGCCCTTCCGGTGGGAGCTGTTCAGCATCGATTTCACCGCCGAGGCGCTCGCCGCCGGCCGCGGCGGCGAGCTCGACGTCTACGTCGGCATGCGGGCCTATCGGGCGCAGGGGCGCGAGCTCGAGCTCAAGAATTTCTACACTTTCGACGATCCGGGCCTGCGCCTCGACCGGATCCTCGAGCGCCTGCTGGCGGCGGTGCACGCGCCCCGCGACAGCGAGGAGATCTCCCGGCTCCTGCCGCGCCAGCTCCTCGCCGGCTGCCCGCGGGTCTGCGTGGCCAACAAGCGGCAGGCCGACGGGCTCTACTTCTCGCATTTGCGGCTGGAGCAGCTCCGCTTCTTCCTCGACACCCACGGCTGGCCGCCGGAGCTCCGGCAGTGGATCGGCCGCCACGCGGATCAGCTCGACCATCTGCTGTGGGACGCCGGCTACGACTTTCGGGGCGCCGGCCGCGGGCTCGAATTCCTGCGCAGCGGCCTCTACGGCTTCCTCTGAAGTTCCCTTGCCTTCCCGGAGAGGGGCGTGCTAACTTCGTAATCTGGTGGAAAATGTGAGGGGATCGAGCGAGGGCGGCGCGGCCCTTCTCCTGAGTCATTCTGATTCATTATTGATCGCCAAGACTGATTGCCATCATTGGTTGCCATCGAGAAAAGGGAGGATTTGTGATGGAGACCGGTGAAACCTCCGGGGTCCTGGCCGAAATGGCGGCGGTGCGAGGCCGGCCGGACGAGCTCGCGGCGCTGCTCGCGATCGTGCAGCGGGAGAGAGCGGCGGCGCATGGCGAGCTGACCGCGACGGACGAAGGCCGGACCGCCGTGCGGACGCTGCTGCGCGAGCGCCTGCGCCACCTCCTCGCCGCCGCGCAACGGGACATCGAAGACATCCTGACCCGCGCCGATCGACGGCCGGTCTTCCGCGCCGGCGCTGCCGCGGACGCGGATGCCGCAGACGCCGGGCAGGACGCGGCCGGCGTGCGTCCGTTCATCGCCGGCGGTACCAGCGGCGCCGGCGCCTATCTCGCGACGGCTTCCACGATCCACCGCGGTGCCCCTTCGGACGGCGCCACGGCCGCGGCGCCGTTCTCCGGCGGGCGGCGGGAGCCGGACCCCGAGCCGGACCTCCCGCTCGCGACCGCCGACATCGGCGAGCTGACCGCGCAGATCGTCGAGATCCAGAAGGGCCTGAGCGCGCTGTGAGCGCCGGCGGCGGGAGCGGCAACGGCAAGCGGGACGGGGTCGATGTCATCATCCCCTTCTACAATCAGCCGCAGCTCCTCGTCCGCTGCCTGAAGTCGCTGGAGCTCGCCGGCTGCCGGGACCTGCAGCTGGTCCTGGTCGACGACGGCTCCTCGCCCGCCGAGCTCGACCGGGTCCGCGAATTCTGCGGCCGCCTGACCCTGCCCTACCGGCTGCTGTCGCACCGCGAGAACAGCGGCTACAAGGAGAGCATCCACAGCGGGCTCGCCGTCTGCGACAACCCTTACGTGCTCCTGCTCAACAGCGACACCATCGTGACGCCGGGGTTCGCCGACCTCTTGCTCGCGGTGCTCGCGGACCAGCCGGAGATCCGGGCCGTGGGGCCGGTGTCGAACAACCCCACCGACCTCTACCAGTACCGGGAGTACCTCGAGCTGCCCGCGGACGCCGCCGGCGGCGCTCTCTACCGGGGAATCGCCGGGCTTTCCGGCCAGGCCCGCCGCCAGTCCGCCGGCCGCCTCACCCCGGCGCCGTACCTGACCGCCATGTGCCTCGCCCTCGACCGCAAGGTTTTCGACCGCGTCGGCTACTTCGGCGCCCGGTACCGCTATGGATATTTCGAGGACCTGGCGCTCTCGTGCGCCATCCGGGAGCTGGGCTTCAAGCTCGCCGTGCGCGAGGACTGCTTCGTCTACCACCAGGGCCAGGGGACCTTCCGCGACAAACGCCGGAGCGAGAAGATCGAGATCATCCGTCACAACTTCTCGGCATTCAGCGCCGAGTGGGGGCATCTGCCCGAGCACGCGGATCTGCTGCGCCGCATGGAGCTCGCCGGCAGGGCCTGCCCGGTATGAGCGCCGCGGCGGCGGTCCCGGCTCCGTTCGACGCCTTCGTGCGCACGGGTTTCAGCGCCGCGCCGGGCGGCCGGGACCTCGCCCGCCGGCTGGGCGCCCTCGCCGGCGGCGAGGCGCGCGGCTGGCGTCTCGGCAGCTCGTTCGCCGAGCTCTGGCCCGAGATCCTCCAGGGGCGGGCTCCCTTCGTGCTGTTCGCCGATCAGGCCGTGGAGGTCGCCGAGGGCGAGCTTCGCCGCCTGGAGCGCCTGCTGCGCGCCCATCCCGGCCTCCCCGCGCTGACCTTGAGCACCCCGGCGCTGGCCCGGGTCTACGGCGAGCCAGCCGCCGAGCCCCCGGGCCGGCGGCTGCCGCAGCGGCTTGCGCCCGTCCGCCGGCTGCCGTCCTGGTTCTGCGTCCTCAACCGGCGGGTGCTGGCGGAGCGGGAGGCGCCGGACGGCGATTTCGAATCCCTCGAATTCTTTCTCCTCGACCTCGGCCGCCGGCTGGCGGCGGCGGGCACGCCGCCCCTGCGGCTGGGAGCGGCCACGCTCGGGCTCGACACCCGCCGCTGGGCCGGCGATCTGCTGACCCGGGGCGCCGATCCCCTGGCGGGGGACTACCGGCACTATCGCGCGCGCCATGGCGAGGCAGCGGTGCCGCCGCAGCTCAGGGTCGAGATCCAGGGTGAATGGATCCCCCACCCCGGCCGTCTCGACCTGCCCGAGGGCGTTCACGGCTCACCCCGGATCAGCCTCCTCTGCCCGGTGTTCAAGCCCGACTTCCTCGCCGAGATGCTGGGCTCCGTGTTGCAGCAGAGCTGGCGGAACTGGGAGCTCCTGATCCTCGTCGACGGCCCGCCGGAGGAGGAGGAGCGGCGGATCTTCGAGATCCTCGCGCGGGTCGGGTCCGACCCCCGGATCCAGGTCCGCCGCTGGGAGAACCGCGGCACGGGCCCCAGCCGGCAGGCCCTGGCGGCAGCGGCGGCCGGCGATTTCCTGCTGCCGATCGACGACGACGACCTGCTGCCCGCCCACGCCCTGGAGGTCTTCGCCAGCGCCGTGCAGCGGTATCCCGTGGTGAAATGCTTCCGCGGCGGCACCCGACTGGTCGGCCTCGTCGACCAGTACCTCCAGCCCCGCCGCCGCCTGATCGTCAACGGCATCTCCGCCGATCCGTTCGAGGTCAGCCAGCCGTTCCTCCTCTCCCGCGAGACCCTGGAGGAGCTGGGCGGCTTCGAGGGGGACCCGGCGATCCGCCATGCCGGAGAGGATACCGACCTCTTCCACAAGCTGGACCAGGCGCGGGTACGGACGCTGATCCTCGACGAGCCCCTGTACTTCCGGCGCCTGAGCCACGGCAACCTCAGCCTCCACTTCGAGCCCGGCGAGGTGATCGATCACTTCCGCCACCTGGAGCGCCGTTTCTCCCCCGCGGGCTGGCGCGTCGTCGACCGCCAGCACGAGCTCGCAGGCGGCTTCCAGCACACCCTCGCGGCCTACCGCCACGGCGGCGGCGCTCATGGCGAAGGCATCGGCGAAGGCCCCGAGGTGGTGACCGCCACCCGCTTCTTCCAGTACAAGACCCTGGGGGAGGAGAGCCTCGCCGCCATCGACCTCGAAATCACCTCGATCTGCAACGCCGTCTGCACCTTCTGCCCCCGCGAGGCGATGCCCGACAAGAGCAGCTTCATGGCGCTCGGCGTGGTGCAGGCGCTCGCCGATCAGCTGGCGCGCGAGCCGCGCCAGCGCCAAGTGGTGCTGTGCGGCATCGGCGAGTCGACTCTGCACCCGCAGCTGACCACGGTCGTCGAGCTGTTGTCGCGGGCCGGCGCACGGGTCTGCATGACCACCAACGGCTCGCGGATGAGCCCCGATCTGTTCCGCCGCCTGGTCGACCACGGCCTGAAGGAGCTCAACTTCAGCCTCAACGCCGCCACGGTGGAGACTCACCTCCGGGTGATGAAGCTGCACGGCTTCGCGGCGATCCAACAGAGCCTGCTGGACATCCTGGAGCTCAAGGAGCGGCGCTACCCGCACATCCGGATCCACGTCAGCTTCGTGCTCTGCAACCAGAACCAGGAGGAGCTCCACGGCTTCATCGACGAGTGGCGCCGGCGGCCGGTGTCGCAGATCTGGATCCATCCGGTCAACAACCGGGCGGGGCTGCTGAGCCCGGACGTGGCGCCGGTCGATCTCGCGCCGGTGGCCCGCGAGTTCGCGGGGGACGAACGGGTGGTGGTGGATATCTTCCGCCATCATCCCGAGCACGGCAACGTCTGCCGGATCGTGCAGTCGCTGGACTTCATCTCGGTCGACGGCAGCGTCAGGCTGTGCGCGATGGACTACGAGCGCAAGACCCGCTACGGCAACGTCAAGGACGAGCAGCTGCGCCATCTCTATCTGGAGAAGATCCTGAGCTATCGCCGGGGGGAGACCTTGAGCCTTTGCCAGGGGTGTGATTTCTTTCCCGGAGCGGTGGCGGACGCCCGATGAGACGCGCCATGAGGAGAGCGGAACGTGGATTGGCAGACTTTCGCTGAACAGCTCACTCTGAGCGCCGGTCAGGAGCCGGCGATCAAGGAGGTGATCGCGGCCGCGAAGGACGCCTTCGCGGAGGTCTGCCAGCATCGTGCAGCCAGCAGGGCCGAAGAAGGGTCCGAAGCCCGCGGGATCTCGCCGCTCGAGCTCATCGTCGCCCAGCTGCGGCGGCTGCCGCAGCCCGCCGAGGCGGAGGTGGCGGCGCAGTTCTTCGCGTTCCTGGCGGCGGAGCGCGACAGCACCACGGGGCGGACCTTCGCCGAGGCCTGCGGCGAGATCGACGGCGCCGCCCGCGGCCGGTTGCGCGAGCACCTCGACGCGGCGCAGCAGGACCGCTTGAGCGCCCTGGCCATCGACAGCCTGATCGACGTCGCCACCGGCTACGATCCGCTGGCCGACCAGGTCCGCCGCTGCCTGCTCTCCGGCGAGGAGCCCGCGGAGGCGGCCGGCGGGGACGCGGGAGCGGACGTGGAGCCCAGGTACCGCGGGCTCTTCTGCCCGCAGCCCTTCGAGTACGCGCAGGTGGAGCCCGACGGCAGCCTCTACCTCTGTTGTCCCCAGACGCTGCCGCAGCCGGTGGGCAACGTCGGCCGCGGCGGGCTGCTGGCGGCCTGGAGCTCCGACCAGGCCGCGAAGGTCCGCGCCTCGATCCTCGACGGCACCTACCGCTACTGCTCGGAGCGCACCTGCGGCCTGCTCCAGCAGCGCCTGCTGCGCCGGGTCGAGGAGGTCACCGACCCGTTCCATCGCGAGATCATCGACGGGGGCCTCACCCGCCTCGAACGCGGGCCGTCCACCCTCAACCTCTCCTACGACCGCACCTGCAACCTCGCCTGCCCGTCCTGCCGCACCGGTCTCATCGTGCTCCGCGGCGAGGCGAGGCAGCGCGCGGCGGTCATCCACGAGCAGGTGATGGGCGAGCCCCTGCGCGACGCCCGGCGGCTGATCCTCACCGGCAGCGGCGATCCCTTCGCCAGCCATTTCTATCTCCAGTTCCTGCGCACCTTCGAGCCGGAGAGCGCGCCGGCGATGCGGATCCAGCTCTCCACCAACGGCGTGCTGCTGACCCCCGAGATGTGGGGCTCGATCTGCCGCCGGGCGATCGATTGGATCGACGTCTCGGTGGACGCCGCGACGCGGGAGACCTACGCCCTCAACCGCGGCGGGAACTTCTCGCGCCTGATGGAGAACCTCGCGTTTCTCAGCGGTCTCCGTGCCGCCGGCGAGATCAGCCTCTTCCAGCTCCACTTCGTGGTGCAGGAGAACAACTACCGCGAGATGGCGGCCTTCGCCGAGCTGGGACTGGCGCTCGGCTGCGACAAGGTCTGTTTCAAGCAGCTCGTCAACTGGGGCACCTTCTCCACCGGGGAGTTCCACCGGCGGGCGGTGCAGCGGCCCGAGCATCCCGAGCACGGACTCTTCCTCGCGGCCTTGAGCCAGCCGATCTTCCGGCATCCGAAGGTCTACCTGCACGACCTGGGGAAGGTCCACCAGACGCTTTTCGGTGCTCCCGCCCCGGCGCCTGAATCCCACTGGATCGTCCCCTCCTGACGATGCAGCCCGCCACCCCCCAGGCCCCTCTCCCGAGCTCCCGGCTGCTCTTCTCGGCCTACCCCTGCCGGTTGCCGCACGTGTCGGTGGCGGACGGCGAGGTGGCCTTCGGCCGCCTCAAGGACGCCGACGCCGGCGACGCCGAGCGGGAGTTCCTCGCGCTGGCCGACGGCCGCACGCCGTTCGCCGAGATCTTCGGCCAAGGCCCGCACCTGCTGGCGGCGGCGGGGGCTTCCCGGCACGCCGTCTGGCTGTCGTCGCCGCTGGCGGCGCCGCGACCTCCCGCCGGCGGCACGCGGAGCCTGCTGGTCGCGGCCCACCCCGGCGATGTCGAGCTGTCCATGGGAGGGCTCGTGCTGCGCCGCCGTGGCAGCGAGCGGTTCACGTTGCTCAACTGCTTCTCCCGCCAGCTCGCGACCCGCGCTCCCCAGGCCTTCGGCTCGCCGCAGGAGATCACGGCCATCCGGCGCGACGAGTCCTGGCTCGCCGCCGCGGTGCTGGGCACGGAGACGCAATACCTCGATTTTCCCGAGCACGCGCTACGGGGGGCGGGAGCCGCCGGCGAGCGGCTGACCGCGCCGGCCGCGGAGCTGGCGGCGGCGGTGAAGCTCGCCCTCCACGATGCGATCGCGGAGCTCGCCGCCGTGCACGTCTACGCCCCGGCGGCGGTGGGGAATTCCCCCGATCAGCGCCTGCTCTTCGACGCCGTGCTGGCGCTCTACGAGGAGGACTATTTCCCCGCCACCCGCTTTCACTTTTACGAGAACGTGCCGCTCGCCGCCTCGTACCTCAACGTCGACGACTTCCTCTCACGTTTCGAGGGCTCCTACCTCGGCCTGGCGCCGTGGTTCGAGGAGATCGGCGGCGTCCTGGCCGACAAGCTCACCCTGCTCGAAATCTTCCGGTCACGGCTGGACTTCGGCAGCCGGCGGCTGCTGGCCGAGATCGGACATCGGAACGCCCGCCTGGAGCGGCGCGGCAACGAGTTTGCCGAGCGCTTCTGGACGCTGCGGGACGCCCCGGGCGAGTGAGGCCGCGGCCGATGGACATCCTGCTCCTGCCGCCCTTAGGCGATGATCCGGCGTCGGACGCGGACGCGCCCCGCCCGCTCCATCAGCCGCCCGGCGAACAGCGGCTCTCGGCCCTGATCGCCTGGCTCATCGACCGCGGCGAGCTCGGCCGCCTCTACGCTTTCCTGCCGGAGGCGGAGCCGGCCGCCCACTGGACGCTCGACTGCCTGGGGGAGGCCGGCAGGAAGCTCGGCGTCGAGGTCTCGCTGCTCCTACGCCCGGAGCGGCTGACCGTCGACCTCCTCGAAGCGCTGCATGCGCGGGGGGTCCTCGACCTGATCCTGACCGGCGGCGGGGCGGCCTCTGACACCAGCGACGCCAGCGACGCCAGCCGTGCAGCGCTCGCGACCTTCGACCGCTATCGCGCCGGCCGGGCCGCGGTCGCTAGGTCGGGCCGGGGATTCTCCTGCCGGCTCTGGCTGGACTCCAGCGAGGCCGGCGACGACTACCAGCGGCTGGCCTCGCTCACGCGGGCGGCGCCGGGGCTCGCCATCGACAGCCCGGCCTTCCGGCTCCCCGTGCCGCGAGCGGCTGGACCGCCGGCGCTGCCGGAGGCCCTGCTCTCGGGCCCAGGCGGCTGCCGCCTGTTCGAGCTGAGCCTGACCGTCGACCCTGACGGACGGGTGTGGATCTGCCCCCTCCACGGCGGCGCCGCGGACGGGCAGGTGGGGGACCTGTTCGCCGACGCCCCCGAGGAGCTGCTGGCCCGCAAGGAGGTCGCGCGCGCCAGGATCGGCAAGACCGCCCCCTGTCGCCGCTGCGGGGTCCGCGGCCGGTTCGCCTGGCCGGAGAGCGAGCCGCGGCTGGCAGCGCCGCCTCCGCCCCAACCTCCGCCCGCAGAGGCCGCCGCCGCGCCCCCCGGCCCGCCGGACGGCCAGGTCCTCACCCCGGAGGTCGCCGGCGACGACCCGCAACGGGCCGAGCAGGCGCTGGCCGACTTCGAGGCCAGCCTGGAGGCCTGGAGCAGCGGCCTCGCGGATTGGGAAACGGACGGCCAGAGCTGACGATGACCGTGTCGATCGAGATCCCGGTGGTCAAGGGGGGGTGGCTGATCCCCTGCATCGAGTCGGTGCTGCGCCAGACCTCCTCGCAATGGCGGCTGTCGCTGCTGTGGGACGGCGGCGACGAGCTGTCGCGCTCAATCCTCGAACGGGTCGAGCGGTTGGGCCATCCGCGGCTCCAGGTGCACTATCAGGAGCGCGCCGGCATCGCCGCCAGCCGGCGGTTCCTCTCCGCCTCCTCCACCGCGGCCTACATCCTGCCGGTGGACGACGACGACCTCCTCGCACCGACCGCCGTCGAAGAGCTGCTGGCGGCCGCCGAGGCCATGCCCTGGAGCGGCGTCGTCCGTGCCCGCCGGGACTTCATCGATGAGGCGGGGCGCCGCCTGCCGATGGCCGACTGGTTCCCCTTCGAGCCCAGGCATTTCGACCGCGGCATGACGACCGACCTCTACAACCACTCGCACCCCTACCTGATCCGGCGCTCCGCCTACGATCAGACCGCCGGCTGGCAAGGCTTCGCGGACTTCCAGCTGGCGGGCGAGGACTGCGGCCTCTTCCTGCAGGTGGAGGAGGTCGCGGCCGTCGAGCTGCTCGACCGCTGCCTCTACTCCTACCGCATCCATCCGAAGCGGGCCAGCAACCAGCTCGGTCCCGCCGCCGCCGAGGAGATGTGGCGCCGGCTCGCCGATCAGACCCTCTCCCGGCGGGGCCTGCCGCTCGCGCGGGTCAATGAGCTCCAGCCGTTCGAATATCGTGCCGTGCCCCGGCCGCGGCCGGGGCTGGCGGAGATCGACTGCGTGATTCCGTTCTGGGAGTCGGACCGCGAGGAGTTGCCGTACGGGCTCAGCCGGCCCTCGACGCGGCGGCGGGAGAGCCTACATCTCCTCAACCCCGGCGACCCGTTCCTCCAAGAGCTGGACGACCCCGGCTTCGATCACCTCCAGCTCGCCGTCTCCGCCGCCGGAGCGGTCTCCGGCGTGCTGCGGGTCGAGGCGCACCGCGGCTCCGGCGCGCCGGCGGTGGCCGAGCAGCGGATCTCCCTCGAACGGCCGCTGATGAAGTTCCTCTCCTTCGAGCTGCCGCCGGCGGCCGCCCCCCCCGGGCGCGCCCGCCTTGAGGTCTCCTTCCAGCCCGACGCCGCCAGCCGCGATCCCCTCGGCCTCCACGTCTTCGACGCCGTGGATCTCGCGGACACCGCCGGCCCGGCGCTCCTGATGCGCCTGTTCCGACGCTCGCCCGGCTTCTCCCGGCGCCAGCTCGAACGGTGCCTCCGGAGCCTGCGGCGGGCCGGCGTCGAGGCGGGGGCGCTCCACGTCGTCGACCGGCGCCAGAGCAGCGCCGCCAACAAGAACGAGGGGCTGCGGCGCTCCACCCGGCCGCTGGTCTGCTTCGTCGACGACGACGTGGAAGTCCTGCGGCCGGGGGTCTTCGAGGAGCTCCTGGAGCGCCTCGACACGCGCGCCGCCCACCTGGCGGGTCCCAAGATCGTCGACCGGGCGGGGCGGATCTTCTGCGCCGCACCCTTCCTCGACGGCGACCTCTTCCCCAAGCCGCGCGGCCTGGGCGAAGAGGACGGCGGTCAGTACGATTACACGGCGGAGGTCTCCTGGCTGCCGTCGACCTTCCTGCTGGTGCGGCGGGAGGTCTGCCGGTCGATCGGCGGCTTCGACGAGGCCTATCAAGGGAGCCAGATGGAGGACGTCGACTTCTGCCTCAAGGCCCGCCTGCACGGCTTCCGATCCTGTTACGCCGGAGAAGCGGCGGTGACGCACCTGAACCAGCAGCGGAACGATCGCTTTTCGGAGAACTTCCGGATTTTCTTCCGGCGCTGGGGACGGCCGGGCGCGCTCCCCCCGGGCCTCGCGGCGGCCGGCGAGGCGGGAGGAGGGGCGTGAAGCTGCTGGTCGTCACCGAACGGCTCGACCGCGAAGGCGACAACGGCGCAGAGGTCTTCTCCACCGAGCTGTGCGCCGTCCTCGCCCGGCGTCACGAGCTGTGCGTGGTCACGCGCGACGAGCCGCGGCCCGGCCTGCTCCCGGACGCGCGGGTGGTCGCTCTCGGCGACGAGCTGTCCCGGCCGCCGGCGAGCCTGGCGGCCTTCCTGAACGCGCGGCTGCGGCCCGACGACTTCGATCTCGTCTACAACCTGGGTGCCCTGCTCTTCGGCTCGCAGATCACCCACGTGCTCGGGCTGCTCGGCGGCAGCGTGCCGGTGATCAATCACTTTCAGGCCCTGCTCGGCTCCTACGCACGCCACGAAGGCCTGGACGAGGCGCAGCAGCAGGCGCACGCCAGCCTCCAGAGGGCGGTGAGCCGCTCCGCGGTGTTGAACCTCTTTCCCTCCCTGGCCGAGCTGCAGCGGGCCACGCAGGAGGGGTATGGCTCGCCGCTCACCGGCGCGGTGGTGATCCCCAACGGCGTCTCCGGCGCGGCGTTCCTCGACCTCCAGCCGGACGCCGGCCCCCTGCCCGCGGCCGCCGGCCCCGGCGGCGAGAGGCCGCTGGTCCTCGCCACGGCAGGGCGCTTCTCCGACTCCGTCAAGGGCGCCGATCTCGTCTATCGCGCCTTCGTCGAGTTGTATCGGGATCGTCCGGACGTGTTCCTGCTCTCCATCGGCAATGCGCCCCGTTTCGCCGAGATCCTCGAGGAGCTGCCCGCGGATTCGTACCGTCTGTGCCCCTGGCTCCCGCGCCCGCGCTTCCTCGCCACACTCGCCGCGGCCGACGCCGTGGTCGTGCCGTCGCGCTACGAGCCGTTCGGCATGATCGCAGTCGAGGCGATGAGGCTCGGCCTGCCGGTGGTCGCCTGCGCGGTGGGAGGGCTCCGGGAGATCGTCTCCCACAGCGAAACCGGCTGGCTCACCAATCCCGAGGACGGCTCACTGGGCCTCTATGAGGCGCTCCGCGAGCTGACCGCCGACCGGGAGGCCGCCCGCGCCATGGGACAGGCCGGCCGCCGGCGGGCCGAGGAGGGATATGGCATCGAGCGGATCGCCGCCCGGGTGGAGCAGGCCTTTCACCTCGCGCTGCTCGACTCCCGCGCCGGCCCGGTGCGTTCGCTGCTGGCCGGTTTCGGCGGCGCCGGGATCGCCTGAGACGCCGCGATGACGTCGCCGGTGGCACCACGAGCGGCCGCGAGGTGGCCCCTTCCGAAGCCGGAGATCCTCCAGCAGGCCTTCGCGCTCTGGGGAGGAAGCGCGGCCCTACCCGGGCCGGAGCTCCTGGGCGGCTCGAATTGCTGGGTCTACGCCCTCGACCGCCCGGATACCCACCCGGAGACTCGACTGGTGCTGCGCCTGACGCCTGACGACGGACCCCGGCGGGAGAGCCAGGTGCAGGCCGAGCTCGACTGGCTGTGCTATCTGGAGGCACACAAGGCCTCGGTCTGCGCACCGTCCACCTCTCTGCAAGGCCGGCTGGTCGAGCAGTTGGGCGACGGGCCGGACGGCGGCTACCTGGCCTCGGCCCTGCGGCGCGCCCGGGGCAAGCCCGTCTTCTCCAGCCACCCCGAGGTCTGGACCCCCGAGCTGTTCGAGATCTGCGGCCGGACGCTCGGCGAGTTGCACGCCTTGACCAAGGATTTCGTGCCGGCGCCGGGCGCCCGGCGCGGGGGGTGGTCCGGGCCCGGCCTGGTGGCGATGGCGCGGCAGACCCTGCCGCCCGCCGAGCGGGCCGTTCTGCGCACGCTGGAGCGCTGCTGCGAGCAGCTCAGCGAGCTACCGCGCGGCCGCGACGACTATGGCCTCATTCACGGCGATTTCCATCAGGGGAACTACTGGCTCGACGGCAGCCGGCTGGAGGTGTTCGACTTCGACGGCTGCTCCTATTGCTGGTTCGGCTTCGACATCGCCGTCTCCCTCCTCGCCTCGCTGCTCGACCACGTCAACCGCGGCGAGCGGCGGCTGGAAGGGCGCGCCCGGACCTACTTCAGCCATTTCATGCGCGGGTACGACCGCGAGAACCGGCTGGCGCCGGTCTGGATCGAGCGCCTGGGCGACTTCCTCCAGGTGTTCAATCTGCTGATCTTCGTCTCGTTCTTCCGCAGCGGCGAAAAGCCGGCCGGCAACCTATTCGATTTCGTCAGCGCGCGCGCGCGCAGCGGCGAGCCCTGCATCGACCTCGATTTCGGCCGGCTCTACGAAGAGATCGCCTGATACGGCAAGCCCCCTCCGCACCCGTCCGGCGGCGACGGAGAACGGAGGGAGGCGGGGTTTTAGCCCAGCGCCTCCTTCAGGGCCGCGAACCGGTGCTCCAGGGCCGCGGCATGCGCCTTGGCGACGTTGACCACCGCCTGCTGCCGGGCGAGCTCGACCGCCAGCGCCGCCTGCGACCGCGCCTTGGCGACCTTCACCTTCTGCGCCTGCACCGCCTGAACGTTGGCGAGGTTGAGTTTGTGGGCCTCGAGCTTCTTCGCGGTCAGTCTGGGATCTTCTTCCATCGCGCTCTCCTCTCGGGCTGAGGTTCAAAACATCCTCGTGGAGAGGATAGCACGGCCGGAGCATCGTCGTTAGGCCTCGACGGCCGATCACCCTCAAGGCCCACCTCCAGAGCCTTTGAGGGGCCCGCTGCTCTCGCCGTCGTGGGGGGACCGGTCCCCGTCCCCTCTTCATCCCCCCAACCACATCCGTATTCGCTTGGCGCTCCTTTCGTGCGGCTCGCCGCCCATGCACGGCCGGGCTTTCAGTCGACTAGCTGAATGTACGGGATATGTACTAAGCTACCGATTGCGCCAGCGGTTGTCGAGCTAAGTCTTTGAAAACAAGAGAGGAAATTG